>NZ_JAVIYV010000001.1:0-1492500 GCF_031453055.1 Sphingomonas sp. SORGH_AS_0789
CACAGCCGGTTGATCGTTCCGCCCGGCACCACCTCCGGCAGACCGGCGAGCAGCACCGCCATGCGCGCGACGTTGCGATTGTCCTCGCCCGCCTGATTGGCGCACCCCAGCAGCACGTCTTCGACGCCCTGCCAGTCGACGTGGCGGTTGCGCTCCATCAACGCACGCAGGGGAATGGCGGCAAGGTCGTCGGCCCGAACGCCCGCCAGCGCGCCGTTCAGCTTGCCGATGGGGGTGCGGATCGCGTCGCAGATATAAGCGTCGGGCATCAGGCGTCCTGTTCCAGCATGTCGATGATCTTCTGCGCCTCGGCAAAGCCGGTATTGGCGGCGGGTACGCCCGCATAGATGGCGGCCTGCATCAGCACTTCCTTCAGCTCGTCGCGCGTGAAGCCGCCCTGGGTCAGCCCGGCGCGGACATGCAGCGCGAATTCCTCCCAACGCCCCAGTGCGCAAGTGATCGCCAGCACGATCAGGCGGCGGGTCCGATCGTCCAGCCCCGGCCGCCCCCAGATCTCGCCCCAGGCGATCCGGGTGATCATGGCCTGGAAATCGGCCGTCAGGGGGGTGCGTCTCGCCAGGCTGCGTTCGACCCATTCATCGCCCAGCACCCGGCGGCGGTTGATCAGCCCGGCCTCGAACAGGGTGTCACTCGCCGCCTCGACCGTTTCGTCGGTGGTCAGGAACCGGCGGAGCGCGGTGGCCAGCGCACCGGGAGCCTCGATCGGTGGCAGATGCGCCCCCTCGACCCCGGCATGACGCGCGCCGGGGATGGTCGCGACCAGATGCTCGCCATGCCCGGCATAGGGGGTGGAGACGTCGCGCATCGCGGTGACGACCAGGGTCGGCACGGCAAGCCCCGCAATCCGGTCGATCAGCGCCATGTCGCGGATCGCCGCGCCCGCCCCGGCATAGCCCGTATCGGCCTGGCGCGCGATGCCGTCGCGCAGCGTCGCGGCGATGTCGGGATGCTGCGCGGCGAAGTCGGGTGACAGGAACCGCCCGACCGCCATCTCGGCGATGGCGCCGGTGCCCTGGGCGCGCACCGTGTCGATCCGCGCGCTCCACGCGGCGGGGTCCATCGTCGCCGAGGTGCAGATCAGCGCCAGCGCCGAAACCCGCTCCGGATGGTCGAGCGCCAGTTGCATCGCGACCATGCCGCCCAGCGACACCCCCGCCACCGCCGCCGTCCCGACGCCCGCATCGTCCATGATCGCGGCGACATCGGCGGCCAGCATCGCCAGGCTATAGTCGCCGTCCGGGGCATCCGACCCGCCATGCCCGCGCGCATCGATGCGCAGCAGGCGAAAGGCGGGGAGCAGCAACGGGACGGTCCGGTCCCAAAGGCCGATATCCGTGCCGATCGAGTTGAGCAGCACCAGCACCGGACGATCCTCCGCGCCCTCCAGCCGCCAGTGCAGGCGGGTGCCGTCGCGTGTCGTGAACGCCATATCAGTTCCCTTCGAACCCCAGCAATTCGGCGATGATGGCCGCGCTTTCGCCCAGGTCGTCGCCCATGCCCGCGCTGGCCAGATTGCGCGCCACCGCCGCGCGGTCGATCTCCAGCCCCTCGGCCACCACCGCCATCGCGGCGGCGCTGCCCGAGGCGAGCAGGAAGAGCTCGGCCAGGACCGGGCCCTCCGCCTGCCAGCCGCCGAGCCCGCGTTCCTGTTCCTGCGGCATCCCCGCCAATAGCGCGGCGACGAGGCCCGGCGCGCGGATCGCGGCGGACAGCGCGACCTGACAGCCGGTCGGATTGCGCTTATGCGCCATCGCCGAGGAGCCGCCGCGTCCGGCGATGACCGGTTCCCGCGCCTCGCCAACGCCGTTCTGCGCCAGCAGCGACACGTCGCGGGCCAGCTTGCCCAGCGCGCCGATCAGGATGCCGATCGCCGCGCCGATCGACGCCACGCCCGTCCGCCGCGCATGCCAGGGCGCCCCCGCCGTCAGCCCCAGGGCCTGCGCCATATGCGCCGCGACCGCCGCGCCCTGCCCGCCCGATCCGGCGCGCGTTCCCGCCGCACCGCCTAACTGGATGATGGCATGGTGCGCCACCGCCTCTTCCAGTTGATCGAGCGCCTCGGCGATTCCTGCCGCAGCCTGCGCCAGTCGCAGGCCGAAGGCGACCGGGATCGCGTCCTGCAGCAGCGTGCGCCCGATCGCCGGGGTCGCACGATGCGTCGCAGCGAGGTCCGCCAGGGCCGCGACCACCCGGCGGGCATCGCGCGCGACCAGGGGAAGCGCGGCTCGGACTTGCATCATCATCACGCTGTCCGCCACGTCCTGGCTGGTCGCGCCGCGATGCAGCGCCCTGCCCGCCTCGCCCGACAGCGCACCACGCAGATGCTCGACCAGTGGAATGGCCAGCGTCCCCGCCAGGGCCGCCGCATCCGCCAGCACGGCCGGGTCGATCCGGACCTGGGAGACACCCACGGCGATGGCCTCCGCCACCGCTGCCGGGATCAGCCCATGGGCGGCCTGCGCCTGTGCCAACGCCACCTCGAAGGCGCAGGCATGGGCGATGGCCGCCGCGTCATCGAATATCGCGATCATGTCCGGCGTCGCGACCGGGCGGAGGCGCAACAGGCTGGTCACAGGTCGAACATCACCGTTTCGCGTTCCCCCTGCAGCAGGGGGTCGAGCGACCAGACGCCCGGCGCGCCCTGCACCGCGATCAGGGTGGCGCGACGCTCCGGCGGGACGCAGGCAAGCACCGGATCGGTGTCGTTACCGTCCGCCCCGTCGAAATAGATGCGGGTCGCCAGCCGCCTGAGCAGCCCGCGCGCGAAGATCGACACCGCCAGATGCGGCGCCTGAAGGCCATTGGCCGGTCCCGGCACCCGGCCGGGCATGATCGTACGGAAACGGAAGCGGCCCTCCTCATCGGTCGCGGACCGGCCGAACCCGACGAAATGCGGATCGATCGGCACCTCCTGCCGTGTATCGTCCAGGCTGCGATAGCGACCCGCCGCATTGGCCTGCCAGATCTCGACCATCGCATCGGGCACCACGGCGCCCTGTCCGTCGAGCACGCGGCCGGTGACCTCGATGACCTGCCCCTCGGGCGTGCCGGTGGGCGAGGACAGGTTCAGCACATAATGCGCCTCGGGCATCAGTTCGGGCCGCGCGCCCATGTCCGACCGGCCGACCAGGTCCGCGCCGCCCCGCCAGGGCAGGCCGTAATGGAAGAACGGCCCGACCGTCTGGCTGGGCGTCTGGCCGAACAGCGCCGGGTCCTGATTGTCGGCGCGCGCCTGGGGGCGCAGGTCGGCGGGATCAATGGTCATGATGATCCTCCTCGAAGGGCGTCTGGTCGCGTCCCTTCAGCACCACGTCGAACCGATAGCCGAGCGCCCAATTGGGCTCGGTCACATCCATATCGAGCCGCGCGACCAGCCGCTGGCGGTAGGGCATCGGGACCGCATTGGCGATCGGATCGATCTCGATCAGTGGATCGTCGGGGAAATAGAGCTGCGTCACCAGCCGCGTCGCAAAGGCGGGGCCCAGCAGCGAGAGATGGATATGCGCGGGGCGCCAGGCATTGCGGTGATTGCCCCAGGGATAGGCGCCGGGTCGCACCGTCACGAAGCGATACCGCCCCTCCGCATCGGTCACCACCCGCCCCGCGCCGGTGAAATTGGGGTCGTGCGGCGCGTCCCACTGGTCCTTGGCATGGATATAGCGTCCGGCGGCATTGGCCTGCCAGATTTCCATCACGGTATCGGGCACCGCGCGCCCCTGTTCGTCCAGCACGCGGCCCGCGACGATGATCCGCTGGCCCAGCGGCTCGGCCTTATGCTGCGTCGTCAGGTCGGCGAGCGCCGATCCCATCAGCCGCTCCCAGCAGCCGCCAGGCCCGGTCGTCTCGGTCAGCGTCGGCGGGATCGCGATCGGCGGCCGAAGCGGCGCCCGCGTCGCCGTGGAGCGATAGTCGGGCACCAGCAGCGGCGGCGCGCCCGCATCGTCCTTGCTATAGCCGATCATGCCGGCTGCTCCGCAAAGGGCGCACCCGTCTTCGCGCGCACCTCGTCCAGCGTCACGCCGGGCGCCAGTTCGACCAGCCGCAGCCCCGGCTTGTCGCACGCCATCACGCACAGGTCGGTGACGATCAGGTCGACACAGGCCTTGCCGGTCAGCGGCAGGGTGCATTCGGGCAGGATCTTCGGACTGCCGGACTTGCTGGCATGGTCCATCACCACGACGATGCGCTTGACGCCCGCGACCAGGTCCATCGCGCCGCCCATGCCCTTCACCATCTTGCCCGGAATCGTCCAGTTGGCGATGTCGCCCCCGGCCGACACCTCCATCGCGCCCAGCACCGCCATGTCGATATGGCCGCCCCGGATCATCGCGAAGCTGTCCGCGCTGGAAAAGAAGCTGGAAGTCGGCAGCGTCGTCACCGTCTGCTTGCCCGCGTTGATCAGGTCGGGGTCCGCCTCGCCCTCATAGGGAAAGGGCCCGATGCCCAGCAGTCCGTTTTCCGACTGCAAGGTCACGTCGATGCCCTCCGGCACGTGGTTGGCAACCAGGGTCGGGATGCCGATGCCCAGATTGACGTAGAAGCCGTCCTGAAGCTCGCGCGCGGCGCGCGCCGCCATCTCGTCGCGGGTCCAGCTCATGCCGCATCCTCCCGTGCGCGGGTCGTCAGCTTCTCGATCCGCTTCTCGTTGATGGTGGAGCGGACGATCCGGTCAACGAAAATGCCGGGCGTGTGGATGCAGTCGGGGTCGAGCGCGCCCGCTTCGACGATCTCCTCCACCTCGACCACGGTCACCTTTCCGGCGGTCGCCATGTTCGGGTTGAAGTTGCGCGCGGTCTTGCGGAACATGAGGTTGCCGGCCGGGTCCGCCTTCCACGCCTTGATGATCGACAGGTCGGCGCGCAGCCAGGTCTCGCGGACATAGTCCTGCCCCTCGAACGTCTCGACCGGCTTGCCCTCGGCCACCACCGTACCGACGCCGGTCTTGGTGTAGAAGGCCGGAATGCCCGCGCCGCCAGCCCGGATCCGCTCGGCCAGCGTGCCTTGCGGGTTCAGTTCCAGCGCCAGCTCGCCCGACAGATATTGCTGCTCGAACAGCTTGTTCTCGCCGACATAGCTGGAGATCATCTTGGCGACCTGGCGGCTTTCCAGCAGCATCCACAGGCCGAAGCCGTCCGCGCCCGCATTGTTGGAAATGACGGTCAGGCCCGTCACCCCGCTCGCGCGGACCTCCGGGATCAGGCTTTCGGGGTTGCCCGACAGGCCGAAACCGCCAGACATGATCGTCATGCCGTCGAACAGCAGCCCAGCCAGCGCGGCCGCCGGGCTGTCATAGATCTTGCTCTTCATGCCATCTCCAGGGGCAGGCCCACATAATTCTCGGCGAGCGTCCGCTGCGCGGCGGGCGAACCGCGCAGATATTCCAGCTCGGCTATCTGGATGCGCCGGTCGAAGCCATCCATCGTCGGGAAACGGTGGGTCACCGAGGTGAACCACCAGGAAAAGCGCTCCGCCTTCCACACCCGCGCCAGCGCGCGGGCCGAATAATGGTCGATCCCCGCATCCGACCGTTCGTGATAATGCTCGGTCAGCGCACGACCCAGCATCGTCACGTCGGACACGGCCAGGTTCATGCCCTTGGCCCCCGTCGGCGGCACGATATGCGCCGCGTCCCCGGCCAGGAACAGCCGCCCCCAGCGCATCGGCTCGGCGACGAAGGAGCGAAGCGGCGCGATCGCCTTTTCGAAGCAGGGTCCGCGCGTCACCCTGGCCGCCATGTCCGGGCCGAGGCGGACGCAAAGCTCGTCCCAGAAGCGATCGTCGGACCATTGCGCCAGGTCCTCGTCCAGCGCGCACTGGACATAATAGCGGCTGCGCGTCGTCGAGCGCATCGACGCCAGCGCGAAGCCGCGTTCGTGATTGGCATAGATGAGTTCGTGATCGGCGGGCGGCACATCGGCCAGCACCCCCAACCAGCCAAAGGGATAGACCCGCTCGAACACCCGCAGGACGTCGGCCGGGATGGCCGCGCGACTGATGCCGTGAAAGCCGTCGCAGCCGACCACGAAGTCGCAATCGAGCCGGTGTTCCGCGCCATCCTGCCGCCAGGTCACGCTCGGCCGATCGCTGTCCAGCCCGGCCAGCGTAACATCCGCCGCGTTCCAGACGATCGACACGCCGCGATCCTCGGCGGCGTCGAACAGGTCGCGCATCACCTCCTGCTGGCCATAGACGGTGACGGTCGATCCGCCCGTCAGCGCCGCCATGTCGATGCGGAAGACCTCGCCGTCGAGCGCCAGATTGGTGCCGCCATGGACCAGCCCCTCGCGCTCCAGCCGCGCCGACAGGCCCAGCCGCCGCATCAGCGCGACCGTCCCCTGTTCCAGCACGCCCGCGCGGACCCGCCCCTCGACATAGGGCCGGTCGCGTCGCTCGATCACGACGGCGTCGATCCCTTCGGCGTGGAGCAGATGGGCCAGGAACATGCCCGCCGGTCCCGCCCCGATTATCGCCACCTGTGTCCGGTGCCTCATATCCATCCTCTCGACTGTCGGCCTGTCCGCCGACTTGTGCCGATCATGCGCTTTGCGATGTCGGCGTGCGATGGACGGGGCGCGCAAAAAGTTGGACGATCCGGTTGCCGCGCAATAGCATGGCCGGATGGTGTCCGCGGCCATTCCCAGCTTCTATCTCTATGGCGAACCGCACCGCGCGGTGGAGGAGGGCTTCGTCC
Organism: Sphingomonas sp. SORGH_AS_0789; assembly: GCF_031453055.1. Lineage (NCBI taxonomy): Bacteria > Pseudomonadati > Pseudomonadota > Alphaproteobacteria > Sphingomonadales > Sphingomonadaceae > Sphingomonas > Sphingomonas sp. SORGH_AS_0789. The sequence goes on from NZ_JAVIYV010000001.1 coordinate 6,713, forward strand.
ATGCCGAACGGCTGGACAGCCGCTCGCGCCCGCATGAATGGACGATTCTGCCGCACGCCCATGCCGATCTGGTCCAGCTCTTCCTGCTGGAAGAAGGCGGCGGCACCATGCGCGCCGAGACGAAGAGCCTGGCCGTCAGCGCGCCCGCGCTGGTGATCGTACCGGCGGGGATCGTGCATGGTTTCGACTGGCATCACGAGTCGGCGGGCGCGGTCGTGACCTTGTCGGTCCGGCATCTGACGCTGCTCGACAGCCGCTATCCGGGGCTCGCCGCCGTCTTCGAACAGGCTGGTGTCATCGGTTCGGACGATATGCCGACCGACCGGATCGGCGCGCAGATCGCGACGCTGATGCGCGAGCTGCTATGGTCGGGACCGGGGCACCGCGCGGCGGTCGATGCCGCGCTGCTGACGATCCTTGTCGAGACGTTGCGCTCGCTCGACAGGATGCGCGACCATGCCCCCGCCATCCCCGGCCATCACCACAGCCTGGTCGCCCGCTTCCGCGCCAGGATCGACGAGCGTTTCCGCCTGCGCGAGCCGATCGCCGATTATGCCGAGGCGCTGGGGACCAGCGAAAGCCGCCTGCGCGTCGCCTGCGCGCGGGTCGCGGCGTTGTCACCCGCCGCGATGCTGGACCAGCGCGCCATGCTCGATGCCAAGCGCGCGCTTCTCTATACCAATATGTCGGTGGCGGAGGTCGGCTATGCGATCGGCTTTTCCGACCCGGCCTATTTCACCCGCTTTTTCAGCCGCCATGCGGGCGTGTCTCCCAGCGCCTATCGCAAGGCCGCGGGCGACTGACGCCCGAAGGCGGCATCGGCCTTTCCGGCGGAGCGGAATGTCAGCCCCGTGCGTAATCGCGCGGGGTCATACCATATTTCTCCTTGAAGGCGCGGCTGAAATGCGCGGGATCCTTGAACCCGCAATCATAGGCGACCGACGTGACGGACGACCGATAGGCCAGATTGCCGCGAAGGTCGCGCTTGGCCTTTTCCAGCCGGAGGTGCCAGATCCGTTCCGACAGCGACCGTTCGCTTTCCGCGAACAGCTTGCGCAGATAGCGTTCCGACAATCCGAAGGTTTCCGCGACGCGCTCGCACGTCAGCGTCTCTTCGCAGAAATGCGTGTCGACGAACTGGACGATACGGGTCATCAGCACGTGGCGCTGTTCGCGCAGCGGCGGGCGCCGGTCGGAGGTCTGTTCGGTGAAGGCCGCGCCGACCAGGTCGATCAGCGCACCATGGAGCGCGGGCGCGCTGCGGGGATCGATATGGCCCAGCTGATCCTCGAGATCGCAGATAAAGCGTGCCGCCAGCCGTCCGGTGCCCCGCGCGCCCGAGATGGGGCAAGCGGTCAGATCGTCCAGGCTGCGGATCTGGCGGGCCATGTCCTTGCGGCTGAGCCGCAGGACGGTCTGGACGAAGGGTTCCTCCACGAAGAAATCATAGGGCCGCGTGCTGTCGTAGATCGCCATGTCGCCGACCTGAAGACGCGCCTCGCGGCTGCCCTGGCAGATCGTCACCCGGCCCTCGACCAGCACGGTCAGCAGGACATATTCGTCATGGTCGGATGCGATCCGGCGGCGATCGCGCGAGACATGGTGGCGCCCGGCGGCGACCTTGGCGATGCGGGTTCCCAACAGGTCGCAGCTGCTGATCGAGGCGTGGAACGGGCCGTCGTCCGCGCGCGCGCAATCGAGATCGACGATCTGCTCGCGCACCGTCTCCCGCCAAGCGGCAAAGCTGACGGCATCGACCTGCCTGCGCTTCATGCTTTCAACGTCCACGATGCATCCTCGTGTGCCGGAGGGCTCAAAGCAGCGATGCTCTCATAGGGACCGGTTCGGCCGCAAGCCCTTATTCCATGGCCCGGTCGCCAGCGCCCCGACCGGCCCCTAGGGACGCCAGCCCCCCTGTCCTGCGCCGCTCCAAACCTGAAAACAGGCCGTCCCGTACAAGTTTTTCCGATCGTCCTCGCAGACTATCCGTCTTGTGGGTCGGGCTTTGCAGGTTCGCACCATAAGCCGACATCCAGCCCGAAAGAGGCTTGAGCGGCGCCGTCAGGAGGTCCTGGTTCATAGGAAGGGGGCGTTATGCGCGTGCAATATAGTTCGATGTTATTGGCCGGTGTTTCCCTGATGGCGTTGCCGCACGCGGCACTAGCGCAGGAGGCGACACCCACGACCGCCACCGGGATCGAGGCCCAGGCCAGCCCGGCGAACGACGGCGCCGATGGGCAGAAGGACATCGTCGTCACCGGATCGCGCGTGGTGCGCGACGGCAGCAAGTCGCCCAGCCCCGTGACCGTCCTGAGCGCGGGCGAACTGACCCGCACCGCGCCCAGCAACATCGCCGACGGGCTCAACCAGTTGCCGCAGTTCAGCAATTCGGTCAGCCAGACCAGCTATGGCCAGACCAACGCCAACACGCCCAGCAACGGCAACTATCTGAACCTGCGCGGTATCGGGCCCGCCCGCGCGCTGATCCTGTTCGACGGGCGGCGGCTGCCGCCGACCAGCTTCGACGGCAGTGTCGACGTCAACACCCTGCCCCAGATGCTGGTCCAGCGCGTCGACGTGGTCACGGCCGGTGCGTCGGCGACCTATGGTTCGGACGCGGTCAGCGGCGTGGTCAACTATGTCCTCGACAAGACATTCACGGGCGTCAAATACACGCTGCAAAAGGGCGTCTCGACGCGCGGCGACGCGCCCAGCCTGCGCGCGGGCGTGGCGGTCGGAACGGGGCTGCTCGGCGACCGGGCGCACCTGATCGCGAGCTTCGAACATTACGACTCGGCCGGTATCTTCAGCCGTTACGACCGACGCTATGCGGGCAATCTCTACAGCCTGGTGGGCGCCGGGACCGCCGCCAATCCCTATGTCACCGCGGCCAATACCCGGCTGAGCTTTTCGTCGTTCGGCGGGTTGCTGCCTGCGCTTGGCCTCGCCTTCCAGCCGGGCGGCGCGCTGACCGCGTTCAACGGGGGGACGGCGACGGGCAATCCGTCGATCAATATCGGCGGCGACGGGGCCTATTTCGATCAGCTCGGCCTGACCGGCAGCCTGAAGACCAACCAGGCCTTTGCGCGCCTGTCGATAGACGTCGCGCCGGGCGTCAACGCCTTCGTCCAGGGCAGCTACGCCGACTCGCGCAACATCGGCTATTACGGCTCCGACTTCCATTTCGGCAGCATCCTGTTCTCGCCGACCAACGCCTTCCTGTCGGCGCAGCAACAGGCGCAGCTCACCGCCGCGTCGGGCGGCGCGCCGATCACGATGTCGCGCTACAGCCGCGATCTGGGCCAGCGCGTGTCCGACGCGTTCAACCGCAGCTACAATGTCACGGCGGGCGTCGACGGGCGCTTTGGCGATTATCGCTGGAACCTGTCCTATTCCCATGGCCGCACCCAGCTCGACGTGAAGGGGCTGGAGGTCAACAACCAGAAATTCTACGCCGCGCTCGACGCGGTAAGGGACGGCAGCGGCAACATCGTATGCCGGGTCAGCCTCACCAATCCCGGTCTCTATCCGGGCTGCGTTCCGCTCAACCTGTTCGGAGAGGGTTCGCCGTCGGCCGCGGCGGTCGCCTATGTCAACGACTATTCGCGCTACCGCGTCGTCAACGAACTGGACGTGGTCAGCGGCTCGATCTCGGGTTCGCCCTTCTCGTCATGGGCGGGGCCGGTGTCGGTGGCGGTCGGCGGCGAATATCGGCGCCAGTCGCTGGTCGAGACCAGCAATTCCGATCCCGGCGTGGCGACCGACTTCACCGGCATCCGTTTCGTGCCCAGCGGGACGCTCGGCCACAGCTTCACGAACGTCGGCAGCGCCAAGGGCCGTTACGACGTCAAGGAGGTGTTCGGCGAGGTCGACATTCCGCTGGCCAAGGACAGCGCGCTCGGCCGCTCGCTCAACCTGAACGGTGCGGTCCGCTATACCGACTATAGCACCAGCGGCGGCGTGACGACGTGGAAGGCGGGCCTGGTCTATCAGCCGGTCGACGATCTGGTCATCCGGGCGACGCGCTCGCGCGACATCCGGGCGCCCACCCTGTACGACCTGTTCGCCTCGCGCTCGATCAACGTCTTCGGCCTGTCGATCCCCGGCGTGGGCAATTTCCCCACCCAGGCGATTTCGGGCGGCAACGCCGCGCTCAAGCCCGAGAAGGGCCTGACCACCAGCGCGGGCTTCGTCTACTCGCCTTCCTGGCTGCCCGGCGCCCGCCTCGCCATCGACTATTTCGACCTGAAGCTGCGCGATGCGATCACCGTGCAGGACGCGCAACAGGCCTATGACGATTGCCAGGCCAGCGGTGGAAACGCCCCGGTGTGCAACCTGATCGTCCGCACGTCCGGCTCGACCGTCCCCACGGCCATCCTAGTCTCGCCGCTGAACAGCGCCTCGCTGCGGACGCGGGGGTTCGATTTCGAATCCTCCTACACCTTCGGCGTGGGTCAGGGGCAACTGGCCCTGCGCGCCTTCGCCAGCTATGTGCCGGTGCTGAGGTTGCAGACGAGCGCGACGCAGCCGGCCGAGGAACTGGCGGGCACCGCGAACACCTCCGTCGGCGGCAACGGCGCGGGTTATCCCAAATGGCGGGGCAACCTGTCGGTGAACTACGCGAACGGCGGCTTCAACCTGAACGTGCAGGAACGCTGGATCGGCCGCTATGACCGCTCGACGCGGGCCAGCTATGTGATCGCCGACGCGTCCAACCGGATGCCGAACGTGTTCTACACCGATCTGAACATCAGCTACGATGTCGCGGGCGGCCAGTTCTCGCCGTTCATCAACGTGCGCAACCTGTTCGATCGACAGGCCCCGCTCTACGCCAGCGCGCTGCCGGGCCTGTCCTATCCGGTCAACCAGAGCCTGCACGATGTCGTCGGACGCTACGTCACCTTCGGCATTCGCGGCAAATTCTGATGGATCGGGGCCGATCGCGCGTCGGCCCCCTTCCTGTCCGCCAGAGAGGATCATTCGATGAAATCATGGTTCCCGGCCATCGTGGCGGTGGTGGCGGCGGCGACACCCGCTGCCGCCATGCCCCGCACGCCCGCATCCCCAGCGCCCGCCGCCCGATCGGGCTGCGATCGCGGGTGCCTGCTCGACATGACGAACCGCTATCTGCTGGCGCTGGAGGCGCATGACGCCGCCCGCCTGCCCCTCGCCCCCGGCGCGATGGTGTATAAAAATGGCCGGCCCGGCCGGCTCGACGACGGCGTGTGGAAGGACGCCACGATCATCACCGGCCGATCGACGATCGTCGACCCCGAGGCCGGGCAGGCGATCTTCTTCGGCATCGTCCGGCGCAAGGACGCAGGACAGGCGCTGTACGTCGCCCGGCTGAAGGTCGCGGACGGCCGGATCACCGAGGTAGAGCAGCTGACCGCAGGCAAGGACGACCTGCTCTTCAACCCGGACGGCGTTCATTTCCCCAAGCCGATCTGGTCCGACGTCCTGCCGCCGGAGGAACGCGTCCCCGCCGCCGAGCTGCGGCGCATCGCCAACCTGTATTTCCAGTCGATCCAGGAACATGATCCGACGATCGTGCCGTTCCATCCCGACTGCAACCGGACCGAAAACGGGACGCCGACCACCAATACCAACCGGCCCGACGTCATCACCTCCGACAGTTGCGACATCGGCGTCACCAAGTTCGGCTGGATCCCGGTGGTCCGCGAACGCCGCTTCCCGATCGTCGACACCGCGCGCGGCCTGGTCATCGGCATCAGCCATCTGGACGTGGTGCCCGGCATCAGCAGCAACAACGGCCCCAGGGCCGATGCGCCCTTCACCTTCGTGATCTATGAGATCTTCAAGATCGTCGACGGCCGCATCCTCGACATCGAATGCTTCATGATCACGCCCAAGGACCGGCGCTCGATCTGGCCGGTGGGGCCGTTCTACGAAAAGCTCCATCCCTATCGGCGGGCGGCCTCGCCCGCCGCGAAATAGCCCGCATGCGGCGGCGCGCCATGCCGGTCCGGGCCATTTTTCGGGCCGCAGGCGGCAAGCGCGGTTCGATGCCGCCGCTAGCCTTCATTCCATATCAGCGAGGGGGAAGAGTGCGTTGACGAAGCCCATGGTTCGGCTCGCCGTCGTACAGGCGGCGCCAGTCTATCTCGACGCGCAGGCGTCCACCGACAAGGCCATCGGCCTGATCGCCCAGGCGGCGGCGAACGGCGCGAAGCTGATCGCCTTTCCGGAAATCTGGATACCGGGTTATCCCTGGTGGATATGGCTGGGCGCACCGGCATGGGGCGCGCAGTTCCTGCCGCGCTACCACCGCAACGCCCTGGCCGCCGACGGCCCCGAACTGGGCCGCATCCGCGAGGCCGCCGCGCGGCATGGCATCCACTGCGTCATCGGCTATGTCGAGCGCGCCGACAGCACGCTCTACATCAGCCAGATGCTGATCGACGACACCGGCACGACGGTCTTCAACCGGCGCAAGCTGAAGCCGACCCATGTCGAGCGCACCGTGTTCGGCGAGGGCGACGGGTCCGACCTGAAGGTCGTCGACACTGCCATCGGCCGGTTGGGCGCCCTATGCTGTGCCGAGCATGTCCAGCCACTGAGCAAGTTCGCCCTTTATGCGCAGGGCGAGCAGATCCATGTCGCCTCCTGGCCGTCCTTCACGCTCTACAAGGGCATCGCCTATGGTCTGAGCGCCGAGGCGAACCTGGCCGCCAGCCGCGTCTATGCGCTGGAGGGGGGGTGTTTCGTCCTTCATGCGACCGGGGTGATGTCGCCCGATGTCTATGACACATTGTGCGACACCCCCGACAAGGTGGCGCTGCTCAATTCCGCCGGTGCGGTGCAGGGCGGGGGCAATTCGATGATCTTCGGCCCCGATGGCCGCTCGCTGACCGAGCCGATGCCGGAGGATGAGGAAGGGCTGCTCTATGCCGATGCCGATTTCGACGCGATCGTCCATGCCAAGAGCGCACTCGATCCGACCGGCCATTATTGCCGGGCCGATGCGACGCGGTTGCTGCTGAACGCCCGACCGCGCCGCCCGGTGGAGCCGTTCGGCGCGTCGCTGCCCGACGCTGGCACATGGGAGGCGCTATGACCCCCTCCCCCACCGCCGATGGCGGCGCCCTGAGCGGCGACCGTCGCTATGAGTTTCGCGCGATCGCGCTGCTCGCCTTGGGGTTCGGGCTGGTCGGGCTCGATCGCTGGCTGGTGATGCCGCTCGCGCCGCAGATCATGCGCGACCTGAAGCTGGATTATCAGGACCTCGGCAACCTGGCCGCGGCGGTCGGCCTGTCATGGGGCGTGTTCGCGATCCTGATGGGCAATCTGGCCGACCGCATCGGGCGTCGCCGGATCGTGATCGCCTCCGTGATCGGCTTCTCGCTGCTGTCGGGGGTCAGCGGACTGGCGGGCAGCCTGGCGATGCTGATGGTCGCAAGGCTGGCCATGGGCGTCGCGGAGGGGGCCTATTGTCCCGCGAGCTACGCCGCCGCGCTGGATGCGTCGCGCCCGGCGCGGCGCGGGCTAAACCTCGGCATCATCCAGGGGGCGTTCGCGCTGTTCGGGCTGGCGCTCGGCCCGATCATCGCGACGCAGCTGGTCGCGATCGTCCCGTCGTGGCGCGCCGTGTTCCAGATCGTCGCGGTGCCCGGCCTCGTGCTGGCGGGCACGATGTTCGTGGTGCTGCGCGATCCTCCCCGCGCGGCCCGCCCCGCCGTGACGAACGATCCCGCCCCCCGCGCATCGTGGCGCGACGTGCTGGCGCGACGCAACGTGCGGGTCGCCATCCCGGCGATCTTCTGCTCGATGAGCGGGATCTTCGTGCTCGGCGCAATGACGCCGGTGTTCCTGACCGATGTCGTGCGGCTGGACGGCCCGCAAATGGGGCTGGTGATGTCGGGCCTGGGCTTTGGCGGTTTCGTCGGGCAGATTGCGCTGTGCGGCATATCGGACGTGATCGGTCGCCGCCCCGCGCTGGTCGCCGCCTTTCTCGGCGGGGCGGCGGCGCTCGCCGCGCTGGTGCTGACCGCGCACACGCCGCTGCCGCTGTTCGCGCTGCTGTTCCTCGCCGCCTTTTGCTGCTGTGGCGCGAACGCGCTGCTCGCGGGGCCGGTGGCGGGCGAGGCCGTGCCCTACACGCTGTCCTCGACCGCGATGGGATTGGTGGTGGGGCTGGGCGAGATCTTCGGCGGCGGGATTGCGCCGAGCATCGCCGGGCGGATCGCCGTCACCACCGGACTGCCGACGACGCTGCTCACCGTGTCGGGCGTTCTGGTCCTGGGCGCGGTCGCCAGCATCGCACTGATCGAGACCGCGCCGCGGCGCGGCCATCGGGCGGCCCGTCCCGAAACGCCCGCCATCGCCGTTTGAGGCCCGGCCCGCGACCGGCATAGCATGGACCGACAAGGAAAAAGGAGTGAGAGGATGACCCGCTACAGCTTCGAGGCGCAATATATCGACGGGACATGGCGGCCCGGTTCGGGCGAGGAGACCATGGAGGACCGCAACCCCTATTCGGGCGAGTGCCTCCTCCGCCTGCGCGCCGCCGACCTTACCGACGTCGATGCCGCCTATAGCGCTGCCGCCAAGGCGCAGCGGGAATGGGCGCAAACGCCCCCGGCGGTCCGGGCCGACCTGTTCCGGCGCGTCGCGAATATCGTCCAGGCCCGGCGCGACGAGATCATCGACTGGCTGGTCGCGGAATCGGGTTCCACCCGGATCAAGGCCAGGATCGAATGGCAGGCGGTGATGGGCGGTCTGAACGAGGCCGCGTCGATCCCCTATCGCATCAACGGCCGCATCCTGCCGATCGACCTGCCCGACACCGAAAGCCGCGTCTATCGCCGCCCCATCGGCGTCGTCGGGGTGATCAGCCCGTGGAACTTCCCGCTCCACCTGTCGCACCGCACGATCGCGCCCGCGCTGGCGGTGGGCAATGCGGTGGTCGTCAAACCGGCCGAGGACACCCCCGTCACCGGCGGCCTGCTGCTGGCGCGCATCTATGAAGAGGCGGGACTGCCACCCGGACTGTTCAACGTCGTCACCGGCAGCTCGCGGGTGATCGGCGACGCTTTCTGCACGCACGACGTCCCGCGCTTCCTGTCCTTCACCGGCTCGACCGGCGTGGGGCGGCGCATCGGCAGGCTGGCCATCGAGGCCCCGGTCATCAAGCGGGTCGCGCTGGAGCTAGGCGGCAACAACCCGTTCGTGGTGCTGGCCGATGCGGACCTCGACCAGGCGGCGCAGGCGGCAGCGTTCGGTCGGTTCCTGCACCAGGGCCAGATCTGCATGAGCACCAACCGCGTGATCGTGGAGGACAGCGTCCACGACGCCTTCGTCGAGAAGTTCGCCGCCTGCGCCGCACGGCTGAAACATGGCGATCCGGCCGAGCCGGACACGCTGATCGGCCCGGCGATGAACGCGAAGCAGCTGGCCGCGAACCTCGACCACCTCGCCGCCGCCAAATCCCGCTTCCGCCTCGTCCTCGGGGGCGAGCCGTCGGGCGCGGTGGTGCCGCCGCACATCTTCGCCGATGTCGACAATGACGACCCGCTGGCACAGGCCGAGATGTTCGCGCCGATCGCCTTCATCATCCGTGCGCGGGACGAGGCGCATGCGCTCGAACTCGCCAACGCCACCGATGCGGGCCTGTCCAGCGCGGTCTTCACCCGCGACGAGGCGCGCGGGCTGCGCTTCGCCCATGGGCTCGATGTCGGGATGACGCATGTCAACGACATGACCGTCGCCGACATGCCGTTCAATCCGTTCGGCGGCGAGAAGAACAGCGGCATCGGCCGCTTCGGCGGCGACTGGATCGTGGAGGAGATGACCACGACGCACTGGGTGACGATCCGGCGCGGCGCGGTCGACTATATCCCCTGATCGCCGCCTCTTACCCCGACGACGACCCCCGCCGGGCGACCGGCGATGCGACAAGGCCCAGCTCCCGATGTACACCACCTCCAGCGCTTTCCTCGATGCCCTGATCGAGCATGGCGTTTCCCATGTCTTCGCCAACCTCGGCAGCGACCACCCCGCGCTGGTCGAGGCGATCGCGGAGGCGCGCGCCGCCGGGCGGCCGATCCCGCGCATCGTCACCTGCCCCAATGAAATGGTCGGCATGAGCGCCGCGCACGGCTTCTGGCTGGCAAGCGGTGTGGCGCAGGCGGTGGTGGTGCATGTCGAATGCGGAACCCAGGCGCTGGCAGGCGCGGTCCACAACGCCGCCAAGGGACGCGCCCCGATGCTGATCTTCGCGGGTGCGTCCCCCTTCACCCAGCATGGCGAGCTGAAGGGATCGCGCAACGAGTTCATCCAGTGGATCCAGGACGTCCATGACCAGCGCGGGCTGGTGCGCGGCTATATGCGCTACGACAACGAGATCCGCACCGGGCGCAACGTCAAGGAACTGGTGCACCGCGCCTTCCAGTTCGCCGGGTCCGATCCCAAGGGCCCCGTCTATCTGATCGGCGCGCGCGAGGTGATGGAGGAAGAGGTCGCGCCGACCCCCGACGAGGCGGCGGCCTGGCGCTGCATCGGGCCGGGCGCCCTGCCGCCCGAAACGGTGGCGATGATCGGCGAGGCCCTGCTGACGGCGCGACGGCCGCTCGTCGTCACGTCCTTTCTGGGCCGCAATCCGGCGGCGGTCGCGCCCCTGGTGACGCTGTGCGAGCGGTTGGGGATCGGGGTGCTCGAATCCGTGCCCAATGCGATGAACTTCCCGCACAGCCACCCGCTCTATCTCGGCAACCAATGGAATCAGCCGCAGCAGAATGCCGATCTGGCCGCGGCGGATATGGTGCTGGTGATCGACAGCGACGTGCCGTGGATCCCGACCGTGTCGGCGCCGGGCGACGGCGCGCGGATCTTCCACATCGATGTCGACCCGCTGAAGGAACAGATGCCTTTGTGGCGGATCGCGGCGGAGGCGGTGTGCCGCGCCGACGCCGCGACCGCGCTCGCCCAGCTGGACGACTGGCTCGCCGCGCGGCCCCTCCCCGCCGCGCGCATCGAGGAGCGGCGCGCGCATTATGCCCATCGCCACGCGGCGCGCGAAACGGTGCTGCGAACGCGCGAGGTGGTTCCGGTCGGAACCATCACTCCGGAATATTTCATGTCGCGGCTGCGTGCAGCCCAGACCGACGACATGCTCTTCGTCAACGAGGCGATCTCCAACTATGGCGTGGTGTTCGATCACCTGCGGCTCGACACGCCGGGGGCGATCTCCACGAGCGGCGGCGGATCGCTGGGGTGGAACGGCGGGGCGGCGATCGGCGTCCGGCTGGCCAGGCCCGATGCGACGGTGGTGGCGCTGACCGGCGACGGTTCGTTCCTGTTCACCGTGCCCAGTTCGGTGCACTGGATGGCGCGACGCTATGACGCACCGTTCGTGCAGATCGTCTTCAACAATCGCGGCTGGAAATCGCCCAAGCTGTCGACACTGGCGGTGCATCCGGAGGGCTTTGCCGCGCATGCCGACGATCTGGACACCTCGTTCGACCCCGCCCCCGATTATGTCGGCATCGCCGCCGCGTCGGGCGGCGCATGGGGGCGGCAGCTTCGCGACCCGGCGGAGATCGACGACGCCATCGCCGAGGCGCTGCGGGTCGTGCGCGAGGAACGACGCTGCGCCGTGCTGGACGTGTGGCTGGACCATCACTGACATGACCCGCGCGCTCATCACACTCGACGATTATCGCGCCGCCGCGCGCCGCCGGTTGCCGCGCATCGTGTTCGACTATCTGGAGGGCGGCGCCGGTTCCGAGCGCGGCCTTTCGCGCAACCGCGAGGCTTTCGCGCGGACCCGGCTGCTGCCGGATCGCCTGACCGATGTCTCGCAGCGTCGACAGGCGATCGCGCCGTTCGGCCGCCCCTGGGAAAGCCCGTTCGCGGTCGCACCGATGGGCCTGACCGGCGTGGTGCGGCCGCAGGGGGACCTGATCCTGGCGCGTGCGGCGGCGCGGGCGGGCATCCCCTTCTGCCTGTCCACCGCGGCGACCAGCACGATCGAGGCGGTGCGCCGCGCCTCGGACGGGGAATTGTGGTTCCAGCTCTATGTCGTCCAGCGCGCGCTGGCGGATCGACTGGTGGCCCGCGCGCGCGAGGCGGGATGCACGACCCTGGTCCTCACCGTCGATGTCGCGGTGAACGGCGACCGGGTGCGCGATCGGCGCAACGGCTTCGGCGTCCCCCTGCGCATGACGCCGCGCATCCTGCTCGACGGTGTCCGCCATCCGGTCTGGTCGCTCCGGCAGGTGCGCCAGGGCTTTCCGCAGCTCGCCCATTTCGTCGCCGCGGGTGACGGGGACGTGGAGGCGCAGGCCGCGCTGATGGCGCGCCAGATGGATGCGAGCTTCGACTGGGCGGCACTGGCGCGGCTTCGCGACGACTGGCGCGGCACGCTGATCGTCAAGGGCATCGTCTCCGCCGAAGATGCGCGGCATTGCGAACGGCTGGGGGTGGATGGTGTCGTCGTCTCCAACCATGGCGGCCGCCAGCTGGAGGACGCGCCCGCCCCCATCGACCTTCTGCCCGCCGTTGCGGATGCGTGCGGGCTGCCCGTGCTGATGGACAGCGGGGTTCGGGACGGTGCCGATGTGGTGAAGGCAATGGCCGCCGGTGCGAAGGGCGTGCTGGTCGGCCGCCCGCTGCTCTATGCCCTGGCGGCGGATGGCGAGCGCGGCGTCGATGCCGTACTCGCCATGCTGCGGCGGCAGGTCGATACGACGCTGGCGCTGCTTGGGACGCCCGACGTCACCCGACTGGAGCGCCGCCACCTGGCCTGAGGCGGCCGCCGTTCACCCGCCGCCCCGCAGCGCCTCCGACCGGCCCTGCACCGAGGGCGGCAGCCCGGCGAGACTGTCTCGGGTGATCGCGCCGGGACGGTCGGCCCCGATCAGGGTCATCGTCACCCGCATGTCCGCGGCGATCAGGTCGAGCAGTTCGCTCACCCCCCGCTGCCCCCGCGCCGCCAGCGCATAGATATAGGCCCGGCCGAGCAGCACCGCATCCGCACCCAGCGCCATCATGCGCACCACGTCGATCCCCGAGCGCACGCCGGAATCGGCCAGCACCGCGATCGCACCGGCGACCGCATCGGCGATGGGGGGAAGCGCCGTGGCGGTGGGCATGGCCCCGTCGAGCTGCCGCCCGCCATGGTTGGACACGATGATCCCATCCGCCCCGAAACGGACCGCCTCGCGCGCGTCCTCGGGGTCGAGAATGCCCTTGAGGATCAGCGCGCCCTTCCAGTCCTGGCGCACCCATTCCAGATCGCGCCAATGGATGGCGGGGTCGAAATTGCGCGCCAGAAAGCCGGTATAGTCGGCCATGCTCATCGAATGGCCGACATAGGCCTCGATATTGCCGAAGGACAGCGGGCGGCCGCGCAATCCCACATCGACCGCCCAGCGCGGGTGGCGGAGCGCCTGGGCATATTGGCGCAGCGTCGCGGCGGGCCCGGCCATGCCGGAGCGCCGATCGCGATAGCGCGAGCCGGGCGTCGGCATATCGACGGTGAACACCAGCGTCCGCATCCCCGCCGCCCAGGCCCGGTCGAGCGCGTTGCGCATATAGCCGCGGTCCTTGAGCACATAGAGCTGCGACCAGAGCTGCCCCGGCGCGTCGCGCGCCACCTCCTCGATCGATGCGACCGAGACGGTGGACAGGGCATAGGGGATGCCCGCAAGACCCGCCGCCCGCGCCGCCTGCACCTCGCCGCGCCGGGCATACATTCCCGTCGCCCCGACCGGCCCCAGCGCGACCGGCATCGCCCATGGCTGGCCCAGCACCGTCACCGCCAGCGACGGGTCCCCCGCGCCCTTGAGGACCCGCTGGCGCAGCGCCACCCGCTGCAAGGCGTCGACATTGCCGACCATGGTGGACTCGGTGACGGCACCGCCATCGATATAGTCGAACAGGAAGCGCGGCAGGCGGCGCCGGGCCGCCTCGCGGAAATCCGTGGGCGCGGAAATGATCATCGAAAGACCTCGCTTGACGGGTCACCGACCCGGTAAGCGACGAAAATAGGCCAAGGGCCGGGTTGCGAAAAACGAAAGCTCTGACTGGCCTCCATTCCCAAATCGACTGACCCGGACGGATCGCCGCCCCCGGGCGACCGGCTAATCCGCCTGGTCGGCCACCATCTGCAACCAGGCGCGCGCGGCGTGCGACAGGAAGGCGCCGTTGCGCCAGACCATCGCCAGCCGCCACTCGATATAGGGTTCGGTCACCAGGACGCCGCAGATACGCTCCGCATCGACCTGGTCCACCAGCAACCGGGGCAGAAAGGCGATGCCGATCCCCGACGCGGCCAGTTCGAGGATGAATTCCACCTCGCTGCTCTGGACCGCGATGTTCGGCTTGAACCCATGGCGGTGGCACGCATCGACCACCATGCGATGCAGCACGAATCTGTCGGAAAACAGGATGAACGGCTCGTCGCGCAAGGCGTCGAGCGACAGCGACCCGGCCTTGGCCAGCGGATGATCGCGCGCCATGACCGCCATCACCGGATCGCGCCAGACCTCCTGGCTATGCCATTCCGGCGCGCTGGGATCGACCGTCGCCGCCAGTTCGATCTCGCCGGTGCGCACCATGTCGAGGAGTTGGTCGCCGCCATGCTCGCGCAATTCGATGGCGATGCCCGGATAGGTCCGGCGATAGCGGGCCAGCATCGGCGCGAAGATCCGCGCGCTGCCGACCGGGGGCAGGCCGATCCGGAGGCTGCCCCGCTGCAATCCGCGTATCTCGTCCAGTTCGACGAGCAGGTCGCTCCGTTCCGCCAGCAGGCGCGCGGCGCGCGGATACAGCGCCTCGCCAAAGGTGGTCAGCTTCACGCGCGGGCCGATCCGGTCGAACAGCGGCGCGCCGAGTTCGTCCTCCAGCTGCTTGACCGCCTTGCTGACCGTGGACTGCGTCGCGAAGATCGTCCGGGCCGCCTGCGAAAAGCTGCCCTGGCGAACCACTTCGACAAAGGCGCGTAGCGTTCGGAACTCCATGTCATTCCTTTAGGGAATAGCGCCCATGCCAACAAGTCGCTCCAGGCGTGGCCGCAAAACGGCTATCGGGGCGTGTTCCCCTCGGTTATCCAAAGAGCCCGTCGTGCCCGTGCAGCCCCCATCCGTCCCTGCCCGTGATCGGGCGATCGCCCGCCGCCTGGCCACCGGGCTGGCGCGTCGTGGCGTACAGTTCCGCGCGGGCGAGTTCGCGCTGCTGGAGGGCGCATCGGGCAGCGTCGCGGTGCTGGCGATGATCCTGTGGGCGCAGGCGTCCCATCGCCCGGCGGATATCTGGGGGGCCTATGCCGCGTTCTGGGCCTGTCTGGCGGACAACCGGCTCCATGCCGCATCGCGCCTGCGGGCCATAGCATTGTTCGTCATCGGCGGCGCGGTGCTGGCGACGGCCATGACGGCCATGGTCCATCCCGCCCTTCCGCTGACCGACACGCTGGCGGCGGTGGCGGTCGCGGCGATCACCTTTGTCGCCGGCCGGTCCTATGGCATGGCCACGGTGGGCATGCTGCTGGGTGTCGTGGTGGTCGTGGCGGCGGAATGGCCGGTCGATGCGGCAGGCCCGATGGCGGTCGGCATCGCGTTCCTGGCCGGTGGGGGTCTGGCGCTGCTGCTTCGGATCGGCAGCATCCATGTGCTGGAGCGGCCAAACCGTGACCGCGATGCGGCACGCCCCGCCCCGCCCGAGCTTCCCTCGACCCGGTCGGCGCTGCTTCATGCCGCCAGCGCCGGTGTCGCGGTGTTCGCCTGTTTCCTGGCGGCGCATGGACTGGGGCTGGCCTATCCGCAATGGGCGACGATGACGGCGGTGGTCGTCATCACGGTCAATATCCGCACCTCGTCCTGGCGCGCGGTCGAGCGGATCGCGGGGACGTTGATCGGGACCGCGATCGTGATGGTCCTGATCGGCCACGCCAACGGCCGGGTCGCGCTGGAGGCACTGGTGCTGCCGCTGGCCGCGCTGACGATCGCGCTGCGTGCGGTCAACTATACCATCTTCGTCGGATGCGTGACGCCCTTGTTCGTCGTGATCGCCAAGATCGCCCTTCCTTTGCAAAGCGCGGGCGCACCCCAGGCCCGCGCCGTCGATACGATCGTGGGCACGTCGATCGCCCTCGTGATCTGTACGCTGATCGCGGGGCTCGTGCGATGGATCGACACCAGGCGCAGCCCCGCGCCCTCAGCCCGCCGATAAGCCTCGACGCCGACCGGCCTTCCTCACAGGCGCAGCCCCAGGCCGACCCCGAACACCAGCGGGTCCAGCGAGACGTTCACCCGCTGGCGGCCCAGCGCCGCATTGTCCAGCCGCGCGGTGGTGTCGATATCGATATATTTGACGTCGAGGTTCAGAAAGACCCGGCGGGTGAGGTCCATATCGACGCCCGCCTGCACCGCCCAGCCTGCGCTGTCCTTCAAATGGACCCTGGTCGGCCCCACCGCGCTTTCGAGCCCCTCCGAAGCCGCCTCGTTCCAGAAGATCGTATAGTTCACGCCCGCACCGACATAGGGCCGGACATGCCGGGTCGGTGCGAAGTGATATTGGACGGTCAGGGTCGGCGGCAGGACCCAGGTTGAGGCGAGCCTGCCGATGCCGCCGGTCGTGCCCCGCACCCCGCCGATCGCATGCTTCGTGGTCGAGGCGATCAGTTCGACGCCGATATGGTCGGTCGCCATATAGGTCGCGTCGACCTCCGGCATCACGCGGTCGTCGACCTTCACCGGCTCGCCGGGGAAGCCGGGCAGGATGCTGCCCGACCGCTCATTGGGCGCGACGAGGATGGCGCGGGCGCGGAGCAGCACGTCCCCGGCGCGAGTCCCGACCCGAGCGTCGCGTCCCCCACTATCCTGCGCCCATGCCGACGTACCGATTCCCGTCGCGGCGAGCGCGAACAGGGTGGCGGCGGTTCTGATGACGGTCATCCCATGTCTCCTGTGAGGCTGTGGGCATCGGGATAGGAGCGCCCCCGCCCCGCCGCCTTGACCATCGACAAGCGCCGGTTTGACGGCGGTCAAAGGCATGCGCGCACCGCCGGGGCACGACATGGGCATGTGGCCCTATCATCCCGATCTGCTCGCCCGGCCCGTGCCGCGCTACACCAGCTATCCCACCGCCGCCGAGTTCGGCGACCATGTGGGCGATGCCGACATGGCGGCGGCGCTCGACATGGTCGGGGCGGACGAGATCGTGTCGCTCTATCTCCATATCCCCTATTGCCGGGCGATCTGCTGGTATTGCGGGTGCAACACCGGGGCGGCGAACCGGACCGCGCGGCTGGACACCTATCTCGCGCGGTTGCACGCCGAGATCGATCTGGTGGCCGCCCGGCTGAAGGGACGCGGACGGATCGCCCGGATCGCCTTTGGTGGCGGAAGCCCCAATGCGATCCCGCCCGTGGCCTTCGCCGCGCTGGTCGCCCATCTGCGCACCGCCTTCGCCAGCCAGGAGGCGACGCTGTCGCTGGAGATCGATCCGCGCGGTTTCGACGCGGACTGGGCGAGCGTCATCGCGGAAACCGGCGTCGCGCGGGCCAGCCTGGGGGTGCAGACCTTCGACCCGGCACTTCAGGCGGCGATCGGTCGGGTCCAGCCGCGCGACCAGATCGTCCGCGCGGTCGCCCTGTTGCGCGCCGCCGGGGTCGGATCGATCAATTTCGACCTGATGTACGGCCTGCCCGGCCAGGACGACGCGACGCTGGCCGCGACGCTTGAGGAGGCCATCGCGCTGGCCCCGGAACGGCTGGCGGTGTTCGGCTATGCGCATGTGCCGCACCTCATCCCCCGCCAGCGCCGTATCGACGCACGGGCGCTTCCGGGTGCGGCGGCGCGTTTCGGCCAGGCGGCGCTGGCGCATGACCGGCTGACGCGTGCAGGCTACCGCGCCATCGGCTTCGACCATTTCGCGCAAGGCCATGACCCGCTGGCGAGCGCGGCGGCGAACGGACGGCTGCGCCGCAATTTCCAGGGCTTTACCGACGATCCCGCCGACATCGTGATCGGCTTGGGCGCCAGCGCGATCAGCGCCTTTCCCGACCGCCTGCTCCAGAACGCCAAGAATGCGGGGGCATGGCATCAGGCGATCGGCGCGGGTCGGTTCGCGACGACGCGCGGCCTTCATCGCGGCCCCCTGGAGCAGCGCCGGGCGCGGGCGATTGCGGACGTGCTGTGTCACGGCGTCGCGAACCTCGATGGCCTGCCCGAGCGGACCGCCATTCGCGAACGGCTCGGTCGGTTCGAGCAGATCGGATTGATCGCCTGGGACGGGGCGTGCCTGCGGCTGGCGGCGGAGGCCCTGCCCTATGCCCGCACCATCGCGGCGGCCATGGATGCCTGGCGCAACGAGGACGATACCCGCTTCAGCCATGCCGTCTGACCTTCCGCCACGCTGCGCGGCCTGTGCCGGGCGGAGCATGGCGCTGTGCGACGGTCTGGACGAGGCCGCCCTGGCCGCGATCCATCAGATCGGTCACCGCCGTCGGCTACGCGCGGGGCAGGCTTTCGGCTGGATCGGCGATCCCGCACGCCATTGCGCGCATCTCGTCTCCGGCGTGCTGAAGGTGACGCGCATGCAGGCGGATGGCGGCGTCCAGATCGTCGGGCTGCTCTATCCCGGCGATTTCGTCGGCACGCTCTTCGCCGACCGGTCGGCCGATGCGATCACGGCGCTGGGCGATGCCGATCTGTGCGTCTATCCGCGCCAGGCGCTGGAGGAGATGCTGATCCGCCATCCCGCCGCCGGGCGGCTGCTGCTGCGCCGGACGCTGGCGACCTTGGGCGAGGTGCGGCGCTGGATGCCGATGCTGGCCCGCGCCCGCGCCGACGCACGGGTGGCCGCGCTGCTGCTCGACATGGCGCGGCGCTGCGGAGCGGAGGGCGACGGCATGTTTCGCCTGCCCCTGTCACGCGGCGCGATGGCGGAGGCGCTGGGCCTGGCGGTCGAGACGGTCAGCCGCCACATGACCGCCCTCCAGAATGACGGGGTGATCCAGCTTTGCGGTCTGCGCGGCGTGCGCCTGATCGACCGGACGCGGCTCGCCATCGTCGCGGGTTAGCTCAGGCGGCGGATCGGCGGGACGCATCGTCCGCCGCCCATTGCCGTTCGCACAGCGCGCTCAGCACGGGGCGATGGCTGACGAGGATCATCCCCTGCCCGGTCCGCTCCAGCCGGGCAGCAAGGCAACGCGCAACCTCCGCCGCGACATCGGCGTCCAGCCCCTCGCCCGGTTCGTCGAGCAACAGCCAGGGCGCATCGCTCAGATAGGCGCGGGCCAGCGACAGCCGCCGACGCTCTCCGCCCGACAATCGCGCGCCATCCTCGCCCAGCCAGCTGTCCAGCCCGTCCGGCAAGCCCCGCACCACCGCATCCAGCGCCGCGTCGCCCAGCGCCTGCCACAGGCGATCCTCGGTCGCATGCGGATCGGCCATGCGCAGATTGTCGCGAACCGTGCCCGCGATCAGCATCGCCTCCTGCGGCGCCCAGGCGAAGAGCGCGCGCAGCGTCGCGGGCGGCAGATCGGCCGCATCCCGGCCGTCGATCCCGATCCGGCCGGACCGTAGCGGACGCAGCCCCAGCAAGCCTTCGATCAACGTCGTCTTGCCGCAGCCCGATGGCCCGGTCAGCGCGATCCGGCTGCCCGGCATGCACAGCTCGCCATCGAGGACGAGGATCGGCTGGCCGCGCGATCCGACAGCGGGACGCGGGTCCGCCGCCGCATCGAAAACCGCATCCAGCCGCGCCTCCGCCTCGCGCAGCCGCCCCCTTTCGGTCGACGCCCGCAGGATCGGCGCGAGCCCGTCGACGGTCATCGCCGCCGCCAACGCCGCGAGCGCGGCGACCGGCGCACCGGCGTCGAGCGACAGCATCAGGGCCGACGCCGCCGCCACGGCCACGCCGGTCGCGTGCAGCGCCTCGAACCGCGCGGCGACCGCAGCCTGCTGGTTCTGCGCTTCGGCCAGGCGATCGCTCGCCGCCGCGACGCGCGCGGCCGCCCAGTCCTCCAGCGCGAAGCAGCGCAGCTCCGCCGCCGCGCTTCCCAGCATCGCCACCTCCTCGCGCAGCGCGCCCGTCGCCCGTTGCACCGCGCGGCCGGGCTGCTCCAACCGGCGTGCGCCCTGAAGGGCCAGAGCCAGGACGCCCCCGGCACAGGCCAGCGTCGCCACCATCGCCGGCCAACCGCCGAGCAGGGTCAATGCCGCCCCCGCCATGACCGCCGCGACGGCGCCCCACGGCCCCGACAGACGGACGAAGCGCCATTCCACCGCATCGACATCGCCGATCAGCCGCGCGGTCGCCTCGCCCCGCCCCAGCGCCAGCGCGACCCGGGGCGGCGCGGCGGTGATCGCGCGGTAGAGCGCGGGCCGCAGCCGGGCGAGCGCGCCGAACGCCGCGCCATGGCTCGCCAGCCGCTCGCCATAGCGCGCGCCGGTCCGCACGATCGCCAGCAGGCGGATCGCGGCGGAGGGCAGCATATAGTTGAACGCCTGCGCCGCCACGATCCCGGCCCCGCCCGCCAGCGCGGCGGCGGTCAGGAACCAGCCCGACAGCGCGAGCAGCAGCACCGATGCGGCCGCCACCGACGCGGCACAGCCGCCCGCCCGCCACAGACGGCGACGCTCGTTCCGGCGTTCGGCGGCGATCCATGTGCGAAGGGTCATGCGACGGGTCCCAGATGGATGACGCGCGTCGCGATGGCGGCGAGCGCGGGGCTATGGGTGGCGATCACCGTCGTGCGCCCGCGCGCCGCCCCGCCGATCGTCCGGATCAGCGCGGCTTCGGCCACCGCGTCGAGATGCGCGGTCGGCTCGTCGAGCAACAGGAAGGGCGCGGGGTTCAACAAAGCGCGCGCCAGGGCGATGCGCCGCCGTTCGCCGCCCGACAAACCGCTTCCCCGCGCATCGAGCGGCGCATCCAGGCCGCCCGGACGACGGCGGAGCATCGGCATCAGCCCCGCCACGACGACGGCCCGTTGCAGGGCCAGCGCCGTGGCCTCGGGATGGGCCAGCAACAGATTTTCGCGGATCGTGCCCGCGATCAGCAACGGATGCTGGCCGACCCAGCTCGCCTGCCCCGCCAGCGAGGTCAAGGCCGCGCCGTCCATCTCGACCGTTCCGGCCGATAGCGGCGCAAGGCCCAGCAGCAGGTGCAGCACGCTGGTCTTGCCGCTGCCCGACGGCCCCAGCAGCGCCACCGTCTCACCGGCCCCGACGGACAGGGAGAGACGCGAGACGGCGGGCGCGTCGCTGCCGGGATAATGGATCGTGACATCGCGCAAGGTCAGCACCCCGGCCGCCGCCGCCGCGACCGGAACCGCGCGCCCCGGCTCGACCAGCGGCATCAGCGTCTCGGCGGCCGTCTCCGCGCCTTGCTTGTCATGATAGGCGGCGGCCAGGCGGCGCATCGGCGCATAGAATTCCGGCGCCAGGGCCAGCACGAAGAAGGCACGCGGCAAGCTCAGCGTCTCGGGGGCCGCAAAGGGCAGCAGGCCGAGCAGCGAGAAACCGCAATAGACCGCGACCAGCGCGACCGACAGCGCCGCGAAGAATTCCAGCGCGGCGGACGACAGGAAGGCGATCCGCAGGACCCGCATGGTCCGCTCCGCCAGTTCCTGCGCGGCGGCGCCGATCGCCTGGGTCTCGCGTGTCTCGGCGCGGAAGGCCAGCACCACGGGCAAGGCGCGCACCCGGTCGGCGAAACGCGCCGACAGACGATGCAGCGCAAGGAACTGCCGCCGCGACTCGTCCGCCGCCGCGCCGCCCGCCAGGATCATCGCCGCGACGAAGGGCAGCAGCGTCGCCGCCAGGATGACGGCCGCGACCGGGCTGGCACAGGCCGTCGCGGCCAGGACCAGGATCGGCGCGACGGCGGCGGCCCGGCGTGCGGGGAGGAAACGGGCGACGAACCCGTCCAGTGCCTCGACCGCATCCACGGCCTGCGTCGCCAGCTGGCCGCTGTCCATCGGCATGCCCGCCTGCCGGTACAGGGCGGCGGCGACGACGCGCCGCCGTTGCGCCCGCTTGACCAGTCCCGCCCGCGCGGCCCCCTGTCGCACGGCCAGCATCGCGAGCCATCCGCGCGCCATCCCCATGCCGATCGCGAGCAGGGCCCAGGGCAGCACCGCCCCCCGCCCCGCCACCGCCGCGACGCCCCCCGCGATCCCGGCCGCGAAGCCGATGGCGGCCAGCGTATCGAGGAGCAGCAGGCCCGGCGTCCCGTCACGGCCCGCGGCCGCATCCTTCAACCAGCGGCTCCGCATCCGGGCGGCGGGGGCATCATGGGCGATCGTCGTCATGCCGCGACCGTCGCAGCGGCGTGGGCGGTCGTCTTTGACCGCGGTCAATGTCGGGGGGTGGACCGAGGCGTAGCGAATCCGTGGACAAGGGGCCGGGGGGCGGCTCCTTTTATGGAGACATGCCATGGACCCCGGGGTCGTCGACCTGTCGCGGCTGCAATTCGCGGCCACCGCCTTGTATCATTTCCTGTTCGTGCCGCTGACTCTGGGCCTGTCGATGATGCTGGTCATCATGGAATCGGTCTATGTCATGACCAATCGCCCGGTGTGGCGGGTGACGACGCGCTTCTGGGGCAAGATTTTCGGCATCAACTTCGTGCTGGGGGTCGCCACCGGGCTGACCATGGAGTTCCAGTTCGGCACCAACTGGTCCTATTTCTCGCATTATGTCGGCGACATCTTCGGCGCGCCGCTGGCGATCGAGGGGCTGATGGCCTTCTTCCTGGAGGCGACGTTCGTCGGGCTGATGTTCTTCGGCTGGGACCGGCTGTCGAAGCTGGGGCATCTGATCGTCACCTTCCTGGTGGCGCTGGGCACCAATTTGTCGGCGCTGTGGATCCTCATCGCCAATGGCTGGATGCAGAACCCGGTCGGCGCGACCTTCAATCCCGACACGATGCGGATGGAGGTCGCGGACTTCGGCGCGGTGCTGTTCAATCCGGTGGCGCAGGCCAAGTTCGTCCATACGGTCAGCGCGGGCTATGTCTGCGCCTCGGTCGTGGTGCTGGGCGTGTCGGCCTTCTGGCTGTTGAAGGGGCGGTTCGTGTCCGTCGCGCGCCGGTCGATGACGGTCGCGGCGGCGTTCGGCCTCGCCTCCTCGCTGTCGGTCGTCGTGCTGGGCGACGAGAGCGGCTATGCGCTGACCGACAACCAGAAGATGAAGCTCGCCGCGATCGAGGCGGTCTGGCACACCGAACCCGGCCCGTCGGGGCTGACGCTGTTCGGGCTGCCCGACGTCAAGGCGCATGAGACCCGCTACAAGGTCGAGATCCCCTGGGTCCTGGGCCTGATCGCGACGCGCAGCCTGGACGGCACGGTGACGGGCATGTCCGAACTGGTGCTGAAGGCGCAGGAGCGGATCGCATCGGGCGTGATCGCCTATGACGCGGTACAGCGGCTGAAGGCCGATCCGCAGGACCCGGCCCAGCGGGCGCGGTTCGAGGCGCATAAGCGCGACCTGGGCTATGCGCTGCTCCTCAAGCGGCAAATGGCCGATCCGCGCAGCGCGACGCCGCAGCAGATCGAGGCGGCGGCATGGGACACGGTGCCCGATGTCGGCCTGCTCTTCTGGAGCTTTCGCATCATGGCGGGGATCGGCTTTGCGATGATCGCGCTGTTCGCGACCGCCTTCGCCCTGTGTTCGCTGCGGATGCACATGGATGCGCGCTGGTTCCTCAAGCTGGCGGTGGCGGCGATCCCGCTGCCCTGGGTGGCGATCGAGCTGGGCTGGCTGGTCGCCGAACTGGGGCGTCAGCCCTGGGCGATCGAGGGCGTGCTGCCGACCTTCCTCGCGACCAGCTCGCTGTCGCGCGGCGCGCTTTGGACCACGCTGGCGGGCTTCACCGCGCTGTACGGCGTGCTGGCCGTGATCGAGGTCCGGCTGATCCTGGCCGCCATCGCGCACGGGCCGGAGGAACGGGACGACCAGCCCGGCCCCGGCCCGATCCCCGCCGCCATTCCTGTTGCCGCCTGAGCCAAAGGACTGGGATATGTTCGATTACGAGATGTTGCGCCTGATCTGGTGGGCGCTGCTGGGTATATTGCTGATCGGCTTCGCGTTGACCGACGGATTCGACCTGGGGGTCGCCGCTCTCCTGCCCTTCGTCGCGCGGAACGATGCCGAGAGGCGGATGGTCATCAATTCCATCGGGCCGACCTGGGAGGGGAACCAGGTCTGGTTCATCCTGGGCGGCGGGGCGATCTTCGCCGCCTGGCCCTTCGTCTATGCGGTCAGCTTTTCGGGCTTCTACCTGGCGATGTTCCTGGTCCTCGCCGCGCTGATCCTGCGGCCCGTGGGGTTCAAATATCGCAGCAAGCGGCCCGACCCGGCATGGCGCACCCGCTGGGACTGGGCGCTGTTCGTCGGCGGGCTGGTGCCCGCGCTCGTCTTCGGCGTGGCGGTCGGCAACGTCCTGCTGGGCGCGCCCTTCCGCCTCGACAGCGATCTGCGCGCCTTTTACGACGGGACGCTGCTGGGCCTGTTCACGCCCTTCACGCTGCTGTGCGGGCTGTTGTCGGTGGCGATGCTGGTGCTGCACGGCGCGGCGTGGCTGTCGATCAAGGTCGAGCACGGGCCGGTCCACGACCGCGCCCGGACGTTCGGTACGGTGGCTGCGATCGCCGCGATCCTGCTGTTCGCGGGCGGTTTTGCCTTCGTCGCCTGGGGCGGCATGGGCTATCATGTCGTCGGCACGGTCGATCCTCTCGGCCCGTCCAATCCGCTGCACATGACGACGGAAGCGGCGGGCGGCGCGTGGCTGGACAATTATGCCGCCTATCCCTGGATGACGGCGCTGCCCATTCTGGGCTTTGCCGGGCCTATGCTGGCGCTGATCGGTATCAGGAGCAGGCGCGAGAGCGTCGCCTTTGCCGGGTCGTCGCTGGCCGCGACGGGCATCATCGCCACGGTCGGCTGTTCGATCTTCCCCTTCATCCTGCCCTCCAGCATCGATGCGCATAGCAGCCTGACGGTCTGGAACGCCTCGTCCACGCAGAAGACACTGGGCATCATGCTGTTCGTCACCATCGTCTTCCTGCCGATCGTGCTGGCCTACACCGCCTGGGCCTACCGGGTGATGTTCGGCCGCGTGACGGCGGATGCGGTGCGCACCAACCCCGACTTCTACTGAAAGGCCCCGTCCATGTGGTATTTCTCCTGGGTCCTCGGCCTCGGCCTGGCCATCGGCTTCGGCATCCTCAACGGCATGTGGCATGAATTCCACTTGCCGCAGGAGGAGGATGTGTCGCCGCGACACTGACGGATGGGACAATCCGTCCGACGACAAGGGATCATGGCCATGCTATCGGGCAAGGCCATGATCCCGAACGACGTTTGTGCCGACTGCGCGGTGCGCGACCGGGCCCTGTGCGGCAGCCTCGACGACCGCGAGCTGATCGCGCTCAACACGATAGGCCAGCGCCGCCATGTCGCGCGGGGCCAGACCATCGCCTGGGCGGGTGACGAGGCGGTGCTCTGCGGCAACCTGCTGTCGGGGGTGCTGAAACTGGTCGCCGCCACCGCCGACGGGCGCGAACAGACGGTCGGCCTGCTCTATCCGGCCGATTTCTTCGGACAGCCCTATGCGGGCGATGTCGACTTCACCCTGACCGCGCTGACCGATGCCGAGCTTTGCGTCTTTCCGCGTGTCGCCTTCGAGCGGGTGCTGGAGGATCACCAACGCATGGAGCGGCTGTTGCTCCAGCGGACCTTCGAGTCGCTGAACGAGGCGCGCGGGCGGATGCTGGTGCTGGCGCGCCAGTCGGCGGGGGAGAAGCTGGCCGGGTTCCTGCTCGACATGGCGGCGCGTGCCGGGGCCGGCGGGTGCCGGGCCAGCCGCGACGGGCCGCTTACCTTCGACCTGCCGCTGACGCGCGGACAGATCGCCGACGTGCTGGGCATGACGATCGAGACGGTCAGCCGCCAGCTGACCCAAATGAAGCAGAGCGGGATCATCGGCCTGCCCGGCGGCCGGGCCATCACGATCAGCGACCGCGACGCGCTGGCCGCCCGCGCCGCAGCCTGAGAAGCGGTCAGGCCGCGACGTTGTCCGCCAGCGCCTCGACCAGCAGCGCGCGGGCCTCGCGCGTCAGGCGGTGCCCGGCCAGGGCGATGATGGTGAGCTGCTCGAAATCGACCGCGCGGCGGCACCCGGTGAAGAAACAGCGCAGCATATGGCCAAGCGTCTCGGGCCCCATGGCGGCATCCGCCCCGTCAAAAGCCTCGATCAGATCGCGCGCCGCCGCGCCGTCCGCCATGTGCCGATGCCGGACATGGTCGAGCAGCGTCCAGGCGAGCGGGTCTTCATGCCCGTTGAGCAGCATCGCCGCCAGATAATCGCCATCGACCCGCTCCCCCTTCGCCACCAGCCCCTGCAAGGCCGTCAGGAATGCCGCCGTCATCGGCGCGTCGGGCTGCGCCGGCAGGCTGTCCGCGATCGCCTCCGCCTGGTCGCACAGGGCCAGGCGACGGCGATGTTCCTGAATCAGCCGGACCAGGTCGATTTCGTGGATGACGTGCCAGCGACGCGCGAACGGCACGACGCTGCCTTGAAGCGGGTTGCGGTCCATCGCGCAGGGTCTCCTTCGCCGCCCTCGTGACGCAGGAGAGCGTCGCCGACATTGACGATGGTCAAAATACGGGCGCCCGGCCCCTTCAACGCTGGCGGGCGAGATGCCGGTGGATCGTGCTGCGGTGGACGCCCAGTTGCCGCGCCGCCGCCGAGACATTGCCGCCATGGGCCGCCAGCGCCGCGTCGATCGCCTCCGCCCGGTCATCCGCCAGAGGACGCGCGACCGACAGCTCGATGCCGCCGCTTCGCGCCTCCGCATCCCAACCGCCGATCAGCGTCGCGCCATTGGCCAGGCGCAGCTGCCCCTTCGTCGCCTGGCTGCGCATGTCGACCAGCTCGGCGAGCGCGGTGTCGTCCAGCGCCTCCCAGCTACGCCCGACCAGCGAGAGGCCGCGCCGGTTGGCCGCGACGAGCCGGTCGTCGCGAAACACCAATATCCCCTCTCGCGCCGTGCCCAGCATCGCCGCATCGTCGTGCATGCGCAGCACGCGGCAATCCGCAAAGCCGGTGCGGAACAGCCGGTGCTCGATCTGGTCGACCGCCAGGCGGATCAGCCCCAGCGCATGCCCGTGCCCGCTGACCGAAGGACCCGAAATGTCGAGCGCCCCGACGATCGCGCCGCGCGGATCGAGGATCGGCGTCGCGGCGCAGCTCAGCACCGCATGTTCGGCGAAGAAATGCTCGCCGCCATGCACCGCGATCGGACGACGCTCGGCGATGGCGGTGCCGATCGCATTGGTGCCGGTGCTCGCCTCGGTCCAGGACACGCCGGGCCGCAGCGCCACCTGCGCCGCCCGCGACAGGAAGCCGGTGTCGCCGATGGTGTCGAGGATCATGCCGTCGGCATCCGCCAGGATCACGACGCTGCCCGTGTCGCGCGCCTCGCCCGCCAGCATCTCCAGTTCGGGGCGGCAGAGGCGACGCAGCGACTCGCGACGCTGGCGCAGCGCATGGAGTTCGCCCTCGGTCAGCGGCCCGCCGTCGCGCAGCCGCCCCTGGGCCAGCCCCATGTCGGTACAGCGCAGCCAGGAGCGCAACACCGGCTGGCGCACGCTTTCGAGCGGCAGCTGCCCCTCGTCGAAATAGGCTCGCCGGCCCTGTTCTATCCCGGCGCCGTCCATCGCCGCATCCTTCTCCGACTGTCGCAAAGTGCGACACCGGCGCGGCTTTCGCGTCGCGCCGTGCGACACATGCTACGCCTTGCCGACGGAAAGTCCATCGGCACCGCGCATCTCGTCGCGGATCGGCTTGCCCCGCGCGCCGCACAGGCAGAGCCTTGGCACCATAACAGACCAAGGAGAGGTTTCATGACGATCCAGGAAAGCATCAGGGCCCGCACCGCGCCGTTCAAGGAACGCTATGCCAATTTCATCGGCGGGCGCTGGGTCGATCCGGTCGACGGACGCTGGTTCGACAACCGATCGCCGATCGACGGACAGGTCATCTGCCAGGTCGCGCGCAGCCAGGCGGCCGATATCGAACTCGCGCTCGACGCCGCGCACAAGGCCAAGGACAGCTGGGGCCGCACCAGCGTCGCCGAGCGGGCGCTGATCCTTCACCGCATCGCCGACCGGATGGAGGAGAATCTCGGCCGTCTCGCCACCGTCGAGACCTGGGACAATGGCAAGCCGATCCGCGAGACGACCGCCGCCGACCTGCCGCTGGCCATCGACCATTTCCGCTATTTCGCGGGCTGTATCCGCGCGCAGGAAGGCGGGATTTCGGAGATCGACCACGACACGGTCGCCTATCATTTCCACGAGCCGCTGGGCGTCGTCGGGCAGATCATCCCGTGGAACTTCCCGCTGCTGATGGCCTGTTGGAAGCTGGCGCCCGCGCTGGCGGCGGGCAATTGCGTGGTGCTGAAACCCGCCGAGCAGACCCCGGCGTCGATCATGGTGCTGGCCGAACTGATCGCCGACCTGCTGCCCGACGGCGTGCTCAACATCGTCAACGGATATGGCGTCGAGGCGGGCAAGCCGCTGGCGCAGAACCCGCGCATCGCCAAGATCGCCTTTACCGGCGAGACGACGACCGGGCAGCTCATCATGTCCTATGCGTCGGAAAACCTGATCCCGGTGACGCTGGAGCTGGGCGGCAAGAGCCCCAATATCTTCTTCGGCGACGTCGCGGCCGAGGATGACGATTATCTGGACAAGGCGATCGAGGGCTTCGCCATGTTCGCGCTCAACCAGGGCGAGGTCTGCACCTGCCCCAGCCGCGCGCTGGTCCACGAATCCATCTATGACCGCTTCATGGAAAAGGCGGTCGCGCGGGTCGAGGCGATGATCCAGGGCGATCCGCTCGACCCCGCCACCATGGTCGGCGCGCAGGCGTCGCAGGAGCAGATGGACAAGATCCTCGGCTATCTCGACATCGGCCGCGACGAGGGCGCGAAGGTGCTGACCGGCGGCACGCGCAACCGGCCCGAGGGGCTGGAGGGCTATTATGTCAAGCCGACGGTGCTGAGCGGCAACAACCGGATGCGCGTGTTCCAGGAGGAGATTTTCGGCCCCGTCGTGTCGGTCGCGACCTTCAGGGACGATGAGGAGGCGCTGCGCATCGCCAAC
This sequence comes from Sphingomonas sp. SORGH_AS_0789, assembly GCF_031453055.1. Classification (NCBI taxonomy): domain Bacteria; kingdom Pseudomonadati; phylum Pseudomonadota; class Alphaproteobacteria; order Sphingomonadales; family Sphingomonadaceae; genus Sphingomonas; species Sphingomonas sp. SORGH_AS_0789. The sequence continues at coordinate 35,851 of NZ_JAVIYV010000001.1, forward strand.
GACACGCTCTATGGCCTGGGCGCGGGCGTGTGGACGCGCGATGGCACCCGCGCCTATCGCATGGGCCGCGCGATCCAGGCGGGGCGGGTGTGGACCAACTGCTATCACGCCTATCCCGCCCATGCGGCGTTCGGCGGCTATAAGCGCTCGGGTATCGGGCGCGAGACGCACCGGATGATGCTCGACCATTATCAGCAGACCAAGAACCTGCTGGTCAGCTACTCGGCCAAGAAGCTCGGCTTCTTTTGACCCCAGGCTTCTTTTGACCGTGATCAAGGCGGGGATCGGCCGCCGCGCCCATCCCCGGCCTATCCTCATTCGACAGGAGAAACACCATGGCGAAGACGATGAAGGCGGCGGTCGTCCGTGCGTTCGGCGAACCGCTCAGCATCGATGAAGTCCCCGTCCCCGAGGTCGGCGACGGCATGATCCAGGTCGCGATCCAGGCGTCGGGCGTCTGTCACACCGATCTGCACGCGGCCGAGGGCGACTGGCCGGTCAAGCCCAACCCGCCCTTCATTCCGGGGCATGAGGGCGTCGGCTATGTCTCGGCGGTCGGCAAGGGCGTCAAGCACATCAAGGAAGGCGACCGGGTCGGCGTCCCCTGGCTCTACACCGCCTGCGGCCACTGCGTGCATTGCCTGGGCGGGTGGGAAACGCTGTGCGAAAGCCAGCTCAACACCGGCTATTCGGTCAATGGCGGTTTCGCCGATTATGTCATCGCCGACCCCAATTTCGTCGGCCACCTGCCCGCCAATATCGGCTTTACCGAGATCGCGCCGGTGCTCTGCGCCGGGGTGACGGTGTATAAGGGGCTGAAGATGACCGACACCAAGCCGGGCGACACGGTCGTCATCTCCGGCATCGGCGGCCTGGGCCATATGGCGGTGCAATATGCCGTCGCGATGGGGCTGAACGTCGCGGCGGTCGATGTCGACGATGCCAAGCTGGACCTGGCCCGCCGCTTGGGCGCGAAGGTCACGGTCAATGCGCGGACGGAGGCGGACCCGGCGGCGGCGATCAGGCGCGAGACCGGCGGCGGGGCGCAGGGTGCGCTCGTCACCGCAGTCAGCGAAAAGGCGTTCGCGCAGGCCGTGGGCATGATGGCGCGCGGCGGCACGGTGGCGCTCAACGGCCTGCCGCCCGGCGACTTCCCGCTCAACATCTTCGGTCTGGTGCTGAACGGCATCACCGTGCGCGGGTCGATCGTCGGAACCCGGCTCGACCTTCAGGAGTCGCTGGACTTCGCGGCAGACGGCAAGGTCAGGGCGACGGTTTCCACCGCGCCGCTAACCGAGGTCAATCACGTGTTCGACCGGATGCGCCAAGGGCAGATCGAGGGCCGCATCGTCCTCGACCTCGCCGCCTGACATCAGGGCGGGCGGCGGTTTCGGCGCCGCCCGCCGCTTTGGGAGTGACAATGACCGATCGTATCGCCTGCCCGACCCTTCGTTCGCGTATCACCGATGCCGATAGCGCCGCCGCCCTGATCCGCCCCGGCGAGACGGTGGCGACGAGCGGCTTCACCGGATCGGGCTATCCCAAGGCCGTGCCGCAGGCGCTGGCGCGGCGGATGGCGGCGGAGCATGCCGAGGGGCGGCCGTTCCGCGTCAACCTGTGGACCGGCGCCTCGACCGGACCCGAACTGGACGGCGCGCTGGCGGCGGTCGACGGCATCGCGCAGCGCCTGCCCTATAGCGGCGATCCGGTCGCGCGCGAGAAGATCAATCGCGGCGAGATCGACTATCTCGACATGCATCTCAGCCAGGTCGCGCCGATGGCGTGGGAGGGGGTGCTGGGCACGCTCGACACCGCGATCATCGAGGTGTCGGGCATCCGCGCGGACGGCTCGCTGATCCCCTCCTCCTCGGTCGGCAACAACAAGACCTGGGCCGACCGGGCCAAGCGCGTCATCCTGGAGGTCAATCGCTGGCAGGACGCGGCGCTGGAGGGGATGCACGACATCTATTACGGCACCCGCCTGCCGCCCGACCGCGTGCCGATCCCGCTGGTGCGGCCCGACGACCGCATCGGCACGCCCTATCTGGCCTGCGATCCCGACAAGATCGTCGCCGTGGTCGAGACGGACGCGCCCGACCGCAACCTGCCCTTCGCCGCGCCCGACGATACCGCGCGCGCCATTGCCGGGCATATCATCGAGTTCCTCGCCCATGAGGTGTCGCGCGGGCGCCTGCCCCCTGCCCTTCTGCCGATCCAGTCGGGGGTGGGCAACATCGCCAATGCCGTGCTGTCGGGGCTGATCGACACGCCCTTCGAACCGATGACCGCCTATACCGAGGTGATCCAGGACGGGATGCTTGACCTGCTGGACGCCGGCAAGCTGCGCATGGCCTCCGCCACCGCCTTTTCGCTCAGCCCGCAGGCGGCGGCGCGGCTGAACGCGAACATGGCGGGCTATCGCGACCGCATGATCCTGCGCCCGCAGGAGATCAGCAACCATCCCGAACTGGTGCGCCGCCTGGGGTGCATCGCGATGAACGGCCTGATCGAGGCGGACATCTATGGCAACGTCAACTCGACGCTGGTCATGGGATCGCGCATCCAGAACGGCATCGGCGGATCGGGCGATTTCGCGCGCAACGCCTATGTCTCGATCTTCATGACCCCCTCGACCGCCAAGGGCGGCAAGATCTCCGCGATCGTGCCGCAGGCGGCGCATGTCGATCACATCATGCAGGACGTGCAGGTGATCGTGACCGAACAGGGGCTCGCCGACCTGCGCGGCCTGTCGCCCCGCCAGCGGGCGCGGGCGGTAATCGAACGCTGCGCGCATCCCGATTACCGCCCCCTGCTCGCCGACTATGCGCTGCGGGCCGAGGGCGGTTCCTATGGCCTTCATGCACCCTCGCTGCCCGCCGAGGCGTTGTCCTGGCATCGTCGTTTCATGGAAACGGGAACGATGCGGCCATCTTGACCATGTCGAAGGTCGCCCCGACCATGATGGCACCCAGTCAGGAGGACAGGATGATGATCGCGGATACCGAGTTGCTCGTCACTCGCCATGGCGTGCGGCTGCACGTTCGTCCCACGCGCGAGGAGGACGAGGCCGCGCTGGCCGAATTCTTCGCGCGCGTCTCGCCCGAGGATTTGCGCTTCCGCTTCCTGACCAGCGTGCGGCAGGTCAGTCACGAGCGGTTGACCGGCATGATCCGCGCCAACGATGCCGCCAGCACCAGCCTGATCGCCCTGGCCGATGACGGGTCGGTGCTCGCGGCCGCGATGCTGGTGGGCGACGACGCGACCAAATCGGCCGAGGCGGCGATCGCGATCCGGCATGACCGAAAGGCGCAGGGCATCGGCTGGACGCTGCTCGACCATCTGGTCGGCCATGCCAGGCAGAAGGGATATCGCACGATCGAGGCGCTGGAGGATCGCGACAACCGGTCCGCCATCACGCTGGAACGCGAAATGGGTTTCGAGCCCCATCCGGTCGAGGGCGACCCCATGCTGATCCGACTGAAGCGCACCATCCCCTGACCGAACGGCCCGCGGATCGCCCGTCAGGGGCGGCGATCCGCGGGCGGACCTACCCGCCCTCCCCCTCCTGTCGGCAGGCCGATCGCCACCCATGCGACGGCTGCCCGGGTCAAACGCTTTGACTTGCCACGCCTCGATGACGTAATGATACATCATATCAATGATGAGAGCTTGGTATGAACAGCGCATTTTCGATCGTCGAGACCGGGCAGGCCCGCCTGCCGGTGACCGTCCTGTCGGGCTTTCTGGGGGCGGGCAAGACCACGCTGCTCAACCATATCCTGGCCAATCGCGAAGGGCGGCGGGTGGCGGTGATCGTCAACGACATGTCCGAGGTGAATATCGACGCCGATCTGGTGCGCGGCGGCGATGCCACCCTGTCGCGCAGCGAGGAGACGCTGGTCGAGATGACCAATGGCTGCATCTGCTGCACGCTGCGCGACGACCTGTTGCAGGAGGTGCGCGCGCTGGCCGAGGCCGGGCGGTTCGACCATCTGGTGATCGAGAGCACCGGCATCTCGGAGCCCTTGCCGGTCGCCTCCACCTTCTCCTTCCGCGATGAGGCGGGGCAGTCGCTGGGCGATGTCGCGCGGCTCGACACGATGGTGACGGTGGTCGACGCCATCAACCTGCTGAAGGATTATTCGAGCCAGGATTTCCTCGCCGATCGGGGCGAGTCGCTGGGCGAGGAGGACACGCGCAGCCTGGTCGGCCTGCTGGTCGAACAGATCGAGTTCGCCGATGTGGTGGTGGTCAACAAGGCGTCGTCGGTGTCCGCCGAACAGCTCGCCACCGTCAAGAAGCTGGTCGCCAGCCTGAATGCCGATGCCCGGATCATCGCCTGCGACCAGGCGCGCGTTCCGCTGGATGCCATTCTCGACACCGGCCTGTTCGACGAGGAAAAGGCCGCGCAGCATCCGCTCTGGGCGAAGGAGCTGTATGGCTATGCCAGCCATGTCCCCGAAACCGAGGAATATGGCATTGAGAGCTTCGTCTACCGCGCGCACGCGCCGTTCGATCCGGTGAAGTTCCATGGCTTCCTGACCGATGGCGGACTGGACCATGTCGTGCGGGCCAAGGGGCATTTCTGGCTGGCGACGCGGCCCGACTGGGTCGGCGAACTGGCGGTCGCGGGCGCGCAGACGATGACCGCGCGCCTGGGCCGCTGGTGGGCCAGCATCCCGCGGAACCAGTGGCCCGACGACGACCGTTTCGAGCGTTTCGTCGCGGGCCATTGGAACGAGATCTGGGGCGATCGGCGGCAGGAACTGGTCTTTATCGGCATCGGCATGGACGAGGCGCGGATCCGCGCCCGGCTCGACGCCTGCCTGTTGCCGGTCAAGGCGTTTACGCCCGACCTGTGGATGGGCCTGCGCGATCCTTTCCCGGCCTGGGGCGAGCGCGCGCTGGAAATGGCCGAATGAGCCGGATCGCGACCGCCGCGCACGTGCTTTCGCGCCTACCCTTCCGCGCCTCGCTGGCCTGCGCCCTGCCGCTCATGCTGACGCTGACCGCCCCGGTGGCGGCGACCGAACCCCAGGCGAGCCCGATCCTCGCCGCCGACGGCACGCGCCATGGCAGCGTCAGCGTGCGGGATACGGCGTCGGGCGTGCTCCTGCGGATCGAGGCGACCGGCTTGCCGCCGGGATGGCACGGCATGCACTTCCACGAGAAGGGCGATTGTTCCAGCGCGGGCTTCACCTCGGCGGGCGGCCATGTCCATGCCGCCAAGCCGGTCGTGCACGGTTTCCTGGTGCCGGGCGCCAATGACGCGGGCGACCTGCCCAACCTGTTCGTCCGGGCGGACGGCAGCGCCACCGTCGAGCTGCACTCCACGCTGGTATCGATGACCGGCGCGGGCGGACGCCCCGCGCTGAACGATGCCGACGGCGCCGCGCTCGTCATCCACGCCGAGCCGGACGATTATCGGACCCAGCCCATTGGCGGCGCAGGCGCGCGCATCGCCTGCGCCGTCCTTCGCTGAGCCGTTCCGCATGACGCTCTTCCACGACGACGCGAAGTCCGACCCGTTCACCCCCGACAAGGATGAAGACATGATCTGCAAGGCCCGCACTCCGGCAATCGCGCCATTTTCCGGCGCCCTCGCTCGGCGGGGATGGACCGCCCATGGCTGAGTCGCATCCGGCGCTATTCTCCGGTCCCGAGTCGCTGATCCCCGTTTCGGTGCTGACCGGCTTTCTGGGCAGCGGCAAGACGACCCTGCTCAACCAGTTGGTGCGCGCGCCGCAGATGAGCCGCGCGCTGGTCATCATCAACGAGTTCGGCGCGGTCAGCCTCGACCATGATCTCATCGCCCGGTCGAATGACGATCTGGTGGTCGAGATGATCGGTGGCTGCCTGTGCTGCACCGTCCGGGGCGACCTTGCGCGCACCCTGCGCGATGCGCCCTGGCGCTTCGCCCGCGACGGCCTGTGCTGGTTCGACCGGGTGGTGATCGAGACCACGGGCCTCGCCGACCCCGCGCCGATCCTCCACACGCTGATGACCGATCATCGGCTGCGCACGCTCTACCGGCTCGACGGCGTGATCGCGACGGTCGATGCGGTCAACGGCATGGCGACGCTCGACGCGCAGGAAGAGGCGGTGAAGCAGGCCGCCGTCGCCGACCGTATCCTCCTGACCAAGACCGACCTCGCCTCTCCGCAGGACCAGCAGGTCCTGACCGGGCGGCTGCGCGCGCTGAACCCCGCCGCGCCGCTGATCGTCGCGGTCAACGGCGCGGTATCGCCGGACATGCTCTTCGATGCCGGTCTCTACAATCCCGAGACCAAGACCAACGATGTCCGCCGCTGGCTGGCGGCCGAAGCCTATGACGATCCGCACCATCATGGCCACGACCATCATCATCACGGGCACGATCACCACCATCACGACCATGACCATCATCATGACGTGAACCGGCATGACGATCGCATCCGCGCCACCTGCCTGACCTTCGACGAACCGTTGAAGGCGCATGCGTTCGAGCGCTGGCTCGATGTCCTGGCCATGTTCAAGGGACCGGACATCCTGCGCATCAAGGGCATCGTCAATCTGGAGGACGAGCCGAACCCGGTGGTGATCCACGGCGTGCAGCATGTCTTCCACCCGCCGGTGGTGCTGGAAGCGTGGCCGTCCGACGACCGGCGCACCCGGCTGGTGTTCATCACCCGCGATGTCAGCGCCGACGAACTGCGCGGCACGCTGGCGCTGATGACGCTGGGGCTGGACTGTTTCGGGTTGCAGGGCCTGGTCGAGGATGTTCCCGCCTCCGGCCTGCTCGGCGTTCCATAGCCCGCCCTCCCCTGCCGCCCCGATCGTCTTGGGCGGCCAGGGTGCGACGGTCACTGAAGCCCATATCCTCGCGGCGCGCCCAGCGTCATCGCCAGCATGATGCGCGTCGAACAGATGGCGCAGTCGAGCGCGCTGGCCGCGCCCTTGTTGCAGTCGATACAGGCGCGGCGGCGCATCGATCCGTCGAGCAGCCCGAGCAGCAGGCATTCGTCGGCCGACCGCGCGCACTCCCCCACATCGATGCAACGGCCGAGCGCGGCCTCGCACAAGGTCAGATAGCTGTCGAACACCGGCGCCAGCATCTCGCAGCGATGCGGGGCCAGCATGCGGTGCAACGCCTGTTGCACCGGCCTGCCCCCGTCGCGCGCATAGCGCCAGCAGCGCGCGGCGGCCGTCAATAGCCCGGCGGCATCGGGGGCCGCGCCCATCGGCGCTGGCGGGTTCATGAGGCTTTCCGCTCGCTTCGGACATGGGCTCATGCCGGTTTCCTTCGACGCCTTACTGGGACTCCGTCATTATAGCATTTGATAGTCATTATCAACAAAGAGTCATGTCGTGGCGATGCGCGGTGCGGCCCAGACGCTGTCGCGGGGCCACGCCACCGCACGCCGCCGGGCGGCACGCGCCATGACGGCAAAGCCCATCGCTCCCAGGGTCGCGACCCCGTCGACCAACTGGCTCGCACCGGGATGGCTCCAACCCTGTGCGAATATGGGGGACAGGAGCGTGGTCAGCGGAATGGCGGCGGTCGCCCCGGCGGCGGCCCACAACAACTCCGACCCGCTGCGCGCCGCACCGCGGATCAGCGCCCAGGCGACCGCCGCGACGAACACCAGATAATAGATGCGCCCATGCCATGCGCCGATATCGGCGCGGTCGGCGGGCAGCCACTTGGCGGCGGCGATCGTCAGCGAGATTCCGGCGACGCAGCCCAGCGGCACGCCCACGGTCAGGCTGCCGAGGATGCGGGTCGCGCGCGTCTGCTCCACCATAGCCGCCTTGCGCTCCTTGCGGCGGCGGCTCTCGATCCACAGCAGATTGCCCGAGTAGAACAGGAAGGCACCGGCAAGACCCAGCAGGAAATAGGACCAGCGCACCGGCGCGCCGCCGAAGCTGCCGAAATGCAGCGCGAAGAAGGAGGTGACCGCCGCGAACCACGGCCCCTGCCGCCCCGGCATATAATCCGCCTCGGTAATCGCACCGGTGCGGGTGTCGATCTCCGCCCGGCCATAGGTGGGCGCGCGCATGCCATAGCGTTGGTCGACGCCCGTGAGATCGCCCTGGCCGCCCCCCTTGGCATCATGGCGATAGGTGATCGAGCGTAGCGCGAAGCCGGGCGCCTGTGCCGCGATCCGCCGTTGCAGTTCGACGGGCGACAAGGTGCCCTGCACCGCCTCGAGCGCGGGCGGCTCCGGTGGGCCAGGCGGCGGCGGGGCTCGCCGCTCGACCCTCGCCGCGCCGACCCGATACACCGCGCCCTGGGCGGCATAGATCTGGTCGTGAAACGCGAAGATGACGGCGGTGATGGCCATGACGATATGGAAGGGCAGGCTGAACAGCCCCAGAAGATTGTGAAGGTCGAGCCACATCCGCTTGATATTCTTGCCGAAGCGCAGCGCGAACAGGTCCTTGGCCAGGCTGGGCAGCAGGCAGATGACGCCCGAGACGATCGCGACGGCGTAAAGCAGCGAGACCAGCCCCATGATCGGCATCGCCGTCCTGCGATCAAGCGGCAGGCCGACCTGCTGGTGCAGCACGTCGACCAGCTCCGCGACCGGCGAGGCGTCCTGCCGGACCACCTGCAACGCGCCCTCCGGGGTCAGCGCGGCGAGGAAGGTCGGGCCCGGCGCGCGGCGGTTGCCGGTGGTCCAGCTCAGCCGTGCGGGCATGTCGGGGCCGGTGTCGAAATGGACGGTATAGGCGGCCCGCGCATCGGGCCGCGCGCGCAGCACCTTGGCGATCAGCTCGGGCGTGCGATCCAGCGACGGCGGCGGCGCGATGCTGGCGGGGGCGGAGGCCCATCGGTTCAGCGGCTCGGCGAACATCGTGATCGCGCCGGCATAAAAGGCGATGAACAGCGCCAGCCCGGCGATGATGCCGACCCAGCTATGCACATCCTTATAGGTCTTCAGAATATCGGTGCGCATCGGCGATCACCCCAGAAGCAGGCGCGCGGCGATATAGGCCGCCCAGGCCATCAGATTGGCGAGCGCCAGCCAGCCCCATGCGCGCGCGCCGCTGCGGAACAGGAAACATAGGCCCAGCACCAGGCACCAGATCGGCGACACCAGCCACATGGCGAGCTGTTTCTGCGCGCTGAACGGGCCATCGTCCGTCGAGAACAGCGCGGCGAACAGACAGGTGAGCGCCAGGGCCAGCGTCAGCCCCAGCAGGGCGGCGGCCGATACCTTGCCGAACCAGTCGCGGCTGGTGAGAAGCGGACGGCTCATCGCGCCGCCTCCCGCCGGAAGCGCCACCAGCGGACCGCCACCGGGACGATGCTCCAGACCAGCATCGCCCCCGTCATCCCGGTGAAGACGGCGGTCGCCGGACCCTGCACGGTCATCAGCAGCACCAGCGCGACCGCCAGCAGCACGATCCCGGCGATCCGACCGGACCGCCGCGCCCCGCCACCGGCGATCAGGGCCTGATGCGGCGTGCCCACATAAAGGCATAGAGCTCCGCCGATCATGGCGAAGGCGGCGCACCAGGCCGCGATCACGGCGCGGCCCGTGCAAAGGCGAAGCGGATCGCCGGTGCCATCGCCGCCAGCATCGTCGTTCCGTGCGTCTGGCCCGGCAGCGGCAGGAAGCGGGCATGGTCCGCACCGCCGCCCCGATCGAACGACCGCGCCAGCTCGGCGGGAGGGGCCGCGGCCGCGTCGCCCTCCGCGATCAGGATGCGAGGGTGCGAGGCCCCGGCGGTCGCGGCCTCGCGCGCGATCAGGCCGTTGCCGAACCAGAGCGACGGGCTGACCGCGACGACGCCGCCGAACATCGCCGGACGGGTCAGCGCGGCATGCAGCGCGAGCAGGCCGCCGAACCTGTGGCCGAGCAGCGTCTCGCGCGATCGATCGACCCGCCAATGCTGGCGGACGAACGGCTGCACCTGTCGCTCGACGAGGTCGAGAAACGCCTCGGCCCCGCCGGTCGGCCATCCACTGCCAGGGCTGTTCGCGGGGATCGTCCAGCCGGGCGTGGCGGGGGTATAGTCGCGGGCGCGGCGCTGGAGCGAGCCCGCCGCGATCCCGACGACGATGCCCTCCCCCACGCCGCTGCGCGCGCCCGCCCCGGCCAGCCGACGCGCGGTCAGCGCCGCGATCGCGAAATTATCCTCGCCGTCCAGCACATAGAGCACCGGATAGCCGGAGGGCGGCGGCGGCGCCTCCGGCCAGGCTACGAAGAGGCGATACGCCTCTCCGTCCGGCGCATGGACGACCCGCTCGACGCTGCGCGGCAGCGTATAGGGCGGTCCTGCGGGCGGCTCCGGCATCGCCGCCGCAACCGGCGATGCCAGCGCAAGCAGGCCCGCCAGCCACGCGCTTACCACCGGTATTGCAGCCGCAGGTTCAGCGTGCGTCCCGACCCGTAGAAACAGGCCGATGCCGCCGAGCACAGGGCGACATAGCGCCGGTTGGTCAGGTTGCGCGCATTGACCGACAGGATGATGCCGCTGGCAAAGGCCTTGCGCAGGAACAGGTCGTACAGCGTATAGCCCGGCACGCGATAGGCGTTGGCGGTATCGCCATAGGACACGCCGACATAGCGCACCCCGCCGCCCAGGCCGACGCCGCCCAGCGCCCCGCCCTCGGCAAAGCGATAATCGGCGAACAGCGACCCCATCCAGTCGGGCACCTGGGTCAGCCGGTTGCCCTGCTGCCCCTTTGCCCCGCGCGTGATCTCGCTGTCCATATAGGTGCCGGTCGCGATCAGGCTCAGGCCGCCGATCAGCGTCGCCTTGCCCTCCAGCTCGACGCCACGGATGCGACCCTGGCCGGTCTGCACCTGACAGGTCGTGCCCGCGCAGACATGGCTTTCGTCCGGGTCGGGGCTGGCGAGGTTGTTCTGGGTCAGCTGGTACATCGCGGCGGTGATCAGCGCGTTGCTGCCCTGCGGCTGGTATTTCACGCCGACCTCATATTGGTCGCCGGTCGTCGGCTTAAACGGCGTGCCGTCGAAATATTGCCCGGTCGTCGGCTGGAACGAGGTCGAGTAGCTGGCATAGGGCGCCACGCCGCTCGGCGAGATCCAGGTCGCGCCCGCGCGCCACGTCATCTTGTCGGCCTTGGTCACCGTCACCGGATCGGTGGCGCCGGTCGCCAGTTCGTTGACCTGATGGTTCTTGGCCCAGTCGTAGCGCGCGCCCAGGGTGACATGCAGCTGGCCAAGCGAGAGCTGATCCTGGCCATAGGCGCCGACCTGTTCCAGGCGCGCGTTCAGATGGACCTGCGGCCGGAGCGTCGAGAGGATCCGCCCCACCCCTTGCGACACGGGGTTGAAGATGTCGGGCATCGCCGGAACGTCGGTCGACAGGTCACGCAGGTGCCGCCATTCGGTGTCGAGCATGTCGACGCCCAGCAGCACCCGGTGCGCCAGCCGCCCGGTGTCGATGCGCCCCTCCAGCTTGGTATCGAGGCCATAGCCGTCGGAATGGCCGACGCCGCGCACCGCGCGCCGGTTGATCGTCTTGCCGTTGGACAGGGTGCCGCCGCGCAGCACCGTCCCCTCGAACAGCGTCTCGACCCGGGTGTAGCGACCATTTTGCCGCAGCTCGAAGCGATCGGAAAAGGCATGCCGCAGCTCGTAGCCGAGCAGATATTGGTTGCGGTCATAGGTGTTGAACTGCGGCTCGCCCAGAAACGCGTCCAGCCGGATATGACGTCCGCCCGCGCCCGGCTGGCGCGATCCGATATCGGGCAGGAACTGGAAGGTCGATCCGCCCTCGTCGCGCTGATATTGCGCCATCAGCGTGACGCTGGTCGCCGCATCGGGCGCCCAGGTCAGGCTGGGCGCGATGTAATAGCGGCCCGTCTTGATCGAATCGATCTGGGCATCGCCGTAACGCGCCAAGCCGACCAGCCGTGCGGTGACCGTGCCATCGGCGGTCAGCGGCCCCGACACGTCCGCCGCGCCCTGATACTGCCACTTGCCGAGGCTGGTGAACCCGGCCCCCTGCAACATGATCTCGCCGCGCGGGGTCGCGGTAGGCCGCTTCGTCACCAGATTGACGATACCGCCCGGCGCCACCTGGCCGAACAGCACCGCCGAGGGGCCCTTCAGCACCTCGATCTGCTGGAGCGCGAAGGGATCGAAGGCGGTGCGCGTCCATTGACCGCCCGCGGGCAACCGGATGCCGTCGAGGAACAGATTGTCGCTGAAGCTGCCCGCCGAAAAGCCGCGCACCGAGAAGCTGTCGGCGCGGCTGTCGATGCCGTCCTGCTCGGCCTGGACCCCGGCGGTATAGGCCAGCGCCTCGGTCACGCTGTGCACCGCGCGGACGTCGAGTTCCTCGCGCGTGATGACCGAGATGGATTGCGGCACTTCGATCAGGCGCGTCGCGGTCTTGGTGCCCGACGTCGCCTGGGTCTGCCCCGTGGCGGTCACGACGATGTCGGTATCGCGAAGCGCATCGCCCTTGTTATCCTGGGCCGCCTCGGCCGAGGTCGCCGCCGACAGCAGCAACCCGATACCCAAACAGATTCTCATACGTCTCCCGCCCCTTGGTACGCGCCGCCCTGACGGCGCTTCCGTGATAATTTGGGAGCGTCTAATAGCGTCAGCTAATGAGAGTCAATCTCATATAGACAGGATGTTGTAATGTTTGAGGAATATCGGCCACATCCGGCAAAGGGCGACGCCTTCCTTCCCTCGCCCCTCGTAGAGGGGAGAGGGTTGCGCAGACTTGGTCTTTGCGAGAGCAAAGGCTTAGTCGGAGCTGGGTGAGGGGTGAATGCGCGCAGCGCGCGAGCCCTTGGGCTCGCTCAACCCCTCACCCAAGCTGCGCTAGCCAGCAGGCTGGCAAGCTTCGCTAACCCTCTCCCCTTTCCAGGAGAGAGGAAAGAAGACGCAATCCTGAATGTCGATCCGACCTAGGGGTCGAGCCCCAGCGCAGCGCGATCGGCGGTGGCGCTGGCCAGTTCGGCGCGCGCGGCGGCGATCCGGGCCTGGGCGTCGATCAGGCGGACACGGGCGTCATTGGCGGTTTCCTCGCGCTGGTTGACCAGGAAGAAGTCGCTCGATCCCAGTTCGAAGCGGCGCCGCTCGGCCGCCGCGAGCCGCTCGGCCAGTTGCCGCTCCTGGTCGGCGATCCCGGCCAGCTTCTCGGCGGCGCCGACGCCGATCAATATCCCTTCCACCTCGACCGCGATCTGGTCGCGCAGGAACCGGCTGCGCGCCGCCAGCGCGTCCATCTCCGCCTGCGCCTCCGCGATCCGACCCTTGGCCGCGCGGTTCTGGAGCGGCAGCGAGAAGCGAAAGCCGACCGCCGCCTCCAGCGGGGTGCGCGACGGTCCGCCCAGCCCGACCGGGCCGATATCCTTGCCCGCTTCGCCCCGCAGGTCGAGCCGGGGGCGCAGGTCGTTCTGCGCCAGGGCCAGCCGCGCCGTCCCCTGGTCGATCCGCGCCAGCAGCATCTGGATGTCGGGCCGCTGCTGCGCGAAGTCGGCGCGCGCGGCCGCCGCGACCCCCGACAGCGCCTCGGCCCCTTGCGGCAGACGGTCCGGTCCGACCAGCAGCGGCTCGCCCGCCGCATCGCGGAAATAGAGCGACAGCGCATTGGCCGCCGCCTGGAAATCGCCCTCCGCCCGCACCACCAGCGCCCGGCGGCGCACGAGATTCTGGTCGTTCTCCGCCAGCAATATGTCGGGCCGCGCGCCCAGCTGGACCTGACGCGCCAGGCCGCCGCGACGGCTCTCGGACAGCGCCAGCAGGTCGCGATAGGCGCGCAGCCGCAGGCCCGCCGCCACCCAGTTCTGATAGGCGTCGATCGCGCGCCGCTGCACCCCGATCGCCACCGCCTCGCGCTCGAACCGCGCAATGTCGATATCGCCCGAGGCCAGCGTGCGGCGGGTCCGACGCTCGTCCACCAGCCGGTCGCGCAGCAGCGAATAGAGCGCGCCGACCTTCACCTCGCCCAGGCGGTTGGTATAGTTCTGATTCTCATAGACCGGGAAATCGCCCCGGCTGACGCGGTAGCCGCCATAGACATAGCCGCCATTGTCGCCCAGCGGACGGGTCGCGGTGGCCGAGGCGACGGTGCCGTCATAATAGCCCAGCGTGCGTGACCGGCCCTCCGCCTCGAACACCGTGTCGAACGCGCCGTTCGCGGTCAGGGCCCGCCCCTCGGCCGCGCGGACCTTGGCCAGCGCCTCGACGATCTGCGGCGCTGCGCGGGCGGAGGCGCGCAGCACCTCGTCCAGGGTCAGCGGCCCCGCGCCGGTGGCCTGCACCGGCACCGGGTTGGGCTGGATCCGCTGTGCCGTGGCGGGCGCGGCGAGCATCGACAGGATCAGCAGCGGCCGGATCATTTGGGCTTGCCCGCCTTGGCCGCGATCTTCTTGTCGTCCTCCTTCTCGGTGGCCTTGTCGGTCGCTACCTTGCCGAGTTCCAGCGGGAAGTCGTTCAGCTGGCGCCAGAGTTCATAGCCGACGCTGACCGTTTCCCCCTGCACCCAGCCCTGCACCTTGCCGCCCAGCCGGACGAAGCGCCGCTCGGGCCAGGCGGGCTTTCCCGGCACCGGCTCGACCAGGATGCGGAACAGCCCCTGGGCGTTGGCGGTCGGGTCGATGCTGCGGATGCGGCCGTCGAAAAAGCCGTAGGCGACCGATGGCCAGCCGCTGAACTGGATCGCGGGCCACCCCTCGAACTCCAGCCGCACCGGGCGGCCGGGGCGCAACAGCGGCACGTCGCGACCGTCGATCATCAGCTCGACCGCGCGTTCGACCTGTTCCGGCGCGACCACCGCCAGCGCCGTCCCGGCGGACACCAGCGCACCACCGGCGGTGGCGTTCAAATTCTGGATACGGCCGTCGCGCGGGGCGCGGACGAGCTGGGCCGACTGGCGGTTCAGCTGGACGTCGATCCGGTTGAGCTTGGCGCGCGACTCCGCCAGCTTGGCCCCGGAGTCGGACACCTTGATCTGCGCCTGTTCATAGTCGCGCCGCGAGGCCAGCCCTTCGGCGAACAGCTGGCGGGTGCGGTTGACGTCGATCTGCGCCACCGCCTGCGACTGGCGGACCGACGCGATCTCCGCCTCGACCTGCGCACGCTCGGCGGCCAGGCGCGACAGCAGGTTGGGGTCGAGATCGACGATGCGCGCGATCGGGTCGCCGCGCTTCACCGGCTGGCCGTCCTGGACATACCAGCGCTCGACCCGTCCGGGGACCAGCGCGGTCACGTCCTGCGCGCGGTCCTCCGGGTCGAGCGCGACGACCTGCCCCCGCCCCTGCGCGGTCTGGAGCCATGGCACCGCGAACAGGATGAAGACCACCACCGCGATGCCGACCGTCAGGATCCAGGCGATGGCCACCGCCACGCGCGGCGGACGCAGCGAGGCCAGGGTGCGGAAATGCGCGAGATGCTCAGGCAGATGCGACATCGCCACCCTCCTGACGATTGGCGGCCTGAAGATCGGCGAGATGGTCGAAGCGCCGCTGTTCGGTCAGGCCCAGATAGAGATACCCGTCCAGCGTCAGATCCTCGGGTCGGCCGGTGCAGAGCAACACGGTGGTGCCATGCGTCTTCAGCAGGCGCAGCGCCGCCAGCAGCCGCTGCGGCGGCAACAGGTCGAACAACTGGCCGAGCAGCAACAGCCGGGGCCGGACGAGCAGCGCATTGGCCAGCTTCAACGCCATGGTCTCTCCGACGCTGAGCGGATAGCCGGTCGAGCCGAGCAGGGTGTCCAGACCCTGCGGCAGGCTGGCCAGGCGCCGCTCGAGCCCGACCATGGCGAGCGCCGCCATCGCATCCTCGGCACGTTCACCCGAAGCCAGGCGCAGATATTCGCGGATCGTGACCTCGACGATGGTCGAACGGTCGAGCACCGTCACGTCCGAGCGCAGATGGTACATGTCGAACGACCCCAGATCGCTGCCGCCGATCCGCACCAGCCCGCGTTCGGGCACCACATGCCGTTTCAACAACATGGCCAGCCGCCGCTCCGCGCCGGGTTCGGCGACGGTGACGAGCTGCTCGCCCGCCGCCAGGGTCAGATTGTACCGCGCCTGGTCGAACCGGACATCGGTCATCTTCACCGCGCCGTCGCGCGGGCCGTTGTCGCCCAGCACCTTTGGCTCCTGCGGAATGGCGAACAGCAGCGACAGCTCCTCGGAACTGGCGACCAGGTCGTAGAAGGTGTCGAGGTACAAGCCGAGCTGCGAAATGCCGTAGAAGACGCCCGACAGGATCAGCTCGGCGGCGACCAGCTGGCCCAGCGACAATTGCCCGCGCAGGATCAGCATCCCGCCCAGCAGCAGCAACCCGGCGCTGGCAAAGGCATAGATCAGCAGGAACGCGATCGTCTGCGCGAACTGATAGCGGAAATAGCGGCGATGCGTGTCGACATAGCTGGCGGTCATCGCCTCCGACCGCGCCATCGCGAAGTCGAGGTGGCGCAGCGACTTGTAGAAGCCGTTCGATCCGCCGACGCTCTCCAGCCAGCGCGCGGCATTGTGCTTGGCATGGCTGAGCGCGACCGCGCCGCTGATCGCCCCGCGCCGCCAGAGCAGCCAGACGAGCAGCACCGCCGCTACCAGCACGGCGTTGAAGGCCAGGAAGACCGGGTGGTAGAAGCTGGTGATCGTCAGCCCGATCGCCGCCTGCAACATGATGGTGAACGCCCCGATCACCAGGCTGGGCACCGATTTCTGGACGACGACCAGATCGAAGAAGCGATTGAACAGGTCGCCGCGATTGCCGTCGGCGAAGAACGGGTCCTGCGCATGCACCGCGCGCAGCGTGACCTCGGCCACCACGCGCGAGAACAGGCGGCGCTCGAACGCGGCCATGATCCACACCCGGAGCGCGCTGAGCCCCGCGACCAGCAGGAGCAACAACAGCAGCACGCCCGACAGAGCCCAAAGCGGGGCGGGCATCGCGGTGTTGGCCACGCTGTTGATCAGCAGCTGGACCGAGATGGGCGTGGCCAGCGCCAACAGGCTGATCGCGATGGTATAGACCATGCCCAGCCGCACATAGGCCGCGTCCGGCCCCATGATCTGCGCCAGCCAGCCGACCGCGTCCCGAAATCCCAACCGCTTCGCTGCCACGAAGGCCCCCTTTTCCGTTTCGACGCGCCCCATCGCACCGAAATTTTTCTGGATCGTTTCTGCGGCGTAAAGAAAGGTACGAAGCGGCCTAATCTATGTCGTTTTTCCCATCATGCCTTCCTGCACGACCGCAGCGAGACGGACGGATCAGAAGGCATCCCAGTCATCGTCGGCCAGCGCGACATTGCCCTGGACACGCGGCGCCGGGGCGCTGCTGCGGATGCGCGGTGCCGCGGTTGCCACCCGGTCCTGAAGCGCATGGACCGGCGAGGTCGGCGCGGGCGCGGGGGGCCCGATGCGGAAACGGGCGATCTGGTTGGCCAGGCCATCGGCTTCCGCCGCCAGGCTGCGCGCGGCGGCGGTCGCTTCCTCGACCATCGCGGCATTCTGCTGGGTCACGCTGTCCATCTCGCCGACCGCGGTATTGACCTGCTGGAGCCCGGCCGCCTGCTGTTCGGCGGCGCTGGCGATCTCGCCGACCAGGTTACTGACCTCGACGATCCGGTCGATGATGCCGGTCAGCGCGTCCCCGGTTTCGCCGACCAGACGGACACCCTCGGCCACCTGTTCGGACGAAGCGCTGATCCGGTCCTTGACGTCCTTGGCGGCGTCGGCCGAACGTTGCGCCAGTGCGCGGACTTCGGAGGCGACGACGGCGAAGCCCTTGCCCGCATCGCCCGCGCGCGCCGCTTCGACACCGGCGTTCAGCGCGAGGAGATTGGTCTGGAAGGCGATGCCGTCGATGACGCCGATGATCTCGGAGATTTCGTTGGACCGCCGCTCGATACCGCTCATCGCCTCGACCGCGTTGCGGACGATGCCCCCCGACCGCTCGACCAGCTCGCGCGCGTTGCGCACCGCCGCATTGGCGCTGGCGGTCCGCTCGACGGTCGAGCGCATCGTCGCGGTGATCTCGTCCATCGCCGAGGCGGTTTCCTCCAGGCTCGCCGCCTGCTGCTCGGTGCGCATCGACAGGTCGTCGGAGGCGGTGCGGATCTCACTCGCGCCGCCGTTGATGCCCGACACGGCGGTCGACACCCGGCCCAGCGCGTCCTGCAAGGCCTCGGCGGCGGCGTTGAAATCGGTCTTCAGCTTGGCGAACGGGCCGGTCAGCTGCGTGTCGATCCGGGTCAGCAGGTCGCCGCGCGCCAGTTCCGACAGGCCATGGCCGATGCTGTCGACGATCAGCGTGGTCTGCTCAGCCTTGGCGCGCTCCGCCGCCGCGAGCTGGTCGCGGAACCGGGTCATCGCCTGGGCCAGATCGCCGACCTCGTCGCGGCGATCGGCTTCGGGGACGGACACATGCATGTCGCCCGCCGCCAGTCGGCCCATCGCTTCGGTCATCGTGCCCAACGGCTTGGCGATCTGGCGGATCAACAGCACGAGCAGCGCCACCGTCAGCGCCACCGCCGCTAGGATCATCGCGAGGGTGATCAGTCGCCCGGTCGAGGCGATCGAATCCGCCTTGGCACGCGCCGCGTCCATCGCGGCGGTATAGGCTTCCTCCGCCCGGCCGAGCGCGGCGTTCTGCGCGTCATAGTCCTTGACCTCGGTCAGCGCGCTGGCCTGCGCCGCGGCGACCTCACCCTGGCGGGACAGGGCGATCGTGGCGGGGACATGGTCGAAATAGCGTTGCCAGACGGCGGCGAAGTCCTGCATGGCGGCCTTCGCGGTCGGGTCCTGTTCCAGCGACGCGACCTTCACCAGCGACGTGTTGATCATGTCGGCCGCCTTGCGCATCGCCTTTTCATGCGCGTCCATCACCTCGGGCGAGGTGCTGACGATATGGGTCATTTCCTCGGCGCGGGTGTTCGACGTCTGCGTATCGATGCTGTGGGTCAGCTTCTGGAGACGTGCCAGCCGCTGGGCGATGTCGGCGGCATTGGCGCTCAGGGCGGTCTGATTGCGAATGGACAGCCCGCCGACGATCAGCAAGGCCACCAGCACGACGGCGAAGCAGCTTATCAGCTTCGTACCGATCCGCAGGTTCTTCATTGCAAACTCCCTGTGTCCCTCGAATTCGTCGCCATGCCCCCGCATAGTGGCGTGGGACGATAGACATGCCGGGTTAACAAAAACCTTTGCAATCAAACCCTACCCGTGCCGAAGCGTCACCGCTGCCGCCTTCGCCCCCAGTCATGGGACAGGCCGAAAAGGATCGCGCGGGTATCGGTGATGCGATCGTTCACGGCGATCGCCAGTGGCGTCCGGATCACCGTGCGGATCGCGCTGTCCTGCACCAGGCCGCGCGCGGTCAGCGATGTGGACCAGCGCGGGGAAATCTTGTGCCGCCAGACCAGATTGACCGCGCTGGTGCCGGTCCGGGGGCCCAGCGGAATCAGCTCCGGCCCTTGCCGGTCGGCGTCGACACGCAATGTGT
Organism: Sphingomonas sp. SORGH_AS_0789; assembly: GCF_031453055.1. Lineage (NCBI taxonomy): Bacteria > Pseudomonadati > Pseudomonadota > Alphaproteobacteria > Sphingomonadales > Sphingomonadaceae > Sphingomonas > Sphingomonas sp. SORGH_AS_0789. The sequence continues at coordinate 55,287 of NZ_JAVIYV010000001.1, forward strand.
CGCGGTGCGTCGCCTGCCAGTCGAGCGAGCCCTGGAGCGCATAGCTCAGAAGCGCGGCGCGATACGTGCCCGCCTGATCGCCGCTCGCCGTCCAGTCGGTCCGCAAATTCCCCGTCAGCGAATATCGCAGCGTCCCAACGACGGGGCCCGACAGCACGACCTCTCCCCCGACCGAATGCCATGTGCCGTTGTTACGCGCGATGCGAAGCAGGACATTGTCCGACTGGAACACATAGGAGTTTCCGATCAACCGGTCGGTCCGCCGCGAATAGAGCGTTGCCGTCGCCCGAAAGCCCGCATGGTCGAAGCCATATTCGACCTCGACACCCGTGACGTCCTGCGGGCGGAGCAGCGGATTGCCGATCAACAGGTTCTGCGGATCGATGGTCACGACGACCGGGCTAAGCTCGGTCGGATCGATCCGCTCGCGGCTGCGCGACATGCGAAACGCGAGATGGTCGCGTCCCAGGTCATGCGTGACCGACAAGCGATGCGCAAATCCCGCGCCCCTGCGCCGTACCGACGTCGCTTCGGGTGAGGTCGCGGCCGTAATGCGAATAGCCTCTACCCGTGTCCCCGCTTCGATCGCCCAGTCCTGGTCACGATAGGCTGCCGCAGCATGGATGGCCGCGATGGTCTGAACGCCATCGAAGGTGGCGAGCGACGGCATGGGAAGCGCGCCCGCCTGGGCGGGGTCGAAGGCCGCCGCGCCGTTCGCGACCCGTTCCCCCTCGCGTTTCCACTCCGCCCCCGATTGCAGCGTCCACCGTTTGCCGAGCGGCAGGCTATGGTCGATGGCGACGCGGTCGATGGTCGAGCGGCTGCGGAACAGGACGATCTGACCCGAAGCCGGTCGTACCGGGCTGTCATGGATCGTGGTGAAGGGACGGTCCCACCGCAGCCCCGTCTCGCTATGCTGCGCCTCGACCGACAGGGACGGACGGTCGGCCGCCACCTTTTCCCGGTAATAGAGCGAAACGTCGCGCGCGTCGTTCCAATAGGTTCCGCCCCGGACGCGCCGATAGAGGGCCGTCACACCGTCACGCAGTCGGTCGCGATGATCCTCGAATACGGTATTGATCGGCGTCCCGCGTGAGCCCATCGCCTCCAGTCCGATCTCGGCGTTGGCGGTCGCGGTATAGGATAGGGTGCCGGTAAGACTGGCCGATCGGCTGAACGTCGGGGTAAAGCGCGCGACCGTGGCAAATCGACCGATCTCGCCGCCGTCGCGATCCAACAGACGCCGATCATCGCGGACGGTGGTAAGCCGCACATCCTGCCGCAGGGCGGTATCGATTGACGCCTTCCACCGGCCCGACCGCAACGTGCCGTTGGCGGACAGTGTCCGGCGGCCGCGACCGCCGGCACTGGCGGCGAGTTTGCCGCGCAACCCCTCCTCTTTCGGCTTCTTCAGGCGGATGTTCAGGATCATGCCGCCATTCGCGTCGTAGCGGACCGAAGGGTTGGTCAGCAATTCCACCGACTCGATCGACCCGCCCGACAATGCCTCCAACGCCATGACCCGTTCCGGGCCATTCAGCGCGGCGGAAGGGCGTCCGTCGATAAGGATGCGGACCTTGTCGCTGCCGCGCATCGTCACCCGCCCATCCGGCGCGATATGGACCGAGGGGATGGTGTTAAGGAGGTCGACCGCGCTTCCGCCCTCGCCCTGGACACGATCGGCGGTGGAATAGACCACACCCTCCAGCGTCCGCTTGGCGGGCAGGCGGCGGCCCCGCACCAGTACCTCCTTGTCCTCCCCCTTGGATGGCGGCGGGAGCGGCGAGGTCTGGGCCAGCACGATACCCGGCGCGACCAGCGCGAGGGAAATACCCGACGTCAGCCGGGCGAGCCATGATCGACGTTGCGGGATCGGACATGCGGCATGCACGAACGAAGACATGGCGAACCTGCGAGAATGGCGACGCTCCCTCTTGCGGAGCACTGTTTGGCTATCGCAGTGGAAAGCGGCGCACCAACGAACAATTGTCCGCCCTGCCCCCAAATTCTTTCATGGCAGGCGAAGGATCGCGCGGCGTGCCTGTCGCATCGGCGGCAAGCCGTGTACGACCCGCCATCGAGCGGCAGGGAGTGTGGTGTGGCAGGCGGCGAGGCACGACGGAACGATCCCGAACGGCGGCAACGCATCATCGACGCGACGCTGGATGTCGTCGCCGAGCAGGGCGTGCCGGGGACCACGCATCGCCGGATCGCGGCGGCGGCGGCGGTGCCTCTAGGGTCGGTCACCTATTATTTCGCCTCGCTGGAGGAATTGCTGACCACCGCCTTCGTCCAGCTGGCCGAGCGTTCCTCCGCCGCCTTCGCCGCGCATATGGCGCGGGCCAGCGATGCGGATAGCGCGCGCGAGGCGATCATCGACATCATCGCGGGGTCGGTCTGGGCGGAGCCGCGCACGCTGCTGCTGAGCTATGAACTCTATGCCTTTGCCGCGCGCCACCCCTCGGTCTCGACCGTGATGCAGGGATGGATGAACAACAGCCGCGCCGCGCTGGAGCGTTTCTTCGACCCGCTGACCGCGCGCGCGCTGGATGCGCTGGTCGAGGGGATCGGCATCCACAACTCGATCGATCGCGATCCGCTCGACCGGGAGGCCATTCGCACCATCGTCCACCGGATCGCGGCGCCCTGACGGGCTTGCACCGGCGCGCAGGCCCCGCCATCCTGCCCCCCATGGATCGATCGGGGGGAAGCGAATGACGATGCGTTGGATGGCGGCGGCAAGCCTGGTCGCGCTGGCGATCCCGGCCATGGCGCAGGAGGCTCCGGTCCGCCCGCCCGTTGCCGCGAAGAAGCCCTATCAGGTGCCCTCGCCCAACGGCGCGCGCGAGGATGATTATTACTGGCTGCGCGACGACACCCGCAAGAATCCGGAGATGCTCGCCTATCTCAATGCCGAGAACGCCTATGCCGATGCGCAACTGGCCGGGCTCAAGCCGCTCCAGACCCGGCTCTATGACGAGACGGTCGCGCATATCAAACAGGACGACAGCAGCGTCCCGTATCGCAAGAACGGCTATTGGTATTCCTCGCGCTTCGTGACCGGTGCCGACTATCCGCTGATCGAGCGTCGGCAGGGCAGCCAGAGCGCCCCCGCCACCCTTCTCTTCGACCAGCCCGCCATGGCGAAGGACCACAATTTCTTTTCACTGTCCGACTGGTCGGTCAGCCCGGACAACAAGATGGTCGCCTGGGCCGAGGATACGGTCGGGCGGCGGCAATATGTCTTGAAGGTCAAGGATATCGCGACCGGCCGCATCCTCGCCGACACCGTGACCAATATCGAGCCCAACATCGTCTGGGCCGATGACAACCGCACCATCCTCTATATCGCCAAGGACCCGGTGACGCTGCGCGGCTATCGGGTCATGGCGCATCGGCTGGGCACGCCGGTCGGCGACGACCGCATGCTCTATGAGGAGAAGGACGACACCTTCCAGATGGGCATCGGCCGGACGACCGACGATCGCTATATCTGCATCGGCGTCCAGAGCACGGTCAGCGACGAGCAACGCTGCGCACCGGCGACCGCGCCCACCCGCTTCACCGTCATCGCCCCGCGCGAGAGCGAGTTCCGTTACAGCCCCGACCATCTGGGCCATCGCTGGATCATCCGCACCAATCGCGGCGCCAAGAACTACAAGCTGGCGACGCTGGCCGATGCCGACATGGCCAGGGGGGTCGCCGCCTGGCGCGATCTGGTGCCCGGCAGCGACACCGTGTTCATCGAGGATTTCAAGCCGTTCCAGGGGTTCGTCGCGATCGACCAGCGCGAGGGCGGCAACCGGATGATCCGCCTGCTGACCGATGCGGGCAAGTCGATCCCGGTCAAGGCGGATGAACCCGCCTATCGCATGGGCCTGTCGACCAACGAGGAGCCGGATACGCCCTGGGTCCGCTATACCTATGGCTCGCTGGTCACGCCGACCACGACCTTTGAGGTCAATGCCCGCACCGGCGAGCGCCGGACGCTCAAGGTGACGCCGGTGCCCGGCTATGATCCCAGCCGCTACGTCACCGAACGCGTCTGGGCCCCGGCCCGCGACGGAACGCGCATACCCGTCTCGCTGGTCTATCGCCGCGACGTGAAGCGCGACGGCACCGCGCCGCTCTTCCAATATGCCTATGGCAGCTATGGCATTTCAACCGATCCGGGGGTCGATCCGGGGCGGATCGGACTGCTCGACCGCGGCGTGGTCTATGCCATCGCGCATATCCGCGGCGGCCAGGAAATGGGGCGCGGATGGTATGATGACGGCCATTTGCTGAACAAGAAGAACAGCTTCACCGACTTCATCGACGTCACCCGCTATCTCGTGGCGCAGAAATATGCCGCGCCCGGCCGGGTCGCGGCGATGGGCGGCAGTGCGGGCGGGCTGCTGATGGGCGGGGTCGCGAACATGGCGCCGCAGGATTACAAGGTCATCATCGCACAGGTGCCCTTCGTCGACGTGGTGACGACGATGCTCGACGCCTCGATCCCGCTGACGACCTTCGAATATGACGAGTGGGGCAATCCGGCGAACAAGCCCTATTATGATTATATGCTCAGCTATTCGCCCTATGACAATGTGGCGGCCAAGGCCTATCCGGCGCTCTATGTCGGCACCGGGCTGTGGGACAGCCAGGTGCAATATTACGAACCCGCCAAATGGGTTGCCAAATTGCGCGCGACGAAGACCGACGCCAACCCGCTGCTGTTCCGGGTGAATATGGAGGCCGGGCATGGCGGCAAGTCGGGGCGGTTCGAGCGCATCCGCCAGAATGCCGAGTGGCAGGCATTCATGCTGTCGCAACTGGGCGTGGCGGGGTCGTAATTTCCGAGGTTTTCGCCTTGCGGCCTGCCCTCCCCCAACCCCTCCCGCCTGCGGGAGGGGAGTTCGTAAGGTACGGGTGGCGAGCGAATGCTCTTCTAACTCCCCTCCCGCAGGCGGGAGGGGCTGGGGGAGGGAATAGCCCCAAGCGATACCGGTCAAGGATAGAACCCTTCCCCCCACCCCCACACCCCGCTACGCATCACACATGATACGGCTCGGCTGGCTTGTCCTGGGATTGCTGTTCGTCGCGCTCGGCGTGATCGGGGCGATCCTGCCGCTGATGCCGACGACGATCTTCCTGATCCTGGCGGCGGGCTGTTTCGCGCGCTCGTCGCCCCGGCTGGAGGCGTGGCTGCTCGATCATCCGCGCTTCGGCCCGACCCTGCGGGCCTGGCGACGGGACGGCGCGATCGGGGTCAAGGGCAAGGCCATGGCGTGCGGCGGCATGGCGCTGGGCTATGGCCTGTTCTGGCTGACGGCCGCCCCGCACTGGCCGCTGGCGCTGCTGGTCGGGGTGGTGATGGCGGGCTGTGCGGGCTTCGTCCTAAGCCGCCCGACCGCGCGCTACTGAACGCGGTTGCGCCAGTAATATATGAACCGTATATGCTTCGTATATGGGCATAGTCAAAATCGACGATCACCTCCATGAAGAGGTCCGCCGCGCGAGCACGGTCATGTGCCGCTCGATCAACGCACAGGCCGAATTCTGGATGAAGATGGGCATGCTGGCCGAGGCCAATCCGACGCTCAGCTTCCATGACATCGTGAAGGCGCAGATGGCCGCTGCCGATGCCGCCCTGCCCCAGCCGATGGTCGCCTGACATGGTGAAGACGGCGGACGAGCTGGCGCTGATGCGCGTGTCGGGACGGCTGCTCGCCCAGGTTTTCGAGATGCTCGACGGGCTGACGCTGGCGGGCATGTCGACGCTAGCGATCAACGATAGGGTGGAGCATTTCATCACCCACGACCTGTCGGCCCGGCCCGCGAGCAAGGGGCAATATGGCTTTGCCTATGTGCTCAACAGCTCGATCAACCAGGTCGTCTGCCACGGCGTGCCGAGTGCGGAGGACGTGATCAAAGACGGCGACATCGTCAATCTCGACACAACGCTGGAAAAGAACGGCTTCATCGCCGATTCCAGCAAGACCTATATGGTCGGCGAGGTCGCGCCCGGCGCGAGGCGGCTGGTCCGCGTCGCGCAGGAGGCGATGTGGAAGGGCATCCGCCAGGTCCGGCCCGGCGCACGGCTGGGCGATGTCGGCGCGGCGATCGAGAAACATGCCAAGGCGAACGGCTATTCGGTGGTGCGCGACTATTGCGGCCATGGCATCGGGCGCGAGATGCACGAGGAACCCAATGTGCTGCACTTCGGACGGCCGGGAACCGGCGCGGTGCTGCGCGAGGGGATGACCTTCACCATCGAGCCGATGATCAACCAGGGGAGGCACAAGGTGTCGACCGGCGAGGATGGCTGGACGGTGGTGACAGACGACGGGAAGCTGTCGGCGCAGTTCGAACATACCGTCGCGGTGACGAAGACCGGGGTCGAGGTGCTGACGTTGCGGGCGGGTGAGAAGGTCGGCTGACTTACGCTCGTACCCCGGCGGAGGCCGGGGCCCAGTTTCGGTACGGCCCGTGGGGCGCACGGCAATGCGTGGGAGGCATCAGCGACGCGGTCGCTATGGCCTCCCCCTCATCGGCTGGCGCGCCACGCTGTTCGTTGCAACTGGGCCCCGGCCTTCGCCGGGGAACAGGGCGTTCTTACCCCTCCACCCGCAACCGATACCCCACGCCGAGTTCGTTCGCGATCACGCTTCCGACCGGCTGCGGTGCTTCCAGCTTCTGGCGCAGGTTGCGCACCACGATGCGCAAGTAGTCGATGCGCGGGTCCTCGTCCCCGCCCCAGGCCGCGTCGATGATCCGGTCATGCGTCACCACCCGGCCGGGATGGCGCGCCAGCACCGCCAGCACGTCATATTCCTTGCGGGTCAGATGCTGTTCCTCCCCCCCGCGCGTTACCAAGCGCCGGTCGAGATCGATCGCCAGATCGCCGGTCCGCACCACGCTCGGTGCCGCCTCCGCCGCACGCGCATGGCGCAGCGCGACCCGCAGGCGGGCGAGCAGTTCCTCGCTGTCGAACGGCTTGGTCACATAATCGTCCGCACCCAGGTCGAGCGCGGCGACCTTCTCGTCGGTCGCGTCGCGCGCCGAGACGACCAGCACCACCCGCTCTGCCGCACGCAGCAGCGGGATCAGGCCCAGCCCGTCGCGATCGGGCAGCCCCAGGTCCAGCAGCACCGCATCGGGATGCTCGGCCGCCGCACGTGCCAGCGCATCGCGGCCATCGCGCGCTTCGACCACGCGGTGCCCCGCCTGCTCCAACGTGTTGCGCAGCAGGCGGCGGATCGCGACTTCGTCGTCCACCACCAATATCGTCGCGGGCATCAGGCCATTCCCTCCGGCGCGCCGTCGCGCATGATCAGGTCGCGCGGAAAGACGAGGGCGAAGGCCGCACCGCTTTCATCGTCGCGATTGCCCGCCTCTACGCTCAGACCCATCGCCTCCGCAAAGGCCTTGACGATGGCGAGGCCCAGGCCGGTGCCGCCCGCTACCCGGTCCGATCCCTCCAGCCGCCGGAACGTCTCGAACACCTCGGCCTCGCGGCCCGGCGGCAGGCCGGGGCCATGATCCAGCACCGAGAGGCGCAAGCTGCCGTGGCGATGCCGCCCCTCGATCACGATCTCGGTCCCCGGATCGCCATAGCGCCCGGCATTGTCGAGCAGGTTGAGCAGGCAATGGTGCAGCAGTTGCGGATCGGCGCGCACCAAAGGCAGGTCGGGCGGCACGTCGAGCCGCACGGCATGCCCCTCCAGCGCGCGGCGGGCGTCATGCGCCGCGCCCGTCACCGCATCGCTCAGGTCGATCGCCTCGATCTTCAGCTTGAGCGCCCCCGCTTCGACCCGCGCCATGTCGAGCAGATTGGCGACGAAGCGGTTGAGCCGCGCCGCCTCCCCCTCGATGGTCGCGATCAGGTCCGGCGTCGCGCCCTGCCGCAACTGCGCGGCGGCGGCCATCACCGCAGTCAGCGGCGTGCGCAGATCATGGCTGACCGAGGAGAGCAGCGCCGCCCGCAGCCGGTCACGGGTGCGCACCGCATCGACATCGCGCACCTCCGCTTCCAGCCGCAACCGTTCGAGGATCAAGGCGGCCTGATCGATCAGCCCGGTCAGCAGCGGCAGGCGGTCGGCGCGCACCGGCTCGCCCCCCGCCTCACGCGCCAGCCCGAGAACGGCGAGCGTCCGGTTGCCCGCCTTGAGCGGCTGGAACAGCCATTCGGACGCGGCCAGCGTCGCCGAACCCTTGCCCGCCGGCGTGCCCGTGTCGAAGGCCCAGTGCGCGGCGGCCATTTCCATCGTCTCCAGCCGGTAATCGGGCTTGGTCGCCGTCTGCACCGCCAGCCCGGCGGGCGACGGGGTGAGCAGGACGGCCTGCACCTCGAACAGCCGGGCAATGTCTTCGCAGATCACGCGCGCCGCCTCGGCCGGGTCGGCGAGGCCGCTGAGCCGATGGAGGAAGCCCGCCAGCGTCGCATTGTCGCGTGCGCTGCTCGCCGCGAGGTCGGCCTGCGCCCGCACGCGCGAGGTCAGCTGGCTGGTCGCGACCGCGACGCCCAACAGGACGAAGATCGAGATGACATTCTCGGGATTGCTGACGCTCAGCGTGCCCACCGGGGGCAGGAAGAAGAAATTATAGGCAAGGCTCGACGCGATCCCCGCGAACAGCCCGGTGCGCAGGCCGTACAGGCTCGCCGCCGCCATGACGGGCAGCAGATAGAGCAGCGCGACATTGCCTAGGTTGAGGATATGGAACAGCGCGCTCGCCAAGCCCGTCACCAAGGCCACGCCGAGCAGCGTCAGGCCATAGCCGGTGGGCGAGCCCCATTGCCCGCGTCGCCGGGTTCGCTCGCGCTCGACCGGGGCCTCGCCGACGGGGAGGACATGGACGGTGACGCCCGGCGTCTCGCGCACCAACCGGTCGACGACCGAGCCGTGGCGCAGTTCGAACCAACGCGAGCGCTTGGCCTTGCCGACGACCAGCTGGGTGGCGCGGGCGTCGGCCAGGAAGGCGCGGATGCCCTCGACCACTCCGGGCGCGGGCACGGTGGCGACTGCCGCGCCGAGCTGCGTCGCCAGCGTCATCGTCGCGGCCAGCCGCCGGTGCTGCGCCTCGCCCAGGGTCGCGGTGCGCGGCGTGTCGATGAACAGGGCGGTCCAGGGTGCGCGCAGGGCATCGGCCGCGCGCTTGGCGGCGCGGACCAGTTCGTCGGCACCGGGCAGTTCGCTGACCGCGACGACCAGCCGCTCGCCCGCCGCCCATTGCCCGCCGACGCCAAGGCTGCGGACATGGTCGAGCATCTGCGCATCGACCGCCTGCGCCGCCCGCCTGAGCGCCAGTTCGCGCAACGCCGACAGGTTGGACTTGGAAAAGAAATGCGACAGCGCCCGCGTCGCTTCCTGCGACAGATAGACCTTGCCCGCCTTCAGCCGCTCGATCAGTTCGTCGGGGGGGATGTCGACCACCTCGATCTCGGCGGCCTCCAGGATGCGGTCGGGCACCGTCTCGCGCACGCGGACGCGGGTGAAGCTGGCGACGACGTCATTCAAGCTTTCGACATGCTGGATATTGACCGTCGAATAGACGTCGATCCCCGCCGCCAGCAGTTCCTCGACATCCTGATAGCGTTTGGGGTGGCGGCTGCCCGGCGCATTGGTATGCGCCAGTTCGTCGACCAGCGCGAGGCGCGGCGCGCGGGCGAGGACGGCGTCGATGTCCATCTCGTGCAGCGTCCGCCCTTCATAGGGCACGGCGCGGCGGGGCATGACCTCCTGGCCGCGCACCAGCGCCTCGGTCTCAACCCGGCCGTGCGTCTCGACCACCGCGACGACGACGTCGACGCCGTCGCGGCGGCGGGCGGCCCCCTCGGAAAGCATCTCGAACGTCTTGCCGACGCCAGGGGCTGCCCCAAGGAAGATCTTCAGGCGGCCGCGCCCCTCACGCTCGGCGGCGCGCAGCAGGGCGTCGGGGTCGGGGCGCGGCTCGCCTCCCGTCATCGCGCGGGCGTTGCGTCCAGCGCGCGGTTGAGGGCGAGGACGTTGACATGGGGGTCGCCCAGCACCGAACCCTCGGTCGTGGCGACGACCAGCGCGCGAACCCGCTCGACGCCCAGGCCACGGACGCGGGCGATGCGGGCGGCCTGCGCCAGTGCGGCTTCGGGCGACAGATCGGGGTCGAGACCCGATCCGCTGGCGGTGACGAGGTCGGCGGGCATATCGCCCATCACACCTTCGGCCCGACGCCTGGCGACATCGGCCTTCACCCGGTCGGCCAGCGCCTGCGAGGTCGGCCCCAGGTTCGAGCCCGACGAGGCGAGCCCGTCATAGCCCTTGCCCGCCGCCGAGGGACGCGTCTGGAAATAGCGGTCGCTGACGAACGCCTGCCCGACGACCTCGGAGCCGATTACGCGCCCCCCGACCCGCACCAAACTGCCATTGGCCTGATGCGGGAAGATCGTCTGTCCGATGCCGGTCATCGCCAGAGGATAGACCAATCCGAGCAGGACCGCGAACAGGATCGTCATGACGATCGCGGGCCGTAATGCGGTTGTGATGTCGGTATTCATGGTATTTCCTTTCCAAGCCCCTCCCCTTCAGGGGAGGGGTAGGGGGTGGGGCCTTTCCACAAGCGCTTCGTTCGCGGCGACGCCCCACCCCAACCCCTCCCCTGAAGGGGAGGGGCTTTTGCCCTCAGCTCACGCCAGTCCCAGGCCACCGACCACAAGGTCGATGATCTTGATGCCGACGAACGGCGCGATCAGGCCGCCCAGGCCATAGATGGCGAGGTTGCGCGCCAGCAGCGGCCCCGCCCCCATCGGCTTGTAGGCGACGCCCTTCAGCGCCAGCGGCACGAGCAGCGGGATGATCAGCGCGTTGAAGATGATCGCCGACAGGATCGCCGATTGCGGCGTCGCCAGTCCCATGACGTTCAGCACGCCGAGGCCGGGATAGAGCGCCACGAACATCGCCGGGATGATCGCGAAATACTTCGCCACGTCGTTGGCGACCGAGAAGGTCGTCAGCGCCCCGCGCGTCATCAGCAGCTGCTTGCCGAGGCCGACGACCTCGATCAGCTTGGTCGGATCGCTGTCGAGGTCGACCATGTTCCCCGCCTCGCGCGCAGCCTGGGTGCCGGTGTTCATCGCCACGCCGACATCCGCCTGGGCGAGCGCGGGCGCATCGTTGGTGCCGTCGCCGCACATCGCGACCAGCTTGCCGCCCTGCTGCTCCTTGCGGATCAGCGCCAGCTTGTCCTCGGGCGTCGCTTGCGCGAGGAAGTCGTCCACGCCCGCCTCGGCGGCGATGGCGGCGGCTGTCAGGGGGTTGTCGCCGGTGATCATCACCGTGCGGATGCCCATACGACGCAGCTCGCCGAAACGTTCGCGGATGCCCGCCTTGACCACGTCCTTCAGGAAGATGGCGCCGAGCAACCGGCCGTTCTCGGCCACCGCCAAGGGCGTACCACCGGCGCGCGCGATCTCGTCAGTGATGCGGCGCAGCTGGGTCGCCGCCGCCGTCTCCCCCACACCCGGATGGGCGCGCAGGATCGAGTCGACCGCGCCCTTCTGGATCAGCCGATCACCGATCCTCACGCCCGAGATTCGGGTCTGGGCGGTGAAGGGGATGATCTCGGCATTGGCGGGCAGGCTGGCGACCGACACCCCGAACTGCTCGCGCGCCAGGACGACGATCGAACGGCCTTCGGGCGTTTCGTCCGCCAGGCTGGCCATCAGCGCCGCCTCGGCCAGCGCATCCACGTCCGAGCCGCCGAGGCTGCGGAACTCGCTCGCCTGACGGTCGCCGATGGTGATGGTGCCCGTCTTGTCGAGCAGCAGCACGTCGACATCACCCGCCGCCTCGACCGCACGGCCCGACTTGGCGAGCACGTTGAAGCGGACTAGCCGGTCCATGCCCGCAATGCCGATCGCCGACAGCAAAGCGGCGATGGTCGTCGGGATCAGGGTGATGAGCAGAGCGGCCAGGATCGCCACCGGGATGCTGCCCCCCGCAAAGGACGCGAAGCCCGGAATGGTGCCGACCGCGATCAGGAAGATGATGGTCAGGCCGACGAGCAATATGGTCAGCGCCACCTCGTTCGGCGTCTTCTGACGCTCGGCGCCCTCGACCAGCGCGATCATGCGGTCGAGGAAGCCCTGGCCCGGATTGACCGTCACCTTCACCCGGATCTCGTCGGAGATAACGCGCGTGCCCGCCGTCACCGCCGAACGGTCGCCGCCCGCCTCGCGGATGACGGGCGCGCTCTCGCCGGTGATCGCGGCTTCGTTGACGCTGGCGACGCCCGCGACGACCTCGCCGTCCGAGGGGATCAGGTCGCCGGTCTCGACCAGCACCACATCGCCGATCTTCAGCGCGCTGGCGGGGACATTCTCCCACTCCTGGCCAGCGCCCTTCAGCCGCTTGGCGGCCAGCTCGGCCTTGGCGGCGCGCAGGGACGCGGCCTGCGCCTTGCCCCGGCCTTCCGCCAGCGCCTCGGCGAAGGTGCCGAACAACACGGTCAGCCATAGCCAGACGACCAGTTGCAGCTTGAACCCGGTGGTCAGCCCGTCATGCCCGACGACGAGCAGCACGGTCAGCAACGCGGCGACCACCGCGGTCACGAACATCACCGGGTTGCGGATCAGCTCGCGCGGATTGAGTTTGACGAACGAGGCCTTGATCGCCGGGAGCACCAGCTCGGCGGTAAACAGGCTCTTGGTAGGGGAATTGGCCATGAATGGCGCTCCCGATCAGAAGAGTTGACCGCGGATCATCGCGAGATGATCGGCGATGGGACCAAGGGCGAGGCTCGGCAGGAAGGTCAGGCCGCCCAGCACCAGCACGATGCCGACAAGCAGACCGATCCACAGCACACCCGTGGTCGGGAAGGAGCCCGCCGAGGCAGGGACATGCTTCTTCGCCGCCAGGCTGCCCGCAATGGCGAGCATCGGCACGATGATGAAGAAGCGGCCAACCCACATGGCGACGCCCAGCAGACCGTCATACCAAGGGGTAGAGGCGGTCAGGCCCGCAAAGGCCGAGCCGTTGTTCGCCACCGCGCTGGTGAAGGCATAGAGGATTTCGCCGAAACCATGCGGCCCCTTGTTGAGCGGCCCGGCCAGCCCCTGCCCCGTCACGCAGGACAAAGCGGTCAGCCCCAGGATGAACAGCGGCAGGACGGCGATGGCGAGGACGGCGAGCTTCACCTCGCGGCTCTCGATCTTCTTGCCGACATATTCGGGCGTACGGCCGACCATCAGCCCTGCGACGAACACCGCCAGGATGGCGAACAGCAGGAAGCCATAGATGCCTGCACCGACGCCGCCGATGACGACCTCGCCCAGCTGCATGTTGAACAGCGGGATCATGCCGCCAAGGGCCGTGAAGCTGTCATGCATCGCATTGACCGCGCCGCACGATGCCGCCGTGGTGACCGCCGCGAACAGCGCCGAGGCGGCCACGCCGAAGCGGACCTCCTTGCCCTCCATATTGCTCCCTGCGACGCCGAGCTGGTGCAGCACGGGGTTGCCCGCCGCTTCCGCCCAATAGGCCACGGTCGCGCCGCCCAGGAACAGCAGGACCATCGCGGCCAGGATCGCCCAGCCCTGCCGCGTATTGCCGACCGCCTTGCCGAAGCACCAGGTCAGGCCGAAGCCGATGACGAAGATCGACAGCATCTGGACGAAATTGGTGAGCGCGGTCGGGTTCTCGAATGGATGCGCGCTGTTGGCGTTGAAGAAGCCGCCACCATTGGTGCCGAGCATCTTGATCGCTTCCTGGCTCGCGACGGGTCCGAGCAGGATCGACTGGCGCACACCCTCCAGCGTGTCGATATTGACGACGCCCGCCATGGTCTGCGGCACGCCGCTGGCGATCAGGAACAGAGTGTAGACGACGCAAATCGGCAGCAGCAGGTACAGGGTGATCCGCGTCACATCGGCCCAGAAATTGCCGAGATTCTTCGTCTCGCGCCCCGCAAAGCCGCGGAACAGCGCGAACGCCAGCGCGATGCCGGTCGCCGCCGACAGGAAATTGTGGATGGCCAGGCCCAGCATCTGGGACAGGTTCGACATGGTCGCCTCGCCCGCATAGCTTTGCCAGTTGGTGTTGGTGGTGAAGCTGATCGCGGTATTGAACGCCAGATGCGGGGTCAGCCCGGCCAGCCCCTGCGGATTGCCCGGCAGGTAGAATTGGAGGCGCAGCACCGCATAGGTCAGGACCATCAACGCGACGTTGAAGATCAGCATGTGCAGCGCATAGCGGCGCCAGCCCTGCTGCGCCTCCGGGTCGATGCCCGACAGCGCGTAGAAGCCGCGCTCGACGGGGCCGAGCACGGTGTGAAGCGGCGTGCGCCGCCCCTCATAAAGCGCGAACAGCCACGCGCCGACCGGCTTGGTCAGCGCGAGCAGGATCGCGACGAAGCCCAGGATCAGGGCCCATCCTTGAAGCGTCATGATGCCGCCTCCTTCAGAAGCGTTCGGGGCGGATCAGCACCGCCACCAGATAGACGAGAAGGCCGAGCGCAGTCAGCGCCGTCAGCCAGAGGTCGAGGGTCAAGGCTCGGCCCTCCTCACGCGTGGTCGCACAGGCGAGCATAGGCGAGCGTCGCCGCCACCAGCCCGGCCATGACCAGCAACCAGATCAGATCGTCCATATCGCGGCTCCTCAGAAGGCAGCGATGAGGGTGGCGAGGAAGGTGCTGCCCGCGATATTGCCGGTGCCGTCCTGCCCCTTGCTGAAGCTCGGCCGCAGATAGGCGGCCTTGCGGTCGGAAATGTCGGTGTCGACCCAAGCCAGACCCAGCGTCAGGTTGCGCCACGTCGTGTCCGCACCCAGCGACCAGTCCCAATAATCGCCGGTCGGTGTCGGCGCGGTGGCATTGGGGCCGAGGCCGTCCATGCCCCAGCTATGGCCGATATGCGCCTTGGCGGTGATCGGCGTGCCCTGGATCGCCGCCGCGCCATCGCCCCAGAGATACAGATTGTCGCTCTTCGCGCCGGGATGGTCGTAAACGCCCGCCGCCGCACTGGCGCCATTGTCATACCATTTGCCGATCGCCTGCTGCTTGGGCGCATAGGCGACTCCGGCGGTCAGCGAGACCGGGCCGGTCGTGCCCGACAACTTGGCGAAGGGTTCGGCATAGTCGGTCTTGTTCGCGCCGCCCGGATACATGTACCAGGTCAGTCCGACGTCGAGCGTGCCGGTCGGGCTGATCCGGGTCTTGTACCCGCCGATCAGGTCCAGCTCCATGTTCGCGCCGCCGAAGGTTCCCCACCCCGCCAGGTTCGACGCCCAGGTGCCGACATAGGCACCGCTCTCATGGGTCAGCGTGATGCCGCCCTGCACCGCCATATGTTCGTCCGACTGCGAAATGCCGCGCAGGCGATAGTCGGAGACGATCGCGGCCGAACCGCTGACCGTCACGGGCGGCGGCGGCGCGGTTTCAGCGGTCTGCGCCGATGCGGCGGCCGGAAACACGAACAGCGCCGTGGCGGCGCAAATGGTGATGGTCTTCATATAGGCCCCTATGGACAGGCCGCCGCGAAGAAATGGGCGACCTCCAGGGCCGGGCAATTAGGCCTGGGCGGCGTAGCAATGCGAGGGCGATTGCCCGGTTTCGCATATAGACGGCGTATAGTGCGCCCTCCCATTCCTCCCCTGCAAGGGGAGGTGGCAGGCCGTCAGGCCTGACGGAGGGGTGTCACCCTCTCGGTAGCGGGACACCCCTCCGACGCGCTGCGCGCGCCACCTCCCCTTGCAGGGGAGGAAGAAAATGGCGTCATGGAAACGTCAACGATTTCCGCCATGACGGGACATGGTCACACTCTCCCGCCGCTCACTCCTTTCCGCCGGTGCCGCCCTTGCCGGAGCAGCCGCCCTGCCCCCGGCGATCGCCCGCGCCGCCGCGATCGCGCCCGACCGACGTACCGGCACGATCCGCGATGTCGAGCATGTCGTCATCCTGATGCAGGAAAATCGCGGCTTCGATCATTATTTCGGCACCATGCGCGGGGTACGCGGGTTCGGCGACCGCTTCCCCATTCCGCTCGCCCCGGCCACGCCGGGCGGCGAGCCGCGCACCGTCTGGCAGCAGATGGACCGCACCGCCCCCGACGGCCCGCGTCTGGTGTCGCCCTTCCGGCTCGACACGCGTGCCCATTTCGATCTGATGCGGATGAAGGGCACGCCGCACACCTGGCCCGATGCGCAATCCGCCTGGGACGAGGGGCGCATGGCGCACTGGCCCGAGGCGAAGAAGCAGCGCGCGATGGGACATTATGCCCGCGCCGACATCCCCTTCCAGTTCGCGCTGGCCGAAGCCTTCACGATCTGCGACGCCTATCACTGCGCGATCCAGACCGGGACCAACACCAACCGGCTGTTCCTGTGGACCGGCACCAACGATCCCTCCGGCAAGGCGGGCGGCCCGGCGATCAGCAATTCGCATGACAGCTTTGCCGAGAATGGCGGCGCGGCCGATCCTTACCTGTGGACCACGACGCCCGAGCGGATGCAGGCGGCGGGGGTGGACTGGCGCATCTATCAGGACATGGCGGACAATTTCACCGACAATCCGCTGGTCGGTTTCGCCGCCTTTCGCGAAGCGCATCACGGGCGCGGCGATCCGGCGCTGAAGGACCGGGCGCTGACCACGCGCGGGCTGGACGTGCTGAAGGCCGATGTGCTCGCCGGGCGGCTGCCGCAGCTGTCCTATGTCATCGCCACCGCCACCGGGTCGGAACATCCCAACCCCTCCAGCCCGGCGCAGGGGGCGGCCTATACCGCCGAGCTGCTCGACGCGCTGACCGCCGACCCGAAGGTCTGGGCGCGCACAGCGCTGTTCGTGATGTTCGACGAGAATGACGGCTTTTTCGACCATGTCCCGCCGCCCGCGCCGCCGTCGCGCGGGGCCGATGGCCGTCCGCTCGGCGGATCGACCGTCGACTTGGCGGGCGAATATCATGACGTGCCCTCGACCGGCGATGCCGATGTCGACAAGCCCGCCTATCGCGGCCGCCCTTACGGCCTGGGCCCGCGCGTGCCCATGTATGTCGTGTCGCCTTGGAGCCGGGGCGGCTGGGTCAACTCGCAGGTGTTCGACCACACCAGCGTCATCCGCTTTCTGGAGACGCGGTTCGGCTTTCACGAGCCCAATATCTCCCCCTGGCGACGCGCGATCTGCGGCGACCTGACCAGCGCGTTCGACTTTGCCGCGACCGGGGATGCTGCACCCCGCCTGCCCGATCCGCGCGGCGACGCGATCCGGGCGGCCGCGATCAAGGGACAGGTCAGCCCGCAGGCCCCCGTGTCGCCCGGCATGCCCCGTCAGGAGCCCGGCCTCCGCCGCGCCCGCCCCCTGCCCTATCGGCTCGAGGTGCAGGAACTGGCGGGGGTCGACGGCCTTGGCCTGCGGTTCCAGGCGGAGGGCGCGGGCGCGGTCTTCCATGTCTATGACCGGCTGGCGCTCGACCGCGTGCCGCGCCGCTATACGCTGGCCGCCGGCACCCGGATCGAGGATCGCTGGGGCCTCGATGCCGAGGGCCGCTACGATTTGTGGATCCTGGGACCGGGCGGGTTCCACCGGCATCTGGCGGGACAGGGCGCGATGCCACAGCCGCTGCAATGGCGGATCGCCGAGGACATGCTGCACCTGACCGTCCCCGCCGCGATCGCCGATCTTCGCATGGTGCGCGCCACGGCGGGCGGCGGCGAGACGCGGACCGTGGCGCTGGCCCCCGGCGCGCATCGCTGGTCGCTGGCCGCCGATCTGGGCTGGTACGACATGATGCTGACCCGTGCGGCTCAACCCGATTATCGCCGTCGCCTGGCCGGGCGGCAGGACCAGGCGAACCGCGCCACGGTGAGCGACCCGTTCATGGCCTGACCGGGCAAATCAACCACTTCCCCGCCGCATGAGGGGACGATAGGGGTTAGCGGTCACATAATCGGGTTTCTAAAGGGGATGAGGATCATGCGAAGCATAGCGCGCGCCATGGCGCCGGGCGACCGACGCGGACGAATGGCGAAGCGACTGATCGCCGCCGCCGCGCTGCTCTGCGGCAGCGCCCCGCTCGCCCTCTCCGCCGATCCGCTGGCGACGATAGAGCGCAACGGCGCGCAGGTCTCGGTCGAACCCTATGCCCCCGGCATCGTCCGCGTCACCATCGCGATGGACCGCACGCTGGCGGAGGCCAAGCCCGGCTATGGCATCACCGCCCGGAGCGATGCGACCGGCTGGACCCATCGCACCGATGCCAGCGGCGATATCTTCACCTCGGCCGGGCTGAACGTCACCGTCGCCGCCCAGCCCTGGCCCAAGCCGCCCAGCCAGATGGAGCGTTACTTCGCCCCCTCGCTGCCCCCCGTCGCGATCAGCTTCGCGGGGGCCGACGGCAAGCCGCTGACCCGGATGAACGGGTGGGAGATGGCACCGCACACCGTCTCGGGCGAGGCGACGTTCAAGGTCGGCGCGAACTTCGCCGACACGCCCGACACCCATTATTATGGCCTCGGCCAATATCAGGACGGCGTGCTGGACCTGCGCGGCCGGACCATCGACTGCCGCCACGACTATGACCGGCCCGGCGGCGAGTCCGTCTGCGTGCCCTTCATGGTGACGGACAAGGGGTATGCGATCCTGTGGGACAATCCCTCGGCCGCGACCGTCTCGCCGGGGCTGATGAACGCGACGAAGTTCCAGTCCAATGTCGGCGAGCGGGCGTCGTTCTTCGTGATCGCCGGCAAGACGGCCGACGAGCTCTATGCGGGTTATGCCCGGCTGACCGGCGCGACGCCGCTGCCGCCCAAGGCCGCGTTCGGCCTGATCCAGAGCAAGGCGCGTTACGAGACGCAGGGCCAGCTGACCGAGATCGCCGACGGCTATCGCAGCCGGGGCCTGCCGCTCGACATCATGGTGCTCGACTGGTTCTACTGGACCCGGATGGGGCAGCTCGACATCGACCGCACCGCCTTTCCCGATCCGGCGGGGATGAACGCGCATCTGAAATCGATGGGCATGCGCAGCATCATCAGCATCTGGCCGCGTTTCGAGCGCGAGAGCCGCTGGTTCGACACGCTGGCGGCCAAGGGCTGGCTGATGAAGGACAAGGACGGCAAGCCGGTCGACGGCCTGCCCATCCGCTCCGACCGGGCGGGCGCGCTGATCGACAGCACCAACCCAGAGGCGCGCGAGTGGTTCTGGGGCAAGATCCGCGACAATATCTTCTCGAACGGCTTCGACTATGCCTGGCTGGACGAGACCGAACCCGATCTGGTGCCAGAGGGACATTTCTTCGCGATCGGCTCGGGCGACCGCTATCGCAACGTCTATCCGCTGCTCCACACCGCCAGCGTCGCGGACGGGTCGGCGCGCGACCGGCCGACCATGCGCAACGTCATCCTGTGCCGCGCCGCCTATCTGGGGACGCAGGCCAATGGCTGTCTGTTCTGGTCGTCGGATGTGCAATCCAACTGGGAGGCGCTGAAGCGGCAGGTGCCCGCCGGGCTCGGCATGACCGCCAGCGGCATCGCCTATTGGTCGAGCGACACGGGCGGCTGGCAATGGCCGAGCGGGCCGGAGGCGCAGGCCCCGGTGCTGGTCGATCCGGCGGGTGCAACCGTGATGGCGCCGTCCTATCGCGATTACCCCGAGCTGTTCGTCCGCTGGTTCCAGTATAACGCCTTCACCCCGACGCTGCGCATCCATGGCCAGCGGCCGGGTACCGCGCTGTGGGACTATGGCAAGGCGGCCGAGCCGATCCTGGCGAGCAGCCTGCGGCTCCGTTATGCGCTGATCCCCTATATCTATGCGCTGGGGCGGCAGACGAACCAGAGCGGCGCGCCGTTCATGCGTGCGCTATTCATGGACTTCCCCAATGATCCGGTCGTGAAGACACTGGGCGACGAATATATGTTCGGCCCCGCCTTCCTGGTCGCGCCCGTCACCGAACAGGGGCAGACGGCGCGGCGCGTCTATCTGCCCGCCGGGACCGACTGGTATGACTGGTGGACCGACAAGCGCTATACGGGCGGCCAGTGGATCGAGGCGGCGGCGCCGATCGACCATATCCCGCTGTTCGTGCGGGCGGGGTCGATCGTGCCGATGGGCGTCCAGGTGCCCAGCACCGCGACCGCGCAAGCCCTGGAGAGCGTCCGCGTCTATCCCGGCCGCGATGCCAGTTTCACGCTGTATGACGATGACGGCACCACCAATGCCTATCGCACCGGCGGCGGGCGCAGCGCCACGCTGCGCTGGAACGACGCCACCCGCCAGTTGACCGCCGGGGGCCGCCTGCCGACCGGCCAGACGCTGGCGCCGCTGGTCAGGATCGTCGGCCAGTAACAGGATCGCGCCCGGCGAGTTTCCCCTTGAGGAAAACGGACCGGGCGCGATACGATTTTGGCGACGGACCGGAACGACCGGCCGTTCCAAAATGGGGAGAAGGAGCATGATCGGACTCATTGCCATGCTGTTGGCCACGCTGCCCGCCGCGCCGGGACAGGCCGCGCCCAGCGCCGCCGCGCAGCCCAGCATCTTCGACAAGGCGGTCAACGCACCGGGCATCGGGTGGAATCCCTATGGCCCCAACCAGGCCGCCAGGCAGGTAGCCGCCGCCGAGGTTCCCGGCGGGGCCGCGGTCCAGATCAAGGTCGCACGCGCCGGGGCCAATCCCTGGGACAGCGGCGTCACCTATCCGACGGTCAAGCCGATCGCGGCGGGCGACACGATGCTGGTCATGGTCTTCCTGCGCGCGCCCGATGCGACCGACGCCGCGCCGGTGACGATCCCGGTGGGCATGGGTGGCTCCGAGCCGCCTTACACCCCGATCGCGACCGAGCCGGTTCGGGTCGGATCGACCTGGAAACGCTATTATGTCACCGGCGTCGCGAACCAGGCCTATGCCGCGGGCAAGGCCAATATCTCGGTCCAGCTAGCCGGGGCCAAGCAGGTGATCGAGGTCGGACCGGCCTTCCTGCTCGATCTGGGGCCGGGCTTCGATCGGTCGAAATTGCCGCATAACTGATGGGCTGAACGAGGGGCGGGAATCCACCCGCCATCCAAAAAGGACCGCCCGCCTCCCCACGGGAAACGGGCGGTCGCACGTCACGCTCCGGCCGGAGCCCGAAGGCCCCGGCCGAACCTTGCCGATCAGAAGGTGCCGCGAAGCGCGAAGGTGAAGCGGCGGTCGTTGACGATGTAGGAGCGCGGCGCCGTGGCGGTCGAACCGCTGATATAGGCCTGCTCGGTCTTGATGACCTGATTGGCCAGGTTCACGCCCTGCACGCCGATCTTCAGATATTTGTTCAGGTTGATGAACGCCGACGCATCGAGCTGCCCGCCCGCATCCTGATAGATGGAGGTATAGGGGAAGATCACGTCCGCCGGGGTCAGCAGATATTTCGAACGCCAGTTATACGCCGCCCGCAGCGACACCGGCCCCTTTTCATAGAAGAGCGCGGCGTTGACCGTATGCCGCGACAGCCCCTCCAGCGGAATATTGCCCGGCTTGATGTTCGAATTGTTCGCCGGAGCACCGCCGTTCAGGAACGAGTTGGGCAGGCCCGAGCTGTCGATATAGGTATAGCTGCCGCTCGCCCCCAGACCGCCGAGCAGCCCCGGAAGGAAGTCGAAGGTCTGCTGATACGCCGCCTCGAAGCCCTTGATCTTGCCTGTGCCGTCATAGTTGGAGGGCCCGCGCACCAACACCGACTGGGTGATGCCGTTGCTGGTGATGTTGCGGGTGGTGACCGACTGGTAGAAGAAGTCCTTCACCGACTTGTAGAAGACGTCCAACGACAGCTGGCCGACACGGGCGAAATACCATTCGACCGTGGCGTCGAACTGCCACGCGGTGGCGGGCTTCAGATAGGGATTGCCCGCCGTTGCCGTGATCTGGCCGCCATTGGCGTCAAAGCCGAGTTGCAGGAAGTTGCGGATATTGGCGAAGTCCGGACGAGTCATCACCTTCGACGCCGCCAGACGCAGCACCACGTCGCGACCGATCCCGAACTTCAGGTTCATGCTCGGCAGCCAGTAATGATATTGGCTGCGCGCCGTATCGGGCGTCGTGACCCCGGTCGAGAATTGCCGGATCGCGTTATAGGCTGGCCTGCCAAGCTGGCAGATGCCCGTCGGCACGGCGGTGACGCTGACGCCATTTTGCGTCGTGGTCTGCGGCGCGCACCGGACCTCGAACTCGTCGGTCGTGCCCGTCTGCTGCCGGGTCGGCGCACCGATCGAACCTGCCGAGGTCACGTCGGTCAGGACATAGCGGACGCCGATATTGCCGCTCATCCGAACGCCCGGGAACAGGTCGCCCGGCGTCGCGAAGTTCAGCTGGGCAAAGGCGTTCTTGTCCTGTTGGTTCACCAGCTGGATTTCCGACGGCAGATACGGCGTGCCCGACACGACGCCTGCCCGCTGCGCCAGCGGCGACCAGGTCGTGGCGGTCGAACCATTGGCCGACTTCCACAAATTGCCGATCGACTGGAAATAGGCCGCCGCCTGCTGGTAATCGTCCGTCATGTTGCCGGTATAATAATAGGCGGACGGCGAACCGTTGGTCGCACCACGGAAGAAGTTCGGGAAGGTATAGAGCTCGGTCTGGCCCGGCTGCTGTGCGAAGGACACGGGGTTGCTGCCCGACCAGACTTCCGACAGCGCACCCCAGTTATAGGTGGTGTAGCGCACCTCCGACGCGCGGTCGGCATAGCGTGCGCCGAACCGCGCGCGGGTGAAGAAGCTGCCTTCGTCGAACTTATAGTCGACATCGGCCTTGAACGCATATTCGCGGCCCACGCTCTCTTCGAGATGGTCCATCGCCGCGCGCCAGAACTGGACGTTGCGGTTGGCGAAATATTGCGAATCGCTCTGCTGGTTCAAGGTCGGGTTGGGCGTCGCCCAGCTCGCCTGGAGCGTCGTCGGCTTGTGCGGGATGACGGCCGGCAGATTGCCCGACAGGTCGAGTTCGGAGTCGGCGAAGGTCGAGCCGAACACGCGCAGATCGGTGTTGGTCTTCTTCGCACGGGTATAGTCGCCGTCGAGATTGACCGACCAATGGTCGTCAAGCTGGGTCTTCAGGTTAACGCCGAAGTCGGTGACGGTGTTCTCGTCCCGCGTCATGCCGCGCGCCAGCGACTGCTGCGTACCGCCGGTGGGGACCCAGCAGGTCGCCTGACCGCTGCAACTGGCGCGATACCCATTGCCCGGCGCGGTGATGTACCCCGACTGGAACAGGCCGTTGGCGTCATAGACATAGTTCTTGGTCGTGCCGGTCGGGCACTGGGCGATCGTCGCGTTGTTGGGGCCCAGATTGTTCTGGAGGCAGCCCACCGGATAGGTGTTGTATTCGGCCAGGTCGGGCGCGGTCTCGAAGGTCCGCTCCGACGTGTTGTTGACCGTGTGGGTCCGCAGGAACTGCGCGGTCAGGACGGTGCGCTCGTCATTGCTCTGCCACTGGCCCGCCAACGCGATGCCGTCACGCTTGCGATCGAATTCCTGCGTCGCGAACTGGCCGCCGATCGGTGCGTAGCGCAGCGATGCCGGGTCGAGATAGCCGTCCGCGCCCGGCGTGCTGGCCGCGCCGCACGCGAACCCGGTCGTGCCGCCCACCGGCAGCGTCGTCTGGTCGACCGTGCCGGGCAAGGGGTTGCGGCAATTCTGCGCGGTGGTCGAATTGGCCGCCAGCGCCAGCGTGTTGTCGCGGGTCTGGATATTGGTGATGCGGATGCTGTCCGCCCGGCTGCGAACGCGCGAGTAGGAGATGTTGCCGAGCAGGCCGAAGCGGCCGATGCCGGTATCCCAGGTGTTGCTGACCAGCAGAGAGCCCGTCGGCGACCATTTCTTCTTGAAGTCGCCATAATTGCCCTCGGCGGTGAAGCCGATATGGAAACCCTTGTTGTCGAACGGCTTGCGGGTGTTCAGATTGACCGTACCGGCCAGGCCGCCCTCGATCAGATCGGCGGTGGCGTTCTTGTACACCTCGACCGAGCCGAGCAGTTCGGCGGGCACGTCGGAGAAGTTGATCGCCTGCCCGCCGATCCCCGCCGAGAAGGTGTCGCGGCCGTTGAACTCGGACCGGACGAAGGTCAGGCCGCGCACCGCGACGCCCGAACCCTCGACCGAGAAGTGATCGGGGTCGTTGGCGGCGGCGAAGCGGCTGATCGACACGCCGGGCACGCGCTGCAACGCCTCGGTCACCGAACGGTCGGGCAGCGCGCCGATGTCGCTGGCGGTGATCGCGTCGACCACGGTGTCGGAATTGCGCTTGATCGACTGGGCGTTCGCCAGGCTCTGGCGGATGCCGGTGACGACGACTTCCTTTTCGCTGCCGACCTCGTCGCCCGCGGCGGGCTGCGATCCGGCGGCGCCGACAGCGGCGCTGGTCGGCGGCGTCGCCGATCCGGCCGTCCCCTGGCCCGCGACCGATCCGGTCGGCGAGGAGGTGGACTGGTCCGCTCCGGCCGCAGCCTGCGGATCGGCGGCCTGCGCGAAGGCGGGCGCGCTCAGCGAGGCGATGCACAGCGCACCGGCGGACGCCCCGAACAGAAGGCGCGAAAAACGATTGGCATTGGACGTGAGCGGCGCAAAGCTGCGCATAACGGTCATCCCCCCCTTTTGTGCGCGCCACTATTGACGTCGCTAACTAGGTTGCGATCGCGACTGTTACCGCGATTCACCGCAACATGATTGCGCTACCAGCCGCGAAACAACAAGATACTGATCCTAAAAATGGCCGATCCGGGACAAGGTGCGACATTCCTGCCACGCTTCGCATCGCGACGGATTGCGGCATGGGCCAAGGCGCGGCATGACTTGGAAAATTGGCACGGGAATCGAGGCCAAAAGGGGGGGGATGGTAGCGTGACAACGGATCGGCTGCGGGTCGTCATCGTGGGCGGCGGGACCGCCGGGTGGATGGCCGGTGCCGCGCTGACGCGTCTCGTTTCAGGACGCTGTTCGGTACGGCTGATCGAATCCCAGGCGATCGGGGTGGTCGGCGTCGGCGAGGCCACCCTGCCCCATATCCGTGCCTTCAACGAACGGCTGGGCATCGCCGAGGCCGATTTCATGGCGCGCACCCGCGCGACGTTCAAACTGGGGATCGAGTTTCGCGACTGGGGCCGGATCGGCGACAGCTATATCCATCCCTTCGGCACCTTCGGACGCGGTTCGGGTCCGATCGACTTCCACCATTACTGGACGCGGCTGGCGCGGGAGGGACACGCGCCGCCGCCGCTCGACCGGCTGTCCTATGCCTGTGCCCTGGCGCGCGCGGGGCGGTTCGACCATCCGGGGCGGGATCGCGAGGACCTCTCCTCGACCTTCGGCTATGCCTATCAGTTCGATGCGCTGCTCTTTGCCCCCTATCTGCGGCAACTGGCCGAGGAGGCCGGCGCGGTGCGGACCGAAGGGATGGTCGTCGATGTCGAGCGCGACGGCGAGAGCGGCCTGATCCGCGCGGTCACGCTGGCGGATGGCGAGCGGGTGGAGGGCGACCTCTTCATCGACTGTTCGGGCTTCCGCTCGCTCCTGCTCGGGCAGACGCTGGAGGAGCCGTTCGAGGACTGGTCGAAATGGCTGCCGACCGACCGCGCGGTGGCGATGCCGTGCCGGACCGAGACCGCCGTCACCCCCTATACCAGCGCGATCGCGATGCCCGCCGGATGGCGCTGGCGCATCCCGCTCCAGCATCGCACCGGCAATGGCTATGTCTATGCCAGCGACTTTATCGGCGACGACGAGGCGGCGCGCGCGCTGGAGCAGGCGGTGGAGGGCGAACCGCTCGCCACCCCGCGCCTGTTGCGCTTCAAGGCGGGGCGGCGGCGGCGCAGCTGGGTCGGCAATTGCGTGGCCATAGGGCTGGCCAGCGGCTTTCTGGAGCCGCTGGAATCGACCAGCATCTATCTGGTGCAGCAGGCGATCACCGCGCTGATCGAGCTGTTTCCCGAACGCGGGATGGCCGCGTCGGACCGCGACGAGTTCAACCGGATCATCGACCTGGAATATGACCGGATCCGCGACTTCCTGATCCTGCATTATCACGCCACGACCCGCGACGATTCCCCCTTCTGGAACTATGTCCGCACCATGCCCATCCCGGACAGCCTGGCCGAGAAGATGGAATTGTGGCGCAGGCGGGCGCGGGTGGTGAAGTATCGCGAGGGCGTGTTCCTGGATGCCAGCTGGATCGCGGTCTATCTGGGCCAGGGCATCCTGCCCGAAGGCTGGGACCCGCGCGCCGATGTCGCGAGGGCCGACGCGCTGACCCGCGCGGTCGCGGACCTGCAGGCGGAGATCGACGCCGACGTCAGCGCGCGGCTCGATCACCGCGCCTTCCTGCAACGCTATTGCCCGATGGTGGAGGCGGCATGACGGCGCGCGCCATCACGCGGGTCTTGGTCGCGGGCGGCGGGCTGACCGGCTGGTGCGCCGCCGCCGCGCTCAAGCGGCGCGCGCCGTTCCTCGACGTCACGCTGCTCGCCACCGCGATCGCGCCCGATGCGCTGGCCGACCGGATCGCCTGCACCCTGCCCTCGCTTCCCGGTTTCCAGGCCGATCTGGGGCTGGGCGAGGATGACGGCGTGACGCGCGCCGGGGCGGGCTATCGGCTGGGCACGCGCTTTGCGGGCTGGGCCGAGGGGTTGCCCGATTACGTCCATGCCCATGGCTCCTATGGCCATGCCATCGGTCCGGCCGCCTTCCACCTCCACTGGGTGCGGGCGGCACGCGAGGGCAGCACCACCCCGTTCGACGGCTTTTCCCCCGCCGCCCAAGCCGCGCGCGCGGGGCGCTTCGTACCCCCGACGCCCGACACGCTGTTTGCCGCGCACGATTATGGCCTGACGCTCGACCTGGACCGGCACCGCGCGATGATGCGCGCCTTCGCCCTGCATGTCGGGGTGCGCGAGACGGTCGGCGAGATCGCCGAGGCCGCCTGCGACGCGCGCGGCTTCCTCTCCGGCATCCGGCTGACCGGCGGCGAGACGCTGGCGGCCGACCTGTATGTCGACGCGACCGGACCGGCGGCGCGGCTGCGCGGCGCGATCGATGCGGAGCGGCAGGACTGGAGCGCCTGGCTGCCCTGCGACCGGGTGCTGCTCGGCAGCCGCCAGGGGGGCGAAGGGCCGCCGGTGCTCACCCCCGTCACCGCCCATGCGGCGGGATGGCGCTGGTCGAGCGGCGGGCAGGTCGGGATCGCCTATGCCTCGGCCCATCTGCCCGATGCGCAGGCCGCCGCGATGCTGGCGGCGGACGGCGCGACACCGGATCGGACCGTCACCATCCGCCCCGGCACCCGCCCCCAGCCCTGGCGCGGCAATTGCCTCGCGATCGGCGATGCCGCCACCCAGGTCGAGCCGCTGGAATGGTGCAACCTCCATCTGGCGCTGAGCGCGATCGACCGGCTGGTCGCGATGCTGCCCGATGCGGACATGGCCCCGGTCGAGCGCGCGGATTTCAACCGCCAGACCCTGGCCGAAGCCGAGCGGGTGCGCGACTTCCTCGCCGCGCATTACCGCACCGCGCGCCGCCCCGAGGCGATGTGGCAGGCGGTGGCGCATGCCGCACCGCCCGCCAGCCTGGCGCACACGCTGGCGCAATTCGCCGAGCGCGGACGCCTGCCTTTCTATGAGGAAGAGACGTTCACGCGCGACAGCTGGGCCGCGATCCTGCTGGGCCAGGGTGTGCTGCCGCGCCGCGTCGATCCGCTGGCCGAGACCATGACCTTCGCCGAGCTGCGGGGCATGATGGACCGCTTCACCAACGCCATCGCCGCCGCCCTGCCCCGCCTTCCCGCCCATGCCGAATGGCGGGCGGCCCAGATGAGACGCCTTGCCCGATGACGACATCGCATGACCATAGCATCCGCCGGGTCGTCATCGTCGGCGGCGGCACCGCCGGATGGATGGCCGCCGCCGCCTTCGCGCGCCTCCTCAACAACGGCTATACCCAGGTCACGCTGATCGAGTCCGAGGAGATCGGCACGGTCGGCGTCGGCGAGGCGACGATCCCGCCGATCATCACCTTCAACCAGATGCTGGGGCTGGACGAGAATGAGTTTCTCGCCGCGACCGGCGGCACGTTCAAGCTGGGGATCGAGTTCGTCGACTGGGGCGAGCGGGGCGAGCGCTATTTCCACCCCTTCGGACGCTATGGCCAGGATTTGCAGGGCGTCCATTTCCACCAGCTCTGGCTGCGCGAGAAGAGCCGCACGCCCGCGCTGCCCGACATCGCCGATTGGGCGATGAGCGCGGTCGCGGCGCGTGGGGGCAAGTTCGGCCGCGCCAAACCCGATGCGCGCTCGCCGATCCGCGAGCTGTTCTACGCCTTCCACTTCGACGCCTCGCTCTATGCCCGCTATCTGCGCGGCTATGCCGAGCGTGGCGGGGTGGCGCGGATCGAGGGGCGGATCGAGGCGGTCGGGCTGCGCCCCGAGGACGGCTATGTCGAGGCGGTAACGCTGGCCGATGGCCGCCGGATCGAGGGTGACCTGTTCATCGACTGCTCGGGCTTTCGCGGCCTGCTGATCGAGGAGGCGCTGGGCACCGGCTATGAAAGCTATGCCCGGTGGCTGCCCTGCGACCGCGCGGTCGCCGCCCCGTGCGCGCTGCCCGACCCGCGCGAACCCGATCCCTTCACCCGCTCGACCGCGCGAGAGGCGGGATGGCAATGGCGCATCCCGCTCCAGCACCGGATAGGCAATGGCCTGGTCTATTGCAGCGAGTATCTGGACGACGATGCCGCGCGCGCGCAGCTGCTCGGCAGCCTGGAGGGCGCGTTGCTGGGCGATCCGCGCCAGCTGCGCTTCACTGCCGGGCGGCGTCGGCAAAGCTGGAACCGCAACGTCGTGGCGCTGGGCCTGTCGAGCGGCTTTCTGGAACCGCTGGAATCGACCAGCATCCATCTGGTGCAGGCCGCGATCCAGCGGCTGATCGCGCTGTTCCCCGACGCCCGCTTCGACCCGGCCGAGCGGGACGAGTTCAACCGCCAGATGCACGACCTGTACGAGGATGTGCGCGACTTCATCATCCTCCACTACAAGGCGACACGGCGCGGCGACACGCCCTTCTGGGACCGGGTGCGCACCATGGACGTGCCCGACAGCCTGGCGCGCAAGATGGCGCTATGGTCGGGCAAGGGGCGGTTGTTCCGCGAAGGCTATGACCTGTTCGGCAATCCCAGCTGGGTCGCGGTCTGCCTGGGCCAGGGGCTGGTCCCGCAGGGGTGGGAGCCCGCCGCCGACGCGCTCGACGAAAATCTGGTGGCGCAGGCGCTGGCGCAGATGCATCAGGGCTATGCCGAGACGGGGGCGCGGCTGCCCAGCCATGGCGATTTCCTTCGCGCGGTCGCGCCCTCGCCGCTCGCCCCCGCGATAACGGGCATGACGGGGGCGTCGAACGCCGACGACGCCAGCTATGATTTTGCGCGCACCGCCCCCGATGCCGGGCGGGCGCAGGGAGTGATCTTGTGAAGCGGTTCGTTCTTCCCCTGCTGGCGCTGGCCGCGATCGGTGCGACCGACGCGCCGGGGCCCCATCTCAACCAGATCGGCTTTCGCCCCGACACCGCCAAGCGCGCCATCCTGGCGCATGAGGGCATGCAACCCTTGCCCTGGCGGCTGTTGAACGAGAGCGGCGCGACGGTGGCGGAGGGGCGGACCACGCCCTTCGGCCCCGATGCCGCCTCGGGCGACACGGTCCACCAGATCGATTTCGGCCGCTTCGCTGCGCCGGGCCGCTACCGGCTTCAGGTGGACGGGCGGACCAGCCCCGTCTTCACCATCGACGCAGGCGTCTATGCCCCGCTGGCGCGCGCCGCACTGAACTTCTTCTACCAGCAGCGCGCAGGCGTGCCGATCCAGGCGCGTTTCGCCGACGGGCCGCAATGGGCGCGGGCCGCCGGTCATGCGAAGGAGGTCGTGACCTGCTTCAAGGGGACGGATCTGGCGGGCACGGTCTGGCCGGGCTGCCCCTATAGGCTGGATGTCACCGGCGGATGGTATGATGCGGGCGACCAGGGCAAATATGTCGTCAATGGCGGCATCGCGCTGTGGATGCTGCAAAATCTCTATGAGGTCGATGCCGCGTCGCCGCCCTTCCCCGATGGCGCCGCCGCGCTGCCCGAGGCCGGGAACCGGATCAACGACCTTCTGGACGAGACGGCATGGGAGATGCGCTTCCTGCTGGCGATGCAGGTGCCCGACGGCCAGACGCTGGCGCTGCCGGTCGGGCGGCAGGCCGGGCGCGTCAAGCAGCTGACGCCGGTCGATGCGGGCGGGATGGCGCATCACAAGATCGCCGACCGCAACTGGACGGCGCTGCCCACCGCGCCCGCTGACGATCATGAGGAGCGGCTGCTCTATCCGCCCAGCACCGCCGCGACGCTGAACCTGGCGGCGACGGCGGCGCAATGCGCGCGCATCTGGCGCGGGATCGACGACGCCTTCGCCAGACGCTGCCTGGTCGCGGCGGGCAAGGCGTATCGCGCGGCGCGGCGCAATCCCGACATCTATGCCGCGCAGGACTTCAACGGCAGCGGCGGCTATGGCGATGGCGAACTGTCCGACGAACTCTATTGGGCGACCGCCGAACTCTATGCCACGACCGGGATGCCCGAACTGGCCGAGGCGCTGCACGCGATGCCGCTCCATGCCGAGCCGCTGACCGCCGAGCCGAGCTGGGGCAGCACCGCCGCGCTGGGCACGATCACGCTGGCGACCGCGACCGGGGTGGCGCCTGCCGAACGCGCCGCCGCGCGCGCCAAGCTGGTGGCCCTGGCCGACCGCTTCCTGGCCGAGGAAGCGCGCTCGGGCTATCACATCCCCTTTGCGGACACCGCCTATCACTGGGGATCGAACAGCGGCATTCTGGGCCGGGGCATGATCCTGGCGCTGGCCGCGCGCTTCACCGGACAGGCCCGCTACCGCGACGCGGCGGTCGACACGATGGACTATGCACTGGGCCGCAATCCGCTCGACCAGAGCTATGTCAGCGGCTTCGGGTGGAAGCCCATGAAGAACCCGCATCACCGTTTCTGGGCGCATCAGATGGATGCCCGCATGCCCGGACCGCCGCCCGGCGTGCTGAGCGGCGGGGCCAACAGCACCGTCTTTCCCGAACCCGCTTCCGCACCGATGAACGGGCATTGCGTGGGCCAGCGCTGCTGGATCGACGATGCGCGCGCCTATGCGCATAACGAGGTCGCGATCAACTGGAACGCGCCGCTGGTCTGGCTGGCCAGCGACCTGACCCGGCCGCCCGCCCCGGCACGCTGACAGCCCGGGTTCACCAAGTTTCTGCAAAATTCGATTTCAGGACAAAAGGACATTCGATGGATCGTCGTGATTTCATGAAGACCGGCATGGCAATGGGCGGTGCCGCGCTCGCCACCGGCGGCGGCACGCTGGCCGCCGCGCGCGCCGCCGCGCAGACCGCCGATCTGAGCTTTCCCAAGGACTTCCTCTGGGGCTGCGCCACCGCCGCCTATCAGATTGAGGGCGCGGTCAAGGAGGATGGGCGCGGGCTGACCAACTGGGACGTGTTCTCGCACACGCCGGGCAAGGTCGCCAATGGCGATACCGGCGACATCGCCTGCGACAGCTATCACCGCTACAAGGACGATATCGCGCTGCTCAGCGATCTGGGCGTGAAGGCCTATCGCATGTCGATCGCCTGGTCGCGTATCTTCCCCGAGGGGCGCGGCAAGGTCAACCAGAAGGGCCTCGACTATTATAACCGCGTCATCGACGCGCTGCTGGCGGCGGGGATCCAGCCCAATGTCACCATGTTCCACTGGGACCTGCCCCTGGCGCTGCCCGGCGGCTGGCAGAATCGCGACACGGCCAAGGCGTTCGCGGACTATGCGGGCTTCATGGCGGGCAAGCTGTCCGACCGCGTCCACCGCTTCATGACGGTCAACGAGCTGCGCTGCTTCACCGATCTGGGCCATATGGTCGCCATCCACGCGCCGGGCCTGAAACTGCCCCCCGCGCAGGTGAACCAGGTCCGCCATCACGGCGTCCTGGCGCACGGCCTGGGCGTGCAGGCGATCCGCGCCCATGCCAAGGCGGGAACCGAGGTCGGCATCGCCGACAATGCCAGCATCTTCGTCCCCGTCATCGAGACGCCCGAGCATATCGAGGCGACCAAGAAGGCGATGCGCGACGAGAATGCGATGTTCCTGACCGCCGTCATGGAAGGCCGCTATATCGACAGCTATCTCGCCTCGGCCGGGGCGGATGCGCCGAAGGTACAGGCGGGCGACATGGCCGCGATCGGCAGCCCGCTCGATTTCGTCGCGCTCAACATCTACACGCCGACCTTCGTGAAGGCCGATGCGAGCGATCCGCGCGGCTATGTCCCCCTGCCCCATCTGCCCCAGTCGCCGCGCATGGCCTCGCCCTGGCTCTATGTCGGCCCCGAGGCCGCCTATTGGGGCGTCCGCGCGGCCAGCGAGCTGTGGAAGCCCAAGGCGATCTACATCTCTGAAAACGGCACTTCGGCCGATGACGTGCTGAACGGCGCCGGCACGGTCGATGACGGCGACCGGATCATGTATCTGCGCAACTATCTGGGCCAGTTCCGCCGCGCGGCGGCCGAGGGATTCCCGCTCAAGGGCTATTTCCTCTGGAGCCTGATGGACAATTTCGAATGGGCCGACGGCTATGGCAAGCGGTTCGGCATCCATTATGTCGACTTCGCCACCCAGAAGCGCACCCCCAAGCTGTCCGCGCGCTGGTACAAGGAACTGATCCGCCGCAACGCGCTGGTCTGATCCTACCCACATGACAAAAAACCCCGCCGATCGGCCGATCGGCGGGGTTTTCCATGCCTGTAGGCCAGGGGGGCGACCGTCAGAAGCGGAAGCGGACGCCTACGCCATAATAGCGGCCTTCGTCGCGAATATCGCGCGGATAGACCAGGCCGTCGCCATATTGTGCGTAATTGTTGAACGGCTGCGCCAGAAGATTGGCCGCGTCGACCGCGATCGTCACTTCCTTGGTGATGTTGTAGTTGAACGAGAAGTCGAGGCGCTGGATGCGGACCGTCCCTTCGCCATTATAGATGCCCTGCGCATTGACGAAGTTGCTGTTCAGATACGCATCGCGATTGTTCCACGACAGACGGGTCGAGACGTCGCCCTTTTCATAGAAGAGCGCGACATTGTAGGTCCAGCGCGACAGATTGGGGATCGCGACGAATGGCGGGGTCGTCGTGCCGCCGACATTGGCGAACACATTGGCCGGATATTGCTGTTCGCCTTGCAGATAGGTGGTGTTGGCTTGCACGCCAAAGCCACTCCACAGGCCCGGCAGAAAGTCGAAGAAGGTCTGCCCCCCCAGTTCGAAGCCCTTGATACGCCCCTTGCCCGCATTTTCGGGCCGCCTGATCTCCAGCAGGCCATAGACGGGGTCGATCGTGCGGTTCGTATAGTTGCTGATGAAGCCCTTCAGGTCGCGGTAGAAAACGGCCGCGGTGATCGAGGCGGTGGGCGAGAAATAATATTCGACCGTCGCGTCGTAATTCTTCGAGGTCAGCGGCTGAAGCCCCGGATTGCCGCCGTCGCCATAGGCATCGGGCCGCCCCTGAAGCCCCGGCGCGAAGCGGGTATCGGGCACGGGGTTGGGCACCGGGGTCGCAGTGTTCTGGCTGATATAGATGGCCGGATTCAGCTGGCTGAATTCGGGCTTGGTGCGGGTGATCGTCCAGCCGAAACGCACCTGCAGCTTTTCCGTCGGGCGAATGCGCAGACTGATGTTCGGCAGGATGTCGACATAATTGGCCTTGGTGTTGCGCGGCTCGGCACGGGTGACGCCGTTGAAGGTCACGCTGGACACACCGCTATACCGCCCGACGGTGTTGACCACGCGCGTGCCGACCAGGCCGTCGAAGCGGACCGATCCGATGTCGAATTCATATTTCGCCTGGCCGTAAAAGGCATAGGTCTTCTCGCGCGCCAGGAAGGTGGCCAGCGGATCGAGCTGCACCTCGGGCGAGGCAAAGCGGTTGAGCGCGTCGCGATAGCCCTGATCGGTCGGATTGCCCGCGACGATCCGCTGCAACGCCTCGAAGGCATATTGGCGCAGCGCCGGGGCATTGCCCGCGATCCCGTCCCGCGTCGGCATCAGCCAGCTGGTAAAGCCCTGATTGCCCCGGAAGGCGTTCTGGGTCAGCGCCAGATCCCCGGTCGGCGTCTGGTTCAGCGGGATGGCCAGCCATTCCGTATAGGCATAGCGGTTGCCCCGGCGCAGCGAGGCGTCGCGGTCCGTCCACCGCACGCCCAACTGCAATTTCGGGATCAGCGACAGGTTCGTCTGGTAATCGAGATCGGCGCGCCACTGCCACCCCTTGCCCTGCACGCGATAGGTGCTCTCGAAATAGCCGCGCCAGATATAGTTTTTGGGATCGGCCGGATCGAAACCGGGCAGGCTGAAGGACGAACCATTTTCGACGAAGAAGCGCACGTCCGCGGTCGGCGCGCGCGAAAAGGCGCTGTCGAAGCTCCACTCGTCGCTGCCATATTGCGACGTGGTATAGGCCAGGTCGGTCGACAGATGCGCGTCGCCGATATCCCATTTGGCGCCGCCCGCCACCTGATAGGTGTCGGTATAGGCCTTCGCGGTGCTGCGATAGGCTTCGGGCCGGACGCCGCCGGTCTTGGTCAGGCTGTCGACCTGAAGCGGCTGACCTTCCCGCAGGACGACATTGCTCAGCGTCGGATTGCCGTCGACGAGCGGCACGCGCAGCCAGTCATTGCCGATCTCGCCGCGATAGCTCTGGTAGAGGAAGTCGTAATAGAGTTCCAGATTGTGCGCCGGACGCCACTGGACGCTGGCATTCATCGCCGGACGCCAGCGCTTGCCGCCGTCATTATAGACGCCGACCGCCGCCGGGATCGACCAGGCCCGCCCGACCGAGCTGGGGCTGACCGTCGTGCCGTCGCTGGGCTTGGTGACGAAGCCATCGGCCCAGCGCACCGCGTTGCGATACTGCGCCTGGGTGTAGGCGGCGTTGATGAGCCAGCCGATCTCGCCGATCGCGGTGTCCGCACGCTGGCTGATCTGCAGATTGCCCAGCGGGTCGAACTTCTTGCTCTGGTCGTTATAGGTCCCGCGCACGCCGCCCGCGATGGTCAGCCCCTTTTCGAAGTCGAAGGGGCGACGCGACCGCACATTGATGAGGCCCGCCAGTCCCGGCTCGAGCAGATCGGCCGTGCCCGACTTATAGACTTCCAGACCCGCCAGCGCCCCCGACGGGAAATCCTGGAGTGCGGCGCGGCGATTCTCGGCAGTGAAGATGTCGCGGCCGTTGAAGGTCGTCGCCACGTCGGGCAGGCCGCGGACCAGCACCTGGGTCACTTCGTCGCTATACCGGCTGACCTGGATGCCCGTCACGCGCGCCAGCGATTCGGCCGCCGTATTGTCGGGCAACTTGCCGATGTCCTGCGCCACGATGGCGTCGAGGATCGCATCCGAGTTGCGCTTGATCGCCTGCGCGCTGCCCAGGCTGGCGCGGTAGCCGGTGACGACGATGTCGCGGGGATCGGCCTGATCGTCCTCCAGACCAGTGGTCGAGGCTTGGACCGGGCTGCGATTGGGGACTTCGGAGAGATCCTGCTCGATCCCGACGGCGGTCTGCGCCTCGACCGGGGCGTTGGGATCGGTCGTCTGGGCCTTGGTCGCGGGTGCGGCGGTCTGCGCCTGGGCGGGCGCCGCCAGCAGCGCGATCGGTGCGACCGACAGCAGCAGAATGTGATGCTTCATAACGTCTCCCCTCATCGGACCCGAGTTTTCGGTGTCACCTTCGGAAGCATTTGTCTGACTATCCTGCGCGATCGTCAAGCCGTTGATGAACGAATTATGAAAGACGATGTGGTCCGTAGATTTTCCGCAACACCAGGGTGCAAGGAGGGTGACGGCATGTTAGCGCGAACAATCGCTCATGCGGTTGATCCCTCGCCACAAGTTCGCGTCCGCCCGCGCGAAACACGGAGACGCGGACGCTGGCCTGACTTGTCTGTCTTAATAACCCGAATCATACCAAGGTCGGACCATTGGCCAACGGCCGCCCGAAATCGGGCGTCCCATCGGCGCGATAGCCGAAACGCTGGACGCGCGTGTCGCGATTCGGATCGTAGAGGGGATCGCCGCTGATCTTCTCATAATCGCGCGCGTGATAGACGAGCACATCGCCCCCCGCCCGGTCGACGGTGAAGCTGTTGTGACCGGGGCCGTAGATGTGGCGCGCGGCGTCGGTGCGGAACACCGGCTCGGGCGACTTGGTCCAGGCGGCGGGGTCCATCAGGTCGGCGTCGTCGCGCGCGGTCAGCATGCCCATGCAATAGCGCGCATCGGTGGCGCTGGCCGAATAGGTCATGAAGACGCGGCCGTTGCGGATCAGCGGCGCGGGCCCCTCGGCCACTTTGAACCCCTGTATCTCCCAGGGCAGCGTCGGCACGGTCAGCCGGGTCGGCCGCGCGGCCAGCGTGGTCGGCGTCGCCATCGGCGCCAGATACAGGTTGGAGTTGGTGTCGATGCCCGGCTCTTTCTGCGCCCAGGCCAGATAGCGGGTGCCGCGATGGACGAAGCTGGTCGAATCGAGCGTGAACGTATCCCACGGCGTCTCCAGCTGGCCGAGCACCGACCAGCGGCCAGTCACCGGGTCCGCACCGTCGCATTGCAGGACATAGGTGCGGATATGGAACACGTCGCCGCCATCGCCCGCCGCGACATAGACATACCAGCGGCCGTCGATCCGATGGATTTCGGGCGCCCAGATATGCCCCGCCATCCGACCCGATGCGGGCCGCCGCCAGAGCACCGTTTCGGGCGCGGTCGCCAGCCCGGCGATGGTCCTGGCCCGGCGCAGCACCACCCGGTCATATTCGGGGACCGAGGCCATGAAGGTATAGAGCCCATCGTCCTGAAGCGCGATCTGCGCATCGGCGCGCTGGCGTATCAGCGGATTGCGCACCCGCTCGCCACCCGTTCTAGCCAAAAGCGGCGCGGCGGCCAGCGCGGCGCCCCCCGCGACCAGAGCGCGCCGGGTCATCTCGATCTGGGTCATGGGTTTTCCTTTC
The DNA here is from genome assembly GCF_031453055.1 of Sphingomonas sp. SORGH_AS_0789. Classification (NCBI taxonomy): domain Bacteria; kingdom Pseudomonadati; phylum Pseudomonadota; class Alphaproteobacteria; order Sphingomonadales; family Sphingomonadaceae; genus Sphingomonas; species Sphingomonas sp. SORGH_AS_0789. The sequence goes on from NZ_JAVIYV010000001.1 coordinate 92,312, forward strand.
CGATGAAGGGCCAGCCCGCCGCGTCCCAGCGCAACCGGGCGATGCGCAGCGTGGGGGCTCCCCCCGCCGCCGCGTCATAGGCATGATGGATCAGATAGTCGCGGCCGCCGCGATCGTGCAGGACACCGGCATGGCCCGGCCCGCGAAACCGGTCGCGACCCGCCGCATCCGCCTGCAACAGCACCGTCCCGCCGCCATCCAGCATCGCGCGCCCCGCACGGTCGACATAGGGCCCCTCGATCGCACGCGACCGCCCGACCGCCAGATGATAGCTGCTCTTCACGCCGCGACAGCATAGGTCGAACGAGACGATCAGCCAGTACCAGCCGCCATGATCGACGATGAACGGCGCCTCGATCGCATTCGCGCCGCCCGCCCCTTCGCCCGGCCCGCGTCGCGCGATGGGTTTCGGGACCGCGCCGGGCATGGCCTTGCCGGTGCGCGGGTCGAGCCGGATCAGTTGGATGCCGCCCCAGAAGCTGCCAAAGGCCAGCCATTCGCCCCCCTGCCGGTCGCGGGCGAAGGCCGGATCGATCGCGTTATAGGCGTCGCCCGCCTTCGACGCGACGACCAGCCCCTCGTCGCGCCAGCCATAGGCCGGGCTCGCCGGATCGAGCGTGGCAGCGGTCGCCAGCCCGATCACCGATTGCTGCCTGCCGAAACGCGACACCGAGTAATAAAGCCGGTAGCGGCCCCCGACCCGCGCAATGTCGGGCGCCCACATCTCGCGCGCGCCGGGCACCGCCGCCAGCGCCCAGTCGGGGATGGCGGCCAATGGCGACGGCAGTGCGGTCCAGTGCCGCAAATCGCGGGACCGCCGCGCGACCAGCGGCACCCGCCCCCGCTGCCCGGTCGAATAGCTATAATAATCCAAGCCTTCGCGGATCAGGACCGGGTCATGGGCGGGCACCACATCGCCCGACAGGGCCATGTCCTGTGCGGCGACGGGATCGATGGGCATCGAAAGCAGGGCCATGCCCAGCAGCGCAGGACGCAAGGCGCACAGGCTCCGGAATCGGCGCGGCTGGCGCATGATGCTTGGCGTCCTCCCCATGATAAAGCCGTGATTTTGTCCGGCTATTGATGACAGCGATATAGTCGGACATATGCGATGGCAAGCGGCTTTCGCCCGCTGGCAGAGGATCGCGTCCGGCCCCTCTTGTCGCACGCCCGGCGACGCGGCACTAAGCCGTCATGCGGATCGCGATTATCGATACCAGCAGCACGCGCGCGGCGATTATCTCGGACGGGCTGCGCGAGGCGGGGCTGACCGATCTGGTGGTGATCGACCCCGGCGGGCCGCTGGCCGCGCAGGTCGAACGCGCCGCGCCCGAGGTGGTCCTGATCAATCTGGAAAATCCCAGCCGCGACGTGCTGGAGGATTTCTTCGCCATATCGCGCGCGCTCGACCGGCCGATCGCGATGTTCGTCGACCAGTCGGAGCCCGAGGCGACGATGGCGGCGGTCGATGCGGGCGTGTCCGCCTATGTCGTCGACGGTCTGGCCAAGCAGCGGATCAAGCCGATCCTCGACTTGGCCGTCCGCCGTTTCCAGGCCTTTTCTCGGCTCCAGACCGAATTGGCCGAGGCGCGGACCGCGCTCGCCGACCGGCAGGTGATCGACCGGGCCAAGGCGATCCTGATGCGGCGGCGCGGGCTGGACGAACCCGCCGCCTATGCCTTGCTGCGCAGCCATGCCATGACCACCAACCGCCGCATCGCCGACGTGGCCGAGGCGATCGTGACCAGCGAGCAGTTGATGGGAGACCTGCCATGACCGCCGAGACGTTCCGTATCGGCTTTCTGCCGCTGGTCGATGCCGCCCTGCCCATCCTGGCGCGCGAACTGGGCTTTGCCGAGGCCGAGGCGGTCGAGATCGAACTGGTCCGCGACGTGACCTGGGCGGCGGTGCGCGACCGGCTGCTCTATGGCCATACCGATGCCGCGCATCTGGTCGCGCCGCTCGCCATCTCCACCGCTTTGGGGCGCGACCGTCCGGCGGTGCCGATGGCGGTGCCCTTCGCGCTGGGCCTGAACGGCAATGCGATCACCTTTTCGACCGCACTGGGCGAGGCGGTGGGCCTGGGCGAGACGCTGGGCGATCCGGTGGCGATCGGCGCGGCGCTGAAGGCGGTGGCGGACCGGCGGCGCGATGCGGGCAGGCCGCTTCGCTTCGGCGTGGTGCATCGCTATTCCAGCCATAATTACATGCTGCGCTACTGGCTGGCGGGGGTCGGCATCCGGCCCGACGCCGATGTCGAGATCCTGGTCACCAGCCCGCCCTTCGCCGCCGACGCGCTGGCCGCCGGAGAGGTGGACGGCATCTGCGTCGGCGAGCCGTGGAACTCGATCGCGGTCGATCGCGGCGTGGGCCGGATCGCCCTCGCCACTGCGCAGATCTGGCGACGCGGGGTGGAGAAGGTGCTGGCGCTGCGCGGCGACCGGGCGGAGGAGCGCCGCGACGGCGTTCTCCGGCTGATCCGCGCGCTCCACGCGGCGGCCGCGCATTTCGTCGATCCCGAGACGGTCGAACAGAGCGCGACGATCCTGTCGCGCCGCGAATATCTGGACGCGCCGGTCGATGCGGTCCTGCGGGCGATCACCGACCGCATCCGCGTCGTGCCCGGCGGCGAGCCGGTCCATTATCCCGACTTCATGTTCCAGTATCGCGAGGCGGCGAACTTTCCGTGGCGCAGCCAGGCGGCCTGGCTCTACGCCCAGATGGTGCGGTGGGAGGGGCTGCCCTTCTCCGCACAGGATGCCGCGACCGCGCAGGGCGTGTTCCGCCCCGATCTCTACCGCGCCGCGCTGGCCGGATCAGGCGCGCCGCTGCCCGGCGCCAGCTCCAAGCTGGAGGGCGCGCTGGTCGAGCCGATCGGCGCGGGCTCGACGCAGGGACGGCTGGTGCTGGGCAGCGACCGCTTCTTCGACGGCCGCGCCTTCGATCCGGATGACATTCCGGGGTATCTGGCGGGATTGCCCTGACGCCTCTCCCCGGCGCGAGGGAGGTTCGATTGCTGCGATTGCGAAAGGGACTTGCGTCGGGACCGCGAATCAGGCAATTTTCCATTCGCCCGGCAATGGCGTCGGGCACGAGATAGCAGCGAATGCCGCTCCAACGACGGGGTAGCACGCTGGCGGAAGCGGGCTGAAGCGCGCGTTCCGCTTGGAGGCAACGAAGCCGCCAGGATGTGACCCACGGGTCCACGTCCTGGCGGCTTTTTCCGTTTGGGCCCGGATCAGGGGGAGAAAGCACGATGGCGACGGCATTCTGGGACGACAGCAAGACAGGAAAGGCAGCCGATGACGGCGGCTTCTGGTCGAGCGGACATACGCCGACCCTGATCGCGGCCTTTCTGTATTTCGATCTGGCCTTCATGGTCTGGGTGCTGCTCGGGCCGCTCGCGCCGCAGATTTCGGCCACCCTCGCCCTCACCCCGGCGCAAAAGGGCGTGATGGTCGCGGTGCCGACGCTGGCGGGCGCGATCCTGCGCGTCGTCAACGGCCTGCTGGTCGACCGGATCGGGCCGAAGCGCGCAGGCGCGATCAGCCAGATCATCGTGATCGCCGGGCTGTTCTCCGCCTGGGCGCTGGGCGTCAGCAGCTTCGGCGGCACGCTGGCGCTGGGCGTCATCTTGGGCTTTGCGGGCGCGAGCTTCGCGATCGCCCTGCCGCTCGCCAGCCGCTGGTATCCGCCCGAGCATCAGGGCAAGGCCATGGGCCTGGCGGGCATGGGCAATTCGGGCACGGTGCTCGCCGCGCTGTTCGCCCCGGCGCTCGCCAAGCTGTTCGGCTGGAACGCGGTGCTGGGTCTGGCCTGCATTCCGCTGGGCATCGTCTTCCTGGTCTATATGGTGATGGCCAAGGACGCGCCTGGCGCGCCGCCGCCGCGCCGGTTCGTCGAATATCTGGCGCCACTTCGCCAAGCCGATGCCTGGTGGCTGATGGGCTTCTATGCCGTCACCTTCGGCGGGTTCGTCGGGCTCGCCGCCAGCCTGCCCATCTATTTCACCGATCGCTTCGGCCTGACCCCGGTGCAGGCAGGCTATGCCACCGCCGCCTGCGTCTTTGCGGGCTCGCTGGTGCGGCCGATGGGCGGGGCGCTGGCCGATGCGATCGGCGGCGTGAAGGCGCTGATGGCGGTGTTCGCCGCCGCCGCCGTGACGCTGACGGGCGTGGCGATGGTCGACGGGTTCGCCGCCTCGCTGGCGCTGTTCGTGCTGTCGATGCTGGCGCTGGGCGTCGGCAACGGCTCGGTCTTCCAGCTCGTGCCGCAGCGTTTCTCGGCCGAGATCGGCGTGATGACCGGGCTGGTCGGCATGGCGGGCGGCATTGGCGGCTTCTACCTCGCCTCCTCACTGGGTCTCGCCAAGCAGTGGACCGGAAGCTTTTCCGGCGGCTTCCTGATCTTCGCCGCGCTGGCGCTGGTCGCGCTGGCCGGGCTGCTGACGGTCAAGGGCCGGTGGCGCCGGACCTGGGGCGCGGCCGAAGGCGTGCGGATCTGATGACGATGCGCAGCCCCGCCCTCTTCCTCCTGTCGGCCTCCGCCCTGGTCGCGGCCCCGGCCGCCGCGCAGACGGTGACGCTGAAGCCGCTCGTCGATGCCCGGCTGCGCTGGGAGCAGGTGGACCAGGACGGCCTGCCCCAAACCTCGGATGCGGTCACCGCCCGCATCCGTACCGGGGTGGCCGCCACCTCGGGCCGCTGGTCGGCCCTGGCGGAGGCGCAGGGCAATCTGGCGATCGTGCCCGATTATTTCGACGGCGTGCACCCCGATGCCAGCCGCCCGCTGATCGGCGATCCGCAGAGCATCGGCCTGTACCGCGCCCAGGTGCAGTACAAGTCCTCGCCCCTGACCCTGACCGTCGGGCGGCAGCGCATCATGCTGGATGACGAGCGTTTCGTCGGCCAGGCCGCGATCCGCAACAACGGCCAGACCTTCGACGCGGTGCGCGCCGAGATCGTGCCGGTGAAGGGCGTGAAGGCGGATGTCAGCTATGTCTGGGGCGTCCGCACCGTCTGGGGCATCGACGGCACGGGCGTGCGGCCCCGCTCGGTCGGCGGCAACACCGTCCTCGCCAATCTGGGCTGGGCCTCGCCGATCGGTACGCTGACCGGCTTTGCCTATCTGATCGACGAGGACGAGGCGGCGGTGCAGGGCTTTCGCCTGTCCAGCCAGACCTATGGCACGCGCCTTTCGGGCATGCGGCCGATCGGCAAGGCCAAGCTGTCCTATCAGGCGAGCTGGGCGCGCCAGTCGGACTATCACCGCAATCCCAACCGCTATGCGGCCGATTACTGGCTGGCCGATCTCGCGCTGGACCTGAACGGCCCGCGTCTGGGCGGCGGCTATGAGGTGCTGGGTGCGGACAAGGGTCAGGCGCTGACCAGCTTCCAGACGCCGCTGTCCTCGATCTTCAAGTTCCAGGGCTGGGCCGACAAATTCACCACCACTCCACCCGACGGCATTCGCGATCTCTATGCCAGCACCGGCTGGGGCTGGAAGCAGGTCGGCGCGGTCAAGGCGGTCAGCCTGTCCGCCGTCTGGCACCGGTTCGAGAGCGACCGTCTGGTCCGCCATTACGGCAATGAGATCGACCTGCTGGCGCAAGGCAAGGTCGGCCGCACCACCGCCTCGCTGCGCTACGCCGATTATCAGGCGGATCGCTTCGGCACGGACACCAAGAAATTCTGGCTCCAACTGGACTGGACCATCTGATGGAACACACCCCCGTCGTCGCGGCGACCGATACCCGCGAGCACCTGCCAGCGGGCGAAGCCCGAGAACATTTGATCGTCATTGGTAACGGCATGGCCGGATGCCGTGCGGTCGAGGAATTGCTGGCGCGCGATCCCAGCCGCTACCGCATCACCATCTTCGGCGCCGAGCCGCTGGTGAATTACAACCGGATCATGCTGTCGCCGGTGCTGGCGGGCGAGAAGACGTTCGACGAGATCGTCATCAACGGGCTCGACTGGTATGCCGGCAACGGCATCACCCTGGTCAGCGGCGATCCCGTGACCGCGATCGACCGCGAGGCCCGGACTGTCACCGCCAAGAGCGGCATGGTGCTGGACTATGACCGGGTGCTGATCGCGACCGGCTCCGACCCGTTCATCATCCCGGTCCCCGGCCACGACCTGCCCGGAGTCATCAGCTTCCGCGACATGAAGGATGTCGAGCATATGCTGGCGGCCGCCGAGCGCGGGGGCAGCGCGGTGGTGATCGGCGGCGGCCTGCTGGGGCTGGAGGCCGCGCACGGCCTGTCGCTTCGGGGCATGACGGTCACCGTCCTCCATTTGATGCCGACGCTGATGGAGCGGCAGTTGGACGAGGCAGCGGGCTGGCTGCTGAAACAGGCGCTGGAGGCGCGCGGCCAGACCGTGCTGACCGGCGCCGACACCGCCGAGATCGTCGGCGACGGCAAGGTCGAGGCGATCCGCCTGAAGGACGGGCGCGAGATCCCCGCTGACCTCGTGGTCATGGCGGTCGGCATCCGCCCCTCGGTCGCGCTCGCCCGCGCGGCGGGTCTTGAGGTCGGGCGCGGGATCAAGGTGGACGACCATATGGTCACTTCCGATCCGCGCATCCTGGCGGTCGGCGAGTGTGTCGAGCATGACGGGCAGGTTTACGGCCTGGTCGCGCCACTCTGGGACATGTGCCGCAGCCTGGCCGATGCGCTGACCGGCAGCCCCAGCGGCTATCGCCCCACCGCCACCGCGACCAAGCTGAAGGTCGCCGGGCTCGACGTCTTTTCGGCGGGCGATTTCGGCGGCGGCGACGGGGCGGAGGACATCGTGCTGCGCGACGCGAGCCGGGGCATCTACAAGCGCGTCGTCGTCAAGGACGACCGGATCGTCGGCGCGGTGCTGTATGGCGACACCGCCGACGGCAACTGGTATTTCGACCTGCTCAAGAAGGGCGAGAGCGTCGGCGACATTCGCGACGCGCTGATCTTCGGACAGGCCTTTGCCCAGGGGGGCGCCTCCGCGGACCCTAAGGCGGCCGTTGCGGCGCTTTCCGACGATGCGGAAATCTGCGGCTGCAACGGCGTGACCAAGGGCAAGGTCTTCGCCTGCATCGACGGCGGCGCGCACAGCCTGGATGCCGTCCGCTCGGGCTGCAAGGCGTCGGCGAGCTGCGGCTCGTGCACCGGCATCGTCGAGAGCCTGTTGGCGATCCGCCTGGGCGGCGAGGTCGAGGCGGGACCGAAGACGATGTGCAAATGCACCAGCTTCGGTCACGACGACGTCCGCCGCGAGATCGTCGCGCAGAATATGCGCTCGATCCCCGAGGTGATGCAGAAGCTGCACTGGTCGACCCCCGATGGCTGTTCGTCGTGCCGCCCCGCGCTCAATTACTATCTGCTGTGCGCGCTGCCCGGCGAATATGTCGACGACCAGCAGAGCCGCTTCGTCAACGAGCGGATGCACGCCAACATCCAGAAGGACGGCACCTATTCGGTCGTGCCGCGCATGTGGGGCGGCATCACCAGCCCCAAGGAGCTGCGCGCGATCGCCGATGTGGTCGAGAAGTTCAACGCGCCGATGGTCAAGGTGACGGGCGGCCAGCGGCTCGACATCTTCGGCATCAAGAAGGAGGATCTGCCCGCCGTCTGGGCCGATCTGAACGCGGCGGGCATGGTTTCCGGCCATGCCTATGGCAAGTCGCTGCGCACCGTGAAGACGTGCGTTGGTTCCGAATGGTGCCGCTTCGGCACGCAGGATTCGACCGGCCTCGGCGTCAAGCTGGAGCGGGCGACCTGGGGCTCGTGGATGCCGCACAAGTTCAAGATCGCGGTGTCGGGCTGTCCGCGCAACTGTGCCGAGGCGACGATCAAGGATTTCGGCGTGGTCTGCGTCGACAGCGGCTATGAGCTGCACGTCGGCGGCAATGGCGGGATCAAGGTCCGCGCCACCGACCTGCTCTGCAAGGTGGCGACCGAGGCGGAGGCGATGGAGATGTGCGCCGCCTTCATCCAGCTCTATCGCGAGGAGGCGCGCTATCTGGAGCGCACCGCGCCGTGGATCGAGCGGGTCGGGCTGGCCTATATCCAGTCGCGCCTGCTGCCCGACGAGGAGGCGCGGGCCGAACTCGCCCGCCGCTTCTTCTTCTCGCAGAGCTTCTCGCAGGACGATCCCTGGGCGGCGCGGGTCGCCGGGGCCGAACGCGAGATCCATGCACCGATGGCGCGCTTTCAGCCCGCCAGGGAAATGATGGGAGAAATGGCATGATGGGCGAGTGGCTGGATATCGGCTGGGTCGAGGAAATCCCCCTGCGCGGCAGCCGCACGGTGCAGGTCGAGGGCGGCGACGACATCGCCGTCTTCCGCACCGGAGACGACAGCGTCTTCGCGCTGCTCGACCGCTGTCCGCACAAGCATGGGCGGCTGAGCCAGGGCATCGTCCATGGCGGCGCGGTGGCGTGCCCGCTGCACAATTGGCGGATCAGCCTGACGACCGGCGAGGCGCTGGGCGAGGACAAGGGCTGCACACCGACCGTGCCGGTGAAGATCAGCGGCGGCCGCGTGCTGATCTGCCGCGCCTCCACCCTGAAGGCGGCGGCGTGATGCGATCGCAATTCCTCCCCTCTAAGGGGAGGTGGCAGCGCATAGCGCTGACGGAGGGGTGTCGCCCTCTCGATGGCGCGACACCCCTCCACCACGCCCTGTCGGGCGCGGTCCCCCTCCCCTTGCAGGGGAGGAGTTGGTGAGCCCCATCAAGACCACCTGCGCCTATTGCGGCGTCGGCTGCGGCATCCGCGCGACCGTGACCGGCGACCGGCAGGTGCGGATCGAGGGCGATCCCGACCATCCCGCCAATCAGGGCAAGCTCTGCTCCAAGGGCACCCATCTAGGCGAGACGGTCGGCCTGGAGGGTCGCCTGCTCCACCCCATGATCGGCAAGCGCCGCGCAAGCTGGGACAAGGCGCTGGACCTCGTCGCGAAACGCTTTCGCGACACCATCGCCCAGCATGGCCCCGACAGCGTCGCCTTCTACGTCTCGGGCCAGTTGCTGACCGAGGATTATTACGTCGCCAACAAGCTGATGAAGGGGTTCATCGGCTCGGCCAATATCGACACCAATTCGCGGCTGTGCATGTCGAGCGCGGTGGCGGGCCATAATCGCGCATTCGGCGAGGATATCGTACCCGCCAGCTATGACGATCTCGACGCCGCCGACCTGATCATACTGGTCGGCAGCAACACCGCCTGGTGCCACCCAATCGTCTATCAGCGCATCCGCGCCCGGTGCGATGCGGGCGCGAAGCTCGTCGTCATCGACCCGCGCCGCACCGAGACGGCGGAGCAGGCCGAGCTGCACCTCGCCATCCGGCCGGGCAGCGACGTGGCGCTGATGAACGGCGCCCTCGCCTGGGCACGCGCGGCGGGCGTGGTGGACGCGGACTTCCTCGCCGCCTCGGTCACGGTGCCGGAGGATTTCTGGGCGGCTTTGGAAGCGGGCAGCGACCTGTGGTCGGTCGCCAGGACCTGCGACGTCGCGCCCGCCGACCTGCGCCGCTTCTACGAGCTGTTCGCCGCCACGCCGCGCACGGTGACGATGTTCAGCCAGGGCATCAACCAGTCGGTCACGGGCACCGATCAGGTGAACGCGATCCTCAACCTGCACCTCGCGACGGGACGGATCGGCAAGCCCGGCGCGGCCCCCTTCTCGATCACCGGCTAGCCCAATGCGATGGGCGGTCGGGAAGTCGGCGGGCTCGCCTCGACGCTGGCCGCGCATATGGACTTCGCGCCCGAGAACCGCGCCCGCGTGCAGCGTTTCTGGGCCTCCCCCGCCATCGCGCCCAAGCCGGGCCTGAAGGCGGTCGATCTCTTCCGCGAACTGGGCCAGGGCCGTATCAAGGCGCTATGGATCATGGCGACCAACCCCGCCGTGTCGATGCCCGATGCCGGGTCGGTGCGCGAGGCGCTGGCCGCCTGCCCCTTCGTGGTGGTCAGCGACGTGATCGCCGAGACCGACAGCTCGGTGAACGCGCATGTCCGCCTGCCCGCTGCCGCCTGGGGCGAGAAGGATGGCACCGTCACCAATAGCGACCGCACGATCAGCCGCCAGCGGGCGCTGTTTCCCCTGCCCGGCGAGGCCCGGCCCGACTGGTGGATCGTCAAGGAAGTCGGCCGCCGCATGGGGTGGAAGACCGCCTTCGCCTATGACCGCCCGGCCGAGATCTGGCGCGAGCATTGCCGCCTGTCCCATTATGAAAACGACGGTTCACGCCTGTTCGCGCTGCCCGGCCGGTCGAGCGGCGGCAATGCCGATTACGACGCGATGCAGCCGTTCCGCTGGGGCGGCGTGCCCTTTGCCGATGGCCGTTTCCCCACGCCGGACGGCCGCGCCCGGCTGGTGCCCGTCGCGCAGAAGACGCTCCCTGAGCCGCTGCGCGACTGGCCGATGACGCTCAACACCGGTCGCTACCGCGATCACTGGCACACGATGACCCGCACCGGCCTGGCCCCCAAGCTGGCGCGCCACCGCGAGGAACCGCTGGTCGAGGTCCATCCCGACGATGCCGCGCGGCTGGACCTGACCGATGGCGGGCTGGCGCGGGTCGGCACACCACAGGGAACGAGCCTCTACCGCGTCTCGGTCAGCGCCGGGCAACGGCCGGGCGAGCTGTTCGTCCCGATCCACTGGACTGACCAGACCGCGACCGGCGGCCGCACCGGACTGCTTCCCCGCCCGCTGACCGACCCCTATTCGGGCCAGCCAGGCTTCAAGCGCACCCCCGCCAGCATCGCCGCCGTCGCAACCCGCTGGCGCGGCTTCGTCATCCTGTCGGGTGAGGCAAGCGCGACGCCGGATTGCCTCTGGGCGACACGGGTCGCCATTCCCGGCGGATGGTTGTGGGAAGTGGCGGGCGATGGTGACCCGGTGGCGCTGGAGACGATGCTTCCCAAGGGGCAGCGGATCGAGGCCACCGATCCCGCGCGGGGATCGCGCCGGGTCGCGGTGATCGCCGGGGATCGGCTCGCCGCCGCCCTGTTCCTGACCGAGCGCGGCGAACTGCCGACGCGCGACTGGCTGATCGCGCAGTTGAGCGCCGACACGGTCGCCCCCACCGTCCTTGCGGGTCGCGCGCCCGGTGCGCCGGTCGATCGCGGTGCGATCGTCTGCGCCTGTTTCGATATCGGCGTGCGGACCATCGTCGCCGCGATCCGCGACCAGCAACTGGCCGATGTCGCCGCGATCGGCGCGGCGCTGGGCGCGGGCACCAATTGCGGATCGTGCCGCCCCGCCCTTGCCCGCCTGCTCACCGAAACCCAGGAGCCCGCCCATGCGCATGGATGATTTTCCCGCCGGTTCGGTCTGGCTGGTCGGTGCGGGTCCCGGTGATCCCGACCTGCTGACCCGCAAGGCCGAACGCCTGATCGCCGCCGCCGACATCGTCTTCTACGACGCGCTGGTCGGACCCGATATCCTGGCGCTCGTCCCCGACACCGCCGAACGGGCGAGCGTCGGCAAACGCTCGGGCCGTCATTCCAAGGACCAGGGGACGATCGACAGCCTGATCGTCGCGGCGGCGCGCGCAGGGCGGCGCGTGGTCCGGTTGAAGGGCGGCGATCCGTCGATCTTCGGCCGCTCGACCGAAGAGATCGACGCGTGCCGCGCCGCCGGTATCCCGGTTCGGATCTGCCCCGGCATCACCGCGGCCAGCGCGGCGGCGGCATCGGGCATGATCTCGCTGACGCTGCGCGGCCTGTCGCGCCGCCTGACCCTGGTGACCGCGCATCTGCGCGAGGGCGAGCCGCTTTCGCTCGACTGGCAGGCGCTGGCCGCGCCCGATGCGACGCTGGCGGTCTATATGGGCCGCGCCGCCGCGCCGGAGATCGCCCGACAGTTGATGGCGGCGGGCATGGCGCCGGAGACGCCGGTGATGATCGCGGTCAATGTCTCGCTCCCCTCGGAGCGACTGATCACCGGCCGCCTCGACGCGCTCGGCTTCCTGACCCGCACGATCGGCGAAAGGGACCCCGCGCTGCTGCTGATCGGCGAGGCGGTGGGGGCCGGGCGGGTGGCGGACGGCGGCCTCGCGCTTCCCTGCCGCGCTGCGGTGGAGGCATAGCCCCAACCCTATGCGCGCACTATGCGAAAGGGCGAAACCGCGCTCGAAATGCTATGCCGCGCCCGATAGGTGGACAGCCGCAACAAGGATTGTGGCATGGCAAAATGGCATCGCTCCCGACGCGCCGATCTGGGCCTGCGTGCTCTCGGAGCCATTCTCTGCGGGCTCGCCTATCTGGCGATCCGGACGCTTTGCGCCCTCCCCTCCACCGCGATGGCGGCGCATCTCCTGCCAGCCGAACTGGCCACCGCCGGCTTCCTGAGCGCCAGCGCGGGGAGCGCCCTGGCGATGCTGGGCGCGCATCTGTTCGACGACATGATGGTCAGCGCCCGCTGGTGACGGAGGAAAGCCATATCCCGGGCATCGGCGACCGTCCTGTTCAATCGGCTCGATCCTGAGCCGGTGCGCTTTTCCACGCCTCTGCGGTTTCCGCAGCGAACGCCGCATAGCGCCTCGGCGGGCGGCCCAGCAATGTCGTCATGGTCGAAAGGTCTTCCGCGCTGGCGCGGGCGCCATGCCGCTGGAAGGCGCGAAGCATCAGCGCCAGATCATAGGCAAATCCCGCTGGCACGAACGGCTTGAGTCGTTCCTGGAACACATCCAGATCGTCACCGGCGTAAGTTACGGTGCGGCCGAGGGCTTCGCTCCAAATCCGCGTGATCGTCTCTGGCGTCAGATCGTCCGGACCGACGATATTATAGCCGTCCCTGGGCAGCGGCGTCAGAGCCGCGTGGCGCCGCAGGAGTTGCCTGGCCGCGATCTCGGCAAGGTCGCGGGTATCGACGGCCGCAATGCCGACATGGCCCAGCGGCATGCCATAGACCCCATGATCCAGCAGCGGTGCCTTCTGCTCCAGGTCGTTCTGCATGAAATAGGCGGAGCGCAGGATCGTCGCGGGCAGATCGCATCGCTCGATCATCCGTTCCGCTGCGACCTTGCAGGCGAAATGCGGAACGTCGGCATGACGATCGCATTCGAAGACCGAGAGATAGACGATCCCGCGCACGCCCGCGTCCCGGGCCAGAGCGAGCGCGGTAAGCGTCTGGTTCAGTTCGTCCGGAACATTGGGCGCCACCAGCAAAAGCGTCTCGATCCCCTCGAGCGCGCTCCGCATGACCTCGATATCGGACAGATCGCCCCGTACCGGCGTCACACCGGCCGGAAAGCGGGCCTTGTCGGGCGAGCGCGTCAAAGCCCGTACCGGAACAGCTTGCGACGCGAGCATGCGAGCGACGTACATACCCGTATGGCCGGTGCTTCCCGTCAACAGAATTGCCATTGGTCGCTTCTCTTTCTCCGACTGTGTCGGTGTTCGGCGCGGTGGCCGGAGGGTGTTTGAGGAAGGCGGTGGATGCGCGCGCGACGGCGTCAGGCCGATCGCCTAACGGGATCGCACCATCGACGAGAACACCCCGTCGCGGTAAACCCAGCCGTGCAACAGAGCCGCCGAAAGATGTCCGATCACCACGGCGAACAGCAGCCAGGCCAGAATGCCATGGGCATCGCGCAACAGGGCATAGAGCGTCGGGTCGACTGGGGCGATCGGCGGCACATTCCATCCCTTGATCATCCTGATGGGCCAGCCCCCGGCCGACCGCATTCCCCAGCCGATGAGCGGGATCAGGACCATCAGGCCGTACAGAATCCAGTGGCTGCCCAGCGCCGCCAGCGCCTGCCAGCGGGGTGTCTCCGCCGGTAGCGCCGGTGCGCCGTGACGCAACCGGTTGGCCAGCCGGACGACGACCAGCAGCAGGATGGCGAGCCCGAGCGGCTGGTGAAGGTCGAGCAGCGCCGGACGCCAGGTCAGCGACGTCGTCATGCTGACACCGATGAACAGCATGGCGAAGATCGCCGCCGCCATCGCCCAATGCAGCACCCGCGCCAGCCGATTGAAATGCCCCCTGTCCGTCATCGGCCGTCCTTCCTGCCGACCGCATCGGTGGCCCGGCCATAGCCGATCTCACGCAGGCGCGCGTTATAGGAATGCGCGTAGATCCCGCCGCGCGCGGCCAGCACCGGATCGTTCGTCAGCGCCATGCCCTTCGGCACCAGGGTTGGATCGAAATTGACGTCCCGGCATGCCCCCTTGGCCTGATCGACCACGCGCGTGACCTCCAGCGTGCCGCCGACGATCTGCCTGCGTGTCGCGGGCCATGGCTGCGACGGATCGTCGACGGGATCACCCGGCTCGGCCAGTTGCAGCACGAGGTCCCAGCGCAGCGGGCCGTGCGTCAAACGCTCGGCAATATCCTTGAACAGGTGATCGCGATTGGCCTTGGCGCGCTCCTCGACGCTCCAGCCGGTGAAATCGGCATGCGGGCGCCACCACCATCGCACCGGCTGGCGGCGGCCATCCGGGCCGACGAACAGATAGGCATGGATCGCATAATAACGCACGCCGGCGAAGCTGCTGGGCCATGGCGCCTTGGCCTTCGCTTCGATGACGCGGCGCGCTTCGGGATAGACCCGGTAGAACGCGGCGACCTTCGCCGGATCGGGCTGTCCGGTCGCCGGATCGGGCGCAAAGGCCGCGATGCGGGCAAGAAAGCCTTCCGCATCATGCGTCGCGAAGAGCGGTTCATTGTTCATTTTCATGCGCCATTGCTCGCCGTCATCGGCGGCGATCAGCATGGCCATGCTGACGGTGCGCGTCGAATTGTCCGGCGCATAGGGATCGGCGGTCCCGATCGAGAAACGACCGATCGCCGGTGTCTGCGCCTGGGAAAACACGCGCGATGTCGAGATCGACGCGGCTGCCCCGCTCGCGCGGAAGACCCCGTCGAAGCAGATGCCCTTGCCATGCGCGCGGCGATAGCCCGCCGGAAAGGATGTCGGCGTATCGGCCAGGAAGGTCGAGGTGGTTACCCGGTCGCCGACCAGTCCCGCGCTCCAGGCAAATGCCGCGCCCAGCGATCCGGCGATCGTCGCGATGCCGACCAGCGGAAGCCAAGCGCGTCTCAACGATCTCCTGCCAGCCATAGACGACTCCTGATCCCGGTCGAACAGCCGATCCGGATGGCACAGGCAAAGCCGGGCCGATCGCCCGACCAACGCTTGCTTGCCTCTGACATGCGATCTCTAGCCGTAAAAACTCGAGACGATTAGATGGACAATCCCGAATGGGCTGGTGAATGAGATCGAACAATGGGCCGACATCTTCAGGAAATCGCTGCGTTCGTGGCCGTCGCCGACAGGCTCAGCTTCCAGCGGGCCGCGCTGGATCGCGGGGTCACCCGGTCCACGCTCAGCCACGCGGTCCGCACGCTGGAGGAACGGCTGGGGGTTCGGCTGCTTAACAGGACCACGCGCAGCGTTTCGCTCACCGAGGCCGGTCGCGTCCTGCATTCCCGTGCGAAGCAGGCATTGGGCGACCTCGACCACGCCGTCGATGCGATCGACGATTTTCGCGACCAGCCGCACGGATCGCTTCGTATCACAGTGCCCCGTTCGGTCAGCGCCAGCATCATCGGGGCGGTCACCGCGCTGGCCACGACCTATCCGAACTTGTCGGTGGAGATCGATGCGAACGACCAGATGGTCGACATCGTCGCCGAGGGTTACGACGCCGGTATCCGGTTCGGCATCGCCATGCAGCAGGACATGATCGCGGTGCGACTGAACCAGGCGTTCCACTTCGCGGTCCTCGCCTCGCCCGCCTATCTGGCCGGGCGAGACATGCCGATGAGCCCGGACGACCTCGCGCACCACCGCTGCATCCTGTACCGGCTGCCGAGCGGCGTGTTGACACCCTGGATGTTCGAACGGAATGGCCAGATCAGCAAGACGAACGTCACGGGATCGCTGATCCTCAACGATCAATCGCTCATGATCGAAGCCGCCCTGCAAGGCGCCGGCCTCGCCTTCGTCTTCGAAGAGGGGGCGCGGGCCCATCTGGACAGCGGACGGCTGATCCGATGCCTGCCCGACTATCGCGCGCAGTTCAGCGAATTGTTCCTTTATTATTCGGGGCACCGGCACGTGTCCGCCGCCCTCCGGTCGCTTATCGACCATTTGAAGAGCCCGAAGTGAGACGGCGGTGGGAAAGAGTTCGCCCGCTGACGCCAATCGGGTCAGCGCGACGCCTGCCCGCTTCCACGTCCGTGGATCATCGCGTGAAGGGCCGTTCCGGGCCTCCTGGCATGCGGACGAAAAACCCGACCTTGCCAGCATCGCCAATCTAATAGTTTTATGAACCGATCGCCATGATGACGCTCTCAGCCTCCGCAGCATAGACGCGCCACAAGAGGGACGCGTCGTATTTCCACCTACATATGCTCAACCCATAATGATATTCGCAACATAACGCAGATTTCACATTCCGTGTCAGCGGCGCAACATCCGCGCGACTTTTGGATCATGAAATATTGGCGTCATTTACAGCCGGAATGCGCCACCAATACTAGGCCCACCTACGAAATATTGCCGCGGCCACAGGTCACGGAAAAGGGTGGAGTATCGAGACATGACCAGCGTATCCGTCATCCGCGCAGCCCTGTTGCGGGGAACCGCCGCGCCCGCCGTGCTGATCGGCAGCTCAAGCCGAGCGCGGACCAGCCCTATACCGACTTTGTCGGCACCCAGTCGCCCTATGTGACCTCGTCGGGTGCGGGCACGCCGCAATGGCGCGGCAACTGGCAGAACAGCGTCGACTACGGCCCCTATTCGCTGACCGCGACCACCTATTACGTGTCGGGCTACAAGGCGGTCGGGTTCGACCAGTTCGGGACGATGGATTGCAACGGCGGCAGCACCTATGGCGGTTCCGATCCCAACTTCAACTGCCATGTCCACCGCTTCATCGACGTCGACCTGGTCGGCAGCGTGCGGGTCAACGACAAGTTCACCTTCTACATGAACGTCATCAACCTGACCGACGAGAAGGCGCCGTTGAACGCGGGCAACTATGCCGCGACCAACTATAATCCGACCTATACGCAAATCGGCGCAGTCGGGCGGACGTTCCGCTTCGGCGCGAATTTCCGGTTCTGACGACCGGCATCGGCGGGGGGGCCATTGCGGTCCCCCGCCGACCACGGACGAAGGCTGGCGCTGGCGTATCCGTCGGGCCAGGTTTCGATCGGGCGGCTTGGCGGTGCCCGCCGGGCTGCGGCGCGCCAGTTCCGCCAGCCAGGATCAACGCCAGCCTATTTACGTTGACGATCACATCTCGTATAGTAATGTTATCTCATTACATAGTATAATATCCATGTCGTGGCCCTACAACCCTATGCCCGTGCCCATAGCGCCCCTGCCCGGTTATCCGAACGGGCGTCAGACATTCTCGCCCGGCCACATCCTCGCGCATGTCGGCTCCGCACCGCTCTGGTCTGAACCGAGACCGTGACGACCCTGCCCTTCCTGCTCGGCGCGATGGCAAGCCTGTCGACCTATGTCGGCGGCAGGCTGGCGATGCGCTGGGGGCAGCGGCGCGACCTGTTGTTTGGGCTGACCGGCGGCATGGTCATCGGGCTGGCCCTTCTCGATCTATTGCCCGAGGCCCTGGAAAGCGGCGAAAGCGTACACGGCGCCGACATCGTCTTCGGTGCGACGGTGGCTGGCGTGGCGCTCTATATCCTGCTTCACCGGATGCCAGCCGCCGGTGCGGCGGGGCGCATCAGCCTGATCCTGCACAGCGTGATGGACGGCCTCGGCATCGGCATCGCCTTTCAGCTTTCGAGCGCAACCGGCTGGCTGGTCGCGATCGCGGTGCTCGCGCACGACATGGCCGATGGAGCCAACATGGTCGGCTTGAGCACGCTGGCGGGCAAGACCGAACGCACGCATCGGTGGCTGATCGTCAATGCCGCCGCGCCGCTGGCCGGTGTCGCGATCGGTCAGGCCGTGCCCGTCGATCTCGAACGCTTCTCGCTGCTGCTCGCGCTGTTCGCCGGTGGCTTCCTCTATATCGGCGCGTCGGAACTGCTGCCCCGTAGCCGGTGTGGACGGTCCGGTGCGGCAAGCGGGCTGGCGAGCCTGTGCGGCATCGCCGCCATGGCCGGTGTGGTTCATTTCGCCGGTTAGCCTTCCACGTCTTTCCTCAGCCTCATCAAAGGACCTCATAGCCTCATGCGCCTTCTGACGATCCCCCTCCTGACCGCCCTGACGATCGCAGCCCCTGCCATGGCGCAGGATGCGCCCAAGGACGCGCAGCCCGGCGGGAAGTCTCCCGCTGCGATCCATGACGAGAAGGTGGCGCAGGATCTGGCCGAGGCCTGGGTGGCGCCCCCCGCCAAGGAGCAGGAAAACGTGACCGCGCACAGCGTCGTCGTCGATGGCCGCACGCTCAAATATCATGCGACGGCCGGTACGGTCACGATCAAGGACGACGACGCCAAGCCGACCGCGAGCGTCTTCTACGTCGCCTATACGCTCGACGGCGCCGCACCCGGCACGCGGCCGGTGACCTTCTTCTACAATGGCGGCCCTGGCTCCTCGTCGGTGTGGCTGCACATGGGGTCTTTCGCGCCGGTGCGGGTGAAGACCGCCAATCCCGAATATATCCGCCCCGCCCCCTATGGCTTTGGCCCCAACCCGGACACGCTGCTGGACAAGACCGATCTCGTCTTCATCGACATGGTCGGCGCCGGCTATTCACGCCCGCTCGGCGATGCGAAGGGCAAGCAGTTCTGGGGCGTCGACGAGGATGCCGACGCCTTCGCCAAGACGATCCTTCGCTGGACGACGAAGAACGGCCGCTGGACCAGCCCCAAATTCCTGTTCGGCGAAAGCTATGGCACGACACGCTCGGCGGCCCTCGCCTATCAGTTGCAGGATCGGGGCATGGCGCTGAACGGCGTGGTGCTGCTCTCGTCGATCCTCAACTACGGCATCGAGCAGCAGGGTTATGACCAGAGCTATAGCAGCTATCTGCCAAGCTATGCCGCGACCGCATGGTATCATGATCGCCTCGCGAACAAGCCCGCCGATCTTCCGGCCTTCCTGAAGGAGGTACGCGCCTTCGCCGCCGGTCCCTATGCGCAGGCGCTCAGCAAGGGACAGGATCTGTCCGATGCCGAGGAGGATGCGATCGCCACCCGGATGGCCGCCTATACCGGCCTGTCCGCGACCTTCATCAAGCGCGCCAAGCTGCGCGTCGATCTCGGCCGTTTCCAGAAGGAACTGCTGCGCGACCAGGCGCTGACGGTGGGACGGTTCGACAGCCGCTATACGGGGGTCGATGCGGACTCCGCTGGCGAGAATCCCGATTTCGACGCCTCGGACACCGCGATTTCCGGTGCGTTCATCACGACGTTCAGCGACTATGTGCAGCGCGACCTGAAGTACAAGCCGGGGCTGGATTATCGCATCGGCACCTATGGTCTCAAGGACTTCGACTGGAACTGGAAGCATAAGGCGCCGGGTTCGGGATATCCGATGAACAACCCCGATGTCGCCGTCGATCTGGCCGCCGCGATCCGCACCAACCCCTATCTCAAGATCCTGTCCTTGAACGGGTGGTACGACATGGCGACGCCGTTCTTCGCCACCGAATACGACATTTCGCACATGCTCCTGGACAAGAAATTGCGCGGCAATGTCAGCTTCAAATACTATTCCTCGGGGCACATGATCTATCTCAACCCGGACGCCTTGCACCAGCTCCACACCGATCTGGCGAACTTCTACGACGAGACGTTGGCCGCGTCCGTGCAGAACCGTCCGGCAGGGCGGGAACGCTGACGATGCCGGGCCTCGCCCCACGGATCTGACTGGCGTTTCGAGCTCGCCCTCTCCCGCCCTTCGCCGAACCAGCGCGGGCGGGAGACGTGGCGGTGACGTTCGACGATCGGCCGGTAGCCGGACCGCGGCACGATCGACGAGTTCATCGCCTTTCCCGCTTCACCACCCTTAAGGGAATGCGGCGGCTGTCTTGATCGGCATCTTCCCGACGTCGCCGCCAGCCCGGACCGCTGGCACCGCTTCCTTTTCCTCCATCGCCTTACCTGCCATCGTCGTCTTCTGGCTGTGATCGAGTCCTGACTTTAACGGTATCGACCGCCGGAAATAACAGGAGCCATCATCACGCTTGAGCAGGTACGGGCTCGTCCCTGCCTCGCCACGATCGTAGCAGGCACTCGTCACAAGCAGCGATTTCAGCAAATACCAAGCTTCTTTAGAAGCTTGGGAAAGTGGTGCCCCTGGCCGGACTCGAACCAGCATGCCTTGCGGCGTTCGATTTTGAGTCGAATGCGTCTACCAATTTCGCCACAGGGGCAGCGAAGGGGTGCTGCTAGACGAGGGTGATGCGTCGCGCAAGCGGGGATTGTCGGCAATCTTGCACTCATGCCGCAGGCCGATCAATTCACTGGGGGACGCTGACGATAGCTGAGCGCTTCGGCGACATGGATGCGCCCCACTTGTTCCACCCCCGCCAGGTCGGCGATCGTCCGGGCGACGCGCAGGACGCGGGTATAGCCGCGCGCGGTCAGGCGCATCCGCTCCGCCGCCTCGACCAGCAGGGCGCGGCCCGACTCGTCCGGGGTGGCCCAGCATTCGAGCCAGGCGCCATCGGCCTCGGCATTGGTGCGGATCGTGACCGGGGCGTCGCGATAGCGCTGCGTCTGGCGCGCGCGGGCGGCGGCGACCCTTTGGGCGACGATCGCGGACGATTCGGCGGCGGCGGGAGCGAACAGATCGATGGCGCGGACCGGCTGGACCTCGACGGACAGGTCGATGCGGTCGAGCAGCGGCCCGGAAATCTTGGCCTGGTAATCCGCCGCACAGCGCGGCGCTCGGGCGCAGGCGAGCGCGGCGTCGCCCAGATGGCCGCAGCGACACGGGTTCATCGCCGCGACCAGTTGCACCCGCGCCGGAAAGGTCACATGGGCGTTGGCGCGCGCGATGCTGACCGTGCCCGTCTCGAGCGGCTGGCGGAGCGAATCGAGCACGGCGCGCTGGAATTCGGGCAGTTCGTCGAGGAAGAGGACCCCCAGATGCGCCAGACTCACCTCGCCCGGCCTCGCCTTCAGCCCGCCGCCGGTCAGCGCCGCCATCGAGGCCGAGTGATGCGGCGCGCGGAACGGACGCGTACGGGTCAGCCGCCCTCCGGCCAGCGTCCCGGCGACCGACTGGACCATGGAAACCTCCAGCGCCTCGGCCGCATCGAGCGGCGGCAGGATGCCGGGCAGGCACGCCGCCATCAGCGACTTACCCGACCCCGGCGGGCCGCTCATCAACAGGTTGTGGCCACCCGCCGCCGCGATCTCCAGCGCGCGGCGGGCATTTTCCTGGCCCTTCACCTGCGACAGATCGGGGCCGGGCACGCCGTCCTCAACCGTTCCGCCCTGCGGCACGGGCAGCAGCGAATGCCCCTTGAGATGGTTGATCAGCGACAGCAGGTCGGGCGCGGCGATCACCGCCCCGCCCCCGGCCCAGCTTGCCTCGGCGCCTTGCGCGGCGGGACAGATCAGCCCCTTGTCGAGCGCCCCCGCATGGAGCGCGGCCAGCAACACCCCCGGCGACGGCCCGATCCGCCCGTCCAGCGCCAGCTCGCCGACCACGACATGATCGGCCAGCAGCTCGGCATCGATCACTCCCATCGCCGCCAGCAGGGCGAGCGCGATCGGCAGGTCGAAATGCGATCCTTCCTTGGGCAGGTCGGCGGGCGACAGGTTCACCGCGATCCGCTTGGGCGGCAGGGCCAGGCCCATCGCGGCGATCGCGGCGCGCACCCGCTCCCGGCTTTCGCCCACCGCCTTGTCGGCCAGGCCCACCAGGTTGAAGGCGGGCAGCCCGGCGATCAGCTGGACCTGCACCTCGACCGCACGCGCCTCCAGCCCCAGATAGGCCACCGTGGACACGATCGTCGCCATGCAAATCCCCCTGTACGGACGCTCCCCTGCCCGCTTATGCTTCCTGCAAAGGATGCCGCCCGACCGCAAGGGGCGACGGGCGTACGGGGATCGCGTGCGGCGGATTGACTTGAAACCCCGCTTTGCGTAAGCGGCTTGCCACCAAGGCCGTCCTCGTGGCGGCCGTTTTTATTCAGACGTATCCAAGGAATGAACGATGAAGCGGACCTTTCAGCCCAGCAACCTGGTGCGCGCTCGCCGTCACGGCTTCCGTGCGCGGATGGCGACCCCCGGTGGCCGTGCGGTGATCCGGGCGCGTCGCGCGCGCGGCCGCAAGAAGCTGTCGGCGTAATCACGACGCTGACCCGCCGCCGCGATTTCCTCGCGGCCAATGGCGGGCGACGCGTGGCGATGCCCGGCTTCGTGCTGCAGGTTCGCCCGCGTGACGATGGTGAAGCCACGATTCGCGTCGGCTTCACCGTCACCAAGAAGATCGGCAACGCGGTCGTTCGCAACCGGATGAAACGCCGGTTGCGGGCGCTCGCGCGCGATCTTTTGCCGGTAAAGGGCATTGCGGGCGCCGATCATGTCCTGATCGGACGGCAAGGCGGGATCGAGCGCGATTATGCCGCCCTCACGGCCGAGCTGGCCAAGGCGCTGACCCGCGCCGCCTCGCCCGACACCGGCGGCGACCAGAAACCGCGCGAACCGCGCGTGCATCATGGTCGCGGCAAGGGGCGCAGCCCCCGCGGCGGCGCGCATCGCCAGCCCGCCACACCGTCTCAGGAGCCCGCGTGACCCTGTTCGCGCGGGCCTTGATTCTGATCGCGCGGGGCTGGCAACTCGGCCCGTCGCTCATTTTACCGCCCACTTGCCGCTATCAACCATCCTGTTCGGCCTATGCAATACAGGCCATTGGCCGCTATGGCGCGGTCAAAGGGGGCTGGTTGGCGCTCAAGCGCATTGCGCGGTGCCATCCCTGGGGCGGGCACGGACCCGACCCGGTCCCCTGACGTAACTGGCGTCACAACTGGGGTTTCCACGTGAACCAAGACCGCAAGAATTTCGTCGTGTTCGCGGTGATCGCGGCGCTGATCCTGTTCGGATGGCCGCTCATCCAGAACAAGTTCTTCCCGAGCAACCCGCCCGCGACGAAGATCGTCGACGGCAAGCAGGTACCGGTGGCCAACTCGACGGCCAATCCGACCGCGACGACACCCTCGGCGATTCGCGACCGCCGCGTCGTGCTGGCCGAAACCCCGCGCGTGGCGATCGAGACGCCGCGCCTGAAGGGCTCGATCAACCTGAAGGGCGCGCGGATCGATGACCTCGTCCTGCTCGACTATAAGGAAACGGTCGCCAAGGATTCGCCGCCGATCCGCCTGTTGTCGCCCGCTGGCGCGCAGGGTGCCTATTTCGCCGGTTTCGGCTGGCGCACCGACGGGCTGAACCCGCCCGCCGCCGATGCCGTCTGGACCGCCAGCGCGCCCGTGCTGCGCCCCGGCCAGCCGGTCACGCTGACCGCCGCCAACGCGACCGGCCAGCGTTTCCAGATCACCCTGTCGGTCGACAAGGATTATATGTTCACCGTCCAGCAGACGGTGGCGAACGGCGGCAACGCGGCCGTGCCGGTCGCGGCATACGGCTATGTCAATCGCGGCATCTCGGCCGATCCGGACACCTGGACGATCCATGTCGGCCCGATGTCGGTCAATGACGGCACCGCGCATTACGGCCCCAACTGGAAGGATCTGGACAAGGCCCCCACCCGCTTCACCACCACCGGCGGCTGGCTGGGCTTCACCGACAAATATTGGCTGGCGACGCTGATCCCCGACCAGTCCAAGGCCTTTGACGGCCAGTTCCGCGCGGGCGCGGGTCAGACCTATCAGGCCGACTATACGCTCCAGCCGCAGACGCTGGCGCCGGGCAAGCAGATCACCCAGACGACCCGTTTCTTCGCGGGCGCCAAGGAAGTCGCGCTGCTCGACCGCTATACCGACAAGGAAGGCGCGACGAAGCTCGATTACGCGCTCGACTGGGGCTATCTGCGGGTCCTCGAAAAGCCGATCTTCTATTATCTCGACTGGCTGTTCCGCCTGGTCGGCAATTTCGGCGTCGCGATCATCCTGCTGACCGTCACCATCCGCGCATTGATGTTCCCCATCGCGCAGCGCCAGTTCGCCTCGATGGCGGCGATGCGCGCGGTGCAGCCCAAGATGAAGGCGCTGCAGGAGCGGTTCAAGGACGACAAGGTCCGGATGCAGCAGGAGGTCATGGCCCTCTACAAGCAGGAGAAGGTCAATCCGCTGGCGGGCTGCCTGCCCACGCTGATCCAGATTCCGATCTTCTATGCGCTCTACAAGGTGCTGATGCTGACGATCGAGATGCGGCACCAGCCGTTCGTCGCCTGGATCAAGGACCTGTCCGCGCCCGATCCGCTGACCCCGGTCAACCTGTTCGGCCTGCTGCCCTTCGTGCCGCCGCACTTCATCGCGATCGGCGTGGTGCCGATCCTGCTGGGCATCTCGATGTACTTCCAGTTCAAGATGAACCCGCAGCCGATGGACGACGCGCAGAAGCAGGTCTTCGCGATCCTGCCCTGGGTGCTGATGTTCGTGATGGCGCCGTTCGCAGTCGGCCTTCAGGTCTACTGGATCACGACCAACTGCATCTCGATCCTGCAGCAGCGCCTGCTCTATGCCCGCCATCCGGGCCTGAAGCAGCCGGTCGCCAAGTGAGCGAGCTTCCCACCCCCCTCCCCTCCGAAGAACCGACCGGTTTTTCGGAGGAACTGGTCGAGTCGGCGCGCAAGCTGTTCGCCGGTCCCGTCTCGTTCCTGAAGTCCGCGCCCGCGCTGAAATTCCTGCCCGATCCGATCGTGCCGGAAGTCGCGGTGGCGGGCCGGTCGAACGTCGGCAAGTCGTCGCTGCTCAACGCGATGACCAATCGCAACGGCCTGGCCCGCACCTCGAACACGCCGGGCCGGACGCAGGAGCTGAACTTCTTCGACGTCGGCACGCCGCCGACGCTGCGGCTGGTCGACATGCCGGGCTATGGCTTTGCCAAGGCGCCCAAGGACATGGTCAAGCAGTGGCGGTTCCTGGTGAACGACTTCCTGCGCGGACGGCAGGCGCTGAAGCGCGCGCTGGTGCTGATCGACTCGCGTCACGGCATCAAGGAGGTGGATCGCGAGATCCTGGAGATGCTCGACCGCGCGGCGGTCAGCTATCGCATCGTCCTGACCAAGGCGGACAAGGTGAAGGCGAGCGAACTGGCCGCCGTCGTCGAGCGGACCGAAGCGGAGGCCCGCAAGCGGGCCGCAGCGCATCCCGAAATCCTCGCCACCTCCAGCGAAGGCGGCTTGGGCATTCCCGAACTGCGCGCGGCCGTACTCGAAGCGATCGGCTGAACCGGCCATGGGAGCCCGGCCGCGCGGCGGCGGGCTCCCGTCTCTCGCCATGACATTCCGGCCACATGTCGGGCCCTAGGTCGGATTAGCATTCAGCATTGCTTCTTCCTCCCCTCTCCCCTGAACAGCGGAGAGGGTTAGCGAAGCTTGCCAGCCTGCTGGCTAGCGCAGCTTGGGTGAGGGGTTGAGCGAGCCTGTAGGCTCGCGCGCTCGCTTTGCGAGCGCCCACCCCTCACCCAGCTCCGACTAGGCCTTTGCTTTAGCAAAGACCAAGTCTGCGCAACCCTCTCCCCTCTGCGAGGGGCGAGGGAAGGAAAGGCATCGCTGAATGTCGATCGACCCCAGACGAACTAACTGATGTTGTTGCAAAAATGCAGCGACGGCTGACAAATGTCAGCAAATATGACGCTTTTATTGACCTCCTGTCATACGCAGGAATAGCCCCATGAAAACAAGACCATAACATGGGGAAAGCGTATCATGTCCCGGAATATCCGCTCGCGCGCCTTGCGCGACGTCAGCGCCGTCGCGCTGCTCACGCTGCTTGCGGCCCCCGCCGCCGCGCAGACCCTGCCCCCCAGCGCGTCGGAGACCACCACCGCGCAGGATAGCCCGGCGGATCAGGACGCGGCGGGCGGTCAGGACGTGGTCGTCACCGGATCGCGCATCGCCCGTCCCGAGTTCGAAACCTTGCAGCCGACCCAGGTCGTGGGTGCGGCGCAGATCGAAAATCGCGGCTATACCAATGTCGGCCAGGTGCTGAGCGAAATCCCCGCCTTCGGCCCTCCGGGCAATAGCGGCGTCGGCGCCCAGTCGTCCTTCGGCCCCGCGCAGACCTTTGTCGACTTTTTCGGTCTGGGCACCCAGCGCACGCTGGTGCTGATCAATGGCCGCCGCTTCGTGTCATCGAACACCGCCAGCATCTTCGGCCCCGTCTCGGCCGGTACGCAGGTCGATCTGAACAACATCCCGACCACGCTGGTCGATCGGGTCGAGACCGTCGCCATCGGCGGCGCGCCCATCTATGGTTCGGATGCGATCGCGGGCACCGTCAACATCATCCTGAAGCGCAATTACGAGGGGCTTCAGCTTGAGGGTCAGGCGGGCGTCTCGCAGCGCGGCGACGCCCCCGACCAGCGGCTGAGCGTGCTGGCGGGCAAGAATTTCGCCGACGGGCGCGGCAACATCACCATCTCGGGCGAGTATAACCGCGTCACCGGCCTGACCTATGCCGATCGCGAAGTGACCGCCGAGGGCCGCTTCTTCGGTACGCCGACCGATACCAGCTCGCCGTTCCAGCGCATCCTCTATCCGTCGCAGCGTTACAGCGCGTTCACCGTGGGCGGCGTGCCGTTCAGCGCGGACGACTATCTCGCCCGCCGGTCGGGCATCCGCAACGCGGCGGGCCAGCTGCTCCAGTTCGGCGCGGACGGCACGCTCGTTCCGCTCGACCTGGGCACGCCGATGCGCCAGGGTTACATCAGCAGCGGCGGCAACGGCTTCAACCTGCCTCTCCAGAACAATCTGCTGACCAATTCCGAACGCTATATCGCCAGCGCGCAGGCCAGCTATCAGATCAGCGACCGCATCCGCTTCTTCAGCGAGGCCTGGTACACGCACAGCAAGGGCGTGAACCTGATCGACCAGCCGAATTACAATACCGCGCTGTTCGACGCTGCGGGCACCGCCGACGGCAACATCATCGTCAATCTGGACAATCCGTTCCTGTCCGCCACCGACCGCGCGACGATCGCCGCCAACCTGCCCGCGGGACAGAACCAATTCTATCTGGGCCGCGCGCTCGCCGACCTGACCACGGGCCGCGCCGAGGCGAAGGTCGAGACCTATCGCTTCGTCGGCGGGTTCGACGGCACGGTGCCGCTGCTCGGCCGCGATTTCAAATGGGAAGCCTCGGGCGTTTATGGCCGTTCGCAGACCGACGGCCGCAATTACGAACTGGTGCAGCAGAACTTCGCCAATGCGATCGACGCGGTGCGCGATGCGTCGGGCAACATCACCTGCCGCCCCGGCGTCGTGAACGCGACCATCCCGACCGCGAACCAGAGCTGCACGCCCCTCAACATCTTCGGCATCGGCCAGGCCAGCCAGGCGGCGCGCGACTATATCTTCGCGGTCGCCACGCCGCGTTCGGTCAACGAGCAGATCGTGCTCAACGCGAACATCAACGGCCCGGTCTTCCAGCTGTTCGGCAACGACGTCTCGCTGTCGCTGGGTTACGAGCATCGTGAGGAAAAGACCCGCTTCGATCCCGGCACCTATTATTATGGCGAGCCGCAGGCGGACGGCAGCCGCGTCCAATATGGCCGGATCATCCCGATCGACCCGATCCGTGGCAAGTTCCACACCAATGAGGTGTTCGGCGAACTGGTCGTGCCTTTCGTGTCGAGCAAGAACGAGCTGCGCTGGCTCAAGACGCTCGAATTCGATGGGGCGGCACGCTATGTCGACAACTCGCTGTCAGGCGGCGACCTGACCTGGACCGCCGGCGGCCGGGTCGGCTTCTTCCAGGGGCTGACCTTCCGCGGCAACTTCACCCGCTCGATCCGCTCGCCCGCGATCACGGAGGTGTTCAACCCGACCTCGCGCGCGTTCGATTCGGGCAATGATCCGTGTGATGCCCGCTATGTCGGCAATGGTCCCAATCCCGCCGTACGTCGCGCAAACTGCGTCGCCGCCGGGATCAATCCGGACAGCTTCACGTCGAACTTCAGCGACTTCACCGTGCCGGTCACGGTCGCAGGCAACCCGAATCTGCGCAACGAGAAGGCGGACAGCTGGACCGTCGGCGCCATCGCGCAGCCGCGCTTCATCCCCGGCCTGTCGATTGCGGTCGATTGGGTGAACATCAAGCTGAACGATGCGATCGCCTCGCTGGGCGGGACGGACATTCTGAACGCCTGCTATGATTCGTCGAGCTATCCCAACCAGTTCTGCGGCTTGCTGGATCGCGGTGCCGACGGGCAGATCACGACTATCCGCGAAGGCTATTACAATGCCGCCGTGCTGGAGACGGCCGGGCTGCAATCGACCATCGCCTATCGCCTGCCGCTCGACCGGGTCGGGCTGACCGATGCGGGAACCGTCGGCCTGTCGGTCAACTATTTCTACCGCGACAAGCTGCAGACCCAGGTCGGCACCGGCGATATCAACCATAACGCGGGCGAGATCGGCTATCCGCGCCATTCGGGCACCGCGAACCTGACCTATGAGGGCCGCAACTTCAACGTCCTGTTCCAGGGGCAATATACCGGCAAGGTCCGCTTCGACATGGACGAGGCCGCCAATGCCCGCGACGTGAAGGGTGCCAGCGACTGGATGGTGTTCAACACCACGGTCGGCATGAAGGTGAACGAGCAGTTCAACCTGCGCTTCATCGTCGACAATGTGTTCAACGCCCGGCCGCCTTACCCGCTGCCGGTCGGCACCACGGGCGTCCGCCCCTATTATTCGGGCATCATCGGGCGCTTCTTCCGCGTGGCGGCCACCGCCCGCTTCTGATCGGCCCCACTCGAAACGAAAAAGGCCCGTCCGGTTCCCTCCGGGCGGGCTTTTTTGTGCGGTTGCAGCGTCGCGTCGAGCCGGTTACGCCTTGGCCCATGAAGTTGATCATCGGCAACAAGGCCTATTCCTCCTGGTCGCTGCGCGGCTGGCTCGCCTGTCGGCAGTCGGGCATCGCGTTCGAGGAAGTGGTCGTGCCGCTCTATGACGAGGATTGGGACCGCCGGCGCGAGGGCGCCGAGTTCGCCCCCTCCTCGGGCAAGGTGCCGATCCTGTGGGACGGCGAGGCGGTCGTGTGGGACAGCCTGGCGATCATCGACTATCTGGCCGACAAGGTGGGCCGCGACCGTTTCTGGCCCCAGGACGATGCCGCGCGCGCCATGGCGCGGTCGATGGCGGCCGAGATGCATTCCAGCTTCGTCGCGCTGCGCCGCAAGCACAGCATGAACATCCGTCAGGTCTATCCGGCGCAAACGCCCGACGAGGACGTCATCGTCGATCTGAAGCGCATCATGGAGCTATGGGCCCAGGCCCGCGCGCGCTTCGGCGGCGGGGGCGACTTCCTGTTCGGATCATTCGGCGCGGTCGACATCATGTTCGCGCCGGTCGTCACCCGCATCGTGACCTATCAGCTGCCCGTCGCGCGCTTCGCCGTGCCCTATATGGACGCGGTGCTGCGCCATCCCTTCATGCAGGACTGGATCGCCGCCGCGCAGGAAGAGGAATGGGTGATCGAGCGGTTCGAGCAGCCGGTGGCGTGACCGCCCCCCCTCCGCTCGCGCCTCGACAGGGCGCGAACGGAGGGCGGAGCCTAGCGCGCGGTCGGCCGCACCTCGTTCAGCGGCGCGCGCTGTTCGTCCGCCGGTTCGGCGACGCGCGTGCTGAAGGTGTAGAGCAGGATTCCCGCAACACCTAGCGCGATCACCAGCCACATCAGCAATCGTCCACCCGCCTTGTGCCCCTTATGATCGGGATCGTTCATCGCATCGCTCCTGTTGTCCGGGGGACAGAACGAAGCCGGGCGGCGCAGGGGTCCAAGCCGCCGCCTATGGGCTTTGCCTTAAAGGGGGAATTGCCGAGCGGCCATGCGGTGCCTATGCCGCCGGGCATGACCGATGTTCTCGACCTCGCCCAGGCGCTGATCCGCGCCGACAGCGTCACGCCCGCGATGGGAAGCGTGTTCGACGTGCTGGAAGCGGCGCTGACCCCGCTCGGCTTTGCGGTGGATCGCTTCGTGGTGGGCGAGGCCCCCGACGGTCCGGTCGAGAATCTGCTGGCGACGCGCGGCGGCAGCGGCACCCATCTGGCGTTTGCGGGCCATGTCGATGTCGTGCCCGCGGGCGATGGCTGGCAGGGCTCACCCTTTTCGGGGGACGTGCGCGACGGTCTGTTGTTCGGGCGCGGCGCGGTCGACATGAAGGGCGCGGTCGCCGCCTTCGTCGCGGCGGTCGCCGCTTGCCCCGCGACCATCCCTTTGTCGCTGATCATCACCGGCGACGAGGAAGGCCCCGCCATCTACGGCACTCGCGCGCTGATCGACCGGATGGCGGCGGGCGGCATCGCACCCGATCTGTGCCTGGTCGGCGAGCCGACCTCGACCCAGCGGCTGGGCGACATGATGAAGATCGGACGGCGCGGCTCGGTCAATATCTGGATCACCGTGCCCGGCCGCCAGGGCCATGTCGCCTATCCCCATCTTGCCGACAATCCGATCACCCCGCTGGTCGCGATGCTGGCGGAGATCGAGGGGATCACGCTCGACACCGGTAATGCCTGGTTCCAGCCGTCGAATATCGAGATCACCGACCTGCATGTCGGCAATCCGGCGACCAACGTCATTCCGGGCTCGGCCCAGGCGCGGCTGTCGATCCGGTTCAATGACGAACAGAGCGGCGAGGCGCTGGTGACGCGCATTACCGAGATCGCGCATGCCCATGCCCCATCGGCACAGGTGTCAGGCCGAATCTCGGGCGAGGCCTTCCTGACCCAGCCCGGCGCCTTCTCCGCGATGATCGCCGAGGCCATCCGCGCCGAGACCGGGATCGAGCCGGAGCTGTCGACCACCGGCGGCACCTCCGACGCGCGCTTCCTGTCGAAGCTGTGCCCGACGGTCGAGTTCGGCCTGCTGAACGCCACGATGCACAAGGTCGACGAAGCGGTGGCGGTCGAAGACCTGCGCGCGCTGACCCGTATCTATGCCGGTGTCATCGCTCGCGCGGGCGCCTGAACACGATATAGAGCGCGCCCAGCCCGCCATGGCGCGGATGGGCGCCCCGGATGGCGGCGATGGCATCGGCATGGCGCGACGCCCCCAGCCAGTCGCTGATCGCCGCACGGATCGCGCCGCGCGCATGGGGCCGTTCGCTTTCAGGACGCGGCGGCTTGCCGGTGACGAGCAACAGCACCCGGTCCCCCCGCGCGATTGCCCGGCCCAGCCCCTGATCGAGCAGTGCATGGGCCGAGGCCAGCGTATGGCCATGCAGGTCGAGCGAGCTGTCGGGCATCACGCTGCCCCGCGACAGCCGCTTGTCCCAGCCACCGTCCAGCGTCTCGCCCGGCCCCTTTTTGGGCGCGGCGGGGGGCGGCGCGGGCTGGCGCAGCGGCGGCACCCGTCCCTTCACGCGAACCTTGGGCGCGCCGGGAGTTTCCTGGAACACCGCCTCCATGCTGGGCGGGGGCGGCGCGGGGCGTGCGGGGACGACGGCGGCGCGCAATGGGCGCACCGTCTCCATCACCCGCGCCCAGAGCTGCGCTTCGTCAGCGTTGAGGGGGCGCACCGGGCGTTCCGCTCGCGCTCGCCAAACCCGCCCGCGCCAGCGTGCCCACCGGCAGCAGCAGGAACGCGGTGCCGCGCGCCGACATGCCGCCCGCGACGCTGCGCGCCGTGTCGCCCGCGCCCCAAAAGGTGTCGAAGCGGTTGGAGCCCTTGATGGCGCCCCCGGTGTCCTGCACGAC
Source organism: Sphingomonas sp. SORGH_AS_0789 (assembly GCF_031453055.1). NCBI lineage: Bacteria > Pseudomonadati > Pseudomonadota > Alphaproteobacteria > Sphingomonadales > Sphingomonadaceae > Sphingomonas > Sphingomonas sp. SORGH_AS_0789. Next base: position 124,073 of record NZ_JAVIYV010000001.1, read on the forward strand.
CCACAGGCCGGTCACGTCCTGCCGGTCCATCGACAGGAACACCGGCGCGCCCAGCGGCACGAATTTCGGATCGGCGGCGGCGCTGACCTGCCCGGTCACCGCATAGCCCATTGCCCCCTGGGGTGCGCCGTTCAGCTCGCGGAAGAAGACGAAGCTCTTATTCTCGCGCATGATCGCGCGGCCTTCCTCGGGATGCTCGTGCAGCCATGCGACGATGCCCTGCATCGAGGTCTGCCCCGGCCCCAGCAGCCCGCGCGCCTTCATCAGCGCGCCGATGCCGGTATAGTCGCGGCCATTCTGGCTGTCATAGCCGATCCGCATGACCGACCCGTCAGGCTGACGCAGCCGCCCCGATCCCTGGATCTGGAGGAAGAACACCTCGACCGGATCGGCACCCCAGGCCAGCACTGGCGCACGCCCCGCCAGCGAGCCCTGCTCGATCGCGGTGCGGTCGTCATAGGGGACGAGGTTGCTGCCCTGCACCTTGCCGCGCACCTTCTTGCCCTTCAAATCGGTCGAGAAGGCGCCCAGGTCGACATCGATCAGGTCGCGCGGCCGGGCATAGATCGGCACGTCATACCCTGCGCGCCGTTCGCGCGATCCGGCGATTTCGGGCTCATAATAGCCGGTGGCGAGCGAGCGGCCGTCGCTGACCTGCACCGCCTCGAAATAGCGTGCGAAGAAATCGCGGGCCTGCCCAGGCGATACGCTGGCGGCGGCCTGGCAGGCGGGTTGCCAGTCGGCACCCTGCGTCAGACCGCTGGCATCGGTGCGCCGCATCAATCCGGGGCAGGACAAGGCAAAGGCGGCGCGCGCGGCCTCCGCCTGCGGCTCGGTGATGGGAAGCGAGGCGACGGGCGGCCCGGCGAGGATACCCGATTGCGCCGCGTTCAGCGCGCCCGCAACGGGCACGACCGGGGTGGCGGGCAGCGGCGTCGCTCCCACGATCCGGGCCGAACCATTGGGCACGCGCGATACGCTGGGACCGCCCGGCTGAACCGCCGCGCCACCAGCGCGGGGCCGAACCGGCTCCGGGCGAACCCCATGTCCGCGCGACGGCGCCTCGCCAGCCGCGCCCGGCGGCACGATCCGTCCGGCACAGGCCGCCAAGCTCAACGATAGCGCGACCGTCGCCGCGAGCCTCAGCCCCCTCACCGCTTTCCTGTCCCCCATATGGCCGCGTCAGGCTTCGTCGGTGTCGATGAGCTTCCAGTTCGGATCGCCGCTCTTGAGCGTCCGGGCAAAGGTCCACACGTCGTGCGTCTCGACCGCATCGCTCAGCGAACCGGCAATGACGTTGCCATCGGCATCGCGCGTGATCGCGGCGATATCGGCGTCGAAGCGGACGGTGATGCGCGCATCGCGGCCCTGCACCTGCGCGTCGACGATCTTGGCGCTCTCGATACGGATCAGGCGGTTATCGAGCGTCTGGCCCGCCGCGCGCCGCTGTTCGATCGCCTCGGCAAAGGCGCCCAGCACATCGGCCTCCACCAGATCGGCCAGCGCGTCCTCGTCGCCCTTCCAAAAGGCTTCCAGCGTCATGCGATAGGCCGCCTGCGCGCCGTTCAGGAACTGCGCCACGTCGAAACCGGACTCGCCCGCGATCACCGCGCGCAGGCCCTGTTCGGCGCGCGGGTCGATGTTGCGGTTCATCACCGGCATCGCCGCCTGCGCCGGTTCGGGCGCGCGGGGCAGCGTGACCGGCAGGGCCCGATCGTCGGCGCTGCGCGCCAGCGGCTGCTGTTCATGACCGGTGCGCTTGCCCAGCACGCTGTACAGCCTCAGCGCGAGGAAGAGCGCGACCATCGCGAGAAGAACGACGTAGAATAACAACGCAGGCGCCTTTCACTAATAGGGCCGATATAGGCGCGCGGCCCGACAATGGAAACCCGCACGGCCCATGCAAGAGGCCAAGGTTGAATCCCCGTCGACCCGCTGCTACGCGAAGCGGCCATTGGGCCGAACGCGCGAACCCGCCCTTTCGGTTCCCTTTTCCCCTTTATGCTACGCTAGAAGGTATTGACGATGGACGAACAGGGTTTGCCGCAGGGCTTCGAAGCGCCGACCGCCGAGGGTGAGGATGGCGGCCCCGCCGCCGGTCTGATCTCGCAATATGTGAAGGACCTGTCGTTCGAGAACCCGAACGCGCCGGGCATCTACCAGGCACAGGCCGCCCCCGGCATCGACGTGCAGTTCAACATCTCGGCGTCGCAGGTCGGCGAGGAAGTGCACGAACTGGTCCTGAAGATCGAGGTGCGCGCCGAGTCCGAGGGCAAGACCGCCTTCATCGTCGACCTCAGCTATGCGGGCCTGTTCGGTTTCCGCAACGTGCCGGTCGACCAGATCCAGCCCTTCATGCTGGGCGAAGCGCCCCGCCTGCTCTTCCCCTTCGCGCGCCGCGTGCTGGCCGATGCCGTCCGCGACGGCGGCTTCCCGCCGCTGATGCTGGAGCCGATCGACTTCGCGCAGCTCTATGTCCAGCAGTCCGAGGCGCAGGGCACGGCCCAGCCGAACACCCCGGAAACCGGCCACGCCTGATCCGGACTGATCGATGAATCTGACCAAGGCGCTGGGCTCGGTCGGCGGGCTGACTCTGGCCAGCCGCGTGCTTGGTCTGGTTCGCGACTCGCTGTTCTTCCGCTTCGTGGGCGCGAACTTCGCCTCCGACGCGTTCCAGATCGCGTTTCGCCTGCCCAACCTCTTCCGCGCCCTCTTCGCCGAGGGTGCCTTTTCCGCCGCCTTCATCCCGATGTTCAACCGCAAGGTGGCGGAGGGGGACAAGGCGGCGGAAGGCTCCGGCCTGGCGCTGGGGCTCGCCTTTGCCGAAAACGCGCTGTCGGTGCTGTTGCCCGTCCTGATCGTGATGACCGCGATCGTCGAGGTCGCGGCCTGGCCCGTCACCTGGCTCCAGACCTTCGGCTATGGCGACGGGACGGCCGCGCAGTTCGATTATATCGTGCTGCTCAACCGGCTGACCTTTCCCTATCTGCTGTTCATCAGCCTGGTGTCGCTGCTGGGCGGCATCCTCAATTCGCTGCACCGTTTCTGGGTCAATGCGGCCGCGCCGATCCTGCTCAACCTGACGCTGATCGCGGCCCTCCTGCTGTTCCACGCGCATGATCCGCTGCCCACCGCGCGCAACCAGGCGATCGCGGTGTCGGTCGCGGGCATCCTGCAATTCGTCTGGCTATGGTGGGCCTGCCGCCGCGCCGGGGTTCGGTTGCGGCTGAAGCGGCCGACGATCAATGACGACGTCAAGCGGCTGCTGAAGCTGATCCTGCCCGCCGCCGCCGGGGCGGGCGCGGTGCAGATCAACCTGCTGATCTCGACCGGGCTGGCCGCGCGTTTCCTCCCTGCGGGGTCGGTGTCCTATATCTATGCCGCCGACCGGCTGAACCAGTTGCCGCTGGGGCTGATTGGCATCGGCCTGGGGACCGTGCTCCTGCCCACCATCTCGCGCCTGCTGGGCGCGGGCAAGGAGGCCGAGGCGATGGAGACGCAGAACCGGGGCATGGAGCTGGCGCTGCTGCTCACCCTGCCCGCCACGGTCGCGCTGATCGTCTGCGGCCAGCCGATCACCGCCGCCCTGTTCCAGCATGGCAAGTTCACCGCGACCAACAGCCTCTATACCTCGCAGGCGCTGGCCGCCTTCTCGATCGGCCTGCCCAGCTATATCCTGGTCAAGGTGCTGACGCCGGGCTTCTACGCGCGTGCCGACACCCGCACGCCGGTGCGCTTCGCCACCCAGTCGATGCTGGTCAATCTGGTGCTGAACCTGATCCTGATCTGGCCGCTCAAGCATATGGGCCCGCCGCTCGCTACCGCGATCGCCTCGACCGTCAATGTCGCGCTCCTCTATCGCACCCTGTCGAAGCGTGGGCATTTCGTCGCCGATGCGCAGCTGCGCCGCCGGGCGTGGCGGATGGGGGTCGCGGCGCTGCTGATGGGCGGGGCGATGGCGCTGCTCAACACGCAGTTCCAGCCCTATGTGACCGGCTCCAACCTCGAACGCTGGGGTGCGCTCCTCCTACTGGTCGCCACCGGCATGCTGGTCTATGCGATGGCCACCTTCGCGACCGGCGCTTTCCGGATCGCGGACATCAAGCGGCTCGTTCGCCGCAACAGTTGAGGACCATCATGCGCGTCGTTTCCGGCATCAAGCCCACGGGCAACCTTCATCTCGGCAATTATCTGGGCGCCGTGAAGCAGTGGGTGGCGATGCAGGACCAGATCCAGGCCCAGGGCGGCGAGACGATGTACTTCATCGCCGACCTGCACGGCCTGACCGAATGGATCGCGCCCGAGGCGATGGCGGCCAACACGATCGAGATGACCGCGACGCTGATCGCGGCCGGGATCGATCCCGAACGCTCGATCCTGTTCAACCAGACCCGCGTGCCGGCGCATAGCGAGCTGGGCTGGCTGCTCAACAATGTCGCGCGGGTCGGCTGGCTGAACCGCATGACCCAGTTCAAGGACAAGGCGGGCAAGAACCGCGAGGGCGCCAGCGTCGGGCTGTACGACTATCCGGTGCTGATGGCCGCCGATGTGCTGCTCTACAACGCCACCCATGTGCCGGTGGGCGAGGACCAGAAGCAGCATCTGGAGCTGGCCCGCGACATCGCGACCAAGTTCAACAACGACTATGGCCGCGAGGTCTTCACCCTGCCCGAACCGCTGATCAGCGCCGCCGCGCCGCGCATCATGTCCCTGCGCGACGGATCGGCCAAGATGTCCAAGTCCAACCCGTCGGAGATGTCGCTGGTCAAGCTGATCGACAGCGACGACCAGATCGCCGAGAAATTCCGCAAGGCCAAGACCGACCCCGACGTCCTGCCCGAGACGCTGGACGGGCTGGAGGGCCGCCCCGAGGCGCGCAACCTGATCACCATCTATGCCGCGATGGCGGACCGCGCGCCCGCCGATGTGCTGGCGCAGTTTGCGGGCCAGGGCTTTGGCGCGTTCAAGCCCGAGCTGGCCGATCTGGCGGTCGCGACGCTGGGTCCGATCCGCGAGCGGCTGACCCGGTTGCTCGACGATCGCGGCGAGGTGGGGCGCATCCTGGAGCGCGGCGCCGAGAAGGCGCGCGATCTGGCCGCGCCGATGCTGCTCGACGTGCAGCGGACCATGGGCCTGCAAATCTGATGCCCCCCGGCCCCGTCACCCGCATCATGGTGATGGGGCCGCCGGGCAGCGGCAAGTCGACGCTGGCCCGGCAATTGGGCGAACGCCTGGCCCTGCCCGTCTGGCACGCCGATGCGCTGTTTCATGGTCCCGGCTGGGTCGCCCGGCCGAGAGAGGCGTTCATCGCCGATCTGGCGGCGATCGCCGCGCAGCCCCGATGGGTCATCGACGGCAATTATTCCCATGCCCGCTATGGACCTGCGATTGGCGAACGACTGGCACGGGCGGATCGGATCATCCTGCTCGATCTGCCGCGCCGCGTGACCATGCCGCGTATCCTGCGGCGCGTGGTACGCTATCGAGGGCAGGTCCGGCCCGATAGCGCGCCCGGATGTCCCGAACGGCTGGATCTGGCGTTCCTGCTATATGGCTGGCGATGGCGGCGCGCCGTGCGGCCGGGGATCGTGCAGGTGCTGGAAGCCGCCGGGGAGCGGGTGATCCGCTATGAGCGGGCGCCAGAGTTGGATCGGGTGTTGACGGACCTTGGGGATGCGAATGCGCGTGGCCTTCGACTTCGCTCAGGCTGAACGGAGCGAGGGAAACAAGCCCCGTTCCGACAGCCGTTCAGCCTGAGCGAAGTCGAAGGCCACGCCCCCACCCCGCCCGACGGAACCTCAGCCCTCCAATTCCTTCATCAGCACCCGCACCGCATTGTCGATATCGCGGTCGGTATCGCGCAGTTCCTCGATCTTACGCACCGCATAGATCACGGTCGAATGGTCGCGCCCGCCGAACTTGCGGCCGATCTCGGGCAGCGAGCGGGTGGTCAGGCGCTTGGCGAGATACATGGCGATCTGGCGCGGACGCGCGATCGCGCGGGCGCGGCGGGCCGAGACCAGGTCGAGCGGCTTGAGCTCAAAATGGCGGCTCACCAGCTTCTGGATCTCGTCGATGGTGATTCGCCGCTGAGCCCCGCGCAGCACTTCACCCAGCGTCGCCACCGCGAATTCCAGGTCGATCTTGTCGCCGGTCAGCTGCGCATAGGCGACGACGCGGTTCAGCGCGCCCTCCAGCTCGCGGATATTGCCGCGAATCCGCGAGGCGAGCAGGTCGAGCACGTCGTTGGGGACGTTCTCGGGCAGGTCGGCGACCTTGCGGTTCAGGATCGTGCGGCGCAGCGTCAGGTCGGGCGCCTTGATGTCGGCGACCAGCCCGGCGCCCAGGCGACCGATGATGCGCGGCTCCACCCCGTCGAGCGACTGGGGCGAACGATCGGCCGAGATGACCAGCCGCTTGCCCGCACCGACCAGCTCGTTGACGGTGTGGAAGAATTCTTCCTGCGTCGAATCCTTGCCCGCGATGAACTGGAGATCGTCGATCAGCAGCAGGTCGGCCGAGCGCAGCCGCGACTTGAAGCTGTGCGTGTCGCGCGCGCGCATCGCGGCGACGAAATCGAACATGAACCGCTCGGCCGACATGCACAGCACGACCGCCTCGGGATGCGATTCGAGAAAGGCATGCGCGATGGCATGCATCAGGTGGGTCTTGCCCTGCCCGGTGCCGCCATGGAGAAACAGCGGGCTGAAGCGCGGCGGGCCCGGTTCGGCCAGCGACAGCGCAGCGTTGAACGCGACCCGGTTCGACGAATCGACCACGAATCGGTCGAAGGTAAGGCGCGGGTCGAGCGGCGGGCGGTCGCTCGTCACCCGAATCGCCGGCGCGGCGGTGGTGGCGGGAGCGGCCTCCTGCGCGACCGGATGCGGTGCGGCGGCGGGGGCCGCACGCGGCGCGCGGGTCCGTGACGGCGCAGGCGGCGCGGCCACCGGTTCGGCCGGAACCGCGAACAGCGACGGCTGCTCGGCGGACGGCGCGGCCTCCTCGACACGCGGGGCGGCGACCGCACGCAGCGGGGTCACGACGTCGAGCGTGTCCGCGCTGGTCAGCCGTGCGGTGCGGCTGGGCGCGCGGGTTTCGATGACGACCGAGCGGACCTCGGGCAGCACCGCCTTGAATTCCAGATGGAGCCGGTCCGCATAATGGCTGCGCACCCAGTTGGTCGCAAAGGCCGAGGGAAGCGCCAGGCGGACCGTGTCGGGCTCATCGCCCTCGATCAGTTCCATGGGCTTGAGCCACTGGTCGAACAGCCGCGCCCCTGCCGATTCGCGCAGGTTCGCGCGGACGCGCGCCCAGGCACGAGCCTGGTCCGACGTCGGTCGCGTTGCCTGCCAATTCGTCACCCGCGCACTCCATACTCACCGGCCGCCGCTGACGGCCGACCCTGTTTCACTTGGCGACAGGACATCCCTGGAGCGAATCGAGGGGATTCGGCCCGGTCCTGTCACCTTGCTATTTCCATGACGCGGCGACGTAACGCCGCTGCTGGGATACCGATTATGAGCCATGGTGGGGTCTGATCAAGACCGTGTCCGGCCATAAATCTGAAATAAACCGGATTGACAGGCAAAAGCCCGCAGAAACCCGTTCAATTATCTCTTAACCCGCTGAAATCATTACAAATTAACCAAGGCGCACGAAAGCCTTCCCCGGACCCGATCTAGTCGAATCGCGGAGAATCCTAGGGTTCGGCAAAGCGCGGATTTGTTCCCGCCGCCCGATACGGAATCGATGCGTTAACCCGGGACAGGCGCACGAAAAAACCCGCCGGGGGACCGCCCCCGGCGGGTTTCGTTCGTCGCTTTGAGAGGCTTAGGCCAGCGCGGCGATGCGCTTGGTCAGGCGCGAGAACTTGCGCGCCACGGTGTTCTTGTGCAGCACACCCTTGGCAACGCCACGCGCCATTTCGGGCTGCGCCGCGGCCAGAGCGACCGTCGCGGTTTCCTTGTCACCGGCGGCCAGGGCGGCTTCGACCTTCTTCACGAAGGTACGGATGCGGCTGACGCGGTTGCCGTTGATGACGGCGCGACGTTCGTTGCGACGGATACGCTTTTTGGCCTGCGGCGTGTTCGCCATGAAAACCTCTAAATTTCGATCAAAAGGAATAGCGGCGCGACGCACCAGCTTTGAAGCCGCGCCCCTTAAACCTTGGCGGGACGGTCGTCAACTCCGCTGGCAGGTCGCACACCAGAAAGTCGATCGCCCCGAATCGGTCCGGCGCCGGACGATTGCCCCGCATTCGCAGGCCTCGCCCTCCCGACCATAGACCCGCCACTCCTTCGAGAAATAGCCCAGTTCGCCATCGGGGCGGACATAATCGCGCAGCGACGATCCGCCCGCCAGGATCGCGGCCTCCAGCACCGCCCGGATCGCCTCAACCAGCCGCACGAGTCGCGTCCGCGAAATCTGCCCGGCCGCGCGCCCCGGCGTGATCCGCGCCATGTGCAGCGCCTCGCACACATAGATATTGCCCAGGCCCGCGACGATTCGCTGGTCGAGCAGCATCGCCTTGATCGGGGCCGCACGCCCCTCCAGCGCCGTCGCCAGATAGTCGGCGGTGAAGTCGGGGCCCAGCGGCTCGGGCCCCATGGCGAGGAACGGCGGATAGCCCGCGAGCTCGGCGGTCGGCCACAAATCGACGAAACCGAATCGCCGGGGATCGTTCAACGCCAGCCGCCGCCCCGCCCCCGTCTCCAGCAGCAGATGGTCATGGACCAGCGGCTCGCCCGGATCGATCCGCCAGCGGCCTGACATGCCCAGGTGAAAGACCATGGTATCGCCCCGATCGGTGTCGATCAGGCCGTATTTGGCGCGACGCCCCAGCGCCGTGACCGTCGCGCCCGTCATCCGCTGGCGCAGTTCGGCGGGGAACGGGCGACGCAGGTCGGCACGGCGCGGCTCGACCAGCGTCAAACGCTCGCCCGCCAGCACCGGCGTCAGGCCGCGCACGGTGGTTTCGACCTCGGGAAGTTCGGGCATCGTCCCTCTGAATGGCTTTCGTCGCCCAAACAGCTAGGTAGCGTTTGCCCCGCCAGCAAGGCCGGGCTAGGGCAAGTCCATGAGCGATACCGTCTCCTTCGGCTATGAAGATGTGCCCCGCGACGAGAAGGCTGCCCGTGTCGGCGGGGTCTTCACCAACGTCGCCTCCAAATATGACCTGATGAACGACGCCATGTCGGGCGGCATGCACCGGCTGTGGAAGGATCGCTTCGTCCGCCGGGTGAAGCCGCGCGCCAGCGACCAGATCCTCGACATGGCGGGCGGCACCGGCGACATCGCCTTCCGCCTGGCCGAATCGGGCGCCAGCATCACGGTCGCCGACATCAATCCGGCGATGCTGGAAGTCGGCATGAAGCGCGCGCAGGATCGCGGCATCGACGGCCTGGTCTGGACCGAGGCCAATGCCGAGATCCTGACCTTCCCCGACAAATTCTTCGATGCCTATACGATCGCGTTCGGCATCCGGAACGTCACCGACATCCCGGCCGCGCTGCGGGAGGCGCACCGCGTGCTGCGGCGCGGCGGGCGCTTCTTCTGCCTGGAATTCTCGACCACCGTCTGGCCGGGCTTCTCGGAAGTCTATGACGCCTATTCGCACAAGCTGGTGCCCAAGCTGGGCCAGATGCTGGCAGGCGATGCCGACAGCTATCGCTATCTGATCGAATCGATCCGTCGCTTCCCCGACATGCCGACCTTCGAGGGCATGATCCGCGAGGCGGGCTTTATCGAGACCAAGGTCGAGCCGATCATGGGCGGCCTGGTCGCGATCCATTCGGGTTGGAAGATTTGATGCAGGGACGTCCGGGCGGATTCGCCCTGTGACCCAGCCGGTGGTGCATCTGTGGCGTCTGCTCAAATGGGGGCGGACGCTGGCGCGGCATGGCGCCTTGCGCGGGATCGAGCGCGATCCCAACACGCCCGCGCCGGTGAGGCGGCTGGCGCGTGTCGCCCGGTTCGGTGCGCGCGTGCCTGCCAAGCCTGCCTATGCCGATGCGTTCCAGGCGATCGGCCCGGCCGCAATCAAGCTGGGCCAGACGCTGGCGACCCGTCCCGACCTGGTCGGCGACGATGCCGCGCAGGATCTGCTGCGGCTGCAGGACCAGCTGCCCCCCGTCCCCTTCGCGACCATCTGCGCCGCGATGGAGGCCAGCATGGGCCGGCCGCCCTCGCACTTCTTTTCCTCGATCGAGGAGACACCGGTCGGCGCCGCCTCTATCGCGCAGGTCCACCGTGCGGTGACGACCGATGGCCGGACGGTCGCGGTCAAGGTGCTGCGCCCCGGCGTCGAGGAAGACTTCGCCCGCGCCATCGACACCTATCAATGGGCCGCCGCGCAGGTCGAGGGGATGAGCGGCGAGGCCGCCCGGCTTCGCCCTCGCCTGACGGTCGAGAATTTCCGCCGCTGGACGCTGCGCGAACTGAACTTCCGGCGCGAGGCGGCCTCCGCCTCCGAACTCGCCGAGGCGATGACCGCCGAGCCCGATTTCGTCGTGCCGCAGATCGACTGGGCGCGCTCGACCGCCAAGGTGCTGACGGTCGAATGGATCGACGGGATCAAGCTGTCCAACCGGCAGGCGCTGGTCGAGGCGGGGTACGACCTGCCGCACCTCGCCCAGACGCTGGTCCGCGCGTTCCTGCGCCAGGCGATTGCGGAGGGCTTCTTCCATGCCGATATGCACCAGGGCAATCTCTTCGCCCTGCCCGGCAACAAGATCGCCGCGATCGATTTCGGCATCATGGGCCGGATCGACCGGCGCGCGCGGGTCTGGCTGGCCGAGATCCTCTATGGCCTGATCACCGGCAACTATAAGCGCGTCGCCGAAATCCATTTCGAGGCGGGCTATGTCCCCGCGCACCACAATGTCGCCGAGTTCGCCACCGCCCTGCGCGCGGTGGGCGAACCGATGCGCGGACTGCCGGTCAAGGACATGTCGATCGGCATGATGCTGGACGGCCTGTTCTCGATCACCCGCGATTTCGACATGGTGACGCAGCCGCATCTGCTGCTGCTGCAAAAGACCATGGTGATGGTCGAGGGCGTGGCGACCAGTCTCGACCCCGACATCAACCTGTGGGACTCGGCCGCACCGTTCGTGCGCGAGTGGATCCGCACCGAACTGGGCCCCGAGGCCAAGATCGCCGATCGCCTGATCGAGGACGTGCAGACGCTCGCCCGCCTGCCCGAACTGGTCCGCCGGATCGAGGCGCGCTACCCCGCGCCGGGTGGCGAGCCGCCCGCTCCGCCGCTCAAGGAGATCGAGGTCGTGCGGATCGGCGGCGGCTGGCGCTATGCGCTGCTGTCCATGGCCTCGGCGGCGGTCGGGGTCGCGGCAACACTGGCCGTGCTTCGGTAGGAATGCCGGGCAGCGCGCCGCCTGTTCCCGTGCGCCGCCTGTCGCGGCCGCTCTGGCTGGGCCAGCCGGGGCGGATGACGGGCGTGTCGCCCATGGTGGCGCGCGCGGTGCTGGCGCTGCTGATCCTGCTGGTCGCGATCGGCTATGCCACACAGGGCGCCTTCGAGCCGGTGGGCGAGCGGCTGTCGCCGGTGACCATGGCGATCCTCGACCATGTGCGCCACGGCCAGTCCTTCTATCCGGCCGCGCTCGATGCTTTGCGCGAGAATGGCCGGGCGCTTCGCCCCGCGCTGCTGGCGGTTCCGCTGCCCGCGCTGTTCGTCACGCTGGCCGCCCTGCCCCCGCTGGTCTGGCATGCGGGCATGATGATGCTCGGCATCGGGCTGGTCATGGGGTGGCTGCGGCGGATCGTGCCGGTGCTGGAGGGGCGGATCGCGATCGGATTGGCGGCGATCCTGCTGATCGCGGGCTTCTTCCCGCTTCCCAACCTGCCGATGGTGACCACGCCCGAAGGCTGGGCGGGGGTGCTGATCGCGCTGTCGCTGGTCCAGCGGCGGCCCGAGGCAGGCCTGAGCGCGGTGGCGCTGGGGCTGGTCGCGATGATCCTTACCCCGATGGCGCTGCCCTATGCCGTCATCATGCTGGTGCTGGCGGCGCAGGCGGGCGCGCGGCGCGAGGCGATCGGATGGATGACCGCGCTGGCGGTCGCGCTGCTGGTGCTGGCGGCACATGCGCATGCGCTGCACGGCATGGTGACCGCGATCGACCCGGCGATGGACGGCCCGGTCCATCCGATCGCGCCCGGCACGCTGATCGCGTCGATCGCGGCGGCGCAGGCGGTCGGCGGCCTGCCGATCAGCATGGTCGTGCCGCTGGCCGTGCTGGCCGCGCTCGGCTGGGCGCATTGGCGGCAACCCGTCGCGCGACGGGCGGTCGCGACCATGGCGGTCTATGCGGCGCTGGCGCTGGTGACGGGGTCGCCCGCCATGGTGCTGGGCCTGTCGCCGATCTTCTTCCTCGGCGTGGTCTTCGCCCCCGATGCGGTTCGCGAGCTGATCGCCGCCGCACGCGACCGGCGACGCATCACCGTGACGCGAGTCGTGCGATGAGCCAAATCCTGTTGATCGTCGGCGGCGGCATCGCCGCGTACAAGGCGTGCGAGCTGATCCGCCTGCTCCGCCGGAACGGGCATGGCGTGCGCTGTGTCCTGACCGAGGGGGGCAGCCATTTCGTCACCCCGATGACGCTGGCCGCGCTGTCGGAGAATCAGGTCTTCACCACCCTGTGGGACCTGAAGGACGAAGCGGAGATGGGGCATATCCAGCTCAGCCGCCAGGCCGACCTGATCGTCGTCGCGCCCGCCACCGCCGACCTGATGGCGCGGATGGCGGGCGGCCATGCCGACGATCTGGCGACGACCTTGCTGCTCGCCACCGATACGCCGGTGCTGGTCGCGCCCGCGATGAACGTCCGCATGTGGCAGCACCCCGCGACGCAGCGCAACGTCGCGCGGCTGCGCGCGGACGGGCTGACCGTCATGGCCCCCGACGAGGGCGCCATGGCCTGCGGCGAGTTCGGCCCCGGCCGCCTGCCCGAGCCGCCCGCCATCCTGGCCGCGATCGAGGCCGCGCTGGCCCCCAGGGCCGGACCGCTGACCGGCCGCCATATCCTCGTCACCGCCGGGCCGACGCATGAGCCGATCGACCCCGTCCGCTACATCGCCAACCGCTCCTCGGGGCGGCAGGGTTTCGCCATGGCCGAAGCTCTCGCCCGGCTGGGTGCGCGCGTGACCCTGGTCGCAGGGCCGGTGACGCTGCCGACGCCGGCGGGGGTAGACCGGATCGATGTCGAGACCGCGCGCCAGATGGCCGATGCCGTCGCCGCCGCGCTGCCCGCCGATGCCGCGGTGATGGTCGCGGCGGTCGCCGACTGGCGGGTCGAGGCGGCCGGGCAGAAGGTCAAGAAGGACGGCGGCGCGGCCCCTGCCCTGACGCTGGTCGAAAATCCCGACATATTGGCAAGCGTCGCCGCCGCGCCGAACCGCCCAGCGTTGGTCGTCGGCTTCGCCGCCGAGACCGAGCATGTGATCGACCATGCCGTCGCCAAGCGCGCCCGCAAGCGCGCCGACTGGATCGTCGCCAATGACGTATCCTCGGACGTGTTCGGGGGCGAGGCGAACAGCATCCATCTGGTCACCGCCGACGGCGTCGAGAGCTGGGACCGGATGGGCAAGGACGCGGTCGCCAGGGGGCTCGCGCAACGCATTGCCGATGCGCTACAAGCGCGGTCATGACGCTTACACCCATTTCGATTGCTCTCAAACGCTTGCCCCATGGCGAGGGGCTTCCCCTGCCCGGCTATGCCACGCCCGGCGCGGCCGGGATGGACGTGGTCGCGGCCGAGACGCTGACGCTGGAGCCCGGTCGGCGCGCCGCCGTCGCGACCGGCTTCGCCATCGCCATCCCGCCGGGTTACGAGGTGCAGGTGCGCCCCCGCTCGGGCCTGGCGCTCAAGCATGGCATCACCTGCCTCAACACCCCCGGCACCATCGACGAGGATTATCGCGGCGAGGTGAAGGTGATCCTCGCCAATCTGGGCGACGAGCCCTTTGCGGTGGTGCGCGGCGAGCGGATCGCGCAGCTGGTCCCCGCCCCCGTCCAGCGCGCCGTGCTGGCCGAAGTCGACGAACTCGACGCGACCGAGCGCGGGAGCGGCGGTTTCGGATCGACCGGCCGATGATCGCGCTCGCCACCCTGTTCGCGCTCCAGACCGTGTCGGTCGCGCCGCAGGTGACGGTGCCCCAGCCCCCGCCCCCGGCGGCGGCGCCCTCCGCCAGAGAGCCGCCGCACGACTGGACCACGCTACCCACCCTCACCCTGCCGCCCGCCGGGCCGGATATGGTCCGCTTCGTCCACGCCGAGGTCCAGGCCGGGCGTTGCCCGCGCGACCGCGTGACCGAGGAGGGGCAGGTGGTGCTGGTCGTGCCGATGGCGGTCTGGCTCAACGCCGATGGCAGCGCGCAGAGCGTGGTGCCGCTGGCCATCGGCTGCCCCACGGTCGAGCAATATAGCGCGGGCGTGGCACAGCGGATGATCCGGCAAATGCCGTACCGCATGACGCGCCAGGGCGACCGCTGGTATCGGACCGTCATCACCTATACATGGCCGGGATGATCCTGACCGACGACGAACTGGCTCGCTATGCCCGTCACATCGTGCTGCGCGAATTTGGCGGCGGGGGCCAGCTCCGGCTGAAACAGGCGCGGGTCGCGGTGATCGGCGCGGGCGGGATCGGCTCCCCCGCCATCCAGTATCTCGCCGCCGCCGGGGTCGGGTCGCTGGTCCTGATCGATGACGATGTCGTCGAGCCGTCCAATCTGCAACGCCAGACGATCTTCACGACAGAGGATCGCGGCACGCCCAAGGTGGAGGCCGCCGCCCGCTTCGCGCGCCGCCTGAACCCGCATGTCGCGGTGGACACGCACCGTGCGCGGGTGACGCCCGAAACCGTGCTGTCGCTGATCGACGGCGCCGATGTCGTGCTCGACGGATGCGACAATTTCGCCACCCGGCTGACGGTGGCCGACGCGGCGCTGTCGCGGCGCATCCCCCTGGTCTCGGCGGCGGTCGGGCAGTTCGAGGGGCAGCTGGCGACCTATCGCGGCTGGGAAGCCGACAAGCCCTGTTATCGCTGCTTCGTCGGCGACGCGGTCGATCAGGCCGGGCTGACCTGCGCCGATGACGGTGTGCTGGGGCCGGTGACGGGCATCATGGGCAGCCTGGCCGCGCTGGAGGTGCTGCGCGCCATCGCCCCCTTCGGCCGGGACAGCGCGGGGAGCGTGCTGATCGCCGATCTCCTGTCGCTGCGCTTCCGCACGCTTGCTTTGCCCAAGGACCCCGGCTGCCGCTGCGCCGGCGCGGCGGCGGCGGCATGAGCGGGGCTCCCCGGCCGCCCTCGGGCTGGCTCGACTGGACGGGGGACAAGGGGTGGATCGGCCAGGTCACCGGCCTGCCCGACAGCACGCTGCATGTGCATGCGGGCATGGCGATCCTGGTGCTCACCGCGCTGGCGATGCGGCGCAAGCCCTGGGACTGGCGGTGCTGGCTGACCGTGCTGGCGATCGAGACGGTCAACGAGGCCTATGACCTGCTCCAGCCCTTCTACCCCACCGACGAGGGCAATCTGGCCGCCAGCTGGTCGGACATGTGGGCGACGATGCTGTGGCCGACGGTGATCCTGCTGACCTTCGCCTGGCTGTCACGGCGAGGGCGATGAAAGACCTGTCCGGGGCGGCAAAGCCCCTCCACCATCGCTGACGCGATGGTTCCCCTCCCCAGCATGGCCTGGAGGGAGGGAATGAAAAAGGGGCGGCGGCCTTTCGGCCCCGCCCCTTCTCCAAACACCGGGAAGCCGATCAGCCGAGCAGCGTCTTGGCGAATTCGCGCACCGCCGGGCCGATGTCCTCGCGTGCGAGGCCCAGCGCCAGGTTGGCGGTCAGCCAGCCCGCCTTGTCGCCGCAGTCGTAACGCTGGCCGTCGAAGGTGAAGCCGTGGAACGGCTGGTTGCCGATCAGCTTGGCCATCGCGTCGGTCAGCTGGATCTCCCCGCCCGCGCCCGGCTCCTGCGCATCGAGGATCTGCATGACCTCGGGCTGGAGGATGTAGCGACCGGGGATCATCAGGTTCGACGGCGCCTTGCCCTTGGGCTTCTCGACCAGCGCGGTCACTTCGGTCAGGCGACCGTCCTGCTTGCCGGGCGAGATGATGCCGTATTTGTCGGTCTCGCTGTCGGGCACTTCCAGCGCGCCGATGACGTTGCCGCCGACCTGGTCATAGGCTTCGACCATCTGCTTCATGAAGCCGCCGACCATCAGTTCGTCGGGCAGCAGCACCGCGAACGGCTCGTCGCCGACGATCTCGCGCGCGCACCACACGGCATGGCCCAGGCCCAGCGGCTCCTGCTGGCGGACATAGACGGGGCTGCCCGGCTTCTGGCGGATGCCCTCGATCACGGCGAGCGACTTGCCGCGCGCCTTCATCGTGGCTTCCAGTTCGTAGGAGATGTCGAAATGATCCTCCAGCGCGCCCTTGCCGCGGCCGGTGACGAAGATGATCTGCTCGATCCCCGCTTCCAGCGCTTCCTCGACCGCATATTGGATCAGCGGCTTGTCGACGACGGTCAGCATTTCCTTCGGCATCGACTTGGTCGCCGGCAGGAACCGCGTACCGAGCCCGGCCACCGGGAAAACCGCTTTGCGAACTTTCTTGATCGTCATGAAACCTCCCTGGGACGAAGCGGCCCTATCTGCATCATGCACTGCAACAAAGTGCCGTGATGACAAAACGCGGTTAGGGTGTCTTTAAATGCGACAAGCTACAGGTAAACCGCATGAATCGGGCCCCCATCCTCGTCGTCTTCGGCACAAGACCCGAAGCGATCAAATTGTTTCCCGTGATCCGGGCCCTGTCGCTGGCGACGGGGCGGCCGGTGCGGACCTGCGTCACCGCGCAGCATCGCGGGATGCTGGACCAGGTGCTGGCGATCGCCGGGCTGACGCCCGACCATGACCTGGACCTGATGGAACCGGGCCAGTCGCTCGATCGGCTGACCGCACGGCTGCTGACCGGGCTGGGCGAGGTGATGGACCGCGAGACCCCCGCGATGGTCGTCGTGCAGGGCGATACCGCCACCGCCATGGCGGGCGCGCTGGCTGCCTATTACCGCAAGGTGCCGGTCGCGCATGTCGAGGCCGGACTGCGTTCGGGCGACATCTATCAACCCTGGCCGGAGGAAGTGAACCGGCGGATGATTGCCCCGATCGCCGCGCTCCATTTCGCCCCGACCGAAACCGCCGCGGCGGCGCTGCGGGCCGAGGGGATCGCCACCGAGCGCGTGCATGTCACCGGCAACAGCGTGATCGACGCGCTGCACTGGACCCGCTCGCGCATCGCCGCCGAGCCTGCGCTGGCCGCCGATCTCGATCCGGTGCTGGCGCGGATGGCGGGTCGGCGGATCGTCCTGGTCACGACCCATCGGCGCGAGAATTTCGGCGACGGCATGGCCGCCATCGCCCGTGCGCTGCGCCGGATCGCCGCGCGGGCGGATGTCGGCATCCTCTTTCCCGTCCATCCCAATCCGCAGGTCGCCAGCGTGATGGACCGCGAGCTGGGCGACCATCCCGGTATCGCGCGCATCGCGCCGCTCGACTATCCGCATTTCGTCCGGGCGCTGGACGCCGCGCATATCGTCCTGACCGATTCGGGCGGTGTGCAGGAAGAAGCCCCCGCGCTCGGCAAGCCGGTGCTCGTCATGCGCGAGACGACCGAGCGGCCCGAGGGCGTCGCGGCGGGCACCGCGCGGCTGGTCGGCACCGACCAGGACCGGATCGTCGCCGAACTGTTCGCGCTGCTCGACCAGCCCGACCGCTATGCCGCGATGGCGCGCGCCCACAACCCCTTCGGCGACGGCGACAGCGCCGACCGGATCAGCAGGATCATCACACATGCCCTTGGACACTGAATTCGCGGTCACGGTCATGGGGCTGGGCTATATCGGCCTGCCCACCGCCGCGATCATCGCGCGCACCGGCGCGATGGTGACCGGCGTCGACGTCACGCCTTCGGTCGTGGAAACGATCAATTCGGGCCGCGTGCATATCGAGGAGGTCGATCTCGACGGTCTCGTCTCCGGCGTGGTGTCGCGCGGATTGCTCAGGGCGGCGCTGACGGTCGCGCCCGCCGACGTGTTCGTCATCGCAGTGCCGACGCCCTTTACCGAGGCGCGGCAGCCCGACATCACCTATGTCCTCGAAGCCGCGCGTGCGGTCGCGCCGGTGCTGAAGACCGGCGACACGGTGATCCTCGAATCGACCTCGCCCGTCGGCACGACCGAGCAGGTGCGCGACCTGATCGCCACCCTGCGCCCCGACCTGAAGATGCCGGGGCTGGCGCGTGCGGGCGAGCAGGCCGATCTCGCCATCGCCTATTGCCCCGAACGCGTCCTGCCGGGACGCATCCTGGTCGAGCTGATCGACAATGACCGGGTGATCGGCGGCATCACCCCGCGCTGCGCGCGCAAGGCGCTGGCCTTTTACCGGCGCTTCGTGCGCGGCGCCTGCGTCACCACGACCGCGCGCGCGGCGGAGATGACCAAGCTCACCGAAAACGCGTTCCGCGACGTCAACATCGCCTTCGCCAACGAACTCAGCCTGGTCGCCGACACGCTGGGCGTCGATGTGTGGGAGGTGATCCGCCTCGCCAACCGCCATCCGCGCGTCAACATCCTGTCGCCCGGCCCCGGCGTCGGCGGGCATTGCATCGCGGTCGACCCCTGGTTCCTGGTCGCCGCCGATCCGCAGAACACACCGCTGATCCGCACCGCGCGCGAAGTGAATGACGGCAAGACCGCGCATATCATCGCCCGCGCCAGTGCGATGATCGAGGCGCAGGGACCGGACCGCCCGGTCGCCTGTCTCGGCCTGGCCTTCAAGGCGAATATCGACGATTTCCGCGAAAGCCCCGCGCTGAAGGTCGCCGCCGCGCTGGCCCGACGCTTCGGCGCGCGAATCCGGATCGTCGAGCCTTATGCCCGGTCGCTGCCCTCCGGCTTCGACGGGACCGGCGCCACCCTGATCGACATCGACACCGCGCTGGAAACTTGCGACGCCATGGTCGTTCTGGTCGATCACGACATCTTCCGATCGGTTCCCCTGGAAGAGCGACGCGGCAAGACGGTGCTGGATACGCGCGGGCTGTGGCCCGACCAGGCCTGAGACCGCGCTTCGCGTTTGCGTGGGGGGCCGGGGGAGATTAAGGACAACCGCCTGTTGCGGATTTAAAGCCACCCATGCTTGCCAAATTATTGAATCTGCGCAAACGCGCGCCCGAGTTCGTGCCCTTCATGCAGCCTGGCCTTCGGGTCTATGCGATCGGTGACATTCACGGTCGGCTCGACCTGCTCGACACGCTGCTGGCGCGGATCGAGGCCGATGACGCGGCGCGCGGTCCGGCCGAGCGGCATATCATCTTTCTCGGCGACCTGATCGACCGTGGCCCCCATTCGGCCGAGGTGCTGGAGCGGGTGAGCGGACTGTGCGCGGCGGACCACCGGGTGCATTGCCTGATGGGCAATCACGAGGAGATCCTGATTCGCGCGCTCCAGGGTGAGGACAAGGCGCTCCGGCTGTTCTGCCGCGTCGGCGGGCGGGAGACCATGCTGAGCTATGGCGTGACGGCCGAGGACTATGAACGGCTCGACTATGCCGAAGTCGCCGAGCGGTTGAAGGCCGTCATCCCCGCCACGCATCGCGAGTTCCTGAGCGATCTGAAAGAGATCATGGTGCTGGGTGATTATGCGTTCGTCCATGCGGGCGTCAGGCCGGGTATCGCCATCGCCGACCAGAAACTGGCCGAGACCCGCTGGATCCGCGATCCCTTTCTCGACCATCGCGGCGTGCTGGAGAAGGTCGTGGTGCATGGCCATACCGTCGCGGACGAGGTGGAAATCCTGCCGCATCGCATCGGCATAGACACCGGCGCCTACCAGACCGATCGCCTGTCCGCGCTGATGCTGGAAGACGGCATCCAGGAGATTTTCACCACTTGAGGTCGGTTTACCGAGGCGAAACGTTTGCCGAGGCATTCCGTTTGTCGGCAAAGCACAGTATAGCCGCCAAGCGGTGAAGCAATGTTGCAATGCCGCACCAGTGCGGGAGCATAACTGTCCCGCACTCGTTGGTGGGGTTGCCATGGTACGGCTGCCGTGTCATGAGCCCACCGACATTTATCAAGGGAGTTTAACATGCGTCTTGGGAAGTTTCTCGTCGCCGCTGCCGCCGTTTCGATGACCGTTGCCCCGGCGATGGCTGCGAACCCGGCTGCCAGCCTCTCGGTTTCGAAGTCGGTTCGCGCTTCGGCTCCGGCTGCCAAGAAGAACGGCCTGGCCGGTGGTGGCGTTCTCGTTGCGGTTCTGGCGGCTGCTGCCGTCGTCGCCGGCATCGTGGTCGTCGCCGACTCGTCGGACAGCAACTAAGTTGCTTCAGCCTCACGGCTGAAAGGAATAGCGGCCTTCGGGCCGCTATTTTTTTGCCTGATTTCCGGGGCTCGCCGGATTATGGCGCTTGGAATTGCCGGGGGGGGGGGTGTCGCTCAGCGATCCAGCTAAATCGCACTTCCTTCTGGGCTGAAACCGACAGACCGGCCTAGGGCCGCTCGACATTCAGCGATGCCTTATCCCTCCCTCGCCCCTCGCAGAGGGGAGAGGGTTGCGCAGACTTGGCCTTTGCGAGAGCAAAGGCTTAGTCGGAGCTGGGTGAGGGGTGGGCGCTCGCGAAGCTAGCGCGCGAGCCTTTGGGCTCGCTCAATCCCTCACCCAAGCTGTGCTAGCCAGCAGGCTTGCAAGCTTCGCTAACCCTCTCCCCTGTCCAGGGGAGAGGGGAAGAAGACACAATACTGAATGTCGATCCGGCCTAGATCCATAGCTGGGGATTTGGCGCAAGACAGGCACCGCCCTGGCCTTCGACTTCGCTCGGGTCGACTGGCGAAAGTAGAGTTATGCTGATCCGCTTCCTCTTTGGAAAGCCGCAAGGAGGCAGCGTCGAACGGTTACAATAAACTGCCATCCCCACCCCGCGGACAAACGAAAATCGCCGGAGTCCATAGGACCCCGGCGACTATTTTCGATCGGCAGGAGGGTCGCTAGTGCGACCGACCGGTCAGCGCGGCGAGGAGGCACCGGGGACGCCGCCGGGCATCGCCCCGGGCGCGCCGCCCATCATCGACTGTTGGGCCTGCATCTGGCGCAGGACCGATTCGGGGATGAAGTCGATCAGATCGACATCGAACACCAGCGTCGAATTCGCCGGAATCGCACCGTTCGCGCGGTCGCCATAGCCCAGCTTGGCAGGCAGCCAGAAGCGATACTTCGCGCCCTTTGGCATCAGCTTGAGCGCCTCGGCAAAGCCCGGCAGGACACCCGAAAGCGGCATCGGGGCCGGCTGCTGCGACTTGTCGAAGACGGTGCCGTCGATCAGACGACCGGTATAGTTGATCAACGCCACGTCGCTGGCGGTCGGATGCGCACCGCCATTGCCGGGCACCAGCACCTTGTACTGCAAGCCCGAAGCGGTCGTCTCGACACCCGGTCCACGCGCCTCGCGCAGGAGCGCGGCATCGCCCTGGCGCGCCAGCAAGGCCGCCACCACGATCGCGGCCGCCACCGCGACCCATATCCAGACCAGATAGGCACGCCGGACGGGACGAAGGGGAACAGCGGTTACGGACATGCCTGTTTCTCGCTCTGTGCGTTGGCGTTCGTGGTACGCATCAAGGATGCGGCGCGCGAAGCGCGAATCGATTCGTCCAGGCGAATCGATAGCCGGTGGGACCGTTCCCCACCCCAGGCCGCTCGGAGCGACGGGGCGGGGACGATCCGCCGGATATTACCGGGCGCCGTCGCGCTCGGCGCGCTTGCGCTCCAGCTTGCGCGCACGACGAACCGCCGCCGCACGCTCACGAGCGCGCTTTTCCGACGGCTTCTCGTAGTGGCGACGGAGCTTCATCTCGCGATACACGCCTTCCCGCTGCAGCTTCTTCTTGAGCGCGCGGAGGGCCTGATCCACATTGTTGTCGCGAACGATGATCTGCATAAAAACGAATTGCTCCGGCAAAACAGGATAAAGCGGCCACAGAACAACTGTAGCCGCATCGTTGGGCGCTCCTAGCAGGGGAGTCTGCCCAATACAACCCGTCGGTGCGGATTTCGCCCCGTCCGCCAAGGCGACATGAACCATAATGTCATGTGCCAGCCATGCCGACGTGATGTCGCCACCGCTATCACGCCGTTCGTCCGGTTTCATCCCCGTGTACCGGACACCCCTGTATGACATGTCGGCTCATTCCCCCGAGTGACCGGCATCATGACGCGGCGCCTCCCCTGTCGCTGCGTTTGCCCCGGTCCGAACTCCCGTCGGACCGGGGCCCCCTTTCGGGGGACAGGCGACATGGCTAAGGCAGGCCGCATGACCGCGCCCGACCTTTCCAATCCGCTGATCCTGTACAACAGCCTGACCCGCGCGCCCGAGACGTTCCGGCCGATCGATCCGGCCAATGTCCGCGTCTATTCCTGCGGGCCGACCGTCTATAATTACGCGCATATCGGCAATCTGCGCGCCTATGTCTTCACCGACACCCTGGCGCGCGTGCTGCGCTGGAAGGGTTGGCCGCTGACCCATATCATCAACATCACCGATGTCGGCCACCTGACCTCGGACGCCGATGCGGGCGACGACAAGATGGAGGCCGCCGCGAAGAAGAGCGGCCAGGACATCTGGGCGATCGCCGCGCATTACACCCGGACCTTCAAGCAGAATCTGAAGGATCTGGGCATCGCCGAGCCGACCCGCTTTCCGCTGGCGACCGATCACGTGCCCCAGATGATCGCGTTCGCCAAGGCGATCGAGGCCAAGCATTGCTATCGCCTGCCCGACGGGCTGTATTTCGACGTGACGACGGTGCCCGATTATGGCCGCCTTGCCCGCCACCAGGACGATGAAGGCGAAAGCCGGATCGATCCCGTCGCGGGCAAGCGCCATCCGGCGGACTTCGCGATCTGGCGCGCCTCGGCACCCGGCGAGAATCGCCAGATGGAATGGGACAGCCCCTGGGGCCGCGGCGCGCCCGGCTGGCATCTGGAATGCTCGGTGATGAGCAAGCAATATCTGGGCGCGCAGTTCGACATCCATACCGGCGGCATCGATCACCGCGAAATCCACCATCCCAACGAGATCGCGCAGAACCAGGCGCATGGCTGCACCGCCGAGACCGGCGCCAATATCTGGATGCACAACAATTTCCTGGTCGACCGCACCGGCAAGATGTCCAAGTCCTCGGGCGAGTTCCTGACGCTCCAGGCGCTGGTCGATCGGGGCTTCCACCCCCTCGCCTATCGGTTGATGTGCCTGCAGGCGCAGTATCGTTCGGAAATGGAGTTTGGCTGGGATGGCCTCGCCGCCGCGCAGGTGCGGCTGAAGCGACTGGTCCAGACGGTCGAGGGGCTGCGCACGCGGGCCGATGCGCCCGCCAAGGGCGATGCGGCGGCCTATCGCGAGCGGCTGGACGCCGCGCTGTCGGACGATCTCGCGACGCCGCGCGCGCTGCCCGTGCTCGACGAGATGCTGGCCGACAAGAAGCTGTCGCCCGGCGTGCGGCTGGCCGCGCTCGCCGATTTCGACGCGACGCTGGGGCTGCAACTCGCGACGCTGACCCGCGCCGACCTGCGCACCCGGCCCAAGGCGGCCACGCTCGACGAAGCGGGGATCGAGGCGCAGCTGGCCGAGCGGCGCGCGGCGCGGGCGGAGAAGGACTTTGCCCGGTCGGATGCGATCCGCGACACGCTGCTCGCCGCCGGGGTCGAGGTGATGGACGGCGATCCGCTGGGCTGGGACTGGAAGCCGGTGTTACCGGCCGCCTGATCCCCGGCGCCAGCCGCCATATCCGCCACGCGGCGACCGCAGGCGCAGGCCGATGAACAGCACGGTGGGCCAGAACATCGTATTGGCGATGTCGCCCAGCGTGTCGGCCCAGCGCCACGACCCGTAATGCAGCCGGTCGAGGACCTCGTTGCCCGCCTCGGCCAGCGCGACGCAGAGCAGCGGGATCGGGGTCGCCAGCGACTTGCGGGTCAGGATGCGGGCGAGAAACAGAACCGCCATGCCCGCATGGACGTGCAGCAGGCTGTCGGCCATGCCGGTTCCGTCACCGACCCATTGGATGAAGGCGGCATAGCGTGCGGGAATATCCATGGCGGCCGCTTGCCCGGCCCGGACAGGGGTGACAAGCCCCCTTGCTCCGAATGCGAAAGGCCCGCCACCCCGACGACCGGGATGGCGGGCCTTTTATCGACCGCTCAACGGGATAGGACGTCGGTCAGAAGCTGCTCCAATCGTCATCGTCCTGCCTGACCGCCAGATTGCCCTGAGAGGGCACCGGCGCGGCCATGCGGCGCGGCGCGGGCGATACCGCCGCCGGCCGCCGGATCGCGACGACGGGCGCGGCGGGCTGGGGCAAGCCGCCCTCGATCCGGAAGCGGCCGATCTGCTCCTCCAGCGCCTGGGTCTCGGCGGACAGCGCCCGGACGGCGGCCGTCACCTCCTCGACCATGGCGGCATTGGCCTGGGTCACGCCGTCCATGTCGTTGATCGCCAGATTGACCTGCTGAATGCTGGTCGCCTGCTCGGACGCCCCGCCCGCGATCGATTCGACCAGTCCGGCGATGTCCTGCATCCCCGTCGCGATCAGGCGCAGCGAATCGTCGGTCTTGTTGGCCAGTTCCACGCCGCTGCGCACCCGGTCGACCGTGGTGGTGATCCGCGCGCTGATGTCGCGCGCCGCCTCCGCCGAGCGTTCGGCCAGCGCACGCACTTCGGAGGCGACCACCGCAAAGCCCTTGCCCGCGTCGCCCGCGCGCGCCGCCTCGACGCCCGCATTCAGCGCGAGCAAATTGGTCTGGAAGGCCAGGCCGTCGATCACCGCGATGATCTCGGCGATTTCGCTCGACGAACGCTCGATGTCGCCGATCGCCGACACGGTGCGGCGGACGATCTCCTCGCTGTTGCCGACGTCGCTGCTCGCCTTGCGGACGATCGTCTGCGCCGATTGCGCCTTGGCCGCGGCGGCGGTGACCGACTGGGCGATCTCGTTCATCGCGGCCGAGGTTTCCTCGATGCTGGCCGCCTGCTGCTCGGCGCGGCGGGCCAGATCGTCGGCGGCCTGGTTCATCTCCACCGTGCCGCTGCTGATCCCAGCCGCATTGACCCGCACCGCGCCCAGCGAGCCCGACAGCCGCGACACCGCCATGTTGAAGTCGCGCTCGATGGCGGCATAGGAAGGCGGGAAGCCGCTCAGCTTGACCGTCAGGTCCGAACCGGCGAGCTGCTCCAGCGCCTCGCCGATCTGGCTTACCATCTGGTTCTGCTCGGCATCGGCCTGCGCCTTGGCGACGGCGGTGTCGCGGAAGACGACGACGGCGCGCGACATGCTGCCCAGTTCGTCGCCGCGTTCGGCATCGGGAATCGCGATGTCGTTCCGCCCCCGCGCCAGCGCATCCATCACCCCGGTCAGCCGGACGATCGGCCGACCCAGCGCCCGCGACAACAAAATGGCCATCGCGACGGCGACACTGATCATGATGAGACCACCGATGATGAGGCTCCATTGCGCCGTCCACAGCACGATCTTGCGCTCGTTGCGGACCACCCCCATCACCTCGACCATCCGGGCGCGCAGATCACGCAAGGGTTGCAGGATCACCGTGACCCGCGACCGCTCGCTATTGGCGCGGAGCCAGGCCTGCGCGCCCTCGCGGTCGGTCCGGCTGCGCGCGATCAGCGGGTCGCCGATGTCGCGGCGCCATTCCTCCATCCTGGCATGCGACGCCGCTACCTCGGCGCGCGCCCTGGGGTCCTCGACCAGCGCCCTGTCCAGCTCCGCCGCCGCCTGCCTCTCGGCGGCCCGTGCCGTATAATATTGCGTCAGATAGGCCTCGTCCCCGGTGATCAGGAAGCCGCGCATCTGGCTGTTCTCGCGCTGGACGCCGCCCTCCATGTCCAGCGTGGTGGTATAGGTGGTCTGCGCATGGACGCTTTTCTTCGTCGTCCCCTCGATCCGTGACAATGCCCACCACAAGGTCCCCATCATCGCCAGGACCGACAGGACGACGATGGCGAAGGACAGACCGATTTTCTTCGGTATGGGCATGGAAGAGAGCATGACGAATCCTGGCAGGTCGAAAGCCCCTTCGCTTCCGATTGCCTCCGACTCCTAAGCGGTGACTCCAAATAGTTGGTTAAGCCGTTACACAGGGAATGGGTTTTGCGACGGACCGATTATTGCAGCGCCGCCCCCGCCCGGTCGATCAGCGCGGGGCGATAGGGAATCGGCGCCCCCGCCGGGATCGCGGCGATCTCGGCCGCCACCGCATCGGCACGCGCCGAGGACGAGGGATGGGTCCGGCTGCGGAACAGGCCGCCATCGACCTCGCCGCCATGTTCGCGCCAGAAGCGCACCGCATCCTGCGGGTCATAGCCCGCATTGCGCATGAGGTGCGCGCCCAGCAGATCGGCCTCGGTCTCGGTCTGGCGGAACAGCCGCCCGTTGCGCCCGAACTCCGACAGCAACCCGCGCTTGACGCCCGCCGCGTCCAGCCGCTCGCGATGGTGCAGGATGTTGTGCGAGAATTCATGCGCGACGACGACCGCGATCATCCGGTCGTCGAACCGCTCGAAGAAGCGCGATCCGATCTGGACGATGTCCCCGTCCGCCGAGGCGGTCAGGTCGGGGCCGATCCTCATCTCGAACCGCGACCGGCAACCCGGCTGCGCGGCCACCGTCACGTCGCGCCGCTCACCATGGCGCAGGATGGTCAGGCGCAGCGGACGATCGGCGGGCTCGGCGGCGATCCGGCGCTGGGCGGCGTCGCGCGTGGCGCTGTTGGCCTGCGTCGCACCGGCCGGATCGACCGCCAGGGGCTGGCCATCGACCGCCAGGATCGTGTCGTCGGGGGCGATCCCCGCCTTGTCCGCCGCGCTGCCCGGCACCACCGCCTCGACCGCGACCGGCCCCTCGAACCCGAAGGTCGCCGGGAGTTCCTTGCGCAGCGCGGGCTCATATTGATCGATCGCATGGATGACGAGGCCGGGCGTCGGCGCCGTATCCCGGCACAGCGTGACATTGGCCGTCGCCAGCCGCCACGCGATCGTCGCCAGCCGAAGGTCCGCCGCGCGCATCGCATCGAACAGCGCCCGGTCGTCCGTCGCCGCGACCGCGACGGGGGGGGCGGCGCGGGCCGGCACGGGTGGCGCCACGACCAGCGATAGAGCGGAAAGCGCGACCATGGCGGCCGATGGGAAGAGCGAACGCGACATGGGCCCCCTGCTAATCGCTTCCCCACCGATCCGCAAAGCCCGCCGCCGCAACGGCCAACGGCTCGGCGCAAAGCCGTATCATGCGCAACAATCGGCGCGACTTGAGGGGCCCAAACGCCAACTTCATTGCGTATCCCCACGATTCGGCGCATGGCGGGCAAATCAACAAAGAAGACGAAAGAGCAGGATATCATGGCCGCGAAATGGGCCCCCGACAGCTGGACGAGCGCCGAAGCCCGCCAGCTTCCCAACTATCCCGACCGTAACGCGCTGGACGCCGCGACCCGTACGCTGGCGACCTATCCCCCGCTGGTCTTTGCGGGCGAGGCGCGCAGCCTGACCGCCGAGCTGGCCGAGGTGGCGGCGGGCCGGGGTTTCCTGCTCCAGGGCGGCGACTGTGCCGAGAGCTTTGCCGAGCATAGCGCCAACAACATCCGCGACACCTTCCGCGTCATCCTCCAGATGGCGGTCGTCCTGACCTTCGCCTCCAAGCTGCCGGTGGTGAAGCTGGGCCGCATGGCGGGCCAGTTCGCCAAGCCGCGCTCGGCCGATACCGAGGTGATCGGCGGGGTCGAGCTGCCCAGCTATCGCGGCGACAATGTCAACGACATCGCCTTCACGTCTGAGGCACGCGTGCCCGATCCGCAGCGGATGCTGCGCTCCTATGCCCAGTCGGCGGCGACGCTGAACCTGCTGCGCGCCTTTGCGCAGGGCGGCTATGCCAATCTGCACCAGGTGCATCGCTGGACCCACGACTTCATGGGCCGCAGCCCCTGGGCGCAGAAATATGCCGAGACCGCCGACCGCATCGGCGAGGCACTGGACTTCATGGCGGCGTGCGGCATCGACCCCGCCTCGGTCCCCCAGCTGGCGCAGACCAGCTTCTACACCAGCCACGAGGCGCTGCTGCTCCCCTATGAGCAGGCGCTGACCCGGCAGGATTCGCTGACCGGCGACTGGTACGACACCTCGGCCCACTTCCTGTGGATCGGCGACCGCACCCGCTTCGAGGGCTCGGCGCATGTCGAGTTCCTGCGCGGCATCGACAACCCGATCGGCGTGAAGTGCGGACCCAGCCTCGAGCCCGAGGCGCTGCTGCGCATGCTCGACACGCTGAACCCCGGCCGGGTGCCGGGCCGGATGACGCTCATCACCCGCTATGGCCATGACAAGATCGAGGCGCATCTGCCCAGGCTGGTCCGTGCCGTCACGCGCGAGGGGCATCCGGTCGTCTGGTCGTGCGACCCGATGCACGGCAACACGGTCAAGGCGGCGACCGGCTACAAGACCCGCCCCTTCGACCGTATCCTGGCCGAGGTGCGCGGCTTCTTCGCCGTGCACCGTGCCGAGGGGACGCATGCGGGCGGTATCCATGCAGAGATGACCGGGCAGAACGTCACCGAATGCACCGGCGGCGCGATCGACGTCACCGAACAGTCGCTGGCCGACCGCTATCACACGCATTGCGACCCGCGCCTGAATGCGGGCCAGAGCCTGGAACTGGCCTTCCTGCTGGCCGAGATGCTCAACGAGGAAATGGCCGAACGCCGCAAGGCCGCCGCCTGATCCGGATTTCGGGGCGGGGAAGCCGCAAGGCTCCCTGCCCCGATCTTATCCACAGTTTCCGTACACCGTCCGCTTGACGCCCCGCCCCACCCCCGCTAATTGCGCCCCTCCACCGCAAACGGCCCCTTCGTCTAGCGGTCTAGGACGTCGCCCTCTCACGGCGAAAACACGGGTTCGAGTCCCGTAGGGGTCACCAGCGCCCGCCAAAATGGCGGATTTGCGCGGTTTTGACGCTCTTCATGGACGCTTTACCCATCCTTGTGTACAAAGGATGCGTACAAAGTGATCCGCATGGCTGCTCCGTTCAAAGATCCTCGCACTGGCATTTTCTATTTCCGTCGGGTCATTCCTGAGGCGCTTCGGCCGTTCTTTGACGGCGCGTCGCGCGAGTACAAGCGGACCCTCGATACGCGCGATCCGGATGAAGCTCGTCAGCGCTACCACCCGCACGCCATCGTTTATGACCAGAAGCTGGCGGCAGCGCGGCGCAGCCTTGCCAGCCAGCAACTTCGATCGGCGCGATCCATGGTCGACGCCTATCTTGACGGCGTCAGCGACCAGCAACTGCAAGGCATGGCGCAGAAACTGGCGTCGCTCGAATTCGGTGCTTTCCAACACGCCCACGGCCTAACCGACCATGAGCCCGGTTCGCGCTATGACTTCGGCAGCCCGCCGGAACGGCCTGACCTCCAAAACTTCGGCGACCGCAAGAAGATGCTGGAGGCAGTGCCGGACTTCAGCCCGCTGCCTTGGCTTGAAACGCTACGGCGGATTTCCACTCTCCCGTCGCTGGATCCGATCGACTGGGCCATCCTCGCAATCGCGTTCAACAGCGGCATTGCCCAGCCAATCGACCCAGCGCTCTACGAAGCGATCGGCCAAGCCTTTCTTGACAGGCTTTCCGAGGCCTGCACGCCAAAGATCGATCCGGCCCGCACGCGCATCCTGCCATCCGCCCTCCCGTTCGGCGTGGTGCCAAGTACTCATCACGCGGCCGCAGGTCTGCAGTCGCCAGAAACCTCGTCGAACGCTTCGGTACCGACCATTACCAAGGTCTTCGAGGATTGGGCTGTGTCCCAGCCCCGCGAGCCCAAGCTCGTCGACGAATGGCGTACCGCGATTACTCGGTTCGCCCGCCTGCACAACGATCCGCCCGTCGATACCATCACCGCGTCGATGGTCCGCACCTATCGCCGGACTTGTGCGGCGTTGCCGTCGCGCGTGGGCAAGGCGATTAACGCGCTTCCGTTGCTCGAGCAGGTGGAACTCGCCAAGGCGCAGGGGCTAAAAGTACTCGCGCCCGCAACGGTCAACAAGGCGCTGTCCGCCATCCGCGTGACGCTCGATCATGCCGTCGAAGAACTCGAAGTCATAACCGAGAACGTAGCGAAGACTGTCAAGTCCCTCCCAAAAAACGAGATCGAAGACCCTCGCCTGCCGTTCGAACCGCAGGATCTCGTCAAAATCTTCAGTGCAGAGCTTCCGAACAAGAGCGGTGTTGCACCCAGCACCCTGGCCTGGACTTTGCTCTTGGCTCCCTTCACCGGATGCCGACTGGAGGAACTGGGCAAGCTGCGTCCAGGTAACGTCAGGACCTACGACGGCATTCCCTACATCGCGATCGAGCCAGATCGCCTGCGTGTCCGCGAGGAACAGGAAGGCCCAGCCAAGCGGATGAAGACCGCGAGTGCCAAGCGCGATATCCCACTGCACCCCGTCCTCATAAAAGCGGGCTTCCTCGATCTGGTGGCCAAACGAAGGGAGGAGAATGCCGAATGGCTTTTTCCGGAACTAGACACCAACAAATATGGCAGCCGGACACAGCGCCTTTCGCGGGTAATGAACGACTTCCTCGATAGTATCGGGCTATCCGATTCAGAACTGGTCTTCTATTCGTTCCGCCACACCGGCAAACGGGCGATTCGGGGCAAGGCTCCCGCCGAAATAGTCGACCTGTTGTTCGGTCATGCCAACGGATCGGTCAGCACGCACTATGGGCGCGGCGCTGATATGCGGGTGCTGCGCGATGCCATTGAGAAGATTAGCTATCCGGAAGTGGACTGGAATCGCGTCGTCGAGCGCTTCATTACAGTATCCAGCCAAAAGTGATTGCGTCGAAACTGATGTTGCATCCGTGTCGCAGAACACCTCGACCCACTATCGGCAACGCAGCGACTGAAAGGCAGCACCAAAAACTGCCGCTCGTTCATTTAAATAATTGGACGGTTCAAACGAGCTCAAGGAGGCGCTTGGAACGGCTTGGATTGGGGACAACGTTAACTGGCAGCCTTTGACACGCTGACGCGCGCAGCTGCCGTTAGCTCCGTGACATTGTCGCCCCTGCAGTAACGATTTTAGGTCGTTACGATGCCCTTGATCCGGTCGATCCCCTCCTGATACCAGAACCACTGGCCGCCCAGCAGCACTGCAAATCCCTTCGCCGGATCCTTCAGGTCGTTGAGCTTCCAAGCCTGTGTAAATTGATAGGCGGTAATGGCCAAGCCGTCGTCGTCGAGCAGCCTTTTGATGGCCTCTGTCATCCGATACTTTGGACGCTCGACGTGCTTGATTGCTACCTCCACGTTGGAGCCGACCGGACTATAGATCACAGCCTGATCCGCCTTCTTGGCGTTGTTCGTCACCTTCGGCACCACGTAGACCCGGAAGGAGTAGGCGGGATCGTCGAACTGGGCCTGCGACATCGGCCCCTCGATGAGCGCATTGACGACAGCGACCGCCTTGGCGACCGGCACCGCGCCCTTAAGCGCGTTCGCGGACTGCAGGGTCAGCGCTTGGAGCTGGATTGCGAACGCGAGGTCGTGGGAGAAGTCGTACTTGCTGCCGAAGTTGTCCTTAGCGAACCGCAGGAAGTTTAATGCGTTCGCCTGTATCTTCGCTTGCAGCGCATCGTTAACGTCCTCAGCCGACCGGTGCTCGATCGCGTTTCTGATCGCGATCAGGTATTTGAGGTTGGCCTTCTCGCCCGCTGACAGCCCTGACTGCGGCCGCTCGATGCAATAGCCCAACTCCCAGAGCTTCTCCTGACCGTCGATCATGACCGGTGAGCCATCGGCGTTCTTGAACGCCGGCGTCACGCCCTGTTGGGTCAGTCGCGCGTGTAGGAGATATGTCCAGGCAATGATGGACAGGACAATGAATGTCTCGGATCGGGTGGACAGCGTGTTATTGTTGTAGACGAGGACGGCGGTCTTAAATATCTCGACGGCCTTGCGGACCTGCGCGCCCGCATAGGTGGTTGCATAGAACCCGAGCTGCTCGGCCAGCGCGGCCAGCTTGGCATACTGGTAAAGAAGCGCATCCACCTCCCCAACGGTTGCGGCTGCTATCGCGGCGTAGCGGGGCTTCGTACCTTTCCGAATTGCTCCGATCTCGCGGTGGTTGAAGTTTCGGTCGAGGAAGCTGAAGATCGCCAACACCTGCTGGTCGTTCAAAGCCTTATGCTGGATCAGGCCCTTGATGAGGCCAACCTCTCGATCTGACAGAACGACCTTAGCCATACGTCGCGCAGCCCCCTTGTCCTCCAAGCTAGATCATGATTAGCAATGGAGTCGATACGGCGTACTGAACCGCCCCGGGTTTGTCGGAGGCTCCAACTCCTGAGAAGGTGGAGCCTGTATGAGTAAGACGACGAACAAGTTTGCGCCTGAAGTCCGCGAGCGAGCGGTAAGGATGGTGCTGGATCACGAGCGCGATCACCCATCGCGATGGGCAGCGGTAGTTTCCATTGCCGAGAAGATTGGCTGCGTTCCGCAGACGCTGCATGAGTGGGTAAAGAAGGCGGAGGTGAACAGCGGCAAGCGCGCTGGCGTTCCGACCGAGGTCGCTGACAAGATGAAGGCGCTAGAACGCGAAGTCCGCGAGCTTCGACAGGCCAACGAGATCCTGCGCAAGGCATCCGCATATTTTGCCCAGGCGGAGCTCGACCGCCCATTCCGGCGATGATCGCCTTCATCGACGATCACCGTAAATCCTATGGGGTCGAGCCGATCTGCCGCGTCTTGCCGATCGCCCCATCGACGTATTTCGAGCGTGTCGCGCAGCGGCAGGATCCAATGCGCCTGTCGGCGCGGGCACAGCGGGATCAGGTTCTCAAGCCCGAGGTGGCGCGTGTGTTCGCCGAGAACTTCGCGGTCTACGGCGTCCGCAAGGTCTGGCGGCAGATGATGCGCGAGGGCTTCCCGGTCGCCCGCTGCACTATCGAGCGGCTGATGCGCGATATGGGTCTACAGGGCGTGATCCGGGGCAAGCCGGTTCGCACGACGATGAGCGACAAAGCAGCGCCGTGCCCGCTGGATCACGTCAACCGCAGGTTCTACGCGCCAGCGCCGAACATGCTGTGGGTGTCGGATTTCACCTACGTCGCTACCTGGGCGGGGTTCGTCTATGTCGCCTTCGTCATCGACACTTACGCGAGACGCATCGTCGGCTGGCGGGCGAGCAGGACAGCGCATGCCAGCTTCGTCCTCGATGCTTTGGAACAAGCGCTTCATGACCGCCGGCCGGCCCATCGAAGCGGTCTCGTCCATCATAGCGACCGTGGGTCGCAAGGCGGATTCAACCGGTCGTCGCAACGCTTCGAAAATGGAGGCGGACGATGGATATAAAGAAGCGGCGTTCGGACCGGTGCACACGGTCACAGTTGCGGTCTCCGGGACGGCCGCCAGTCGCCAATCGGGAAGAGCGTGAACTGTTCTGGCGGTATGTAGCTGCCGGGATGAGCAGCGAGGCGGCAGCGGTGAAGGCAGGAGCGTCACAACCGGTTGGCAGCCGCTGGTTTCGGGAGGCAGGCGGGATGCCACCGGCAGCGTTCAGGCCATCGGCGAAGCCCTTATCGGGCAGATACCTGTCGCTGGCGGAACGCGAGGAGATCGCGCTGTTGCTGGTTCAAGGGCATGGCGTCTGTGAGATAGCCCGCCGGCTCGGCCGTGCTGCCTCGACCATCTCGCGCGAGATCCGGCGCAATGCCGCGACGCGCAGCGGCAATTTCGACTATCGTGCGACGACGGCCCAGTGGCATGCCGAGCGGGCGGCACGCCGTCCCAAGGTCGCCAAGCTTGCAGCCAATGAAGGGCTGAGGCGCTGGGTGGAAGATCGGTTGAGCGGCGTCGTTGCCAGACCCGGTGGCCCGTCTGTCATCGGCCCGACGGTGGCATCATGGAAAGGGCGGCGACATGGACGGCGCCAGAACCGGCGCTGGTCAACGGCATGGAGCCCGGAGCAGATTGCCGGTCGTCTGCCCATCGACTTTCCGGACGACGACAGCATGCGCATCAGCCACGAAGCCATCTACCAGGCGCTGTTCGTGCAAGCCCGCGGCGCCCTGCGCCGTGACCTCACCGCATGCCTGCGCAGCGGCCGGGCTCTCCGCGTGCCACGGGCGCGGGTTGGTCAGCGCGGCAAGGGCTTCGTGACGCCGGAGATCATGATCAGCGAACGGCCCGCCGAAGCCGATGACCGTGCGGTGCCGGGCCATTGGGAAGGCGACCTCATCCTCGGGGTCGGCAGCTCGGCGATCGGGACGCTGGTCGAACGGTCGACGCGTTTCACGATGCTGCTCCATCTGCCCCGTATGGATGGTCACGACGCCAAGCCGCGTATCAAAAACGGACCGGCGCTGGCTGGGCATGGCGCCGAGGCCGTGCGGGATGCCATTACCCGTACCATCACCACCTTGCCCAGGGAGTTGCGCCGCTCGCTCACCTGGGATCAGGGCGCGGAGATGGCGCAGCACGCCCGTCTCAAGATCGATGCAGGCGTGCAGGTCTATTTCTGTGACCCCCAAAGCCCCTGGCAACGCGGCACCAATGAGAACACCAACGGGTTACTGCGCCAGTACTTCCCCAAGGGCACCGACCTCAGTGCACATAGCGCCGATACGCTCGCGGCGGTTGCAGCGACCCTCAATGATCGACCACGCAAGACGCTTGGCTGGAGAACACCGGCCGAGGCGCTTGACCAATGCCTCGCAAAGATCAAACATTACGGCGTTGCGACGACCGGTTGAATCCGCCCAATACGTCTCCATCAAATACACCGAGCGCCTCGCCGAAGCCGGGATCGAGCCATCGGTTGGCAGCGTCGGCGACAGCTACGACAACGCTTTGGCCGAGACGATCAATGGCCTCTACAAAGCCGAGGTGATCCACAGGCGTGGGCCGTGGCGCAGCTTTGAAGCCGTCGAATACGCCACGCTCGAATGGGTCGACTGGTTCAACCATCGCCGGCTGCTGGAGCCCATCGGCAACATCCCGCCTGCCGAAGCCGAAAAGCAATATTATGCTGCCGCGGAGAACCTGGATATGGCAGCGTAACTCACAACCCACGGCCTCCGGCAAACCCGGGGCGGTTCATATCGATATCTTCGGTAGCTTACCCTCATACTATGCCACCAAGATGAGATGGATCGCCGTACCGCATGCCATCTGGTCGATGGCGTAAAGCGCTTGTGCGTCTTTAATGCCCTGCCCCAGGAACCATTGCTGCGCCGGCACAG
Source organism: Sphingomonas sp. SORGH_AS_0789 (assembly GCF_031453055.1). Lineage (NCBI taxonomy): Bacteria > Pseudomonadati > Pseudomonadota > Alphaproteobacteria > Sphingomonadales > Sphingomonadaceae > Sphingomonas > Sphingomonas sp. SORGH_AS_0789. The sequence continues at coordinate 159,444 of NZ_JAVIYV010000001.1, forward strand.
CGAACGCGAAATTCGGATGAGGCAATCTACGGTGATCGGCCATCGCGCTCATGTCTGAAACTGTCGACCGGACGAACCAACGAGGGTTTAGGCTTGCTGACCGTCTGAACCATCGGCGCCCGTCCGCTTCTTCGACGACAAGCGCGAATGCCGCAGGATGAACATCGGCAAGCCGCAAGGCGGCAGCCATCGCGCTGACGCCGAACGCGGCCGCAACTTGATAGACGAGATCGAATGACATCGAGACGCCAGCGACCAATGGTTCCAGCATGAAGCGGGGCATGAGCAGGTCAGCAGCATACCCGTCCGCCTGGCGTTCGCAGCCCGCCGCTCCGTCTTGTCGGGCGGCGGCGCCATGGCAGATCAGCTGTTGGCCGCGATGGTGGTGCCAATGACCGAGTTCATGCGCGACGGAGAAACGCTGCCGGACGCGGCTGGCCCGGTCGTCGACCGTGATGATTGCCCGGTCGCCCAGACCAACGATCCGCGCATCGCCAACGCCAAGGCGACGATAGCGCACCGTTGCGCCAACGGCACAGGCGATGACCTCGACGTCGATCTCGCCGGGTTCGGTGATGCCGAGGTCATGCAGGAGGCGTTCGGCAGGCGGATCAACCGCGTCCGTCACGCAGGGCGGTCGCCTGTTTCGTGGTCGAGTTCGGCGAGATCCTCGATCAGGTCGTCGATATCATGGCCGTCGTTGCCGCGGGCAGCCAGCGTCATGCGCAAGTCGGCATCGCCCGACATGGCTTGCTGCAACTGCGCCCGCAGACGCGCTCGATCGATCGGTACGACCCGGGCATCGGTGCCGGCATCGAGTTTGGCCCGAATCGCGCGCAGGTTCGCCTTCTTCACTGCCAGCTGTGCCTGGGCGATCTCGGCCTGCAGGTCGGCCAGTTCAGGTTCGACATCCTCACCGTCGAGGAAGTCGTCCAACAGTCGCAGTTGCATCAGTTCGTCCGCGTCAGTGGTCATGGTATGCTCCTGTCCTTGGCGGCGGCCGCCAGCTTGCGCTGCAATTGCTTGCGCAACGATGCGAGGCTCTTGGCATCGAGCCCCAGCCGGTTCTGCAAGGCGATACCCTTCTCGCCGTCGAGCACCGCATCCAGCAAGGTGACCAACTGCGGGTCGTTCCCGATCGACTGCTGGATCGCGGCGAGGGTCCGGCGATAATGCAGCGCATCATGCCCGACCTGCTCCGGACTGGGCGCCAGCGAGGCCATCGCCAGCGTATCGTCGTCGAGGTCGAGCGGGACCGGGTGCAGGCCGTCGCGTTCGGCTTCGCGATCCTGCGAGGTCAGGCTGCGCATGATCCCGATCAGGAAGTGGACGATTTGATAGCCTCGCCGACATTGGCGACGACCATCGAGCGCCCGGACGAACGCCTCCTGCCGAAGGTCACTGGCAAGCATGTAATGCCCCTGCGCCAGATAGAGAGACCGCCGCCGCAGGTAGCTGTGGTCGGTTGTCGTCATTGCCTCCAGCATCGCATTAACCTCGGCAGTCGAATAGACATCGGCGGGCGGCTGAACCGGTGTTGCTGTCGGCGTGACGGCTGAGATGACGGCCTCCCTTACTCTATAAAGCGGACGGCTCGGCATTCTCGGACAGAAGCATGAAATATTTATTGGCCGCTGTCCGAATTTGTGAGGTCGTCCGCTTTATAGGTAGAGAGGTTCTGTCACCGGGATGATGAGCCGTCACGATCGGTCGACGCGATGATCGACCGACAGTGTCAGCCGGATCGGATCAGGCCGCCAGCGGTCGGGTCCGGACGGCAGCACGATCGGCGAAAGCTGCGCGGCGAGCGACCAGCTTGGCGAGCCGCGCCTCGGCGCGGGCAATGCCCTCGTCACGGTCAGCCGGCTGGTTGGCCAGTTGGATCAGTTCGCCAGGTGCGAGCCGGTACGCCTTGCGGATGCGGGGCTGCGGCAGGATGATCGCCCGCGATCCATTGCGGCTCAGATACAGGCCGCAGTCGGTCTGCAGGTGGCAGATGCCGTCGCGTACCGCGCACAGCGTGATGCCGGTCAGGTGATAGCCGTCTTCGCCATCGGCAAAATCCAGATACACCAGATCGTTGCCGCTGCTGTGCGCGATGGCGCCCATCCGCAGCCGCCCTTCGGCTCCGCCCATTTCGCCGGCGAGGATCGCCGCGCCGGGCTTCATCGTGCGGCTGCCGACCAGCATCTGGGCGACAGCCTCGGTGTAGCAGCGGATGATCGCGGTCTTGTCGGTCGTCATTATCGTCTTCTCCATTTTCATCCCCGGATTGGGGACCATCCTCCTTCCTTCGTATCTTGCCCCCGGCAGGCGGGCGGGACCGCTGCGGATCCCGCCCGTCATGCTCAACCGTCCCGGTAGCGCGGCACCCAGACGTCGTAAAAAGCCTCCCATTCCTGCTGGAATCGCGCCTGCGCGGTTTTGGCGACAAGATCAGGGTGCACTTCGCCCCAGCCCGACGAGCGATGGACGCGCGACAGGCACAGGACATGTGCGTGAGGCCGGCGCGCCGACAACTCGTCACCAGGCATGTGCACCACGATCATGCTTGTCAGTCGGCGCTGCAGCGCGAGCTTTTCCAGTGTGTACGTGCCGACCAGCGACAAAATATCGGCAGGTTGCCAGCTGTGCGGAAATCGCATGGTCAGCACGACTGCCAGAAGTTTCTGGTGCGCTTGGACTTTGGCATCATACCCCTGGAAAATTTCCTCCAGCGCGCCAGGCTCGACTGCGACACCGGGCGCGGTGACGATGCGGTGCGATGCACAGGTGATCGGCCACAGACCGTCTGCCAGCCAATCCGTGTCAGCGGGCTTGCTCGGTTGCAGCTTGGCGCGGGCCAGATCAGCGACGCGGTTCTCCTTTCCCTTTGCAGTCTTACGCAGCAGCGCAAAACCGAAATCAGGGAGTGAGCCCATCGGGTCATCGTAGAGCATGTCGTCGGCGTCGGACGGGCTGATCCACGGCAGCGGCTTGCTCATCAGCGATCCCCCCAGACGGCGGCAAGGAAAGCATCGGCCCTCGCCAGCCCCGCGCGAGATCGCAGCCTCCGTCAGCGGCGGACAGCCGGGCCGGCCTCATCGGCCGCAGACGACCAGGGGAAAGGCGGAAAATCGCGTCGCTCTCGTCCGGTTCTGCAGGATCGGGCACCAGCCACGCCTCGTTGCTGCGCGAAAGCCAGAGTCGGCGAGCGTGATGCCAGACGGTGCCATGGCGCTGCCACTCGCCGACCGCACAGTAGACGGTTCGATGTCCGGCGCTCGACGCTTTCACCACCAGCGCATCGCACCGGGCAATGCGGGTCCCGCGCTCGACGGTGTCGAGATCCCCGCGTGACGGCTCGATCGACGGTACGAGCAGCAGCTCGGCGGCCGCGATGTGGAGAAAATTGCGGAAAGGGGCGGGCAGGATCGGCACCGACCGGTCGATCCGCCAACTGGCGCGCTCGGCGATGGCCAGCGCGCCAGACAGTGCGCGCGCCTGTGCGAGCTCGCGCTCTCGATTTACGATGTACATAGAAGACCTTAATTTTGCGCGGGAACGGCGGGCTGCTCGCCGGCCCCGCACCATCATTTCGCCTATACGGCACAGCCGCAGGCCCCTTCCAAACCATCATACCGGCCGGCCCGGCCGGTCTATCCTTCGCCTTCGCGATGAAGGCGACGCGCCTGGAGGACGTAGCAGATTGCCGAGCGTTCCCGCTTCACCGCAGCAGGTGATAGACCGGCGTGATCAGCGTTCGTGCGATCCCTTGCCCCTGATATGCGGAACCGTTGGTTCCGCTTTGCCTTTCGACTTCGCATCGTCAGTATGTGGCCCAAGCGTTCTGGCCAATCGACCAAGCTGACCGGATACGCCACGGGAGGATTGCGGCTTTTCCTGTTTTGGCGGCGATGCGTTCGGTATCTGTCGTTCAACGCCTTCAATCAGGTCGCGCCGACGGACCACACCTACAGGCGACGCAGGTGCAGCTCGCTCGCTGGCCCCCAAGGCCGCGACTTTCCCAAGGCGTCCGGTATCACGCAACGCAGGTACGGCCCGCAGCCCAATAGGCGGTTCCAGCGGCATCGTCACGACATGAGGTATGGGTAGGATAGGCCTGCGCGGGCCTCCATGCCGCGGCGGCGTAATGGATGGCAGATCGGATTGCCGCTGTTGTTGCTCAGCGTACCTTTCGGCCAGGCGCGCTTGCAATTCCGCGTGATAATCGGGATGCGTCAGCACCCTTTGATCCTCCGCGCTCAGTCCCGTCATGTCGACTTGGTATCGATCGCCAACGGCGGTGACGGCCGCGTTTTTCCGGCGCAAAATTTCCCATGCCTGTTCGCGAAGCAGGGCTTGTTGACGGCGGGCTGCTTTTCGCCGAGCTTCCCGGTTCGCTTCTGCAATGGTTGGCTGAACGACAGCGGCTTCAATCTCCTTTGCATCTCGCCGATGCATCACAGATGCCGATGAGGACGGTTCAGTCACCTCGCTCCCGCGCATGGTTTGCCGATCGCCCGTTTTCTCAGCCCCGTCAGTCTTCAAGACCATGGGGTCGATGCTGAACTCCGCCAGCGTCATGCGCAAATCCTTGCGCATCCCGGACGCCTCGTTCGACGCGCCAGCCAACATTGCCGTCTTTCGCCGGGCGCGCTCGACGAGCAGAATGCGTTGGATCGGACGTTCCGCCGAAAATAGGCGCATCAGCGTGTCGATGGCGACCGGGACGCGTTGTCCGAGCCGCACCGCGCCACCCTCGATCACCAACAGCGCCGGGTCCGCCGCGTGCTTGACGAGCCACGCGTGCAGCCGCTCGCGTTTGCGGTCGTCGTAGCGCGACGGCATCGGTGTGGCAGGTTGCTTCACCCGGACACGCGGATGGTATGTCATGGCGGATCTGCGGGTCTGATCCTGTGACGCCTGCTGCGTCACGGCCTGCACGACATGCCATTCGGCCGCCACGCGGGCCTCCGCCTGAGCCAGCGCGCGGCGTTCGGCGTCACGCTCCGCCAGAGAAGGGCTGTGCCGCTCGACCCAAGCGAGGTGCTCCAGCGCTGCAGCGCGCAGATGGTCGTCGCCGGCTTTCTTCTTCACTGGCCGGCCGGGTTCGGGCGTCAGGGTACGGATCACCGCATCGGCGCGGGATCGTGCCATCGCGACGACGACATCGGCCAGTTCCGCCTGCAGACGTCGCCGGATCAGCCGGCGTTCAAGCCTCTCGCAGCGATCAAGGGCCGCCAACGCATCGCGATCATGTGCCAAGGTCGAACGGGAAAACGCGACTTCCTTCTCCAGCGCTGCTTCGGCGGCTGCTGCTCGCGCCTCGCAGGCAGCGGCCTCGTCGGCGACGATCTTGCGGGCATTGCGCGATCCCACCTCGGTCACGATACCCCGGTGTTCGAGGCCGGTCGCGCGGTTGCCCATATGCTCGAGCGGGGTCATGGCGATGCCGTAATCGGCATAGGTGCCGTGCAGGTACCGAACGATGTCGGGCCGGTCGCCAACCACCTGATTGACGATGCGGATGAAGCGCCGCCGCATCAGGCCCGCTACATTCGGCCGCCCACTGCCATCCGTACCGATGTCGGCACCATAGTGGACCTTGGACTGAGCAAAGGGGCGAACGTTCTTGCCGTCCCGGCGTTCGACATATTCGAAATCCCAACAGCCGTGGTCGTCGAGCCATCGGCAGGGCCGGTCATAGCCATCGACATGGATGTGGAAATTGCGGCGGTCGTTATGCCGGTCGGGCTGGTGGATCGCGCCGATCACCATCCACCCGTCATCGCCAAGCGCGCCACAGAAGCGGGACAGGATCTCGTGCCGATCATGGACCGACAGCCCGTCGGGGAGTTCACCGACAAAGCGGTGCTGCACCCGTCCGGTGCGGCCCTGCTTCCATTGGAACAGGCCCTCGCCCGCCGGATGTGCGTCGAGCCAAGCAAGCCTGTCAAAGGCCTCTTCTTCGGTTACCTCCGCCACCGGAATTTCACGATCCCTGAAAGACGTACCTGCTTCCGCAGCCTTCTTTTTCAACGCGTCGCGTCCATCGCGGAGACGACGGCTCATCGCGCGCAGCCAGTCGGGGGCGATCCCCATCCGCTCGAACATGGTGTAGCCGTCAACCTGCGCCGTCGAGGCGGTCAGATAATGCGTGCGCGGCGAGGATTCGTACCGTTCCGCCGCCTCGAAAAGGGTCCGCTGCCGCCCCCGGTCACCAGGAATATTGGTGAACGTGGCCAGCCCGTTGGCCTCGGCGCGCACTTCCTGCTCCTCGATCGCGTCGATCGCTAGAGCACCGATCGGATCCTGCAGTCCGGTTTCTCGCCGGATATAGTCTATATGCGCCGCGATCCCGATCGTGGCACCGCCGGTGACATAGTCGAAATGGTCGCCTGCCGTCATGGCCGCCGTCTTGTGACCCTGCCGGACATAACCGTCCTTGCGGGTCGGCGCGAACGTCCGGGTGATCGGCTTGACGTCGAAATGCGGTATGCGAAAACCGCCGGACTGGCGGTCGCGACCGGTCAACGGGCTGGCGGTGAAGAAGTCGACGACGCGCTGATCGGTCGGCGCTTTGGCTCGCCGTTTCTTCCCCGTGGCGGTTTGCTCGGATACCCCCTGCGCGCGGAAGCGGGCACGGGACAGCGTCGCACCGATCGCATCGCGATCGTCCTGCTGCTGACGCCGCAGCAATGCCCGCACGTGATGGGCATAGACCGCGCGCGCGCCGCCATCTGTGCCGGGTGACGCCATATGTCATATTGTCCCGGACCGGTCGGGATAGGGCAACCCCCTCGACGAACACGTCGCCTCCGCCTTCCGGAAGCCGACAGGCTGGAGGACATCGCCCGGCGCCGATGGTCACGGCGGCGGGCGGCGCACGGCAGATTGGCCCGCCAATCTGCGTAGTTGCGCCTGAATTTCCTCATCCTCAGTCACGATGGGACCTTTTCCCGCCCCTCAGGTCACCCAGCTTTACAGCGCCGATGCATATTCCGTATTCTGTGGTCGGTTCCACCGCGGCAGAATGATCAGACACACATGGTAGACGGTGAGCCCAGCAATTCTCGAAGCCCGGTCGTGGCAGGAACCGAATTGAAGACAGCTGCGAGAGAAATCGTCCGACGGTGGGTCCGCGATGCCAGTGACTTTATACTCGACCGGATTGGCGAGGAAGCCATGCGAGCATCGTCCGATGCGACGGCTCACCTGCCTGCGTTGGCCGAGGGCCGATCCGCGCAGACCGTCATAGCGGATATCGAGCGGTCGATCGCGGCATGGGATGCGCCCCCGCCGCCGCCTCGCTTTCCGTGGCTGCGAGGCCGTCAGCAGACTGCCCCCAGCCTGTCGCCCACAGATATCGACACGCTGGTGATGCGCCTGGATGCCGAACGGGATGAATCCACTCGGCAGATGATCCTCCTCACATCGGCCCGCGATCGCCTGGCCAGGGCCGATGGCGGATTGGAGCAGGCTTTGACGACGATCGAGCTATTGAGGCCCATGATCGAGTCAGCGGGGCGGGAGTTGCGGGTCGAACAGCCGGAACGCGTCGCCGCCATGCAGGATCGCGGATCTGCCATCCTGCTGGAACGCGAACAGGCCCTGCTCACGCAGCAGGCCATTCACCAGCAGGCCGTGATGACGCTGGATCTGCTAATCGCCAATCATACCGTCCTCGACAAGGCGATCATCCAGGCGCGCACTGCAACGCTGTCGGCGCTGCAAGTCGCCATGGCGGCCAGGCAGGTGATGAGCGATCAGACGCGTATCGAGCCAGGCCTCGCCGCCGAACGCGCCCGAGACAAACTTCGTGCTGCCTTGGCCGAGGCGCACGAGGCGCTGGAGACATTGGCATCGCGTGACAATTCCACCAGCCCGCTGGATTTGTAGCCGCTGCATGCGTTAGGCTCCCGTCAAGACGGAGGCGACAAGCGAAAGACATGGTTTCGGGGTTTCTTGATCGGATCGCCAACTGGCTCTCGGCCCCCGATGACGTATCGGCCACCCAGCCCCCTGCGCCCGTTCCAAGCAGCCCTGCCATCAGCCCCGACGACGAACGCCTCCCCGATGCGTCGCGCCCGCGCGTGGCCCGGCTCGTCTCGCTCATTGCCGATATCGAAGCACGTGCCCGGGACAACGGCCTGCTGGTTTCGGCACTGGCTGAGGTTCGCCAGATGCGCGACACGCATTTGCCGCGACTGATCGCCAGCTATGCGGAAATCCCCCCTGCCCACCGCGCTGAAATTTTCCGCACGACGGGTCGTTCGGCGAGCTACAACCTCAACGAGGCGCTCGATCGCATGGTCACTCGAGCGGAAACGCTGTCCCGATCGATGGCGCAGGACGATATCGACAGCTTCGCCGACAATCTGCGCTTCATCGAGCAGCGCTATGGCGACAACGGCCCCGCCTGACGTCCCTTAGCCGAGCCGCATCGTCGGCGTGAGCCACACCGTGCCACGCCCGGAAAATACAAAGACCAGCCCCTCACCGCTACGCATCGCATTGCGCAACCCCCGGACCAACGGGCGCAATTCAACCTGCAACCCGGCTGAATACATCAGCATCAGGTCGCCATCGACGATCAGTTCGTCACGCCCATCCAGCTCGACCACCTCGATCTCGTCGACCGGCACCGGCGACTCCACGACAAAGGCCCCCGCCCCGGTCAGCTTCGGCTGCATGAGGCCGTTGCCCGACAACACGCCCTGCACCGAGCGGTGGATATGGGTCGACACCGCAATATTGCCGTCGCAGGCGTAGAAAGCGCCGTCGTCGAGGATCAAGGCATCCTGCGGCCCGTCCATCTGCGCCAAGATGAAATGCTTGGGCGTCGCCTCGGTCCAGACCTCGCCCTGCCCGGCATAGCGGGTCGCGAAAGCGCTCTCGCCCGTCCCGGCGGAGGTGATGGCGCGAGCAAAAAAGCTACCGGCACCGGCATTCTTCTGAATGTCGATCTGCAACCGGCCCTTGGCATATTGCAAAGCACCCGGCTCCAGGAGTGCCGCACCGCCATCGAGCACGATCCGCAGCTGGCGCGCGGTGGCGGGATGCGGCGGGTGAAGGTGGATGGTGGCGGCGGTTCCGTTGGGCGAGGCATTGGGGACGTGCACCGGCGTGCCGAGCGCGTGGCTCTTGCGCACGAATTGATACAGTTCGAAGCGGACACCGTTGCCGACCTGCTCGTCGATCTTGGTCCGATAATCGCTCATGCTACTCTCCCCTATGCTCATGCGCGCAGCGGTATCGACGCGGGGTGTGCCATGGGATCCGTCACGCCGAAGGCATCGGCGCGGGCAAGGGTCCGCTTGGCCCAGCCGCGATGGGTCGATGGTTCGCACATGACCCCATGATGGGCAAACACCGCTGCACTATCCGGCGCCAGGATCGCCTGCGCCTCTCTCCATTGGTGCGACGGCACCGCGAGCGCCGCCTGGATAACCGGAACCTGATCGGGATGGATCGCCGATTTGGTGAACAGGCCATGCTCGACATCGCGCTGCACTTCGTCGCGGAGCAGCGAGGTGTCGCCGAACTGCTCGAACACCGGCGCGCTGAGGGCAAAGCCCCATGGCGCAAAGCTGCTGACCAGCATTCCGATCACCGCGCTCAGCGGCCCGTCATAGGCGGTTCGCCCCGCCACGCGGCGCAACCCCATGGTCTGCAGCAGATCATTGCCACCGATACGCAGCGCAAGAATGCGATCCTGCACCGCCAGCAACTGATCGCGCAGCCGACGCAGCTCATAGGGGTCGAGTGCCTCCCGCGTCTCCAGTGTCGGCATCAATCGATGCCCCGGCGCATAGGGTAGCGAGAGATAGGCCGGCATGTTGTCGGCATGGGCCTTGGGCAGGACGAAGCCCTGGACCCGCTCAATGCCGGGCAGGCGGAGGATATGATCCAGCATTGCCCCATCGCGCGGCCGGACGAAGATCATCGGCTCGCCTGGTACGGCGTCTCGCTGCGCCAGCCGACGCAGCAGCGCCGCCAGATGCGCCATCGCCAGCGGGATGTCGGAATCGAGGACCGCATCTTCCAAGCACAGTACCGCCGAGCGCAGCCCTGGCACGGCAACCGGACCGAACAACCGCTCGAACAGATCGGGCCGGGTGCATGGCATGTAGAGCGTCGCGCCCAGCATCATCGCCGACATCATGAGTCGTTCCCCAGGCTGCGGATGATGGCGACCGCGCGGTAGCGGCTGTCATCGCCAAGGTCGGAAACGGGAACGCCGCCGCGTTTGGCCAGATGGAGTAGATGTGCGACATCGGGATCGTCGCGATCGCGGACCAGCAACCGCTCGGGCATACGACGCAACAAGGCGCGGGTCGCCTCGGCGATGCCGGGCTTGATCCGGTTGCGGTCATTAGTCTGCGCCAATGTGAGCAGACGCGAGACCATCACCTCGCATGCCTGACGCAGCGCCGGTCGCCGTGCCTCATGTCCGTCGATCGGCTGCACCATCGCTCGCAGTGCCAATGGCGTCAGCGCATCGACAAAGGCGCGCGAACGGTCAGCGGCGGCGAACTGCGGATAGCAGACACAGGCATGGAAATCGTCCGGCCCAACCAGATCGTCGCGCAGGATCGAGCGGCTGACCAGTCCCGAAACGATCCCGTTCAGCAGACCCGAGGCGATCAGGTAATCGTCATCGGAAGCAGCGATGTCCGCCTGTCCGGCGGGATCGGCTACGACCGCCAGCACCGGCGCGAAGCCGAAGGGTCGGTCGGCGAGGCTGGCACGCAGTTCCTGCGCGATAGCCCCCTTGCCCGTCCAGCCGTCGACGAAGACGATATCGGCCGGATCGTGGCGATCAGCGATATGGCGCAGCGCGTTCCGGTCGATGCCGCGATCGCGAATGATGCTGACGGCATAGTGATCCACCCCATGCCCGGCGGCACGCAGCACCCGCTTCAGCAATACCCCGATCGGCGTGCCCGCACGGGCGAGGCTGGCGATCACCACAGGCCGTCCGGGACGCCGCGCCGCCATATGCGCGGCAAGGCTCGCAATATCCTGCGCTAGCCGCGCGCCATTGCGCGCCAAAGCCGCGTTATACAGCGAGAGATAGGCGTCGCCGGGCACGGCTTCGGGGGCGATCATCTCGGAGTAATGGCGGCGACCCGATTGGATCAGCGCCTCTTTCTCCACAATGTCCGTCGCGTCGAGCGCGACCGGCTTGAGCAGGAACGTCACATCTTCGGGCGCATAACTGCCCGAGAATGGCACTCCTACCGGGACGGTGACGGGATCAGCCGTCACGCAGCACCTGCTTGCCCAGTTGCGATCCCACCGGCATCATCGCGAAGTCGCAGGCCGTCATGAAGGGCGCATCGGTCAGGCTGTCGCCGATGCCCAGAACCGGCAGATCGCCATGCGCGGCCCGCAACCGGGGCAGCAGCCGCTCGACCGCATGCCGCTTGCCCAGATAGGGCGGCATCAGCGCGATATTGTTGCCGTTGCGGTGATCGGTCCAGCCGACGGGCAGGCCCGGTACGGCGGCGTCGACCACCTGGTTCAGCGCCGCGCTGTTCGCCGTCGCATGTTTGACCAACACGTACAGCGGCACATCGTCTTCGGTCAGGACGCGAACGCGGATCGCCTGCCCGCTATGCTCGGCCTCGGCTGCAATGGCGTCGGCATAGCCGGTCAGCTCGGCGACATGCGCAGCGGCGCTGGCGGCGATGCGAGCGCCCCATTCATCGTCCACCTGCCCATGATCGTCGAGGATCACCCCGCCATGCGCGCAGATCGCGGCAGCGAAGGGGAAATGAACCCGACGCAGCGCATCCAGGCTACGCGCCGTGACCGGGATCAGACGCGTCGTCTGAGCCAGCCAGTTCAGGAAAGACATTTGGCGGGGCGTCGCATAGCTGAGCGGGTCGCCCTCCCTAGTGAAGCCTAGCGGTGTCAACCGATCCACCGGCACATCGTCGGGACATTTTCCGATCGTCTGGAACAGCGTATCGTCCAGATCGACGAACGCGATCGCTCCTATCGTCATCGCCACCGCAGCACCCTTGCATCCAGCGCCGCAATCAGCGCGGGATCGACACTGGCTATCGGCGTTTCGTGACAGATCCAATTCGCCCGCCCATCGGCCGGATCGGCATTGTAGAGATAGTTGGCGACCCCGGTGTCGTAATTGTCGCCGAAGCACAGCTTGGTCGCCATCGCGCCGCCGATCCGCGCCGGGCTGCGGCTGGTTGCCTGCACCACCACGTCGCGTCCCGCTTCCTCCAGCCGTTCGGCGAGGCGGAAGGGCAGATAGGTGAACTCGCCAGTGCCGATGATCCGCAACGGCTCGGTGCCTTCGGGTAGCGGCTCGACCGGCAGCGTGTCGGGCGAGTCCGACCGCCCCAACCGTCCGTAATTGACATGCGTCGCCATAATGCCGAGCGACCCCGCCCGCGCCTCGAAGCCCGGATCGGCCTGGTGGTCGGTGGCAGGCGTCCAGTCCAACCGCCCGCGAAGCAGCGACACCACTCCGGTCGGGCGGGGCATGGCGCTCCAACGATCCGTACCCGCCGTCCAGTCGGTCAGCGTCGCGACGATGATGCGCTCGACCTGCGGCCATTCGGCGATCAGTGCGGCGGCCAGGTTGCGGACGGTGGTGCCGGTCGAAATCTCGTCATCGACGATCACAAGCGATCGAGGACAGGCCAGCGTATCAAGTTGCGGGCGATAGATCAGATGTGCCGAAGCGTGGCTGTGCGGTTCCTCGAACCGGCACAGCAGCGGTGCGTCCACCGTTTGTCGCGTGGAATGGATGAAGCCGGCATCCTCGCGCCCGGTCTGACGCTGCCATTCCTCGTGCAGCGTCTGTCCCAAGCAAACCGCCGTCTCGGCCAGTCCGATGACCAGCACCGGACCGGGCATATCGGCGGGGATGGCGGAAGCCAGGTCGCGAACGCTGCGCCGCATGACGCTGGGCCGCGCGGCCATATGACGCCCCAGCACGCGCGACACGACCAGATAGCCGCGCTTGGGGTTCTCCCGCGCGGCAAAGTCACAAAGCGCCTCCAGCGGCCAGCGGCTGTGGTCGACGCGGATGGTCAGCTGCCCGGTCGGCAGAGCGATGCGATAGGGTGGAGGCGCGAGGTCCGGCACGGCCGACATGAGGTGAGAATGTCCCGAATGAACGGCCACAACTAGCCGATCCCGCCGGTTTCCCCGGCGGGATCGCGTCATCAGATATTGACGCCGAGCGACTGGGCAAGCGGCCCCAGACCACCGGCGAAGCCCTGGCCGATCGCCTTGAACTTCCACTCGCCATTGTGGCGATACAGGTCGCCGAAGATCATCGCCGTCTCGGTCGAGGCGTCTTCCGACAGATCGTAGCGTGCGATCTCCGTACCGCCGTCCGCGTTGACCACCCGGATATAGGCGTTGGACACCATGCCGAAATTCTGGCGGCGCCCCTCGGCTTCGTGGATCGTCACCGCGAAGCTGAGCTTCTGGATGTCGGCAGGAAGCTGATCTAGGCCGACGACCACGACCTCGTCGTCGCCGCTACCCTCGCCAGTCAGATTGTCGCCTTGATGGACGACCGCGCCGTTCGCGCCGTTCTTGTTGTTGTAGAAAATGAAATCCGCGTCCGAGCGGACCCGGCCGCCTTCGTTCAGCAGGAAGACGCTGGCATCGAGATCGAACGCGCTGCCATCCGTCACACGCGTGTCCCAGCCCAGTCCGACCCGCACGCCGCGCAGGCCCGGTGCTTCCTTGGTCAGGTTGACATTGCCGCCCTTGGAGAGAGAAACTGCCATCTTTGCTATCCTCGATAAGGTCGGCGATCAGCCGACATTGACGCCATAATTGCGGGCCATGGGAGCCAGGCCGCCCTTGAAACCCTGGCCGACCGCGCGGAATTTCCACTCGCCATTATGGCGATAGACTTCCCCGAAGATCATCGCCGTCTCGGTCGAGGCATCCTCGGACAGGTCGTAGCGCGCGATCTCGCGGCCGGTGGCATCGTTGACCACGCGGATGAACGCGTTCGACACCATGCCGAAGCTTTGGCGCCGCGCCTCGCCCTCATGGATGGTGACGCTGACCGCGATCTTCTGGACATCGGCGGGCACCTTGCCCAGTTCGACCTTCAGCGCCTCGTCATCACCATCACCCTCGCCGGTGCGGTTGTCGCCTGTATGCTCGACCGAGCCGTCGGACGAGCGCAGGTTGTTGTAGAAGATGAAATCAGAATCCCCGCGAACCTTGTCGCCTGCACCCAGCAGGAAGGCGCTGGCGTCCAGGTCGAAATCGGTGCCGTCGGTGGTCCGCGTGTCCCAGCCCAGACCGATCAAGATGTGGGTGAGGCCGGGTTCTTCCTTTGACAGGCTGACATTGCCGCCCTTGGCCAGACTGACTGACATGGATGTGCTTCCTCTCTCTTGATCGTTCAGACGGACAGGCGCTCGCCGGTCGGCGCGACCGGCACCGCGTCCGCCAGCGCCACATCGCCATCGCCTTCCCGCCGATTGGCGCGAACCGATGCGAACAGCGCCATGCCGATAAACGCCGCGCCGATCAGGCCGGTAACGGTTTCGGGCACTTCGACCCGGACCGAGATCAGCATGATCGCGGCCAGCGCTATGATGGCGTAGAATGCGCCGTGTTCCAGGTAGCGATATTCGGTCAGCGTTCCCTTATCGACCAGCATCACCGTCATTGACCGGACGAACATGGCACCGATACCCAGCCCAAGTGCGATGATGAACAGGTTGTTCGATAGTGCGAACGCACCGATCACCCCGTCGAACGAGAAGCTGGCGTCCAGCACTTCGAGATATAGAAACGCCGCCAGACCAGACTTGGCCACCGCGACCGTCGCAGCCGCATTGCCCGAGGTGGGTTCCTCCTCGTCTTTTTCCAGGATCGCACCGACCGCCTGCACCGCTATATAGGCGAGCAGTCCGAAGATTCCGGCGGTCAGGAAGGTCATCGCCTCCTCCGCAGGAATGGCGCGCGAGATCCCATAGAGCGCCAGCAGCACGATGCCGATCGCCAGCCCCGATATCCGCGAGAGACCCGCAAAAGGCCGCTCGATCAAGCCGATCCAGTGCGAATCCTTTTCCTCGTCGAGGAAGAAGGTCAGCCCGACCATCGCCAGGAACGCGCCACCGAAGCCCGAGATGCCGACATGCGCGCCGGTGATGATCCGTTCATAGGCGACGGGGTCGGTCGCCGCGAGCACCACCGCGTCGATCGGCCCCAGGCGTGCCGCGATCGCGACGATGACCAGCGGGAACAGGATGCGCATCCCGAACACCGCAATGATAATGCCCCAGGTCAGGAAGCGACGCTGCCAGACCGGCGTCATGTCGCGTAGAACGGTGGCGTTGACCACCGCATTATCGAACGACAGCGAAACCTCCAGGACACCGAGCACCAACACGATCCACAGGATGCCAAGCGTACCTGCAAGATCGTGCGTCAGCGTCCAGCCGATCCAAGCCCCGATCGCGAGACAGATCGCCGCGAACACGAACGATCCTTTGAAATATCTAAACATTCTTCCCCCGTATGCCGTCGACCTTCGTCGGACGGCCTTAATCCTTGCTGCCCGCAACCCAGCGAAGACCCCAGTCGAAACGTTCGTCGAGCACCTGCTGGTCGCGAACATATTCGACGATCCGCGTCGCCTTCAGCCGCCCGCCGTCATTCTCGATCAGAACGATGCCGCACAGACGACGGTCATTGCGCCCCTCGGTCATCCGGACTTCGATCGGCGGCTGCTCCGGCATGGTGACCGTCACCACGCCGTCGGTCTGCTGCCAGTTCGGGACACCGTCATAGATATTGGCGAAGACGACGATGCGACGCAGGTCCGACCAATGCGCGCCATTGATGCGCATCGTTTCTCCCTGCGAGACATCGCCCGTGCGATCGTCACCAGACAGGGCGATATAGGGGGCCTGATCAAAACCACCGAATGCCCGTCCCAGCGCCTGTACCACGCCCTTACGACCATTAGTCAGTTCAAACAGGCACCCCAGATCCAGATCAATCGCGGTGCTGCCACCGAAAAACGCCTTGCGACCGCGCGACCAATTGAGGTTGACGACAATCTCGCCGAAATGGCTGCCCTTCTTCTCCAGGCTGACCGTCTGGCCAGGCTTGTCGAGCGTGACCTTGCTCAGGCGAACAGGCGGCGCCGGTGGGGGTGGAGGAGGCGCCGGCGGCGGAGCGGCGTCCTCGGCCACCTCGATCCCAAAGGAGCGCGCCAAGGGGGCCAGACCGCCATTGAACCCCTGCCCCACGGCGCGAAACTTCCACTGGTCACCCCGCCGATAGAGCTCACCCAGCACCATCGCCGCTTCGGTCGCTCCAGCCAGCATCGGCCGATAGCGAATCGTGTCGCCGCCGCCCGCCGGGGTCACGGAGATTTCGGCATCGGCGAGCAGCGCCAACGTCTGCGCCTTCGCCTGCGCCTCGTGGATCGTTACACAGAAAACAATGCGCTCTAGCTCGACGGGCAACTGCGCCAGATCGACGGTGAAGCCGCCGCGCGGTCCGGTACGATCCCCGAAACGCACCGCGCCAGCCGCACCATCAGGCTGGTTGTAGAACACCATGTCCGCATCGCCGCGAACCTTACCGCTTGCGGTCAGCAGATAAGCAGACGCATCCGCCTCGACATCACGCCCCGATGGTATGGCCCACGAAAAGCCGACAGACATCTGCCTGCCGGTGACAGGCGTGTTGCCGCCCTGTTGAAGCTCGATCATGCCCCGCAATTCCCCGCCTGGACGATAGCTCAGAGAACAGCGTTGATCGCGGAACTCATGTCGTGGAACGTGCGCCCTGTCGTCTTCTCACCCAGCGCCTTCATATCCCAGCCCTGGCCGTTGCGGGTCAGCTTGGCCATCACCTGCCCGGTGTGGCTGCCCTCCCCCGTCAGGTCGTAGCGCGCCATCTCGCGTCCCGTGGTCAGGTCGACCAACCGGCAATAGGCATTGGCGATCCGCTCAAAACTGTCGCCCTGGAAGCTGTTGACCGTGAAGACCAAGGTCTGGACCGAAGATGGAACGCGCGACAGATCGACATTGATCGTTTCGTCATCGCCGTCGCCGGCACCGGTCCGATTATCGCCGCTATGGACGATGCTGCCGTCCTTGCTCGACAATTGGCGGAACCAGACCTCGTCGACCATGCGGCGGTTGCCGTCGAACAGCAGGCACGAGGCATCGAGATCGATGTCGCCGCCACCGCCGCCGAACAGACCGAACAGCCCCTTACCCTTGCGCACGTCCCAGCCCAGCCCCATCGCAACCTTGGTCAGGCTGCCGCCGTCGGACTTCGCAAGCGAAACCGTCTGTCCCTTTTGCAAGCTAACCATATACGATCATCGCCCCGTTAGATGTACCAATGGTGGCGCGAACAGTGACACAAGGTCAAGGTCGCAACCGCCCGAATTTTTTCATCCATTTTGGTCAATGCAAAAAAGATGACCAATGCCCCTTCATCTTTCTATGCTTGGCATGTGAAGGTGGGATGACATCGAGCAAAGGCGACGGGGGTTTATGATCGAGCGGGATCGCTTGACGGCACTGATCGAATATGTCGAGGCAACCGAACGAGATCGATTGCGCACGGTCAGCGACATGGCGGACTATCGTGCGTTTCGGCGGTCGGGTGAGGATATCATCCTTCTTCCCGGCGTGTTGGTCAATGTGCGCGACGGCGACGATCATCGCTGGTTGAGTGTCGACCGCCTCGTCCGCCGCCCGCCACCGGTGCCAAGCGACCCAGAATTGCGGCGCTGGATCGACCTGCGCGACGATGTCGCGCAGGTGCCAAGTCTGCGCCGCGAACTGCCTCGAGAGATGCTCGACGACGCGCTACGCGACGGGATCGAAACGCCCGGCTTGTCGCTGATCGATCACCCTGAAGCTGCGCGTTTGAACGCGGCACTGGAGGGCTACAAACGCGAAATCTGGTCCGCCTGGGCGCTGGAGGAACGGCCCCGCCGCCAAGCGATCGACCTGTACAACAGCCTTTTCGCGCTTCGTCAGACGCTGGACGGCGGGTCGGAGCAGCCGGTCGAACTGGTATGGGGCATCGGTGTCGCTCGCTGGACTCGGCCGTTTGGGCGGCTGCACCATCCGCTGCTCACCGTCCCCGTCGAACTGACGCTGGACGAGGTTACCCACCGGATTGACATTCGCCCGCGCAGCGAAGCGCCGCCGGGGATCGAGACAGCTCCGCTCGATGCGCTCGACGCGCCCTCGGTCGATGAGTGGCAAGCAGGCACGCAACGCTATCTCGACGCAATGGAGGGCGAAGGCCTATCGCCTTTCGATGCTGAAAGCTTTGCACCACCGCTACGCCGGGCGGTCGCGCTGCTCGATCCCGACGGGCATTATCTGCCCGATCTGGGCGAACGCCACCCACCCACCGGCGAGACGCTGCAGGTTGATGGTGGCTGGGTTCTGATCGAACGCACGCGGCAAGCGACGCAGTTGATGGACGATCTGCGCCGGTTCAAGGCTGCCCTCGTCACGATCGATGATCCGGAAGCTCTGCCCCCCGCCGTCCGTGTCCTGTTGCAACCTCCCGCCGACAGCGCGACGACGGAGGCCTATCCCAGCTATCGCGGCGTCTCGACGGTGCCGGGCGTCACATCCTCGGACGGATCGGGCCATGACCTGTTCTTTCCTATGCCGTTCAATCGCGAACAGGTGGAAGTGATCCAGCGCCTCGCTACCCGGCCAGGGGTGGTCGTGCAGGGGCCGCCAGGCACCGGCAAAACCCACACGATCGCGAACATCATCAGCCACTATCTCGCGCTCGGCAAACGGGTGTTGGTCACCTCGCAAAAGGCGCCCGCGCTGAAAGTGCTGCGCGACAAATTACCCGCCGCCGTCCGCCCGCTCGCCGTTAGCCTTCTCGACAGCGACCGCGATGGGTTGAAACAGTTTCAGGAATCGGTCGATATCATCGCCGACCGGCTGCACCGCACTCGCCCGACCGAAACGGCGCAGCAAATCGCGGTGCTCGATACCCGGATCGAAGCGATCCATCGTCAGCTCGCCACCATCGACCGGCAAGTAGAGGATATCGGTCGACAGGCCATGACCGGGGCTATGATTGACGGCGCGTCGGTCGAACCCGCCGATGCCGCACGACGCGTGATGGCGGCAGGAGAACTGGCGGATTGGTTGCCCGATGCGATCGACATCATCGCCTCGCACGAACCGGAGTTCGACGATGCCGCCATCATCCGGCTGCGCGCTGCACGCAAGGAAGCGGGCGAACGGATCGCGCTGCTCGACCAGCCACCGCCGCCCGGCGACCTGCCCAATGCGGCGGCGATTGGGGCGATACACCGTGATCTGGTCGAGGCCCGCGCGCTTGGTGAACGGACCGGGGGCGATCAGGCACTGGGACGTCAGATCGGTGCCGAGGCCGTCGCTACCTTGCACGCGCAGGCCGAGGCTCTACTTACCCTCCGGCGGCAGGCGATGGCGGGCGGTTTTGCCTGGTCGGCCACCGTGCGCGACCGCTGGTTAGCCGATGCCGACGATCCCGCGCTGGTCGCCCTCGACGGACTGGCAGAGGAAGCTGGGCAGGTTGCTGCCGAGGCGCGGCACTTTCTAGTCCGCCCGGTCATTTTGCCCGATGACGCCCTCACCGATACTGCTTTCCGCGAGACCGTTGGTCGATTGGCGGCGGGTGAGGATCTCGGCCTGTTTCAGAGCCTGTTCGCGCGACAGCTCAAGACGCAGGTCGCCACCGTCCGGCTTTCGGGCCGCGCACCCGGTGATGCCAGCGAATGGGCCGAGGTTCATCGCTCTCTCGCGCTCTGCGATCGGGCGATCCGGCTGGCGGCGGCGTGGAACCATGCGGGACCGCTTGCCGGAGTTGATCCGGTGGCCGGGCAAGAGCCAGCCGCTGCCGAAGCCATGCGGCGGCAGCTTGCACACATCGCCGCCCTTCGCACACTGGCGCACGAAGAGCGGGCATTGGCCGATGGCGTTCGGGCAGTCCTGCCCGGGTGGCGACGCCCGCTGACCGGCGACGATGCGGCGACCGAGGCGCTGATCATGCTGTGCGACCAGCATCTGCTGGTCTTCCGCCTATCCGCCGCCGAAGAGGAGCGCGACCGACTGGTGACGCTGGCTCGCACCATTGGCGGCGCCATCGGTGATGAAATACTTGCCATACTGCAGGACATGGTCGGACAGCAGGGCATCGACGTTCATCTGCTCGAACGTCGGTGGCACGCGGCGCTGAGCGAGGTGGCGGTGCTGCGTGCACTGATCCCCAGCTTCGCGACGATCCGCGATCTGACCGCGCTAATCGCCGAAAACGGGGCACCCGGTTGGGCGGAGCGACTACGCAGTGAGGCCGTGACGGGCACCGAAGACGCGCTGACGCCCGGCGACTGGCGCGAACGTTGGACGCTGCGCAGGCTGTCCACCTGGCTGCGCCGGGTCGATCGGCACGATCGGCTGCGCGCGCTGGGGCAGGAGCGCGGCGAGCAGGAGTCGCTGTTGCGCCGCGCATATGAAGAGGCGATCGAACTTCGCACTTGGTGCCGCCTGGCTGAGAAGGCCAGCGATCAGGTTCGCACGGCGCTCGCTTCCTATGCGCAAGCGATGCGAAAGCTGGGGCGCGGCACCGGCATCCGTGCGGGTCGCTATCGTGCCGATGCGCGTGCTGCGGCTGACCGCGCCAAGAACGCCCTGCCCTGCTGGATCATGCCGCATTACCGCGTGTCGGAATCGCTACCCGCCGAACTGGGCCTGTTCGATTTGGTGGTGATCGACGAAGCGTCGCAATCGACCGTTGCCGCGCTTCCAGCCCTTCTACGGGCCCGCCAAGTCCTGATCGTCGGCGATGACCGGCAGGTCAGTCCGGATGCAGGTTTCCGTGAAGAGGCACGGATGAACCAACTGGCCGACCGCCATCTGGGTGGACAGGTCGCAGACTATCGATCGGCGCTACGCGAGGAAAAGTCGCTATACGACCTGGGTACGGTAGTCTTTGCCGGTGGGGCGATCCTCCTCAAGGAACATTTCCGCTGCGTCGGGCCAATCATCGAATACTCCAAAGCGCAATTCTACAGCCACCAGCTAGTACCGCTGCGCCTGCCATCGGCGTCCGAGCGGCTCGATCCGCCGCTGATCGATATTCTGGTCGAGGATGGCTATCGCCGGGGGAAGGTCAATCCGCCCGAGGTCGACTGTATCGTCGATGCCATCGGTCGCATCGCCGACGATCCGGCGATGCACAAGCGCTCGATCGGCGTGACCACGTTGCTCGGCCAAGAACAGGCCGTCGCGATCATGACAGCGATCGAGCAGGTGCTGGGCTCCGAAGTCCAGCTGCGTCACAACATTCGCGTTGGAGAGCCCGCAGCCTTTCAGGGCGACGAGCGCGACATCATGTTCATTTCGCTGGTCGCGGATGGGAAGAGCAGCGGCCTATCCGGCCTGGGCTATGAGCAGCGCTTCAACGTCGCCGCGTCACGGGCGCGCGACCGGATGGTGCTGGTCCGCTCGGTGGAGTTGGAGGATTTGCGTCCGGCCGACAAATTGCGCCGAAGCCTAATCGAGCATTTCCATGCGCCCTTTGCGGCCGACACTGCCATGGTCGCCGATCGCCGAGCCCGCTGTGAGTCGCCATTCGAGATCGAAATGTACGACCTTTTGGTCGAACGGGGTTATCGCGTCGACACGCAGGTGCCGGTGGGTACCAAGCGGATCGACTTGGTTGTCGAGGGCGAGAACGACCGGCGACTGGCGATCGAATGCGACGGCGACCGTTACCACGGCCCCGATCAATGGCCGCACGACATGGCCCGCCAACGCATGCTGGAGCGGGCGGGTTGGACCGTGTGGCGCTGCTTCGCCTCGCGTTTCGTTCGCGAACGTGATGATGTCATGGCCGAATTGATCGCTTTGCTGGGATCTCGCGGGATCGAGCCGCAAGGGCAGGACGGCGCACCGCCGAGCCGATTTACGGAACATCGCCGATGGTGCAGCACTCCCGAACAATCAGACCCTGTTCCTTACGCATGGCTTGTTGCGGAGGATATATTCTGAACCGAGCAGCACGGCCTGTCCGTCGATATCGGCGCTTAATAGAAAGCAGTTCGGGGACCTGTCTGCATCACTTGACGGTGGCCGATGCCATGATCAAATAGCTGCCACACACGGGTACAGGCCGTGTGTACAAACCGATGGGCAAGTGACCAACAAGAACCGCAGAAATACGTGCTTTTTACGCTGGATCAACGCCTCCCGTAGGGGTCACCAGCCTTTTCAAAGGTTGGATAGCGCTTGGTATGGTTCAGCCATGTGCTGATAGGCGAAGAGCCACACCCTTCCGATCAGCGACCTTTTCACAAGTCGATCGCTCCCGACCAGATACGGCACCCCGCCTCAATCCGTGCCCGTGCAGGCCAGCATGGCGAAGCTCGCCAGCCAGTGTTCTCCCATATAGTCGCCTGCGACCTCGTCGATCGCTGCGGCGAGGTGGTCGGCGGCGGCGGTTTGCAGTTCGTCACGCAGTCGTAAATCGGCCGCTGCGGCAAGCGCCTGCATCGCCCAGGCGCGGCTGAGGTTCAGGCCGTCGAGATGCGCGATCCGGCCGTCGCTGCGGTCGCTGACGCGTGCCGGGGTGGCCAGCGTATCGGGAAGCCCCGGCAGGAACGCCGCGAACCAGTCGACAAAGGCGTCGGCGGGCAACAGGCGCTGCATCGCCATGGCCTCCATCAGCGTCGGGGACAGGAAATCCTCGCCGCTCGGCTCCCAGACCTGGGCCTGGCGATCCGCGCCGAACCAGTGGTGCGCACGCTCGATCATCGCGCCGCGCATCGCCTGGTCGTTGGCGACCCGCGCATAGCGATCGGCGAGCACCAGCGCGAAGGCGGTGTTGGCATGCGTCCCCGCGCGCACCGGATAGGTCATCAGCGGCAAATGCGCGCGCCATCGTGCGGCAAAGGCCTCCGCCAGCGGCCGCAGCGTGTCCGCATGGCCCAGCCCCGCGACCATCAACTCGCTCTGGAGCATCAACAGCCACGCCCAGCCATAGGGCCGCTCGAACCCGCGCGCGCTCGGCCGGTCGAGATAGGCGCACTCCGCCGCGACCTTTTCGGGGGTGAAGGCCGCGTCGAACAGCGCATCGATGGCGGCGACCTCGGCCAGATCGGGGAACAGCCGCCGGATCCGGGCGAGCAGCCAATAGCCATGGACGCAGCTATGCCAGTCGAAGCTGCCGAAGAAGATCGGATGCACCGCGCGCGGGCGATACGGG
The DNA here is from genome assembly GCF_031453055.1 of Sphingomonas sp. SORGH_AS_0789. Lineage (NCBI taxonomy): Bacteria > Pseudomonadati > Pseudomonadota > Alphaproteobacteria > Sphingomonadales > Sphingomonadaceae > Sphingomonas > Sphingomonas sp. SORGH_AS_0789. Next base: position 182,697 of record NZ_JAVIYV010000001.1, read on the forward strand.
TCGTCATCGCCGGTCATCACATGATCGGCCTTGTGCGGATATTCGCGGGTGACATGGCCGAGCGCGATCCGCGCGAATGTCGCGGCACGAATGGGGGTCATCGCAATCCTCCAGGAAAGGCGCAGAGCGTCAGCACCGCGATATTGAACGCCAGCAGCATCAGCGCGGTCGGCCACTGGACCCGGATCACCCCGAACCGGTCCCGCAGTTCCAGGACCGCGGCGGGCACCAGGTTGAAGTTCGCCGCCATCGGCGTCATCAGCGTCCCGCAAAAGCCCGACAACATGCCCAGCGCCGCGACCACCGCCGGATCGCCGCCGAAGTGGCGGATCAGCAGCGGCAGGCCGATGCCCGCCGTCATGATCGGAAAGGCGGCAAAGGCATTGCCCAGGACCATCGTGAACAGCGCCATCCCAACGCAATAGGCGATCGTCCCGGCCAGCGGCGTGTCGAGCGCGACGATGTTCACGACGCCGCTCGCGACGACCTTGCCCACGCCCGCCATCGCGAACACGCCGCCCAGCGCCGCCAGCATCTGGGGCAGTACCATCGCCCAGCCGATCGAGTCGACTAGCCGCCGCGCCTCGGCGACCGGTGCGGTGCGCGGCGGCCGGGTGAGACGCACGGCCAGCAGGAGGGCGACGATCGACCCGGCCACCAGCGCCACCAGGGTCACCTGCTTCGGGTCGATCAGCGCCATTCCCGCGATCCGGCCCTTGCCGATCGATAGCGTCCCCGCCAGCGTGACGGCGGGCAGCATCAGCGCGGGCACGAACAGCCGGCCGCCCAGTCGCGCAGCGGAGGCGGCGCGCTGCTCCGCGTCGCTGCTGGCGACGGCCGAGGGACGCAGCCCCCAGGTCGCGAGCCCCACCATCACCAGGACGAGACACCCGGCGAGCAGATCGGGCAGCCACGGCCCCACCCCGAGCAGCACCGCGAAGAGTCCCCAGAACCCGGCGTTGCGCCAGCGCGTCGGCGCCCCCCGGTCGAAGGCGTGATGCGCCGCCACCGCCGCGGGCAGCGTCGCCGCCGCCATCCCGATCGCATCGAGCCCGATCATGCCCGCCGCCGCAACCGCCGGTCGAGCAGCAGCAGGCGCGCGCCATGGATCAGGAACGCCGCGACGGCGGTCGGGATCGCCCAGAGCGCGACGTCCAGCGGTGCGACCGCCACGCCGTCCTGTTCGAGGATCGCCCGGATCAGCAGGATCGATCCGATCGCGATGAACACATCCTCGCCGAAGAACACGCCGATATTGTCGACGGCGGCGGCGTGCGCGCGGATCCGGTCGCGCGTGTCGGGGTCAAGCGGCTGGCGCTCGTCGCGCTCCTCCGCCCCCTCTGCCATCGGGGCGACGATCGGCCGGACCATCTGGACATGCCCGCCCAGCGACACCAGCCCCAGCGCCGCCGTGATCTGACGCAATGCGAGGTAACCGAGCAGCACCCGCCCGGTCGTCGCCCGGCGCAACCCCCGCACGATGTCGCGCGCCTTTTCGCGCAGCCCCGCGCGCTCCAGAAGGCCGATCATCGGCAGCGCCAGGAACGGGACCGCCAGGAACCGCGCATCGACAAAGGCCCGCCCGATCATCGCGACCACCGCGACCGGCCCGAACCCCGCCGCCGCCGCACTGGCCAGCGCGGCGACGGTCACCACCAGCAAGGGGTTCACGCCCAGCGCGAAGCCGATGATGATGATCGCGATTCCCGACAGTACGAGCATGGCGGCCTCTCGCTAAAGCGTCGCGGCGGCGCGTGCCGCCTGGTTATACTGGCCCGACAGCGAGCGCAGCAGGTCGGCCGCCTCCGACAGCGCCTGGCCGTCCGGACCGTCGGCAACGACGGCGCTGGCCAGCACGCGTTCGCGGATGTCGCGATAGTGGAGGCAGAAATCGCGGCCCGCCTCGGTCGCCGCGATCCGCTTTTCCTTGCCGGACCGATCGGTGGCGACGAGCCCGGCGCGTTCCAGCTTGCGGATCGCATAGGTGATGAGATGCGTGTCCTCGACATCCAGCACCAGCGCGATGTCGGCGATCCGCTTGGCGCGATCGCGGTGGCGGACGGTGTGCAGGATCAGCACCTCCAGCGGCGCCAGCGCCAGTCCCGCCGCCGCCGCGCAGCGCACGATCCAGCGTTGATAGGCGGCGGCGGCCAGCGTCAGGCTGAACTCCAGCTCGGACAGCGCCGGGGCCGCGCCATCGGCCAGATGCGCCGAAGATACGATCGCCCGCTTGTCGTTGGTCATGCCGCCTCCTGCGCGTTCAGGGTTGCGGCGTTTCTATGGGCTGTCAATCCATCGCCGATAGTTTATCGACGATTCGTCGACAATTTCTCATGGAGGTGGCGCGATGGCAGGCTGGTCGTTCTGGATCGATCGTGGCGGCACCTTTACCGACGTGGTCGCGCGCGCGCCCGACGGGACGCTGACCACCGCCAAGCTGTTGAGCGAGGCACCCGAACGTTATGCCGATGCGGCCATCGCTGGCATCCGCACGATCCTGGGGCTGGCGGACGACGCGCCCCTGCCCGCCGATCGCATCGCCGAGGTCAAGATGGGGACGACCGTCGCGACCAATGCGCTGCTGGAACGCAAAGGTGCGCGGACGCTGCTGGTGGTCGACCGGGGCTTTGCCAATCTGCTCGTCATCGGCGACCAGACCCGCCCGCGCCTGTTCGACCTCGCCATTCGCCGCCCCGCCCCGCTGTATGACGGGGTGATCGAGATTGGCGGCCGGATCGATGCCGACGGCGTGGTGGTCCTGCCGCTGGACGAGGCGGCGTGCGCCGCGCAGCTGGCGGCGAGACGCGCGGAGGGTTTCGAGGCGGTCGCGATCGCGCTCACCCATGGCTGGGCGCATGGCGACACCGAAGCGCGCGTCGCCGCGCTGGCGCGCGCGGCGGGCTTCACCCAGATTTCGGCCAGCCATGTCGTCAGCCCGATGATCGGCCTGGTCGCGCGCGGACGGACGGCGGTGGTCGATGCCTATCTGTCGCCCGTGCTGCGCCGCTATGTCGATCGGGTGGCGGGTGCGCTGGGGCCGATCCCGCTCCACTTCATGCAGTCCAGCGGCGGGCTGGCCGATGCGCGCGCCTTTCAGGGCAAGGACGCGATCCTGTCGGGCCCGGCCGGGGGCGTCGTCGCCGCCGCGCGCACCGCGCAGGCGGCGGGGATCGACCGGGTGATCGGCTTCGACATGGGGGGCACCTCCACCGACGTTGCGCTCTATGCCGGGCGGTTCGAGCGGGTGCTCGATGCCGAGGTGGCGGGCGTCGAGATGCGCGTGCCGATGATGGCGATCGACACGGTCGCGGCGGGCGGCGGATCGATCCTGCATTATGACGGATCGCGGTTCCGCGTCGGCCCGGACAGTGCGGGCGCCCATCCCGGCCCCGCCTGCTATCGGCGCGGCGGCCCGCTGACCCTGACCGACGCCAATGTGCTGGTCGGCAAGATCCAGCCCGCGCATTTCCCGGCGGTCTTCGGCCCGAACGGCGACCAGCCGCTCGACATGGAGGCACCCCGCCGCGCCTTTGCCGAGCTGGCGGCGGAGATGGGCATGGCCGATCCCCGCGCCGTGGCGGAGGGTTTCCTGGAGGTGGCCGTCGCGCATATGGCGGCGGCCATCAAGCGTGTCGCGCTGGAGCGCGGCGAGGACGTCACCGGCTTCGCGCTGCAATGTTTCGGCGGGGCCGGTGGGCAACATGCCTGCCGCGTCGCCGAGGTGCTGGGGATGCGGACGGTGCTGATCCATCCGCTCGCGGGCGTGCTGTCGGCCTATGGCATGGGACTGGCCGACCGGGTGACGATCCGTCAGCGATCGGTCGAGCAGCCGCTGGGCACGCCGCTGGACGCCATCATGGCGGCGCTCGGCGACGAAGCGGCGGCGGAGGTCGGCGCCGGGGCACGCCGCGTCGCGACCGTTCACCTGCGCTATGCCGGGACCGACACCGCGCTGCCCGTCGACTGGGCCGGGGACGCCGCCATGCACGCCGCGTTCGAGGCGGCGCATCGGGCGCGCTTCGGCTTCGTCAGCCCGAACGCCGAACTGGTCGTCGAAAGCGTGATGGTCGAGGCGATCCTGCCCGGCGAGCCGGTGACGCCGCCGCCCCTCCCGGCGCGGCAGGGTCCGCTGCCGCCGCCGCTTTCGCATGTGTCGGTCTGGACGAACGGTGCGGAGCATACGACCCCCGTCCATGATCGCGCCACGCTGAGACCCGGCGATCGCATCGCCGGCCCCGCGCTGATCCGCGAGGCGATCGCGACGACGATGGTCGAGCCGGGCTGGACGCTGCGCGTCGGCGATGGCGGCGAACTGCTGCTCGCGCATGACGCATCGGGCATGCGCAGCGCCCCCGACCCGCGCCTGGTCGATCCGGTGCAGCTCGAACTGTTCAACACCCGCTTCATGGGCATCGCCGAGCGTATGGGCGTGGTCCTGCGCAACACCTCGCGCAGCGTGAACATGAAGGAGCGGCTCGACTTCTCCTGCGCCCTCTTCGATGGCCAGGGACGGCTGGTCGCCAACGCGCCGCACGTCCCCGTCCATCTGGGTGCGATGGGCGAAAGCGTCCGTGCCGTCATCGCCAGCCGGTCGGCCACGCTCAAGCCCGGCGATGTCGTCGCGCTCAACAATCCGTTCAACGGCGGCACCCATCTGCCCGACGTGACGGTGATCGCTCCCGTCTTCGACGAGGCAGGCGAGCATATCCGCTTCTTCGTCGCCAATCGCGGCCATCATGCCGATATCGGCGGGCTGACCCCCGGATCGACCCCGCCCCTGTCGCGCACGCTGGAGGAAGAGGGCGTGGTGATCGACGACTTCCTGCTGGTCGATGGCGGGACGCTGCGCGAGGCGGCGTTTCGCGAGCTGCTGGCCGGGGCGCGCTATCCCGCGCGCAGCCCTGACACCAATGTCGCCGACATCAAGGCGCAGCTCGCCGCCAACGCGACCGGCATCGCCGAGCTGAACGCGCTGATCGCGGCCAGCGGCTGGCCGATGGTGCACGCCTATATGGGGCATGTCATGGACCAGGCGGAGGAAAGCATCCGCCGCGTCCTGTCGCGGCTGGAGGACGGGGCCTTCGCCTATGCGATGGACGACGGCACGCCGCTGGCGGTGCGGGTCACGGTCGACCGGGCGGCGCGGGCGGCGACGATCGACTTCACGGGCACCGGCCCTGCCCGCCCCGGCAATTTCAACGCGCCCCCGGCGGTCACCCGTGCGGTCGTGCTCTATGCCTTTCGCTGCCTGATCGGCGAGGACCTGCCGCTGAACGAGGGGTGCCTGGCACCGCTGACCATCATCATCCCGACGGGCAGCTTCCTGTCGCCCCCGCCCGGCAGCGCGGTGGTGGCGGGCAATACCGAGGTGAGCCAGGCGGTCTGCAACGCCCTGCTCGGCGCGCTGGGGGCCTGCGCCGCGTCGCAGGGGACGATGAACAACTTCCTGTTCGGCAACGACCGCTATCAATATTACGAGACGATCTGCGGCGGAACCGGCGCCGGACCGGGCTTTGACGGCGCATCGGCGGTGCACAGCCATATGACGAACACGCGGATCACCGATCCCGAGATACTGGAACTCCGTTATCCCGTCCGGCTCGACCGGTTCGACATTCGCCGGGGATCGGGGGGCAGCGGCCGTCATCGCGGCGGCGACGGGGCCATTCGCGAGATCACCGCGCTGGAACCGATGACCGCCACCATCGTCGCCTCGCGCCGGACCGTCGCGCCCTTCGGTCTGGCGGGCGGCGGTGCCGGAGCCGTGGGACGACAATGGCTGGTCCGGGCGGACGGCACCCGGCACGCCCTGCCCGGCGTCGATCAGGTCGAGCTTCAGGCGGGGGACCGGATCGTCATCGAGACGCCCGGCGGGGGCGGCGCGGGCCTCTGACCGCTCGCGCCCGCCGCCGCTTCAGGGTTGGAGGCGGATCATCGCCACGCCGTGCGGCGCGACCTCCGCCTCGTAGCGGCGGGACAGACGGCCCAGATCCTTGTGCGTCCACAGGTCGCGTGCGCGCAGGCGGGTCGTGGCGGGCAGGCCGAGTTGCGTCCAGTCCGCGCCGATCCGCGCGGGGGTCTCGCCCCGGTTCCAGAACAACAGGGCGCGGCCGCCATCGGCCATGGGCTTGACCCAGACCTCGCGCTGGCCGTCGCGCGCCACCCGGTGGCCCTGCGCGCCCAGCGGGTCCTGATCGACCGCGATGACGTCGCGGTTCAGCAGGATGTCGCGGGTCGCGGGCGTCATGCCCGCGACGTCGTTGCCCGCGATCAGCGGCGCCGCCATCATCGCCCAGAGCGAGAAATGCGCGCGATATTCGGTGTCGCTCAATCCGCCATTGCCGACCTCCAGCATGTCGGGATCGTTCCAATGGCCCGGCCCGGCAAAGGGCCAGAGCGGCTCGTTCATGTCGACGATCGAGGCGACGCCCCAGCTATAGCCGTGCTTGCCTTCCCATTTGTCGGTGATGTCGCCGGTGGTGCGCCACATATTGCCGATCTTCGCCCCCCATAGCCAGGGCCGCGAATGGCCCCATTCGCATAGCGAGAACAGGATCGGCCGCCCCGTCGCGCGCAGCGCATCGGCCATGGTCGCATAGGCTTCCTCGGCATTGCGCACGCCCGTCGAGCACCAGTCATATTTCAGATAGTCGACGCCCCAGCGCGCATATTGCAGCGCGTCCTGATATTCATGCCCCTGGCTGCCCGGACGCCCGCCACAGGTCTTGGTGCCCGCATCCGAATAGATGCCGAACTTCAGCCCCTTGGCATGGATATAGTCGCCCAGCGCCTTCAGCCCGCCGGGAAAGCGCTGGCGATCCTCGGTGATGAAGCCATTGGCGTCTCGCGCGCCGTGCCAGCAATCGTCGATGACGATATATTCATATCCCGCCGCCTTCATCCCATTGGAGGCCATCGCGTCCGCCGTCCGGCGGATCACATCCTCGTTCACGTTGCAGGCGAACTTGTTCCAGCTGTTCCAGCCCATGGGCGGGGTCTGCGCGAGGCCGTTGGCGGTGCGCTTGGGGTCCTGGGACGGGGCGAGCGTGTTGGGGTCGGTGTCCAGCACCTCCTGCGCCGTGGCGGGAACGGCCATCTGGAGCAGCAGCGCGGCGGCGGCGAGCGGGCGGGCGAAACGACGGAGCATGGCGGCCTCTCCTGCGCTTATCGGGTCTTGGGGAGCCGGGCGATGGCCGCGGCATGGTCCGCGACGATGCGGACCGTCGTGTCGCCGGTGAAGATGCCGTACCAGCCCTGCGGCTCGTGCGGCGGGTCGCCCATATATTGGCCGTCGCCATCGCGGAACCGATAGTCGGGATGCTGCGCGCGCGCCTCGCCGTTCCAGGCCCAGAAATTGGTGCCCGCGATCGGCCCGCCCGCCGCCATGTCGCGCAGCGCGGCGGCATAGATCAGGCGGTAGAAACGGTCCTTATAGGTCGTCGCGACCTTCGGATCGTTGCTGCCGCCGTCGCGGGGATAGCCGAACTCCTCGATGATCAGCGGCTTGTCCAGCTGGCGGGCATAGCCGATGTGCTTGACGATATAGTCCTGGGTCAGCGTCTCGCCGCGCTTGTAGGTGTTCGCCAGATCGGCCTGCTTCACCCAGTCCCAATTGTTGGGCCAGATATGCGCGGTCAGATAATCGATCGCGTCGATGCCATGTTCGGCCAGCAGGATGTCGGGCTTTTCCAGCGTGCCCTTCAGCCCTTCCGATCCGGTGCAGACCAGATGATTGGGATCGAGCGACTTGATCAGCGTCGCGCTGTCGCGGACCCAGCCATGGAATTGGTCGAGATCGGCATGCGCCAGATCGCCCGCCGGGCGCGGCTCGTTGGACAGCTGCCACGCCATGATCGTCGGGTCGGCCGCATAGGGCTTTGCGGTGACGCTGTTGGTGCGCGACACGATGGTGCGGATCCAGTCGCGATACATCTCCTTGGCGCGATCATTGCCATAGAATTGCGCGTTGAAATTGGCGAAGGCGGGCCAGGGATGCGCCGGGTCGTTCGCATTCAGGAACTGACCCCCGTTCACATAGGACAGATAGGTCATCATGCCCCCCGACCATTCCCAGAAATTGGTCAGGTACAGGACCGCGCGCATGTTGCGCTTGGCCATCTCCGCCAGCGCATAGTCGAGCCCGGCGAGCAAGGTCTGGTTGGTCGTGGTGGCGGTACGGAAGCCCGGCTTGATCGAGTCGCGCAACGGCCCTTCCTCGGCCGAGGCGAGGATGCGGATATTGGTCACGCCCATCGCGGCCAGCGCATCCAGCTCACGCCGCAGCCGGGCGCGGTCGCCATAAGGGGCATCGGCCCCCAGATAGGCGGCGTACCACATATTGGCCCCGACGAAGCGATAGACCGCGTCGCCGATCATCAGGCGGGTGCCCTTGCGCCGGACGAACAGCTCCCGCTTCGCGCCCGCCGCATCGGCGCCAGCCGCCACGCCCGCGCATCCCGCCAGCAAGGCCGCCGACCCCAGAAAGCCGCGACGATCGATATCCATGGTCATGCCCGCATCCTCCCCCTCATATCGTTTCCCGACGCGGCTTTGCCGTCGTCATGGTGCAGGTCGATCGACCTGATTCCATTGGCATAACGAAGAATAATGCAAATTGCTTGCGGTATTTTGAGTGGCCGAAACCCTCCCCCACCCGTCACCCCGGCAAAGGCCGGGGTCCAGTTACGGGGCGATGGCAACGATGTACCAGCGCTTGCCCGACCGGACCCCGGCCTGCGCGGGGATGGTGAGGGCGTTTTCGCAGCGATTCCCTTACAGGACCGGATAGCCGATCAGCGCATCCCGCAGCTGACTGGCCCCGGCGGCGCGCTGGCGATGCGGATCGAGGAGATGTCGAGGCCCAGCTTGCCGCTCGTCGCGATCGTCCAGGGCTTCGTCACCGAGGCCATGGTCAAGCCGCCATCGGCGAAACAGCGCAGCGGCACCGCCAGCTGGCGCCATTCGCCCAGCGTCCCCTTCAGCGCGCCGGTGATCGGCACGGTGGCGGGCTTGCCGCCCTCCATGCCCAGCAGGACCTCGCCGGTCGGGGCCTGGGTCACGCGGTAGTCGACCAGCAGGCTCAGCTGGCCGTTGGACTCGCGGGTGATGTCGATCGGCTTGGCTTCCTCGATCGCGGCGCTCGCCGGGCCGGTGCCCGCGAAGGTGAAGCGCAGGCTGTCCTCCTGCGCGGCGCGGTCGACGCGGCTCTGCTGCACCGCTCCCGCCACGTCCAGCCGCGCGCCCGCGACCACCCGGCCGCGCACGAACAGCGCATTCTGGTCCCCCGCCGCCACCGCCGGACGCGCCTCGCTCAGCACCGGCACGGTCGCGCCCTGCGCATAGGTCAGGCCATAGCCGATCGGGAAGAGCGGGTCGTAATTGGCGTCCCGCTTGTTCAGCACATATTGGTCGAGCCGCTTGGGCCAGGAGAAGCTGAGCTTGCCATGGAAGTCGTGGCGCGGCTTGCCATCGCGCCCGGCGATCAGCACGTCCGCCACGCCGCCGCCCTCGGTGCCGGGCAGGAAGGCCGCGACGAATGCGTCCGCCGCGTTCATCTCGGGGTTCACCCAGAGCGGACGCCCCGACAGGAACACCGCGACGACCGGGACACCGGCGGCCTTCAGCTTCTTGAGCAACGCCAGGTCGCTCTTGTCCTCGGGGCTGTATTCCAGCGTCGGGCGGTCGCCGGTGAACTCGGCATAGGGGGTCTCGCCGAACACCACGATCGCGGCGTCGGGCTTGGCGCTATAGGCGCCATCGACCGCCAGCACCGCCTTGCCGCCGCCCGCGCGGACCGCCTCGTCGATGCCCGCCCAGATCGACTGGCCGTTGGGGAAGTTGGCGTTGGTGACGCCCGTGCCCTGCCAGGTGATCGACCAGCCGCCCGCCTGCTGCCCGATATTGTCGGCGCCGCGCCCTGCGACCAGGATATTGGCGCCGGGCTTGAGCGGCAACAGGCTGCCATTGTTCTTGAGGAGGACCATCGACTCGCGCACCGCCTGACGCGCGATGGCGCGGTGCTCGGGCGATCCGATCAGGTCGAACTTGCCCGACATGGGCCGCGAGGACGGACGCCCCGCCTCGAAGCTGCCCGCCAATATCTTCACGCGCAGGATGCGGCGCACCGCATCGTCCAGCCGCGCGGCCGGGATCGTGCCGTCCTTCGCCTCGCGCAGCGTGTTGGCGTAAAGCTGCTTCCAACCCGCGCCCGAATACATGAACATGTCGAGCCCGGCATTGATCGCCGCCGGGCAATCCTCGTTGTTGCAGCCGGGCACCTGGCCATGGGCGTTCCAGTCGCCGATGGTGAAGCCGTCAAAGCCGAGCTTGTCCTTCAGCACGCCGGTCAGCAGGCTCTTGTTGCCGGTCATCTTCGTGCCGTTCCAGCTGGAGAAGCTGGGCATCACGGTCAGCGCGCCCGCGACCAGGCCGCTGCGATAACCGGCCGCGTGCACGTCGCGCAGCACCTCTTCGGACACGCGCGTATCGCCCTGGTCGCGGCCGCCGGTGCCGCCATCGCCCAGGAAATGCTTGATCGACGAGATGACATGGCCCGGCTTCATGAAGTCGCCGCCGACGCTGCCCTGAATGCCCTCGACCATCTTTCCGGCATAGGATTCGACGATCGCCGGGTCCTCCGAATAGCTTTCATAGGTGCGGCCCCAGCGATCGTCCTGCACCACCGCCACGGTCGGCGCGAAGCTCCAGTCGATGCCGGTCGCCGCCGTCTCCGCCGCCGTCGCCGCGCCGATCTTGCGGATCAGCTCGGGGTCGCGCGCCGCGCCGAGGCCGATATTGTGCGGGAACAGCGTCGCGCCGACGATATTGTTCGCGCCGTGCACCGCATCGGTGCCCCAGATCAGCGGCACCTGCGGACGCCCGTCGCTGCGCTTCGCCGAGGCGTCGTAAAAGGCGTCGAACAGCTTCAGCCATTCGGGCGCGGGGGCGAATTCGTCATTATTGGGCGCCGAATTGCCGCCGTTCAGGATCGAGCCGAGCTTGTACGTCTCGAGGTCCTTGGGCATGATCGAGGCGATGTCGACCTGGATCAGCTGGCCGACCTTGTCCTCCACGCTCATCTTCGACAGGATCTGTTCGACCCGCGCCTCGACCTTCGGATCGCGCTGCCGCTTCAGGGGCAGTCGGGGCCACAGATCGGGATGCGCGACCGCCGAAGCCTCGGCGGCACCGGCGGCCTGTTGCCCGGCTGTCTGGGCGGAAACGCCGCTGCTGAGCGCGGTTGCGGCCACCATCAGGGCCAGCGTGCGGGAAAACGGCATGGTACATCCTCTCCTGTCGATTTTCATGCGACGTTCCGGTTTCATGACAGCGCTGTCAACAAAACATATTTCAAATTTTCTTTTTACCGCTCTACGCTTCGCAACGGCTTCGTCGGACATGACCGAGGGCACGAAAAACAAAGGCGGCGCCGTGCCTTGCGACCGCCTGATGCTTGCTGGAGACGTTGATGCGCTACGCCCCTGCCCTTCTGCTGCTGCTCGGTGCCGGAGCCTCCGCGCAGCAGGTGCCGCCGCCCGCCGCCGCCAAGCCCGACGAGGGCGAAATCCGGCTGCACAATGATTTCGGCTGGCTGGGTCGCTACCAACAGGCCAATGCCCGCGTGACCGGGCCGGTGACGATCGTCTTCATGGGCGATTCCATCACGCAAGGCTGGTTCGACAAGATGCCGGGCTTCTTCACGCCGGGCCGGATCGGGCGCGGCATCGGCGGCCAGACGACGACCCAGATGCTGCTGCGCTTTCGCCAGGACGTGATCGACCTGAAGCCGAAGATCGTCCAGATCATGGCGGGCACCAACGACATTGCGGGCAATACCGGCCCGATGACGCCCGAACAGACCGAGGCGAACATCATGTCGATGGCCGAGCTGGCGCGGGCGCACGGCATCCGCGTCATCCTGGCCTCCATTCCGCCCGCCGATCATTTCCCCTGGCGGCCCGGCCTCGACACCGCGTCGCGGATCGCGGTGCTCAACGACTGGATGAAGGGCTATGCGGCGCGCACGGGGGCGACCTATGCCGACTACTGGTCGGCGCTGCACGACGGACAGGCGACCCGCGCCAGCCTGACCTATGACGGCGTCCACCCTAATGAGGCGGGCTATGCCGTGATGGCCCCGGTGGCCGAGGCCGCGATCCGCACCGCGCTGGCCAGACCAGCGCCCAAGCCCATCGCCCGCTGATCGGCTCGGGAAAAAACAAGGGCCGCAGTGTCGCCACCGCGGCCCTTTTTCATGCGGTCGTGCCGACCGATCAGTAGGTCAGGCGGACGCTCAGCTGGAACTGGCGATCGCTCTTGAAGTACGACCGCGGCGCTTCCAGGCCCGAGCTGTTCAGCACGAAGGTCGTGCGCGTCGTCGCGTCGAGCAGATTCTGGACCTGCAGACCGATCTTGAACTGCTTGTTGACCGTGTAGAACAGCGAGGCGTCCGCCTGGCCCGCCGCCAGCGAATAGACCGGCAGGAACGGGAAGCAGCAGTCGCGGTTGGTCAGCAGATACTTGGACCGCCAGCTATAGGCTATGCGCGCATAGATGCCCGCATAGTCATAGAAGGCCGAGACGTTGAAATTGTACTTCGACAGCTGGGCCAGCGGCAGCGTGCTGTACAGCCCCGCCACGTCGACCGGCGGACGGTTGCCGTCGGCAGGCCCGTTGTTCGGCGTCGCATTGGGGATCTTGCCCGGATCGACATAGGTGAAGGTCGCCTGCGTCCCCAGGCCGCGCAGGATGCCCGGCAGGAAGTCGTAGGTCTGCTGGTACGAGATTTCCGCACCCTTGATATGCGCCGTGCCCGGTGCATTGGCGGGGCCGTTCACCGACACGGCGTAGGTCTGGCCGTTGTTGGTGAAGTCGCGGACGAACCCGTAATTGTCGAGGATGATGTTCGACAATTCCTTGTAGAACACCGCACCCGTCAGCGAGCCGACCTTGGCGAAATACCATTCGGCGGTCAGGTCGACCTGCTTGGCATCGACCGGACGCAGATAGGGGTTCCGCGCGCTCGACTGGAAGCCGTACGACCCGGTCGTGTTGCTGCCCGAGGGGCTGAGGCCGACGAAGTTGCGCAGATCGGTGAAGCCGGGGCGCGAGATCGCCTTGGACGCCGCCAGACGGAACAGCAGGGTCGGCGTCACCTGGTACTTCAGGTTCAGGCTGGGCAGCCACTTGTCGAAGCTCTGCTTGGCCACGTCGGTAGTCGACGCGCCGTTCGAGAAGGCGACGACCGCCGCCTGCTGCGCGCTGGTCAGCGTACAGATCGGGCGCACCGTGTTGGTGTCGTTGGGCGAGGCGCAATAGGCCGCGACGGTCGGGAAATTGCCGATCGTCGTGCCGATCTGCGGGAAGGTAATGCCGCCGGTCGACTCGTCCTGCGTGTGGACGTAGCGCAGGCCGATATTGCCCGACAGGCTGGTCTCGCCGCCGCCGATATTGTCGATCCCGAAATCCACGCGCGCATAGGCCGCATAGGTCCGCTCGCGCATCTTGTAGACTTCGTTCGGCCGGAAATAGCCGTCGACCAGGTCGGACCCACGATCCTCCAGCGGGACATAGCCGCCGCCCGACGCCTTGGTCGCCTCGCGCAGCAGTGCGGTCAGCGCGTCGTGATCGGTCAGCAGCGCATCGCGCAGGCCATAGGTCGTCGGCGGGGTCACCACCTGACCACGATAGAAATCGGTGAAGTTCAGACCGGTCACCGCGCTCGAATATTTGTCGAGCGTCGCGGTGCTGGAGGTCCAGGTGTCGGACACCGCGCCCCAGTTGTTATAGTCGTTGGTCTTCACCGTCTGGTTGCGGTCCGAATAGCGGCCGCCGACCCGCACCTTGCGCAGGAACGAGTCCTCGGACACGTCATATTGCGCATCGGCCTTGAATGCCCACTCGTCGCCGTCGCTGTGCGTGCGGTTGTTCATCGCGTCGCGGATGAAGATCTTGGTCGGGTCGCCAAAATAGGCGGCGGCGGACTGGCCGTTGGGCGGGATCACGTTGATCAGCGGCGCACCGTTGCTACCGTCGATCCGCACGCCCGAGAAGGTCGCCAGTTCGACCGTGTCGTCCGAATCGCGGCCCTTCGAGAAGACATATTGCCCGTCGAAGTTCAGGTGCAGCCGCTCGGTCGGGTCCCACTTGACGTTGACCGACTGGTCCTGCGTCGCGCCGTCCGTCTTGAAATAGCGGTTGGCGAGCGTGGTGTACTGACCGCCGCCGTTGCGGATCAGCGTGCCCGAAGTGAACAGGCCGTTGGCGTCATAGGTCGGCTGGGTGAAGCTCTGCCCCGCGATCGGCGCATTGGGGTTATAGCCCTGCGGGAAGATCTGGTTGGCGTCGGCATAATAGACGTTCGGCTCGACCGTGCGGTCCAGCCAGGTCTGCTTGGACTCGGCGCGCAGGAACTGCGCGGTGATCAGCAGGTTGCCGCGGCCATTCTCATATTGCGCCGAACCGGCATAGCCGATGCGGGTGCGGTCGAACTGCTGCATGCGCGAGCCTGCACCCAGCGGCACGTACACGACGTTGCGGCCCGACGGCACCGGATAATGGTCATAGGCGGTCGACGCATAGGGCGTGCCCGCGTTGATCGTCCGGCCCTCGCCCGCGTCCTGCTGGCCATTGCCGTTGGTGTCGTCATTGTAGCGCGGGATGAACGCCGAATAAAAGACCGAGTCCGACCGGCTATATTGCTGGTTGTAGCTGCCGCTGGCGAGGATGCCGAAGCGGCCGCCATTGCCCAGCTGCCACTGCTTGGAGAACAGGCCGACGACGGCGGGCGCGCTGCGCTTCGAGAAGTCGCCATAGTTCACGCTGCCCGACAGATAGACCAGCGTCTCCTTGGTGTCGAAGGGCTTGCGGGTGTTGATGTTGACCGTGCCCGAGATGCCGCCTTCGATCAGGTCGGCGGTCAGGTTCTTGTACACGTCGACCGAGCCGACCAGTTCGGTCGGCACGTCGTTGAAGCCGATCTCACGACCGCCCGACACGCCGAAGCTGTCGCGGCCGTTGAACTCGCCGCGCACATAGCTGAGGCCACGGATGGTGACGCCCGAACCCTCGACCGAGAAGTGG
This sequence comes from Sphingomonas sp. SORGH_AS_0789, assembly GCF_031453055.1. Lineage (NCBI taxonomy): Bacteria > Pseudomonadati > Pseudomonadota > Alphaproteobacteria > Sphingomonadales > Sphingomonadaceae > Sphingomonas > Sphingomonas sp. SORGH_AS_0789. The sequence goes on from NZ_JAVIYV010000001.1 coordinate 197,778, forward strand.
GCGGTGTCGTTGGCGGCGGCGAAGCGGGTGATGGCGACGCCGGGGACGCGCTGCAGCGCTTCGTTGACCGAACGGTCGGGAAGCGCGCCGATGTCCTCGGCGGTGATCGCATCGACCACCGTGTCGGCGTTGCGCTTGATCGACTGGGCATTGGCGAGCGACTGGCGCAGGCCGGTGACAACGATGTCACCCTGATTGCCCTCGGCGGCGGGCGTCGCGACGTCGGTAGCGGTCACATTGGACTGGTCGGGCGCGGTCTGGTTGGCGATCGACGCGCTGTTCGACAGCGGCTTCTTGCCCGCATTGGCACCGGCGGGCACGCTGGCCTGCCCGGCCGTACCGGCGCCGACATTGGTCTGGGGCACGGACTCGTCGTCGCGGGAAGCGGGTGCGGGCGTCGTCTGGGCCGACGCGGTCGCGGGGACCAATTGCACGGCCGCACAAAGGGCTACGACCGAAACCGTGGCCGCCAGCCGCTTGCGGCTGACGCCGTCAGCCAAGATTCGCATGGTGTGCATGTACCTTCCCGATCCTCTCCGATGCGCTTCGTCATGGAAGCGCCCCCATTTTTTCGTGCCGCGTGATAGCGGTTATCATGCGGCTAAATCGGTGCCGATCCGGACTCAAGGGAAATATCTAAACTTGATTTAATTATTGAGGAATTGCATCGAACTGTTGCTGCCAGGTGACACTCACAGGATCCCTGCGGGCATGATCGGGAGAGGTTCGAGTGAGCGGCGATCCATCGGCGGACGACCGGGTGCGCATCATCGTGATCGGCGGCGGCACGGCGGGCTGGATGACCGCGGCGGGGCTGGTCGGCCTGTTGCCCGCGGCGTGCACCGTCCACTTGGTCGAGTCCGAGGAGATCGGCATCGTCGGCGTCGGCGAGGCGACCCTGCCGCATCTGCGCGCCTATCTCGAACGACTGGGCATCGACGAAGCCGAATTCATGGCGACGACCGATGCCACCTACAAGCTGGGGATCGAATTCCGCGATTTCGGCCGGATCGGCGACCGCTATATCCACCCCTTCGGCACCTATGGCCGCCCGCTCGCCGATATCGGCTTTCACCATTACTGGCTGCGTCGCCATGCCGAAGGAGCGCCGGTGCCGCCGATCGGCGCCTATTCGGCCGGGGTCTCAGCCGCCGAAGCCCGCCGGTTCGAGCGACCGGGCACCGACCCCGACGATCCGACCACCAGCTTCGGCTATGCCTATCAGTTCGACGCGACCCGCTTCGCGCCCTTCCTTCGCCGCTGGGCCGAGGCGCGCGGCGCGCGGCGGACCGAGGGGCGCGTCGTGGCGGTCGAGCGCGATGCGGGCGACGGCGCGGTCCGGGCCGTGACGCTGGCCGACGGCACGCGGATCGAGGGCGATCTGTTCATCGACTGCTCGGGATTTCGCAGCCTGTTGCTGGGGCAGGAACTGGCCGAACCCTGGGAGGACTGGTCGCACTGGCTGCCCTGCGACCGTGCGGTGGCGGTGCCGAGCGCCAGCCCCGACGCGCCGACCGAGCCCTTCACCCATGCCACCGCGACCGTCGCGGGCTGGCGCTGGCGCATCCCGCTGCGCCACCGGGTCGGCAACGGCCATGTCTATGCCAGCGCATTCTGCGACGATGAACGGGCGGCCGAACTGCTGCTGGCCGGGCTGGACGGCCCCGCGCTCGCCGAGCCGCGCTTCCTGAAATTCCGCGCGGGGCGGCGGCGGCGCAGCTTCGTCGGCAATGTCGTGGCGGTCGGGCTCGCCTCGGGCTTTCTCGAGCCATTGGAGTCGACCAGCATCTATCTGGTCCAGGCCGCGATCACCGCGCTGGTCGAGCATTTCCCGGACGCGCAGGTCACCGATATCGACCGCGACGGGTTCAACGCCGCGATCGATGCCGAATATGACCGGATCCGCGATTTCCTGATCCTGCATTATCACGCCACGACCCGCGACGACTCCCCCTTCTGGAACCATGTCCGCACCATGACGGTGCCCGACACGCTGGCCGAGAAGATGGCGTTGTGGCGCGCCACCGCGCAGGTCGCGCATTATCGCCACGGCCTGTTCCTCGAGCCGAGTTGGGTCGCGGTCTATCTGGGCCAGGGCGTCGTGCCGCATGGTTGGGACCCGCGCGCCGATCGGCCCGAAGGCACCGGGCTCGACCGCGCCCTGTCCGGCCTGTCGCGCGCGATCGCCGATCGGGTGGCGCGGATGCCCACCCATGACGCAGCACTGGCGGCCATCGCGGCGGGAGCACGCGCATGAACCGCCGCACCCTTCCCGCCCATGTTGCGGTCGCGGGTGGAGGGCCGGTCGCCTTCGCCGCCGCACTCGCCTTTGCGCAGGCCATGCCGGGCACGCGAGTCACGCTGGTCCCCGCGGCCGTGCCCGATGCCGCGCTGGCGGATCGCTGGCCGCTCGCCCTGCCGTCCGCCCATGCGATGCTCGCGCGGCTGCATTGCCCGCCCGACGTGATGCTGGCGCACGGCGTGGCGATGCCGCGCCTCGCCACGCGGTTCCTCGACTGGAGCGCGGACGGGACGGCGTGGATGGTCGCGGACGAGCCCGCCCCGCCGCTTGCCGGTGCACCGCTGCACCAGCTCTGGCTCCGGGCCGGGGCGCCGATGCCGTTCCACGCGCTCCACCCCGCCTGCGTCGCCGCCGAGGCGGGCCTGGTTCCCCGCGATGTCGAGTCTGGGCTCCATTTGGATGCGCGGCGGCTGCGCGACGGGCTGGCCTCGCTCGCCCGGCAGGCGGGAGTGGTGCTCGCAAATGCTCCGCTCGCCGAAGTGGCAGGCGGGACCGGCGGCGTGGAGGCGCTGCAACTCTCTGATGGCGGTCGGATCGAGGCCGATCTGGTCATCGACGCGACCGGCCCGGCGCGGCTGGTCGCCACCTCCCAGGGGTTCGAGGGCTGGGGCGACAGCCTGCCCTGCCATCACCTTCGGCTGGAGCCGTCCGCCGCCGCCCCCTCCCCCTCCCCCATCGACAGCTATCGCGCCGTGGCGGACGGCTGGACCGCCACATGGCCCGGCGCGTCGGTGAGCGCCAGCCGGGACGCGGCACCGGGCGCGATCGCCCTTGTCCCGGGCCGCCTGTCGGCGCCGATGCGCGGCAACGTCCTGGCGCTGGGCGAAGCGGCGGTGCAGCCGGGGCCGCTGGGCCTGACCGGCTTCACGCTGGCGCTGGCCCAGATCGCGCTGGCGCTGGAATTGCTGCCGACCGGCGCGGACATGCCCCTGCTGTCGGCCGAATATAATCGCCGCGCGAACCAGCGTGCCGACCGGATGCGCGACTTCCTCGCCGCGCATTACATCGCCACCACGACGCCGCCCGCCATGACCCCGTCGCTGGCGACCATAATCTCCCAGTTCGAACGGCGCGGCACCCTGCCCCCGGCGGACGAGGATTCGGTCGAGCGCGACGCCTGGATCGCGATGCTGATCGGCCAGGGCCTGCGCCCCGAGCGGTCCGATCCCATCGCGATGGGCATTCCGCGCGAGGTCGCACGCCGGGCCGTGCTCGACAGGGCTGGACAGTGGCGCGCCGCCGCCGGAAAGCGCGGATCATGACCCCTTCCCCCATCGAACATGTCGTGATCGTCGGTGGCGGCACCGCCGGGTGGATGATGGCGGCCGCCGCCGGGCGCTATCTGGACAATGGCCGCCGCCGGATCACCTTGGTGGAATCGGACGCGATCGGCACGGTCGGCGTCGGCGAGGCGACCATCCCCTCGATCCTGAACTTCAACGCGCTGCTCGGCATCGACGAGGCGGAGTTCCTGCGCGCCACCCAGGGCAGCTTCAAGCTGGGTATCGCATTCACCGGCTGGCACCGCCCCGACAGCCACTATATTCACCCCTTCGGCCATCATGGCCGCGACATTCAGGGGCTGAACTTCCATCAGCTCTGGCTGAAGATGCAGGGGCAGCCGGGCGTCGGGCCGATCGGCGACTATTCCGCCTCGACCGTCGCGATGGAGCGGGCCGCGTTCGGCAAGCCCTTGCCCGATCCGCGCTCGCCGCTGTCGGGGCTGGCCTATGCCTATCATTTCGATGCCGGGCTTTATGCCGCCTTTCTGCGCCGGCGTGCGGAGGCGGACGGGGTCGCGCGGGTCGAGGGGCGGATCGTCGCGGTCGAGCGGCATGAAAACGGCGATGTCGCGGGCGTGCGGCTGGAGGATGGCCGCCGGATCGCGGGCGACCTGTTCGTCGACTGTTCGGGCTTCCGCAGCCTGTTGCTGGGCGATACGCTGGGCGTGCCGTTCGAGGACTGGTCGCACTGGCTGCCCTGCGACCGCGCCATCGCGGTGCCGACCGAGCGGACCGAGCCGCTGCTCCCCTATACCCGCGCCACCGCGCACGAAGCGGGCTGGCAATGGCGCATCCCGCTTCAGCATCGGACCGGCAATGGCGTGGTCTATGCCAGCCGGTTCATGGACGACGATGCGGCGGAGCGCCTGCTCTTGTCCCGGCTCGACGCCGCGCCGACCGCGACGCCCCGGCGGCTGTCCTTCACCGCCGGATGCCGCCAGCGCCTGTGGGAGCGCAACGTCGTCGCGCTGGGCCTCGCGGGGGGCTTTCTGGAGCCGCTGGAATCGACCAGCATCCACCTGATCCAGCAGGGCATCTCGAAACTGTTCGCGCTCTTCCCCGACAAGCGGCTCTCGCCGGTCGAGCGTGACGAGTATAACCGGCAGATGGGCGACAATTACCGCTCGATCCGCGACTTCATCATCCTTCACTATCACGCGACCGCGCGCGACGACTCCCCCTTCTGGGACCATGTCCGCACCATGGCCCTGCCCGACACGCTGCCCCGCAAGATCGCGCTGTTCCGCGAAAAGGGGCGCATCTTCCGCTATGAGGACGAGCTGTTCGCGACGCCCAGTTGGGTCGCGGTGCTGCTGGGCCAGGGGGTGATGCCCCAGGGCTATGACCCGGTGATCGACGCGCTGGACGACGACCGGGTTCTCGCCGCGCTGCGCCAGATGCGACAGGCGACCGCGACCGCCGTGGCGGGCCTGCCGCCACATGCGGTGGCGCTGGCGCGGATCGTCGCCGGTCAGGGCTGACCGGCGCCCAGCATCCGCAACAGATAGCCGCGAATCCGCTCGTCCCGTTCGGGAGAGGGCGGCCCCAATATGCCGCGCACCGCCGGGGGCAGGTGATCCGCCACCCGCGCGGCATCCTCGCCAAAGACATAGTGGTCGAACCATTCGCGCATCGCCGCCCGCTCCGCCGCCGGTCGGTCGCGCACCGCCAATATGGCATAGACCAGCGCGGCGAAGGGCGCATCCGACGTGCCGCGCGTCCACCAGTAATTGACCAGCAGGTTCAGCGGCCCTTCGGCGCGGATCTCGTGCCACCACATGGCGGGGATATAAATGGCGTCGCCTGGCCCCAGCTCGGCGACCTGGGCGGCGGCTTGCGCGGCGGCGAAACGGGGAAAGCGGGTCAGGTCGGGGCGTTCGAGGTCGACCATGCTGGTCGGCTGCCCCGCCATCGTCATGTCGAGCGGCCCGACATAGAGGTTGGCGGTCTGTTCGGGCGGGAACAGCACGACCCGGCGGCGTCCGGCCGCGACGGCGGCGATGTTGCTGGCCATGTCGTAATGCGCCGACACCCGGCTGCCATTGCCGATCCACAGCCGCGCCTGCGCATCGCCGACCGGCAAGGGCAGCGGATGGTCGCGGGTCCAGCCGGGGAAATGCTCGGCCGCGGTGCTGGCCCCGGCATAAAGCGCGGGCGGTTTATCCTGCCCCTCGGCGCGCAGCAACGCCTCGAGCAGCAGGGGAAGCGGGATTTGCGCGCGCTCGAAATTGAAGCCGCTGAAATCGTCGCGATAGAAGAATCGCCCGCCGATCGCGGGATCGCCCGCCATCAGCCCCAGCGGCCTGCCCCCGTCATAGCCGCGCAGGCAGTCGGCGAGCGCCGCCGTTCCCCGCCGCCCCGCCGCGACCACCGGCCAGCCTTCGACCAGACCGCGCAGCACCACCGGCATCGCCGCCTCGACCAGCGCGAGGAAACCGTCCTGCGTGGTCGGCGCGCTCCGCTCCGCGACGCGGGGGGCCCGGGCGATCCAGTCGGCGGTCGCGCTCGCTTCGGAATCCTGTCTCATCACGGTTCGATCCGTGTCAGGCCCGGACGGGAAAAGGAAATGATTTTCGTTGCGTTGCGCCGCGCCGAGGGTAGCACGCGATGACATATGGGGCGGAACATCGGCCCCGTCAGGAGAGACGATGCCGCATATCCTGCCCCCGACACGGAGCTGCCGCCTGATGCTCGCCGGTCTGTCGCTGACGATGGGCCTGCCCGCCGCCCTGCCCGCCCAGTCGGGTGCGGCCGAGGGCATCCGCGCGCTCGGGGCCGAGACTCGGGCGGGGCGACCGCTGCCGCTTCATATCGGCGGGCGCGTGGTCGCGACGGACGGCTATCGGCGGCAATGGCCGGGCACCTATATCGAGGGCGCATTCCGGGGGCCGTCGGTCGATCTGGGGGTCGGCCCCGGCGCCGTGTCGCTGCGCATCCGCCTCGATGGCGGCGCGCCCATGCCGCTGGTCCGCCCCGCCCCCGGCCTCTATCGCATCGCCGCACGGGGCGCGGGGCCGCACCGCATCCGCGTCGACGTCGCCAGCGAGAGCCAGGCCGGGTGGACGGTGCTGCGCGGGCTGTTCGCCCCCACCGGCACGACCCCGCTGGCCGCGCCCGCGCCGCGCGCCCGGCAGATCGAGTTCATCGGCGATTCGCACACGGTCGGCTATGGCAACACCTCCCCCACCCGTCAGTGCAGCCAGGATGCGATCTGGCGGACGACCGACACGACGCTGGGCCTGCCCGGCATCGCCGCGCGCCATTACGACGCGGATTATCAGGTCAACGCCATTTCCGGTCGCGGGATCGTGCGCAACTATGGCGGCTTCGCCGCGCCGACCTTGCCGGACGCCTATCCCTATGCGCTGTTCGACGGCCGCACCCCGGCGGCGACGCCCGGCTGGAACCCGCAGGTCGTGGTCATCGCGCTGGGCACCAACGACTTTTCGACGCCGCTGAAGCCCGGCGAGCGCTGGGCCGACCGCGACGCGCTGCACGCCGATTACGAGCGGCGCTATGTCGATTTCGTCGGCCGCCTGCGCCGCCACTATCCCCGCGCCTTCTTCGTCCTGTGGGCGACCGATCTGGCCGATGGCGAGATCAAGCGCGAGGTCGGCAAGGTCGTCGACCGGCTGCGCGCGGGCGGGGAACGGCGCATCGCCTTCGTGCCCGTCGACGGGCTGGGCTTCACCGGCTGCGACGCCCATCCCGACACGGATGACGATCGCAGGATCGCCGCCGCGATCGAACGGGCCATCGATGCCCGACCCGATATATGGACGCGCCGCTGATGCGCCGCCTCCTGACGCTGCTCGCCCTCGCGGCGGCCGCCATGCCTGCCCAGGCCGCCACCCGCTGGCCCCATGGTGCGAAGGCGGCCGTGGTGCTGACCTATGACGATGCGCTGCCCTCGCAGCTCGACCATGCGGTGCCCGCGCTCGACGCTGCCGGGCTGAAGGGCACCTTCTTCCTCGCCAATGTCCGCGCGCAGGATGTCGGTCGCTGGCGCGCCGTGGCGCATGAAGGGCATGAGCTGGGCAATCACACCATCTTCCACCCCTGCCGCGCCGCCGCCTTTCCCGCCGATCCGCGCTACACCACCGAGGCCTATACCCCGGCGAGCATGATTAAGGAGATCGCGCAGCAGAATGTCCTGCTGACCGCGCTCGACGGCAGGATGCGCCACGGCTTTGCGACACCCTGTGGCGAGACGCGAGCAGGCGGGGTCGATTATCTCGAGCCGCTGCGCGCCGCCGGCCTCGTCACCTATGCCCGCGGGGTCAGCGCCAGCCCGGCCGAGCTGGCGGCGGACGTCGCACGGATCGACCCGATGCACATCCCCGCACGCGGTTTCGGCGAGGGCGACGATGCCGCGAAGATGATCGCCTTTGTCGAACAGGCCGAGGCGGGCGGCGGCATGGCGGTGCTGCTGTTCCACGGCGTCGACGGCGATCACCTGGCGGTCAGCGATGCGCAGCACCGCGCCTTCGTCGCCTGGCTGAAGGCGCATCGGCGCGACGTCTGGGTCGCCACGCTGCAACAGGCGCTCGACTGGGCGCACGCGCATCCGGTGACATCGCCCCGCCGATAGCGCGCGCCATCGGGAACTCTCTGCCGCCCCAATTCGTCAGCCATCATGACCCAAAATCGATCGTTTTGCGCCATTTGCGTGTAAAGGGATCGAGACTCGGCAATGGCGGACGATGAGGTGACGGGACGGCATGCGATGGCGGCGGCGTAATTTGGCTTCGATGAGTGCGGATGTGGGCGACGGACTGGCCCCGGCGGTCGAGGCGGTGACCAGCGGTTCGCGCCCTACCCCCGCCCCGGACGCCCGCCCCCCCGAACGCGGATATCGGGTCATCGCGCTGGTCGTCGCGTCGGCCTTGTTCATGCAGCAGCTGGACGGCACCGTCCTGACCGTTGCGTTGCCCACCATGGCGCGCGACCTGGGCACGTCGGCCACCAGCCTCAGCTTCGCGCTGACCGCCTATCTGCTGGCGCTGGCGCTGTTCATTCCCGCCAGCGGAACGCTGGCCGACCGTTTCGGATCGCGGACCGTCTTCTGCTCGGCGATCGGCATCTTCCTGCTCGGCTCGGTGCTGTGCGCGCAGGCGGGGACCTTGCCCATCCTGGTCGCGGCGCGGTTCCTGCAGGGGATCGGCGGGGCGATGATGGTGCCGGTCGGCCGCCTCGTCCTGCTGCGCAGCGTCGCCAAGGAGGATATGGTCCAGGCGCTGTCCTGGCTGGTCATGCCCGCGCTGATCGGGCCGATCCTGGGGCCGCCGCTGGGCGGGTTCATCGTGACCTGGCTCGACTGGCGCTGGATCTTCTATCTCAACATCCCGATCGGCGTGCTGGGCATGATCGGTGCGATCCTGCTGGTGCCCGACGTGCCCGGCGATGCGCGGGCGCGGTTCGACGTGTCGGGCTTCCTCCTGTCGGGGATCGCGCTCGGCTGTCTGTTGTTCGGGTTCGAGCTGGCGAGCCGACCGGGGACGGGCTGGGCCGCGTTGGCGCTGCTGGCGGTCGGTGCGGTGCTGGCCGTCGCCTATATCCGCCATGCCCGGCGGGTCAGCGACCCGATCCTCGACCTGACGCTGATGCGCGTGCCGACCTTCCGCCTGTCGGTGATCGGCGGATCGCTGACCCGGATCACGCAGGGCGCGCAGCCCTTTTTGTTGCCGCTGATGTTCCAGCTGGGCTTCGGGCTGACCGCCGCGAAGACGGGCACGATCACCATGGCGGGCGCGGTCGGCGCGCTGGCGATGAAGGCGCTGGCGCCGCGCGTGCTGCGCCGCTGGGGCTTTCGCCGCAGCCTGATCGTGTCGGGGCTGGTCAGCAGCGCGGGCTATGCGACCTGCGCGCTGTTCCGCCCCGACTGGCCGACCGCCGCGATGATCGGCGTGCTCGCGCTGTCGGGCTTCTTCACCTCGTTCCAGTTCACCGGCTTCAACGCGATCGCCTATGCCGATGTCGAGAAGGAACGGATGAGCGCGGCGACCAGCTTCTATGCGACCTTCCAGCAGCTGACCCTGTCGCTGGGCATCTGCACGGCGGCGACGGTGCTGGAGCTGGGGACGCTGGTCGAGGGCAAGGCGCAGCCGACGCTGACCGTGTTTTCGGCGGCGTTCCTGGTGGTTGCCGCTATTTCGGCCTCCGCCGTGATCTGGAACCGCCGCTTCGCCGCCGATGCGGGAGCGGAGATGAGCGGGCACCACCCGGCCCGGTGAACCCGACCCGCCCCGCCGTCGGCAAACCGCTTGCATTGCATGTGTACAAATGTACACATCGCCATCGATCCGCTGTTCGGAAAGGATGGATGTCATGCAGGAAAGGCGAATGTCGCGCCGGTCGGTCATGGGGGGTGCGATGGCGCTGACGGTGCCGGGCATCGGCGGCGTGGCGGCGGCGCAAGATGCGGGCAGGCCGGTGCTGGGCCGCCGCGACGGCCGCTGGCTGAACGAGCCCCGGCAATGGAGCGTCGATGCGGCGGGCGACCTGACCCTGGCCACCGATCAGGGCACCGACTTCTGGCGCGAGACGCATTATGGCTTCACGCGTGACAGCGGCCATTTCCTGGGATTCACCGCCCCCGACGCCTTCACCGCGCAGCTGCGCATCCGGGGCCATTACGACAAGCTCTACGATCAGGCGGGCATCATGGTGCGCGTCGACGAACGCCGCTGGGTCAAGGCGGGGATCGAGCTGTCCGATGGCCGCGCGATGCTGAGCAGCGTGTTGACCGATGGCCGTTCCGACTGGGCGACCGGCCCCTATACGGGCGATGCCGCCGACTTCTGGATGCGCGCGACGGTCGCCGGGGGCGTATTGCGGTTGCAGGTGTCGGCGGACGGCCGGACATGGCCGCTCGTCCGGCTGGCCCCCTTCCCCGTCGCCACCGCCTATCAGGTAGGGCCGATGGCCTGCACCCCGGAGCGCAGCGGGCTGAGCGTCCGCTTTTCCGACCTGCGCATCACCGCCCCGCTGGGCAAAGACCTGCACGATCTGAGCTGATCGATGCGCCAGAAGGACCGGATGCTGGCGGGTGAGCCCTATACCGCCGACGATCCCGAACTGGCGACCGACCAGGCGGCGGCGGCGGCTTGGATGGCGCGGTACAACGCGTCGCTCGCCGCCGATGCGAGCGGGCGTCACGCGCTGCTGGTCGAGGGGCTGGGCAAGGTCGGGCGCAACGTCGTCGTGCGACCGCCCTTCCACTGCGACTATGGCTATAACATCGCGCTGGGCGACGGGGTCTTCCTGAACTTCGGCTGCGTCATCCTGGACGTCGTGACGGTGGAGATCGGCGCGGGGACGCAGGTCGGGCCGGGCGTCCAGATCCTGACCGCCGACCACCCGCGCGACCCGGCGCAGCGCGCGCAGGGACTGGAATGGGGGCGGCCGATCCGCATCGGCGCCAATGTCTGGATCGGCGGCGGCGCGCTGATCCTGCCCGGCGTCACCATCGGCGACGATGCGATCATCGGCGCGGGCAGCGTCGTGACCCGTGACGTCGCCCAAGGCGCGACGGTGGCGGGCAATCCCGCCCGGCCGATCGGACGATGAGCGCCCGGCTCGACCGGACCGGCACGGACAAGCCGCATTTCGAGACGCTCGACGGCCTGCGCGGCACGGCGGCGCTGCTGGTCGTCGCCTTTCATATCCAGGGCATCACGGTGCTGTTCGATCCGGCGCGGCTGATGCTGCCCCATGCCTATCTCGCGGTCGATTTCTTCTTCGCGCTGTCGGGCTTCGTCATCGGCTATGCCTATGACGACCGATGGGGCGCGATGACGGTGCGCGACTTTCTCGTCCGGCGCCTGGTTCGCCTGCATCCGCTCGTCATGCTGGGTGCCCTGCTCGGGCTGGCGAGTTATCTGGGCGATCCCTTCGCCGATGGGCGGCAGGATGCCTCGGCCGCATGGGTGGCTCTGGCCTTCGTCGCGGCGATGCTCGCCCTGCCCTCGCCGCCGCTGCCCAATCGGCTGGGGGACAGCCATCCGCTCAATGCCCCGGCCTGGACCCTGTTTCAGGAATATATCGGCAATCTCGCCTATGCGCTGGTCCTGCGGCGGTTGCGGATGCGCGCGCTGATCGCGCTGACCGGGCTGGCGGCGATCGCCTCGCTGGTCACCGCGCTGTCGCTGGGGTCTTATGATACCGGCTGGGGGCTTGCCAATTTCTGGGGCGCGCCGGTCCGGCTGGCCTATCCGTTTCTGGTGGGATTGCTGCTCTATCGGCTGGGCGACCGGCTGCCGGGCCTCACGCTGGGTTTCCCGCTGTTGAGCGCGATCCTGCTGGCGCTGTTCGCCGCGCCGGTGCTGGGGACGTGGCATGGCATCGCGTTGAACGGACTCTACCAGGCCGGGTGTGTGCTGATCCTGTTTCCCGCCATCATCGTGGCGGGCCGACATTCGGCGGGCGGCCCCGCGACGCTGCGGCTGTGCAGGCTGGCGGGGCGGCTCTCCTATCCGCTCTACATCACCCATTATCCGTTCGTGTACGTCTATATGAACTGGGTGGCGACCCGACCGGCCAGCGGCGCGACGACCACGGCGATCGCGGTTTCGCTCTATCTGTTCACGATCCTGTTCGCCGCGGTCGCGCATCATTATTGGGACGCGCCCCTGCGAAGGCGCCTGAATGCCCTGATAACAAAGCGATAAATTCACCGCCCCGCATTGCGCGGCGGCATGATCGGGTTGTACCCCTTGCCCCGGAACGCCCGGAGCGGCGCGGAGGAGAGCCCGATGATGAAGTCCCTGACCGTCCTGACCCTGTCGGCGCTCGCCCTGGCCGCCCCGGCCGTCGCCCGGTCCGACGGCGCCACGGTCCGGATCGAGACGGGACAGGTGCGCGGCACCGTCGCGGACGGTGTGACCAGCTGGAAGGGCATTCCCTTTGCCGCGCCGCCGGTCGGCCCCCTCCGCTGGCGCGCGCCGCAACCGGCCGCGCGCTGGGACGGGGTGCGCGACGCCACCGCCTATGCCGCCGACTGCATGCAGCAACCCTTTCCCAGCGACGCCGCGCCGCTCGGCACCCGGCCGTCCGAGGACTGCCTCTACGCCAATGTCTGGAAGCCCGTCGGGAGCGGGCGCAAGCTGCCGGTGCTGGTCTGGATCTATGGCGGCGGCTTCGTCAATGGCGGGGCATCGCCGCCGACCTATGCGGGGGCGAATCTGGCGCGCCAGGGGGTGATGGTCGTCAGCTTCAACTACCGGGTCGGGCGGTTCGGCACCTTCGCGCTGCCGCAGCTGACCGCCGAGAATGCCGATGGTGGGCGGCTGGGCAATTACGGCACGATGGACCAGATCGCCGCGCTGCGCTGGGTCCGGCGCAACATCGCGGCGTTCGGCGGCGATCCGGCCAGGGTCACCATCGTCGGTGAGAGCGCGGGCGGCATGTCGGTGCACCAGCTCGTCACCTCGCCCGAGGCGCAAGGGCTGTTCGCCCGGGCCTTCGTCATGTCGGGCGGCGATGCGCGCAGCGATCCGCGCAGGACGCTTGCCGCCGTCGAGCGGATCGGCGCGGCGTTCGCCCGCACCAAGGGGATCGACCCCGCCGCCCCCGATGCGCTGTCGCGGCTGCGCGCACTGTCCGCCGAGCAGGTGACCGACGGGCTGAACCTGGCGCAGCTCTTCAACCCCGCAGGCGGCGAGCCGACCTTTTCCGGCCCCTTTGTCGACGGCAAGGTGATCGTCGATCCGCACGCGGCCTATCGGGCCGACCGCTTCGCGCGGGTGCCGATGGTGGTCGGCGCGACCGATGCCGATATCGGCGGCAAGACCGGCTATATGGTCGGCGGCGCACGCGCGGTGGCGGGAATGCTGGCCGACAAGCGCGTGCCGGTCTGGGAATATCGCTTTTCCTATGTCGCCTCGTCGGTCGGCCAGCCGGGCGCGCAGCATGCGACCGACATCCCCTTTTTCTTCGACAATCAGGCAATCAAATACGGCGCGGCCACGACCCCGCGCGACCGGGCGATGGGCCGGGCGATGAGCGGCTATCTCGTCAATTTCGTGAAGACCGGCGACCCCAATGGCGCGGGCCTGCCCCGCTGGGACCGCTATGGCCGTGCCGCCGACACGCTGGCGGATTTCACGCCCGCCGGAACGGTCGTGGTCGGTCGCGATCCCTGGGGCGCGGATATCGACCGGGTTGCCGCCTCCGGGGATGCTCCCTAACCTGCCGGGATAACGACAGAATAACAGGCCGGGAGTGGTGAGGATGGACGAAAGCGGGATCAACCGGCGCCAGGCGCTGGCCGGGGCGGCATGGACGGGCACGGCGATGCTGGCTGGCGGGAGCGCCCGCGCCGCCGCGCCCGCAGGGCCGCTCGCCCCGCGCCCGCCCATGGGCTGGAACAGCTGGAACAGCTTCGCCACCACCATCACCGAGGCGCAGGCCCGCGAGACCGCCGCGATCATGCGCGACCGGCTGCTGCCCTTCGGCTATGATATCTTCACCGTCGACATCCAATGGTATGAGCCCAACGCCTCCAGCTATGAATATAGCGCCGCGCCGGTGCCCGCGATGGATGGTCATGGCCGCCTGATCCCCGCGCCCAACCGCTTTCCCTCCAGCGCCGACGGTTCGGGCTTCACGAAACTGGCGGCGGACGTGCACGCCATGGGGATGCGGTTCGGCATCCACCTGATGCGCGGCATTCCCCGGCTGGCGGTGAAGCGCAACCTGCCGATCCTCGGCACCCGCTACCGCGCCGCCGACATCGCCGACACGAGCAGCATCTGCGCCTGGAATCCCGACATGTACGGCGTCGACATGACCCGACCCGGCGCGCAGGCCTATTATGACAGCGTGTTCGCGCTCTATGCCTCCTGGGGCGTCGATTTCGTCAAGATGGACGATATGAGCCGCCCCTATGACGCCCATGCGCCCGAGATCGAGGCGGCGCACAAGGCGATCGGGAATAGCGGCCGCCCGATCATCCTCAGCCTGTCGCCCGGCGAGACGCCGGTGATCCGGGGCCCGCATGTCCGCCGCCATGCGCAGATGTGGCGCATCTCGGACGATTTCTGGGACGAATGGCCGATGCTCGAGGCGCAGTTCACCCGGCTGGAGAATTGGACGCCCTATTGCGGGCCGGGCGGCTGGCCCGATGCCGACATGCTGCCGCTCGGCCGCCTCGCCCTGGGCAAGCGCGACACCAAGTTCACCCCCGACGAGCAGCGGACGCTGATGACGCTGTGGTCGATCGCGCGCTCGCCGCTGATCATGGGCGGCGACCTGCGCCATCTGGACGCGCCGACGCTGGCGCTGCTGACCAACCGCGCGGTGCTGGCGGTCAACCAGGCCTCGACCGACAACCGGCCGCATTTCGTCGAGGACGGCGCGCGCATCTGGTCCGCCACGCCCGAGGGCGCGCCGCGCGACCGTTATTTTGCGCTGTTCAACACCACCGAAAAGCCCAGGGAGGTGGGTTTGGCCCTGTCCTATCTTGGCCTGCCGGGCGGGGTCGGCGTGACCGACCTGTGGAGCGGACAATCGCTCGGCCGGGCGGGCGGCCGTTTCGCGCAGACCCTGCCGCCGCATGGATCGGGGCTTTATCGCCTGCGCGCCTGACGCGAACCGGCATGGCGGATGAACCCACTGTCCTCCGGCGGTAAGGCGGGGTCGATCCCGAGCATGGCAGGAACGGCCGCATGGCTGCCTGCTTACGCCTCGCCCCCCTCCTCGCGCTCGGCCTGATCGCGGCGACCGCCCGGGCGCAGGATCGCCGGACGGTGGCCGAGCCCGCTTTGCCCGAACGGATCTGCACCACCCTGTCGCCCGATGGCGCGGGCAAGGACGCGACGCGGCGCATCCAGGCCGCCATCGACCATTGCGACAGCGGAGCGGCGGTCCGGCTGGTGGCCGGTCCCGAAGGTGGGCGCTTTCTCAGCGGTCCGCTGCGCATGACATCGGGCGTCACGCTGTGGCTTGATCGCGGCGTCGTCCTGACCGCCCTGTCCGATCCGCGCGTCTATGATCGCGGCCAAGGCATGTGCGGCACGATCGCGGCGAAGGGCAATGGCTGCACCGCCTTCATCCGCTTCGACGGGACGCGCGGCGGCGGGATCGTCGGGGACGGCGCGATCGACGGTGCGGGCGGCACCCCGATGACCGGCCATGCCGAAAGCTGGTGGCAACTCGCCCGCCGCGCGCAACGCGAGGGCGGCCAGCAGAACAATCCCCGGCTGATCGAGGCCGACCATGCCCGCGATCTCGTCTTCTACCGCGTCACCCTGCGCAACGCGCCCAATTTCCATGTCGTGCTGAACGACGTGCGGGGGGCGACCTTCTGGGGCGTGCGCATCGACACGCCCGCCGATGCGCGCAACACCGACGGCATCGATCCGGGCGCGTCGCAGGACATCACCATCGCGCATGCCTTCATCCGGACCGGCGACGACAATGTCGCGATCAAGGCGGGCAAGGGCCCGACCCGGCATGTCTCGGTCCTCGACAGCCATTTCTATGCAGGGCACGGCATGTCGATCGGCAGCGAGACCCAGGCCGGGGTCAGCGATATCCTCGTCCGCCATCTGACGCTCGACGGCACGACCTCGGGGCTGCGGATCAAGAGCGACGCCAGCCGGGGCGGGCTGGTCACACACATCCGCTATGACGGGATATGCCTGCGCGGCAACCGGCGGCCGATCGATTTCGACACGCGCTATGATGCCTCGGCACAGGGGTTTGCGATCCCGCTCTACCGCGACATCACGCTGCACGACGTGACCGGCACCGACGGTACGCTGGTGCTGCGCGGGCATGATGCGGGCCATCCGCTGGAGGTGACGATGGACGGCGTCCGCTTCGCACCCGGCGCGACATGGGAGGTCGAGAATGCGCGGATCGCCGCCGGGCCGGGCGGCGTCTCTCCGCCACCGCCCGGCCCCGCCCTGCCCCCTGCCCAGGTTGCTACTGCGGATTGTGCCGCCCGCTGGATGCCCTTTCCCGATGGCGGATAGCGCGAAGGATCAGGGGGCGGCGGGCACCACCCCCTTGGGCGCGGCGGCCAGGCGGCGGATCAGATCGGTCTCCGCCGGGCGATAGGGCGTGCCGTCGCCGCGAAACACCTCGTGAAACCAGATGGTCGGCTCCTCAAGGACATAGGGCTTCTTCCAGCTATCCCATGGCAGCCGCGTCTGCGTCTTCCCATCGACAAAGCCCCAGTTCATCATCGCGACATTGTACCGCTTGCCGATGGGCAGCGATCCGTCGAAGGTCGATCCGTTGCCGCGCGCCATATATTCGGTGCACAGGATCGGGCGGTTATAGGGGAGCAGTTGCTTCACCCGCCGCTCGAACGTCTCGGGCCAGCTATAGTCGTGGAACGAGATCACGTCCGACTGCGCCAATTGCAACCTCTCCATCGGCGAGGCGCGCCCGCCCGGCGCCCAGTCCTCGCCCAGCCATACGCCCGACGTGATCGGCTGAGACGGCTCCGCCGCGCGGGCCCAGTCGAACACCTGCGCCAGCATCGCGCGGACCAGCGGCTCCTTGCCCTCCTGGCCCTTATACTGGTCGGCACCATTGTCGGGCTCGTTCCACACGTCCCAGCCCAGGATGCGCGGATCGTCGCGAAAGGCGCCGATGACGCCCTGCACATAGGCGCGGTAGCGGGGCCAGCGCGCGCGGTCGCGCAACCCCGCCATTCCCGGCCCCTGCACCCAGCCCGAATTGTGGACGCCGGGAATCGGCGGATGCTGCGGCCCCGGCCGGGGGGCCGGGTCCCAGCAGCTGTCGAACAGCACGAAGAGCGGACGGATGCCATGCGCGCTGGCGATGGTCAGGAACGCGCCGATCCGCTGCCTGAACCCCTCCGGGTCCTGCGCCCAGAGCTGGTCGTGCAGGAACACGCGCATCGTGTTCATCCCGATGCCCTGCGCCAGC
The DNA here is from genome assembly GCF_031453055.1 of Sphingomonas sp. SORGH_AS_0789. Classification (NCBI taxonomy): domain Bacteria; kingdom Pseudomonadati; phylum Pseudomonadota; class Alphaproteobacteria; order Sphingomonadales; family Sphingomonadaceae; genus Sphingomonas; species Sphingomonas sp. SORGH_AS_0789. The sequence continues at coordinate 215,265 of NZ_JAVIYV010000001.1, forward strand.
GCCAGTTCCCGGTCGATCCGCGCCGGGTCCCAGGTCACCGCCTGCCACATCTCCAGCTGGTTGATCGCCGAGGCGGGGGTGTAGTTGGCCCCCACCAGCCAGGGCTGGCGATCATACCAGTCCCGGGCCTGCGCCTCGGTCCAGCGGTCCCGCGCCTCGGCCGGTGCGGCGGGCAGCAGCGCGAGCAGCGCGATTCCGCCCAGCATCCATGGCTTCATCCCATCCTCTCCCTTGTCTTGTTGGTCTTTTGCACGAGGAGGCTAGAGAAAAATCCGTCGATGTTACAGGATATTGTACGACCAATCGGATCGACCGCGACAGGTCGGCCGCAACCATGAGAGAGGATCAGGATGAGGGCGTTCCACTATTGCGCCGCCGCCAGACTGGCGCTGGCGATCACCGTCTCGGTCGCCGCGCGGAACCCGCAATTCGAGGGGGCCGACCCGCATGCCATGATGATCGGCGACGAGATGTGGATTTTTCCCACCGGCGGGCCGGGGGGCAGTTGGGCCGCCGACCGGTTCGGCGCCTTTTCCAGCCGCGACCTCAAGGACTGGCGGCCGCGCGGTGCGCTGATCCGGCGCGACCAGATCGGCTGGATCAAGGACGACGGCGCCCGCGACCATTTCCTCTGGGCGCCCGGCGTCGCGGTGCGGGGCGGCCGCTATTATCTCTATTATTCGGTCGGCCCGCAAAATCCGACGCCCAGCCGGATCGGCGTGGCCGTCGCCGACCGGCCCGAGGGACCGTATCGCGACAGCGGCCGCCCGCTCGTCACCGGCGGCCCGGGGTTCGAGGCGATCGACCCGATGGTCTTTACCGACCGCAAATCGGGCCGGACCTATCTCTATGCGGGCGGCAGCGCGGGGGCGAGGCTGCGCGTATGGCAGCTGAAGCCCGACATGGTGTCGATCGCGCGCGAGATCCCGGTGCCGCAGCCGCCGAACTTCACCGAAGGCGCGTTCATGCACGAACGCGGCGGGCTCTATTACCTGTCCTACAGCCATGGCCGCTTCGACGGACCCGATTATTCGGTCCATTACGCGACCGCCCCCTCGCCCGTCGGGCCATGGCGCTATCGCGGTGCGATCCTGACCAGCGACGCGCGGCATCAGGGGCCGGGGCATCACAGCTTCGTGAAGACGCCCGACGGGCGCTGGCTGATCGTCTATCACCGCTGGGACCGCGCGGCCGGACCCGGGCCGTTCCGGGGCGAACGGGTCGTGGCGATCGACCGGATCGGCTATGCCCCGGACGGCAGGATACGCCGCGTGACGATGACCGACGACGATGCGCCGACGCTGTCGCCCCGGCGGTGACGGGGACGCGTAAACTTCCATTAACCATCTGAATCAAATCCGGATTCGGAATTCCAGCATCCGCCGACCCAGGCCGTGGTTCCCGCTTCATAAGGGGCAGGCCGTGCGTCCGCATCTCTGTGCGACCCATGCGCCGTCGCCCCCGTCCGGCATCCCGTGCCGGACGCCGGGAACAGCTTTTGGGAGGAGCAGGGCATGCAGACCGAGATCATCGCCAAGGCCAACGGAACCACGACCACCACCACCGCCAACGTCATCACCCTGGATGCGCCCAGCGTCGTCCGGCTCGACCTCGACCGCGCGCAGGTCGCCGCGATGGAACGACAGGGCAACGACCTGATCATCCGCCTGACCGATGGCCAGACCATCCGTATCGACCATTTCTACAACGAGCAGCGCGGCACCATCAGCGACCTCGTCCTGCGCGACGATCAGGGCGGTCAATGGCTGGCGCATCCCGCCGCCAGTGGCGCGGGCCGCTTCACCGCGCTGACCAGCCTCGACGACCTGCTGGCCGCGCAGGGGGCGGCGCAGGGCGGCGGCGCGTCGTTCATCCTGCCCGCCGTGCTGGGCGTGGCGGGAGTCGGCGGTCTGGTCGCAGCCGTCTCGGGCGGCGGCGGCGGCGATGATCGCGCCCCCACCACCCCACCGACCGCCGATACGCAAGCGCCCGCGCGGCCCACCGCCATCTTCAACCCGGCCGGAACCGGCGTCACCGGCACCGGCGAGGCCGGGGCGACGGTCCGCGTCACCGATCCCACCGGCACGGTGATCGGGACCGGCACGGTCGGCGCGGACGGCAGTTATGCCATCACGCTCAACCCGCCCCAGACCAACGGCCAGCCGGTCACCGTCACCCAGTCGGACCCGGCGGGCAATGTCTCGCCCGGTGCCAGCGTCACCGCCCCCGACATCACCCCCCCCACCGCCCCCACCGCGACCGTGAACGGCCAGGGCACGACGATCACCGGCACCGGCGAGCCCGGCGCGACCGTCACCGTCCGCGATGCCGCCGGAAACGTGCTGGGCACCGCGACGGTCGATGCGCAGGGCAATTATACGCTGACGCTGACCACGCCGCAGGCCAATGGCGGCACGCTGACCGTCACACAGGCCGACGTGGCCGGGAATGTCTCGTCCGCCGCCACGCTGACCGCGCCCGACATCACCCCGCCCGCCGCGCCGACCGCAACGCTCGGCCAGAATGGCACGACGATAACCGGCACCGGCGAGCCCGGCGCGACAGTTTCGGTTCGCGACGCAGCTGGGCAGGTCATCGGCACCGCCACCGTCGATGCGCAGAGCAACTACACGCTGTCCCTCACCACGCCGCAGGCCAATGGCGGCACCCTGACCGTCACGCAGGCCGACGCGGCCGGGAATGTCTCGCCCGCCGCCACACTGACCGCACCTGATACGACCGCGCCCGCAGCACCGACTGCCACGCTCGGGCAGAATGGCGACACCGTTACCGGCACCGGCGAGCCCGGCGCGACGGTTTCGGTTCGTGATGCAACCGGACAGGTCATCGGCACCGCAACCGTCGATGCGCAGGGCAACTACACGCTGACCCTCACCACGCCGCAGACCAATGGCGGGACGCTAACCGTCACCCAGGCCGACGCGGCCGGGAATGTCTCGCCCGCCGCCACGCTAACCGCGCCCGATACGACCGCGCCCGCTGCGCCGACCGCGACGCTAGGGCAGAATGGCGATACCATCACCGGCACCGGTGAGCCCGGCGCGACGGTTTCGGTTCGTGACGCGGCAGGACAGGACATCGGCACCGCCACCGTCGATGCGCAGGGCAATTATACGCTGACCCTCACTACGCCGCAGACCAATGGCCAGACGCTGACCGTCACCCAGGCGGATGCAGCGAGCAATGTCTCGGCTGCGGCCACGCTGACCGCGCCGGATACCAGCGCCCCCGGCGCGCCGGTCGTCGCGGTCAGCGCGGACGGCACGGTGCTGACCGGGACGGGCGAGCCCGGCGCGACCGTGCGGGTCACGGACGCCGATGGCCTGCCGATCGGCACCGCCATCGTCGGCGCGGATGGCGCGTTCAGCGTCACGCTGCCCACCGGCACCGCCGATGGCAGGACGCTGTCGGCGACGCAGACCGACGCCGCAGGCAATGTCTCCGCCGCCGTCACCACCGTCACGCCCGATTTAGCGGCGCCCGACGCGCCCTCGGTCGCGCTCAGCCCCGAGGGCACGGTCGTCACCGGCACCGGCGAAGCGGGGGCGATCGTCGAGATCCGCGACGCCGACGGCACGCTGATCGCGACGGCGCCCGTGGCGGCGGACGGCAGCTTCTCGGTGACGCTGCCGACGCCGCAGGCCAATGGCGAGATGCTGATGGTCACGCAGACCGACGCGGCGGGCAATATCTCGCCGCCGATGATGACGGTCGCCCCCGACATCACCCCGCCGGACGCGCCCGGCGTCACGCTGTCGGGTGACGGCGCGGCGGTCTATGGCAATGGCGAGCCCGGCGCGACGGTGCGGATCGTCGATGCGAACGGCAATCTGCTGGGCAGCGCGGTGGTCGCCGCCGACACCAGCTTCGTCGTGTCGCTCGCCACGCCGCAGACCGGCGGCCAGGTCCTGACCGCGACGCAGACCGATGCGGCGGGCAATGTCTCCGACCCCAGCATCGTCGCCGCCCCCGACGTGACCGCCCCCGATGCACCCGTCGCGACGATCGCGCCGGACGGCAGCGCGGTCATCGGCACCGGCGAGCCCTTCGCCACGGTCACCGTGCGCGGGCCGGACGGCACCCCGCTGGCGAGCGCGGTGGTCGGCGCGGACGGCGGCTATAGCGTCACCCTGTCCCCCGCCCAGGCCAATGGCGAGACCCTGACGGTCGGCCAGACCGATCGCGGCGGGAACAGCTCGCCCTCCGTCACCCTCACCGCACCGGACATCACCGCCCCGACCGGGCTGACCGCGACGATCGACGGCAACGGCATCGTCGTGACCGGCAGCGGCGAGCCCGGTGCGACCGTCACCATCCGCGATGCGGGCGGCACGACGATCGGCACCGCGCAGGTCGATGCCAATGGCGGCTATAGCGCGACGCTGACCACCCCGCAGGCCAATGGCCAGGCGCTGAGCGTGACCCAGGCCGATGCGGCGGGCAATGTCTCCGCCCCCGTCCCGCTGACCGCGCCCGACATCACTGCGCCGCTCGCGCCGACCGGATCGGTCGTCGATGCCGGGGTGACGCTGGCGGGCACCGGCGAGCCCGGCGCGACCGTCACCGTGCGGGCCGCCGACGGCACCCTGCTGGGCACCGCGCAGGTCGGCGCGGACGGCCGCTTCGCCGTCCCACTCGCCACGCCCCAAGCCAATGGCGAGACCGTGCAGATCGTCCAGACCGATGCGGCGGGCAATGCCTCGCCCGTCGTCATCGTCACCGCGCCGGACATCACCGCCCCCACCGGGCTGACCGCGACGGTCAGCGGCGACGGGACGCTGGTGACCGGCCTGGGCGAAGCGGGGGCGAGCGTCACCATTCGCGATCCCGCCGGTATCGTCATCGGCACCGCCATCGTCGGCGCGGACGGCAGCTATGTCGCGACGCTGACCATCCCGCAACGCAATGCCGAGACGTTGCAGGTGACGCAGGCGGATGCGGCGGGCAATGCCTCACTCTCCGTCGCCCCCATCGCCCCCGATCTGACCGCCCCCGCCGCGCCTGTCGCCACGCTGTCGCCCGAGGGCATCACGGTCGGCGGCACCGGCGAGGTCGGCGCCACCGTTACCGTGCGCGCGGCGGACGGGACGGTGCTGGGCACCGCGCAGGTCGGGGCAGACGGCGGCTTTGCCGTCACGCTGACCACGCCGCAGGTGAACGGCCAGACGCTGACCGTCACCCAGGCCGATGCAGCGGGCAATGTCTCGGCGCCGCTGGCGCTGATCGCGCTCGATACCAGCGTGCCGGTCGGGCTGACCGCCGCGATCGATGCCACCGGCACGGTCGTGACCGGGCTGGCCGAAGCGGGCGCGACCGTTACCGTGCGCGATGCGGGCGGCACGGTGGTCGCCACCGCGACCGCCGCCGCCAATGGCGCCTATACGGTCGTCCTCGCCCCGCCCCAGATCGACGGCGACACCCTGCTGGTGACGCAGGCCGATGCGGCGGGCAATGCCTCCGCCCCGGTGACGGTGACCGCGCCCGACTTCACCGCGCCCGATGCGCCGCTGGTCGCCGTCAACGCCGACGGCACCCTGGCCAGCGGCAGCGGCGAAGCGGGGGCGACCGTCACCATCCGCGACGCCGATGGGACGGTGATCGGCAGCGGCGCGATCGGTGCCGATGGCCTGTTCGCCGTGCCCCTGACCCCCGCCCAGGCGAATGGCGGGACGATCAGCGCCACCCTGTCCGACGCAACGGGCAATGTCTCGGGCGCGACCATCGTGACCGCGCCCGACATCACCGCGCCGGGTGCGCCGCTCGCCTCGCTCGATCCGACGGGTAGGATCGTGTCGGGCACGGGCGAGGTCGGTGCGACCGTGACGGTGCGCGACGCGGGCGGCAACGTGCTGGGCACCGCGACCGTCAATGCGGGGGGAAGCTATGCCGTGCTCCTGCCCGTCGCGCAGATCGACCGGCAGATCCTGTCGGTCAGCCAGGCCGATGCCACCGGCAATATCTCGGGCAGCACGAGCGTTGCCGCGCTCGATCTGACGCCGCCGAACGCGCCCGCCGCGGTCGTGGCGGCCGACGGCGCCAGCCTGACCGGCACCGGCGAGATCGGCGCGATCGTCACCATCACCGATCCGGTCGGGCTGGTGATCGCCACCGTGCCGGTCGGCGCGGATGGCCGCTTCACCGTCGCGCTCGCCCCGCCGCTGACCAACGGCCAGCTATTGACGCTGACCCAGGCGGATGCGGCGGGCAATGTCTCGGCACCGGGCGCGGCGATCGCCCCCGATCTGGTGCCCAACGACACGCCGGGCGCACCGACCGCCAGCGTCGCGCTGGACGGCGCGAGCGTATCGGGCACCGGACAGGCAGGCGCGACGATCACCGTGCGCGATGCGACCGGCACCGTCATCGGCGGCGCCACCGTCAATCCGGACGGCAGCTACAGCGCCACGCTGACCACGCCGCAGACCAATGGCGAGACGGTGCGCGTGACCCAGGCCGATGCGGACGGCGATGTCTCGCCCCCCGCCATCGTGATCGCGCCGGACCTGACCCCGCCCGCCGCGCCGACCGCGACGATCGACGCCACCGGCTCGGTGGTGACGGGCGTCGGAGAAGTCAGCGCGACCATCCGCATCGCCGACGCAGGCGGCACGCTGCTGGGCAGCGGGGTGGTCGGCGCGACCGGCCGCTATGTGGTGGTGCTGTCCACGCCGCAGACCGATGGCCAGCCGCTGACCGCGACGCAGGCGGATGCGGCGGGCAATGCCTCGCCCGGCATCGGCGTCATCGCGCCCGACCTGACCGCGCCGATCGCGCCGCTGGGGACCGTATCCGGGGACGGGACGACGGTCACCGGCACCGGCGAAGCGGGGGCGACCGTCACCATCCGCGACGTCGGCGGCACGATCCTGGCCACCGCGCTGGTGGCCGGGGACGGCAGCTTCACCGCGACGCTATCGCCCGCTCAGGCCGATGGCCAGCTGCTGGTGCTGACCCAGGCCGATCCGGCGGGCAATGTCTCGCCGATGGCGCAGATCGCCGCGCCCGACATCAGCGCGCCGGTCGGGCTGACCGCCGCAATCGACGGCGCAGGCATCATCGTCACGGGCCAGGGCGAAGCGGGGGCGACCGTCACCATCCGCGATGCCGCCGGGACGGTGCTGGGCACCGCGCTGGTCGCCGCGAACGGCAGCTACGCCGCGCTCCTGACCACGCCGCAGGTGAACGGCCAGCTGCTGGTCGCGACCCAGGCGGATGCGGCGGGCAATAGCGGCGCCCCCGCCCCCGTCACCGCGCCCGACCTGACCGCGCCGCTCGCGCCGGTCGGCATCGTCGCGGGCGACGGCACCGCCATCACCGGCACCGGCGAGGCGGGCGCCACCGTCACCATCCGCGGCCCCGGCGGCATCGTCCTGGGCACCGCGCTGGTGGCCGGGGACGGCAGCTTCACCGCGACGCTGACCCCGCCCCAGGCCAATGGCCAGCTGCTGTCGCTCAGCCAGAGCGACCCGACGGGCAATGTGTCGCCGATCGCGCAGGTCAGCGCGCCCGACATCACCGCGCCGGTCGGCCTGACCGCCGCGATCAACGGCGCGGGAACGCTGGTCTCCGGCCAAGGCGAGGCGGGCGCGACCGTCACCATCCGCGATGCGGGCGGCACGGTGATCGCCACGGCGGTGGTGGCCCCCAACGGCACCTATGCCGCCATCCTCGCCACGCCGCAGGTCAACGGCCAGGCGCTGTCCGTGACCCAGGCCGATGCCGGGGGCAATGTCGGGGCCGCTGCCGCGGTGACCGCACCCGACCTCACCGCGCCGCTGGCGCCGGTCGGCATCGTGTCGGGGGACGGCACCACCCTGACCGGCACCGGCGAGGCGGGGGCGACCGTCACCATCCGGGGTCCGGGCGGCGCCATTCTGGGCACCGCACTGGTCGCGGCGGACGGCAGCTTCGCCGTGCCGCTCGTCCCGGCCCAGGCGAACGGCCAGCTCCTGTCGCTCAGCCAGGCCGATGCCGCGGGCAATGTCTCGGCGACCGCGCAGGCGACCGCGCCCGACATTACCGCCCCGATCGGGCTGACCGCCGCGATCAACGGCGTCGGTACGCTGGTCACCGGCACCGGCGAGGCCGGAGCGACGGTCACCGTCCGCGATCCGCTGGGCGCGGTCATCGGCACCGGCATCGTCGCGGCCAATGGCAGCTATAGCGTGACGCTGACCGTGCCGCAGGCCAATGGCCAGGTGCTTCAGGTGACGCAGGCCGATGTCGCGGGCAATGCCTCGCTGCCCGGCAGCGTGATCGCGCCCGACATCACCCCGCCCGCCGCCCCGCTGGCGACGGTCAACGGCACGGGCACGACCGTCACCGGCACCGGCGAGGCGGGGGCGACGATCCGCATCCTCGACCCCGCCGGACAGCTGGTAGGCACCGCGCTGGTCGGTGCGGATGGCGGCTATAGCGCGACGCTCTCCACGCCGCAGGCCAATGGCCAGCTGCTGAGCGTGACCCAGACCGATGCGGCGGGCAATGCCTCGGTCCGGATCGTCGCCAACGCCCCCGACATCACGCCCCCCGCGCCCCCGACCGCCACGATCAATCCGGGCGGCACGGTGGTCAGCGGCCTGGGCGAGCCGGGCGCCACGGTGGAGGTGCGCAACGCCGCCGGGACCGTCCTCGGCACCGGCACGGTCGCCCCCGGAGGGCTCTATGCGGTCACGCTGCCCAGCCCGCAGCTGGCGGGCGAGACGCTGAGCGTGGGCCTGCGCGACGGGGCGGGCAATGTCTCGGCAGCGGTGTCGATCGTCGCGCCCTTCGACATCGGCGCCTTCGACAACGCCGCCACGGCGCTGGTCGATCTGGTCCCGGTCCAGACCAACGAGAATCTGGGCAGCGCCAATTATACCGCGCTCGTCTCGCTGGGGCTGGTCAACCTCGATGCGCAGGTGCTGGCCATCCCCAATGTCCAGTTCACCGTCGATGCGGGCCATACGCTGGCGGCGACCTTCACCTATGACTCGCTGGCCAATGTCGGGGTCGCCAGCGGCTATTCGGTGGTGGTCCAGCGGTTCAACGGGACCAGCTGGGTCGCGGTCGATGGCGGTGGCACGTCCTCGCTGCTGGAGGTCGGGCTGCTGAACGGCAACCTCGTCGCCAATGCCGATCTGGGGCCGGGCCAGTACCGCGCCTTCGTCACCTTCGACAATACGCTGGGCGTCGGGCTGCTGGGCGGGCTGAGCGTCACCGGGGTCGATTCCGACTTCACCGACATCGCGCAGGTCATACCCGCCGTCACCAACGGCAACGTCATCACCGATCCCGGCACCGGCGGCCAGATCGACGTGGTCAGCCCGCAGACGGTCGTGGAGAGCGTGACGCTGAACGGCGTGACGACGGCGGTGACGGCCGACACCACGATCGTCGCGGGTCTATGGGGTACGCTGACCATCGCGCGCGACGGCAGCTACACCTATATCCCCGATGCGAATGCGGCGGTGCTCGGCAAGGTCGACCGCTTCACCTACACGCTGCTCGACGCCTCGGACAATGAACGCGAGAGCGCCACGCTGACCATCACGATCGGCAGCCCCGACGTGACCGGCGCGCCCCTGGCCGTGAACGACATCGCCACCGCCGCGGCCAGCTTCGTCAACGTGGTCGAGACGCGCGCGCCGGTCGTCGACACCAGCTTCACCACGCCGCTGGCGAGCATATTGTCCGGGCCGCAGACCGGGCGGGCCGTCGACAGCTTCACGGTGGACGCCAACAGCGTCGCCAACGTCACCCTGTCGGCGGTCATCGCGCCGGGGCTGGCGCTGCTGCCCAGCTATACGATCACCGTCACCAATGCGGCGGGCACGGTAGTCGGCACCAACTCGGGCACCGGCGTGGCGGGCATTGGCGGGGTGCTGGGCACGGGGCTCAGCGTGACGATGACCGGGCTGCCCTCGGGCACCTATAACTACACCGTCACCAGCACCAACGCGCTGGGCACCGGCTATACGAGCAGCGTCTATGTCGCCCAGACGGTCACCCATCTCGACCAGTTCGCGCTGACCGGCACGACCCCGGTCAGCGGCGACCTGCTGGCGAACGACGCGCCGGGCAGCGACTTCCTGGAAATCCGGATGTTGTCGGGCGGCCGCTTCGTCGCGGTGGGCGACACGCTGCTGACGCTGACGGGGGCGCACGGCACGCTGACGATCAACGAGGTCGGACAGTATAGCTATCAGCCGAGCACGACGCTGGGCTATTCGGCGGTCGATCCGGTGGACAGCTTCACCTATCAGATCGTCCAGCCCGACGGGCAGGTGGCGACCGCGCGGCTGGACGTCGCGGTCGACATCAACAACGGCGTCGCCCCGGCCTTCCCGGCCGCGACGATCACCGCGCTCGATGCCGATGGCATGGATCATCTGGCGCTCGACGTGGTGCCGATGATGGCGGACATCGACCAGCCCGCGCCGGTGGTCGCCGCCGACCATGGCGACGCGCGGATCGCCCTGTCGCTGATGGAGGGCCAGGGCGATCTGGAGGCGGTGCTGACCCGCTATCTGGATACGCAGCAGCCCGCGACCGTCACCCTGAACGACGACGATCGGGGATCGACCGCGATCGCCACCGATACCGGTCCCATCGACGCCGCGCCGATCGTCGACGATCCGCTCGGCTATCTGACCGTTTCGGCCGATCCCGAGCAGGAGAAACTGGCGACCATGCACATAATGTGACGAATGCGGTCACCACTCCGGAAATGGACGTGATTGGGAGTGCCGAAGGCGCCAGTCTTCGGCACTTTTCTTTTTTTATTAAAGTAGTTTAGCCGAACTCCGGCGCTGGAGAGGCTAGGAAAGGCGCCTGATGAGAACAGAGTGGCGTGAACGCTACCAGCGACGATCGGAAAGGGTGATGGCGGCTATTCTGGCGGTGATCATGGCAAGCGCCCCCGTATCGGCCGAACCGGCCGTCACGATGGAAAGCGCCATGCGCGAGGTGCTGGCCTGGCACCCCTCGGTCACGCAGGCCAGCGCGACGCTGGACGCGCGCGGCGAGGATGTCGAGGTTGCGCGCGCGGGCTATCTCCCCCGGATCAGCGCGGGCGTCGGCAGCGGCTATGACAGCCGGATCAGCACCGGCTGGCGCCCCCGGCCGCAACTGTCCGCCTCGCAGATGCTGTATGATTTCGGCAAGGTCGCGGGCGCGGTGGAATCGGCGCGCGCAGGCACCCGGATCGGGCGCGCGGACCTGTTGCTGGCGGTGGACGGGCTGATCCGCGACACCGGCTTTGCGATGATCGAGGTCCAGCGCAACGCCGCGCTGCGCGCCATCGCGATGGAGCAGCTGGCACGGATCGAGGATATCAGCGCGCTGGTCGAAAAGCGGTTCGGCAAGGGCGCGACGACGCGATCCGACGCGCTCCAGGCCCAGTCGCGGGTCGCCGCCGCGCGCGCGACGCTGACCCGGATCGAGGCGGAACAGCGCCGCTGGACCACCAGCCTGTCCTTCCTGCTGGGCCGCGAGAGCGCGCCCGCGGTCGATCCGCAAGTGCCCGACTGGCTGTTGCGCAGCTGCGGCCGCGCGATGACGGTCGACTGGGCCGATGTGCCCGCGATCATGCGGGCCCGCGCGCAATATGAACAGGCGACCGCCGAGGCGCGGCGCGCCCATGCCGGGCGGCTGCCCACCATCGCGCTGGCCGGCGATGCCTCGGCCGATGTGTCGTCGCCCTTTTCCGACCGCAGCCTCTATAATTTCGGGTTGAACGTCACCAGCGACGTGTTCGGCGGCAATGCGGTGCGCGCCCGCGCGCGCAGCGCCGATTACGGCGTCCGCGCCGCCGAGGCCGCCGAGCGCCAGGCGCGCAACGAGGCGGGCCAGCAACTCGCCGAGGCGCAGCAGCAGATGGCCGGGCTGTCGCAACTGCTCGCCACGCTCGCCGAACGGCAGGACAATATGGTCGAGACGGGCAAGCTCTATCGCCTGCAATATCTCGACATGGGCACGCGCACGCTGGTCGACCTGCTCAACGCCGAACAGGAATTGCAGCAGGCGCGCTTCGACGCGGCGAACACCCAGCATGACCTGCGCCGACTGGCGGTGGAATGCCTTTATGTCTCGGGCCAGGCGCGCGACGATTTCGGGCTGACCGGCACCAGCATCCGGGGGGTGACGCTGTGACCGCGCCTGCCGATGCGCAGGGCTGGATCGACATGATGGGTCAGGTCGCCCGCCATTACCGCATGCCCTTTGCCGAACAGCGCGCGCGGCTGACCGCGCTCTGGCAGGGCGAAGGCGACGAGGAGACGCGGGTCCGCGCGCTCGCCCGCGCCTCGGGCCTGTCGGTGCGCTTCGCCGCCCCGGCCAGCGTCCGGCTGACCAGCTGGCGGCTGCCGGTCATCGCGTGCCTGGCGGACGGCGAGCTGGCGCTGATCACCGCGATCGATGCCGAGGGGCAGGCTTTGTTCACCGTCGCAGGCGAAGCCGATCTGGCAGTGCAGCGACCGCTCGCCGCGCTGGTCGAACAGACCCGCGTCTTCGTCATCCCCCGCCCGTCACGCTCGGCCGCCGATGTCCGGGTCGACAGCTATATCCGCCCCTTCCAGCCGCACTGGCTGCGCGACATCCTGCTTCAGGATGCACGGGGCTACGGCCATGTCGCCATCGCCTCGGTCGTGACCAACTGCCTGGGGCTGGCGGGCGTGCTGTTCTCGATGCAGGTCTATGACCGGGTGGTCCCCGCCCAGTCGATGCCGACGCTCTATATCCTGTTCCTGGGCGTGCTGCTGGCGACCGGGTTCGATTACGTCCTGCGGCGGCTGCGGGTCGGCATCACCGACATCCTGGGCAAGCGCGCGGACCTGCGGCTGTCCGACCGGGTGTTCGGCCACGCGCTGCGCGTCCGCAACCGCGCGCGGCCGACCTCGACCGGCACCTTCATCGCGCAGCTTCGCGATCTGGACCAGGTGCGCGACATGCTGACCTCGACCACCGTCGCGGCGGTGGCGGACCTGCCCTTCTTCCTGCTGTTCCTCGCCATCCTCTGCTTCATCGGCGGCACGCTGGCGCTAGTGCCGGTGGTGGCGCTGGTCGCGCTCCTGCTGCCCAGCCTCCTCGCCCAGCGCCGCCTGCGCGCGCATGCCACCGAGTCGATGCGCGAGACCTCGCTGCGCAACGCCCTGCTGGTCGAGGCGGTACAGGGGATCGAGGACATCAAGACGCTCCAGGCCGAGGAGCGTTTCCAGCGCCAGTGGAACCATTGCAACGCGGTGGCGGGCGAGGCGCAGCTGCGTCTGCGCGGGCTGACCGCCAGCCTGTCGACCTGGGCGCAGAGCGTGCAGAATGCGGTCTATGCGACCGTGATCTTCGTTGGCGCGCCGATGGTCATCGCGGGTGACATCACGACCGGCGCGCTGGTCGCGACCTCGATGCTGGCCAGCCGGATGATGGCGCCGATGGGGCAGGTGTCGCACCTGCTCGGCCGCTATCAGCATGCCAAGGTCGCCGCGCAGAGCCTGAACCAGATCATGGCGCTGCCGGTCGACCATCCCGATGCCGAGCATCGCATCCCCCTGCCCTCGGTCGCCGGGCGCTTCGCGCTGCGCTCGGCGGTGTTCGGCTATGCCGATCCCGATGCCCCCCCGGCGCTGACCGTCCCCCGGCTGGATATCGCGGCGGGCGAGACGATCGCGCTGCTCGGCCGCAACGGGGCGGGCAAGTCCACGCTGCTGCAGGGCCTGTCGGGGATGCTCCAGCCGATATCGGGCGAGGTGCTGCTCGACGATCTCGCGCTGCACCAGATCGATCCCGGCGATGTCCGCCGCGACGTCGCGCTGCTGACCCAGGACAGCCGCCTGTTCCACGGGACGCTGCGCGAGAATCTGACCATGGGCGCACCGATGGCGCGCGACGAGGCGATCCTGGCGGCGCTCGCCATGGTCGGCGCGGTCGATTTCGTCCGGCGGCTGCGCGACGGGCTGGAGCACCGCGTGCTGGAAGGCGGGCGTGGCCTGTCGGGCGGGCAGCAACAGGCGCTGCTGCTCGCCCGGCTGCTGATCCGCCAGCCGCAGGTCGTGCTGCTCGACGAGCCGACCGCCGCGATGGACGAAACCGCCGAGCGCCAGTTCATCGAACGGTTCCGCGAATGGAGCCGGGGCCGCACCGTCATCGTCGCCACCCACCGGATGCGCGTGCTCGAACTGGTCGACCGGATCATCGTGATCGACCAGGGCCAGATATTGCTCGACCAGCCCAAGGCCAATGCGCTGGCGACCATGACCAAGGCCGCACAAGGTGGCGCGCGGAGCCAGGCGGCATGACCGCGCTGACCCATCCCGCCGACCTGCCCTTCGCCGACGAGGGCGGCGCGCCGCTGCTCGCGGCCAAGCGGATGACGTGGGTGCTGACCGCGCTGTTCGTCGCCGCACTCGGCTGGGCCTGGTTCGCCGAGCTGGACGAGGTCGCAACGGGCAGCGGCCGGGTGGTGCCGACCAGCCGCGAACAGGTGCTGCAATCGCTCGAGGGCGGCATCCTCGCCAAGATGCTGGTCCGGCAGGACGATATCGTGAAGCCCGGCCAGATCCTGGCGCAGCTCGACCCCACGCAAGCCGGATCGACGGTCGAGGAAAGCGCCGCCAAATACCGCGCCGCGCTCGCCGCGCAGGCGCGGTTGCAGGCGGAGGTGAACGGCACGTCCCTGACCTTCTCGCCCGAACTGAACGCTTTCCCCGCGCTCAAGGCCGAACAGCAGCGGCTATACGATGCACGCCGCCGCAGCTTGGCCAGCTCGATCGGGCTGATCGACGAGTCGCTCGCGCTGATCGGCCGCGAAGTGGGGATCGGCGAGTCGCTGATCGCGGTCGGCGCGGCCAGCAATGTCGAGGTGCTGCGCCTGAAGCGCCAGCGCGCCGATCTGGACCTGAAGAAATCGGACCTGCGTTCGCAATATATCGTCGAGGCGCGGCAGGATCTGGCCAAGGTCAGCGAGGAGGTGGAGGCGCTCGCCCCCGTGGTGCGCGGCCGCTCGGATACGCTGAGCCGCCTCACCCTGCGCTCGCCGGTGCGCGGCGTGGTCAAGAATATCGAGGTGTCGACCATCGGCGGCGTGATCCCGCCCAATGGCAAGATCATGGAGATCGTGCCGCTGGACGAACGCCTGCTGGTCGAGGCGCGGATCGCGCCGCGCGACATCGCCTTCATCCGCCCCGGCCAGCGCGCCAGCGTCAAGATCACCGCCTATGACTATGCGATCTTCGGCGGGCTGGAGGGCAAGGTGAGCAGCATCTCGCCCGACACCATCCGCGACGAGGTGAACCCGGACGTCTATTATTACCGCGTCTTCGTGCGGACGACGGCGGACTCGCTGGTCAACAAGGCGGGCAAGCGCTTTCCGATCGTGCCCGGCATGATCGCCACCGCCGACATCCACACCGGCAGCAAGACCGTGCTGCAATATCTTCTGAAACCGCTCAACCGCGCGCGCGAGGCGATGCGTGAGCGGTAGTCGCCCCACTCCCATCCCACGCCATTCCAGGGATGACCGTCATCCCCGGCCTCAGCTCAGGATATGTCGATGTCGAAAAACCTGGCAGCCCGCTATCCCGCCACCCATGGTCGCACGGCGATGTCCGCCGCGCCGATCCGGGGGCATAACGGCCCCACCCTGCTCGCCCTCGCCCGCCAGATCCAGGCGATGCGCGCCAATACCGCCCAATTCTTTCCCCGCGACGTGTTCCGCGATTCCGCCTGGGACATGATGCTGGAGCTGTTCATCGCCGAGCAGCAGAACCGCCCCCTCTGCGTCAAGGAACTGATCCTCGTCTCGGGCGAAAGCTCGACCAGCGCGCTGCGCCGCATCGACCGGCTGGAGGGGGCCGGGCTGATCCGGCGACGGACCGACCCGGCGGATCACCGGCGGCTGGCCGTCACCCTGACCCAGCGCGGCACCGATGCGATGACCGCGATGCTGCGCCACCTGGACCTGTCGATGACCGAGGACGGGCGGCCGCAAAGCTGACCCGTCCCCGACCGCATGGCGATCAGAAGCGCTGGTCCCACCCGATGGTGAAGGTCCGCCCGCGCCCGGCGAAGAAGGCCAGGTTGTCGTTGGGCAGACGGGTGTCGCTGTTATAGTCGATATAGAAGCGATCGAAGATGTTCTGCGCGCTGACATAGAAGCCGCCGATCCGCGTCTGGTAGCGCAGATAGGCGTCGGTCACCGTATAGCCGCCGAAATTGTTGCGCGGATCGGGATTGGCCTTGCCGTGGAAATTGCGCGCCAGATACAATTGCGTCTGCACCCGTGCCGAAACCGGGCCGGAGGCGAAGTCGGCCGCCACGTTCATCCGGTCGGGCGAGATGTTGGTGCCGTCCAGATCGGTGTCGACCTTGCCGTCCGGATTGCGCGTATCGCTGTCATATCGGCCGATCAGATGGGCATAGCCGGTCGACAGGCGCAGCCCCTCGATCGGCATCTTCATGCCCAGATTGAGCTCCAGCCCCTGGATCTCGACCCGCTGGCGCTGCACCTCGAAGATGCCGTTGCCCAGCGCCAGCAGCACCTGGCCCTTGTCGCTGGACGACCAGAAATAGGTGGCGCTGGCGTCCATCGGCCCACGCTTCACCTCGACGCCGATCTCGCGATTGTTCGAGATGACCGGATCGATCGCGCGGAAATTGCTGAGGTCGGTGCCGGGGGTGGACACCGCGCGGGTGATGCGGCCGATATCGGCCATGGTGAAGCCCTGCGCATAGCTGGCATAGGCGCGGATGCCCTTCCAGGGCTCCAGGATCACGCCGCCATTGTACAGCAGCTGGTCGAAACCCGGTTCGCCGCCCTTGACGCTGACGCCGCCATAGGTCGCCGCATTCTTGCCGTCATAGGTGTTGGAGGCGAGCGTGTGGTAATCGTTGATGCGGACCTTCACATTCTCCCACCGGACGCCGCCCGCCAGACGGACCACGCCGTCGAACAGCTTCAGATTGGCCTGGGCGAAGGGGGCCAGGCTGCGGAAATCGGCGGGTGGCACCCAGACGCGGTTGGTGATGATCAGCCGCTGTTCCGACTTGTCCCACAGCGCGTCGAAGCCGATCGTCGCGACCAGCGCCTCGAACCCCGGCACCGCGCGTTCATAGCTGGCCCGCGCGCCCAGCTTGCGCGACCGGTTCTCCGACTGGTCGAGCAGCGTGCCGACCGGCGCGATCGCCGGGTCCTGGAAGGTCGCGATCGCCGTCGGCTCGCCGCCGAACGTGTCATAGGTGCGGTTGAAGAACAGCTGCGCCGTCAGGTTGCCGCCCGCAACATCGCTGTCGGTATAGGATAGCGACAGGGCCTCGGCCTGGTTGGCGGCGGGCTTGCCGGGCGGGTTGCCGCGCACCGCGCTGGTCGGCACACCGGTCAGGCGATTGCCCGCCAGCGGCACGAACCGTCCCTCGCCGTCCAGTGTGTAGCGATTGGCGATCAGGTCCAGCCGCCCGGTGTCGCGCAACTGCACGCCCAGCCGCGCGAACAGGTCGAGCGCGTGCGAATCCTGCGTCTCGCCCTGCGTCAGGTTGATCCCGATCCGGCGATCCTGCGCATCGTAGAAGACGCCGCGCCGTTCATAGGACGCCCCCAGCGTCGCGTCGAAGATACCGGACTTGTACTGGACGAGGCCCGCCGCCTTGCCGCCCAGCCCTTCGCCCTCGAACCCGTCGGCGGTGGTGCCCTGCACCAGCGCACGGCCCGACCAGCCCTCGGTCCGGGGTGGGCCGACCGTCACCTGGTTGATGATGCCGCCGGTCCCGCCGACGCCCTGAAGCGCGTTGGAGCCATAGATCAGCTCGACCCGGTCGATGAAGAAGCCGTCGATGGTGAAACCGTCGCGGCTGCCGTCGCGCAGCGGGGTCGTCTGCGGAATGCCGTTGATCGCATAGAGCGGCGAACGTCCGCGCAGCGTCTCCCCCGCCCCCGACAGCTTGCCGCGAGTCGGGGAAAAGCTGGGCGTCAGGACCGATATGGCATCGGTCGTGCTGCCCGAGATCGCGATCTGCTGGTCGAGCGCCGCCTTGTCGATGATGTCGATGGTCAGCGGCAGCGCGTTGGGCGGCAGGATGGTGCGCGCGGCGGTGACGACGACTTCCTGCTTGTCGGCCTCGTCCGCCGCACCCTGCTCGGCGGCAGGTCGGACCTGCGCGACGGCGGGTGCCGCCATCGTCAACAGCGCGACCGCGCTGCTGGCAAGCCACGCCCGGCGCAGACTCGACCGAGCATTCGCCCCAATCTTATGCATCATTACCCCCTCGAAACCATTGACCCGAATCGCGAGGCGCCCTAACGCTACTCATTATCAATAACAAGCCTGGATCGACCGTGATCTCGACGCGCACGATATTGTTTCAGGTCCACTGGTTTCTGGGCATCACCGCCGGACTGGTGCTGGCGGTGATGGGCGTGACCGGCGCGCTGATCAGCTTCGAGCCCGAGATCCTGGCCGCGACCAATCCCGGTATCGTGACCGTCACCCCCGGCCGGACGCCGCCTTTGCCCGCGCCCGCGCTGATCGCACGCATCCAGGCGGAGATACCCGGCCTGCGCATCAAGCGGCTGATCGTCGAGCGCGATCCGACCCGTGCGGCGATGGTCGGCTATACGATCGGCGACAGCAAGAAGCGCGAACGCGCCTATGTCGATCCCGCGACCGGCGCGCTGCTCGGCGAACCGCGGGGCAGCGGATTTTTCGAGACGGTCGAAAATCTCCACCGCTGGCTGGCGCTGCCCGGCAAGGGCAACGGTATCGGGCGGCAGTTGACCGGCTTTGCCGCACTGTCACTGATCTTCTTCGCGCTGTCGGGCCTCTATCTGCGCTGGCCGCGCCGCCCGCTCGACTGGCGCAACTGGCTGGTGCTCGACCTGCGCAAGACGGGGCGCAACCTCTACCGCGCGCTGCATGCGGTCGTCGGCGGATGGGTGCTGGTCTTCTACCTGATCAGCGCGGGCACCGGGCTATGGTGGTCGTATGGCTGGTATCGCGACGGCGTGCGCCATCTGCTGACGACCGAGCAGGTCGAGCATGGACGGCGCGGCGGCGGCACCAAGGATGCCAGGCCCGACCTGCCGCGCGCCTGGAACAGCTTCGCCCAGGCGACCGGCGGGCGCGACTATGAGCGGATCACCGCCTCGGTCCGCGACGGTGCCATCCAGTTCCGTGCCAAGCTGCCTGGCGGGCGGCATGACCGCGTGTCGGACGAGGTGACGGTCGACGGCGCGACCGGGCGGATCGTCTCCGACACGCCCTATGCGACGCGCCCGCTGGGCGACGATATCGTGACCAGCGTCTATGAAATCCATCGCGGCGCCTATTTCGGGCTGGTCGGGCGGATCGTCATGGCGCTGACCAGCCTGACCATGCCGCTGTTCACGGTGACGGGCTTCCTCCTCTATTTCGCGCGGCGGCGACGCAAGAAGGCGCTGGGCGCGGTGCTGGCCGAGACGCCGGTCGCGGCCCCGGAAACCACGACGACGCTGGTCGCCTATGCCAGCCAGACCGGATCGGCCGAGCGGATCGCCCGGCTGACCGCGCAGGCGCTGCCCGATGCCGCCGCCGTGCCCGTGACCGCGCTCGACCCGGCGCGGCTGGCGGGATTGCGGCAGCTGTTCGTCGTCGCCAGCACCTATGGCGAAGGCGAGCCGCCCGATGCCGCGCGCGGCTTTGCCCGGACGCTGGCCGAGGCGCCCGGCGACCTGTCGCATCTGCGCTATGCCGTGCTGGCGCTGGGCGACCGCGAATATAGCGATTTCTGCGCCTTCGGGCACCAGATCGACCGCTGGCTGCATGCGGGCGGCGCGGAGCGGCTGTTCGACGCGATCGAGCTGGACGGCGACGATGCCGATGCCCAGCGGCTGTGGCAGCAGCAGCTTGCCAGCCTGGGCGCGCGGACCGACCAGCCCGACTGGACCCCCGCGCCGATGGCCGACTGGCGGCTGGTCGAGCGGCGCCTGCTCAATCCGGGCAGCCATGGCGGACCGACCTGGCACGTCGCGCTCGCCCCGGTCGACGGCGCGGCCGAATGGGCGGCGGGCGACATATTGGAAATCCTGCCGCAACAGGATGTCCGCCGGGTCATCGCCTTCCTGGCGACGACCGGCCTGCCCGACACGCCCGCGATGCGCGCGCGGCTGATGACCAGCATCCTGCCGCCCAAGGCCGGACCCGGTTTCGATCCCGACACGCTGCGCCCCCTCGCGCACCGCGAATATTCGATCGCCTCGATCGCGGCGGCGGGCCGGGTCGAACTGATCGTCCGGCTCTGCACCGCCGAGGACGGGCTGCCCGGCCTGGGCTCCGGCTGGCTGTGCGGGGGCGCGGCCATCGGCTCGGTGGTCAAGGCGCGCGTCCATGCCAATCCCGCCTTCCATTCCCCCGCCGACCCCGCGATGCCGATCGTGCTGATCGGCAACGGCACGGGGCTGGCCGGGCTGATGGGCCATCTGCGCCAGCGCGCCGCGACCGGCGGCGGCCCCGCCTGGCTGTTCTGGGGCGAGCGGCATCCCGACCACGACGATTACCATGCCGCCGAGCGTCGGGCGCTCGGCCAGGCGGGCGTGCTGACCGGCATGGCGACCGCCTGGTCGCGGCTGGGGACCGGCCCGCGCTATGTGCAGGACGTGGTGGCGATGGAGCGCGACACGATCCGCGCGGCGGTGGCGGCGGGCGCGACGCTCTATGTCTGCGGCAGCCTGAAGGGCATGGCGGGCGATGTGCACCGCACGCTGACCGAACTGCTCGGCGACGCGGTGCTGGAGGAGATGGCGGCGACGGGGCGTTATGCCCGCGACATCTATTGAGGGGCTATTCCCTCAGGCATGGCCGCGCGCCGAATGGCCCAGGCGGGTGAAGAAGCTGCGCGCGACATGGCACTGGGCGACGTCCCATTCGGGATGCCATTGCACCGCCAGCACGTCCGCGCCGCAACCGGGGGCGCGGAACGCCTCGATCAGCCCGTCCTCGGCATCGCGCGCCTCGACCACCAGGCCATAGCCCAGCCGGTCGACACCCTGCTGGTGGACCGAATTGACCTCCAGCCGCCGATCGCCGTCCCGCCCCGCCAGCACGCCGCCGGGCATCAGGTCGACGGGGTGATGATGGCCGAACAGCGACTCGTAGCTTTCGTCCCAGCTGCCGCGATGATGGCGCGCCGAGCCGCCCAGGCAGGTCAGCGACCCGCCGAACAGCACGTTGATCTCCTGCATCCCCCGGCAGATGCCATAGACGGGCTTGCCGCGCTCGATCATCCGCCCGCCCAGCGCCAGCGCGACCGAGTCGCGCCGCGGATCGCACGCCTGGGGCGCGAGTTCGGCGCAGTCGCCATATTGCGCGGGCGCGACATGCGAGCGTCCCCCGGTCAGCAACAGGCCGTCGAGCATGTCGGCCATCATGACCGTGTCGACCGCCTCCGGAATGGCGGGGATCAGCACGACGCTGGCGCCGCACAGCTTGACCAGCGGATCGATGAAGCGCGTCGCCACCGCCTGGATCGGCCGGTTCGCCTCCTCGTTTCCGCACATCAGACCGATGATCGGCTTGCCGCCCCGGATCATGCCCGTCCCTCCAGTTCCTGTCGTAGCGCGCGGCCCTCCGCGATGGCCAGGGCCTGCGCCTCGGGCTGGACCAGCACGCTGTCGGGCGCGGCATCCGCCAGCAGCCAGACATTGCCGCCGATCACCGAGCGCGCGCCGATCGTCACCCGGCCCAGGATCGTCGCGCCAGCATAGACGATGACGTCGTCCTCGACGATCGGATGGCGCGCGAAGCGGTCGCGCGGCGAACGCGGCGCGGTGCCCAGCGCCGAACGCGCACCCAGCGTGACATGCTGGTACAGCCGCACCCGCTCGCCGATGATCGCGGTCTCGCCGATGACGACGCCAGTGCCATGGTCGATGAAGAAATGCCGCCCGATCGTCGCCCCCGGATGGATGTCGATCCCGGTCCGCTCATTGGCGAGTTCGGAGATCATCCGCGCGACGATGGGCGCCCCCAGTTCGTTCAACTCATGCGCGATGCGATGATGCAGGCTGGCGGTCGCGCCGGGATAGCAGAGCAGGATCTCGTCGACGCTGCGCGCTGCCGGATCGGCCAGGAAGGCGGCCTCGACATCGCTGTCGATCAGGTCGCGGACTTTGGGAAGGGTGGCGCCGAACAACCGGGCGATCAGCGCGGCCTGTTCGGGCGGGAAGGCGGCATCGGCGTCCTTTTGCCAATAGGCCAGTTCCGCCCCGATCTCCCGCTCCAGCGCGGTCAGCCCGGCGAGCAGCTTGGCGGCGACGAAACGGTCCTCCTCCACCCCCGCCCCCCGGAAATGGCCCAGACGGCGCGGATAGAGCGCGGCGGCGATCAGCGCGACGACATCCTCGACCCCGGCGCGCGACGGGAAACGCTCGACGTCGCGGCCGGCATCCTGCCGCTGCCGCCAGCCGTCGCGGGCGCGGCGCAGCCCCGTGACGATCGCGTCGATGCCGGTCGCGGCGTCGGGGGCGGCGCGGTCGGTCGGGGTCAGGGCTTGGGTCGACATGATGATCCTCCGACCGGCAACATATCCCACTTGGCGAATGGGATATAACAGAAATGCTACGTCCCTATAAAGCACGGGCTTTGCTTAACGGACGGTTGCGCGGCTCGGGGGGCTGGGGCAGGGTCGGTGCACCATCATGGCCCGGTCGGCGGGAGGGAGCCCGCCCGGCCGATCGTCCCACGGCCCCATCCATTCCCCGGAACACCGCGACGATGACCATAGCGCGCCAGACGACGCTGACCCGTTTCCTGATCGAGCAGCAGCGCCGCTCGCCGGAGACCTGCCCTCCCGAACTGCGCCTGCTGATCGAAACCGTGGCGCGCGCGTGCAAGGCGGTGAACCAAGCGATCTCCAAGGGCGCGCTGGGCGATGTGCTGGGCTCGCTAGGCAGCGAGAATGTGCAGGGCGAGGTCCAGAAGAAGCTGGACGTGATCGCCAACGACCTGTTGCTCGACGCCAATGAATGGGGCGGGCACCTGGCCGCCATGGCGTCGGAGGAGATGGAGACGATCCACCGCATCCCCAACCGCTATCCCAAGGGCGAATATCTGCTGCTGTTCGATCCGATCGACGGGTCGAGCAATGTCGATGTCGACCTGTCGGTCGGGACCATCTTCTCGGTCCTGCGCGCGCCCGAGGATTGCGCGGGGCGCGAGGTGACCGAGGCGGACTTCCTGCAGCCCGGCCGCGCGCAGGTGGCGGCGGGCTATGCGATCTACGGGCCGCAGACGCTGCTGGTGCTGACGGTCGGCGACGGGGTGTATGAATTCACGCTCGACCGCGAGCTGGGTTCGTGGCGGCTGACCGACGGGCCGATGCGGATCCCGGCGGGGAACCGCGAGTTCGCGATCAACATGGCGCGCCGCCGCCAATGGTCGCCGGGCATCGCCCGCTATATCGAGGAACGCATCCTGGGCACAGAGGGGCCGTGCGGGGTGGACTATAATATGCGCTGGACCGCCTCGATGGTGGCGGACATCCACCGCATCCTGAAGCGCGGCGGCGTCTTCCTCTATCCGGGCGACCACCGCCAGTCGGGCAAGGCCAAGCTGCGCCTGCTGTACGAGGCCAATCCGATGAGCTTCCTGATCGAACAGGCTGGCGGCGCGGCGATCGACGGCACCATCCCGATCATGGATGTCGAGGCGATCGGCCTGCACCAACGCGTCGGCGTGGTGCTGGGCGATGCCGAGGAGGTGGCGCTGGTCGCGGAATATGGGCGGACGGGGTGAGGGATTCCCGTGGCCTTCGACTTCGCTCAGGCTGAACGGGGGGCGGGGCAGGTTATCGAAATTCAGACATCTCTTTGACCCCGGCGAAGGCCGGGGCCCAGTTACCATGTGGCTGGAAAGACGGAATGTACCTGCCTCCCCCGCTTTGCCTTGCGCGCCATCGGCCGGGTGGCGCCTGGGCCCCGGCCTTCGCCGGGGTCGAAGGGATACCCCCTCCGTTCAGCCTGAGCGAAGTCGAAGGCCAAGGGAATCCCCATCCGCCCGGTCCGGACCGTGCACGGCCCCTACCCCCGCCCCACCGAATCCCGCACGACCAGTTCAAAGGCCATCACCCGGTCCTCCACGATCCGCGAGCGTAGTGCCGCCAGCACCTGCTCCACCGCGCCGAACGCCATGTCCTCGACCGGCTGGCGGATGACGGTCAGCGGTGGCCAAACCCGCGATGCAATCGCGGTGTCGTCGAAGCCCGTCACCGCCAGGTCGTCGGGCAGGCGCAGGCCCATGCGGTGCGCCTCGCCGATCAGCCCGGCGGCCATGTCGTCGCTGCTGCACAGGATCGCGCTCGGCCGGTCCGCCAGGTCCAGCAGGACCCGCCCCGCCGCCGCGCCGGACAGCGGATCGAATCCGCTCTGGATCACCAGCGCGGGATCATAGGCCAGGCCCGCGGCCGCCAGCCCGTCGCGAAAGCCCGCCAGCCGCTCGTCGGCGACCGAAAAGCGTTGCGGCCCGGCGATGAGGCCGATCCGCCGGTGCCCCGCCTGTGCGACATGCGCGGTCATCGCCGCCATCCCCGCGCGGTTGTCGATCCGGACGGTGGCGATGTCGGGCAGCGCCTGCCCCGTCGCGATCGCCGCCGCCGCGACGCCCAGTTCCTCGAACAGTCCCGATCCGCTGAGCAGCTCGGCAAAGGGCGGCACGAGCAGTACCCCCGCCGCCCCGCTCTGCACCAGCGCGCGCACCGCCGCCTCGGCCGCGTCGCGGGTCAGCCCTTCCTCGCCCTGCGCGATGAATTGCAGCCCGCGCGCATTGCTGGCGCGCAAGGCCCCGAGCAGCACCGAGTCGATGAAGGGCGTGCTCCGGTCGCTATAGACCAGCCCCAGCGTGGTCGCGCGCGCCTTGGCCAGCCGACGCGCGGCCACATTGGGGACATAGCCCAGTTCCTCGATCGCCGCGAGCACCGCCGCGCGCGTGGTCGCGCCGACCCGGCCCGCGCCGTTGATGACGTTGGACACCGTCATCGCCGACACGCCCGCCCGCTCGCCCACCGCGCGGATGGTGACGCCTTCGGGGCGCCTGGCGGTCATGCGCGGGAGGTCAGACGGCGCCAGCCTTCAGCCCCTTGACCGCGTGATCGGCCGCGCGCGCGGTCAGCGCCATGAAGGTCAGCGACGGGTTGACGCACGACACCGACGCCATCTGCGCACCGTCGGTCACGTACAGGTTCGACGCGTCATGCGCTTGGCTCCATTTGTTGAGCACCGAGGCACGCGGGTCCGCCCCCATGCGGGCGCCGCCCATTTCGTGGATCGCGTCGCCCGGCACATGCTCCTGCTCGCCGCTGGTCACGTTCCTCAGGCCCGCCGCGCGCAACATCGCCTCGCCCTCGCGCCGGGCGTCGGCCATCATCTTCAGTTCGTTGTCGCGGAAGGTCACGTCGAACTTCAACAGCGGCACGCCGAAGCGATCGACCTTGCTGGAATGCAGCGAGATGCGATTGTCCTCATAGGGCAGGCATTCGCCGAACGCGCCCATGCTGAACTGCCAGGGACCATAGCGGCGCATGCCATGCTTCATCTCCGCGCCGAAGCCGACCGGCTTGGCGGCATTGCGATAGGCCGAGCCCTGATAGCCATAGCCGCGCCGGAAGCCCAGCCCTTCGTCACCCTTCAGATTGCGGAAGCGCGGCACATAGACCCCGCCCGGACGGCGGCCATATTCGATCAGCTCCTCCATGCCGGGAATCTCGCCCGACACGCCGACGCGGAAGATATGGTCCATGACATAGCGGCCCAGCGTCCCGCTGCTGTCGAAATGGCTGCGCTCCGAGCCGGGCGCGCGCGAGTTCATCAGGATCTGCACCGACGCCATCGCCGAGGCGCAGACGAAGACGAGATTGGCGGCCACCGTCTGCGCCTGCCCCGTCTTCGCATCGACATAGCGGACGCCGGTGACCTTCTTGGCGGCAGGGTCATAGTCGATCCCCGTCACCACCGCGTCCGATTGCAGCGTCAGCCGCCCGGTCGCGCGCGCGGCGGGCAGCGTCACGGCTTGCGTCGAGAAATAGGCGCCGAACGAGCATCCATTGCCGCACTGGTTGCGGAACTGGCATTTGGTGCGGTTCTGGTCGGGCTTGTCCTCGGTCATGTTGGACAGGCGGGTGTTGATCAGCTTGCGGCCCGGAAACTGGCCCTCCAGCCGCTCCTTCAACCACTTCTCCGCCACGTTCATCGGGATCGGCGGCTGGAACTCGCTGTCGGGCAGATAGGGCAGATTCTCGCGCGAGCCGGAGACGCCGATATATTTCTCGACATACGAATACCATGGCGCGACGTCGTCATAGCGGATCGGCCAATCGGCGGCGACGCCCTCGCGCTTGTTCGCCTCGAAATCGTCGGGGCTCCAGCGGAACGACCAGCGGCCCCAGATCAGCGACTTGCCGCCGACCGCGCCGGGGCGGATCCAGTAGAATTTGCTCCCCTCGTCATAGGCATAGGGGTTCAGCCGGTCGTCATTGTAAAATTTCTGGTTGCTGGGCGCGACATAGCCCTGTTTGGCGATGAAATAATCGCTCTCCACCAGGGGCTTGGGCATGATGTTGCGCGCGGGCACCTCGAAAGGCGGCTTGCCGTCATAGGGATAGCCCTCGCCATGCTCGACCATGACACCCCGGTCGAGCATCAGGACGCGCAGGCCCTTTTCGGTCAGTTCCTTGGCGGCGAAACCGCCGCTGATCCCCGACCCGATCACGATCGCGTCGAAACGGTTCGTCGCCGCCATGGCCTATCCTCCCTATATCGTTCTTGTCGTTTTAGAATCGAAGCGCTTGCAGCGTCCGGAAGCTGGTCGTGATGTCGGGCAGGTAAGGCGCGGGCGCCTGGTCGTTCTCGACATAGAAATGCTTCACGCCCGACAGGCCGTTGAGCTTGAAGAGCGCCGCGAAGTCGATCTTGCCCGCCCCCACCGCGGTCATGCTGCCATCGGCGCGCGCATCCTTGACGTGATAGGCATAGATGCGCCCGGCCAGCCGCCGGATCAGCGCAGCGGCGTCCTCGCCCGCATGGATCGCCCAGTACAGGTCGATCTCCAGCTTCACGAGCTTAGGATCGGTGCCCTTGAGCAGCCGGTCATACAGGCTGACGCCGCCGGGCTTGTTGGTGAACTCGAAATCGTGATTGTGATAGGCGAAGCCCAGCCCCGCCTTCTTCAACTGCTCGGCGAAGCGGTTGATGTTGGGCAGTGCCGCGTTCCAGCCCGCCTCGGTCCGATGCTCGTCGGTCATATAGGGCAGGATGACGGTGTCCGCGCCCAGCGTCTTCGCCATGGTCACGCATTTCCCGAAATTGCCGAGCAGCGCGTCATAGGGGACATGGACCGAGGGTGCCTTCAGCCCCAGCCGGTCCTGCGTGCGGCGGAGCATGGCATGGTCCATCGCGTCATAGCCGCCGCCGCCATATTCGATCTCGCGGTACCCGATCTTCGCCACCGCCTCGAGCGTCTTGACCGGATCGGCCGCGAACAGCTCGCGGATCGTGTAGAGCTGGAGCCCGATGGCACCCAGCCGCGCGGCCTGCGCCATGCCCGGCAGCAGCGCGCCCGCGCCCAACCCCAATCCCATCCCCAGCCCCGCGCCCATCAGCGAACGACGATCGATCATGCCGAATATACCTTGTTGACCTGAGAATAGGGGAAGGCGCCGTTATACTCGCCGGGCACGGGCAGATATTCGCGTTCCTGCGTGATGCCGATCTCCGACGTGTAATAGCCGGTGATGACCAGTTGCCGGAACGGCTCGAAGAAGGCGCGGCCCTCGGGCAGCACGCCCTCCATCGCCTCGGTCAGCAGCGTGTCCTGCTGCGCCGCCGTCGCCTTGGCGGCGGGCACGCGGTGGACGCTCTGGCTGCGCGCCTCGATCGCGTTCAGCCCGGCGATGATCGGCACCCGGTCGGCGGGTAGCGACCAGTCGGCGAGCATCTTCTCGATGAATTCGGGCACCCCGGCCGCGATCGCGCCGGGCGTGTCGGTGGTCGGCAGCACGCGTTCGGCCAGCGCGGTCATCGTCGCGCGCTGGACGGGGGTGAAGACCGCCACGCTGGGCGGGCCGTTCGAAATGACGGGAATGGCGCCGCGCGTCTGCTCGACCGCCCCCGCCGCACGGGCGATGGGCGCGAACAGCGCGGAGCCGAACATGGCGGTGATCCCCGCCAGGGCATGTCTGCGGTCTATCATCGGGCATCCTCCGGCAGGTCCTGCGCGATCGCCTCGGGCGGCAGCGGGCGGACCCAGATGTTGCGGAACGAGACGGGCGAGTCGTGATCCTGAAGCTGAATCGGCGCGGCATCGCCATGCGCCTGGTATTTTTCGACCTGCCGCCAGACGGTGGTACCCAGCATCGCCTGATGGTTCTGGACGACGACGCCGTTCAGCAGCGCGGTGACATAGGCGGGGCGGAGCAGCTTGCCGTCGCCGCCGAAGCGCGGCCGCTCGAAGATGATGTCATAGCTTTGCCACTCGCCGGGTTTGCGCGCGGCGTTCACCAGCGGCGGCTTCCAGGCATAGACCGCCCCCACCTGCCCATCGGCATAGGTCGGATTGTCATAGCCGTCGAGGATCTGAACCTCATAGCGTTGCATGAACCAGATGCCGCTATTGCCCCGGTCCTGCGACGATTTGCGCGGCGGGTTGGGCGAGCGGAATTCGAGGTGGAGCTGGACATCGCCGAAGCTCTGCTTGCTGACCAGCACGCTCTCCGCCTTGCCGTCGCGCGGCGGCACGGTCAGCACGCCGCCCTGAAGCAGCCAGGGCTTGCCGCTGGGCGTCCAGGCATCCAGCGAGCGCCCGTCGAACAGCACCACCGCATCCGACGGCGCACCGCCGGGCTGCGCGGCGGGCGTCACGACGCGCGGCGCGGGCCGGTCCGGATCATGGACATGCCATTGGCCACCGGGCAGCATCGGCGTGTCGCGAAACCCCAGGCCCGGCTTGTCCTGGGCCGCCGCGCCGCTCGCCACGGCCAGCGCGATCAACGATAGCATCCGCATCGCTCCCCTCCTCATGCTGTAGGATCGATCGCGCGGTAGGCGGCGATCAGCCTTTCTTCGCCCGCGCGGCCCTTGACCGAATTGCCATGTTCCATGCCTATCACCCCGGCATAGCCCTGAGCTTTCAGGAAGCGGCAGATATTGGCATAGTTGATCTCGCCGCTGCCCGGCTCGTTGCGGCCGGGATTGTCGCCGAACTGGATATAGCCGATCTCGTCCCAACAGAGTTTCAGGGTCGGGATCAGATTCCCCGACTGAATCTGCTCGTGATACAGGTCGGCCAGCACCTTCACGCCCGGACTGTTCGCCCCGCGCGCCACCGCATAGCCCTCTGCGATCGACTGCATGAAGACGCCGGGATGGTTGGTCCGGGTGTTGAGCGGCTCCATCACCAGCGCCATTCCGTGCGGCGCGACGATATCGCCCGCGCGGCGCATCACGTCGATGATCCGGCCCATCTGGATCGCAGGGTGCAGACGCTTGTCCATGAAGCCGGTGACGACAGTCATCCGCGTCGCGCCGACCCGCTTGGCGACATCGACCGCGCTTGTCACATCGGCGAGGAAGGCTTGCCGCTCCCCATCGTCGTCACCGCCCAGCAGCGGCCGGGACTCGGACCATTTGGGCATCGACGCGACGAACACGCCCATCGTCATCTTCCGGTCGCGCAGCGCCTTGGCGATCGCTTCCTGTTCGGCCACCGGGCGGAGGCGATATTCATTGTCCTCCCAGGCCCAGAAACCCTGATCGGCGGCATAGGCAATCTGCTCGACTGAGCTGTCGCCCCGGCTGGCAAAGCTGCCCAGATGCGGCGCGAAG
This sequence comes from Sphingomonas sp. SORGH_AS_0789, assembly GCF_031453055.1. NCBI lineage: Bacteria > Pseudomonadati > Pseudomonadota > Alphaproteobacteria > Sphingomonadales > Sphingomonadaceae > Sphingomonas > Sphingomonas sp. SORGH_AS_0789. The sequence continues at coordinate 245,095 of NZ_JAVIYV010000001.1, forward strand.
CCCAGGGTGAAGCGCGCGGCATTGGAGGATCGACCCGCCTTCTGCGCCGCCAGCGCGGCCACCGGCGCGGCGGCGGCGATCCCGCCCAGGATGGTGCGTCGCGACCAGCTCATGCGACGGTCTCCATGACAGGGCGGTGAGGACGGCGGCGCTCGGCCAGCCAGATGCCGCCAAAGACGAACAACAGGATCACCGGCACGATCGCCAGCCGTGCAAAGGACTGCGACGCCGCCGCATCCTCGACCTGGCGCAGCGCCTCGCCGGTCAGCCGCTTGAACGCTTCCGGTCCACCGGCCAGCTCGACCTTGGCGGCATCGAACATCGCGCCAAGACGCGGCAGGACGAAGAAGCTCGCCAGCGCGCCCGCCGATCCGACCAGCCCCAATGCCCAGGCCCCGCCGCGGGGATACCGCTCGGCCACCGACGCCAGCATGGTCGGCCACATCGCACAGACGCCCAGCCCCCAGACGGTCGAGGCCAGCACCGCCGCCACCGGCGACTGCGCGCGCGACAGCAGGAACAGGCCGATCCCCGCCATCAGGCTCGACACCCAGAGCAGCCCCGGATTGGACAGCCGCCCCGCAATCCGCCCGGCGAAATGGCGGAACACGAACATCAGCGCGCTGACATAGACGAGCAGCAGGATGCCGCGCATCCCGACCCGGCTGCTCAGCGCTACGTCGAGCCACTGGCCCGGCGCCAGCTCGGACGCGGCAGTCAGGAACATCGCGCCGAACCAGACGAAGAAGCTGGGCCGCTTGAAGACCTCGGCGATCATCCCGCCGAAACCGACATCGCGCACCTCGCGCGGCACTGGCGGAAAGCGGGTGGTCGCCGCCATCACCAGCACGCCCAGCGCGGGGATCAGGACCAGTGCCATGATCGCCTGCCACGACAAGACCTCAGCGAGGAGCACGCCCGCCAGCCCACCGACGATCAGTCCGCCGGGATACCAGGCGTGCAGCACGTTCAGCCGGTGCGTCGTCTCTTCCGGATAGAGCCGCGCGGTCAACGGGTTGATCGACGCCTCCGCCAGACCCCAGCCAATCCCGCTGAGCAGCATCCCGCCCCAGACGATGTGATAGACCGCCATGCCGCTGGCCAGCGAGCCCGCCCCGACGATCGCCGCCGTCCCGACCAGAAAGCACAGGCCGCATCCGATCAGCATCTGCCGCGCGCCGATCCGGTCGAGCAAGGCGCTCGCCACGAACAGCGTCGCCGCAAAGCCCAGAAAGGCCGAGCCCAGCGCCGACCCGATCAGCTCCCCCGCCTGCACCGGCGCGATGGGATCGATCCACTGCGCCTTCAGGCTGCTCGCCACCGCCGCGCGCAACGCCGCGCTGGCGGCGGCCGTGAACAAGGCCAGCACGCTCAGCCAGAACAGACGCGACCGATTGTCCGGTACCGCTTCCATGCCCCACTCCCGCTTTTATTTTTTGTCAGACTTTACCTTCCGAAGCGGATGGTCAAGCCATTGAATTGCTTAAATTCCTAACCAGCGTCTATTCGCCGCCGGATCGCCGCCACCGGCGAAATCGTCAAAGGCGCGCTCGGCCCGGCGGATCATATGGGCGGCGATGAACGGAACCCCTTCGCGCGCGCCGTCCTCCGGGTGCTTCAGGCAGCATTCCCATTCCAGCACCGCCCAACCGGCATAGCCATATTGGGTCAGCTTGGAGAAAATCCCGCCGAAATCCACCTGCCCGTCGCCCAGCGACCGGAACCGCCCCGGCCGGTCGATCCAATCGCTGTAACTGCCATAGACACCCGCGCGGCCGGTCGGGTTGAACTCGGCATCCTTGACGTGGAACATGCGGATGCGGTCGTGATAGAAGTCGATGAATTGCAGATAATCCATCGCCTGCAGCACGAAATGGCTGGGGTCGTAGAGGATATTGGCGCGGGCATGGCCGCCGACCGAATCCAGGAAACGTTCGAAGGTCGTTCCGTCGTGGAGATCCTCGCCGGGATGGAGTTCGTAGCAGAGGTCGACGCCCTCCTCCTCGAACGCATCCAGGATCGGCCGCCAGCGCTTGCCGAGTTCGGCAAACCCTTCCGCGACCAGCCCGGCGGGACGCTGCGGCCAGGGATAGACGAAGGGCCAGAGCAGCGCGCCCGAAAAGGTCGCATGCGCCTTCAGGCCCAGCCGCCGACTCGCCTTGGCAGCATATCCGAGTTGCTCGACCGCCCAGGCCTGTCGCTCGGCGGGTTTGCCCCGCACCGCCTCGGGCGCGAAGCCGTCGAACGCGGCGTCATAGGCGGGGTGGACCGCGACCAGCTGCCCCTGCAAATGGGTCGACAATTCGGTGATCGCGACCCCGGCATCGGCACAGCGACCGGCCAGATCATCGCAATAATCCTGGCTTTCGGCGGCCGTCTTCAGGTCGATGCAACGCGCGTCCCAGGTCGGGATCTGCACGCCTTCATAGCCCGCCTCCGCCATCCAGCGCGCCGCCGAGTCCAGCGTGTCGAACGGGGCCGCATCGCCCATGAACTGCGCCAGGAAGATGCCCGGCCCGCGCATGGTGGGCACCGCACTCACTTGGCGGTCTCGGCCTTGAGATAGGCGATCAGCGCGGCGCGCTTGGCCGGATCGGCGACGCCGATCGGCATCCGCGTGCCCGGCACCTTCTTCATCGGGGCGGCGATAAACTCGTTCAGCGTCTTGTCGTCCCACTTCAACCCGGAGGCCTTCATCGCGGGCGAATAGTTGAAGCCGGGCACCGACCCGGCCTGCCGCCCGAAGACCCCGTTCAGATTGGGACCGACGCCGTTCCGCCCGCCCTTGTTGAGCGTGTGGCAGGCGCGGCAGGCGGCAAAGGCCTGTGCCCCCGCGGCGGGGGCCGATTGCGCGGTCGATGGCGCATTGGCGGCGATGACGATGGTCATGGCACCGGGCAATGCGGCCACCCAGAGCAGCTGCCTCATCCTCACTCTCCTGTCATTTTCTTTCCCAGACTCGCTGGTTCGCGATCGAGTTTACCGCTAAACCGTCGGCGTGCAAGCATCGAATGTCGCCATGTGAGCGACCGGGGCAAAGGAGAGGATGATGGCGAAGCGCAGGTTGCGGCTGGCGATGGCGGGTGGCGGCGAAGGGGCCTTTATCGGGGCGATCCATCGCATGGCCGCGGCGCTGGACGGGGATTGGGATCTGGTCGCGGGCGCGTTCAGCAGCGATCCGCAGCGCAACCGCCGGACGGGCAAACAGCTGGGCCTGTCCCCCGACCGGGTCCATGACACGCTCGACGCGCTGCTGGCCGACGAGCGCGCGCGTGCCGAAGGGGACCGGATCGATGCGGTCGCGATCGTCACGCCCAATCATCTCCACGCCCCCATGGCGATCGCCGCACTGAACGCCGGTTTCGCGGTGTTCAGCGAAAAGCCGATGGCGATGAACCTCGCCGAAGCCCGCGCCATCGCCGAGGCCGCCCGCACCTCGGGCCGGCTCTATGCGCTCGCCTTCACCTATAGCGGCTATCCGATGGTCGAGGAGGCGCGGGCGCGGGTGGCGCGGGGCGATTTCGGCGCGATCCGGCTGATCCATGTCGAATATATCCAGGGCTGGCTGAGCCGCCCGCTCGACCGCGAAGGCAACAAACAGGCCGAATGGCGCACCGACCCGGCGCGCGCCGGGCTGGGCGGCTGCCTGGGCGATATCGGCACCCATGCCTTTCAACTGGCCGAGCATGTCTCGGGCCACCGAGTCGCGGCCTTGTCGGCGGACGTGACGACCCATGTCGACGGGCGGATGCTCGACGACGATGTGAACGTGCTTCTCCGCTTCGACGGCGGCGCGCGCGGCACGTTGCGCGCGACCCAGGTGGCGGCGGGTGAGGAAAACGGCCTGCGCCTGCGCATCCATGGCGAGAAGGGCGGGCTGGAATGGTCGCAGATGGAGCCGAACACGCTGACCCTGCGCTGGCTCGACCGCCCGGCGGAGATCGTCCGCGCGGGCGGGCCGGGGCTGGCCGACACCACCCTGCCCCGCCAGCGCACGCCGGGCGGCCACCCCGAAGGCTATATCGAAGCCTTCGCCAATCTCTACCGCGCGGTCGCCCGGACGCTGGACGAGGATGGCCCGGCAGAAGGCGGCGCGATCGGCGCGGCGGACTGGTTTCCGGGATTGGTGCCGGGGTTGCGCACCATGGCCTTTGTCGAGGCGGCGCTCGCCAATGCCGCGTCGGACGAGAAATGGACGGCGTTTCCCGAGGTCGATAGCATCGGGGGCCAGGTCTGACTGGCATTCAGTATCGCGTCTTCTTCCCCTCTCCCCTGGACAGGGGAGAGGGTTAGCGAAGCTTGCCAGCCTGCTGGCTAGCGCAGCTTGGGTGAGGGGTTGAGCGAGCCCAAGGGCTCGCGCGCTGCGCGCATGCCCCCTCACCCAGCTCCGACTAAGCCTTTGCTCATGCAAAGGCCAAGTCTGCGCAACCCTCTCCCCTCTGCGAGGGGCGAGGGACGGAAAGGCATCGCTGAATGGCGATCGGCCCTAGGTCTGATCGGTAGGACCGACGGACCGGGCCGCGCCGGGCTATCGGCTCATCGGGAGGGGCACGGCGGCGTCAGGTCTTGCGCCCCCGCACGATCCTGACTGCTCCGGCCAGGACCGCCGCATCCTCGGCAAAGCCCGTCTTCGTCTGGCCATAACGGCCCAGCGCCGCCATGCGTCCGCGCCAGCCGGGATAGGAGGCGATCACCGCCGTCACGCCGCCGACCGCCGCGCCCAGCCAGCGATGCTTCGGGCTGGCGAGCGCCGCGCCTGCGATCGCCGAGGTGGTGAAGCGGGCCGCGAGACCGATCGGCACGATCCGGTCGGGCGCGGTCTTCTGCTTGTCGCCCGCCATCTCGCCGATGGCGAGCGCCAGCGTGCCCGCCGCGACCAGCGGGTTGGCGAGCCATTTCAGCGGCCCCTTGCCCAGCCGCAATTCCCCACGCGCCGCCGCGATCGACACGGCGGCCAGCGGGGTCATGGCGCGCTGACCGCCGACCAGACCCATTTTGAACGATGCGAGCATGACGCGACCCTTTTCGTGAAACCCATGACGAGCGGCACCAATCCCGCCGCCCGCCACCGGGTTCCCGGCGGCCTGTCGCGCCCCCTTTCCCACGACATCCCGACTGCGCCATGATGCGGGCATGAAACCCATCCTTCCCCTCGCCGCGCTGCTGTCGCTTGCCGCCTGTTCCTCCAACACCCAGCCCACGGGTCTGAGCGAGGAGGAGAATCGCCAGCTCAACGAGGCCGCCGCCATGCTCGATGCCAATGCGGTCGATCTGAACGCGATGACGCCTTCGAACGTTACGGGGGAAACATCCCATGATACCGAGGGTTAAGCGTCCATGACCGACAAGAATCTGCGCCGCCTGGGATCGACCGACCTGATGATCGCGCCCTTGGTGCTGGGCGGCAATGTGTTCGGCTGGACCGCCGATCGCACGGCGAGCTTTGCGGTGCTCGACGCCTTTGTCGACCAGGGCGGTACGATGATCGACACCGCCGATGTCTATTCGGCCTGGGTCGACGGGCATCAAGGCGGCGAGTCCGAGGCGATGATCGGCGAATGGCTGAGGGCCCGCGGAAAGCGCGACCGGGTGCTGATCGCGACCAAGGTCGGGATGCTGCCCGGCGAAGGCGGCGAGAAGCTGGCGCCCGCGCGGATCGTGGCGGCGGCCGAAGCCTCGCTGAAGCGGTTGGGCACCGACCATATCGACCTGTATTTCGCGCATCAGGATGACGAGGATCAGCCGCAGGAGGCGGTGATGGAGGCCTTTGCCCGGCTGGTCGAGGCGGGCAAGGTCCGCGTGATCGGCGCGTCCAACTTCCACGCCGCCCGGCTGAAGTCCGCCAATGACGCGGCGCGTGACGCGGGACTGCCGCGCTTCCACGTCCTTCAGCCCGAATATAATCTGGTCAGCCGCCACAAGTTCGAGGGCGAATTGCAGGATTACTGCGTCACCGAGAATATCGGCGTCGTCCCCTATTACGGGCTCGCCGCCGGGTTCCTGACCGGCAAGTACCGCAGCGAAGCCGATCTGTCGCAAAGCGTGCGGGGCGCCCGGATGGGGGAGCTGCTGCACGGCAAGGGGGCCGATGTCCTCGCCGCGCTCGACGATGTGGCAGAGGAGGTGCGGGCCACCCCGGCGCAGGTGGCGCTGGCCTGGCTGATGGCCCAGGCGGGCGTCACCGCCCCGATCGCGAGCGCGACCAGCGTGACCCAGCTGAGCGAATTGACGCCCGCTATGCACCTGACCCTGACCGACGACCAGATGGCCCGACTCGACGCCAGCGGCGCCTAGACAGCGAAATTAAACTATATTAATTTGGAAAATCTTGTCATTCCCTTGTCATCAGAGCCCATGTCCGCACCGCGACCGACCGTCCTGATCGTCGAAGACCAGCCGCTGCTGTTGCTGCATGTCCGCTTCGCGTTCGAGGATGCCGGTTATGCGGTGATCCAGGCGGCGAATGCCGACGAGGCGCTGATCGCGCTGGACCGTCATCCGGACATTCGCGCGGTCTTCACCGATGTCGCGATGCCGGGCTCGCTCGACGGCGCGGCGCTGGCGGAGCGCATCCGGGGGGCCTATCCGCGCGTCGCGGTGCTGGTGACGTTGGGGCATCAGGCCTTTGCCCCCACCGACCTGCCCGACGATATTCGCTTCGTCGCCAAGCCTTATGTCGGGCACGAGATCATCCGGATGCTCGAAGAGGAAATGGCCTGACCCCAGGCCCGTTTTCGCGTCAGGCCGCCCTGGCCTGGACCACGCCCGGACGACCGATCAGATAGCCCTGGATCTGGTCGCACCCCAATTCGCGCAGGGTCGCCAGTTGCGCCTCGGTTTCCACGCCCTCGGCGACGATCGGGATGTTCAGGCTGCGTCCCAGTCCGATCGAGGCGCGGACGATCGACAAAGCGGGGCCGTGCGAATCCATGCCGCTGGTGAAGCTGCGATCGATCTTGATCTTGTCGAACCGGAATTGCTGGAGGCTGCTGAGCGAGGAATAGCCGGTGCCGAAATCGTCCATGACGATCCGCACCCCCGCCTGGCGCAGCGCGCACAGATTGGCGGTGGCGGTCTCGCGCTGCTCGATCAGCACGCCCTCGGTCACCTCCACCTCGACACGACGCGGGTCGAAGCCATGGTCGAGGATCGTCGCCAGCATCTGCCTAGCGAGCATCGGATCGCGCAGCTGCACCGGCGACAGGTTGATCGCCAGCATCCAGTCGCGTGGCCAGGCGCGCGCGACGATCAGCGCCTCGATCAGCAGCCGGTGGCCGATCTCGCCGATCATGCCGTCTTCCTCGGCGATGGCGATGAAGACGTCGGGGCTGACCGGGCCGAGCACCGGGTGGGTCCAGCGCGCCAGCGCCTCCTGTCCAATGATCCGCCGGGTCCGGCAATCCGCGATCGGCTGAAACGCCAGCTGCAATTCGCCGCGCACCCCCGCATCGCGCAGTTCGTGCGCAATCCAGCGGCGCTGGCGACGTTCCTCGTCCATCGCCGAGTCGTAATGACGGGCACGGTGGCGGCCGTCCGCCTTGGCCCGGTAGAGCGCGATATCGGCGCAGGCCTGAAGCTCGTCGGCTTCGCGACCATGGCGCGGCGACAGGGCGACGCCGATGCTCATCCGCACCGCCGGGCTGGCGGGATCGTTGGCGACGATGGCATAGATACGGCGCACCAGCGCCTCGGCATCCTGTTCGTCGGGGGCCAGATGGTGGATGATGGCGAACTCGTCCCCGCCGATCCGCGCGACGGTATCGCCGCTGCCCACCGCCGCGGCGAGCAGATCGCTGGCGCGCCGGAGCATGGTGTCGCCGGTGGCATGGCCGAGCGTGTCGTTCACACCCTTGAACCCGTCCAGATCGACCGCCAGCAACGCGATCCGGCGTCCGGCCTGCAAGGCCGCGTTGAGCCGCCGTTCAAAGACGACCCGGTTGGCCAGCCCGGTCAGCGGATCGTGATGGGCCAGATATTCGACCTGTCGCTGGATACGCTCGCGCTCCTCGGCGGCGCGGGCCAGCGCGTCCATGCCGCGCGCCAGTTCGCCCAGTTCGTCGCGACGGCGCAGGCAGAGCGGCTCCAGCGTCAGGCCCGCGCTCATCGCGCGCATCGCCGCGACGATGTTCATCAACGGGCGCATGATCCGGTTCCGCAGCCAGAGGATCAGCCCGGATACCAGGATCACGACCAGCAACCCGGCCAGGACCATCTGGACCAGCGCACGCCTGGCCAGCGCCTCCACCTCCCGCGTCTGCCATCCCAGCCGACGGATCAGCCGTTCGTGCACGGCGTCGCGCCGCCCCTCCAGCACGTGCAGTTCGGCGATGAAGACCGGCATGGTCCGCTTCATCGAATCCCGATCACTCGCCTGACGGATCACGTCCCGCGCCGTGCGCAGAAGCTGCCGCTCCGCCGCCAGCTCTTCGTCATGGGCCGTGACGAGGTCCGGCGGCACGCCGCCATCCTCGACCCGCGAGGCGGCCAGCCAGGCCCGTGCGCTGACGTCCAGCATGTGCCAGCGTTGCGCCGGCACGCTGCCCCCCTGCTCGACCCGCCGGGTCAGCGCACCGATTCGGACCCGGAAATCGCGCAGTTGCGCGTCCTTCTTGTCATGCTGGTCGAGCAGCGTCGCGATCCGGCGCGTCGACTGGACCATGGTAAGCAACTGGTTGTTCAACAGAAGTCCACAGCCGCCGAGGAGCATGAAAATGCCAAGGACGATGGTCAGCATCGCCGCGAACCGAAATTCCAGGGACTGAATACGACGATGAAGCCAGGTCATGGCGTTCGTTGTATACGATCAACCCTTAAAACAGGTTAAGTAATCCAGATCGTATTTCTCAATCCGGGGCAAAGACCAGCGCGTTGATCGGCCGGTCTCGTTCGCCCACGATCAGGGCCCGGCCGATGGGGGGCAGGGATCTTTGCGGACAGGCGGGGCGAGGACAATGGCGACAACCGGGCCCGATCGGCGTCGCCGGTCCGGTCAGCGCATGCCCGCGCGCGGCGGCCAGTTGCCCCGCCAGACCGGCCTCCAGTCCCAGGACCAGCGCGAAACGCGCGGTCACGCCCGAGACCGACCGCCCCGCGCGGCTCCCGGCCAGTGCGATGGTCGCGAAGCGGCTGCCATCGGGCATCTCGACCAGTTGGAACACCGCCTCCCCCACACGCTCGAAGGCGGCGAAGACGGTCCATAGCGGACACCGTCCTTCGGCCTCGACCAGCACTGGATTGGCCGAACCGGCATAGCGTTTGGACACCTGCCCCGCGCGGTCCACGCGCATCAGGAAAAAGGGCAGCCCCCGCGCACCGACCCGCCCCAGGGTGGTCAGCCGATGCGCCAATTGCTCGTACGAAACGCCGAAGCGCCGCGCGACGATCTCCAGGTCATAGCCGGTCGCCTCGCACGCGCGCAGGACGCGGGCATAGGGCATGACCAAAGCTGCCGCGAAATAGCGTTGCAGGTGGCGACGGAACAGCCGCTCGGCGATCCGGTCGCCAAAGGCCGCGCCGCGCGCCAGCGCGTCGATCTCGGCGCGGGCCTCCAACTGGGCGAGTTGCGTCGCCAGCGCAAAGACGCGCGCCGGGGCCTCCAGCATCTCCGACAGCTGCAACTGGCGCGCATGGAGGTCCAGCCGGGTCAGCAGATCGGGCAAAATGTCGATCGGCAGGATGCGGATGGTCAGCGCGTGGCGGACGCGAAGCCGCTCGGCCAGCGCGCCATAGAGATCGCCCGCCGCCATGCGCAGTTCGTCGGCCAGCCCCTCGGCCGCCGCGTCGAGATCGGGGAAATGGTTGCGCCACCGCTCGATCTCGCGCCGGACGAGCAGTGTCGGATCGGGCGCGGCCGGGGTCGCAGCCTTCGCCTCGCCAACCCCTGCGATCCGGTCGAACGCGCGGGCAAAGGCCTCCGCGCCGCCGGGCGCCGCCGCCAGCCATTCCTCCAGCTCCGTCCGGTCGATTTCCAGATCGGCGAACATCGGATCGGCCAGCCGCCGCCGCATCGCCGCCGTCCCGCCCCCCGGCGCATCCGCCGCCAGCGCGCGCGGGTCGAAGTCGAACGTCTCGACCAGCCGCACCAGCAGCGCCGCCGAGACGGGGCGCTGATTGCGTTCGATGAGGTTGAGATAGCTTGGCGAGATGGCGAGCATCTCGGCCATCGCCGCCTGCGACAATCCATGCTGGCGGCGCAACCGTCGCACTGCATGACCCGCGATCAGCTTGGCTCCGCCCATGCCCGGCTCTCCTCCGGCATCATGCTGCTATGCCGCGCAGAGGCTGTCAATTCTTTACAAGACGACATGTTGGAGGCCGCAGCGACGTGACCCCGACACGCGCCAAAACAATGCAACTGCCTATCTCATCGCTCTGAACAGCCGCATTCTCCGCCTCAGGGAATAGCGATTTTGTAAAGGATCACGCCATGACGCAGAGCTTCACCGACCTGGTTCCGGCCCCTGCCGGGCGGTTCGACGGGATCGCCCGTCCCTACGCCCCGGCGGATGTCGCGCGGCTGCGCGGGTCGATCGCGGTGGAGCATACGCTCGCCCGGCGCGGCGCGCTGAAGCTGTGGGAATTGCTGAAGGCCGAGGATTATGTCCATGCGCTGGGCGCGCTGTCGGGCAACCAGGCGATGCAGATGGTCCGCGCGGGGCTGAAGGCCATCTATCTGTCGGGCTGGCAGGTCGCGGCCGACGCCAATACGGCGGGGCAGATGTATCCCGACCAGTCGCTCTACCCCGCCAATGCCGGGCCCGAGCTGGCGCGGCGGATCAACGCGACGCTGGCGCGCGCCGACCAGATCGAACATGCCGAGGGCGGCGCGACCCGCGACTGGTTCGCCCCGATCATCGCCGATGCCGAAGCCGGATTCGGCGGTCCGCTCAACTGCTTCGAGATCATGAAGGCCTATATCGCGGCGGGCGCGGCGGGCGTGCATTTCGAGGACCAGCTGGCATCGGAGAAGAAGTGCGGCCATCTGGGCGGCAAGGTGCTGATCCCGACCGCCGCGCATATCCGCAATCTGGATGCGGCGCGGCTGGCGGCGGATGTGGCGGGCGTGCCGACGGTGATCTGCGCGCGCACCGACGCCGAAAGCGCGCGGCTGATCACCTCGGACGTGGACGAGCGCGATGCCGAATTCCTGACCGGCGAGCGGACGCCCGAGGGCTTTTTCCGTCTGAAGGAGGGCACCGGGGTCGATCATTGCATCAAGCGCGGCCTGGCCTTCGCGCCGCATGCCGATCTGCTGTGGTGGGAGACGTCGAAGCCCAATCTTGCCGATGCCCGCCGCTTCGCCGAGGCGATCCGGCGCGCCTATCCGGACAAGATGCTCGCCTATAACTGCTCGCCCAGCTTCAACTGGGAGAAGAATCTGGACCGCGACGACATCGCCCGCTTCCAGCGGGAGATCGGGGCGATGGGGTACAAGTTCCAGTTCGTCACGCTCGCCGGGTTCCACCAGCTCAATTACGGCATGTTCGAGCTGGCGCGCGGCTATCGCGACCGGGGCATGGCGGCCTATTCCGAGCTGCAACAGGCCGAGTTCGCCGCCGAGGGCCATGGCTATACCGCGACCCGCCACCAGCGCGAGGTAGGCACCGGCTATTTCGACCTGATCGCGCAGACCGTGGCGGGCGGCGACAGCTCGACCACCGCGCTCGCCCAATCCACCGAGGCCGCCCAGTTCGAGCGGGCCGCCTGACCCCGTTCATAAGAGAGGAGAATATGCCATGCCGACCGAACCCCAACGCAGCCGCGCCGTCTTCTCCACCGAGGATTTCGCGCTGATGAAGGAAGCCGTCGCCGAACACGTCAAGCGTGTCGCCGACGATCCCCGATCGATCAAGTTCGCCCACCTGTACCACCGGCTGGGGCGGATCGCGTCATAAGGGTTTCTCCCGCCGCCGCCACCAGCCCATCACCCCTCTTCCTTGGGGAAGGAAGCGCCCCGCCGATCCAGCATCGGCGGGGTTTGTTCGCGCTGCGGAACAAGCGGCCCGATCGCGCGCTTGACCGCCCATGCCCGACACCGGCCTGACCGCGCGCATCCGCGAGAATATCGTCCTGTACGGCGCGCTCGCCGCCAATCTGGGCATCGGCGTCGCCAAGTTCATCGCCGCCGGGATCACCGGCTCGTCCTCGATGCTGACCGAGGGCGTTCATTCGGTGGTGGACAGCGGCAACCAGATCCTGCTGCTCTATGGCCAGAAGCGCGCCAGGCGCGGGCCCGATGCGGTCCACCCCTTCGGCTATGGACGCGAGCTGTATTTCTGGGCCTTCGTGGTCGCCATCCTGATCTTCGCGCTGGGCGCGGGCATCTCGATCTATGAGGGCTGGCTGCATGTCCAGACGCCCGAAGAGCTGCGCGATCCCACCGTCAACTATATCGTCCTGGCCATCGCCTTCGCGCTCGAAGGCGCATCCTGGACGATCGCGGTGCGCGAATTCGCGCGGGCCAAGGGCGATGGCGGCTGGTGGCAGGCGATCCATGAGTCGAAGGACCCGGCGGGCTTCATCGTGCTGTTCGAGGATTCGGCGGCGCTGGCCGGGCTGGTCATCGCCGGACTGGGCGTCTGGCTGTCGCACCGGCTGGGCGATCCGCGGATCGACGGCATCGCCTCGATCCTGATTGGCTTGGTCCTGGGGCTGGTCGCGATCCTGCTCGCGCGCGAGGCCAAGGGGCTGCTGATCGGCGAGCGCGCCGACCCGCAGGTGGTGGAGACGATCCGCACGATCGTCGCCGACCGCCCCTGGATCGCGCACGTCAACCATGTCCGCACGATCCACACCGCGCCCGACAGCATCTTCGCCGCGATCAGCGCCGATTTCGTCGACTCCGTTCCGATGGGCGAGGCGGAGACGCTGATCGAGACGCTGGAGGACGATCTGCGCCGCGCGGTGCCGATGCTGTCCTCCATCTATATCCGTCCGGAGAAGCATGAAAATGCCGCTCCGCCCGTGCCCCAATCTCCGCTATGAGTGCGTTGATGACGATGCTTTTGCGGCTTGCCCTCGCTCTGACCTTTTCGCTTCTCGGCGCGCTTCCCGCGCAGGCGGCGGTGACCATCACCTTCTGGAGCCATGAGTTGGGGAACAGCTTTCCCCATGCCTTTTTCAGCCTGCACGGCACGGTCGACGCCACCGGCGCGCCGGTCGACGCCAATTACGGCTTCACCGCCAAGTCGGTTTCCCCGGCATTGCTGATGGGGACGGTCAAGGGGCGGCTGGATATCTCCAAGCCCTTCTATATCGCGACCAGCGACGCGCAATTTTCCTATGTGATGACCGACGCGCAATATGGCGACATCCTGGCGCTGGTCGCCGCCTGGGACGAGAAGACGGGCGATGGCCGTTACAATCTGAACCAGCGCAACTGCGTCCATTTCGTGCAGGAAGCGGCACGACGGCTGGGGCTGGTCGGGCTGGAGCATCCCGAGCTGATGAAGAAGCCCCGCTCCTATCTGAAGACCGTGGCGCAGGCGAATGCCGGCCGCGTGACCGTCATCGGCCAGAGCGGCAAAGCCTATCTCGCCTCGCTGCCGCCGCTCCCCGCCGCCCCGTCGAGCCTCGCGCCGGTGGCTCAGGTCCCGGCTGGCACCAGCTCGACGATGTCCAGCACCGACTCATAAGCGGGATAGGGAAAGGCGATCCGCCAGCGTTTGGCGTCCACCCGCTCCACGACGCCCGCCATGTCGCGCGCCTCGTCGCGACCATAGGCATAGGACCGTTCTTCGTCCCCCAGGATCAGCGTGCCCAGGAAGATGCTGCGCGCATCGGTGTCGCCATAGATCCGCCCGGCGAGCCGCTGCGACCCGTCCAGCTTGGCCAGTTGCGTTCCGCCCGCCGACACGCGGCAACGGAAATAGGAATAGGCGACATAGGTCAGCACCGCGCGCCCTTGCGACCCCAGCTTGATCGTCCGGCAGCGATAGTCGCCATCGGGCAGGGTCGGCTCGGCGATCGAGTGATCGGGGTCGGCCAGTTCGCCCAGGCCATCAATCTCCTTGCCCGCACCCCCTGCCCGCGCCTGCCCCAGCGCCTTCATCCAGGCGGTGCGCCAGCCGCGCAGCCGGATACGGTCCGACTCGGTCGCCGCGCGTCGCCAGTCGGTCGCATCCGCATCGCGGCGCGCCGGGGCGGGCGCCGCCGTCGCCAGGACGGCGAGCGCGGCCAACAGCCCGGCCGCCTTCACTGCGCGGTCCATCCGCCATCGACCGACAGGTTCGCGCCGGTGATCGCCCTGGCCTCGTCGCGGCACAGGAACAGCGCCAGCGCCGCGACCTGTTCGACGGTGACGAATTCCTTGGTCGGCTGCGCCTTGAGCAGCACGTCCTCGATCACCTGCTCGCGGCTCAGCCCGCGCGCCTTCATCGTGTCGGGGATCTGGTTCTCGACCAGCGGCGTCCAGACATAGCCGGGCGAGATGCAATTGGCGGTGATGCCGTCGGTCGCGACCTCCAGCGCCACCGTCTTGGTGATGCCGACCACGCCATGCTTGGCCGCGACATAGGCCGATTTGTTGGGGCTGGCGACCAGGCTGTGTGCCGAGGCGGTAGTGATGATCCGGCCCCAGCCCTTTTGCCGCATGTGCGGGATCGCCGCGCGCATCATGTGCCAGGCTGAGGACAGGTTGATCGCGATGATCGCATCCCATTTCTCGACCGGAAATTCGGCGATCGGGGCGACATGCTGGATACCGGCATTGTTGATGACGATGTCCACCGATCCCGTCTCCGCCGCCGCGCGCGCGATCATCGCCTCGATCTGGTCGGGCCGGGTCATGTCGGCGGCATCGTACAGCGCCGCGGCACCGCTGAGCTCCGCCAGCGCGGCGCGGTTCGCCTCGATCGCGTCCGCCTCGCCGAAACCGTTCAGCATCACCGCCGCGCCCTCGGCGGCCAGCGCCCTGGCATAGGCAAGGCCGATGCCCGAGGTGGAACCGGAAATCACCGCCGTCTTGCCCTTCAGGAACATGCCATTCTCCCTTGGTCCGCCCGCACCATGCTGGCAGACGCCCCCCGGTGCAACCGCCGGAAGGCTTTGCGGGTTCAACGCATGACAGACCCGTTATAGGGGCAGGAACGAAGGGGAATGACGCCATGCGGCTCGACGATTATGACAACGACATCAATGTCGGCGAGGCGCAATCCAGCGGGGGCTTCGGCGGCGGAGGCGGTGGCGGCCTGCTCTTCGGCCTGTTGCCGCTGATCGGCAGTCGATTCGGCTGCGGCGGGATCGTCGTCGTCCTCATCATCCTGGCGGTCGTCGGCCTGAACCCGCTGAGCCTGCTGACCGGCGGCGGTGGCGGCGGCAATGCGCCCGTCACCCGCTCCGCCGGTTCGTCGGGGGAACAGAGCGTCCGGCAGGTGTGCGAGGCCTCGCCCGAGCGGCGTGAGACCTGCCGCGCGTTCAGCAATGCCGACAACACCTGGGAAAAGATTTTCGCCCAGGCCGGTCAGCGCTTCGAGGCGCCGGGCCTGCGCTTCTTCAGCGGATCGGGCCGCTCGGGCTGCGGCGCGGCGCAGTCGGCGATGGGGCCCTTCTATTGCCCGACCGATAGCGGCATCTATCTCGACACCAGCTTCTTCAACGAACTGGAGACCCGTTTCGGCGCAAAGGGCGATTTCGCACGCTATTATGTCGTCGCGCACGAGTTCGGCCATCACATCCAGAACCTGCTCGGCACCTCGACCAAGGTGCGGCAGGCACAGCAGGCGGCGGGCGAGGCGGAGGGCAATGCCCTGTCGGTCCGGCTGGAATTGCAGGCGGATTGCTATGCGGGCGTCTGGGCCGCGAAGAATCGCGATCGGCTGGAACCCGGCGATGTCGAGGAAGGCATGACCGCCGCCCGTGCGATCGGCGACGACACGCTCCAGCGCGAGGCGACCGGCCGGGTCGTGCCCGACAGCTTCACCCATGGCACCTCGGAACAGCGGATGCGCTGGCTGCGGCGCGGGATCGAGACGGGCGATCCCGCCCAGTGCGACACCTTCTCGGGCGCGATCTGACGCCCGGTTCGCCGCCCCGGCGTACGGCCGGGGCGGCGGCGTTCCGGCTTATAGCTTGACGAGCATCTTGCCCTTGTTGCCGCCGGAGAACAGCGCCAGAAAGGCCTCCGGCGTGCGGTCGAGACCTTCGAACACCGTCTCCTCGCGCTGCAGCTTCCCCTCGCCCAGCATCGCCGCCATATCGCGGTAAAAGCCCTGCTGGTCCTTGAAGTCGCTGACGATGAAACCCTGGATCCGCACCCGGTTGCCGATCAGGCGCGCCAGATACTTCAGGCTCGTCGGCTTGGCGTCGTTATAGACGTCGATCATGCCGCAAATCGCAAAGCGCGCGCCCGGATTGGCATGGGCCAGCGCCGCGTCGAGATGGTCGCCGCCGACATTGTCGAAATAGACGTCGATCCCGTCCGGCGCGGCCTTGCCCAGCGCCTCGACCACCGACACATCGCCCTTATAGTCGATGACCGCATCGGCGCCGAGCGAACGGACCCAGTCGGTCTTGTCCTTGCCGCCTGCCGAGCCGATCACCGTCATGCCCTTCGCCTTGGCGATCTGGACCACGGTCGACCCGACCGCCCCCGCCGCCGCCGAGACGAAGACGGTGTCGCCGGGCTTGGCCTCCGCCACCTGGAGCAGGCCGTAATAGGCGGTCATGCCCGGCATGCCGAACTGCCCCAGAAACGCCTGCGGATCGACGCCCAGATCGGGGAGCGGCTGGACATGCTGCGCCGGGATCACCGCCTCGTCGCGCCAGCCCGCCATATGGCTGACCAGCGTGCCGACCGGGACGGTTTCCGCGCGGCTCTCGACCACCTCGCCGATCGCCCCGCCCTGCATCGGCTCGCCCAGCTGGAAGGGCGGGACATAGCTTTTCCCGTCATTCATCCGGCCGCGCATATAGGGATCGACCGACAGCCAGCGGTTCGCCACGCGCACCTGCCCGTCGGCCAGTTCGGAAAGCGGCTGTTCGACCAGCGCGAAATCCTCGTCGCGCGGCATCCCCTTGGGACGCGCCGCCAGAGTCCAGGCCTTCATCATCTTGTCCTTTTCGTCATGGGTTGCGGACATGGGAAAGGGCCCGGATGTTGTCCACCCGAGCCCCTGAGAAAAAGTCACTGATGCGTGACGATTTCGGCCTTAATAGCCCCGATTGCCATCCTGGCCCGTGGTCGAGCCGGTCGTGGCACCCGTCGTCGTCGTGCTGCCGGTGCCGGTGGTCGCACCGGTCGACGTGCTGCCAGCCGCATTGCCGGTCGCGGCGGTCTGGCCGGTCGCGGACGTCTGGCCATAGCCGCTCGACTGACCATAGGACGAACTCTGGCCGTAACGGTTCGAGCCCTGCTCACTGGTGCGGTCGCCGAACATCGCACGGGCATTCTCTTCCTCGCGCCACTGGGCCTTGGCTTCCTCGGCGGTCTTGGTCAGCGTCACCTTGTCCTCAACCGACTTCAGCCAGCGCGACGGGATCGAATGATGCTGGCCGCCCGCATCCTTATCGTTCTTGGTCAGCAGAATGCGGTCGCCGCGCACCTTGTCCACCGTGCCGACATGGCTGCCGTCCGAACCGACGACCTCCTGATGCTCGGTCACCTTGCCCAGCAGGCCGCGCTGGCCCTGGCGTTCGGTTCGCCAGCTGTCGAATTCATTGTGGAACTTGGTGCGGTTTTCGCTGCGATATTCGTCATAGTCGCGGTCGAGCGCGGCGATCTGGCCCGAGCGCCAGCTGTCATAGTCGCGGTCTTGCGCCGCATAATAGCGCTCGTCGTACTGCGCATCCGCCTCGCGACGACGCTCGGCCTCCTCGTCGCCGAACCACGAGCGGACCTCGTCTCCGGCACGGGCGAAGAAGCCGCGATCCTCATAGTCATAGCCCTGGGGCTGGCGACCATAATCGCCACCCGATTGCGGACGACGGTCCTGGCCCCGGCCCTGCTCGTAACGGCCCTGCTCATAGCGACCCTGGCGGTCATCGCGTCCATAACGGTCGCCGGTATAGCCATAGCCGCGCGACGAATCGCCATAGTTCGCCGTCCGATACCCCTGATCGCGGTCGCCCGAACGATAGGAATCGCGGCCCTGGTCGCGCTCGTTGCGATAGCCATAATCGCCCGAGCGGCCTTCGCCGTAACGCCCTTCATTGTAACGGCCGCCGAAATCCTGACGCGAACCGCCGCGATACTCGCCGCGCTGGTCATAGCCCTGGCGGCCATAGCCCTGATGGCCATAGTCGCGTGCGCCATAACCGCGACGGCTGTCGTTACGGTCGTTGCCGCGATCGTCGTCGAACGCACCGGCGGCTTCGTAATCGCGCGCGCTGGAATAGGTGTAATCCCGCCCCGAGCCGTAGTCCCGGCCATAGTCGAAGTCGCGGTTTCCGCCATTGGCGCCGCGGGAATAGCGATCGTAAGCCATTCAAACCCTCCTGAAATTCGGTCCTGCGGGGGCCGACGCCACTCGATCGGCGGGTCGTGCCTTCCGGGTGTTTCAATGAGGCAGATCAAGACATGGTTCCGTTGCCGCCATGCCAGGCGCGACGGGATGCCCGAGGCGAAGGACCGGAGGCGCGCGAATTTTTTTGCCCGTATCGCGCGAAGCGGTGTTGCGTCGCCCCCGATGACCGGCTAATGGCGTCGCTCCCGACGATAGTCGGGCACGGGGCGGGGCTGTAGCTCAGATGGGAGAGCGCTGCAATCGCACTGCAGAGGTCAGGGGTTCGATTCCCCTCAGCTCCACCACCCCGCCTTTTATTCCCACATCGCAACAGCATGGCGGTCCGCCTGGACTTTCGTCGCATCGTCTTGCCGTTCGCCGCCGTGATGCGTTGATCGGGCGATGACCCCAGACCCGATCCTCCCTGCCCCTTCCGACGCCATCCCCGCCGCCACGCTGATCCTGATGCGTGAAGGCGCGGAGGCGGGCGACCCGCCCGAAATCCTGATGATCGAGCGCGGGGCGGCTCTGGCCTTTCTGGGTGGCGCCATGGTGTTTCCCGGCGGGCGGGTCGATCCGGGCGACCGGGCGATGGTCGCCGCCGCCGATGCCGATCCGGAGGACAGCGCCGCGCGGATCGCCGCTATTCGCGAGACGATCGAGGAGGTCGGGCTGGTGGTCGGCATCGCCCCGACGCCTGACGACGCCCGACAGGAAAGGCTGCGCGACGGGGTGCGACGGGGCGAGAGCCTCGCCACGCTACTGGCCGAGACCGGATCGACGCTGATGCCTGAGGCGCTGACGCCATTTGCCCGCTGGTGCCCCGAGCATGTCCCGGTCCGGCGGTTCGATGCGCGCTTCTATCTCGCCGCGATCGACCGGAGCCGCTCCACGCCCCGGATCGACGGCGGCGAGACCGTCCGCGCCGAATGGCTGCCTGCCGCCGAGGCGCTGGCCCGCGCCGATCGGGACGAGATACGGATCATCTATCCGACCCGCCGGACGCTGGAACGATTGGCGCTCTATCGGGATTTCCCCTCTGCCGTCGCCGATGCCCGTGCATGGCCGGTCCGGCGGATCATCCCCTTCCTGGCGGAGCGTGACGGCGTGCCCAGCATCTGCATTCCCGACGATCTGGGCTTTCCGATCACCGCCGAGCCGGTGGCACAGGCCCGACGCGGCTGATGCGCGCGCTCCGCCGCTGGACGACCCTGGTGGTCGCGCTGGCGGGAGCGGCGATGCTGGGCCTGTTGCTCTGGAGCATGGCGCGGCGCCACCCCCAGGACATGCCCTGGGCGCCGCTCGACCTGGGGCAGCCGGTCGGGCTGTTCACCGGGCGCAAGCTGACGGCGCTCACCCAGGATCCTGCGCAATGCCTCGCACTGCTGGAGCGGGCGGGGATTCGGCATAATCGCCTTCCCGACCGCCGCGACGGGCCGCAATGCGGCTATGACGATGTCGTGCGGTTCACTGCCGGCGGCGCGCGGACGATCGGCTATCGCCCCGCCTCGCTGGGCATATCCTGCCCGGTCGCGGCCTCGCTCGCGCTATGGGAATGGGACAGCGTCCAGCCCGCCGCGCGCGACCTGTTGGGCGCACAGGTCGTCGCGATCGATCATCTGGGCAGCTATAATTGCCGCCGGATCAGCGGCCGTTCGTCCAGCGACTGGAGCGAGCACGCCAGCGCCAATGCGATCGACGTGGCGGGCTTTCGCCTGAGCGACGGGCGGCGGATCAGCGTCGCGCGCGACTGGAAGGACGACGGCCCGGCCGGACGCTTCCTGCACCGCGTGCGCGACGATGCCTGTCGGCTGTTCGCCACGACCCTGTCACCCGATTACAATGCAGCCCATGCCGACCATTTCCATCTGGACCAAGCCTATCGCGGCCCGATGGGCTGGCGCGCCTGTCGATAGGGTGACGGAGCCCCCCGCTCCGCCACCACCATGGTTCAGTTGGCCAGCGAGGTGCCGTTCGTGTCGACCTTCTCCACCCAATGCGGGAAGAAGGCGGGCTGGCGACTGGACCAGCCCGAAGCGGTCGCCGCCGCCTCGCTGATCGACTGGAGCAATTGCCGCCGCAGTTCGGGATGCAGATGCGGCAGCGCCGCCGCCGAGCAGAAGACCGCGGGCAGCCAGGGCCGGACTTCGGCCCCGACCAGCCGCTCGTACAGGAAGCGGAAGGCCGAGAAGCTGGTCAGACGCCCCTGCCCCAGATCGAAGGCGGCGATCGTCACGAACGGCGCCATGAAGGGTTCGAGCGACTCCAATCCGCTGTCGACGGGGATATGGTGCCGGATCTCGGGCAGATTGCGATACAGCCGCGCCTGCGCCCGGATGCTCGCCGCCTCGACCACGTCGCGCGACCAGCGCGCCATCGCATCCTCACGGTCCAGCCCGATGTCGAGCGAGCGGCGGATGTAACGCTGGGTCGCCGCCGCGAAACCTGCAAATTCCTTCATCTCGGCCAGTGTCATCGCGCCTTCGGCCGGTCTGTTCTTCGATCCCATGTGCTCACCCCGCCCATCGAAACTAACCCGATCATCATGCGCGCATTAGGTTAACGCAACGCTGAACGACCGGGTACAGAGCATCACGAAATTCGCCGCGCCGCAACATTGATTGCGACGAAGTGCAGGATGATGTTCGGAATTTTTCCGAATAGGTATGATCGGCGACATTTTAGGCCCGTTACAGCCGATACGCGTTTCATATGCGGCCATAGGGTCGGCGAGCCTCTTGCCCGGCCGTCGGGCGCGATGCCGGGGACGCGGTCGCCCCCGACATGGCTTTACTGCGGAACCGCCTCAGCGTTCCTCTTCGGTGTAGCCCGACGACTCCGCCGGGCCGTCACGGCCGGGCTGGGTGTTGGAGGGCGGATCGCTGGCATCCATCGATTCGTCGAGGCTCTCGTCGAGCTGGGCGTCGACATCCTCGGGGTTCTTGGCCAGATTCCCGGTGATGTCGGGGTCCTGCCCCGCATCCTGCTCGGGCGGGCGCGGACGGTTGCCCTGCTCGGCCTGGTCGCCGCCCGGCGCGACGGAAACGCTGTCGAGCGCGCGATCGTCGATGCTGTCGTTCATGGCAATTCCCCATCTGATTGGACAGGATCAACGAGCCATGACGCACAGCGTTCCTGCCCGCGCTCAGTCCAGACGGCGCACCTTAACCTGTTGATCGCAAAGCCAGGCTTCGCCGAACACGGTCATGAAGGCGATATCGGTCGCGTCGCGCCCCACACAGACCCGGACGATCTCATCCGCGCGCGCCATGCCGGTCGCATCGACCAGATGCCACGCATCGCCCAGCCACAATTCGGCGACCGCATGGAAATCGGGCGGATCGACGCCCGGCGCATAGGCCGAGACGCAGCGCGCCGGGATCTCCGCCGCACGGGCCAGCGCGACCAGCAGATGGGCATAGTCGCGACACACGCCGGTCCGCGACGCGAAGGTGTCGAGCGCGGTCGTCACCCCCTGCGAACTGCCCGAGCGATAGGTCATCCGCGTCGCCACCCATTCGGCCAGCGCCGCCGCCATCGTGCCGCCCGACAGCCCGGCGAAGCGTTGCCGCACGAACCCCTCCAGCTTGTCCGACTCGCAATAACGGCTGGGCAGCAGATAGGGGATCAGATCACCGCCCAGCGCCCGTGCGGGCGTCGCGGGCAGGGTATCGAGCAGCACCACCGGCCGCTCGACTGCCACCACCGCTTCATAGCGCGCACGCAGCGCATGATCGACCCGGACCCAGCAACGCTGGCCGATCCCGTCATCGCCGGGCACCGCCGTCATGCCATGATCGGACCAGATGGTCAGCGCCTGATGCTCCAGCCGCTGGTCGGGCATCGCCGCCGCCTCGATCTGCAACAGGATGTCGGCGGGGTCGGTCACGGTATAGTCGAGCGACACTTCGATCGACAGGCGCATGCCGTCATCCTTTCACGAAAAAGGCCCGGCGGACGATCCGCCGGGCCCCATGGGACTTGCCCTGTTTCCAGGCGTCAGTCGCGGCTCGAACCGGTCAGACGCAGGATGAACATGAACATGTTGATGAAGTCGAGATACAGGCTCAGCGCCGACATGATGACCACGCGGTCCTGCATCGACGTGCCGCGCACCTCATAATAGAGCGACTTGGTGCGCTGCGTGTCATAGGCGGTCAGGCCCGCGAACAGCAGGACGCCGACGAAGCTGATGACCAGGCCCATCGTGCCCGACTGCAGGAAGATGTTGATCACGCTCGCGACGATCAGACCGACCAGACCGATGATCAGGAAGGTGCCGAACGCCGACAGGTCGCGCTTCGTGGTGTAGCCATAGAGGCTGAGCGCCGCGAAACCCGCCGCGGTGGCGAAGAACGCGCCCGCGATCGACGAACCGCTATAGACCAGGAAGATGGTCGACAGCGACAGGCCCATGACGACCGCGAACGCCCAGAAGAGCAGCTGCATCGTCGAGGTCTTCATCCGCGTCTGGCCCATGCTCAGCGCGAAGACGAAGCCCAGCGGCGCGAACATGATGACGTAGCGCAGCGCGCCGCCATTGAGGAAGACCTGCGCGGCCATGCTGTCACGCCCGCCCCATGCGAAGAGCAGCGCGACGATACCCGTCAGCAGCACGCCCGACGACATGTAGTTGTAAACGGACAGCATGTACGAACGCAGACCCGCGTCATAGGCGGTCGAGCCCGTGGTGGCGGTGGTTCCGAACGGCGCGGCGCTCGGCCGTGGATCAGACCAGTTTGCCATGGTGAACTATTGCTCCTTTGACCGGCCATATGCCGGTTGATGGAAATATCGCTCTCTCGGGGACGCTTTTCAAGCCAAAGCGGTTCCCGTTTCATGCGTGCGTGCGATAGAAACATTTTGTCATGCTCCGCCTGTTCGTCGCCCTCCGCCCGCCCCGCGCCATTCGCGACCTGCTGACCGACGCCATGGACGGCGTGCCCCATGCCCGGTGGCAGGACGACGACCAGCTCCACCTGACTTTGCGCTTCATCGGCGAGGTCGATCGTCCGGTGGCCGAGGATGTCGCGGCGATGCTGGCGCAGGTCCATGCGCCCGCGCCCGTCATCCGGATCGCGGGCGTCGGCGCCTTCGAGAAGCGCGAGCGCGCCGACACGCTGTGGGCCGATGTGACGCCGCACGACGCGCTGGCGCATCTGCATCGCAAGGTGGACCAGGCCTGTGTCCGCGCCGGACTGCCGCCCGAGCACCGCGCCTATCGCCCGCACATCACGCTGGCCCGGATGCCACGCAGCGCCGGGGCCGCGCCCGAGGTCGGCGCCTGGCGCGCCGCGCATGCCGGGCTTGCCAGCGCGCCCTTCATGATGGAGCATCTGGTCCTGTATCGAAGCGAGCTGGGGCATGGCGGCGCATCCTATGAACCCGTGATGCGTTGCCCGCTCGACATCGACCGGTAAGGACCGGCGCGCACATCCGTTTTTCGTTCGATCAGGGAGCCTCCGACATGAAATATCTCGCGCTGACGACCGCCGCCCTGCTGGGCCTGGGCCTGGCCGGTTGCGACCAGGCCAAGGTGGAAACCGGCGCCCCGACGCCCGGCGGTGCCAGCGCGACCGCCTCGCTCCAGACCGGGGCCGGTGTGGCGGCGGGCCGCGCGACCGCGACCGAGGTGGCGGGGGGCCTGCGGATCACGCTCGATGCCGAGAACGTCCCAGCCGGGATGCACGGGGTCCATATCCACACGGTCGGCCGCTGCGACGCGCCCGACTTCACCAGCGCGGGCGGCCATTGGAACCCCACCCAGCGCCAGCATGGCAGCCTGAACCCGCAGGGGCCGCATGAGGGCGACATGCCCAACATGACGGTCGGCAATGACGGACGCGGCACCCTGGGCATCGTGTTGCCGGGCGCGACCATGGCCGGGCTGCTCGACGCGGACGGCTCGGCGATCGTCATCCATGCCGCCGCCGACGACCTGAAGACCGACCCCAGCGGCAATAGCGGCGGGCGCCTCGCCTGCGGCGTGTTCCAGGCGAACTGATCCGCCGACCATGACCACGCCCCTGCCGACCCGCGCCTTTGGCGGCTTCCTGTTCGACATGGACGGGACGATCCTGAGTTCGATCGCCTCGGCCGAACGCGCCTGGAGCGCCTGGGCGACGCGGCAGGGGCTGGACGTGGCGACGTTCCTGCCGACCATCCACGGCGTCCAGTCGGTCGAGACGATCCGGCGGCTCAACCTGCCCGGCGTCGATCCGGTGGCGGAGGCGCATGCGCTGACCGAGGCGGAGATGCTCGACCTGGACGACATCGTGCCGATCGCAGGCGCGGCGGCCTTTCTGGCGGTGTTGCCGCCGGATCGCTGGGCGATCGTGACCTCGGCGCCCAAAAGGCTGGCTGAGGTGCGGCTGAAGGCGGCGGGGCTGCCGCTACCGGGCGTGTTCGTGACGGCCGAGGATGCCGAGCGGAGCAAACCCGCCCCCGACGGCTTCCTGCTGGGCGCGAAGAAACTGGGGATCGCGCCGCAGGACTGTCTGGCGTTCGAGGATGCCCCCGCGGGGATCGCGGCGGCCGAGGCGGCGGGGATGACGGTGGTGGTGATTACCGAGACGCACCGGGGGGCGATGGACACCGCGCATGCGATGGTGACGGACTATCGTGACCTGGCGGTGGAATGGGATGGCGCCAGCCTGAAGCTCGAACACCGGGTCTGATCCCATCTGTTCCCCGGCGAAGGCCGGGGTCCAGTTGCGGTGCGTTGCCGGAGGCACGGAAAATTTGCCTCCCACGCGGAGACATTCCACCATCTCGAACGAATAGAACTGGGCCCCGGCCTTCGCCGGGGAACGGCCTGTCGGAAGGCGCCCCCTTCCCAACCCCCGTTCAGCCTGAGCGAAGTCGAAGGCCACGGGATTCACTTGGCCAAGATCACATGTCTGGACGTGTACTTCGACGTCGCTCAGGGCGAACGGCGGTCGGGTGCCCCTCACCTCAGACCGTGAAGCTCTCTCCGCACCCGCACGCGCCCTTGGCGTTGGGGTTCTGGAACACGAACCCGGCGGTGAAGTCGTCCTCGACCCAGTCCATGGTCGAGCCGATCAGGTACAGGATCGATCCGCCATCGACGAACAGCGTGCCGCCGGGCGTATCGATCCGCTCGTCGAACGCCTTGGCCTCGGTGACGTAATCCACCGAATAGGCCAGGCCCGAGCATCCCCGGCGCGGCGTCGACAGCTTGACCCCGATCGCCCCCTCCGGCGCACGCGCCATCAGATCGGCGATCCGTGCCTCGGCCGAGGGCGTCAGGTTCAGCGCGGCGGGACGCGGGCGGAGTGTGGTCGCCATGGTCAGAGCATCCCCAGTTCGAGCTTGGCGTCGTCCGACATCTTCTGCGGGTCCCAGGGCGGGTCCCAGATCAGGTTGACGTCGGCCGTCGCGATCCCCGGCACCGCCGAGACGCGCAACTCGACCTCGCCCGGCATCGACTCGGCGACCGGGCAATGCGGGGTGGTCAGCGTCATGGTGACGACCGCATGGCCGCCCTCGGTCACCTCGACGCCGTAGATCAGCCCCAGGTCATAGATATTGACCGGGATTTCGGGGTCATAGATTTCCTTCAGCGCGTCGATGATCCCGTCATATAGCGCGCCGCCCGGCTGGGTCGGATCGTCGGCGGTCGGCTTTTGCGAGAGGAAGCCCGACAGATAGTCGCGCTGCCGCTCGGCCGGTGCCTCGACCACGTCCTGCACGCGCGCCTTGGGCGGCTGCTCGACGCTTTCGACCTCTTCGATCTTGAAACTGCTCATCCGAAAATCCTCGTGACCCGCCGGACGCCATCCACCAGCGCCGCGACGTCATCGGGTCCGTTATACACGCCGAAACTCGCCCGCGCGGTGGCGGGCAGGCCGAGCGCCTCCATCAGAGGCTGGGCGCAGTGATGGCCCGCCCGGATCGCCACCCGGCTCTCGTCCAATATGGTGCCGATGTCGTGGGGATGAACCCCCTCGATCGCGAAACTGACGATTCCGGCCGAGTCCTCAGGCCCCAGCAGCCGCACCGAGTTGATCGCCGACAGCCCCTCGCGCGCCTGCGCGACCAGGGCGGCCTCATGCGCATGGATCGCGTCCAGCCCGATGGCCGACACATAGTCGATCGCGGCATGAAGCCCGAGCGCCCCGACGATATGCGGCGTCCCCGCCTCGAACCGGCCGGGCGGCGGGGCGTAAGTGGTCTTCTCGAAGCTGACCCGGTCGATCATCGACCCGCCACCCTGATAAGGCGGCATGGCGTCGAGCAGTTCGGGCCGCGCCCACAGCACGCCGATACCGGTCGGACCATAGAGCTTGTGGCCGGAGAAGACGTAGAAGTCGCAGTCCAGCGCCTTCACGTCGACCGCGATGCGCGGCACCGCCTGGCACCCATCGAGCAGGATCTTCGCGCCCACGCCATGCGCCAGGTCGGCCGCACGACGCCCGTCGAGCACCGATCCCAGCACGTTCGACACATGGCCCAGCGACACCAGCTTATGCGCCGGGGTCAGCATCCGCTCCATAGCGTCCAGGTCAATGCGGTGATCCGCCGTCAGCGGCAACACGTCGATCGCGACGCCCAGCTTCTCCGCGACCATCTGCCAGGGCACGATGTTGGAATGATGCTCCAGCATCGACAACAGGATGCGGTCGCCCGCCTTCAACTGGGTCGCGGCCCAGCATTGCGCGACTAGGTTGATCCCCTCGGTCGCGCCGCGCGTAAAGACGATCTCGTTCGGCGACCCCGCGCCGATGAACCGCGCGGTCGCTTCGCGGGCGGCTTCATAGGCGAGCGTCATGTCGGCCGAACGCTGGTAGACGCCGCGATGCACGGTGGCATAGCTGGTGTCATAGGCCCGCGTGATGGCGTCGATCACCACTTGCGGCTTCTGCGCGGTCGCGGCGGTGTCGAGATAGGCCCAGCCGTCCGGGATCGCCGGAAAATCCGCGACCCGGTCCAGGGGAGATGCCGTCGCCATCAAATCCTCCCCATCTTCGATGGGGAGGGGGACCGCCGCGAAGCGGTGGTGGAGGGGCAAGCCCCTCCGGCCCCTCCACCCCTCGCTTCGCGAGCGGTCCCCCTCCCCGCGCAAGGCGCAGGGAGGATCTGGGTCATCACCATCAAAGCGCGGTCTCCAGCCAGGCGTCCGCGTCCGCCGCAAAGGCTTCGCGCACCACCTCATTGCCGATCCGGTCGATCGCGTCCGCCACGAAGGCCCGCGTCAGCAGCGCCTGTGCGCGGGGCTTCGGAATGCCGCGGCTCTGCATGTAGAACAGCGCCTTGGCATCGAGTTCGCCCACGGTCGCGCCGTGCGCGCACTTCACGTCGTCGGCGAAGATTTCCAGCTCGGGCTTCAGGTTCACCGTCGCGGTCCGCTGGAGCAGCAGGCCGCGAAGCGACTGTTCGCCATCGGTCTTCTGCGCATCGCGCGCCACTTCGACCCGCGCGGCCAGACTCGCCTGGCTGCGATCGGCGGCGACCGCGCGCCACAGCTGATGGCTCTGGCCATTGAGCGCGGCATGGCGCAGCGACACCGCGCACTCCTGCTTCAACTCGCCCCGGGTCAGCAGCGCGCCCCCGAACTCGGCATAGGCCCCGTCACCGGTCTGGGTGATCCCGCCATCGATGCGCGCGCCCATATTGCCCGCCGCCAGGAAGGTCGCGGTCAGGCTCGCGCCCTCGCCCAGCTCGGCTTCCTCGCGCAGCGACACGAAGCCGTCGTCCTGCAACAACCGCACCGCGCGCATCAGCCGCGCCGATGCGGCGAGCTTCAGCCGCGTCAGCCGGTTGGTCCAGCCGCGCCCGACATAGGTCTCATAGACCTGAGCCGCCGCATCCTCGGCCAGCACGATCTCGGCGGGCAGGTGATTGGCCGCGCCGCTGGCGACATGGACGATCTGCACGGGCTCCGCGACCGCATCGCGCTCCAGCCGCAGCGACCAGCCACGGCCGAGCGCCTGGCGACCCAGCGGATGGTCGCTGGCGTCAATCTGGGTCAGCTGAACCGGGCCGGGGCTGCTGGCGCTTTCATCCAGCACGCCGTCGACGAACAGCAACCGCGCGCCCGGCAGATCGAGGAAGCGATCCGCACCCGCGACCGGCACCGCCCGCTCGCTCTCCGCCGCGCGGCGAAGCGCGTCTATATCGGCCCAGCGCCAGGCCTCCTCACGCGTCGAAGGGAGTTCCAACACGTCCACCATCAATTCCTCCCCATCACAGATGGGGAGGGGGACCGCCGCGAAGCGGTGGTGGAGGGGCGAGGGGCGCATGCCCCTCCACCACTCGGCTGACGCCGAGTGGTCCCCCTCCCCGCGCTACGCGCAGGGAGGAATGAGAAGGTCGCGCTCATGCCTCCACCCCGGCATAGCCCTCACGCTCCAGCTCGAGCGCGAGTTCGGGGCCGCCCGAACGCACGATGCGGCCATCGGCCAGCACATGGACCCGGTCGGGCTGCACATAGTCGAGCAGCCGCTGATAATGGGTGATCAGCAGCACCGCCTTGTCGGGCGCGCGCATGATGCGGTTGATGCCGTCGCCGACGATGCGCAGCGCGTCGATGTCGAGGCCGGAGTCCGTCTCGTCCAGGATCGCGAACTTGGGGTTCAGGATGCCCATCTGGACCATCTCGTTGCGCTTCTTCTCGCCGCCCGAGAAGCCGACATTGACCGGACGCTTGAGCATGTCCTGGTTCAGCCCCAACCCATCGGCCTGCGCGCGGGCAAGCTTCAAGAACTCACCGCCCGACAGCGGCTTCTCGTCGCGCTGGCCACGCTGGGCGTTCAGGCTCTCGCGCAAGAACTGGACGTTGGACACGCCGGGGATTTCGACCGGATACTGGAAACCCAGGAACAGGCCGGCGGCGGCGCGCTCGTTCGGCTCCAGCTCGAGCAGGTCGACGCCGTCGAACGTCACCGAACCCTCGGTCACTTCGTATCCCGGACGCCCGCCCAGCACATAGCCCAGCGTCGACTTGCCCGCGCCGTTGGGCCCCATGATCGCATGGACTTCGCCCGCATTCACCTCGAGCGTCAGGCCCTTGAGGATCGGCTTGCCGTCGATTTCGGCGTGAAGGTTTTCAATTTTCAGCATTGTCATCAAGCTTTCACAGGCGCATGTGTCAGGGTCGGATAGGTTTCAGTTCATCGCTTTTGTGACCGACGCGCCCGTTCGAGGCGCTCAAGGCACTTTGGATAAGCGCTGTCCGCCTGTTTACGATGAAACGGCTGACACTTCATGGCATCACATGCTCGAGCATCCGTTTCTAAATCGCCGCTTGACCTAGTTACCGTGCAAGACGCCACTCGACCGTTTCGGTCGAAGCTAAAAGTCAAATTAGTCGGGCCAAGTTGGCTAGGAACTGTGGTAGCTGCAGCCACCTGCATTATTGCAAATACGATTAAACTCACCCCACGCTCCCTTCCAGCGAAATCCCCAGCAGCTTCTGCGCCTCGACCGCGAACTCCATCGGGAGTTGCTGCAGCACCTCGCGCGCAAAACCGTTGACGATCAGCGCGACGGCCGCTTCCTGATCCAACCCACGGCTCATCGCATAGAAGAGCTGGTCCTCGCTGATCTTGCTGGTCGTCGCCTCATGCTCGATCTGCGCGCTCGGGTTCTTCACCTCGATATACGGCACGGTATGCGCGCCGCACTGATCGCCCAGCAGCAGGCTGTCGCACTGGGTGAAGTTGCGGACATTCTCGGCGGTCGCCGCCACGCGGACGAGGCCGCGATAGGTATTGTCCGAACGCCCGGCCGAAATCCCCTTCGACACGATGGTCGAGCGGGTATTCTTGCCCAGATGGATCATCTTGGTGCCGGTATCGGCCTGCTGGCGATTGTTCGTCACCGCGACCGAGTAGAACTCGCCCACCGACCCATCGCCCGCCAGCACGCAGGACGGGTATTTCCACGTCACCGCCGAGCCGGTTTCGACCTGCGTCCACGACACCTTGCTGTTCTTGCCCTGGCACAGCGCACGCTTGGTGACG
This sequence comes from Sphingomonas sp. SORGH_AS_0789, assembly GCF_031453055.1. Lineage (NCBI taxonomy): Bacteria > Pseudomonadati > Pseudomonadota > Alphaproteobacteria > Sphingomonadales > Sphingomonadaceae > Sphingomonas > Sphingomonas sp. SORGH_AS_0789. Next base: position 275,519 of record NZ_JAVIYV010000001.1, read on the forward strand.
AAGTTGTAGATGCCGCCGACACCATTCTCGTCGCCCGGATACCAGTTCTGGACGGTCGAATATTTGATCTCGGCATCGTCCAGCGCGACCAGTTCGACCACCGCCGCGTGAAGCTGGTTCTCGTCGCGCATCGGCGCGGTGCAGCCTTCGAGATAGGAGACATAGGCCCCCTTGTCCGCGACGATCAGCGTGCGCTCGAACTGGCCGGTATTCTCCGCATTGATGCGGAAATAGGTCGACAGTTCCATCGGGCAACGAACGCCCTCGGGGATGTAGACGAAGGTGCCGTCGGAGAAGACCGCCGAGTTGAGCGTGGCGAAATAATTATCCCGCTGCGGCACGACCTTGCCCAGCCACTTCTTCACCAGCTCGGGATATTCGCGGATCGCCTCGGAGATCGAGCGGAAGATCACCCCCGCCGCTTCCAGTTCCTTGCGGAAGGTGGTCGCGACCGAGACGCTGTCGAACACCGCGTCCACCGCGACCTTGCGCGCGCCCTCGACGCCCGCCAGCACTTCCTGCTCGGCGATCGGGATGCCCAGCTTTTCGTAGGTCCGGCGGATTTCGGGATCGAGCTCGTCCAGCGACGCGATCGTCTTCTTCTGCTTGGGCTCGGCGTAGTAATACGCGTCCTGATAGTCGATCGGCGGGATGTTCAGCTTGGCCCAGTCGGGCGTCTCCAGCGTCTGCCACAGGCGAAACGCCTTCAGCCGCCAGTCGAGCATCCATTCGGGCTCGTTCTTCTTGGCCGAGATATAGCGGACCGTATCCTCGCTCAGCCCCTTGGGTGCGAAGTCCTGCTCGATCTCGGTGGCGAAGCCCCACTCATATTTCTTGTTGGCGGCGGCGAGCGCCTCTGCATTCTTCGTGGCCATCAGGCGAATACCCCCGGACGCGGAGAAGCGTCCATCACTTGCGATTCAACAGGATCGGCGGCGAGCGTCGCGAGCGTCACCCCGGAAAAGGCGGCGCGTACCGCCTGATTGACGACATGCCAATGCGGCCGGACGCGGCATTGCATTTCCAGGCCGCATTCATGCGCGGCGCCCTCGACGCACGCGGTCAGCGCGATCGGCCCGTCCACCGCCTCGACGATATCGGCCAGGCTGATCGCATCCGCGTCGCGCGCCAGGCGGATGCCGCCGCCGGTGCCGCGCGTGCTCTCGATCAGCCCGGCGGTGGCCAGACGGCTGACCAGCTTCTGCGCGGTGGGCAGCGGCACGCCCGTCTGCCCGGCCAGCAGGGTCGCATTGCTCCGCCCGCCGGCACCCTCGCGCGCGGCGGCGGTCATCATCACGACCGCATAATCGGCTAGGCTGGAAAGGCGCATGATCTCCAATCGGATGAATTTGGTCCGATTGGCAAATGGGCGCGAGGGGACGGTTCGTCAACCGGGTTTCGCGTGCGGGAATTTCGATGGGTGTGATCAACTCTTCCTCCCCTGCAAGGGGAGGGGGACCGCCGCGAAGCGGTGGTGGAGGGGTATCACCGCCATTGGGGACACCCCTCCGTCAGTCCTTCGGACTGCCACCTCCCCTTGCAGGGGAGGAATTAAAGTCAGCGGCCGATCAGGCCCTGCGCGATCTCATCCGCGACATCCGAGGCCGGATGGCCGGTCTCGGCCGAGCGCTGCCACACCTGTTCCAGACGCTCGGGAATCTTGGCGATGCGCGCCATGACCTCGGCCTCGTCGCCCTGACCCAGATATTCCAGACCGACATTGATGATGCCGCCCGCATTGATGACATAATCGGGGGCATAGAGGATGCCCGCTTCCGCCACACGCGCGCCGTCCTCGCGGGTCGCCAGCTGGTTGTTGGCGCCGCCCGCGACGACCTTGGCCTTCAGCCGCTGGATCGAATCGGCGGTCAGCACCGCGCCCAGCGCATTGGGGCTGACCAGGTCGACGTCGGCGAACAGGATCTCGTCGGCCGGGGCGACGCTGGCGCCCAGCTCCGCCGCCATGGCTTCCGCCCGCGCCTGGTCGACGTCGGCGATGGTCAGCACCGCGCCGTCCTTGGCCAGCAGCTTGGCGAGCCCGCCGCCGACCGAGCCGACGCCCTGGATCGCGACGCGCACGCCCTTCATGTCGGTCGCGCCCAGCCCGCGCCTGGCCGCCGCCTTCACGCCCAGATAGACGCCGTGCGCGGTGTAGGGGCCGGGATCGCCGCCCGCCGCGCCGCTCGCGACCGGCAGGCCGGAGACATAGCGGGTCTGGGTCGCGATGACCTTCATCCGCTCCTCGGACATGCCGACATCCTCGGCGGTGACGTAACGGCCGCCCAGCGATTCGACCGCGCGGCCGAATGCCTCGAGCTGTGCGGTGGTGATGACGTCGCCCGGCTTGGCCGCCAGGACCACGCCCTTGCCGCCGCCCAGCGCCAGGCCGGCCATCGCGTTCTTGTAGCTCATGCCGCGCGACAGGCGCAGCGCGTCGGTGATGGCGAGCGCGGGCGTGGCATAATGCCAGAAGCGCGCACCGCCCGCCGCCGGGCCCAGATGGGTGGAATGCACCGCGATGACCGCCTGCAACCCCGATGCGGGATCGGTGAACAGATGCACGCCTTCATGCGCGTCGAAATCGGGAAAGCCCCAGTTCGTCATGCTCGTCCTTCGGTCCGACTAAAGCGGTACCGGACCGAGGCTTCTGACCCGGCCACCCAGATCGGCGAGGATATTGGGGGGACACGGGCCTGAAAGGGGCCGGTGCCGTGGCCAGCGAGTGGCCGGAAAGAATGGGGCGACCGACGGGACTTGAACCCGCAACTTCCGGCATCACAAGCCGGCGCTCTAACCAATTGAACTACGGTCGCCGCGAAGGCTTGCGCCCCTAAACGGGATCACCCGGTCTCGTCAAGCGCCCAAAACCGTCCCCGTCAAAAATTACCTCTCCTTTAAAAACGCCCCTGCGCGGAAAGCCGGTATCCGCCGCCCGATCCGGCGACGAAGCCCAGCTGCTCCAGCCGCGCCGCCGCCGCCGGATCGCCCGGCGTCAGGACCAGGTCGGCGGTATAGCGACCATCGGGATGGATGCGCAGGTTCACCGCCTCGCTTCCCCCCTGCCCCGTCATCGGCAGCAGCAGCGCCCCCGCCTCGCACCGGGCATTGCCCGTCATCACCGGCGGCAGCGGCAGGCCGCCCGCCTCGCCCGCGACCGTCGCTCGCACCCGCCCGCCCGCTTCCTCGCACACCCCGTCGCGGAACCGCACCGTCACATCCTCCAGCGCCAGCGTCGTGACGGGCAGCGGCGCGAACAGCGGGGCGGCGGGCAGGCTGGCGGTCACGCCGTCAATCCCCATCGCATGGCGGCTGATCGTCGCGGCACCCAGGACCGGACGCCCATCGGCCCCCGCCCCCTCGAACGCCAGCTTCGCCCGTCCGACCAGCAGCGCCAGCGGCGACAGCGACACGCGCAGGTCGCCCAGCGCCACGTCGCCGAACCGCGCCTCCAGCATGCTGCCGCCCCAGATCGTCCCGCCGACCCGCCGCGCGCTCAGCCCCTGATCGGCCAGCCCCGTAGCCCCCAGCGCCAGCCGCATCGGCAGGAAGACGATCAGCGCCACGACCAGCATCGCGGCGAACAGCACCGGCGGACGGGTGGCGAGCCGCAACCGCATCACGACACCCGCGCCCGCAGGACGAGCGCGACGCCCAGCGTCCGGTCGCCATTGTCGGTCAGCGTCGCCTGTTCGACCAGCACCCCGCCGCGCTCCAGCCGCGCCAGCCAGGGGGTCAGCGCGGCGGCGCGTGCCGAGGCGATCTGCGCGCGCACCCGGCCGGGGCCGTCCTCGGTCAGGCCGGACAGGGTGAAGCCCGCCTGCTCGGCCGACAGGCGGATGGTGTCGGCCAGCGTCCCCGACAAGGCGGGGCGGCGGCGGCGCTGGCGCAGTTCGTCGGCGATGGCCTGCGCCTCGCCCAGCCGGATCACCGCATCGGCATGGCGCTCGCGCGCGCTCGACAGGCCGTCGCCCAGCGGACGCAGGATGCCGCCCCAAAGGAGCGTGACGACCATCAGCGCGGCCATGACCAGCAGCAACCGCTTTTCGCGGGTCGAGCGGCCGTCGAACCAGAGCTTGAGCGAGGTCATCGTCCGCGCACCGTGAATTCTCCCGTGATCCGCCCGCCCGCCGCGACGAAGGTGCTCGCCTGGACGGTGAAGCCCTGCGCCTCGATCGCGCGCTTCAGGTCGGTGGCCAGCGCCTCGCGGTCGACCGCCACGCCCAGCCTTATGTCGCCGCTCGGCTGGAAATCCATCGCGGTCAGCTCGGAGCCGGGCACGCTGCGCACCGCCGAGAAGACCGCCGCCGCCGTCCGGCTGAACCCCTGGCCCGGCCCGCGCACCGCCGACAGCCGCTCCGCCAATTGGCGATCGGCATCGACCAGCGTTTCCCCGCGCGGCAATGCGGTGCGCGCGACCTGCTCGATCCTGGCCTCGGTCGCGTCGGCGGCGAAGCTGTATTTGGTCCAGCGCACCAGATCGATCGCCAGCGTCACCGCGACGATCGCCAGCCCGAGCCAGCCGAGCCGCCGCACCAGCCGCCAGTCGATCGCGAAGGACCGCCGCCGCGCGAACGGCCCCTGCCGCAGGTCGAGCGCGGGCGCCGCCGCCGCCGCGCCCAGCGTGTCCGCCAGCGCATCGGCATCCAGATCGGCCAGCGGATCGTCGCCCGTCACGATCTCGGTAAAGCCGGGCTCGTCGGCAAAGCCCGAGGCGCGTCCGCGCACCACCCCCTGCCCGGCAAGGCTGCCCCGCACATAGCCCTGGTCGGGGCGCGGCAGCAGGAGCGGCGCGGGCACCACCGCCACCGGATCGACGCCCATCCCCGCCAGCCGGTTGAGCCAACCCGCCATCGCGCCACGATTGACGATGCCGATGGCCCGGCTGCCCGCGTCATCCTCGCCCACCGCGACATGCAGCTCGTCCATCGGCGCGGCGCTGACCTCCGCGGCCAGCAGCCGTGCGGCGGCGGCGGCCTGCGCGGTCGATCGGGCGGGGATCTCGGCCCAGTGGAGCGACACCGCATCGGCGGGCGCGACCGCGATCACCTCGCCATCGCCTTGCGGCAAGCCCTCGCCCGCCGCCGCGACGCGCGCATCCTCGATCCGCATCCAGCGATAGTCGCCGCCCTCGCCCGGCGGCAGGAACAGGAGGTTGGTCGCACTCATCACTCTTCCCCCCATATCCGCGCCACCAGTTGCGGCGGCACCCGCCTGGCATCGACCAGCGCGCGCTCCTGCACCGCCACGCCGCCCAGCGTCACGTCGATGCGCAGGGCGAACCAGCGGGTCGTCACCGCCACGCCCCCCGCGCCCGTCGCCCCCGGCACCTGCGCCCAAAAGGCGCTCGCGTCCGCATAGCCTTGCGGCGGGCGGCGCAAAAGGGCCTGGGCGACGGCACCGGGCGAAATCGTATCGACCTGCGCCATCGCCACCAGCGGCGCCTGTTCGGGGGCGAGCGTGTTGATGTTAACCATGGTCGGGCTGGCATCGGGCAGCGTGCACAGCCAGGGCCGCAGCCGGGCATAGAGTTCGGGCGTGACGCCGTTGACCATCCGCATCTCGCTGACATCGGCCATCAGCGTGCCGCCGGTCCGGTAAGGCGGATCGCGGCTCAGATAGAGCGCATCCTCCGCCCCGCCGCCTTGCGGGTTCTGGTCGCTGTCGATCCAGGCGGCGGTGGCGGCCGCGACCTGTTCGGCCACCTGCCCCGGCACGCCGATCAGCCGCATCAGCTTGGCGAAATGCGCCGTCTCGACGGCATTGCCGATCAGCATGCCGGGCTGGCCGGGCGCCCGCTGTGCCAGGCCGTTGAGGTTGAAGCAGTTCCCGCCATCGGTGACCCGCGCGGTCGCGATCGCCCCGCCCGCGACATCGCCCAGCGGCAGCGCGAAGGGCCGGTCGCTCCACCCGCCGAGCAACGACACCCGCCCCTGCGACCGCTGGAGCAGATCGCCGATGCGGATGATCGCCAGCGCCTCCGCCGCATAGGCAAAGCCGCGCGCCTGCTCGATCGCGACCGCATTGCCGCCCAGCCGGGTCGACAGCCGCAGCTTCTCCAGCGCGGTCGCGGCCATCACCGCGATCACCGCGACCAGGATCAGCACGGTGAGCAACGCCGCGCCGCGCTCGCCGGAGGGGGGCGGACGCCTAGCCATTGGGCGTCGGTGCAGGCGTCGGTGTGGGGGTGGGCGCCGGAGCCGCCGCGGCGTCGCCGATAAAGCCGGTGCCGACCAGGAACAGCTGGCGAAAGATCAGGCCGTCGTCGCGCACGATCGTCACCTCGGCCGCCTGCGGCAGGGCGATGCCGGGCTGCCCCTGCCACTGGTCGAGCCATGCGCCGTTGAAGCGATAGCGCAGGTGCAGTTCGCGGACATGGTCCATCAGCGCGGCGGGCTCCATCGGCGCGGCCCCGTCGAGCAGCGGCCACGCCACCCGCTCCAGCACATCGCCGTTCAGGCGGTAAGCGACCTTCTGCAAGGACGGGCGCTGCGCACCGTCCAGGTTGCTCCACCCGGCGCGGACCAGCCGCATCGCATCGGGCCCGGCGACCATCGCGGGGGTCAGCACCGCGCCCTCGTCGCGGGTCGGTCGGTCCACCGCCTGGGCCAGGTCGGCGGACAGGATCGCGGTCGTCCGGCTGACCGCCGCCATCGCGTCCAGTTTCTGCCCCGTGACCGCCTGGGTCCGCACGCTCAGCGACAGGATCGCCACGGCGGCGGCGGCCAGCATCGAGAAGATGAGCAGCGCCACCATGACCTCGACCAGGGTGAAGCCGTTGGTTTCCCCTCCATTCCGGCCTTCGACGGGGTCGGCCGAGACGACCATCACGACGTCACCACCCCGACCGGCGGCGCGGGCCATGGCGGGCGGACCATCGTCATCCGGCCCACGACGCTTCCCGCGCCATTGGTCACCGCGACATCGATCCGCACCACGCGCACATCGCCCGTCCCGCTGACGATCCGCGTCCATTTCCAGCTACGCCCGCCATTCACCTCCGCCCCCGACGTCCGGCCGAGCGCAGGTGCCTGGGGATCGGTGACGGCGGCGATCGCGATGTTGCGCGCGACCATCTGCGCGACCAGCGTCTCGTCGAGGATCGAGGCCCCCCGGATCGTCGCACTCTCCAGCCGGACGATCGCCATCGCCGCCAGGCTGAACACCGCCAGCGCGACCATGATCTCGATCAGGGTGAAGCCGCCTTCTCCTCCTCCCCTGCAAGGGGAGGTGGCAGGCCGAAGGCCTGACGGAGGGGTGTAACCGCCAGCGAGGAAGTGAATCGCGAGCGGCGACACCCCTCCGTCACGGCTGCGCCGTGGCACCTCCCCTTGCAGGGGAGGAATTGGGGCCATCTCACCCATCGACCCGCACCGTGCCGTCCGCACCGATCCGCACGATGCTGCTGGCCCGGTCGCGGGTCAGGCGCAATTCGACCGGACGGTCGGCCAAGCCCGTCACGTCGAAGGTGATCCGCACCCGCCCGCTGCTGTCGGGGATCGCGGCCTGTGTCCCGTCCTCCCATTGCGCGACGCGCAGCGGCTTGACGGTCATCGGGCTCCACGCGCCGTCCGCGCGCCGGTCAAAGCCATAGCCGCCGCGCGTGACCCAAATGCTGACCGGCGACGCCTCGACCACCGCCACGTCATGCGCGGCGCGGACGCGCGCGGCGAAACGCAACGCCTCGTCGGTCAGGCGGCCGCGCCGGTCGGGAAGCGACCAGACCGCGATGGCGGAGGCCAGGCCGATGACGGTGATGACGATCATCAGTTCGACCAGGGTGAAGCCGTTTGGTACCTGCGGCGATGTTTCGGCATGGCCTTCGACTTCGCTCAGGCTGAACGGCGGCTTGGTCAGCACCGAGCCTGTCCCACCGTCCGTTCGCGCTGAGCGAAGTCGAAGCGCACGGGCCGAACGCCGCCCAGGCAGGCCCCACCCGCCGCCGTCCCCGGCATCCAGGCGGGGCCGCGTCATCACTTATCCCAGTTGCCGATATCCGCGTTGATCCCCTCGCCGCCTTCCTTGCCGTCGGCGCCGTACGTCCAGACATCCGCCTCGCCATGCTGGCCGGGCGCGGCGTAGAGATAGGGGCGGCCCCAGGGATCGTCGGGCAGCTTCTTCAGATAGCCGCCCTTCTGATAGCGCGACGGATCGGCGAGACCGGCGGGCATCGACACTAGCGCCTGCAAGCCCTGCGCGGTCGTCGGGAAGGTCAGGTTCTGGAGCTTGTACATCTCCAGCCCGCCCTCGATCTGGGCGATGTCGGCCTTGGCCTTCTGCACCCGCGCGGTGTCGCCCGAGGGCAGCACGTTCAGCGCCACGATCGTCGCCAGCAGGCCGATGATGACGATGACGACCATCAGCTCGACAAGGGTAAAGCCGTCCTCGCGGCGCTTGCGGCGGGTCGGCCGTTGGGTGGGGTTACGCATCGACTTGTCCTCTCGACTCATTGTCCCGCCAGCGTGTTGAGCTGGAGGATCGGCAGCAGGATGGATAACACGATCGTCGCGACCACGCCGCCCATCACGACGATGATCGCGGGTTCGAGCAACGAGAGCGCGGTGGCGGTGAAGCGGTCGAACTCGCGCTCCAGATAGTCGGCGGCGCGCTCCAGCATCTCGTCCAGCCGCCCCGCCGCCTCGCCGCTGGCGGCCAGATAGGTCAGCAGCGGCGGAAACACCCCCGCCCGCCGCATCGCCGCCGAGAGACTCCCGCCGCCCCGGATCGCATCGACGATCGCGTCGGACGCGACCCGCAGCCGCCGGTTGTGGATCGTGCCCGCCGTCAGGGTCAGCCCTTCGAGCAGCGGCAGGCGGCTGGCGACCATCGTCCCCAATGTGCGCGCCATCCGCGCGGCGTGCAGGTCGCGCAGCAACCGGCCGAGCAGCGGCAGCCTGAGCAGCCAGCTGTCGAAGGACAGCCGGATCGACGGCACCTTCAACGCGCGCCAGAATGCGACGCCGCCCAGCACCGCGACGCCCGCCATCAGCCACCACCAGCCGACCAGCAGGTCCGACACGCCGATCACCATGCGGGTCAGGAAGGGCAGTTCCTGCCCGACCGTGTCGAACTGCTCGACCACCTGCGGCACGACGAACATCATCAGCGCGGTGACGACGCCCATCGCCACCACCGCCAGGATCGTCGGATAGGCGAGCGCGGTGATCAGCTTGCCCCGAATCTCCGCCTGCCGCTCCAGAAGGGCCGCGAGCCGCTCCAGGATCGTCGGCAAGGTGCCCGAACTCTCCCCCGCCGCGACCATCGCGCGGTAGAGCGGGGGGAAACTCTTGGGCTCGCGCGCCATCGCATCGGCCAGGCGACGCCCCTCGGTCACGCCCTGATGCACCGTCGCGACGATGGCGCGCACCCGCTCCTGCTCGGTCTGGCGGGTGATGGTGCGCAAGGACTCCTCCAGCGGCGAGACGCGGTTGAGCGTGGCCAACTGGCGGGTGAACAGCGTCAGCTGCTTGACCGACATACGCGCGCGGCCGAGCTTCAGCCCGAACAGCGGGCGGCGCTCGGCGGTGTCGCCGCTGCCCGGCTTGACCGAGACGACATAGAGCCGCTGTTTCTCCAGCGCGGCACGCGCGGCGTCGGCGGTCTCGGCGGGAATGAAACCGCGCTTCTCGGCGCCCTTGGTGTCGATGGCGACATAGTCGAACCCGGCCATGTCAGCGCCTTACTCCATGCACCACCCCGGCGAAGGCCGGGGTCCAGTCGCGATGCCGGTGCAGGCGCGGGGTTTCGGATGGAAATCCTATCTCACGCGAAGGCGCGAAGCCGCGAAGAGAAGATTGGTTCGCGCAGAGGCGCAGAGGACGCAGAGACAAATCGTGCGCGGCAGCGCACAGCTTTTTCAAGCAGCCAAAGCAGGAGGGCCGCTGGCGCGGCGAGGACGGCATCTCTGCGTCCTCTGCGCCTCTGCGCGAACACACCTTTCTTCTTCGCGGCTTCGCGCCTTCGCGTGAACACAGCTTTCCTCTCCGCGTCTCCGCGTCTCCGCGTGAACGCAAATGCACGACGCACGGCAACTGGACTCCGGCCTTCGCCGGGGTGGAGCGGTAGGTGGAGCGAGCGCACATCCCCCTCACCCCGCGTCGGAATCGCGGCGGGACACGCGGATGGCTTCCTCCGCCGTCGTCACGCCGTCCAGCACCAGCGTCCGCGCGGCGCTGGCCAGCGGCTGTTGCCGGGCGAAGGCGTGCGCGGCGATCGCCTGTTCGTCGCCGCCTTCGTTGATCAGCCGCCGGATGGTGTCGTCGACCCGCACCGCCTCATAGACGCCGGTCCGGCCCTTATAGCCGCTGCCGTTGCACTGGGGACAGCCGACCGCTTCGTACACCGTCGCCTGCGGGTCGATGCCGAGCAGCGGCGCGACCGTGTCCCGGGCCGCGACCGGGCGCTTGCAGGCGGGGCAGAGCCGCCGCACCAGCCGCTGCGCGATGACGGCGCGCAGCGTCGAGGCGAGCAGGAAGGGCTCGACCTTCATGTCGCGCATCCGGGTGATCGCGCCGACCGCATCGTTGGTGTGGACGGTCGACAGCACCAGATGCCCGGTCAGCGACGCCTGCACCGCGATCTCGGCGGTTTCGCGGTCGCGGATTTCGCCGACCATCACCACATCGGGGTCCTGGCGCAGGATCGCGCGCAAGCCCGCCGCGAAGGTCAGTCCGACCTTGGCGTTGACCTGGGTCTGCCCCACCCCTTCCACCGCATATTCGACCGGGTCCTCGACGGTCAGGATGTTGCGGCTGCCATCGTTCAGCAGGCGCAGCGCGGCGTAAAGGCTGGTCGTCTTGCCCGAACCCGTGGGGCCGGTGACCAGGATGATGCCGTTGGGCTCGCTTAGCGCCTCGCGCAGCAGCGCATACATGGCCGGGTTCATCCCCAGCGCATCGAGGTCGATCCCGGCATTCTCCTTGTCGAGGATACGCAGCACCACCCGCTCGCCCGCACGGCTGGGCAGGGTCGAGACGCGCACGTCGAGCAGCTTGCCGCCCAGCGTCAGCGCCATGCGCCCGTCCTGCGGCACGCGGCGTTCGGCGATGTCGAGCCGCGCCATGACCTTGATGCGGCTGACCACGACCGGGGCGACATGCGGCGGCATGCGCAGCGTCTCGCGCAGCACGCCGTCGATCCGCATCCGGACGACCAGGCCGGTCTCATAGGGCTCGATATGGATGTCCGACACGCCGTTGCGCGCGGCATCGGCGATGATGCCGTTGATCAGCCGGATGGCAGGCGCGTCGTCGGCGGTGTCGAGCAGGTCCTCGGCGGTGGGAATCCCGTCAGCCAGCATGTCCAGCTCGTCGCCCATGCCGACAGCCGCGATCGCGGTCGCCTGTCCGTCCATCGCATAGGCATCGGACAGCAGCCGGTCGAAGGCGGGCCCCTCGACGCGGGCGATGGCGAAGGGGCGGCCGATATGGCGGCGCAGCTCGATCAGCGCGCGCGGGTCCGCGCCTTCGCGCAACGCGACGGTCAGGCGGATCGGCGCTCTGGACCACCGTGCCGAACTTGCGCGCGAAGGCGTAGGGGATGGTCAGCGGCGCGACCAGCTCCAGCGCTTCGTCGGGCGCGGGGAGCGGGAGAGCGGGTGGCCCTCCCCCATCCCCTCCCGCCTGCGCGAGGGGCGTGCCCAGTGGCAGAGGGACCATATCACCCGTGGGGAGGGATTCCGGCGTGTCAGTCACGGCGCTTGATCGGTTCGACCGGCTTGGCGACGGGGACCGCGATGCGCGGGTCCTCGATATTGCCGGGCATCGGCGCGTGCGGGATCGGCGGCGCGGCGTTCATGTAGTCGCGGACCAGCTCGTCGATCGACGGCTCGACGCCGGGCTGGGCATAGCCCTGGAGCTGGCGCAGATAGCCGTAACGCTGTTCGGTGACGCGGCGGCTGTCCTCGGGGGTGCGCAGGATGGTGGGGCGGATGAAGACCATCAAATTGGTCTTGGACCGGCTGCGCGCCTTGGACCGGAACAGCGCGCCCAGGCCCGGAATGTCGCCCAGGAACGGGATCTTCTCGATCGTCCGCCGCTCATTGTCGTCGAGCAGCCCGCCGATGACCGTGATCTGGCCGTCATCGGGGGTGAACACATTCTCGAACGCGCGCTTGTTGAGGATCAGTTCGCTGTTGTTGCTCGACACCGGCCCCGCGATCGAGCTGACCTCCAGGCGGACATAGAGTTTCAGCGAGCCGCCCGCATTGACCTGCGGCTTCACGTCCAGCTGGATGCCGACATTCTGCCGCTGCACGGTGCGGAAGGTGTTGTTGAAATCATTGGACAGCGCCTGGCCGGTCGTGACCGGAATCTCCTGCCCGACCAGGCTGTGCGCCTGTTGATTGTCCAGCGTGATGATGTGCGGCACCTGCAACAGGTTGGAGGTGGTGTCGCTCTTCACCGCATTGATGATCGCGCCGAATACGGTGTTGCCGACCTTCCCGCCCCAGCCGGCAAAGCCGCCGGTGGTACCCAGGATCGACTGCACCGCCGACTGGGTCAGCTGGCTATAGGCCTGGTTGGGAACGTTGGTCGTGGTCCGCGTGCCGTCGGGTGCGACCACCGTGGTCGTGGTGCCGCCGATCGTGTTCGCCCCGACCGCGCCTGCGATCTGGAGGATGTTGGGCGCGGTGTTGCCATAGGTCGACGCGGCGAACGCGCCGCCGGTCAGGCTGCCCAGCAGGAACTGCGCGCCCAGCCGCCGTGCGGTCTGGTCGGAGACCTCGGCGATGATCGCCTCGATCAGCACCTGTTCGCGGCGCACGTCCAGCTGGCGGATCACCTCGCCGATCTGGCGCTGGATATCGGCGGGCCCGGCGATCACGATGGCGTTGGCGCCGACGAAGCGGGTGACGACCGCCGCAGTGCGGCCGCCCTGCGTGCTGATCGCGGGTTGCTGGCCGGTCTGGCCGCCCGCGCCGGGCGCGCTCGCCGCCTGGGGCTGGGCGACCGGCTGGACGCGCTGCGCGATGGCGGTGCCCGCCGCCGATCCCGACTGGCTGTTGGTCTGGGTGAAGCTGCCGCGCGACAGGGTGGTTTCCTGCACCGGATCGGGCGTCTGGCCGACCAGCTGCTGGAGCACGGGCAGAAGCTGCTCGGCATCGGCATTTTGCAGGAAGACGACGCGGATCTCGGTGCCGCTCTTGGCCTTGTTGTCCAGGTCCAGCGCGATCTGGGCGAAGCGCGCCACGCTCGACGGATCGCCGCGCAGCGCGACCGCGTTCGAGCTGTCGATCGCCACCACCGACACGCCGGTCGATCCTTGCGCCGGGGCGCCGCCCTGCCCGCCGCCGCCATTGCCCGCCAGCGTCTGGAGCGCGGTCGCGATCTCGCGCGCGCCCGCATTCCGCAGCGCGATGACGCGGGTCGAGGCATTGTCGGCGTCGATCCGGCGGACCACCTCGCGGATGCGGCGGATATTGTCGGCGAAGTCGACCACGACCAGGCTGTTGCCCGCGCGGTTGGCGGTCACCGATCCTTGCGCGCTGACCAGCGGGCGCACCGTCTCCAGCGCGCTCGGCGCGTCGATCGCGCGCAGGCGGATGATCTCGGTGACATAGGAATTGCGGTTCGCGCCCGACGATCCGATCCGGCTGGGCTGAGACGCGGCATTGTCGATCGGCTGCACCCGGAACGCCCCGCCCGCGCTGGGCACCGCGACCAGCCCGTTGGAGCGCAGCGTCGACAGGAATATCTCGAAATATTCGGACTTGGACAGCGGCCGGTCGGTCACCACCGTCACCTTGCCGTTCACCCGGCTGTCGATGATGAAGGTCCGCCCCGTCACCTTGGCCGCATCGGCGATGAAGGCGCGAATATCGGCGTCGCGGACGTTGAGCGTGGTCTGCGCCTGCCCCCCCGCCGCCAGGGCGAGCGCCAGAACCGAACCGAGGACGAGCTTCTTCATGGCCGTGGTGCCGCAATCTGGAGGGAGAGCGGCAGCGTCTGATCGCCCCGCTCGACCGTGATGGAAAGAGAGCCGCCCTGTGCGAAATCGCTCGCCAGGCGGTCAAGGTCGCCGGGGCCGGTCACGGGGCGGCCGCCGAGCGCGGTGACGATATCGCCCTCGCGCAGCCCCGCCGCGCGGAACGCCGTGCCCGCGCCCATCGGCCGGACGACGAGACCGGAGACGCGCCCGCCGTCGAGCCGGGGGATGAAGCCGATATCGCTGCGCAGCTGCGCGATGGCGATGCCGCCCTGCCCGGCGGCCGGGGGAGCGGCGATGCCGGGCACCGGCGCGCCGGGCGCGGCGGGGGGCGCGTCCGACTGGTCGAGATACAGGTCCTCGGTCGCGCCGCCGCGATCGATGGTGATGTGATCGAACGCCACCGACTTCAGCGTCACGCCCGGCTGGATCTCCTCGCCGACCGAGACCGGGCGCTGGACGCCGTCAGGCCCCGCCACGATCGCCGAGCCGCGCCCCGACGCCTCGTCGATGCGCGTGCCGAACAGGGTGAGTTGCAGGCTGGTCACCGCCGAGGGCGCGGCCTGCTGTCCTTGCAGGCGGAAGAAGGGGTCGAAGCCGTCGAGGATCGCGGCGGTCGATCCGAGGACGCTGGGCGCGACCGGGCGCCACTCGCCCAGCGGCGAGACCGGCGTCACGAGCACCCATAGCAGCCGCGCGCCCTGAACGGCGAGGACCGCCATCAGCGCCAGTTCGGCCACCGAGTAGACATTCACGACCGGCAGCCGCCGCAACCATCGGCGCCCGCGCGCGTCGAGCCTCAACCGCATGAAATCAGACCCCATCCGCTTTTCCGGGCACTAGGCATGGCATGTTACATGTTTGCGTCAAAGCCCCGAAACATGTTCGTCATATGGGTTTCACATGGACATTGCGATGAACCCTATCCCGACCGACCCGCCAGAACTGGGCAACGGCCTTGATCCGACACCGATTATCGCCCGACTGGCCGCCACGCCGGGGGTGCAGCGGCTGCCAAGCCCCAAGCTGACGCTCTTCGTGAAGCGCGACGTCCTGCCGCTCGAACTCTGCCAGGCGCTGATGGCGCGAATCGACGAGGTGCGCCGTCCCTCGACCATCGCCGACGCCAATGGCGACGCCAGCTATCGGACCAGCGAGACGGGCGACCTGCCCGGCGACGATCCGGCGGTGATCGAGACCGAACGCCGCATCGCGATACTGACCGGGCTGTCGGCCGCATTCGGCGAACCGATCCAGGGCCAGCGCTATGCCGTCGGGCAGGAGTTCAAGCAGCATACCGATTATTTCGAGCCGTCGGGCCTCGACTATCACCGCTATTGTGCGCTGTCGGGCAACCGGACCTGGACGGTGATGCTGTACCTGAACACGCCCGAGGCCGGCGGCGCGACCCGGTTCAAGGCGGTGGACAAGATGATCCAGCCCGAACCCGGCAAGCTGGTCGCGTGGAGCAACCGCCGCGCGGACGGCTCACCCAATCCGGCCACGCTGCATCAGGCGATGAAGGTGCGCGCGGGGGTGAAATATGTCATCACCAAATGGTATCGGGAGTTGCCGTGGCGGGGGTAGAGACGGACCTCCGTTCGCCTTGGGCGAAGTCGAAGGGCAAGTTGAAGCGGTTGCGGCTTGGCAAACGGTATCCCTTGGCCTTCGACTACGCTCAGGCTGAACGGAGGGGGGGGCTTCGTTTTTGGCCTAACATCCGTTCAGGCTGAGCGAAGTCGAAGCCCACGCCCCACCCTCTCCCCAAACGAAAAAGGCCGCCGCCCGGATCGCTCCGGACGACGGCCACATGCCGGGATCAGAAGGTCGTGCTGATCCCCAGCGAGAAGATCCGGCCCAGATTATAGCGGTTCAGATAGACGAACCGGCCATTCCCGAAATCCTGCCGCTCGTTATAGCGCGTGCGGGTCAGGTTGCGGGCCTCGGCCTTCAGCTCGAACTTGCCGCCCGCCAGCTCAAAGCCCTGCCGCGCCACGAGGTCGAGGCGGATGCCCGGCACCTCGATGATGTCGGGCTGGAAACCGTCGCCCGACAGGTTGGACGGCCCGCGATTGGTCACGCGGTTGCTGGCATAGTTGAACAGCAGCGTGACCTGCGACAGCGCGGCGGTGTCCTCCATGCCGAGTTGCAGGTTGACCAGATGGTCCGACTGGCCGGTCAGCGACGCACCGTCGCGGAACAGCAACCGCGCCGGACCGAAGCCCGAGGCGCAGCCCGCCAGCCCCGGCGATCCTTGCGCCGCCGCCGGGTTGGGCACGCAGGTCGCATCCGCGCGGATCTTCGACTTGGTATAAGTATAGTTGGCGATCGCGACGAGGCGGCGGGTGGCGAAGAAGTCGCCGCCGAGCCCGGCGAGCGGCACATATTTCTGCAACTCGAACTCGCCGCCATACAGATTGGCCGAGGGCAGATAGGTGAAGCCCGTCTGCAACCGATCGTCCGCACCGGTATAGAAGCCGACCTGCTCGATCGGGTTCTTGATCCGCTTGTAGAAGCCCGCGACCGTGAAACGCTGGTCGCGCGCATAGAACCATTCGTAGCGCGCCTCGAGATTCCACAGCTCGCTGTCGCGCAGGTTCGGGTTGCCGAAGAACAGGCGGTCCGAATCCGGGTCGCGGAACTGCTGCGGCGCCAGCTCGCGGAATTGCGGGCGCGAGATGGTCTTGGCGCCGCTCGCGCGCAGCTGCATGTCGGGCGCGAAATTCCAGGTCAGCGTGCCAGCGGGGAGGAAATAGTCGTTCTTCAGCCGCGTCGTAGCACTCTGCACCGGCGTCACCGTCTCGACCGCCGTCTCGTAGCGGACACCCGCCACCGCGCGCAGCCCGTCGGCCACTTCGGCCTCGGCCTGGACGTATCCGGCATGGACATCGAGCCTGGCATCATAGGCATAGGCGCCCAGCTGCTGCGGCGAACCCAGCTGGAGCGTACATGCCCCCTGCCCGCGCAGCGGACAGGCATTGTTGATGACGTCGGGGCTCAGCAGATAGTCGGGGCGATAGAGATTATACGGGAAACCCGGTGCGGTCCCCGCGCCGTCGCTGGTCTGGTAGTTGAACTGGATACGGCTCGAATAGCGGTCCGTGCCCTGGTAGAAATAGCCGCTGCTCAGCGTGATCGGCCGTTCGCCGTCGATCCTGTAGGAAAGATCGGCCTGGCCGGTCCACAGATTCTCGTTGAGTTCCGAGAAGATGATCGAGGCGAAGGGGGTGAAGCGCTGCGTCACCTGATAAGCGCCGTTGCACTGAAACCCGCCCGCGCCATTGCCGCCGTCATAGCTGATCGGCAGGCCCGTGGTGGTGCGGTTCGAGCAGAGATAGTCGAACTGGCGCTCATAGGGCGCATTGCGCTTGGAATTGGCGAAGGCGCCGCGCGCGTCGAATTTCAGCGCGTCGGTCAGCTTGAACTCGCCGACCAGCTGGCTTTCAATCAGCTGGCGCTCGAACCAGTTGGTGTTCTGCTGGAAGCGAAGCCCGCTGGCATTGTTATAGACCTCCGCCGCCGAGCCGCGCCCCTGTTTCAGCGTGTCGTGGATATAGACGTTGGTCCAGCGCACCGTGTTGTCGCCGAACTCGTAACCCAGGCCGACCAGTGCATTGGCGACGATGCGGTTGTCGGTGAGCAGCGTGCGGAAATCGTTGCGGATCGTGCCGTCGGTCGACACCGAATCCTGCTGGATCGCCGAGCGGGTGCGGAAGGTGTTGGACAGGCTGAGCGACGAGATCACGCCCAGCCGGTCGCTGCCGATGTCGAACACCGACCCCGCCGAAATCTCCCCCGACAGATTGGCGGGCAGATGGTTGTTGCGCTGGAGCAGCGTGGTCGAGGCGTTGGAGAGCTGCGCCACCTGCGCGGCGGGCACGATGCCCGATCCGCGCCCCGCCTGGACGTCGCGGACGAACTGCGGCACGGCGCGCGTCCCGTCGTCATAGCCCAGCCAGTCGGCCTTGCCGCCCGCATAGGTATAGCCCAGCTCGCTGGTGGTCACATCGTCGGCCGCGACCGTGAACCCGCCCGAAATGAAGTTCTTCGCCGGGATCGCCTTGGTCGTCAGGTTGATGACGCCGCCGCCGAACTCGCCCGGATAATTGACCGAATAGGTCTTCTGGACCAGCGCCGAACCGACGATGGTGGTCGGGAAGATGTCGAGCGGGACCGAGCGGCGCAGCGGCTCGGGGCTGGGCAGCGGCGATCCGTTGAGCAGCGACGAGGAATAGCGGTCGCCGAGACCCCGGACATAGACGAAGCCGCCGCCCACGACCGACAGGCCGGTGACGCGGGTCAGCGCGCCCGCAATGTCGCCCTCGCCCGTGCGCGCAATATCGGCGGCGGACAGGACCGAGACGATCTGCGGCGTGGCGCGGATCGTGTTGGGGATGTTGCGGCCGACGACGACGATCTCGTTGCTGGCCGAGGCGTCGACGCCGGGGGCCGAGATCTCGACCGGCTCGTCCGCCGACTGGCCGTCCTGCCCGGTCGGGGTCTGGCTCTGCGGGGTCGCCTGCCCGTCGGGGCTGGTCGCGGTGGTGCTGGTCGGCGCGGGCGCCCCCACCGTCTGCGCGAGCAGGGCGGGCGCGACGAGCTGGGACGTCAGCAGAAGGAGGGAGGCATAAGCGAGGCGTCGCTGCATGGCCGGGTCATCCGATCAGATATATGGAGGAAAGCCGGGGCGGCGATGATCCGCCACCCCGGCTTGCCGAGAGCGCCCGGTCGAGCCCTGGGCGCATGGTCAGCGGGGCCTTAGCGGCCGTTGCAGCTGAAATAGACCGAGGTGAAGACGGGCGGACCGGCTTCCTGCGGGCCGCCATTGTCGGTCGGGCCGACACCGGCGGCGCGGATCGTCGTGCGGTCCGAACCCGCACCGGCCACGATGTTGACGCAGGCGACGCCGGAATTGGTCGACTTCACGATACCGTTGATGAAGGTCATGTCGGCCCCGCCGCGCAGACGGATCGCGGCGGGCGCGAGCGCGGTCTGGAGGAAGGTGAAGTTGGCATAGCGGCCGAAGGTGCGCGGCAGCAGCTCCTCGGCATTGTTCGAGTCGATCTCGGTCGAGAAGCTGTCGGCGGTCGCGCCGATCGTGCGCTGCGCCGCGATCAGGAACTGCATGAAGCCGCGATAGCCATTGTCGATGTCGAAGCCGTCATCGTCCGCGCCGGTGATCGCGATATATTTCAGGTTCGACGTGCCGCCGAAGATCTCGATGCCGTCATCGGCCGAATTGTGGCTCTGGATATGGTCCAGAACCGTGCCCGAGCCGGTGCCGCCCAGCGTCAGCCCCTGAAGCTCGTTGCCGTCCGAAATGGCGATGCCCGAATAGCGGATCTGGACATAGGACATCTGGCCCGACGAGTCGGCCTGGTTCGCGCCGCCATAGAAGCGGCCGGTCACGCCCTCGATCGCCAGCTGGCAGGTGGTCGACGAACCGGCGGCGTTGTTCGGGCCGGTGCCCGACACGCAGACCGCGGTCGGCGCGCGGCCGAGCAGGATGATGCCGCCCCACTGGCCCTGAGACGCGTCGGACACGCCGTTGCTGACCAGATTCTGCTGCGAGGTGAAGATGATCGGCGCGTCGCGGGTGCCGACCGCCGAAATCTTCGAGCCGCGATTGACCAGCAGCAGGTCGTTGGTCGCCTCGGTCGAGTCCGCCGCGATCACCACGCCGGGCGCGATGGTCAGCGTGACGCCCGAACCACCGGTGGAACCCAGGTCGCTGCCGACCTCGGTCTGGCCACGCAGGCGATAGACGACGCCCGCGATCTTGGGCAGCGACAGGTCGGCGGAAATGGTCTGCGGCAGGCGGCAGAAGCGCAGGCTGGGCGAGGACGAACTGTTGGTGCCGTCATCGATCGTGCCGGTCGGGCAGACCGAGGTGGCGGCGGCATAGGTGCCGATCGACGGCACCGCCGTACACCGCGCGCCCGAACCGCCGAACTCCGCCGAGGTCGAGTTGCAGGTCCAGCCCTGGAAGGCGGTGTCGGACGGGCCGTTGAGCGCGCCGACATAGTTGGTCGAGGTGAAGAAGCCGTTGATGATCGACGGATCGGCGGCGGTGGTCAGCGAGGTGCTGCTGGCGGGATAGATGCCGTTCAGCGTGGCCCCGGTGCCGTTGACGTTGTTGTTGCTGCCCGCATTGACGATCGCAAGCTGTTCGTCGGCGGTGACCGAGACGCCGTTGACCGCCGTCACGGCGGCGAACTGCGCGGCGGTGATGTTGGCGGTGGGCGTCGGGGTCGGCGAGGCGCTCGGCGTCGGGGTGGGCTGCACGATCACCACGCTGCCCGCACCCGGCGACGCCACGCTGTCCGCGCCGCCGCACGCGGCCAGCGCGGCGCAGGCCGCGCTCGTCATGAGAAGAAGGCCGAACCGCTTGATGCTCGCCATCGCCGAAACACTCCCGATCTTGTCATTGCTCTATCGGGCGAAGAGCCGCCCGCCGACCGATCCGGGACACGTCCCCCCATCGATCATGACACGGGCGTTAGGCGCAGCAGATGACGCCAAGATGCAGTTTTCGAGAATCTTTTATGACATATCCGCGTCGGTGATGTGACAGCCGGTCAGACGGCGTCCGCCCCCAGCGGCTCCTCCACATCGAGCGTGCTGGAGACAGGAATCGCGATGGTGCAATGGACCCCTTCGGCCCCCAGCTCATAGGTCGTCCTGGCAC
The DNA here is from genome assembly GCF_031453055.1 of Sphingomonas sp. SORGH_AS_0789. NCBI lineage: Bacteria > Pseudomonadati > Pseudomonadota > Alphaproteobacteria > Sphingomonadales > Sphingomonadaceae > Sphingomonas > Sphingomonas sp. SORGH_AS_0789. Next base: position 296,130 of record NZ_JAVIYV010000001.1, read on the forward strand.
CCAACTGATAGGGAAGCGCGCGTTCGATCAGCTCGCGGCCCTGCCCCCTGCCGGGCCAGGTGCCCGCCGGCGCCATGTCGACCCCGCTTTCGCGCCAGTCGATATGCAGCCACGGCTTGCCCTCGGTCCCGCCGGGGCGCAGCGCCCAGCGGATCGCCAAATGGCCGCCCGACTGACGCAGCGCGCCATATTTGACGGCATTGGTCGCCAGTTCGTGCAGCGCCATGGCCAGCGTATGCACGGTCGAGGAGCGGAGCCGCACACCCGCCGGGCCCTCCAGCGTGACGCGATCGGCGCCGCCGTCCATCGCCATCAGCTCGGTGCGGATCAGGTCGTCGAACGCGACGCGGTCATGCTCCCCCAGCCGCGACAGCATCGCCTGCACCCGCGACAGCGCCGCCAGCCGGTCGTCGAAATGGGCGCGGAATTCGGGCAGGTCGCGGCTGGTGCGCGTGCTGTGGTCCGCGATCGACCGGACGATCCCCATCAGGTTGCTGGTCCGATGCTGCAACTCGGCGATCAGCACGCGTTGCAGCGCCTCGCTCTTGCGCAGTTCCTGGTCGGCCCGTCGCCGCTCGGTCAGGTCGGTGGTGACGACGAGGAAGCGGTTCCCGTGCCCGCCGCTGTCGGGCAGCAGCGATATGATGCTGCTCGCCCACACTTCCGTTCCGTCGGGGCGGCAATAGCGTTTGTCGAGGCTGCTCGGCATTCCGGTTTCGGCCGCGTTGGCAATCGCCTTCAGGCTGGGCGCGAGATAGGCGGGATGGGTGACCTCGGCGACGTTCAGCGCCAGCACCTCCTCGCGCGGCCGGCCCAATATCCGGCACAATTCCTCGTTCACCCGGACGAAACACCCGTCCGAGGTGATGACCGACAGCCCGACCGGCGCGGTGGCGAAGATCGCGGCGAGCTGTCCCTCGGTTTCGGCCAGCTTGATCTGCACGACCTCCTCGCGAAGCCGCACGATCTCCGCCTGCGAGCGTTTCCATTCGGTGATGTCGCGGGTCGTGGTGGCGATGCCGTCGCCCAGTTTCACCACCGTCTGGAAGAACCAGCCGTCGAACTGCTCATGCGCGTAATAGCGTTCGTCCTGTTCGGCCACGCCGGTTTCGGTGACGCGGCAGAAGGTGTCGAAAATGCCCTCCTGCACGACGCCCGGATTGCGCTCGAGCAGGCTCTCGCCCCGCACCTCGCCATATTTGCTTTGCGAGGTGTGGTTGTTGAGCACCCAGCGGAAATCGACGATCCGCCCCGCTTCGTCCCGGATCGCCTCGAACACCTGGATCATGTCGGTCGAGGCGTCCATGGTCGCCTGGAGCAGTTCGGGGCTCACCTGCAATCTGGGCATGGGCTGGGGCATCGGTCCCTCGCGATCTGGCATATCCCCGCCATCATGCCCTGTCCGCGCCAAAAGGGGAAATGGCGCCGCCGCTATGACGGCTGGCGGCGGCGGGCATCGATGCTCCACGCGCCGCCGCCAACAAAGGCCAGGTAGAAGAAGACGAAGCAATAGAGGATCGCCTCGCTGCCGCCATTGACGCCGGGCCAGATGCTGGAGGGCAGGTGCGCGGTGAAATAGGCGACCGCCATCTCGCCCGAGGCGATGAAGGCCGCGATCCGCGTGAACAGGCCGAGGGTCAGCAGGACGCCGAGCCCGATCTCCAGCACCGCCGCGACGACGAGCAGGGTCGGCAGCGGATCGGGCACGCCGGGCTGGGGGATCGGAAAATGGAACAGCTTCATCACCCCATGCTCCATGAAGAGCAGCGCGGCGACGATGCGCAGGAGGCTGAGGATGCGGGGAGCCCAGACGGACATGGCGCAATCTTTCATAATGGGCCGGAGCGCCTGTGCACGGCGCCCCGGCAGGGAGGGTCAGGCGATGGCGGCTTTCACCGTCTCGGCCAGCGGGGTGGTCGGGCGGCCGATCAGGCGCGACAGCTGGCGCCCGTCATCGAACAGCGCGCCTTGCGAGGCGGCGACATCCCACCCCGCGATCGCGTGCGCCAGTCCTTCGGGCAGTCCGAAGCCGGTCAGCGCGGCGGCATAGTCGGCGGCGGGCATGTCCCGGTACGCGATATCGCGGCGGGTCTGGTGCGAGAGTTCCGCCGCCAGGTCCGGCAAGGTCCAGGCGGTGTCGCCCGCCAGTTCATAGGTCCGGCCCGCCTGCGCCGCATCGGTCAGCACGATGGCCGCCGCCTCGGCATAATCGGCACGCGCGGCGGAGGATATCTTCGCGTCACCCGCGCTGCCGATCAGCGCCCCCGCCGCCAGCGCGCCGGGGAGCGAGCCGGTGTAATTCTCGCTATACCAGCCGTTGCGCAGGATCGTCGCGGGGATTCCCGCCTCGGCCAGCGCGGCCTCGGTCGCCAGATGCTCGGCCGCCAGGTCGAGCGGCGAGCGGTCGGCGTGGAGCAGGCTGGTATAGACGATCCGCCCCACCCCGGCCTGGACCGCCGCCGCGATCACGGCGCGATGCTGCGCCACCCGCTGACCGACCTCGCTCGACGAGATCAGCAGCAGCGTGTCGACCCCGGCCAGCGCCGGGGCAAGACGGTCGGCCTGTGCATAGTCGAAGGCCCGCGCCTCCACGCCCAGATCGGCGGCCTTGTCGGGCGAGCGGGCGAGCGCGACGATCGGCTCGGCGGTGCCCATGGCCTTCAGGTGCCGGATGACGAGGCGGCCGAGCTGGCCGGTGGCGCCGGTAACGGCAATGGTCATGACATTCGCTCCTTGTGCGTGATCAATGGAATCGGAAGGCGGAGATCGCCGCGCCCGCGACAGTCTCCGAATAGATGCGTTCGCCCGCGCCCTCGGCCGCCCCGGCGGCGACCATCAGCGGCAGGAGATGCTCGGCCTGGGGATGGGCCACGCCGCGCGGCCGGGGCGGTTTCCCAGCGGATCAGCGCCTCGGCCCGCGCCGCGCCGTTTTGCGTCGCCGCATGGGTCAGCCAGGCGTCGAAGGCCGCGCTCGGCTCGGCGGCGCGCGGACTGCCGAACAGGCGCAGATTGTGAAAGCTCATGCCCGACGCCAGGATCAGCACGCCCTCGTCACGCAAGGCCGCCAGCGCCCGGCCCGCCGCGACATGCCGTTCGGGGTCGAGCCCGCGATCCACCGACATCACGACGACCGGAATCTCCGCCTCGGGCCACGCCACCTTCATCGGCACGAAGACGCCGTGATCGAGACCACGGCTCGGATCGACCGAGGCGACCAGCCCCGCCTCGCGCAGCAGCGTGGCAGCGCGTGCCGCCACCGCCGGAGCACCCGGCGCATCGTAGCGCAGCGCATAGGTGTGCGCCGGGAAGCCATAATAGTCATAGATCAGCGCGGGCCGCTCGGCGCCGGTGAAGGCGAAGCCGTCCGTCTCCCAATGCCCCGACACGACCAGCACCGCGCGCGGCCGCTCCGCCAGCGTGCCCGGCAATGCCCGCAGGAACGCGCCCATCCCGGTCCAGATGCCGCGCGGGTCGTCCATGAAGAAACAGGGACCGCCGCCATGGGGAATGAAGAGGCTGGGTTGGCGCATGGGACATCCTTTCGCCGACCGATATGGAATGGCCCCGCATCCGTGATAATCGACGTTCTGATAGAATGACCTTCAACCAGGAGTATCAAATGGCGGACCGACTGACCGGCATGGAGGTGTTCGTCCGCGCGATCCGGCTGGGCGGACTGTCCTCCGCCGGGCGGGCGATGGGCATGTCGCCGACCATGGCGGCACGGCATCTCGACGCGCTGGAGGCGCGGCTCGGCACCACGCTGGTCCAGCGTTCGACGCGGCGGCTGGCGCTGACCGATGCGGGGGCGGCCTATCTCGACCGCGCCGAGCGGGTGCTGGCCGAGATCGCCGAAGCCGATGCCGATGCCTCGGCCCAGTCGCGCGCGGTCGAGGGGCTGCTCCGCGTCAGCGCGCCCGCGACCTTCGGCGTGATGCATGTCGCCGGGCTGGCCGCCGAATTCCATCGTCGCCACCCCGGCGTCACGATCGAGCTGGGGCTGGACGACCGCTATGTCGACCTGCTGGAGGAGCGGTGGGACATGGCGATCCGCATCGGTCGGCTGAGCGACAGCGCGCTGGTCGCGCGCCGCCTGGCGCCCGTCCGCCTCGCCATCTGCGCCGCCCCCGCCTATCTGGCCGAACGGGGCCTGCCGCGCACGCTGGACGATCTGCGCGACCATGACTGCCTGGGCTATACGCTGATGACCCAGCCGGGCGCGACGATGTGGGGCTTTGGTCGCGACGGCAGCCGCCTGGTGCCCGTCCGGGGATCGCTGCACGCCAATAACGGCGAGGCGCTGGTCCGCGCGGCGATCGCGGGACAGGGACTGGTCTATGGCCCCCGCTTCATCGCCGCCGACGCGATCCGCCGGGGCGAACTGGTCGAGGTGACGCTCGATGCCGATTACATGGCGCTGGGCGCGGTCCATTCGGTGACGCACAGCCGCCGCCGCCTGTCCGCGCGCGTCCGCGCCTGGATCGACTTCCTGGTCGAGCGCATACCCGGCATGGCGCAGGACTGGTGATCCGCGCTAGGCGGCGTGTCCGGCGGCCTCCGCCTGTCTGTCCGTGACGATCAGGCCGGGACGGCCCAGCAGATAGCCCTGCGCTTCGTTGCACCCCTCGGCCCGGAGGAAGTCGAGCTGCGAGGCGGTTTCCACGCCTTCGGCCAGGATCGGGATCGACAGGCTTTCGCCCAGCGCCAGCACCGCGCGGATGATCGCCGCCGATTGCGGGGCGAAGTCGAGTTCGCTCATGAACGAGCGGTCGAGCTTGATCTTGTCGAAGGGAAAGGATCGCAGCGTCGACAGCGATGAATAGCCGGTGCCGAAATCGTCCATCGCGATCGACACGCCGAGCGCCTTCAACTGGCGCAGGACATGCGTGGTCCGCTCGGGGTCGGCGATCATCGCGGACTCGGTGATCTCCAGCTCCAGCCGGGCGGGCGTCATGCCGGTTTCGATCAGGATCTGATGGACCAGCCGGGGCAGGTCGACATGGCCGAGCTGGACCGGCGACAGGTTCACCGCGATCTTCCAGGGGACCGGCCAGGCCGCCGCCTCCCGGCAGGCGCGCCGCAGGACCCATTCGCCGATCGGCAGGATCAGCCCGGTCTGCTCGGCGATCGCGATGAACTCGAACGGCGACACGCTGGTGCCGTCGGGCTTGGTCCAGCGCAGCAGCGCCTCATAGCCGGTGGTCTCGCCCGTCTCGACCGAGGCCTGGACCTGCCAGTGGATCGCGAATTGTTCCTGGTCCAGCGCGTCGCGCAGCTCGGTGGCGATGCGCCGACGGGCCCGGACCGCCTGATCCATATCCTCTTCGTAAAAGCAGAAGTCGGTCGCGATGCTCGACTTGGCGCGGTACATGGCCAGATCGGCATTGTTGATCAGCGCCGATATCTCGTCGGCGTCCTGCGGCCACAGCGCGACGCCCACGCTCATGCCGCAACTCAGCGACGAGCGGTCATAGTCGACCGGCCGTGTGATGGCGCCGCGCAGCCGGTCGATCAGGTCGATCGCATCCTCATGATCCTCGATGGCGGTCAGCGCCACGAACTCGTCCCCGCCCAGCCGGGCCAGGAACTCGCCGGGGCGCGCCATCTGCTTCATCCGCGCCCCGATGGTGGTCAGCAGATGGTCACCCGCCGCATGGCCGTGCGTGTCGTTGACGTCCTTGAACCGGTCGAGATCGATCGACAGCAGCGCCAGGCGGCGTCCCGGTCCGTCGGCCGCGGTCTGACGGTGCGACCATTCCAGGAACGAGGCGCGGTTGGGTAGGCCGGTCAGGCCGTCGTTGCGCGCCAGATGCGCGATCCGCCGCTCCTGCGCCAGCCGCTGGCGCACGTCGCGAAGCGCATAGATCATGTACGAGCTGCCATGGTCCCGGTCGACCCGCAAGGCGATCTCGATCGGTATGGCGGAGCCATCGGCGGCCTCGATATTGCGCTGGGTCAGCACGCCCGGCTGGATCGATGCGATGTCCGAGACCCAGCGGCCGAGCGACTGGCCCGGCACCTCGTCGCCGTCGATGCCCAGCAGATCGGCGAATGCGTGGTTCGCCTCGATGATGACGCCGTCGCTCTCGACGATCATGGCATCGACGCTGCCCTCCATCACCTGTTCCAGCCGACGCTGCGAGGCGACACGGGCGGATATGTCGAGGACATAGGTGGCAAAGCCGGTGCCGAGCACCAGCATCCCCACCACCGCGACCGCCCAGGCCATGATCATCGTCGCGCCCTGGCTGTCGGGCTGGCCCAGCCCCGGCTCGACCGGGACGATCGCCAGCGCCGCCATGCCGGTGAAGTGGAGCAGGACGATGCTCGTCACCATCAGCGTGGTCGCGGGCCACAGCGTGTCCCGCTTGCCCGTCGACAGCGCGCGGCCGAACGCCAGCGCGCCGAACAGGACCGAGAACAGGACCGAGGCCGCCACATAGGCGCTCGACCACGACACCAGCCCGCGGGCGGCGAAAGCCATCATGCCGGTATAATGCATGGCGGTGACCGCCAGTCCGAACAGCGCACCGCCCAGCATCGGCGCGAACGCCCCGCGCCGCACCGCCACGTCCAGCGCGATCGAGCTGCCGACGATCGCGATCAGCAGCGACAATCCGGTCAGCAACGGGTCGTAGACCACCGTCACGCCCGGCTGATAGGCGATCATGGCGATGAAATGGGTGCACCAGATCGTCGCGCCGGTGGATACGCCCCCCATGAACGTCCAGGCCAGCCGGGTGCCGGGATCGGCGGCGCGCAGACGCTGAAGGAGCCTTATCGTGATCGCCGAGCCGGTCAGGCAGAATATCGCGGCGAGCAACACCAGTCGCAGATCATGATCATGCGTCAGACAGGTCAGAAAGCGCATCGGTCCCTCCAGGACGGACGCGCTATAATCATATGTTAAATTTGGCTACAAATTTAGAGGTTAACATGCCTGGTTAACGGCACATGCGGCCCGGCCAACCCGCTGGGTCATCACGATATTGCGTTGGACGCAGACCCCTCCCCATCAGGCGAGGCGTGCCGCGATCCATGCCCTCCAGCATCCAGGGCCGATCGACATTTAGCGATGCCTTATCCTCCCCTCGCCCCTCGCAGAGGGGAGAGGGTTGCGCAGACTTGGCCTTTGCGAAAGCAAAGGCTTAGTCGGAGCTGGGTGAGGGGTGGGCGCTCGCGAAGCGAGCGCGCGAGCCTTTGGGCTCGCTCAACCCCTCACCCAAGCTGCGCTAGCCAGCAAGCTGGCAAGCTTCGCTAACCCTCTCCCCTGTCCAGGGGAGAGGGGAAGAAGACGCAATACTGAGTGTCGATCCGGCCTAGGCGCGGCGGGAATGCGGGCGCGGTGCCAGCTGGTCCAGCGCGTCGGCATTGTCGCGCCCCCAGCCATAGAGGAGTTCGACCGGCTCGACGAAGCGTCGGCCTAGATCGGTCAGGCGATATTCGACCTCGGGCGGCATGGCGCTGCGCACATGGCGGCTGATCAGGCCGCTCCCCTCCATGTCGCGCACTGTCTGGGTCAGCATTTTCTTCGAGATGCCCGGCAGGCTGCGCTGGAGCACCCCGGTACGGGCGACGCCGCCATGACGCGCGTGCAGCGTGTGGAGCACCATGCTGGTCCATTTGGTGGCGAACAGCTCCAGCACGCGGCGGGGCGCGCAATCCTCGCGCCATTCCTCGTCGGGGGTTCCGGGCTGCATATGGTTACCTTTCCGTGCCTGGGGGCCCAGATGGTGCCGTCTGGAAGCCGCGCAAGGCCATGCCTAGCTGGGGCAGCGACAAGGAGGCGTGGATGACGAAGACGGCATTGGTAGTAGGCGCAAGCGGGATCGTCGGCGGTGCGACCGCGACGCTGCTCGTGGAACGGGGCTGGACGGTCCATGGTCTCGCACGGCGTCCCGTGGCGCAACCGGGCGTGGCGCCCGTCGCGGCCGACCTGCAGGATGCGGAGGCGACCGCTGCCGCGCTGCGCGACGTGAACCCCGATGCGGTGTTCATCACGACATGGCTGCGCCAGGACAGCGAGGCGGAGAATATCCGGGTCAATGCGGCGATGGTCCGCAACCTTCTGTCCGGCCTCCCCAGCCCGAGCGGCCCGCGCCACGTCGCGCTGGTCACCGGGCTGAAACATTATCTCGGCCCGTTCGAGGCCTATGGAAAGGGCACGCTGCCCCAAACCCCGTTCCGCGAGGAGCAGGGTCGGCTCGACGTCGAGAATTTCTATTATGCCCAGGAGGACGAGGTCTTTGCGGCGGCCGCGCGCGACGGCTTCACCTGGAGCGTCCATCGGCCGCACACCGTGATCGGGCGCGCGGTCGGCAATGCTATGAACATGGGCACGACGCTGGCCGTCTATGCGACGCTGTGCCGCGAGGCGGGGCGGCCGATGGTCTTTCCTGGGTCGGCGGCGCAATGGTCGGGGCTGACCGACATGACCGATGCGGGGCAGCTGGCGCGTCACCTGCTCTGGGCGACCGAGACCGAGGCGGCGCACGACCAGGCGTTCAACGTGGTGAACGGCGATGTCTTTCGCTGGCAATGGATGTGGGGCCGCATCGCCGACTGGTTCGGGGTCGAGGCCGCCGCGTTCGATGGCACCGTCCGGCCGCTGGAACAGCAGATGGCCGACTCCGCCGATACATGGCGCGACATCGCCGAACGCGAGACGCTGGTCGAGACGGACATCGCCCGGCTGGCCTCGCCCTGGCATAGCGACGCCGATCTCGGCCGCCCGATCGAGGTGGTGACCGACATGAGCAAGAGCCGACGGCTGGGCTTCACCGATTATCAGCCGACCGACGACGCCTTCTTCGCACTCTTCGCCCAGTTGCGCCGCGAGCGGCTGATCCCGTGAGGAGGGACGGCAGGGGCGCGGGGGCCGACTGGCCTAGTCGCGGCCGCCCCTGCTATCGTCGGCCATGGCCTCTCTGAATTTCGAGCTTCTGGACATAAGGGTGTTCGTGGCGATCGCGGACGGCAGGAGCTTCCTGCACGCCGCCCGCCAGCTGAACCTGTCGCAACCCGCGATCAGCCGCCGGGTCCAGAAGCTGGAGGCGACCATCGGCACCCCCTTGCTGGAGCGGACCACGCGGACGGTCCGCCTGACCCCGGCGGGGCAGGAGATCGTGCCGCTGCTCCGTCGGCTTCTGGGCGAGCTGGACGAATCGATGCTCGGCATGATGGCGCTGGGCGAGCGGCAGGCGGGGCGGCTGACCGTCGCCAGCATCCCCAGCGCGACGGTGCGGTTCCTGCCCGACGTGCTGGAGGCGCTGGGCCGCGACTATCGCAATGTGCGGGTGCGCGTGCTCGACCTGACCGCCACCGAATGCGCCGAGGCGGTGCGGACCGGCGAGGCGGAGTTCGCCATCACCCTGCCCGTCTCGGCGGACAGCGATCTGACCTATGAGCCGCTGACCGACGACCCTTATGGGCTGGTCTGTCGCGCCGACGATCCGCTGGCCGAACTGGTCGATCCGGCGTGGAGCGACCTGGCCGGGCTGCGGCTGGTCACGGTGCATCCGGGCAGCGGCAACCGCACCGCGCTCGACGCCGGGCTGGCCCGCGCGGGGATCGAGCTGCGCTGGTTCTATGAGGTGACGCGGCTCACCTCGGCGCTGGCGCTGGTGCAGGCGGGGCTGGGCCCCTCGGTCCTGCCCCGCCTGGCGTGCGAGGGGCCCGATGCGCGCGACCTGTTGTGGCGGCCGTTGCGCGGGGCGACGGTGACGCGCACCATCGGCGTGCTACGGCGCGGCTCCGCCACCCTGTCACCCGCCGCCGGTCGGCTGATGGGGCTGCTCACCGACGCCTGGGCCAACCGGCAGGCCCAGCCGCGCCCCGCCCCAGCGCGCGACGAGTAGGGACGCCGAGACATTGGCGGTGGCGCTGGTCAGCGCGCGGAGTTCGGACAGGAAGCGGTCGACCGCGATCAGCATGGCCGCCGCCCCGACCGGAATATCGGGCAGCAGCGACAGGGTGAGGAGCAGGGCCGAAAAGCCGCTGCCCGTCACCCCCGCTGCCGCTTTCGAGGTGACCAGCATGACGCCCAGATAGACCGCCACCCGCGCCGGGGTCAGCGCGATCCCCAGCGCCTCGCCCAGGAACAGCGTCGCGACGACCAGATAGACCGCCGTTCCCGCCAGGTTGAGCGAATAGCCCAGCGGCACGGTCAGGCCCGCCACGCTGCGCGGGCAGCCCAGCGCCTCCAGCTTCTGGATCAGGCGCGGCAACACCACCTCGGTCGAGGAGGTGCCGAGGACGATCAGGATCTCGTCGCGGAACACCCGCAGCAACGCGCCGCCGCCCAGGCCGGTGGTCAGCCATAGCAGCACCGCCAGCCCGGCGATCAACAGGGCGCAGGCCAGCGCCAGCGTCGCGACCAGCAGCCCCAGCGAGCCGATGAAGCCGACGCCATACGTCCCGACCGTGTATGCGATCGCGCCGAACGCCCCCACCGGTGCGGCGCGGATCAGAAAGCCGAAGATCGCGAATTGCAGCCGGGTCAGCGCCTCGACCGCGCGGACGATCGGCGCGCCCGCCTCGCCGATGCGCAGCAGGCCGAAACCGACCAGCCCGGCGACAAACAGCACCGGCAGGACGTCCCCCGCGGTGAAGGCGGAAAACAGCGTGTCGGGCACGATGCGGACCAGGAAATCTCCCGCCCCCGTGATATGGTGCCCGGCCAGCTGGCGCTCCACCTCGGCCATCGCCTCGCCATAAGGCGGCAGCGGCAGGCCGCGTCCCGGCTGCATCAGCGCCGCGATGCCCAGCCCGATGGCGAGCGCGGCGACCGTGATGCCCAGAAAGACGATCAGGCTGCGCAGCACCGTCGCGCCGGTGTCGCGCGCGGCGCCGTGGCGCACGATCCCCTCGACGATGGTGCAGAACAGCACCGGCGGCACCATCATCCGCATCGCCTTGACGAAGGCGATGCCCAGCGGCCCCAGATCGCGCCCGAAGGCCGGGGCCAGGACGCCGATCGCGGTCCCCGCAAATATGCCGATCAGCATCTGGACATAGAGGTGCCGCAAGGCGCGCAAGGTCGACCCACTCCCGATATATGCGCAAAACGCATCAAGCGGACCGATCATTGCATTTGATCGAAGCACCGCTCCTGATGCCTAGTGCCGGGTAAGGCATGATGGCTCAAGCCTCTGCCGCGCAACAAGAACCCGCAACCGAGCGGGCCCGACCGAGAGAGGTATGATGAAAGCGCCATTTGCAAGGTTAGGAACCGTGATGCCCCGGCGCGGCGCGCTGGGCCTCGCGCTGCTGCTGGGCCTGGGCACACTGGGCTTGGGCACGCTGGGCCAGCCCGCCGCCGCGCGCGAGACCAAAGCCGCCACGGTCCGCGAACTCCATGTCGTGACCTCGGGAGGCTTCACCGCCGCCTTCCAGGCGCTGGCGGCGAAATATGAGCGCGACACCGGCGTCCATATCGTCACCGAACACGGCCCCTCGATGGGCGACACGCCACAGGCGATCCCCAACCGGCTGGCGCGGCACGAGGATGCCGATGTCGTGATCCTCGCGCGCAGCGGGCTCGACAAGCTGGCACAGGCTGGGACCGTGACCAGCGGGACCGTCACCGACCTGGGCCTGTCCCGGATCGCGATGGCGGTGAAGGCCGGCGCCCCCGCCCCCGACATCGCCACCCCCGACGCGCTGCGCGCGACCCTGGTCCATGCCAGATCGGTCGCCTGGTCGGACAGCGCCTCGGGCGTCTATATCCAGTCAACGCTGCTCGACCGGCTGGGCGTCGCCGATCAGGTCCGGCCGAAGGGCCGGATGATCCCCGCCACCCCGGTCGGCCGGATCGTCGCCGAGGGCCAGGCCGAGATCGGCTTTCAGCAGCTGAGCGAATTGAAGCCGGTCAAGGGCATCCACATCGTCGGCCTGATCCCCGAATCGCTGCAAAAGGTGACGCCCTTCTCCGCCGGAGTCGTCGCCTATTCGCCGCATCAGGCGGAGGCGCGCGCGCTGATCGCCTATCTCGCCTCCCCCAAAGCCTATCCGATCATCCGCGAAAGCGGATTGGAACCCGCGTCGCAAAAGGCCAAGCCATGACCTCCGCCTCCACCCACGCATCCCTCCCCTTCCCCACCGCCGCCCCCGCTGCGGCCGAGCCGGTATCGCCCGAGCGTCGCCGTTCGGCATTCAAGTCGATCTTCATCGTTGCCAGCGGCAACTTCCTGGAGATGTTCGACTTCATGGTGTTCGGCTATTACGCCACCTATATCTCCAAGGCGTTCTTCCCCACGGGCAGCGACTTCGCCTCGCTGATGCTGACGCTGATGACCTTCGGCGCGGGCTTTCTGATGCGGCCGGTCGGCGCGCTGGTGCTGGGCGCCTATATCGACCGGCATGGGCGTCGCCAGGGCCTGCTCCTGACGCTGGGCCTGATGGCGCTCGGCACGCTCGCCATCGCGATCACCCCCACCTATGCGCAGATCGGCGTGGCCGCCCCGGTCATCATCCTGATCGGCCGACTGGTCCAGGGCCTGTCGGCGGGCGTCGAGGTCGGCGGCGTGTCGGTCTATCTCAACGAGATCGCGCCGCCGAACCGCAAGGGCTTCTTCTGTTCGTGGCAGTCGGCCAGCCAGCAGGCGGCGGTGGTCTTCGCCGCGCTGATCGGCCTGATCGTGTCGACCAGCCTCGATCCCGTCACGATGCAGGCCTGGGGCTGGCGCATTCCGTTCATCATCGGCTGCGTGATGATCCCCTTCCTGTTCGTCATCCGTCGCCACATGGAGGAGACCGAGGTCTTCCTGAAGCGCAAGGAGCATCCGCCGCTGTCGCAGATCATGCGGACCATCGGCGGCAACTGGGGCGTGGTGCTGCAGGGGGCACTGATGGCGGTGATGACGACCGTCTTCTTCTACATGATCACCGCCTATACACCGACCTTCGGCAACAAGGTGCTGTCGCTGACGCCGGGGGCCGCGCTGTTCGTCACGGCGTGCGTCGGCGTGACCAACTTCGTCCTGCTCCCCGTCATGGGCGCGCTGTCCGACCGGATCGGGCGCAAGCCCTTGCTGATCACCGCGACGCTGCTCGGCGCGCTGCTCGCCTATCCGCTGATGGGCTGGCTGGTCGCCGCGCCCAGCTTCGGGCGGCTGCTGACGGTCGAACTGCTGCTCGCGGCCATCTATGCCACCTATAATGGCGCGTTCATCGTCTATCTGACCGAGGCGATCCCGGCGCATGTCCGCACCGTCGGCTTCAGCCTGGCCTATAGCCTGGCCACCGCGATCTTCGGCGGCTTCACCCCCGCGATCAGCACCGCGCTGATCGGCGCGACCGGCGACAAGGCGATCCCCGGCGCGTGGTGCGCCGCCGCCGCCCTGCTCTCGCTGCTCGCCCTGCTGATCGGATCGCGCCTGAGCCGCCGCACCGCCCCCTGAACCCCTCGGCCGCCGCACGCCCCCCGGCGGCGCGGCGGCCCCCGTTCGCGATCATCGAGGCGGCGGCCACGGAGCCTCTCGCCCACCCCGAGAGGATGTCCGTCATGCACCGAGCCGCCATGCTCGCCATGGGCCTGTGCGCGCCCGTGCCCGCCGTCGCGCAGGCCGCCCCCGCCCCGGCGCAAGAAGATGTCGCCCGCCTGACCCGCCTGGTCGAACAGCAACAGGCGCAGATCGCGCGGCTGGAGGCCCGGCTGGCCGCGATCGAGGCCCAGGAGCCCAGGGCGGTCGCCGCCGCAGCCAACCCGGCACCGGGCCCCGCGCCTTTGGGTCAGCCCCTGCCCTCCGACGCCCATCCGGCCGCGCCGCCGCAGCTCGCCTCGCCATCGCCGCCCCGGCCCCAGAGCCGCCAGCCCGCGCCGCTGGGCCAGTCGCTCCCCTCCGACGCGCATCCCCCCTCGCTCGACGCGCGGCTGGCGCGGATCGAACAGGCGCAGAAACAGGGCGTCCAGGTCGACTGGTCGAAGGGGACGCCCGAATTCACCAGCGCCGACGGCAAATTCTCGTTCCGCCCGCGCGGCCGTATCCTGGTGGACGCGGCCACCACCGGCGGCAGCAGCCTGCCCGCGCGCAACGTCACCGGGACCACCGCCCGCTCGCTGCGCGTCGGTTTCGAGGGATCGATCGGCCGCCACCTGTCCTATCTGCTGGAGGGGGATTTCGCCGACAATGACGTGGCGATCAAATCCGCCTATCTCGCCTGGACGACGCGCTTTCTGGGCCAACAGACCGAGTTCGCGCTGGGCAACCGCCTGAACGATCGCGGGCTGGACGGGTCGAGCGGCACCATCTCCGTCCCCTTTCTGGAGCGAAACTTCGTCGGCCAGGGGATCATCCCGGTGCGCGGCTTCTTCGGGCTGGGCGCGGCGGCGCGCGTCTATGGCGATGGCTGGCATGTCGGGGTCCAGCTGTCGGGCGACGACATCAACAATCCGGGGACCGAGAGCGACGGCCTGACCATCGGCGCGCGGGCGCACTGGAACCCGGTCAAGACCGCCGACTGGCTGGTCCATCTGGGCGCCTGGGGCTTTCGCGAGCGCATCGCCGCCGATGCCAGCCGCCCGACGCGCCGCATCGCTGTCGGCGGCTTCTTCAACGACAATCTGCGGATCGCGCCGGGCACCTTCACCGGCGCGCGGTCGGGCACCGGCTATGGCCTGGAACTGGGGACGTTCCATAAGTCGCTATGGGCTTATGGCGAATATGGCCGACGACGGATCGAGAGCCGCACGGGCGCCGCGACCGACCAGTCGGCCTGGGCGGTGCAGGCGGGCTGGTTCCTGACCGGCGAGACCCCGCCCTATCTGACGCGCGGCGGCGTGTGGAGCCGCCCCAAGGTGCTGCACCCCTTCACTTCGGGCGGGCGCGGCGCGATCGAGCTGGCCACCCGCTATGAGGAACTGGATTACAGCGACAACCCCACCGCCGGGCGCGGCACCGCGCTGACGCTGGGGGTCAACTGGTATCTCAACAATTTCGTCCGGCTCCAGCTGAACGGGATCGACTGGACGGTCGCCAATCCGGCGCAGAATGCCGGGGCGTCGGATCACGGACGAACCCTGATCGGACGGGCGCAGATCGCCTTCTGACCTTTCCCGACCTTGCTCGCCCATCGGCCCGATCGGCGGGCATGCGGAGCCAAAGGACTGATCCATGTGTTGGATCGACCATGGGCGCGAAACACGAAGTCACGGCGGTCGAACAGGCCGACCGCCGGATCACGACGAAGGTCAACGGCCAGCGCGATGCGTGGCCCATGCGGGTGATCGGCACGGCCAGCGAGATCGGGGATCAGCCGCAGATGCGGACGATCTGCGCCGCGACGGTCCTGCTGGGCATCGCCCGGCGCGACCGGCACCTCGCCGAAACCGGGCTCCGGATGCTGGCCGCCCACACCATCGCCACCTGGGGCAAGAGCGGGATCAAGGCCGTGATCGACCGGAGGCGGCCGAAGGACGGCGACGACCCTCGGCTGTGCCCCGGCGACAGCGACCGTCACGAGGACAATTCCTTTCCTTCCGGTCACAGCGCAGGCGCGGTGGCGGTCGGCGAGGCGCTGGCGCGGGCCTATCCCGACCATGCGGTCGGCGCGCGTGGCGCGGCCTTGTCGGTGGCCGTCGTGCAGGTGCCGCGCGGCACGCATTATGCCGGGGATGTCGTCGCGGGGATCGCCATCGGCCTGATCGCCGAGCGGGCGAGCGACGCCGCAATCGGTCTGGCGCGACGATGGCTTGCGGCCGATCCGGACCGGGCACCTATCCGGGAATGACGGCGGGGCCCGTCCGATCGCCGGAGCGAACCCGCGATCGGACGGGCCGGTATCGCCGTTACGCGTCGGCCAGCGGCTTGGCCAGTTTCGGGGTCTGCTGGTGCTGCACGACGCGCCAGACCTCATGTTCGAGCCGCCGGATGACCGAGGTGCAATAGGCCTCATAGGCTTCGTCGCCCCGGCTGGCCGCGACGTGATAGCCGATGACGATCAACCCTTCCTGCGGACGCGACACCTGCCGCTCGGTCAGCTCGGCGCTGTCCCAGACGGGTGTGTCCGCCACCGCCGACACCGCCGCCTCGCCAGCCAGCACGAAGGGCGGCCGGGGCAGCACCATCACGACCTCGGCATCGACCTTTTCCCGGTAATTGTCCGGGCCCTGGGTCCACAGGCTTTCCTCGAAACTCCAGAGGCGTTCATCATCCATGTTGGGGACTCCCGATTGTAAAGCAAAGGGCGTGCGCGCCGGACAGCGACGGTCAGGCGAAGTCGCCGAGCGCGGCGGCTTCGTCGTCCGTGCGGTCCGGCAGCGGTTTCTCGGCCGGTGGAGTCCGGTCCGGATGGACGGGCGATCCGTCCTCCCCCGCCTTCTCGACGGGCGGGACGGCATGCGGCGCAGGCGAGGATTGGGGGTGATCGGACATGACGGCTCCACGGAGGCGGCCGACATGATCTCGTCGGCCCCGTCACAGAACGCCCCCGCACGCCATCGGAGCCGTCCGCCGATCAGGAAAATCGCCGGAGAGTCGCCGCCCCGGGCCGGGCCGTCAGCTTTTCGCCGTCACCGGCACCGAAACCCGCGCGCTCGCGGCCCGACCATGGTCCACCGGCGACGGGTCCGACCCGATATGCCGCATGGCGTAGAGACGCCGCAGGATGAGCGCCAGATCGTCTTCGGTCAGCTCGGACGCCGGATCGATCAGCACGCCTGCGGGCAAGCTCTCCACCCAGGCCGCCAGGCGGTTGCACGCTGCGCCGAGATCGGCATCGGAGCTGTCGTCGAAAGCGGCCATGCGATCAGCCTAATCCTTTCGCCGCCACCCGCAAGCATCATCGCCCGGACCGTCCGGAACGACCCTTGCCGGTGTTCGTCTGTACCCCGATCCCTTTTCAAGAGGCAGCGAGCGTGACCAGCACCAGACCGGCCCGGCGCGTCGTCGTCGCCGACGCCTCCAGCGGCGACGGAGGCCGGGGGCGTGATGTCGTGACCACGCCGGACGGCCGCTACATCGTCGTGCGGGGCCGGTTATGGCGAAAGGCCAACCCCGCTCTGGCCCCCGACGAGCGGCAGGCGCTGGTCGACGCGCTGATGCACGCCCGGCGCGCGATACGGACCGCGATGGCGCAGGAAGACGAGGCCGGGCTCCGCCACGCACGGGCGCTGGTCCAGGCCGCCAAGGTCGCGCTGGGCGAGCGCGGGCCGGTATGGTGGGACGATGGGACGCCCGACCTCAACCGCCACCTGATCCGCAACACCGGCTATGCCGAATGGTATGCCGACGGGGCGCCGCAGCGATGAACGTCTTCCTGGATTTCGAGGCATCCTCGCTCTCGGACAAGAGCCACCCGATCGAAGTGGCCTGGGTGTTCGAGGATGGCCGCTCGCAAAGCCATCTGATCGCGCCCGCGCCGGGCTGGACCGACTGGGACGCCGTCGCCGAGCGGATCCATGGCCTGTCGCGCGAGACGCTGGTCCGCGACGGCGCGGCGCATGATTTCGTCGCGCGGCAGATGGTCGAGCAGCTGTCCGGCCATGCGCTCTTCGCCAGCGCGCCGTCCTGGGACGGCAAATGGCTGAGCGCGCTGCTCCGCGCGGCGGGCTTTCCTCGCCACACGCTGCGCCTGCAGGACACCGACATCGCCTTGCGCGATGCGGCGATCCGCATCCTGCGCGACAGCGTGGCCCCCGATCGACTCGAGGCGCAGGTCGCGCGCCTCGTCGCATGGGCCAACGCGACCAAGGACACCACGCCCGCCCACCGCGCCCTTGCCGATGCGGTCGAGGAACGGGCGATCTGGCAAAGGGTGCAGGAGCAGGCGCAGGCGATTGTGACGGCATCGCCGCGGCCGCCGATTCCTCCCCTTGCTGGGGAGGAATAAGAGCGAAGGGCGATCGGCCTTGGGGCGAATCGACATTCAGGATCGCTTGTTCTTCCCCTCTCCCCTGGACAGGGGAGAGGGTTAGCGAAGCTTGCCAGCCTGCTGGCTAGCGCAGCTTGGGTGAGGGGTTGAGCGAGCCCAAAGGCTCGCGCGCTCGCCAAGCGAGCGCCCACCCCTCACCCAGCTCCGCCTAAGCCTTTGCTCTCGCAAAGGCCAAGTCTGCGCAACCCTCTCCCCTCTGCGAGGGGCGAGGGAAAGAAAGGCAATGCCGAACGGCGATCGGCCTTAGTTCAGCCCGCCGCCCAGCGAGCGATACAGTTCCACCATGTTGCTCGCCCGGTTGAGGCGCGTGGTGACGAGCAGTTGCTGCGCCGAATAGGCGGTACGCTGGGAATCGAGCGTCGTCAGGAAGGATTCGACCCCCGTCCGATAACGCGCGTCCGAAATCTTCAGCGCGACATTGGCCGCCTCCACGCGGGCGGTCTGCGCCGCGATCTGTTCGTCGATGGTGCCGCGCTGCGCCAGGGCATCCGCCACCTCGCGGAACGCGGTCTGGACGGTTTTCTCATAGGTCGAGACGGCGGCCTGCTGCTGCGCCCGCGCGACATCCAGATTGCCGCGGAGCCGTCCCCCGTCGAACAGCGGCAGCGATACCGACGGCGCGCCGGTATAGGTGAAGCTGCCCCCCGCGAAGAGACCGCTGAGCGCGGTGCTGATCGTGCCCAGCGTCGCGGTCAGCGAGATGCGGGGGAACATCGCCGCGCGCGCCGCGCCGATATTGGCGTTTTGCGCGATCAGCTGGTGCTCGGCCTGCAACACGTCGGGGCGGCGCAGCAATATGTCCGACGACAGGCCGGTGGGCAGCACCTGCAACGCCGCGTTCGCATCGCCCAGCCCCTGCGGCAGCAGTTCGCCGGCCACGGGCGCGCCGACCAGCAGGTCTAGCGCGTTCTTGTCCTGCGCCACCCGCGTCTTGAGCACCGCGATGTCATTGCGCGCGCCCTGATAGGTCGTCTCGGCCTGCCGCGCCTCCAACTCAGAGGCCACGCCGATACGGAATTGCGCCCGCGTCAGTTCCAGCGATTGCTCGAAGGATTTCAGCGACTCCTGCGAGATGCGCAGCTGATCCTGATCCGACGCATAGGTCAGCCAGGCCGTCGCGATCTCGGCGATCAGGCTGATGCGTGTCGAGCGCTGGGCTTCCTCGGTCGCGAAATACTGCTCCAGCGCCGCCCGGTTGAGGTTGCGGACACGACCGAACAGATCGAGTTCGAAGGCGGAGAAACCAGCATTGACTGAATAGAATTCCAGGTTGGACGAGGATGCCCCCACCCCGGCGCCCAGTCCGGTGCCGCCGGAACCCGCGCCGGTTCCGGTACCCGTGCCCGACCCTGTGCCCGTGCCGGTTCCACCACCGGCCGCCCCGCCCAGCGCGCCCGAGGCGCCCTGGATGTTGTTGGTATAGGTCCCCGAGGCGGACAGGGTCGTCGACGGCACCAGATCGGCACGCTGGATGCGATATTGCGCCCTGGCCTGCAGCACGTTGGCGGCGGCGATCCGCAGGTCGCGATTATTCTCCAGCCCCAGCGCGATGGTCCGGCGCAGCCGGTCGTCGGTGAAGAAGTCCCGCCACCCGATCCGGGTGACGTCGGGCGCGTCGGATGCCGCCGCCGGATAGATGCCGTCCTGGGGGAGCGTCGCCGGGACGGCTCCCACGGGGCGCACATATTTGGGGGCGAGATTGCACCCGGCCAGCGTCGTGGCCGCCAGCAGGGCCAGCGCGAATTTGGAATGGATCACGATT
Organism: Sphingomonas sp. SORGH_AS_0789; assembly: GCF_031453055.1. NCBI lineage: Bacteria > Pseudomonadati > Pseudomonadota > Alphaproteobacteria > Sphingomonadales > Sphingomonadaceae > Sphingomonas > Sphingomonas sp. SORGH_AS_0789. The sequence goes on from NZ_JAVIYV010000001.1 coordinate 315,763, forward strand.
CAAACTCCCTGCGGCACGGTCGGCGGGTTCTGCTCGCCATCATGGGGCCTGCCGCCTTCGTGCGGCTGCGCATCGCCCGGCGGCATTTCGCCCTTCTTGCGATCGAACAGCCGCATGACGACGACGAAGAACATCGGCACGAAGAAGATCGCCAGGACCGTCGCCGACAGCATGCCGCCGACCACCGCGCGACCGATCGCATTCTGGCCGCCCGCGCCCGCGCCGTCGGCGATCGCCAGCGGGAACACGCCGAAGATGAAGGCCAGGCTGGTCATCAGGATCGGACGCAGGCGCAGCTTGGCGGCTTCGATCGCCGCGTCGAACGCATTCAGCCCTTCCCGCATCTTCTCCTCGGCGAACTCGACGATCAGGATCGCGTTCTTCGCCGACACGCCGATCGTGGTGATTAGGCCGACCTGCAGATAGATGTCGTTGTTCAGGCCGGTGATCAACGCGGCCAGCAGCGCACCGACCACGCCCAGCGGCACGACCAGCATGACCGAGATCGGCACCGACCAGCTTTCATAGAGCGCCGCAAGGCACAGGAAGACGATCAGCAGCGACAGCCCGTAGAGCGCCGGCGCCTGGCCGCCGGACAACTGCTCCTCATAGCTGAGGCCCGTCCAGTCGAGCCGGGTGCCCGGCGGCAGCTTGGCCTGCATCTCCTCCATCGCCTTGATCGCAGCGCCCGACGACACGCCCGGCGCGGCCTGGCCCAGGATTTCCATCGAGGGCTGGCCGTTATAGCGGGTGAGCTGCATCGGCCCCTGATGCCATGCGACGGTGGAGAAGGCGGTGAACGGCGCCATCGTACCCGTGGCCCCGCGCACATAGAGGTCGCCGATATCCTCGGGCGCCATGCGATAGGCGGAATCGGCCTGGATATAGACGCGCTTCACGCGGCCCCGGTCGATGAAGTCGTTCACATAGGCACCACCCCAGGCCGTCGCGATCGTGTTGTTGACGGTCGACAGGTCGAGACCCAGCGCGCCCGCCTTGTCCTGGTCGACATTGACCTTGAGCTGCGGCGCATCGTCGAGCGCGTTGGGGCGCACGCCGACCAGCAGCTTGTTCTGCGACGCCATGCCCAGCAGCTGGTTGCGCGCCGCCAGCAGCCTTTCGTGCCCGATGCCGCCTTCGTCCACCAACTGCATGTCGAAGCCGGTGGCATTGCCCAGTTCCTGCACGGCAGGCGGGATGACCGCGAAGATCAGGCCGTCGCTGTAACGCGAGAAGGCCCCCATCGCGCGGCCAATGATCGCCTGCGCCTTGTTCTCGGCGCCGGGGCGGTCCTTCCATTCCTTCATCGGGATGAAGGCGATGCCGCTATTCTGGCCCTGTCCCGCAAAGCTGAACCCGTTGATCGTGTAGACACCGCGAATGGCGCTGCCCGCATCGCTCAGGAAATGGTCGCGAACAAGGTCGAGCCCCTTCTGGGTCCGGGCGCTGGTCGCCCCCGGAGGCCCCTGGACCAACGCGATCATCACGCCCTGATCCTCGTCGGGAAGGAAGCCGCTCGGCAACCGCATGAACAGGAAAGCCATGCCCGCGACGATCAGCGCATAGGCGATCAGCGAACGTCCCCAGCGCCGCGCGGTCGAGCGTGCGCCCTTTTCATAACGGTCGCGCCCCCGGTCGAACCGGTCGTTGAACCAGCGGAAGAAGCGCGCCAGCGGGCCGTTCCCCTGCCCCTTGTTCGGGTCATGCGGCTTCAGGATCGTGGCGCACAGCGCGGGCGTCAGGATCAGCGCGACCGCGACCGACAGTGCCATCGCCGACACGATCGTGATCGAGAACTGGCGATAGATGACCCCCGTCGATCCGCCGAAGAACGCCATCGGCAGGAACACGGCGGACAGCACGGCGGCGATACCGATCAGCGCGCCGGTGATCTCGTCCATCGACTTTCGCGCCGCCTCCTTGGGCGACAGATGCTCGGTGGTGATCAGGCGCTCGACATTCTCGACGACGACGATCGCGTCGTCGACCAGCAGGCCGATGGCCAGCACCATGCCGAACAGGGTCAACGTGTTGATCGAATAACCGAACGCCGCCAGCACCCCGAACGTGCCCATCAGCACCACCGGCACCGCGATCGTCGGGATCAGCGTGGCGCGGAAATTCTGGAGGAAGAGGAACATCACGAGGAAGACGAGCACGACCGCCTCGACCAGCGTCTCGATCACCTGCTCGATCGACAGCCGCACGAAGGGCGACGTGTCATAGGGGTAGATGACCTTGACGTCGGGCGGGAACTGCTTGGCCAGTTCGTTCACCCGCGCCTTGACCGCCGCGACGGTGTCGAGCGCATTGGCGCCGGGCGCCAGCTTGATGCCGATGCCCGACGCGGGCTTGCCGTTCCACTGCGACGAGAAGGCGTAGTTTTCCGCGCCGATCTCGACACGCGCGACGTCGCCCAGCCGGACGATCGAACCGTCGGTGTTGCTCTTCAGGCGGATCTTCGCGAACTGCTCAGGGGTGGTCAGCCGCGACGAGACCGACACGGTCGCGTTGAGCATCTGTTCCTTGGGTGCGGGCTGCGCGCCGATCTGGCCCGCCGAGACCTGCGCGTTCTGCGCCGTGACCGCATTGGTCACGTCCGCCATGGTCAGCGCATAATTGTTCAGCTTGATCGGATCGACCCAGATGCGCATCGCATATTGCGATCCCAGGATCATCGTATCGCCGACACCCGTGACGCGCGACAGCGGATCGGCGATCCGCGAGGCGACGATATCGGACAGGTCGTCCGCGTTGTGCTTGCCGTTTTCCGAATAGAGGCTGACGAACAGCAGGAAGTTCTGCGTCGCCTTGGCGACGATGATGCCCTGGCGCTGGACCTCCTGCGGCAGAAGCGGGGTCGCCGCCTGCAGCTTGTTCTGGACCTGCACCTGCGCGATGTCGGGATCGGTCCCCTGTTCGAAGGTCAGCGTGATCGTCACGCTGCCCGCCGAGGACGAGGAGGACGAGAAGTAGCGAAGGTGATCGATCCCCTTCATCTGCTGCTCGATGATCTGGGTGGTCGTGTTCTCCAGCGTCTGGGCGTCGGCGCCCGGATAATTGGCCGTGATCGACACCGCGGGCGGCGCGATCGCCGGGAACTGGGAAATGGGCAGCGTGCGCAGCGACAGGAAGCCGGCGATGACGACCATCACCGCCAGCACATAGGCGAAGATCGGGCGATCGATGAAATAGCGTGCCATGGCCGTTTACTTCGCCTGTGCCTGTGCCTGGCCCGCTGGCGACGGCGCGCCGGCGGGCTTGGCATTGGGGTTCCATGGCTTGCCCTGGACGGGCATGCCCGGCCGCAGCAGCATGCCGCCTTCGACGATGATCTTGTCCCCGGCCTTCAGCCCGCTGTTGACCAGCCAGTTGTCGCCGATCGAGCGGCCGGTCTGGAGCGTCCGCACCTCGACCTTGTTGCCCGCGCCGATCACCATCACCGTCGCCTGCCCCTTTTCGTCGCGGCTGACGGCGCGTTGCGGCACCAGGAAGGCGTTCGACCGCGTTCCCTCGACCAGCGACGCGCGCACGAACATGCCGGGCAGCAACAGGCCGTTGGGATTGGGGAACAGCGCGCGGATCACCTGCGAGCCCGTCGTCGGGTCGACGGTGACGTCGGCGAAGCGCAGCGTGCCCTGCGGGCCATATTCGCTGCCGTCCTCCAGCGTCAGCTTGACGCGGGCATTGCCATCGCGGGTCAGCTGGCCGCTCATGATCTGCTGCCGCAGCTTCAGCAGTTCGGCGCTCGGCTCCTGGATATCGACATAGATCGGGTCGAGCCGCTGGATGGTGGCCAGCGCATTGGCCTGCGACGCGGACACCAGCGCGCCGGTGGTGAACACCGAACGGCCGATCCGCCCGGTGATCGGCGCGCGGATGGTGGTGCGGGCCAGGTCGATCTCCGCCGTGCGCAGCGCCGCCTGTTGCGCGGCGACATCGGCCTGCGCCTGCGCCGCGCTCGTCTGGGCGTTCTCGAACTCCTGGCGCGCGATCGCGTTGATCTTGACCAGCTCGCCATAGCGGCGGGCCAGCGCGGCGCTGGACGCGATCCCTGCGCGTGCACGGGTCAGCGCGGCGCGGGCGCTGGCCACCTGGGCCTGATAGGGCGCCGGGTCGATACGATAGAGCGGCTGGCCCTGACGGACCATGTCGCCCTCGACGAACAGCCTCTGGGTGATCAGGCCGTTGACCTGGGGGCGGACATCCGAGGTTTCGAATGCGGTGGTTCGACCGGGCAATTCGGTCGTCAGGGTGACAGGCTGCTCGCTCGCCACCACATAACCGACCGGCGCCGGTCCCTGGGCAGCCTGCTGCTGCTGTTGCTTGCTACCGGCACCGCAAGCGGCCAGTGCGAGCAAGGCTCCGGATGCCAACACACGACCCATCAGCCGATTGGAGGACATATCATTTCCCGCTTGCTAAATTGTATGAGAGCGATCACTCACAAACGGTGTCGTTAGACCCGCCGGTCGAGTGCGTCAACATCCTTAAGAGAGGTCCCAACGTGTTGAATACCCAGTGCCCACCTCCCACCCGTGCCGAATTGCGCCGGCACAATATCAAGGAGGTGGCGCGTCGCCTGTTCGTCGAAAATGGCTTTCACGCCACGGGAATCGCGGCCATCGCCAAGGAATCGGGCGTCGCGGTTCAGCAGCTGTACCGCGACTTTCCGTCGAAGGAGGACATCATCGCGGCCATCGTGGCGGCCGACTGCGAACGGTTCGCCGACCAGAAGACGCTGAACAGGGCGCTGGCGACGAAGGACCGCGACGGGATCATCGCGTGGCTGGTGGGGACACCGTCCCGCAAGGACGAAGCCGGAGACCGGCTGTTTCTCGAGATCGCGGCGGAAGCGGCGCGGAACGATCGGATCAAGGCCATCTTCCTCGACGTCCGCGAGCGCGCGTCGGAGAATATCAGCCGCGCCTTTGCGGGCCTGATGGGCAGCGACTCGGTCAAGAGCGAGCATTACACGCTGGCCCAGGCCTTCATGGTCATTTCGCTGGGCTCCGTCTGCGCCAGGACGCTCCATCAGGAGAATGTAAAGCCTGCCAGTGACAAGCTCATTGCGTGCCTGATCGATGGCGCGCGCCCCTGACATCGGCGCAACACGGGCCACAATCCGGCCCGCGCCGCTCAAAACAGGATCGCGCCGCCGGTTACGAGGCGCAAGCCCGGCGCGGCATGGTTCAGGCCAGCCGATGCCAGAATGTCGAGTTGCACGACCTTGGTCGGGCGCCACGCGGCCGACAGGGCGGCCAGCGCCAGCGTCTCGTAGCCCATCGGGTTCGTCGTCGCGCTCCAGCGACAGTTCCGCCGTCGCGGTGACCCGCTCGGTGAACTTGTAGCGCAGGCCCGCAATCTCGCTATAGGCCAAATGCCGTCCCGTGCCGGACTGGTTCGCCGCGGCATCGGCCTCGGCCGTCACGGCGATCGCGACCTTCTTGGTCAGCTCATATTGGACGGGGACGATGATACCCGTCGACCAGCTGCCCCCACCGACCGGATAACGCCCCGTCGCGGCGGTGACGAACGCCTGCACGCCCGCCGAGAAGGGCTTTTGCTTGTCCCCGGCCAGATGCTGGCGGATCGCGAAGGTCACATCGCCGGTGCCCGTGACGGTATCCACCCTGCCCGCCGCCTTGTCGCGCGTCCGATTCCGGCCATAGCCGACCCAGTCGAGCTGCACCTCGCTATTCTTCCCGATGCCCAGACGGGCCAGGATGTCCGCCGTGACGATACGATCCTCGCGCTGATCCACCTGGTCGTCACGCTGCCAGTCCAGCGCCGTCACCTCGACATGGACTCGCCCCGGCTCGGTCGTGCAGCTCGATCCGCCAAGGTTCGGCCTGGTGGGGCAGAAACGCGGTTCGTCTTCGGCAAGGGCGGGAGCCCCCATCGTCAGGACCGCCGCACTCAGCGCCCAGCCTATCACCCTCACCATCGACGCCCCCGCTAACTCTCTGATCGGAAAGCATTGCACCGGCTTGGCTGCACCTTGCAACGCCAAAGCCCTTCCGGGCGAGCGGCCGCGTCGCGTCCAACGGGATTTCCCGGCGGTTCGATGACCGTCAGCCCCTGCCGCGCTGCCGAGTGCATCGTCGGCCAGTTGGCGAAACCGTTCACGATCGGCTGATGAGAACCGGATCAGGAATGGCTATCGATGTGAACGGGAATCCCGAGTTTCAACGTCTTGGTTGAAATCAGCGAGATATGGCGGAGAGGGAGGGATTCGTATCCCACATTCTTAGCATTTGAGCAAAAAGCCGAAAAATGGTATAAAACCCTTATAAACAAGCTGGTTTTGCGGGCTGATTTCCGTCGCGGTTCTGATTGGTCCACGGTCGTTCGCCGCGATCCGGCGCCAAACTTGGGTTGCAACTTGGGTTGCTGGAGTTCGGCGGAGAATGGAGGATTCGAATGGGCCGCGCGATTCACAAGCTCTCGGCACGTCGCGTCGAGACGGTCAAAGAGCCCGGCAAATATGGCGATGGCGGCGGCCTATGGCTACGCGTCGGCAAGGACGGCTCCCGCCGTTGGGTTCTCATCTGGCAGCGAGATAAGCGGACCCGGGAGATGGGCCTCGGCTCTGTTGCCGACGTGCCTCTCGCTCAGGCCCGCCAGGAAGCTGAGAAGGCGCGGACGCTGATTGCGCAGGGCCTTGATCCAATCGCCGCCCGGACAACATCCGAAGTCGATAACACCGCAGAACCGGACGGTACGACCGATGCTCAGGCCAAGCGCAATTCCGAGGCATCGACTGTGCCGACGTTCAAGGAATTCGCCTCGACCTACATCAATATTCACGAAAGCGGTTGGAAGAATGCGAAGCACCGCCAGCAATGGCGCAACAGCATCAACACTCATGCAAGCAATATTCTCGACATGCCCGTCAATGAGATAACCGCAGACGACGTGGCGATCATATTGTCGCCGATCTGGCAGAAAAAGCCAGAAACCGCGAGCCGGGTACGTAGCCGGATCGAAACCATCCTAGATGCTGCAAAGGCAGCTAAGCACATTCCTGGCCCTTGGGAGAATCCGGCTCGTTGGCGTGGCAATCTCATTCACCGCCTGCCGGCGCAGCGCCGCAAGTCGAAAGTGAAGCATCATGCCGCGATGCCGTTTGAGGACCTTCCATCCTTCTACGGTCAATTGCGCACTCGGAACGCAGTCGCGGCACGCGCCCTCGAACTCACGATTCTATGCGCTACGCGGACGAACGAAACGCTCAAGATGACATGGGGCGAAGTCGATCTTGATACTGGAACGTGGACGATCCCCAAGGAACGCATGAAGATGGAGGTTGAACATGCCATTCCTCTATCAACGACCGCAATCGAGCTGTTGAAGGGAATGGCCGGTTCCAACACCCCACCATCAGGTCAGTACGTCTTTCCGGGGGAAAAAGAGGGCATGCCGCTGTCGCAGATGGCAATGACCATGGTGCTGAGGCGGATGAATTTCGGCCATTTCACCGTACACGGAATGCGAAGCGCGTTCAGCGATTATATGGGCGACATGACGGATTTTCCCGACGCACTAATCGAACAGTCGTTGGCCCATCAGGTGGGCAGCGAGGTTAGGCGCGCATATCGACGTCGCAATGCATTTCTGAAACGGCGGGCCCTCATGGAACACTGGGCGCAATATGTGACCGGCACGCTTTCGGAACAAAGACAGGACGCCGTTGAACCGGAATTGCAAGCGGCGTGAGATTCTGCACTGACGCAACCCAATAGCTTCGTGGCCATCCCGCGCGAGGCCGAGTCTCTCGCAGGCCTTCGCTGTTCGCATATAGCGTTTCTTCTAGGGTGCCGATTTTCCCGCTTCTCCATGTCCAACCGTCGATTCTGGGAAGGGGCATTTGGGAACACGTTTTGAGAAAGCCGATGCTTGGGGTGCCTCCAATCGTGCCATATTACTGGCTTTCATGCTGCACGTTCGTTTTCGAGAAACTACTCGACCGACATGAGCCTGTTGGTCGGCGCTGCACCTGACAGACTGGCCGGACTAAGCTGGACTGTTGCCGACAGGATCACGATGCGACACGGAAGCAAAATATACTAACGAAATCAATATAAAGGCACGTAGGTTAGGGTACATGTCTGCGACATCGAGGCATCGGTGGGTTAGTGGTTGACGCTCCTGACCAGAGAGATGTGCGAGTGGCGAACCAAGGAGCAGAAGACCCGCTACCCTGGCCCTGCGGGGAAAGCCCGATGGCGGCGCAGATTCGCGCTCGCGATTGGGGTGCGACACCGCTCGGACCGGTTACCTGCTGGCCCCAAAGCCTGAAGACCATTGTCGACCTCATGCTCGGCTCACCGAGCATGATGAGCTTGGTCTGGGGAGCCGACGCCATCCACCTGTATAATGATCGGTTTACCGAATTACTCCGCGAGCATCACGCCCAAGCACTTGGACAATCGGCGTTCGTGACCTTCGCCCGATCACGCGATGTCTTTGCCGCAGACGTTGCCAGCGGCATGTCTGGGCGGTCGGCGCGATTGCTGGCGCAGAAATATCCGGTCCTTCGCAATGGCGAATTGGAGGATGCCTGGTTCGACGTCGATTATTCACCGGTCCGCGACGAGGCGGGGAAGGTGGCCGGCGTCCTGTGGACTTTGAAGGAAGTCACCGCGCAAGTGTTGGCGGAGCGCGCCCTGCGCGAAAGTGAAACGCGACATAGGCTGCTCATTGGCAGTTGGGCACAGGCAGTTTGGGAAACCGATCCCAACGGGGTCGTCGTCACAGATAGCCCGAGCTGGCGCAGCTATACCAGCCAGACGCTTGAGGAATGGCTCGGCTATGGCTGGCTGGACGCTATTCATGCCGACGACAAAGGCTATGCCGAGCGGCAATGGCGCGATGCAATTGCCGCTCAGCGACCGGTGGATGCCGAGTTTCGGCTCCGTGCACCCGATGGCGAGTGGCGCTGGACCAATGTCCGCGCTGCGCCGGTGATCGATGCCGACGGGCAGATCGAGAAGTGGCTCGGCCTGAATATCGATATCGACGACCGTAAACTGGCAGAGTCCGCGCTGCGTGAGAGCGAGGAGCGTCAGGCATTCCAGTTGCAGCTGAGCGACGCCTTGGCGCCGCTGACCGACCCCGCGGACATACAGGCAGAGGCCATGCGGATGCTCGCCGAGCGTCTTGATGCCGCCTGGTGCTATTTCAACGAGTTCGACGCGCGCGGGACACATGCAGTCGTGCTGCGCGACTTCCATCGTGACGACCTTCCTTCCATGGTCGGCGTCCACGACCTCTCCGGTGAACGGCGATTCCTGGATTTGGTGCATTCCGGGAGCGCATTCTCCTTCCCGGATTGGGAGAGGTTCGAGCACGTCAGCGCACCGGCCGCAGCGGCTTATCGCGATCTCGGCATGCACTCTGCGATGGGCGCTCCGCTAATGCGCGATGGGCGGTTGGCGGCTGTGCTTCTCACGGCAGAAACTCGGGTACGCGACTGGAGTTGTGGCGACATCGAGCTGCTGAAGGGGGCGGCCGAGCGCATTTGGATCGCGCTTGAGCGTGCCCGGATCGAGCAAACGTTGCGTCAAAGCGAAGAGCGGCTGCGTAACGTGCTCGAGGGTATGGCCGAGGGGTTCGGCGTACTGGCACCCGATTTCATCATCCTCGAGCACAACGCTGAAGCACTGCGTCTGGACGGGCGTCCCCGCGATGAGGTCGTCGGCCGGTCGCATTGGGAGGTCTACCCCGGAAGCGAGAACTCCAAACTCGGCCATCGATTGAAGATGGCAATGGCCGATCGCCGCCCGGTTTCGCTGGAGCATCAATATGCCTGGAAGGACGGTCGGGACCTTTGGCTCGAGATGCGCGCGCATCCAATGGCCGACGGTTGTTTGGCTGTCTTCTGGCGCGATATCACGGACCGTAGGTATGCCGATGATGCTCTTCGTGAAAGCGAGGAACGCTATCGCACCCTATTTGAGTCCATGGACGAGGCCTGTGCCGTGGTGGAGGTCCTGAGGGACGACACCGGACGATGGGCCGACTTCCGCTTCATCGACGTCAACCACGCCTTCCTGAAACATACGACCATGCCCTGGCCGGTGGGCAAGACGGCAACCGAACTCCTGGGAGAACCTAACCCGCGCTGGACCGAACTCTACGGCGAGGCCCTGGATACAGGCCAGCCACTCCGTGTCGAGGAAAGCGAAGCAACGCTCGGGATCACGTTCGATCTCAATATCTTCTCCCTCGACCCGACCAGAAACCGCGTGGCGGTCTTGTTCACCAACATCACCGAGCGAAAACGGGCCGAGACGGCGCTGCGCGAAAGCGAGGAAAGGCAGACATTTCTGCTCAAACTCAGCGATGCAGTCCGACCGCTCGCTGCTCCCGCCGACATCCAGGGCGAAACCACCCGCCTGCTGCGCGAAGCGATGGACGCGGGTTGGTGCTACTATGTCGACTGGGATCTGGATCAAAGAGTCGGTCTGGTGCTTCGCGACAGCGTTCGCAATGGACTGCCATCGCTCGCAGGCGCCCACGATGTGTCCGATGCGCCGGAGTTTCTCCAGCTTCTGGCTGTCGGCGAGACGCTGACGGTTCGCGACTATGCCACCTACGAACAGCTGCCCGCGCGCATCCGCCAGAACTTCAAGGCCTTGGGCTTTCGGTCGATGATGGCTGCCCCGCTGATAAAAGAGGGCCGCCTGATTGCTACTCTACTCGTCGGCGACACAAAGGTTCGAGACTGGTCCGCAAGCGAGACTTCACTTCTCGTTGAGGCTGCCGAGCGCACCTGGGCCACCCTCGAACGCGCGCGGGCGGAAGCGGCGCTGCGCGAAAGTGAGCAACGCTTTCAGGAGTTCGCCAAGGCATAGGCCTTCGGCTTGTGGATCAGGGACGCTGAAGCGCTCGCGATGGAATATACCAGCCCGGCCATAGGCGACATTTACGGCTTGGAGCCCGACGCCCTGCTCGGCGACGTTTCCCGCTGGACCGGAATAATCCATCCTGCCGATCGCGATGTCGCCCGCCAGCATCTCGAACAGGCTAGGCACGGCGAGACCATCGTGCATGAGTTGCGCATCCGACGGGCGTCTGATCACGCCATTCGGTGGATCAGAAACACTGACTTTCCACTCTACGACGGCGGTCAGGTCCGGCGCATCGGGGGCATTGCCGAGGACATCACGGAGGCGAAGGCGACCCAGCAGGAGCTGGAGCATGGCGCCGAACGACTGCGTAATGCTGTCGAAGTCGGGAGGGTCGGACTATGGGACTGGAACATCGTGACCGGCGAGGTTCACTGGTCCGACGAACATTTTCGTATGCAGGGCTATGCCGTGGGCGAGGTGGCACCGAGCTATGAGGCATGGGCATCGCGTCTCCATGCCGATGATCGCGCTGGCGCCGAAACGGCATTGGCCAAGGCGATGGCCGATCGGCAAGAATTTGTGCGAGAGTTCCGAGCCGTGGACCCCGACGGCTCGGTGCACTGGCATTCGGCCCGCGGCCGCTTCTTCTACGACGATCGCGGTGAGGCCATCCGCATGATCGGCGCCATGGTCGACACCACCGAGCGCCGCGAATGGGAAGAGCGCCAGAAGGTGCTGGTGAACGAACTCCAGCATCGCACCCGCAACCTGATGGGGGTCGTCCGCTCGATGTCGGACAAGACTGCCCGGGCCAGCGCTGACCTGCCCGACTTTCGCATGCGCTTCCGCAACCGATTGGAGGCATTGTCGCGCGTGCAAGGCCTGCTGTCACGCCTGGAGGATCACGACCGGGTGACGTTCGACGATCTGATCCGGACCGAACTCTCGGTCATGGGCGGCACCGCCGATCGCGTGACGCTCAGCGGCCCCAAGGGCATACGTCTGCGCTCATCTACTGTGCAGACTCTCGCCATGGCGCTGCACGAGCTGACGACCAACGCGATGAAATATGGTGCTCTTGGACAAACGGCGGGCAAGCTTGCCATCACCTGGTCGCTGCAAAACGATGGCGACAAGCCGTGGCTGCACATCGACTGGCGCGAAAGCGGGGTAATCATGGCTCCTGCGGGCGCGGCCCCCAGAGGCACCGGACAAGGCCGCGAACTCATCGAGAAGGCTTTGCCCTACCAGCTGCAGGCAAGAACATCATACTTGCTGGGGGCAGACGGCGTGCATTGCACGATCGCCGTCCCGGTATCCACTAGGCTCAGGACTCATTGATTGATCCAGAAGATGACGGTGGCAGCGAGTGCGATGGCCGACATGAAGGCGTGAGCACATCGGTCGTAGCGGGTATGGATGCGTCGCCAGTCTTTGAGGCGGCCGAACATGTTCTCGATCCTGTGACGACGTCGGTAGAGTGCAGCATCATGCGGGATCGGCGCCTTGCGGCCTTTGCGTGACGGGATGCAGGCGGCGGTTCCACGCGCGGTGAGCGCCTGGCGGAACCAGTCGGCGTCGTAGCCGCGATCGGCGAGCAGAATGGGAGCGGGTGGCATCGCCTCGAACATGAGGGCTGCGCCCTTGTAGTCGCTCATCTGCCCTTCGGTGAGCAGCATGACACGCGGGCGTCCACGATCGTCGCAGACGGCGTGCAGCTTGGAGTTCAGGCCGCCCCTGGTGCGCCCGATACATCGGGAAAGAGCCCCTTTTTGAGCAGGCTGGCTGCCGTCCGGTGCGCCTTCAGATGCGTGGCGTCGATCATCAGCTGATCCGGTGGTCCGCCCTCGGCTGCCAGTCCGGCAAAGATGCGGTTGAATACCCCCATCCGGCTCCAGCGGATGAACCGGTTGTAGATCGTCTTGGGCGGACCATAAGCCGCTGGCGCATCCCGCCAGCGCAGGCCGTTGCGGATCACGAAGATGATGCCACTGACGATCCGCCGGTCATCCACGCGCGGCACGCCATGCGACAACGGAAAATACGGCTCAATCCGCTGCATCTGCTTGTCCGTCAGCCAGAACAGGTCACTCATCGGCCGCACCTCCACCGCCAATGAATCAACCCGCCACCGATCATGCAAGTTACTTAATAGGTCCTGAGCCTAGCTCTGGAGAGGTCGAGGATCATGGCTGACCGTACCCTTCGGCATTGTCGCATTCTCGTGGTGGAAGACGAGTACATGCTGGCCGACGAGCTTCAGATGGAACTCGCTGATGCGGACGCCATCGTGCTTGGCCCGGTTTCGACCGTCAAGGAAGCGATCGACCTCATTGCTTCCGAAGCAGAGATCGATGGCAGCATCCTCGATGTGAATTTGGGCGGTGAGTTTGTCTTTCCTGTCGCCGATCGTTTGGCGGAGCGCGGTGTGCCGTTCCTGTTCACGACTGGCTATGATGGGTCGATCATCCCAGCCCGCTTTGCCGATATCGACCGGTGCGAGAAGCCGATCAATATGAGACGGATTACAAAGGCGATCGGGCGTGTCATTCATCCCTAAGCATCGGCCGGTGTCGAAGTATCGTTTTGAACGTAGCTGCGGTCTGACATGTCGCGGATCGTTCCCAATCTGGCGCCTGGTTACGGATGTTGCGAAGGTACAGGCATTCTCAATTCACGATCCCAATGGGAAGCCTCGGTACGCTATCTGCCGGCAGCGTTCCGCTGTTCGGCAGGCGTGGCGGCGCGGTGTCCGTAGCTTAGGACGCTGGTGATCCGCCAGGTGCCGTCCTGCTTCGCCCAGACCATCACGAACCTGGCGATACCCTCGCATCGCCCCGTCGCCAGTTCACAGAAGCGGTGTTCGCCTTCCTCGATCGCGCCATAGTCCTTGATCGGATAGACCCGGAACGTCGTCGGGATCAGTTCGCGCTTCACCTTCCCGCAGATGTACTTGCGAACGCCGTCAACCATCGCGTCACGCTTGAACGTCGCACCGCCGGTGTCGTGATAAAAGGCGACCTTCGGATCGAAATACTCGGAGAAGGTCGGCAGGTCGCAGCGGTTGTATGCGTCGAACACCTTCGTATCGAGCGCGCCAATCTCGGACGTCAACGGATCGGCCGGGGGCGGCACGGGCGTCGCGAGCAAAGCTGCGGCAAAGGTGATGGCGGTCATCATGCTCATGGTCCTGTCAGTTCATCTGGCCGCGGAGGAAGGCGATCAGCTTCGGATCGCTCCCCGTACGTTCGAGGATGGGCAGGATGACCCGCCACCCGTTGTCGCTGTTGGTCAGGATGACGATGCCGTCGCCGCTCGCCCGATCGATCGCGGCGAAGGTGAAGGCTCCCGCATCCTTGCCGGTGTGAAGCATCGTCGTGCCATCGGGAAAGCCGAGGAGTTGCCAACCGAGGCCAAAGCCTGTCCATGGCGGGCAGCTGGTCGCTCTCGTTCCAGCACATATCTCGGGCGTCAGGTCGGCCTGCGATGTGCTGCGCTCCGCCGCTAGAGCGGCTTCCGTTCAGTCTGGGTCATAGCCGCAGGAGCTGAAGTAGTTGGCGCATTCCTGCGGCTGGAACAGGTCGACCAACTTGCCGATGAGGGACCACAGCCCGGAAACGGTCCGCTCGCCGGCCTTGCGGAGCATGGCCTTGAGGCGGGCAAACGCCTTTTCGATGGGGTTGAAGTCGGGGCTGTAGGGCGGAAGGAACATGAGCCGAGCACCGGCCGCCTCGATCAGGTCGCGGATGCTGGCGCGCTTGTGGCTGGACAGGTTGTCCATGATGACAATGTCGCCGCGCCTGAGGTCGGGCACGAGCACTTGGTCGACATAGGCTTCGAACCAGTCGCCGTTGATCGGGCCATCGAGCACCATGGGCGCGACCATGCCGGTCGTGCGCAGGCCTGCGACCAGCGTCGTCGTCTTGCGGTGGCCGTGCGGGTAGCCCATCCGGAGTCGCTCGCCCCGGCGACAACGGCCGTGGCTGCGGGTCATGTTGGTTGCCGTCCAGGTCTCGTCGATGAATACCAGACGCGCGGGGTCGAGATCGGGCTGGCCGTCGAACCATGCCTCCCGCTGGCTCAGGACGTCGGCGCGGTCCTGCTCGATCGCATGGCCGGTCTTTTTTTGCGCGTGACCCCGTGACGGGCGAAGAAGCGATGCAGCGTCGAGATTGCGACCGTCACCCCCGCCCGGCCCAGCTCGCTGCGCAGCTCGTCCAAGGTGATGTCGCGCCGGGCCTCGTGCAGCGACAGGATCGTGTGCGCGTACGCCTCGATCCGCCGCGACCGCGTATCGCCGCCCTGCGGCTTGGCGGCATAGCCACCGGTGCTGCGGCGCTGATCGTGCCAGCGGATCACCGTCGCGGCCGCCACCCCGAACCGCCGCGCCGCAGCCCGGCAGCTCATCCCCTCGTCAACCGCGGCTAGCGCTCGCGACCGCAGGTCCATCGACAACGGCTTGCCCATTCATGCCGGCCTCCATCCAGCCAGCATCTTGAATCAGATCACTGCACCAATGGGAATCCCGCATCGACTCAGATCGGCCGGAAACTGCTCTAGCCGCGCCGAAGACGGGCGCGCGCGACATTCACTTTCAGGATCATGTAATTGGAAACGCCGTTGAGCTGCTCCAAGAGCGGAACGTTCCACTGCCCCTCGCCGAACTCGAGAACATCGCCCTTACGAGAACCCACAACGCGCGCATGTCCGCCCTGCGCGCGATCTCCCGGCAGGGCACCGTTGCCGCACTAGACAGCCTCTTGTCGCTCTATCCGCAACTTCCGGACGCCTCGTCGCGCGATTCGCTTCTCAACTCGCTCCAGACGCTCGTCACGCAACTCGGGCTCCGGGTGGACGTCGATGGCGAGCAGCTCGCCGTGTCGTCGGTCTAGCCCGCCGATAAGAACTCGCCAAATCTGGTGGACGACCGGAGCTGCGGAAGCTGACATCGTCCATCGTGAAGGTGAACCTACAATTGGCAGGGATGAAATAAGTAGATCTGTCCGTGGCGCTTGCGGAGATCGGCGTGGACGCGGCGCCGAAGAACATCAGCTCGAAGGTGGTACGACGGTCGTTCTCGGCCGTCTTCTTCACGCCGGTGCTGTTTACCATCGGGGTCGAACGGACCGAGCTTCTGGTTTAACACGACCAAGTCTAATCTGGTGCAGCGTCGCGCTCGCCGCGCGGGTCGGATTTTGATGCGGCCGCATCGTGGTCCGCTAGCCTCATCTCGTTCATCAGCGTCATCCAGAGCTGAGGTGGCACCGGCAGCCGGAGCCGTCGACAGGCGAGAAGCAGGATCGGCCAGTGCTCGAGACGTATCGCGGAGAGCATCGGATAATCTGGGTTCGCGTCGGACTCGGCCTGCAGCGCCGCGACCAGCTCCGAGCCGCCGTCACCCACCTTGAGGCCGGTGACGGACGAGCCCTGCCAAGGGTCGCCAGTCCAGATCTTCCCATCGGTGCGACTGTTGGGGACCCAGGCCTGGAAGCTGCAGTCGGGGACGTCCGTCTTCTGAAACTCGTCGATTGATGCGACGGTTTCGGCGTCGTCGAGGAGGTAGGCTACCATCGCCAGCAACGGTAGCGTCACGCTCGCCGCCATCGTCGCCTGGCGGTACTCATCCGTCGCGGCCTCCGGATGCCGCAGCAAAAAGCTGTAGCTTCCGTCGTTCGCGGGGTAGCGGCCATGATGGCGGTAGGCGAAGATGACGCGCTGCGCCAACCCGCGCACCCACCGGCGCGCCGCGTCCCGGGTCTCGCGAACGGAGCAGAGCAGCAGAAGTGCGAGCGCGAGATCGCTCGAATGGTGGTCGGCGACGGGTGAGAAGAGCGTCGGGTTGGCCACCGGCATCCTCCCGAGTGCCTCGGCGATGCTCCGCGCCGGCCAACGTGCGAGGTCGGAGGTCTTCGGCACCGCACCTTGGCCAGGCTCCATCCACAGGCGCCACAGTCCACCTATCGCCACGCGGCCGATCGTCTCGAACATCGAGAGGTTGATGTCGAGGCCGTCAACCGATCCGACGGCGAAGCTGAGCACGTGCAGCTTCCCGGCGTGCGGGAGCACCTTCGTCCAGTAAAGCTCGTCCCAGATCCGCAGGTGCAGGGTGACGACCTGGTGGAAGGAGTGGCTGGCGTCGAGCCGGCGACCCCGATCGCGCTCGATCCTGCCGTGGAGCAGCTCCCAAGCGCGCAGCGTCACGATCTCGCTTGCCTGATACGGCGCCTCGAGGTTCGACGCGTCGCGGCCCCACACAAAGAGTATCCAGAGCGCCAGATAGAGGATGCGCACCTTCTCGACCGGGTCGGCGTCGCCGCCCGCGACCGCGTCCACGAGCCGCTCGAAGTGGGCGATGGAACGCTCCGGGTCATCGGCCGTCACCGCGGCCTTGCGCAGCAGCGTCCGCAGGTTCCCTGAGAACAATTCCTCGCGAAGCGCCCCGTCCAAGATTTTGCGGGTGAGCGTGTCGCCGGTCCAGACCTGATAATCGAGCGTCCTGGTTCGGTTGGACCGCATGTAACCGTTGACCAGGGGCTCGATCGCCTCGGGGACGATGCCCCCGAGGGTTATGCAGATCACTACCTTGAGGCCCTCGTGTTCCGGCGCGCGGTTGTTGAGGATCACGTCCTTGATCTCGTCGAGCGACTGGCGGAGCGCCTGCTCGCCGCCAGCCCACTCCTGCCGCGTCAGGTCGCCCCGCTTGATCGAAAACACGAACAGCTTGCGTTCGCCGTCGGTGTCGTTGCCGACCGCGATGACGTCCGCGCCATACTGCCTATTGCCGGACTTCGGCCGGCGCACGACCTCGAAGCCCATGCTCGTGAGGAGATCGGGAATTACGACATCGAGCTCGTCCTGCTCCTTCAGACCCTTGAAGTATTCGCGGATGATCGGCGTAATCACGGCGCCTTCCCCATCGACAGCACCATGCGCTGATACCAGAAGCCGATCGGGTCGATCGCGTCCAACCTGGCGAGCGGCATCGAGTGGGACACGCTCCCCATCCGGAACTCCTGCCGGCTGGGCGGTCCGTCACCGGTGTGCACCTCGCTCACCACGCTGTCCCCGTGTAGCACGCGCGTGACGGGTATGAAGTCCATGAAGCCGCCGCGCTTCGGCATCTCATCTCGGGCCTTGCGCTGCTCGTCGGCCCGATAGAGCTGCCTCAGGAAACGCTGCCGGGCGGTCGGGCCCATCTCGGAGATAATGCCCGTCGACCGCACCGCGCCCTCATAGTCGTCCAGCGCGGACAGAAGCCGCCGGATGCGTTCCCGTACATCCGGCGGCTGATCAGGCGAAACGGTCTCGAGGTAAGCCTTTGGCCCTTCCCAGTAGCTGATGAGCACTGGATTGAAGAGCAGCGCCTCGAGACCGTCGCCGGCGTCCGGATGCCCAGTGCGCATCAAGCTGAGGGCGATAGAGGTCGCCGTGTCCGCCTGCAGCATTAGGGCGGCGACGACCTTCCGCGCCGAAGTCAGGGTGCGCTCGGCGGTCAGTCCGAAGCGGCTGAAGTCCAGCGCGAAGGTAAGTTCGCTCTGCGACGCCGGGATGGACGAGATGTCCCGGACGGCGGCGATCAGGCCATCGGAACCATCGGCAATCCATTCCTCCAGCATAGCCTCCAGCGATCCGTCGTTCGCCGTCAGGACCTGGTGCGCGCTGTCGTCCATCGCCTTGATGTCGCCAACGCCGCTTGCCAGGATGTCCCGCAGCAGCGCCCTGTATGGCTCACCCGGGGGCCCCCGGAGCCTCTGCGCGATGGCCATGTTGATCGCCTCGAGCGTCTCGACCTCGCCCTTCTCGACCTGACGGAGCATCGTCAGCAACCGCCGCTCGAGCGCCGCCGGAATCTCGGGGCGCGTCATAAACATGCGGTTGGCGGCGATCCGCCGCAGCCGGGGCTCTCCATGATCGGCAACCGCATCCAGTGCCAGCTCCGCGTCGTCTGGCTCGCCGCCCTCCCGGAGGCCGATCGTGAGCGCAGCCTCGAACGCAGACGCCCGGCGATCGGGATCGCCCGCGTGGAGCGCAGTCGAGAGCGCATCGGATATCATCAAGCGTTCCGCGATGTCCTGAGCCACTACGGTGCCAAGCACGAAGCCCGCGGCGTTCGCCTCGGCCGGATCTCCCTTAGCGAGATCCGTCGCGAGGAGCGCGAGATATTCCGCGCGGTCGACGCGGAGCCCGGCCTGCAACGTCGCGATCCGCAGCGACGCCGGCGCATCGCCGGCGTCGATCGCCCGGAGCATGTACGCCACGCGGCCCGCGTCGCCGGCAGCCCATCCGGCGACCGCGTCGAACATGAAATACGGAACACTCCCGTCGCGCGAACGCCGGGCGAAAGAGTTTGCCAAAGCGACGACAGTGGTAGCGTCGAGCTTCAGTTCGGGGATGGCCGCCTCGTAGACGGTGCCAGCGAAGTGGTCGACCGGACCTGTTGTGACCGACGCAGCCGCGACCAAGTCGATCACGCCCGCGCGGTGCGCCTCCACCACCGACAACTTGAATTTGCGGCTGGTGTCGTCGTCCATCGCGAGAAGCGAGTCGCGGAACAGCCTCTCCAGCGTGCCTTCCGCGGCTGCTCTCACGAGCGCCGTGCGGGATGTGTCGGGTGGTTCACGGGACATCGCCATGCTGCCATCCGATCACGCGGGTATGCGATCGGCAACCGATATTTAGCATAGCCACAACATGAACCATCCGGTCCGAACTATTATCCGCCCGATCGCCAGGTTCGCCGCGAACACAAGTCACAGTCATCCTCGCCCATGAGGCAGCACTTGGTCCGCCTGCGACGATACCCTATCAAACACGTGCACACGATGAACTGCCACGCGCGGAAAAAACGCCGAGCACGGTGCAGGGCTTATCGACAAGCAGCGCGAAAGTGACTTCAATCCACCGATGGACATCGCAGAACCTATCAACGAGCGCGAGCGCCGGGTCTGCCGGCATGCTTGACTTCACACGCATCATCGCCGGCGTCGCCGGCCAGCGCGAGACGTTCGAGGAACTCGTCTGCCAGATCGCCAGACGGTTGCCGCCCACCGGCAACGCCGAATTCCGCCGTATCCACGGCGCGGGCGGTGACGGCGGCGTTGAGGCGGTGTGGCTGCTGAAGACTGGAGAAGAGGTCGGCTACCAGGCGAAGTACTACCTGACCTCCGCGGGGGTCGACTGGGGCGCGATCGACGGCTCGGTCGCGACGGCGCTGTCGACGCATCCGGCGATGAAGACCATGTACATCGGCATCGCCTGCTCGCTCACCGGGGCGACGAACCGCAGGACGAAGAAGGGCGAGCCTACGGCGAACGGCTGGACCGATTGGGATAAGCACAAGAAAGCGTGGATTGCCGCGGCGAAGGCGCTCGGGCGGACCATGGAGTTCATTCCGTGGACCGCGCCCGATCTCGAGGAACTCCTGACGAGGCCGGAGACCATCGGCCTCTCGGCATATTGGTTCGGCGATATAGAGCTCACGCCCACGCGGCTCGCGGCGGAGTGCCAACGGACGGTGGACGCGCTTGAGGAACGGTATCATCCCGAAGACCACGTCGATGTCTCGACGCGCTCCGTGTTCGATGGCCTGCTGCACAATGCAACCCTTGCGCGGTCGATCGCGGCCGCGCGCGCCGCGATCGTCGAGACGCGCAACATCGGGCGGCGCCCATCACTGCTCTCCAGCGAGGACGGCGAGCGGCTCGACGCCATCGGCACGCGCGTCACGCAGATCGTCGATGCCATGGCGACGCCATGCGGACCGGACGATCCGCCGGCCTATCCGGCTTGGGACGCCACGGCGCTGGAACTGCGGAAAATGCTATTCGACTCGATCGAAGCCGCGAGCGAGCTGTCGCGCACGGCTAAGGCGGCGACATCGACCAAGCCGGATCCGCCTAACGCCGACGAGAGCAAGGAGCGCGCGGCGCTCGACTATCATGTCGAGGCGCTGCGCAAGCTGCAGGATGCGGTCGGCGGCGTGCTCCAACTGCTCGGCTCCAGCAAATGCCGCGCCGACGCCAGCCGCTTCGCCCTACTTGACGGCAGGGCCGGTTCCGGCAAGTCCCACCTTATCGCGTCCGAGATCGAGCGCGCGCTCGCCGACGGCGCCCCCGCGCTCTTCATGCTTGGGACGGACTTCTCCATCCACGGCACCCCCGAGAATCAGACGCTAGCGCATTTCGAGTGCAGGCAGTCCACCTTCGACGAGCTGCTCGGGGCGCTGTCGGCACGCGCCGAAGCGGCCGGGACGCGAGGGATCTTCGCGATCGACGCGCTCAACGAGGGCGCGGGTGCGGCGCTCTGGAGGACTGCCCTCCTCGGGTTCGCGAAGCGCGTCCTGGCGTTCCCGAACCTCGCGCTGTGCGTCTCCTGCCGACGCGAGTACCTCGACCAACTCGTCGCCCCGACCGTCGCACAGCTGGCGACGAAGGTCGAGGTTGCCGGGTTCGAGACCGCAGCCGACATCGAGCGGGCCGCGCGCGTCTACATGGACAAGCGCGGGATCGTGCGTCCGGCGACGCCGTGGCTCAATCCGGAGTTCTCCAACCCACTGTTCCTGCGGACAACCTGTCTGGCGCTGCAAGCCGAGCGCCGGACGACGTTCCCCCGTGGTATGCGCGGCACCAGCGAGGTACTCAGCTTTTACCTCACCTCCACCGGGCGGCACCTCGGGACCACCTACGACGGAAGCGATACGCTCGTCGGCCCCCTCCGCGCGGCGGTCCTCGCGCTGGCGACGTCAATGGCGGACGCAAGGCGTGACCATGTTTCGCGTGTCGATGCGCACAGCATCGTTGAGGACGCATTCAAGGGCTTCGCTCCACCGGCGAGCCGGACCTGGCTCGAGACGCTGCGCTTCCGCGGCCTCCTGCGCTACGATCCCGACCCCGCCGCCGCTCCCGGCGATCCAATGGGCGTGCCCCAGGACGTGGTCCGCTTCTCGTTCCAGCGATTCGGCGACCATCTCATCGCACGGGCGCTGCTGGAAGGCACGACCGCCCCCGATGGACTGTTCGATCCGGGCGGACGGTTGGAGTTTCTCCTCTCCCCATACGGCATCGTCTACGAGTGGAGCGGACTGTTCTACGCGCTCTTCCTTCACTTCGCGGACCGCTACCGTGTCGAGCTCGTGGACCACCTGCCCGGCGGTTTCGACCGCTGGTGGGACATGTGGCCGATCGACGACGCCTTCATCGACAGCATCCGCTGGCGCTCGCCCTCAGCTTTCACGGCCCGTACGATGGAGCTCCTGAACCGTACGAGCCGACACGAGGAAGATCTCATGTCGCTGCTCGTCGAGCTGGCGATCGTCGAGGACCATCCCTGGAACGCCGAGCTCCTGCACCGCAACCTCGCGTCGCGCCCGCTGCCCAAGCGTGACGCGTTCTGGACCGTGGCCATCAACGCCGCCCACGACGACCCGGGACACCCGCTCGTCCGGCTGACCGACTGGAGCCTCAACGCCGGCATCTCGCAGGCAACCGACAAGACGCTCGACCTCGCGCTCGCGACTCTCGCCTGGAGCTGCGCCTCCACCAGCGCCCGCATCCGCGATTCCGCCTCGAAGGCGATCCTCGCGATCCTCTCCGTCCGGCCCTCGCTGGCCGATCCGCTGCTCACGCGCTTCACCCGCTGCGATGACCCGTATGTCGTCGAGAGGCTCTACGCCGCGCTCTACGGAGCGTCCCTCCGGACGCTGGACCCGACCACCTTGGCGACGTTCGCGGACGTCGCGTGGAAGCACTGTTTCGCGGGAAGTCCGCCGGTCCATCTCCTCGCGAGGGACTACGCGCGCGGGACGGTCGAGATGGCGGCGGCGGCGGCGGCATGCGGTCCGTCCATCGACCTCTCGCGCTGCCGTCCCCCGTATGGCGCGGCCGAGCCGCGGTTCAACGTGACAAAGGCGCGCGTCGACGCCCGCGGCGAGCGGCTAGGCGCGCACTCGATCATCAGCTCCTGCTATGGAGGACTCGCCGACTTCGGCAGGTATGTCCTCGAAGGGCGCGTCCACAACTTCTCCGAGGCACGCCTTGCCGGACCACGACCGATCACGTCCAGCGAGAGTGGTGAGAGGTTCTTCGCCGAGGTCACCGGCGGACGCCCCGAGGTGGAGGCGGCGTTTATCGAACTGCGCGCCGCGCATGCCGAAAAGAGGGTCAGCTTCGACAGGGACAGCTTCAAGGTCACCGTCCCGGCCGCCGATCGCGCGAGGATTGTCCGGGCGACGTCGACGCTGCTGGCACTGCTGACGCCAGCCGAACGCAAGCGCTACGCAGCGGAGGCAAGCGCGTGGGTGTCCGGCAACAGGGAGCACGAGTGGACGATCTCGGGAAAGGGGAAAGGCAAGGAGTTCGATGCCCGCAAGTGCAAGGTCTGGGTGGCCAACCGCGCCCTGTCGCTCGGATGGACGTCAGTTCAGTTCCCGGGCGACAGGCACCTGGCCAATCGCAGCGATCGCGGCGGGCGGATCGAGCGGATCGGCAAGAAGTACCAGCGGATCGCCCTGATGGAACTGCTCGCGTGCCTCGCCGACAACTTCTGGATGAAACCGAAGTGGGACGCAGGAGCGGCGGCCTACGACAACCCGCTCGACATCGAGTTCACCAGGGACCTCGAGCCCTCGGTGATGCCCGACGATCGCGAAGCGACGCTCCGGGCTGACCTGCCGCGCGTTCCGCCGATCGTCTGCGAGCCGCTGCCGGTGGAGCGGCGGGACGCCTGGGTGAACGACCCCGGCCTACCGGGAAGCAGGCTCGCGCTAGCCACCTGCCCGGATGTCGGCGAACCCGGCTGGCTGACCCTCTACCGCTTTGCCCGCCACGACATCGACGCCGAGCGCGAGGACCGGCACCTCGACGCACCGTGGCTCCAGAGCGACTTCCACTTCGTCGCGGCGATGCTCGTCACCCCTGGCGTTCGCGCCGAGCTAGTGCGGGAAGCTCCAGCCGACGAATACGACTTCCACGACTGGCTGCCGGGCCAGTTCACCGACGGCCCCTACATCGGCGAACTCGGCCGCCGGGGCACCTGGCCCGACGATCCGTGGAGGACGCTCGAGCCCCGCGTGATCGGGAAGAGGCGCAGCTACCGCGCAATCCTGCCGACATCGGACTTCCTGTGGGAAAGCCATCTCGACGGGAGCCTGCCCAACGGCTTCTCGCGGCATGTCCCGATCCCATGGCTCATCCGGTCGCTGCAGCTTACCGCCGACGCCGCGAACTTGGGGGTCTACGTGGACCGGAACGGGGCGCCGACGATCGTATCGGGTGCCGCGGACGACGGCGATCGTGGCAGCCACGTCTTGGTCCGCCGAGAACAGTTCCTCGCGCTGGCGCGTGCGAACGACCTCGAGCCGGTCTGGACCGTGATCGGCGAGCGCCGCGCCACCACAGGAAAGAGGAAGCGGCAGCCCGACATACGCATCCGGTACAACGGCCTGCTGTGGCTCGACGGCGCCGCCAAGCGGGAGGTGCACTGGACCAATCACGACTGACGACGGGCGACGCGCGCTGATCCCGCTGGTAGCTACCCCGGCAGGTTTCATCAAATTCGGACGTTCATCGGTGCGGATCTCAGCGACTGACTTCAGTCGCCAGCGGTCGTCAGCGACCGCCTGAACGAACGTCGGCTAACTACAGCTCGTCGCCCGAAAGCGGCCAGGCCGCAATCCACCATGAACGCCCTTCCGATATATAATCTGATCGGCAGGCGAAGCTGATGGGCCGCTCGATCGCCAGAGTTCCGACGCGTCGGTTCGCGGCACAAGGTTTGAAGACGACGCAGACCGTCATCCATTTGGGATGTTTCGGTCGCTGGCCTTTTCCAGGGCGAACGGCAGGTATTGTCGGGACCAGACGTTTGCCGCAGCGAACGCGGAAGACTGGGTCTGGTCCAGAGCGGTCGGGCGGCCTCCTCAAGACGGAAATCCAGCGGCGAAGGACGGGATCCATTAAAACTATCTGGACGACCAGAGCGTGTGCCTACAACGCGACGCCCAGGCGGAACAGGGGCCAACTGACAACGAATTAAAGTTACCTCGAGTCTCATGCTGCCCAAGAGTTGAGCGGGCTCGCAAGTAAACTGTTCGATCCGTCTGAAACGGGTTTGGCCAGCATCGAGGCGGCGGCGACTCAAGGATCAATACGACAGTGCACATGCCGCAGCGCGACCCATGCGGGGTCCGCACAAAGTCACAACGGTTCGTACCGATCCGCCGCTCAACTTGGGTTGAAACTTGGGTCGCGAGGCGCAACCTTCAAAAAAACCCAATTATTACAACGAATCATGGCGGAGAGGGAGGGATTCGAACCCTCGGTACCGTTGCCGGCACGCCGCATTTCGAGTGCGGTGCATTCGACCACTCTGCCACCTCTCCGCGAGGACGATCCGAAAAAGGCCGGTTGGCCTTCGGGGCTGATCGATTGGAGGCGCGCTGTTAGATCAGCTTTTTGCGCATTGCAAGCGCCTA
This sequence comes from Sphingomonas sp. SORGH_AS_0789, assembly GCF_031453055.1. NCBI lineage: Bacteria > Pseudomonadati > Pseudomonadota > Alphaproteobacteria > Sphingomonadales > Sphingomonadaceae > Sphingomonas > Sphingomonas sp. SORGH_AS_0789. The sequence goes on from NZ_JAVIYV010000001.1 coordinate 341,089, forward strand.
AACTTGTGCGGCGCGATAAAGACATTAAATCGGGCGATATGGACGCCACCGACATGATGCCCCTGACCTCGCGCCTGGATGTGGACGCGCCGATGATCGCGACCGCGCGCTTCGCGATCGGGGACGTCGTGCGCCACCGCATGTTCGACATTCGCGGCGTCATCTTCGACGTCGACCCCGTCTTCGCCAACAGCGACGAATGGTATGACGCCATTCCCGAGCAGATCCGGCCCGCCAAGGACCAGCCCTTCTATCACCTGCTCGCGGAGAATGCCGAATCGAGCTATGTCGCCTATGTCAGCCAGCAGAATCTGTTGCACGACGACAGCGACGAACCGATCGAGCATCCCGCGATTCCCGGCCTGTTCACCGGCTATGCCGATGGGCGCTATCTGCTGCGGCGCGAACATCGCCACTGAGTCGCCTGCGGCATCGGGGATTTGGGGTGCGCGGAACCCCTGACCCGGCATCAAAAGCTGCAATCCTTGGTTGACAATCGGGCCACCTTTGCCTAGCTGACCCTTCTTTCCCGACGGGCATTCCCGCGCGGGAGCCATGCATTTGGGAAGTGATAAGAGCCATGTTCGCAGTCGTGCGCACGGGCGGCAAGCAGTATCGCGTCGCCGCCGGAGATAAGATCGTCGTCGAGAAGATCGAGGGCGAAGCCGGCGCGTCGGTGACGCTGGGTGACGTTCTGCTGGCGGGCGAAGGCTCGGAGCTGAAGGCCGTCGACGGCATCACCGTTGCCGCCGAAATCATCGCACAGGCGAAGGCCGACAAGGTCATCGTCTTCAAGAAGCGTCGTCGCCACAACTATCGTCGTCGCAACGGCCACCGTCAGCAGCACACGATCCTGAAGATCGTGTCGGTCGGCGCCTGAATCTCAGCCGCGCCACCCAACGAAATCCAGGAGTAGTTCGCAATGGCACATAAGAAAGCAGGCGGTTCGTCGCGTAACGGTCGTGATTCGGCCGGCCGTCGCCTTGGCGTGAAGAAGTTCGGCGGCCAGGAAGCCATCGCCGGCAACATCCTCGTGCGTCAGCGCGGGACCAAGTTCTATCCGGGTCGCAACGTGGGCATGGGCAAGGACCATACCCTGTTCGCGCTCGTCGATGGCCGCGTCTCGTTCCACGAGGGCAAGCTGGGCCGTAAATTCTGCTCGGTCGAACTGGCCGCAGCGGCCGAATAATCGGGCAACCGCGCCGGGTTGCCCACCAGGGTGACCCGGGTTCCGCGCAGGAACCAGCAAAAAAGGGAGACGGGTCACCCCGGCTCCCTTTTTTTCATGCTCCCTCCACCGCCCCCGCGCCTGTCTCCGTCCCGTCATCGGGACGTGCCACAGGCGCCGGGCGTGACGAGGAGTTGTCGAGTGATGTTCGCGCGGACCCCAAGATTGTTGTTGCGGCCAGCCTGGCCGGAAGATGCCGGTGCCCTGACGCGGGCGATCGGCCATGAAGCCGTCGCCCGGATGGCGGCGCGCGTTCCCTATCCCTATGCGCAGGCCGATGCCGAGCGCTGGCTGGCGCTGCCCTGCGGCGCGACCGAGCCGCGCTTCCTGATCACCGCGCTGGATCGCGGCGGCGCGCCCGAGCTGATCGGCGGCATCGCGATCATCGCGGGCGATACCGGGCATGAACTCGGCTATTGGCTGACCCCGGCGGCCTGGGGGCGCGGCTATGCGACCGAGGCGGGCCGCGCGGTCGTCGAGATGGCGCGCCATGCCCTGCCGATCCGGCGGCTGGGCGCCTGGCACTTCGCCGACAACCCCGCCTCGGGGCAGGTGCTGACGAAGCTGGGCTTCCGCCCGAGTGGAAAGCGCATGGCCCGCGCCTCCGCCGCGCGCGCGACATTATCGCCCAGCATCCACTACGCGCTCGACCTGGATGACGACCGACGGGCGTCCATGCCCCTCGCCGCCTGAACCTCTTCGCCTTTCCCTCACCGGAAAGGCGAAGCCGGGCCCCGTCCGAATCCGGGCGGGGTCACACGCGGGGCAGGGAGCTCCCCGCCGCCGCGAATCACCGCGACTCGGGGGATGGGCCAAGTCCTCCATTCGAGCGGCCGCGCGCGTTAACCTTTCCCGCTTTGAACACGTCGTCCGCGCGCAACTAGGCGATTCCTGCCCGTTATGGTCGCTTCTGCGAGCATGCCCAAAAATTCATGGGGTTAGAGAGATAGATTTAGGCGATTGATAAGGATCAACGCCCCTGATGTGATATATCCATCAGCCGTCAGGGGGAAATCGATGGTCCATATTGCCCGTTCGCAGCCCTCACCCTGGGCGCTTCGATTTAGGCTCTCTGTCCCGACCTCTTCGCTCGGCCGCGATCGTCGGGGCGTGGCGGTGGTGGAACTGGCGCTGGTACTGCCCATCCTGCTGGGGCTGTTGATGGGGATCGTCAGCTTCGCCGACTATTTCCTGACCGCGCATATGGTGCAGCAGGCCGCCAATGACGCCGCCCGCGCCGCGCTGGCCGGGATCGATGCGGGCGAGCGCCGGACGATCGCGGTCGATACCGCCCGGCGGCTGCTCGGCGCGGCGGGCACGCTTCGGCCCGAACGGGGCGAGATCATCGCGGTCGAACAGAATAATATCCTGACCGTCTCGATCCGCTATGATGCGCATGACGATCCTCTGCTGAACCTTCCCTTCGTGCCGACGCCGGGACGCATGCTGTCGGCCCGGGGCGTGGCGATGATCGGCGGCCTGTGAGGGCACGGCTCCGCGACGACCGGCGGGGCGGCGTCAGTATCCTGACCGCGATTTCCGCCATGGCGCTGATCGGCTGTGCGGCGCTGGGCGTCGATATCGGCATGCTGACCCTGTCGCAGCGCAAATTGCAGGGAGTGGCGGACCAGGCCGCGCTCGCCGCGGTCGCCTCCAGCCCCGAGCGGCGCGCCGAGGCGGTGCAGCGCCTGCTCGCGGCGAACGGCCTGGTCCATGTGTCGAGCACGCTGGCGATCGGCACCTACCGCGCCGACCGCTCGATCGCACCGGAAAACCGCTTCGCGACGGGCGCGGATGGCGGGGCGATTCGGGTGGTGCTGCGCCAGCCGGTGCGTCTGTTCTTCGGGCGGGTGCTGACCGGCGATGCCGAGCGCCCCGTCGCAGCCAGCGCGGTGGCGCGGCGAGTCGATCTTGCCGCCTTCTCGCTCGGTACCCGGCTGGCCCAGGTCCAGGACGGGCTGCCCGGTGCGCTCCTCAGCGGCCTGGCGGGCAGCAACCTGTCGCTGTCGTTGCTCGATTACCGGGCGCTGGTCGACACGCGAATCGAGCTGCTGCCCATGATCAAGGCGCTCGGCACGCGGCTGAACCTGACCGGCGCCAGCTATAGCGAGATACTGGCCGCCGACGTCACCCTGCCTGCCTTGTTGAACGCCATGGCCGACACGGCGGACCAGGCGGGCACGGCCACGCTGCTGCGCCGCCTGGCCTTGCGGGTACCGGGATCGCCGGTGCCGCTGACCCGGCTGATCGACCTGGGGCCGCTGGGCGATGCGACATCGGCGACGACGCGCGACCTGATCGGGGTCGATGCCTATTCGATGCTGCGCGAATCGCTGGCCATCGCCAATGGACGGCGGCAGGTGGCGCTGGACCTGGGCGCGTCGGTGCCCGGACTGGTGTCGACCAGGGTGCTGCTGGCGATCGGCGAGCGGCCCGCCGCCTCGCCCTGGCTGGCGGTGACGCGCGACGGATCGACGACCGTCCGCACCGCGCAGCAGCGGTTGCTGGTCGATACCCAGATCGGGGTGCCGTTTCTCGCCAATATCCAGTTGCCGCTGTTCGTCGAGACCGCCTCGGCCCAGGCGCGGCTGAACGCGGTGCGTTGCACGGGCACGACCCCGGCGGTGACGGTCGACAGCCTTCCCTCGCCCGGCACGCTGGCGGTCGCGCAGGTCGACCGGACGCTGTTCGACGACATGAACCGCGCGCCGATCACCGGCGCGGCGACGCTGCTCCAGATTCCGCTCGCCAAGGTCATGGGCCATGCGCGGATCGACCTGGCGAGCGACACCGCGTGGCAGCGTATCCGTTTCGACCAGACCGATATCGCCAATGCCACGACCAGGACGGTCACCGCCAATTCGGCGGTGCGCGGCATCGCGCAGTCGCTGATCCGGCAGGTCGACCTGCAACTGGTGCCGCTGGGCATCCCGATCGGGCTGGGCGGACTGACGGGCGCGGTCGGCGCGGCGCTGTTGCCGGTCGCCCCGGCGCTCGACCTGCTGATCGGCAATCTGAGCGACTTGATGGGCCTGCATGTCGGCCAGGCCGATGTGACGATCAACGGCGTGCGGTGCGGCGGGGCCGTGCTGGTGGCCTGAATGGCGGGCAGGATGACGGGCGGGCTGGCCTCTTGGCGCGGCCCGGACTAAGAGCGCAGCCATGCATTTTCTCGATCAGGCCAAAATCTTCGTCCGCTCCGGCGCGGGCGGCCCCGGCGCCGTTTCCTTCCGGCGCGAGAAGTTCATGGAATATGGCGGCCCCGATGGCGGCAATGGCGGCAAGGGCGGCGACATCATCTTCGAGGCGGTCGCCGGGCTGAACACGCTGATCGACTTCCGCTATACCCAGCATTTCCGCGCGCCGCGCGGCCATGGCGGGTCGGGGTCGAACCGCACCGGCGGCGGCGGCGACGATCTGGTCATCAAGGTGCCGGTCGGCACCCAGGTCCTGTCCGAGGACAAGGACGAGGTGCTCCTCGACTTCACCAAGGTCGGCCAGCGCGAGGTGTTCCTGCGCGGCGGCGACGGCGGACGCGGCAATGCCAGCTACAAGACCTCGACCAACCGCGCGCCGCGCCAGCACGGCACCGGCTGGCCGTCCGAGGAGGCTTGGGTCTGGCTGCGGCTGAAGCTGCTGGCCGATGCGGGTCTGGTGGGCATGCCCAATGCGGGCAAGTCGACCTTCATCAACGCGGTGACGAACGCGCAGGCCAAGGTCGGCGCCTATGCCTTCACCACCACCCGGCCGCAGCTGGGCGTGGTGCGGCATCATCAGCGCGAGTTCGTCGTCGCCGATATTCCCGGCCTGATCGAAGGTGCGGCGGACGGCGCCGGGATCGGCGACCGCTTCCTTGGCCATATCGAGCGGTGCCGCGTGCTGCTGCATCTGGTCGACGCCAATGACGCGGATGTCGCGCAAAGCTACCGCATCGTCCGCGACGAGCTGGAAGCCTATGGCGGCGGGCTTGCGGAAAAGCCGCACATCATCGCGCTCAACAAGATCGACACGCTGGACGACGAGCTGATCGAGGCGCTGTCGGCCGAACTGGCCGAGGCGAGCGGCGCGGATGTGATCCCCTTGTCGGGCGCGGCCGGAATCGGCGTCGACTGGGTGCTCGACAAGCTGCTCGAGGCGATCGGGCCGGGGCCGGATTCGGTGCCGGAGGGCGATGAAGGCGAGGACGAGATCACGTGGTCGCCGCTGGCCTGACGGTGCGGGCGGCTGGCTCGGTGAGACACCCTGCCCTCCCCCATCCCCTCCCGCTTGCGGGAGGGGAGAGGCTGCTTGGCAGCTGGGTGACATCCTCCACGTCGGTTTGCCCAGAGATCAACCTTCGCGATTGTCGCCAAGGCTTCCCCCAAGCACGCCCCTCCCGCAAACGGGAGGGGATGGGGGAGGGCCGCGTGCGGCGAGGCCTGACGTTCCCATGATCTTCCCCCCCACCACCTGCCAGCGGCTGATCGTCAAGGTCGGCTCCGCCCTCCTCGTCACGCCCGAGGGCGAAGTCCGTCGCGACTGGCTGACCGGGCTGGTCGCCGACATCGCCGCGCGCGTCCGTGCAGGCCAGCAGATCGCGATCGTATCTTCGGGCGCGATCGCGCTGGGTGCGCGACGACTTGGCCTGCCCAAGGGCGGCCGCGCCAGCCTGGAGGACGCACAAGCCGCCGCCGCGACCGGGCAGATCGCGCTCAGCCAGGCCTGGGCCGAACTGCTCCAGGCGCAGGGGCTGACCGCCGCCCAGATGCTGGTGACGCTGGACGATCTGGAGGATCGCCGCCGCTATCTGAACGCGGCGGCGACGCTGGGGCGGTTGCTGGGGCTGGGCGTGGTGCCGGTCATCAACGAGAATGACAGCGTCGCGACCGAGGAAATCCGGTTCGGCGACAATGACCGGCTCGCCGCGCGGGTGGGTCAGGCGGCGAGCGCCAACGGGGTGTTGCTGCTCTCCGACGTGGACGGGCTGTACGACAGCAATCCGCATACCAACCCCGCCGCGCGCCACATCGAACGGGTCGATCGGATCGACGCGGTCAGCGGCATGGCCGATGGCGGCTCCGCCTCGGGCATGGGCTCGGGCGGCATGGTGTCCAAGATCGCTGCGGCGCGCATCGCGGTCAGCGCGGGTGCTCACCTCGCCATCGCGTCGGGGCGGATCGAGCATCCGCTATCGACCCCTGCGCGCCACACCATCTTCGTCGCCGAAAAGAGCGCACCCGCGCGCAAGGCGTGGCTGGCGGGCGGACTGACCGCACGCGGGGCGATCACGGTGGATGCGGGCGCGGCCAGGGCACTGGCCGAGGGCAACAGCCTGCTCGCCGCCGGTGCCACCGCCGTGCAGGGCCATTTCGCGCGCGGCGATCTCGTGACCGTCGAGGGGCCGGGCGGCACCATCGCGCGGGGCCTCAGCGAATATGATTCGACCGAGGCGCGCGCGCTGATCGGCACGCGGTCGGACCAGCAGGCGCGGATATTGGGCCATGCGCCACGCGCCGCGCTGATCCATCGCAACCACCTCGCGCTGCTATGATCGTCGCGGTGACGGGAGCGACCGGTTTCGTCGGTCGCGCGGTGGTGGACCGCGCCGCCGGTTCGGGGCTGTCGCTGCGCGCGCTGACCCGGCGCGCCCAGCCATCGCGCGCCGGCATCACCTGGATCGCGGGCGCGCTCGACAAGCCGGAGAGCCTCGCGACGCTGGTCGAGGGCGCGGATGCCGTGCTGCACATCGCGGGCGTGGTCAACGCACCCGACCGCGCGGGCTTCGTCGCGGGCAATATCGACGGCACCCGCGCCATGGTCGAGGCGGCCAGGGCGGCGGGCATCCGGCGCTTCGTCCATGTCTCCTCGCTGTCGGCGCGCGAACCCGACCTCTCCACCTATGGCTGGTCCAAGCGGCAGGCCGAGGATGTGGTGACGGATAGCGGCCTCGACTGGACCATCGTCCGGCCGAGCGGCATCTATGGCCCCGGCGATATGGAGATGCGCGACATGTTCCGCGCCGCCAGGCTGGGCCTCGCGCTGATGCCGCCGCCGGGCAAGGTATCGCTGGTCGCGGTCGAGGATTTCGCGCGGCTGTTGACCACTTTGGTCGCCACAGACGGCCCGCGCGCGGTGCTGGAGGTGGATGACGGACAGGTCCTGACCCATGCCGACCTGGCCGCCGCGATCGGGGCGGCGGTGGGGCAGCGTGTGATGACCTTCCATCTGCCCAAGGCGCTGCTGAGCCTGGGCGCGAAGATCGACCGCAAGCTGCGCGGGAATGGCGCCAAGCTGACCCCCGACCGGGTCGGCTATCTCTGCCATCCCGACTGGACCGCCGACCCCGCGCTCCGCCCCGACCCCGCACTTTGGGAACCGGCCATCGCGCTTTCCAAGGGGCTGGCGGATACGGCACGGTGGTATCGCGCCAACGGCTTGCTATAGCGAGCGCCATCACGCGGTCGAAAAGCCGCCGCATTTGGGTGCCACTGGCCCCTCGAAAGGATCATCATGAGCGACCGCCAAGCCATTTTCGACACCGTCGCGGCCCAGATCGCGCCCTTCAACAAAAAGGGTGTCGAACTGACCGAGGCGACGACCTTCCAGGGCGACCTGGAGTGGGACAGCCTGACCGTGATGGATTTCGTCGCCGCGATCGAGGACGAATTCGACATCATCATCACGATGAACATGCAGGCCGAGATCGAGAATGTCGGCCAGCTGGTCGACGCGGTCGAAAAGCTGAAGCAAGCCTGATCGCCTCCAAACGGACACCGACATGACCGAAGCCGCCGCCCAGCCCCACGCCCTGCCCGCCGACCCCGAGACGGTCGCCCCCGAGCATGACCTGCTGTCCAAGTTCGACGGCCTGATCGCCGAGCGGCAGAAGCTGCTCGACTCGGGCGTCACCGATCCCTTCGCGATCGTGATGGAACAGGTGAAGTCGCCCACCGAGGCGGTGATCCGGGGCAAGGACACGATCCTGCTCGGCACCTATAATTATATGGGCATGACCTTCGACGCGGACGTGATCGCGGCGGGCAAGACGGCACTGGAGCAGTTCGGCTCGGGCACGAACGGCAGCCGGATGCTCAACGGCACCTTCCACGACCACATGGAAGTCGAACAGGCGCTGCGCGATTTCTACGGCACGACCGGCGCGATCGTCTTCTCGACCGGCTATATGGCGAATCTCGGCATCATCTCGACGCTGGCGGGCAAGGGGGAATATGTCATCCTCGACGCCGACAGCCATGCCTCGATCTATGACGGCTGCCAGCAGGGCAATGCCGAGATCGTCCGCTTCCGCCACAATTCGGTCGAGGATCTCGACAAGCGGCTGGGCCGACTGCCCAAGGAGCCTGCCAAGCTGGTCGTCCTCGAGGGCGTCTATTCGATGCTGGGCGACATCGCCCCGCTGAAGGAAATGGTCGCGGTCGCCAAGAAGCACGGCTGCATGGTGCTGGTCGACGAGGCGCATTCGATGGGCTTTTTCGGCCCCAACGGGCGCGGCGTGTACGAGGCGCAGGGGCTGGAAGGCCAGGTCGATTTCGTCGTCGGCACCTTCTCCAAGTCGGTCGGCACGGTCGGCGGCTTCGTCGTGTCCAACCATCCGAAGTTCGAGGCGGTGCGCCTGGCCTGCCGCCCGTACATCTTCACCGCCTCGCTGCCGCCGTCGGTGGTCGCGACCGCGACGACCTCGATCCGCAAGCTGATGACCGCGCATGAGAAGCGCGAACGGCTGTGGTCGAACGCCCGCGCGCTGCATGGCGGCCTGAAGGCGATGGGGTTCAGGCTGGGCACCGAAAACTGCGACAGCGCGATCGTCGCGGTGATCCTGGACGACCAGGAACAGGCGGTCATCATGTGGCAGGCGCTGCTCGACGGCGGTCTCTACGTCAACATGGCGCGCCCGCCCGCGACCCCGGCGGGGACCTTCCTGCTGCGCTGCTCGATCTGCGCCGAGCATACGCCCGAACAGATCGAGACGGTGCTGGGCATGTTCCGGGCGGCGGGGCAGGCGGTCGGCGTTCTCGCCTGATCGGCCTATGCCCCTGGCGGCTTTGCAATATCCCATGCTTGCGATAGCGTGGCGACCGTGATCGAACAGGAGGACCAGGGAAGGGTCGGCCGGTGGCGGACCTTTGCGCTGATCGCCATGGCGCTGACCGGCGCGGCGACGCTGGTCCTGCTCATCGTCACGCTGGGCCATGCCAATCGCGAGCGGGATCGCGCGCTCGACCTGCAAAGCCGCAGCTATGACGTGATGATCCTGGCGCGCACCGTGGAGGGCACGATCGCCCGGTCGGAGGCGTCGCTGGGGCGATACGTCATCTCGGGCGACAACAAGATCGGGCAGATCTATTCGGAAGAATGGTCGCTGGCGGCGGCGCAGCTCGACCGGCTGGACATGCTGGTCGAGGATTCCCGGCAGCAGCGGCTGGTCGACCAGCTGCGCGCCGCCTATGAGGCACGCGGGCGCGAGCTGTCGGCCATCGCCCTGTCGACCACCTATCACCGCGATCGCCAGGCCTATGCGCTCTATCACCAGGCGCGGCGGGCCGAGGCGCTGTTGCAGATCAACCGGACGCTCAACGTCCTGATCGCGGGCGAGCGCCGCCTGCTCGAACAGCGCACCGCCGCGGCGCGCGACACGGTGCTGCACTCCAACCGGATCGCCAGTGGGCTGGGCCTGTTCGGGCTGGCGCTGGCGCTCGGCGCGATCCTGCTGGCCTGGATGATCGTCCATGCCGTCGGCGAGCGGGCGGAGGCGCGCGCCGAGGCGCATGCCGAACGTGCCCGTGCCGAGGAACTGGCGGACGCGGTCGATGCCGCGACCGAGGAGCTGAAGCTCCAGGAAGCCAAGCTGCGCCAGGTGCAGAAGATGGACGCGCTGGGCCAGCTGACCGGCGGGATCGCGCATGATTTCAACAATATGCTGGCGGTCGTTCTGGGCGGGCTGGAACTGGCGCGCCGGGCGGACGGGGTGGAGGATGTCCGCCGCCATCTCGACAGCGCGACCGAGGGCGCGCACCGCGCCGCCGCGCTGACCCGGCGATTGCTGATGTTCAGCCGCGAGGAGGCGCTGACCCCCGAGCCGCTCGTGCCCCGGCAACTGGTGGCGGGGATGCGCGACCTGCTCGACCGGACGCTGGGCGACGGGGTGAAGGTGACGGTCGAGGACCGGACGACCGGCTGGATGCTGTTCGGCGACCGGACGCAGATGGAGAATGCGATCCTGAACCTCGCGGTGAATGCCCGCGATGCGATGGACGGGCGCGGCGAGCTGACCATCCGCACCGCCGAGGCGCATGTGATGGCGAACGAGCTGCCGCGCGCGGCGGCGGGCGACTATATTTTGTTGTCGGTGACCGACACCGGCGCGGGCATGTCCCCCGAGGTGGCCGAACGGGTGTTCGAGCCCTTCTTCACCACCAAGCCCGCAGGCAAGGGCACCGGGCTGGGGCTCAGCCAGATTTTCGGGCTGGTCGGCCAGATGGACGGCGACGTCACCATCCGCACCGCGCCCGGCGCGGGCACCACGGTCCATCTCTATTTCCCGCGCCACCACGCCGCGACCGCCCCCGCCCCCGTGGCCGAGCCGGTCGCCCCCGCGCCGGATGCCGAGGACACCGGCGGCATGCGCATCCTGGTGGTCGAGGACGATCCGCGCGTTCTGTCGGCGACGATGGCCGCGCTGACCGAACTGGGGCACGATCCCCTGCCCTGCGGCGATCCGCGTGAGGCCGAGGGGATGCTCGCGCGTCAGGCCGACATCAGGCTGATCGTGTCGGACGTGCTGATGCCGCACCAGACCGGACCGGAGATGATCGCCGCGCTCCGCCCCCGCTATCCCGAGGTCGCGGTATTGTTCGTCACCGGCTTTGCGGGCGATGCGCAGGCGACCGGGTTCGAGGGCTATGAGGTGCTGCGCAAGCCCTTTACCCTGGTGGGACTGGAGCGGGCGGTGGCGGCGGCGCTGGCGCGCAATGTCGGGGACGGGTCGGTCAGCGCGGCGGCTTGAGCCCGGGTCGGGGCATGGCCCTCGATGTCACCCGGACTGAACGGCTTTTGCTGCCCCGTCCCGCATACGACCTCGGTTCGGTCCGGGCGAAGTCGAAGGCCACGCCGATCCATCGCAAACAAGGGGTGACGCGCCCTTCCCCCGATCGTATAGCCATGGCCGTTTTATCGCGCGAGTGATGTCCCCCGCATGAAGTCCATCGATCGCTACATGGCCCGGCTGATCGCGTTGCCGCTGTTCGCGACGCTGATCATCTCGGCGATGCTGCTGGTGCTCGATCGCATCCGCCGCCTGTTCGAATTCGTCGCGACCGAAGGCGGGCCGATCAGCGTGGTGTGGCGAATGCTCGCCAACCTGCTGCCCGAATATCTGGGGCTGGGCATCCCGATCGGGCTGATGCTGGGCATCCTGCTGGCCTTTCGTCGCCTCGCCACCTCGTCCGAGCTGGACGTGATGCGCGGCGTCGGCATGAGCTACACCCGGCTGCTGCGCGTCCCCTATATGTACGCGATCGTGCTGGCCGCGCTGAACCTGGCAATCGTCGGCTATATCCAGCCGATCGCGCGCTATTATTATGAGGGGCTGCGCTACGAGCTGCGCACCGGCGCGCTGGGCGCCTCGATCAAGGTCGGCGAGTTCACCCATCTGGGCGACCGCATGACGCTGCGCATCGAGGAGAGCCGCGAGAATGGCCGCGACCTGTCGGGCATTTTCGTCCACGCCAACACCTCCAAGGGCGACTGGATCGGCGTGACGGCGCAGCGCGGGCGCTTCCTGGCGACCGACGATCCCAATGTCATCATCTTCCGGCTGACCAACGGCACGCTGATCCACAACCGGCCCGAGTTCAAGGCGCCGCGTGTGCTGAGCTTCTCCAGCCACGACCTGCCGATCGACCTGCCCAAGTTCGACAATTTCCGCCAGCGCGGCGGCCGCGACCTGGAGTTCACCCTCCCCGAACTCGCCCGCCACGGCCAGGATGCCCAAAGCGCCGAGGCACGCGCGGGCAGCCGGGCGGAATTCCATTTCCGCGTGGTCGAGGTGGTGACGATGTTCCTGTTGCCGCTGCTCGCGGTGTCGCTGGGCATTCCGCCCAAGCGATCGACCTCGGCGCTGGGCGTCTTCCTGTCGATCGTCATGCTCGTCACCTATTTCAAGGTGAACCAATATGCCGCCGATATCGGCGCGCTGGGCAGGGTCGATCCGCTGCTGGCGCTATGGGGGCCGTTCGCGGTCTTTGCGGGGCTGGTCCTCTGGATGTATTATGTGACCGCCTATGTCCCGGGCGGCCAGCCGATCGGGGCGCTGGAGCGCGGCGTGGCCAAGATCGCCAAGGCGATCGGCCGCTGGCTGCCCGGCCGCCGCCGGAAAAAGGCCTATACGGCATGAGCCTGTCCAACATTTTCCCGTCCAAGACGATCGCCATCTACATGGCGAAGATGTTCCTGATCCGCACCTTCGCCATCCTGTTCGCAGTAGCGCTGGTGCTCCAGACGCTGGACGTGCTGAGCGAGTCCGGCGCGGTGCTGGCCGCGCCCGGCAACGGCCAGGCGCAGGTGTGGCGTTACGTGTCGCTGCGCGCGCCGCAGATCATCTCGTTCCTGCTGCCCTTCTCGGTGCTGCTCGGCACCATCCTGACCTTCTTCACGATGAACCAGAATTCGGAGGTCATCGCGCTGAAGGCGGCGGGCATGTCGGCGCATCAGGTGCTTGCCCCGCTGCTGATCGCCAGCGCGGGCGTGGCGGTGGTCAGCTTCGTGTTCAACGACCGGATCGTACCGCGCGCCAGCGCGACGCTCAGCGCCTGGCAGAAGGTCCAATATGGCCCGCTGCCCATCGACAGCGGCGACCGGTCCAATGTCTGGGTGCGTGACGGCGACGACCTGATCTCGGTCGATCTGATCCAGGGGCGCGGCGCCAGGACCCAGCTCGGCGGCGTGACGCTCTATGACCGGACGGGCGGCAGCCTGGTGGCGATCGTGCGTGCGCCGCGCGGGCAGCGAGACGGCGATGGCTGGCGGATCGGCCCCGCCACCCGGTTCCAGGTGGCGTCGGGCAAGGTCACCACCTTCCCCTCGCTGATCGTCGGCCGGGGCGTGACCCCCGAGCAGCTGACCCTGGCCAGCGTCAGCGCCGACAACATGTCCTTCGACGCATTGTCGAACGCGATCGACGACCTGCGCGAAGCGGGACGGCCCACGACCTCGCTGGAGGGATCGCTGTGGCACAAGCTGTCCGCGCCGATGTCGGCCATGCTGATGCCGCTGCTGGGCGCGGTCGCCGCCTTCGGCATCGCGCGCTCGGGCAAGCTGTTCGTCCGTGCGGTGATCGGCATGGCGTTGGGCTTTGCCTATTTCGTGGCGGACAATTTCTCGATGGCGATGGGCGATCTGGGGGCGTACCCGCCCTTCCTCGCGGCATGGGCACCGATCCTGCTGTTCCTGCTGATCGGCGAAGCGGTCCTGTTCCGGACCGAGGAATAGGGGCCGGGGCGGATCGCCATTCGGCGATGCCTTTCCCTCCCTCGCCCCTCGCAGAGGGGAGAGGGTTGCGCAGACTTGGCCTTTGCGAGAGCAAAGGCTTAGTCGAAGCTGGGTGAGGGGTGGGCGCTCGCTTCGCGAGCGCGCGAGCCTTGAGGCTCGCTCAACCCTTACCCAAGCTGCGCTAGCCAGCAAGCTTCGCTAACCCTCTCCCCCTGTCCAGGTGAGAGGGAAGAAGAAGCAATACTGAATGTTGATCCAACCCAGCTTCGTCAGAAGCGCGGGTTAGGGATAGCAACTGGACAGGGATTTCCCTTGGCCTTCGACTGCGCTCAGGCTGAACGGATGATGGGATTATCGGGAAGGCCGTTCGCGCCGAGCCAGGTCGAAGCGCACGCCCCCGTCCCTCGCCCAGCGTCTTTCGCTCACTTCCCCCGGTGGAAGGTGCTCAGTCCGATCTTCGCGACCAGCCCCGGCAGGCCCTTGTAGCTGGCCTTGTGATAGGGTGAGTTCGGCTCCAGCGCCGCGCTGATCCGGCGATGCGCCTCGCCCAGCGCATGATAGGGCAGCGACGGCAGCAGGTGGTGCAGCGCGTGATAGCGCAGTCCCACCGGCGCCCACAGGCCGGGCAGCAAGGCGGGCGGCGGCACATTAACCGAATCCAGATATTGCGCGGTCACCGTCATCGGCTCGCCTTCATTCTCCCAGAGATGGGCGACGAGCGTCCGGACCTGGTTCAGCACCGCCACCGCCGAGCCGATCGCGAACCCGATCGCAAAGCCCCGCACCGGGATCACCCCCGTCGCGACCAGCGCGACCAGCGCGATCGCCCAGATCGAGCCTGCCGCATCGGTCCGGTTGAAGCGGACCAGCGCCTCGCCCTCGGGCATGCGACGGCGGAACTGCGGATTGATCGCCAGCGCCGAATAGCGCTCGACCACGATCTTGCGCAGCCCCGGCACAACCCAGGACAAGGGCGACAGGATCGCGAAACGGATCAGCAACCCCAGCGGCGCCAGCGCGGACACCAGGACGAACATCGGCAGCGTCCACGGCTTCATCAGCGCCAGCGGCAGATATTCGGGATCGTCGGCCGTGCCATAGCGGGTCTTGGCATGGTGCAGATTGTGCACGCCTTCATACATGAAGGCGGGCGTCAGCAGCGGCACGCCGACCAGCGCGTTCCAGCCCTCGCGAAAACGCGGCAGCGCCGAGTGCTTCATATGGCTGACTTCGTGGATGAACAGCAGCGCGCGGTACAGCGCCAGCACCGACACGACCGACGCCGCGACGATCACCCCGGTCGACGAGGCGGTGACCGCCACCGCCAGTGCGGCATAGCCGACCAGCGCGCTGCCCACCATGTCGGCCCAATAGAGCCGGGGACGCGGCGCGATCAGGTCGCGGGTCAGTTCGGCGGCGGCACGCAGCATCGCCTTGTCGTCCGCGATCGGGACACGCGCGGCGGGCGTCGCCGCAGCGGCGGGGGCAGCCCGTTCGAAAGAAAGCGTCGATTCCATAGCTCTATCCTTTGCCCCCACATAGTGGCGACACGGTGGCATTCCCACGTCCGGCAATGACGGAATCCTCACTCGCCATGATCGAACCAGACGGTTAGGACATGGTTTTCCCGTTTCCGCTGGACCCGATCAGACATGGCCCTTTCGATCCGCCCCGTCGCCACCAAGCGCGACCGCAAGACCTTCGTGGACTTTCCCTTCGGCCTGTACGCGAACGATCCGCACTGGGTGCCGCCGCTGAAGGGCGAGGCGCTGGGCCTCATCACCCCGGAGAAGAATGGGTGGTACAGCCATGCCAAGGCACAGCTTTTCCTGGCGGAAGAGAATGGCCGCGTGGTCGGACGCATCTCCGCGCATCTCGACACGCTGGCGCTCGAGATGGACCCGTCCAAGGGGTTCGGGCCGGGCACCGGCTTCTGGGGCCTGATGGATGCCGAGCGGCAGGAGGTGTTCACCGCGCTGCTGGCCACGGCCGAGGGCTGGCTGCGCGAACAGGGCATGACCCGCGCGATCGGCCCCGTGTCGCAGTCGGTCTGGGAAGAGCCGGGTCTGCTGGTCCAGGGTTTCGACCAGGACCCGACGATCATGATGGGCCATGCGCGCCCCGAATATCAGGGCTGGATCGAGGCGGCGGGTTACACGACGATCAAGCAGCTCTTCACCTATGAGCTGGACATCACGCAGGAATTTCCGCCGATCGTCCAGCGGATCATCAAGTCGGGCGAGAAGAACGAGCGCATCCGCGTCCGCGAGGTGAACAAGGCCAAGTTCGAGGAAGAGGCCGCGATCATCCTGAGCATCCTGAACGATGCATGGTCGGACAATTGGGGCTTCATCCCGCTGACCCCGCCCGAGATCAAGGATGTCGGCGTCAAGCTGAAGCCGATCGTGTTCAACGACCTGATCCGCATCGCCGAACTGGACGGCAAGCCGGTGGCCTTCATGATCACCCTTCCCGACCTGAATGAGGCGATCAAGCCGCTCAAGGGCAGCCTGCTGCCCTTCGGCTGGGCAAAGCTGCTGCTGTGGCTGCGCGCGCCCAAAGTGCGGACGATGCGCGTGCCGTTGATGGGGGTGGTCAAGGAGCTTCAGTCGTCGCGCATGGCGAGCCAGCTGGCCTTCATGATGATCGAATATATCCGCCGCGCCTCGGTGACGAAATATGGCGCCTCGCGGGGCGAGATCGGCTGGATACTCGACGACAATCAGGGGATGCGCTCGATCGCCGAGACGATCAACAGCCGGGTGAACAAGACCTACAATGTCTATGCCCGCGATCTGGGCTGATCGCGACGGGCGGGGCCGCCCGGTCGCGGCGGCCCCTGCCCTTCACGGTCACTTGCGTCGGCCGATATAGTCGAGCGGGTCGACGCCGTGCCACATCCACTGGGCACGGGTGCGGCAGAGCTTGCCGACGACGATATGGTCTTCCTGCACGTTGCGGAAGCAGTAGCGAACCGTCTTGGCCGGGGCTAGGCCGGGCGTCTGGGCGGGCGGGACGGCCGCCGCGACGGACACGGACTTGACCTCGCCCTCGTGCGAGGGAGCGGCGGTCAGGCTGGCGGCGGCAGCGGCGATCAGGGCGAACAGCATCGTTTCTCTCCGTTCCTCGGGGCGGCGATCAGCGGGTCTTGACCGGGACGCCGGGGACCTCGCCCTCGACCGCGATCCAGTCGGCCGCAGTGCGGCAGATCTTGCGAGGAATGCGCGAGCCGGTGATGTTCACGATGATGCAATAGCGGGTGGTGTCCGACACCGCCGTCCGGGCCGAGGAAGGCGACGGCGTCGCGGCCGGTGCAGGGGCGGCGGAGAGGGCGGAGGCGATCAGCAGCGAAGCGAACATGGTGGTAACTCCCTTTGGCGTCGGATCGGCTCCGACAGGTGAGTTACTGCATTATGCGTGCCATACAGTGGAAACGTTGAAAAACTGGGATTTTTCATTTTCGCATATGGCATAAACCGCCAAATGCCGGGGACTTATACCAATAGAGTTAGCGAACTTCACCGACGCGCCCGAACTATCGTCTCATCTTCCCTCTCCCCTGGACAGGGGAGAGGGTTAGCGAAGCTTGCCAGCCTGCTGGCTAGCGCAGCTTGGGTGAGGGGTTGAGCGAGCCAAAGGCTCGCGCGCTCGCTTGGCGAGCGCCCACCCCTCACCCAGCTCCGACTAAGCCTTTGCTTTCGCAAAGGCCAAGTCTGCGCAACCCTCTCCCCTCTGCGAGGGGCGAGGGAAGGAAAGGCAGCGCTGGATGGCGATCGGCTCTAGCCTCAACGGCCCGAGCGAATGCCGGCACCTTGGAAACGGGTACGGCGCGTAGGGGGCCACAGCCTAAACCGGGATGGCCCAGACCGGCGTCAGTCGCCGCGCAGCCGCACCCAGGTCGGGGCGTGGTCGCTGGCCTTTTCCCGGCCGCGATAGCTTTTGTCGACCCCGGCATCGACCAGCCGATCCGCCGCCTGCGGGCTGAGCAGCAGATGGTCGATGCGGAAACCCGCATCGCGCTGCCAAGACCCGGCCTGATAGTCCCAGAAGGTCCACACCCCGCCCTTGGGCGCGCGGGTGCGCAGCGAGTCGGTCCAGCCCTGCGCCAGCAACCGGCGATAGGCCGCGCGGCTCTCCGGCTGCATCAGCGCATCGCTGGCCATGGCGGGCACCGAGAAGGTGTCGTCGTCATTCGGGATGACGTTGTAATCCCCCGCCAGCACCGCAGGCACTTCCTCGGCCAGCAAGGCCCGTGCGCGTGCGGCGAGCCGCTCCATCCAGCGCAGCTTGTAGTCGAATTTCGGCCCCGGCTGCGGATTGCCGTTGGGCAGATAGAGCGAGGCGACGACCAGATCGCCGACCTGGCATTCCAGATAGCGGCTATGCTCGTCCTCGGGCTCGCCCGCCAGCCCGCGCTGCCGCTCGACGGGCTGGCTGCCGCGTGCCAGCACCGCGACGCCGTTCCAGCTCTTCTGCCCGTGCCACACCGCGCCGTACCCCGCCGCCTCGATCTCGGCGGCGGGAAAGGTCTCGTCGCTGGTCTTCAACTCCTGGAGACAGACGATATCGGCATCCGCCTCGGCCAGATATTCGAGCAGGCGGGGCAAACGGGCCTTGATCCCGTTGATATTGTAGGTGGTGATCTTCACGTCAGACCGCGAAGCTAGTGCCGCAGCCGCAGCCCGAGGCCGCGTTGGGATTGGTCACGCGAAACGCCGCGCCGCCCAGCGATTCGACATAGTCGACCTCCGCCCCGCGCACGAGGTCCAGGCTGATGCTGTCAACGACCAGCCGGACGCCGTTCGTCTCGGCGACCGTGTCGTCCTCGGCCGGGCTGTCGGCCAGCCCGAACTTATACTGGAAGCCCGAACAGCCACCCCCTTCGACCGAGAGGCGCAGGATGGCGGGCTTGTTCTGCCGCTCGGCGATCGCCGCGACGCGGGCGGCGGCGGACGGAGTCAGCGCGATGTCGGAAATCTGGGTGGCCATGGGGATCAGATAGGCGCAGGGGGCCGGGTGAACAATCCCGATCGCACTATTCCTCCCCAGCAAGGGGAGGTGGCCGTCCGGAGGACTGACGAAGGGGTGTTCCGGCCAGCGAGACACCCCTCCACCATGCTGCGCATGGTCCCCCTCCCCTTGCCGGGAAGGAATATCGATCAGTCCTGCGCGGCCGGACCGTCGGTCGAAACCGGGATCTGGTGGATCGCATGATCCTGCGACGCCATCAGATAGTCGCCGGTGGTCAGGAAGGGCACCGGGTTGACCGCATGGCCGTCCATGCGGACTTCATAATGGAGGTGCGGGCCGGTCGAGCGGCCGGTCGAACCCATCAGCGCGATCAGCTGGCCGCGGGTCACCCGCGCGCCGTCGGCGACCAGGATCTTGGACAAATGGCCATAGCGGGTGGCGATACCCTTGCCATGGTTGATCTCGACCAGATTGCCATAGCCGCCCTGCCAACCGGCATGATCGACGATGCCGTCGGCGGTGGCATAGATGGGGGTGCCGACCGGGCCGGGAATGTCGACCCCGGCATGCATCGCGGCGGTGCCACGGAACGGGTCGGAACGGATGCCGAAATTGCTGGTGAACTTGAGCTGTTCGACCGGCTGGACCGACGGAATGGCGATCACGCCCTTCTGGACCGAGTCCATCTTCTTCCAGGTCTGGAACAGGGTGCGGAACTGCTGGTCGGTGCGCAGGTCGGCGGAGGCTTCGGCGCTGTTGGCGGGGATATACTCGCCGCCGACCGCCTTGGCGGGAGCGGCATGGCCGGCGGGGCTATGGGTGGCGGCGGCACGGCCGGTGGCAGCGATGGCGCCCTGGCCGGAAAGGGTGACAGTCAGGATCCCGACGAGTGCCGCAATCGATTTACCCCACGTATGACGCTGCTTCATCGAACCCCGGCAATTTTCCGGCCGAGCGCACCCATTGTCGGGATCGCCCGGCTTTCGTCCATCCAATGCTGTTTCGCAGCCCCACCGCGTTACAGACGGTCAGCTTGTGCCGTCGAAGGTTCCTCGTCCGCAAGGGGCGCATAGAAGTCGCGCGTCAGACCGGCAGCGGCGCGCGCCGAGTCGTTGAACGGTGGCTTAACGACCCCGCGAAAGTGGCGGCGGACCAGCATCCGCCAATGCTCGGCGGGTGCGATGTCATGGTTCGCGGCGAGATAGCCGAACCATTTGGCGCCGAATCCGACATGGCGGATCTCGTCGGTATAGATGCGCTGGAGGATGCGCGCGGACACCTCGTCGCCCCCGGCGCGGACCCGCGCGACCGTCTCGGGCGTGACGTCCAGCCCGCGCGCCTCCAGCACCAGCGGCACCACCGCCAGCCGCGCCATCGCGTCATGCGCGGTCTCCTCGGCCGCCTCCCACAATCCGGCATGCGCGGGCAGGTCGCCATAACCCGACCCCAGAACCCGCAGCCGCCGATACAGCACCGCGAAGTGCATCGCCTCGTCCGCGCCGACCGACATCCAGTCGTCGGCGAAGCTGCGCGGAAACTGCGCGCCGAACCGGCCCGCCGCGTCGAAGGCCAGGTCGATCGCCGCGAACTCGATATGCGCCAGCGCATGGAGCAGCGCGATCCGCCCCTTTTCCGATCCGCCGCGCCCGCGCTTGGGCATGCGGTTGGGCGGCAGCAATTCGGGACGCGCGGGCCGCCCCGGCGCGTCGGGCATCGCCGCGTCGAACCGATGCGCCAGATCGCCACGCCGCCAGGCACGCGCCGCCGCGCGGGCCAGCCGCACCTTGGTCAGCGGGTCGCTCTCGCGCAGCACCGCCGCGCACGCCTCGGCCAGGCTGGTCATGGTCAAAGCGCGCGCGCCGCCTCCAGCACGGCCTCGGCATGTCCCGGCACCTTCACCTTGCGCCAACTGGTCGCCAGCCGCCCCTCGCGGTCGAACAGGAAGGTCGCGCGCTCGATCCCCATATAGGTCTTGCCGTACAGCTTCTTCTCGCCCCACACGCCGAACGCCTCGCACGCGGTGCCGTCCTCGTCGCTGGCGAGGTCGACGGTCAGCTCGTATTTCGCCGCGAATTTCTGATGCCTGGCGGGGCTGTCCTTGGAGATGCCGATCACCCGCACGCCCGCCGCCTGGAACGCCTCGGCCAGCGCGGTGAAGTCCTGCGCCTCGCGGGTGCAGCCGCTCGTATCGTCCTTGGGATAGAAATAGACGACCAGCGGCCCCGCCACCTCGCCCAGCGCCAGCGGCTGTCCCTCGGCCGTGGTCACCGTGACCGTTGGAATCGGATCGCCCTTGTCCATCGCCTCATTCTCCTTGCCAGACGTGGAGCACCTCCTGCCGCGTCGCCTCCAGCGTGGCAACCACCGCCGCCCAATCGGCCAGCCCCATGGCGCGCGCGATCAGCGGGCGGGTCGCGATCGGCGGCTCCTGCCCATCGGGGACCAGCAGGCGGAAGGCGACCAGCGCGCGGGTCAGCACGTCATGCGCCTGCGCCATGGCGGGCGGCATCAGCCCCTGCCCGACCAGCGCCGCGATCGCCTGCGCAAGATCGGGGGCGAAGCCGGTCCGCTCGGCCAGCTGGGTACGGTGCACCGCGAACTCCAGATCGACCAGGCCGCCGGGCAGCAGCTTCACGTCGAAGGGCCCCTGCGGCGGCTTGTGCCGCGCCATCTCGCGGCGCATCTCGCCCGCCTCGGCCTGGACATCGCGTGGCGGGCGGCGGCCGCCCAGCACATCGGCGACGATCGCCGCGACATGCGCGCGCGCCGCCGCCGATCCGAAGATTGGCCGCGCGCGGGTCAGCGCCATATGCTCCCACGTCCAGGCATCCTCGCTCTGGTAACGCGCGAAACTGTCGACCGAGACGACCAGCGGCCCCTGCGTGCCCGAGGGGCGCAGCCGGGTGTCGACCGGATAGAGCGGCCCCGCCTGGGTCGGCACCGACAGGGCCGCCGTGACCCGCTGCGCCAGCCGGTTGTAATAGAGCGTCGCACCCAGCGGCTTGGGACCATCGGACTCGGCCGCGAAATCGCCGGTGAACAGATAGACGAGGTCGAGGTCCGAGGCATGGGTCAGCGCCGCCCCGCCCATCCGGCCCAGCGCCAATATCACCAGCTCGCTATCCGGCACCCGGCCATGCGCCGCGACGAATGCGTCGACCGTCGCCTGCGCCAGCACCCCCACTGCCGCCTCCGCGACGCGGGCATAGCCGCCCGCCACCTCCAGCGGATCGGCGCGCCCCGCCACGATCTGCGCCCCCAGCGCGAACCGCAGCTCGCCGACGACGCGGCGGACATGGTCCAGCCGGTCCTGATAATCCTGCCCCGCCTCGCCGCCGCGCATCGCGCGTTCGAGGACCGCGATCGCGGGCAGCGGCTCGAAGGCCGAAGCGTCGATCAGCCCGTCGAGCAAGGCCGGTCGCCGCGCCAGTTCGGTCGCCAGCGGCGCGGCATGGCTGAGGATCGCGACGGTCAGGCTGGCGAGCCCCGGCCGCGCCTCCAGCAGGCGGAAGATGTTGATCGCGCTCGTCATCCGCTCGAACAGCGAATCGAGCTTGAGCAGCGCGGCATCCGGATCGGGCGCCTCGCCCAGCGCCTCGACCAGGGTGGGCAGCACCGCGTCGAGCGCCTCGCGCGCCGCCGGGCTGCGCAGCGCGGGATAGTCGCCGCCACGCCAGGCCGCGATCCGCCGCGCCGCCGCCTCGATATCGCGCAGGCCCGCCGCGACCAGCCGTTCGCTCAGCAGCACCGGGTCGTGCGGCAGCCGCGGCCGCTCATCGGCGTCCAGCGCATCATAGCATTGCCCCACCCGCGCGGTGACCGGGGCCAGCGTCGCAACCAGCGCCGCGCCGTCCGCCAGCCCGTGCAGATGCGCCACCCGGTCGAGCGCCTCGCTTTTGGGCAGCTGGTGCGTCTGGCGATCGTCGATCATCTGCACCCGGTGCTCGATGGTGCGCAGCAGGACATAGGCGTCGGACAGCGCCGCGGCCTCGCCCGGATCGATCCGCCCCGCCTCGGCCAGCCGCGCCAGCGCGTCGCGGGTGGCGGGCGCGCGCAGCGACGGGTCGCGGCCGCCATGGATCAGCTGGTGGATCTGCGCGAAGAATTCGATCTCGCGAATCCCGCCGCGCCCGCGCTTCAGGTCATAGCCGGGGCCCAGCGCCTGTCCCTGCGCATGGTGATCGCGAATCCGCCGAGTCAGGTCGCGGATTTCGCCCACCGCCCCGAAATCCAGCGCGCGACGCCAGACGAAGGGCCGGATCGCGTCGAGGAAACGCTGCCCCAGCGCCATGTCCCCCGCCGCCGCGCGGGCACGGATGAACGCCGCGCGCTCCCAGGTCAGCGCCTGGCTTTCATAATAGGCAATCGCCCCCTCGACGGGAATCGCGATCGGCGTCGCCTCGGGCGAGGGGCGCAGCCGCAGATCGACGCGCAGCACATAGCCATCGCCGTCGCGCGCCTGGAGCAGTTCGACCACCCGCTTGCCGATCCGCACCGCCGCCTCTTCGGGTTCCTCGCGCGGGCGGCGAGGCAATGTCTCGGGGTCGAAGATCAGGATGGGGTCGATATCGGAGGAATAGTTGAGTTCGCGGCTGCCCTGTTTCCCCAGCGCGATGGCGGCGAAGCCGATCGGCTCGGCATCCGGCGTCCGCTCCAGGATCGCGGCGCGGATCGCATGAGACAGCGCCTCGTCGGCAAAGTCGGTCAGCCGGCGGGTCACTTCGGTCAGGTCATAGACCCCCGCCAGATCGCCCAGCGCGACGGTCAGCGCCAGCGCCCGCCGCCGCCGCCGCAGCGCGGTGCCGACCGGCAGCGTGGGGTCGAGCATCGGCAGATCGGCCAGCCGCCCTTCGCTTGCCATCGCCGCGATCTCCGGCTCGCGGTCGAGCAACATCGCCAGAAAGGGGGAATGACGCCGCGCCCGGTCGAGGGCATCGGGCAGTTGCGGACAGGCGGGGACATTCATGCCCCGCTTCTACCCTCTTGCGCGCGCACCGCAAAAGGCTTTCCCCGAGGTTAACGAAGCGGCTTCACAATTTTTGCAACCTGTCAAGCCCTCATCCGTTATGATGGCATGACGAGCACAGAAGCATGGACCGGACCTATCCATATCGTCCCCGCCCCCCGGCGGGTGGACGATATCGGCAGCGCGCTGCGCGCCGCCTTTTCCGATCCGTTGCGCCTGCCCGACCATTGGGTCCGCCTGCTCGCGCGACTGGACGAACCCGCGCAGCGCCACTGATCCGGCCGCGATGCTCGGGCCGATATGCCATATCGGCCCGGCCCCATGTCACGAAAACGGCCGCCCCACCCCATCGGGCAGAGCGGCCGGGAAAAATTCGTCGGGTCGGCTTAGCGACCGCCGCTCAGCTGGTCGACGTCGCCCATGATGCTGTCGAGCGCGGTCTTGCTGCTGTCGGTTTCGTGCAGACGACGCGAGGGCAATGCGCCTTCGCTCAGGATCGCTTCCAGCGCGACGCGGCCCCGTGCCACCCGGCTCTTGATCGTGCCGACCGCGACGTTGCAGATTTCCGCGGCTTCCTCATAGGCAAAGCCACCCGCGCCGACGAGGATCAGCGCCTCGCGTTGCGGCTGCGGCAGGTGCATCAGCGCACGCTGCATGTCGCCCAGCTCGACATGGCGGTCCTGGCTGGCGGGGGCCGCGAGGATGCGGTCGGCGACCAAATCGTCCCACTCGCCCTTGAAGCGCGCGCGGCGCATCTGCGAGAGATAGAGGTTGCGCAGGATGATGAAGGTCCAGGCCCGCATATTGGTGCCCGCCTGGAACCGCTTGCGCGCCGCCCAGGCCTTGAGTAGCGTTTCCTGCACCAGATCGTCGGCCAGATCGCGGCTGCCCGACAGAGAGCGCCCGAATGCGCGAAGATGGGGAATCACGCGCGCCAGCTCGGTCTTGAACTCGGAATCGGGCAGGGCGACGTGCTCGACGGGGGCGTCGACCTCGATATCGTCCTGCATCAGTGGCTGCGTCATGAAAATCCGATCGTCGGAAGCGGCCGCATGTGCGACCGTTTCGAAATATAGGGTTGGGGGCCCAAAATTGCCAGCCGGTCCAAAGCCATAATGGACCCGCCCGAAGGCCGTATCGCGATCAGCGGAGCACCAGCCAGGCAAAGATCGCGATGACCAGCACCAGCGATATGGGCAGGATGTACCGCGTCACATGCGGGGTCGATCCTGCCCGTGCGTCTTCCTTGGAGACATGGATGGGATGTTCGGGATCAACCATGTCCACCTCAACGCCTGTCGACCGTTTTGGGTCCGTAACCGATGATCTTTCGTCCCGACGGGCCTTACTCGGCCGGAACGGTGCTCTGGTCGAAGAACAGCGCCTGGCTGATTGCCGCCTTCACCGTCGACCGCTGGAACGGCTTGGTGATGAGGAAGGTCGGCTCGGGCCGCTCGCCGGTCAGCAGACGCTCGGGGAAGGCGGTGATGAAGATCACCGGCACCTCGAACTCGGCCAGGATGTCCTTGACCGCGTCGATGCCCGAACTGTCGTCGGCCAGCTGGATGTCCGCCAGCACCAGGCCGGGCCGGTCTTCCATCGCGAGCGCCACCGCCTCGTCGCGGGTGACGGCGACGCCGGTCACCTCATGCCCCAGGTCGCGGACGATCGTCTCGATATCCATCGCGATGATCGGCTCGTCCTCGATGATGAGGACGCGGGCGCGTGTCTGCTTCTCGATCTCGGCCAGCGCCTCGGACACGAGATTCTCGACCTCGCTCGGCTCGACATCGATCAGATAGGCGGCGTCCTCGGGCGTGAAGCCTTCCATCGCGGTCAGCAGCAGCGCCTGACGCGACAGCGGGGTCATCCGCGCCAGCCGGGCGCGCGCCACGCCTTCATTGCCGTCGGCATCGACGCCGTCATTGTCCAGTTCGTCGTAATTGGCCGACGACCAGATGCCCTGGAACATGCGGTAGAGGCCCAGGCGCGGATCGACGTCGCGCGGAAACTGGTCGGGGGCCGCGACGATCGCCTCCAGCGTGGCGCGGACATATTTGTCGCCGTGCATCTGGCTGCCGGTCAGGGCCCGGCCATAGCGCCGCAGGAAGGGAAGATGGGGCGCAAGCTGCTGTCCAAGCGACATGGGTAATGATCACTCCCTGAGGTATTCGCGAAAGCCTGATGTGCTGGCCACCGCGCGTGTTTTCAATGCCGTTTTCTCCGAAATCCCCGATCGACGCGCCGCATGGACGTCCGTCCGGTTTTTTCGTATCGCATCGGGAACCAACAAGATCGAATTTGGTTTCATCGCCACATCAACTATGGCTCTGGCGTAACGCCGACCGGCGGCGCGATTGGGTCGCCATTGCGTCGGTTGCCCCGCTAGTGGGTCGTGCAGGGGGATATTTTGAGTTTGGGCAACAAGACCAAGAAGACGCCTTCCTCGACGCCCGAAAACGGTGGCGAGAAGGATGCCGGCTCGGCCCTGCGCCAGGCATATCAGAAGACCGTCGACGAAAAGATTCCTGACGAGATGCTTGACCTTCTCAGCAAGCTGGACTGACGATCCGGCCGCATGGCCAACGCCCCCATCATTCCCGCCCCGGCTGACCCCGTCGAACGCCCCCCGGTCCCCGCACCGCGCCTGACGACGGGCGCGAAGCTCGTTCTGGTGCTGGGCAGCACGCTGCTGATCCTGGCGGCCATAGCGGTCTTCGCTACGTTGCAGACGACCCGGCTGGCCGACAGCGAGGCGAGCGGTCGCCTGCGCATCGCCGCGAACGAGGATGCGCGCGCCATCGCCACCGAACTGGTCGGCGACATGACCGCGTTGCGCGTCGCGGTCCGTGCGCTGGGCCAAGACCCGCTCGACATGCCCAGCTGCGCCCGCGCTCAGGGCGTGTTCGCGCAACAGTCGATGACCGGCGCTCGCTTCCTCATCACCGACCGGACGGGCAAGACGCTGTGCGGCGACCCGCTGCCCGCCGCGCTGCCGGTGCTGGCTGACGGATCGCCGATCGGCGCCGATATCCTGGCCGGACAGGGCCTGGTCCTGTCGGTCGTGCATCAGGACGGCCGCACCCAGGCGCGCGCCTTCTTCCCCCTGCCCTTCCTGCGCACGCTGATCGACCAGAGCAACCACACCAGCGCGGTTGCATCGGTGATCGAGCTGGACGGCGAATCCCTGCCGCTGGCCATCCTGCCCGGCCGGGGCGCGCTCGCGCGGATGAAGTCGATCCGGACCGAGCTGGGCATTGGCGGCCTGGTGCTGCGGACCTCGGCCCCCAGCGCGCCGATCACCTCCTCGCTGATCGTGGCGCTCGCGCTGCCGCTGCTGATGTGGCTGGCCGCCGTGGTGCTGGGCTGGTTCATCGTCGACCGCCTGCTCATCCGCCCCCTGCGCCAGCTGCGCGGGATCGTCGCCGCCTATCAGCCGGGCGAGACGCTCGACATCTCGCAGGTGGAGGCCGCGCCGGCGCAGGAAATTCGCGACCTGGCCGATACGTTCGAGGCGATCACCCAGACGGTCGCCACCCACGAGGCTGGACTGGCCGAAGGGCTGGTCCGCCAGACCAAGCTGACCCGCGAAGTCCATCACCGGGTGAAGAACAACCTCCAGGTCATCTCCAGCCTGATCAACTTCCACGCGCGCGGTGCGACGGGGCCGGAGGCTATGGCCGCCTATTCCTCGATCCAGCGGCGCGTCGATGCGCTGGCGGTGGTGCATCGCCATCACTTCGCCGAGCTGGAGGAAAATCGCGGGCTGAACCTGCGGACGATGATCGGCGAGCTGGCGGCGAACATCCGCGCCACCGCGCCGGAGAACGCCGCCGGGATCGGCATCTCGCTCGACGTCGCACCGCTTCTGGTCAACCAGGACGTGGCGGTCGCGGTCGCCTTCCTCGTCACCGAGACGATCGAGCTGGCGATGAACTGCGACCCCGCCGCGCAGATCCGTGTCGCGGTCAAGCCCGCCGAGCAGGAAGGCCGCGCGGTCGTCCGCGTCGTATCGCGCGCGCTGGTCGAGACCGACGAGCTGCGGCACCTGATCGGCAAGCGCTATGGCCGGGTCATGGAGGGGCTGGCGCGGCAGCTTCGTGCGCCGTTGCACCATGATCCGCTGACCGGCGCCTATGAGATTTCCATCGCGATCGTCGGGCGCGACTGAAAAATCGGCGAAAAAGATTCGCAACTGCGAAAAAGCCGGGAACCCTTGCCCCGGCAGAGGGTTCTGCTCTTCGGATAGCGAACTTATGCCCCCCCGCTCTCGCTATCCAAGCCATAGGCCTGGAAGCGTCCACCCTCCCCCCCCGGTGACGCTTCCAGGCCTTAATCTTTTCCGCATTCCGAGATTCCGCCGCTTCGCCGCCCGCTTCGCCACCCGTGACAGGGCCGGAACGAATGCCGTGTTGACGCATTGGACGCGCAAGGATTTCACAAAGGAGACTGAGAATGCGTAAGCTCATGGGTCTGGCAATCGTCGCCGGTGCGTTGCTGGTCAGCGCATGCAACACCGTCGAGGGCGTGGGTCGCGACGTGAGCTCGGCGGGCAACACCGTCGCCAAGACGGCGGACGACGCCAAGTAAGCCCTTCACCCGGCTGAAGACAGGAAAGGCCCTGGCGGTTTCGCCGGGGCCTTTTTGTTGGGGTTCGGTCCGTGGCCTTCGACTTCGCTCAGGCTGAACGGCGTTTGGGGCCTTGGAGCCCTTCCCTCGCTCCGTTCAGCCTGAGCGAAGTCAAAGGCCAAGCGAGCACCAAAGAAAAAGGCCCCGGTTCTCACCGAGGCCTTTCCAGAACCATCCACACCGACATCACGCCGCCGCGTCGGCTTCCTCTTCGGGCGCCTGTCTGGCCCGGCTCCGTTCGGTGAACCAGATGCCGATGATCGCCAGTTCGTAGAGGATGATGAGCGGAACCGCGAGCAGCACCTGCGACATCAGGTCGGGCGGGGTCAGCACCGCCGCGATCGCGGTCGCCGCGACGATCGCATAGCGCCGAGCCCCGATCAGTTGCTTGCGCGTCACGATCCCCGCCCGCTCCAGCAGCATCAGCAGCACCGGCAACAGGAACGCCAGGCCGAAGGCGAACAGGAACTGCATGATGAAGGACAGGTAATTGCCGATGGCAGGCAAGGCCTCGCGCCGCACGCCGCCGACGACCCCGTCAAAGCCCAGCAGGAAGTGCAGCGCCATCGGGATGGCGATATAATAGGCCATCGCCGCGCCCATCAGGAACAGCACCGGCGTCGCCAGCAGGAAAGGCAGCAGCGCGCGCTTTTCCTTGCGGTACAGCCCCGGCGCGACGAACTGCCACAGCTGGTTGGCGATCACCGGAAAGGCGATCATCATCGCGGCGAAGAAGGCGACCTTCACCTGGACGAAAAACGCCTCGAAAATCTCGGTATAGACCAGCTTGCCCTGCCCGGCCGCCAGCAGCGGCTTGGCGAGGAAGCCGAAGATCGACTCCGAGAAATACATCGACACGCCGAAGCCCAGCGCGATCGCGACGATGCAATAGAGCAGCCGACGACGAAGCTCGATCAGATGGTCGAGCAGGGGCGCGCGGCTGGCGTCGATCTCGTCATGGTCGGTCACGACGCCGCCCCTTCATTGTGGCGCGGGGCCGGATGCGCGGCGGGATCGGCGGGCGCGGGGGCGACGACGGGCTTCTCGACCATCACCGGCCGGTCGCTGTGATCCTCGTGCGCGGGCGCATGAGGGTCGGACAAGGCGGGGTCGGCTAGGGCGGGGACGGGCGCGGCGTGATCCGGCGCCGTCTGATCGGGCGCGGGATCGACGACCGGCGGCACCTCGGCGGCATGCTCGCGCATGATCCGCTCATTCTCCGCCGCCCAGCGCTTTTCCATTTCCTCCAGCTCGGCCTCGCGGACCATATTGTCGAAGCCCTGCCGGAACTGGCGCGAGACGCCGCGCGCCTTGCCGACCCAATAGCCGACGACGCGCATCGCCTTGGGCAGATCCTTGGGACCGATCACGACCAGCGCGACGATGGCGACGAGCAGGAACTCGCTGGAGTCGATATTGAACATGGACGTCCGGTATCAGCTGGCGGACGCGATCAGCGATCGTCGCGCACGCGCTCGCCATCACGGTCGAAGGCGGGCTCGGCCGACTTCTGCGCCTCGATCCGGGCGGACGGCTTGGCGGGCTTTTCGTCCTCTTCGGCCATGCCCTTCTTGAAGTTCTTCACACCCTTGGCGACATCGCCCATCAGGTTGGAGAAGCGGCCGCCGCCGAGCAGAAGGATGGCGACGATCGCGAGGACGAGAAGGTGAATCGGGCTAAAGCTGCCCATGGCACGTCTCCTGGGAATTCATGGTCTATCTAGGCCTTGGCATCGCCAGCGGCAATGGTTCAGCGATGCGTGCAAAGCCCCGAACGGGGAGCAAGGAGCCGTGCCGCCTCATTGTGACGTGGGCGTGACGCAAAGAAAAGCTCAATCGCCCTCGGGCGACGCATCGGATGCGGCCTCCTCCTCGTCCTCCAGCCGCTCCAGCGCCAGATCGACGGGATCGAGCAGCCCGGCCGCGCGCAGATCCTCCAGGCCGGGCAGATCGCGTCGGCTGGTCAGCCCGAAATGCTGGAGAAAGGCGGGCGTCGTCGCATAGATCAGCGGCCGCCCCGGCACCTCGCGCCGCCCCGCGGGCCGCACCCAGCCCGCCTCCATCAGCACGTCCAGCGTGCCCTTGGAAATGGCGACGCCGCGGATCGCCTCGATCTCGGCGCGGCTGACGGGTTCGTGATAGGCGATGATCGCCAGCGTCTCGATGCCCGCGCGCGACAGGCGGCGCATCTCCTCACGGTCGCGGCGCAGCAAATGCGCGAGATCGGGCGCAGTCTGGAAATGCCAGCGGTCGCCGCGCCGGACCAGCGCGATCCCGCGCCCGGCATAATGCGCCTCCAACGTGTCCAGTGCGGCGCGGATGTCGGCGGCTCCCTTCGTCACGCCGACATGGGCGCGGATCGAATCCACGCTCATCGGCTCGGGCGAGGCGAACAGCACGGCTTCCACCGCGCGGACGGTCGCATCGACGGCGCTCATCGCGGCTGGCGTACCAGAAGCGGCGCGAAGGGCGCGGCCTGGCGCAGCTCGACCTTCCCCTGCCGCGCCAGTTCCAGGACCGCGAGGAAGCTGGATGCCAGCGCCGAACGCCGCAGCCGCTCGCTGCCGTCGGGCAGGAACGTCTCGATCGCCGACCAGTCGATCCGGCTGCCGACCAGCATCGACACGCGGTCCAGCGCCGCCTCCAGCGTCATCACCTGCCGGTCGGCGACGACATGCATGACCGGGCGGGTGCGCGCGTTGATCCGGCCATAGGCGGCGATTAGGTCATAGAGCCCGGCCTGCCACTGCGCCTTGCGCTGCACCGCCAGCCCCTCGGGCGCGCCGCGCGCGAAGACGTCGCGGCCCAGCCGGTCGCGCGCCATCAGCCGCGCCCCCCACCTCGCGCATCGCCGCCAGCCGCTCCAGCCGGAGTTGCAGCCGCAGCGCCAGATCCTCGGGGTCCGGCTCCTCCTCGGGCTGGCGGGGCAGCAGCAGCGAGGATTTGAGATAGGCGAGCCATGCCGCCATTACCAGATAATCGGCGGCCAGTTCCAGCTGCATCCGCCCCGCCCGGTCGATGAAACGCAGATATTGCTCGACCAGTGCCAGGATCGAAATCTGCCGCAGATCGACCTTTTGCGAACGCGCCAGTGACAGCAACAGGTCGAGCGGCCCTTCCCACCCGTCCAGATCAAGCGTCAGCTGTTCCCCCGTCATCATGTGCCAGCTTAGCGGCGATGCGAAGCCATGGCGAGACGGGCGGGGTTTATCTTTCCGGAGAGAAAGGGGGGCCGGATCATCCCTCCCAGGTGAAGTGCGCCCCCGTGCCCGTCCACCACCGCTTCGCGGCGGTCCCCCTCCCCAAGCATAGCTTGGGGAGGGGGACCATCGCATAGCGATGGTGGAGGGGCGCCGTCGCAGACGGCGGCTGACGCCGCCACCCCTCCACCACGCCCTGCGGGCGCGGTCCCCCTCCCCATCCTCGATGGGGAGGAATTGGGGGGCTCTTATTCCGCCAGCGCCAACAGTGCGTCGCGGCGCGCGATCAGTTCGGCGAAGTCGCCCTCCCCCGGACCGACACTCGCCATCGCGCGGTCGAGCCGGGCGCGGGCCGCGTCGGTGATGGCGGGCACCCGACCCGCAATCTCGACCATCTCGTCCATCCGCGCCCAGCAATCGAGCACCAGGTCGCATCCCGCCGCCAGCGCGCCGGCCGCCTTCTCGCCCGCCGTACCGCTCAGCGCCTTCATGTCGATATCGTCGGTCATCAGCAGCCCGTCGAACCCGATCCGCCCCCGGATGATCCGCTCGATCACCGTCGGCGACAGCGTCGCGGGGTGCTCGGCGTCCCAGGCCTCGAACACGATATGGCTGGTCATGCCCATCGGCGCGGCGGCCAGCGTGCAGAAGGGTTCGAGATCGACCGCCAGTTCGGCCTCGCTCGCGGTGACGGTGGGCAGGAGGTGATGCGAGTCGACCAGCGCGCGGCCATGGCCGGGCATATGCTTGACCACGCCGACGACGCCCGCCGTCGCCAGCCCCTCCAGCATCGCACGGCCCAGCGCCGCGACCTGCATCGGCTCGGCGCCATAGGCGCGGCAGGCGATCGCCTCGGTCGTATCCGGCTGCACCACGTCGAGCAGCGGCGCGCAATCGACGCTGATCCCCACCTCGCGCAGCATCAGGCCCAGCGCCTGGCCATTGGCGCGCATCGCCTGGATCGCCGACATCGGCGCGGTCTCGTACAGTCGCGCAAAGACCGGCCCGGCGGGAAAGGTGGGCCATTCGGGCGGTCCCATGCGCGCGACCCGGCCGCCTTCCTGGTCGATCAGGATCGCCAGATCGTCGCGCCCCGCCAAGTCGCGCAAGCTGTCGGTCAGGGCGCGGACCTGTGCCCGGTCGACGATGTTGCGCTTGAACAGGATATAGCCCGCCGGTTCGACCGAGGCGAAGAACGCCCGCTCGTCGGGGGTCAGCACCGGGCCCGACAGGCCGAAAATGACGGGGATCATGAACGCACACTCCGGCCCCTTCCCCGCATGGGCGGGAAAGGGGCGTGATGGATCAGCTGGCGACGAAGCAGCTCTCGCCCGCCACGCGCAGGCGACCGCAGATATCGGCGGCCTGGTTGGCCGACCCGGCATTCACGCGCAGGCGGTAGAGCGTCTTGCCGTTCGAGGCGACCGGCTGGACCACCTTGCCCAGCGCGCCGACATAGGAGAAGCGCTTGGAGAAGCGGTCCCATGCGGCATTGGCCGAAGATTCGCTGGGATAGGCGCCCAGCTGGACCATCGACCCGCTGCCGGTCGCGGCAACGGGGGCGGGACGTGCCGCCGCCACGGGCGCGGGCGCGACCAGCCTGCCGCCCGATTCGGGCACCTGCGCCACGGCGTTGCGGCCGCCATTGGGCTCGGCGGGCTTCTGGACGACGCGGGTGCCGTTCATCGGCGCCTCGGGCACGGCGCGCAGATCGATCGCGCCGGTGCCGCCGGGCTTGCCCGCGCTGGTGGCGATCGCGGTATTGCCCTCG
This sequence comes from Sphingomonas sp. SORGH_AS_0789, assembly GCF_031453055.1. NCBI lineage: Bacteria > Pseudomonadati > Pseudomonadota > Alphaproteobacteria > Sphingomonadales > Sphingomonadaceae > Sphingomonas > Sphingomonas sp. SORGH_AS_0789. Next base: position 374,339 of record NZ_JAVIYV010000001.1, read on the forward strand.
CCCTTGACCTTCAGCCCGCCCGGATCGGCCGGACGCACCTTATAGTCGCCCTCGGGCGCGGCGATGATCGCGCCGTCGCCATCGGCGGCGGCGGTATGCGCCTGCCACTTGTACAGCGCGAAGCCGATAAAGGCGAGAATGGCGAGGCCCAGGATGACCAGCGCCACGACCTTGCCGATGCCGACCCCCTCGGGCTCGTCCGCCTCGACGGTTTCCAGCCAGGGAAGACGATCGTCCTCCTGTTGGTCATAGCCGCGCAGGTCCATCTCGTTCGCCATCACTTCATCTCCGACACGGCCTCGACGCCCATCAGCGCCAGGCCGTTGCGGATAATCTGCCCGATCCCTTCGCTCAGGAAAAGCCGCGCGCGCGTGACATCGGGATTCTCCGCGATCAGGAAGCGGCGATCGACCCGGTCGTTGCCGACATTCCACGCGGCATGGAAGGCCGCCGCCAGATCATAGAGATAGAAGGCGATGCGATGCGGCTCGCGCGCCGCCGCCGCCGTCTCGACGATGCGCGGGAATTGCGCGGCCAGCTTCACCAGCGCCAGATCCTCGGTATCGAGCAGCGACAGGTCGGCAGTGCCGCCCTCGATCCCCGCCTCGGCCGCGCGGCGCTTCAGCGAGGCGATGCGGGCATGGGCATATTGGACGTAGAAGACGGGATTGTCCTTCGACGCCTCGACCACCTTGGCGAAGTCGAAGTCCATCTGCGCATCGGCGCGCCGAGTCAGCATGGTGAAGCGGACCACGTCCTTGCCGACTTCGCGCACGACATCGGCCAGCGTGACGAAATTGCCCGCCCGCTTCGACATCTTCACCGGCTCGCCACCGCGCAGCAGGCGGACCATCTGGACCAGCTTCACGTCGAACTTGGTCTTGCCGCCGGTCAGCGCCTCGACCGCCGCGACGATCCGCTTGACGGTGCCCGCATGGTCGGCGCCCCAGATGTCGATCAGCTGATCGGCGGACTGCGCCTTCTGATAGTGATAGGCCAGGTCGGCGCCGAAATAGGTCCAGCTGCCGTTCGACTTCTTGATCGGGCGATCCTGATCGTCGCCGAACTGGCTGGAGCGGAACAGCGGCAGCTCGACCGGCTCCCAATCCTCGGGCGTCTCGCCCTTGGGGGCCTCCAGCACGCCGTCATAGACCAGGCCGCGCGAGCGCAGCTCGGCCTCGGCCGCCTCGGGCTTGCCCGCCGCCTGCAGCTCTGCCTCGGAGGAGAACAGGTCGTGATGGATGCCGAGCAGCGCCAGATCCTCGCGGATCATCGCCATCATCGCCGCCACCGCGCGGGTGCGGAACAGGATCAGCCATTCCCCCTCGGGCGCGTCGACGTAAGCGTCGCCGAACTCGGCGGCCAGCGCCTCGCCCACCGGCTTCAGATATTCGCCCGGGTAGAGCCCCTCGGGGATCTCGATCGTCGCGCCCAGCGCCTCGCGGTAGCGCAGATGCGCCGAGCGGGCGAGCACGTCGACCTGGCCGCCCGCATCGTTGACATAATATTCGCGGATGACCTTGTGGCCCGCAAATTCGAGCAGCGTGGCGAGCGCATCGCCCACCACCGCGCCCCGGCAATGGCCCATATGCATCGGGCCGGTCGGGTTGGCCGAGACATATTCGATGTTGACCGTCACACCGTTCCCGCGCGCCGAGCGACCATAATCGCCCCCCGCCTGCGGGATCGCCGCCAGCTCGTCGCGCCAGGCGGCATCGGTCAGCCGCATGTTGAGGAAGCCCGGCCCGGCGACCGCGACGCTGTCCACCTCGTCCAGCTTGCCCAGTTCGGCGGCCAGCGCCTCGGCCAGCGCGCGCGGGTTGGTCCCTGCGGGCTTGGCCAGCACCATCGCGGCGTTGGTGGCAAGGTCGCCATGCGACGCGTCGCGCGGCGGCTCGACCGTGACGTTGCGGCGATCCAGCCCGCCGGGCAACGTGCCGGCGGCAACCAGCGTGTCCAGCGCCGCATCGATATGCGCGGCAAAGCGGGTGTAGAGGGTCATCGCATCGTCCGATCGGGGGTAGGAAAGCGTTGCGCTCTAGCGAAATCGGGCGCGCGCTTCAAATCATGCTTGGCGGGCGGGCCCGGCGAGCGATTGCGCGCAGTGCATCCATGCCCCAGCCCTTTGCAGTTGCCGTCCATGCTGCGCCGCAATAACTCCGTATACGAAAGTTACAGCGCGAGAGGACCTGATCCGGCTCAACGCAAAAAGCGGGAGTTTCGATCATGCGCAAGACCATTCTGATCCTGGCCGCGGCCGTTGCCGCCATCCCCACCGTCGGCGTGATCGCCGCCGAGGGCGAGCAGCGCTTCGTTCACGAAGGCCAGACCTATGTCTACACCCGGTCGACCGAAAACGGCAATCCGGTGATCCAGGGCCGTCGCTATCCGGGCGGCGAGCCGTTCCGCTTCGTGGTGAAGGGCCACCGCGTGACCGGCACGACCGGCACCACCCAGGTCGCCTTCACGACCGACGAAGCCCGTGGCGCACTGGGCGCAGGCGTCGAGACCAGCGCTCGCTGATCTCTGCCTTACGGCTTGAGAGAAACGGCCCGTTCTTCCGATGGGAAGAGCGGGCCGTTTTCTATTCGGGGCGACCGACAGGCGTGTTCATGCACCGCTGATCTTCTGTCCCGAATGCCCGCCCTCCTTGTCCGATTTTCCGGAAGCGGTCTTCTTCGCGCCGGTGCCCGTGCCACCGCCTCGCCCGGTCCCCAAGCTGCCACGCGCGCCGTCTCCGCCTTTGGCCGTAACCGATCCGGGATTACCGCCTGCGCCCTTCTGTGCCATGATCGATCTCCTGTTCAACCGATCAAGAACAGGACCGAACCCCGGCACGTTCCATGTAAATTCAGTTACTTAGATCACATCGGACTGGTTCCACCCTCATCGGGGAAAGTCGCGCACGTCATAGTGGCTGAAGCGTCGCCTCGCCCGGCGATCACGCCATGCCTGCAGCTTCATCACGAGGTAGACCAGGATCGCCGGAACCACGGCCAATGGAGCGTAGACCAGGGGCAGTCCCAAATCGCACAGTCCCCCATAGCTGAGAAGCGTCAAGGGGAAGGCGATGCGAATCCATATTCGCCACCGATAGAGATCGTGATCGGACCGGAATGGCGGCGGTTCTGGACTGCTCGCTTCGGCGGCCGGACCATGTGCAGCTCTTCGAGATCGCAACCAACTGGTCGAGCGCTGTCGCATGACGGCACGATAGCGCTTGTCGGGCCTCGATTGCCACCAATCCCGAACACCGCCTTCCGGTCAGAAGCCGTCCGGCAGGTCGATCGCGCCGATCACCTCGCGATAGCACCGCACCGCATAACGGTCCGTCATCCCCGCGATGAAGTCGGCGATATGCCGACTCCGCGCCGGTTCGTCCTCCGGCAAGCGCTCGCGCCATTCCTCGGGCAGTTGCGCGGGGTCGGCGCGATAGGCGGCGAACAGGCCCTGGACGATGCCGTGCGCCGCATCCGCCGCCGCCAGTTGGCGCGGGTGGTGGTAGAGATTGGCGTACATGAACCGCTTCAGGTCGCGCTCCTCGGCCCGCATCGCATCCGAAAAGCCGACCAGCGCCCGGCCCGCCGCGCGGACATCGGCGACGTCCCCCACCCCGCTATCGGCGATGCGCGCCCGCGTCTCGGCGACGAGGTCGTTGACCATCACCCCGATCTGCGAGCGGATCAGCTCGCTCGCCAACCTCTTGGGCGCGACATCGGGGAATTGCGCCCGCGCCACGTCCCACCCGCGCGCGACTAGCGGCACGCTCAGCAGCTGGTCGAGGGTCAACAGCCCCGCGCGCAGGCCGTCGTCGATATCGTGATTGTCATAGGCGATATCGTCCGCCAGCGCCGCGACCTGCGCCTCCAGCGAGGCATGGCTGTCCAGGTCGAGCGGAAAGCCCGCATCCGCCTCGCGCAGCGCCCAGCCGGGGTGGCGGACCGGGCCGTTATGCTTGGCCAGCCCCTCCAGCGTCTCCCAGCTGAGGTTCAGCCCGTCCCAACGGGGATAGGGCCGCTCGATCGCGGTCAGGGTGCGCAGCGTGTGGCCGTTGTGATCGAACCCGCCATGATCGGTCAGCGCCGCCTTCAGCGCATCCTCGCCCGCATGGCCGAAGGGCGGATGGCCGATATCGTGCGCCAGGCACAGCGCCTCGGTCAGATCCTCGTTCAGCCCCAGCGTCCGTGCGATCGTCCGCCCGATCTGCGCCACTTCCAGGCTGTGGGTCAGGCGGACGCGGAAATGGTCGCCATCGGGCGCCATGAACACCTGCGTCTTGTGCCGCAGCCGCCGGAAGCTGATCGAATGGATGATCCGGTCGCGGTCGCGCTGGAACGCGTCGCGCGGGCCGCGCTCCAGCCCCTTGGCCTCGTCATGGCGGCGGCCCCGGCTCCGGTCGGGATAGGAGGCCCAGGGGGCGAAGCGGCTCACTTCGCGTCGAGCCGCGTCACCGCCTGCCCTGCGTCGCTGGTCACGGGGAAGGCCGAAACCCCCTTCTTGGCCAGCTGGTTGCCGAAGGCGCGCGCCTCCGCCTCGGTCTTGAACGGGCCGGTCAGGACCCGGTGGGTCGCGCGCAGCGGAGTCTTGTAGCCCTTGTGCGCGGCGAACAGCTCGGGGGCCTTCGCCTTGGTCGCCGCCCAGGCCTTGGGCAAATCGTCCTCGTTCGCGCCGCCCGCGACCTGGACCCAGATGCGCTCGGGATTGGCCCTGGCGCGCTTCTTCTCCTCGGCGGCTACCTTGGCTTCGGCCGCCTTCTTCTCCGCCTCGGCCTTTTTGGCGGCGAGCGCCTTCTTCTCGGCGGCCGCCTTGGCCGCGGCGGCCTTGCGCTCGGCGGCGGTCGGCGTCTTGCTTTCCTTCGCGGCGGGCTCGGCGGCCTCGCTCGCCTTTTCGCGCGCCTGGTGATCGCGATCGGCCTTGGCGCGGGCTTCGGCCAGGACGCGCTGTGCCCCGCCTGATACCGGCGTATTTGCGGCGACCACCGCCGGACGCTCCGGCCCTTCGACCCCCAGTTCGGAGGCGGGGATGGAGAGATTGGCGACGATCCGTGCCAGCACCGAATCCTCGCGCAAGGCGTGCGAGGCGGCGAGCGAGGGACGACGCGACGCCGTGCGGGCCGGGCGCGACGGAGGCGTCGGTTCGCTGGTCTCGGCCGGGATCGGCTGGACCATCGGGGTGGTCTCGGCCTTGGCAAGTTGGACCGGCGGCGCGGCAGGCGTCGGCTCGGGCGTGGTCGGAACCGCCTGGACCATCTGGACCGGCGGCGTGGTGACCGGTGCTGGGGCGACCGGTGCTGTGGTGACCGGCGCCGTGGCGGGCGCGGGCAAGGGCTGGATCATCGGCCGTGCGGGCTCGGCGGCGGCCAGCGCGACGGGGGCCGTGGGCGCGGCGGCCGGTTCCGCCGGGCGCGCGGCGGGCGCGGTCGGCAGCGCGGAGGTGAAGCCCGGCTGCGGCTGGACCGGGCGCATCGGCGAGGCGGCGGCCACGACGCGGTTCGTGTCGGGCAAGGGCTGGATCATCGCGGTCGACGCGGTCCGGACCGGAGCGGGAAGCGCCGCCGTCGCGACGCCGGGATCGCGGCGCGACGAACCGCGACCGCCACGGCGGCGCTCGTCGCGGGCGGTCGCCTGCTGCACCGGCGCGGGCGTCGCCACCGTCGCAGAGGCCAGCGCGACGGGGGCATCCGGGGTCAGCACCGGCAGGCTGGGGGCCAGCCGGGCATCCGCCAGCCGCTCGGGCGTGGCGCGCGTCTCGCCGAAATGGACGGCGAAGGCCCGGTCGGTGGCGGGCAGCGTCGGCAGGCGCTGGAAAAAGGGTTGCAGCCCCTGCGCCAGCTGGGCGGGCATCATCGTGCCCGCGATGCGCGTCGCTTCGGGCAGGTCGCCCGCCATCGCCAGGATGAAGGCGCGGGCGCGCCACGCCGCGCGGTCGGTCTTGCGGAGCAGCGGATCGAGTTCCTGCAACGCCCGCTCCCGCTGGCCTGAAATCCCCAGCGACAGCGCATAACGGCGGACGATCTCGTCATTCGGCTCGCTTGCCAGCGCCAGCCGATAATCGCGCTGCGCCCGCACTTGATCGCCGACCAGATCATAGGCCAGACCGCGATCGGCGGCGAACTTCGCCGGGGCCAGTCCCGCCGCCTCGGCCTGCGCGAAATAGCGCAGCGCCTCGCCCGGTCGCTCGGATCGGACCAGGATCGATCCCATCCCCGCCTTGATCCGGGGATCGCGCGCATCGACCTTCTCGGCACGGGCGAACAGCGACGCCGCGCCCGACAGATCATCGAGGCGGATGGACAGCTCGCCCGCCTCGATCAGCGCGTCGATGTCGCGCGGATTCTGCGCGACGCGGCGCATCACATCGCCCAGCCGGTCGGCATCGGTCGTGCCGGGAAGCGGCTGGACCATGGCCTGTGCCAGAAGCGGAACGGGGGCCGATGCGAGCATCAGGGCGAGCGCCAGCGGAGCGCGGGAAAGATAGGGGAACGTCATGGGACCGATCCGCATAAAGCGCGTTTTGCCGTGCACGGCAATGCCCTTCCCGCCCCCGACGCGCCCGATCGCTCCACGCCGTCGACCAACAGGCACGGCGACCGACCGCCGCCCCGGCCAAGGCTGGGGCCTTTTGTGGCATCGGGCCGAGGCGTGACATCTCGAACATTCGGCAAGGGACAGCCCTGCGCCGTCGCCCCGGCAAAGGCCCGGCCTTTCGCTGCGGGGTCAGGGTTCGGGAAAAATCCCTGCCTCACCGGGATGACGGATGGAAATGGCGACGTGGGACCGCCACCCAACGAAAAAGGCCCGCGCGAACGGATCGCGCGGGCCTCTCGTCCATCCCTTGCGGGACGGGATTACTGGTTGTTCTGCCGATGCAGGAAACGCGGAATGTCGAGCGACGAGTCACCGCCCTGCGCATTCTCGTCACGCTGCGCACCCCGTGCCGCGTTCGACATGCGCTCGAACAGCGTGCCGCCCAGCTTCACGCGCGGCGCGGGCTGGGCCGGAGCCTCGCCCGCTTCGCTGCCCGGGGCCAGCCAGCGGCGACGGGCATCGTCGCCACCCGCCGCCGGAGCGGCCGGGGTCGCGGGCGCTGCGGACGGCGCCGGGACCATCGTGTCCGCGCCGAGCACCAGTTCGTCTTCCTCGGTCGACTTGGCAGCGGCAGGCGCAGCGGCGGCGGGCGCCGGGGCGGGCTGTGCCACCGGGGCGGGTGCCGGAGCGGCGGCGACGGGCTGTTCGACCTGTGCGGGCGGGGTCACGCTCGCCTGCGGCGCGGGTGCCGGGGCGGCGGGCTCGCTGGGGCGATAGCTGGGCGTGTCGTCGGTCTTGCGCGCCATGCCGCCCATGCTGAAGCCGCTGCGGTTCGACTCGCTGGGCGACGGCGCGACCTTCACCTCGGCGTCGATGCCGGTGGCGACCACCGACACGCGGATGCGGCCTTCCAGCTCGGGGTTGAAGGCCGAACCCCAGATGATGTTCGCGTCCGGATCGACCAGCTCGCGGATATGGTTCGCGGCCTCGTCCACCTCGAGCAGGCGCATGTCGTCGCCGCCGGTGATCGAGATGATGACGCCCTTGGCCCCCTGCATCGACACGCCGTCGAGCAGCGGGTTGGCGATTGCCTTCTGCGCCGCCTCGATCGCGCGATTGTCGCCGGTCGCCTCGCCGGTGCCCATCATCGCCTTGCCCATCTCCTGCATCACCGAGCGGACGTCGGCGAAGTCGAGGTTGATGAGGCCGGGCATGACCATCAGGTCGGTGATGCCGCGCACGCCCTGCTGCAACACCTCGTCCGCCATCGCGAACGCTTCCTTGAAGGTGGTGTTGGCATTGGCGATCAGGAACAGATTCTGGTTGGGGATGACGATCAGCGTATCGACGTACTTCTGCAGCTCCTCGATGCCGCCGTCCGCCGACTTGGCGCGACGATTGCCCTCGAAGGCGAAGGGCTTGGTCACCACGCCGACGGTCAGGATGCCCATGTCGCGCGCCGCCTTGGCGATGACCGGGGCCGCACCCGTGCCGGTGCCGCCGCCCATGCCCGCCGCGATGAAGCACATATGGCTGCCCTCGAGCAGCTTGGACAGGTCGTCGATCGTCTCTTCGGCGGCGGCGCGGCCGATCTCGGGACGGCTGCCGGCACCCAACCCTTGCGTGATCTTGGCGCCCAGCTGGATACGCTGCGGCGCGATCGACTGCTTCAAAGCCTGCGCGTCGGTGTTGGCGACGAGGAAATCCACGCCCTGCACCTCGGCGCGCATCATGTTCGCGATCGCGTTGCCGCCGGCACCGCCGACACCGATCACCGCGATGCGCGGCGTCAGTTCGTCGACCTCGGGTGCGATGAATTCGATGCTCATCCCAATATTACTCCGCCGTTCCCGGTCGATACGCTAAGACCGGGCCCCTGATTGATCGTTAGTGCACCAGAGGACTGCCCGGTGCCAACATAAAACCGTCCAGTTTGGAAGGCTTTTCGTTAATAATTGGCCTTTGCCGCCTGAATTAACCGCCGGAACAGCCCCATGCCGCTCGGCCGGTGCACCGTCTGGTTGACCGGGGCGATGCTGCGCAGGTCAATCGGATCGGTCGCGGCATAGAAAGCCAGACCCGCGAGCGTCGCGAAAGCCGGGCCGCCATGCGCATCGGGCAGACCGGCCAGCCCGCGCGGTCGGCCGATGCGGACCGAGCGGCCCAGCGCCTGCTGCGCATAGTCGGCGATACCCTTCAGCTCCGCGCCGCCGCCGGTCAGCACGACCTGGCGCCCCACCGGCCCCTCGAACTTCAGATGCTGGAGCGCCTTGCGAATCTCGCCCATCTGATGCTCCAGCCGCTGGCGGATCACGCCGATCAGCTGCGCCTTGGTGATCTGCATCGTGTCGCCGCCATCCTCGGCGGAAATCGGCGTGACCTGGATCATGTCGTGATTGTCGCGCGGGGACGCATTGGCCGAGCCGTGGAAGCACTTCATCCGCTCGGCCATCTGGCGGCGCGTGCCGAAGGCCGACGCCACGTCATCGGTGATATCCGCCGCCCCCATCGGCAGCGAGCACAGGCCGACCAGCATGCCCCCGGCGAACAGCGAGACATTGGTGATCCCCGCCCCCATTTCGACCAGCGCGACGCCCAGTTCGCGCTCCTCGTCGGACAGACAGGCCAGCCCCGTCGCGACCGGCGCGGCGATGATCGACTTCACCTCCAGATGCGCCGAGCGGACGCACAGGTCGAGGTTGCGCACCGGCGAGCCGTCGGCGGCGACGACATGGATATGCACACCCAGCCGGTCGGCATGCAGCCCCAGCGGCTTCTTCACGCCGGTCAGTCCGTCGAGCGTATAGAGCGCGGGCTGCGCGTGCAGCACCATCCGCCCCTGCGGATCGATCGAGTTGCGCCCGGCCGCCAGCAGCGCGTCGATATCGCCCTGTTCGACCTGATGCCCGCCCAGCTCGAACTCGACCTCGGCCACGTCGGACACCAACCCTCCGGCCGAGAAGCCGACCCAGACATTCTCGATATTCAGCCCCGCAATGCGTTCGGCCTGTTCGACCGCCTCGCGCACCGCCGCCTCGGTCGCGCCCATATCGGCGATATAGCCGCGCTTGACGCCCCGGCTCTCGCGCTGGCCGGTGCCCAGCACGATCAGCTCGCCGCCATCGCCTTTCCGCGCGATCAGGGCGGACACCTTGGACGATCCGATGTCCAATGCGGTAATCAGTCCCTCGGGTGCGATCTTCGCCATGCCCCTGTTACCCCTGTGATGTCCCGTCGACCGCCGCCGCATCCGCGCCGTTCCCCGGTCCGACGTCGCCCGCCATGCCCCCGGCCTTCGCCGGATCGGCCAAAGCGTGATTCTGATTCAAACCGGGCCTGCGCGCAACCAGCTTTGCGGGGTCGCGCATGTCGAACCGCAACCAGCCGCGCCCCAGCAGCGGCCGCGATCCGTCCATCGCCGCGAACTTCATCAACGCGGCCGGTGCGCCGTCCTCCGGCAAGGCCAGCGTCTCGCCACTGTCGAAGGTCAGGTCCCAGCGGCGATTGCCGATCCAGGTCGCGGCCTTCACGCGCGGCTTCAGCGCGGGCGCGGCGGACAGCAACGCCTGATAGCCCGGCTCCTGCAAATTCGCGCCCGGCCCGATGATCAGCGGCAGGTCGGGCATCGCCTCGGGCCGCACCGGCTCCAGCAGCACGCCGCCCGCGTCGATCAGGGTCAACTGGCCATTGTCCTGCCACACCGCCGCCGGGCTCCGCTCCTCGATATCGACGAGCAGCGTGTCGGGCAGACGGCGCGAGACATGCGCGTCCTTGATCCAGCCGTAACGGAGCAGCTTGGCACGGACATCCTCCAGATTGACGAGCGGCATCGCCCGGCTCTGCTGGTCGAGCGCGACGGCATAGACCGTCATCCGGTCCATCCGCTTCAGGCCCGTGACCTCGATCTGCTGGACGCGGAACCCCGCATGGCCCGCCTGTTCGGCGATGGCGGTGCCGATCATGCCGGGCACCCCGACCCAGGTCGCCAGCGCCAGCGCCGCCGCGCCCGCACCGCCCAGGATCGTCCAGGTCACGGCCTTCTTGACCGTCTCCTCGCTGACCGGCAGCTTCGCCAGCAACCGTTCGGACAGCGTCGCGCGCTTGACCGGCTGGCGACGACGCGGCGTCGGGCGGCGGGGCGAGGTGCCGCGCTTGATCGTCCGGCTCATCCCGCCTGGTCCTTGTACCAGTGGACCGCCTCATCGACGATCGCCTGGACCACCGCGTCGTAATCCATACCGACATGGCGGCCCTGTTCGGGCACCAGGCTGAGCGGGGTCATGCCCGGCTGGGTGTTCACCTCCAAGAGGAACAGCCCGTCGACGCCGCGTTCGTCGTCCCAGCGGAAGTCGGAGCGCGAGGCCCCGCGACAGCCCAGGATGCGGTGCGCCTCCAGCGCCAGCGACTTGCACGCCTCGGCGATCTCGTCCGGAATCTGCGCGGGGCAGACATGCTCGGTCAGGCCGTCGGTATATTTGGCGTCGAAATCGTACCAGCCGTTCTTGGGCTTCAGCTCGGTCACGCCCAGCGCGCGGCCGCCCAGCACGGCGGTGGTCAGCTCGCGGCCCCGGATATAGGGCTCGGCCAGCAATTCCTCGAACTCGGCCCAGGGCCCCGCCCCATCACGGGCGATCGGGTTGCCGTGGTTGCTGGTGTCGGTGACGATCGCGACGCCGACCGACGAGCCTTCATTGACCGGCTTCAGCACATAGGGGCGGGGCAGCGGATCGCCCGCGAACAGCTCCTGCGACTTCACGATCCGGCCGCCGGGCATGGGGATGCCGTGCGGGACCAGCGCCTGCTTGGTCAGCACCTTGTCGATCGCGATGACCGAGGTGGCGAGCCCCGAATGGGTGTACGGAATGCCCATCAGGTCGAGCATGCCCTGCACCGTGCCGTCCTCGCCAGGCGATCCGTGCAGCGCATTGAAGACGAGGTCGGGCTTGGCCTCGACCAGTTTCGCCGCAACATCGCGGCCCATGTCGATCCGGGTGACGCGGTGGCCGTTCCGCTCCAGCGCATCGGCGACGCCCGCCCCCGACATCAGCGACACCGGCCGCTCCGCCGACCAGCCGCCCATCAGTACGACGATATGCATCACGCGATCCTTGTTGTTTGCGTGGGATCTTCTTCATTCCTCCCCAAGCGTAGCTTGGGGAGGGGGACCAGCCGCAGGCTGGTGGAGGGGCAAGCCCCTCGCCCCTCCACCACCGCTTCGCGGCGGTCCCCCTCCCCATCTACGATGGGGAGGATGGAGGTGGCGGCCTTCACTTCGCCACCCCGACGCGCTGGATTTCCCATTCGAGGCAAACCCCCGACTGGGCCTTCACCCTGGTCCGGACTTCCTCGCCCAGCGCCTCGATCTCCGCCGCCGTGGCGCCACCGAGGTTCAGCAGGAAGTTGCAGTGCTTCTCCGACACCTGCGCATCGCCCAGGGTCAGCCCGCGACAGCCCGCCGCATCGACCAGCGCCCAGGCCTTGTGCCCGTCGGGATTCTTGAAGGTCGAGCCGCCGGTCTTGGAGCGCAGCGGCTGCGACGCCTCGCGCGCGGCGGCGATGCGGTCCATCTCCGCCTGGATCGTGTCCGGCTCAGCGGCATGGCCCTGGAAGACCGCCTCGACCACCACCGTCCCGTCGGTCAGGTTGGAGTGGCGATAGGTGTACTCAAGATCGGCGACACCCAGCGTCTCGACCGTGCCATCGCGGCGGACGACCGTGGCGGAGACCAGCACGTCCGCGACCTCACGGCCATAGGCCCCGCCGTTCATCCGCACGAAGCCGCCAACCGTGCCGGGGATCGAGCGCAGGAATTCCAGCCCGCCAATGCCTGCATCGCGCGCATTGGACGAGACGAGGATGCCCGATGTGCCCCCGCCACAGGTGACGAGGTGCCCCTCCCCTGCCCGCGCATAGCTGAACGGCTTGCCGAGCCGCACGACCACGCCCGGCACGCCGCCGTCGCGCACGATCAGGTTGGAACCGAGGCCCAGCGCCATCACCGGCACGTCCGGCGCAAGCGCGCCCAGGAACGCCGACAGGTCATCGACGTCCCTGGGCTCCAGCAGATATTCGGCCGCTCCACCCGCCTTGAACCACACCAGCGGCGCCAGCGGCGCTCCGGGGGTCAGTCGGCCGGCGGTATCGGGCAGGGTCATCGGCGCGCCTCGATCGCGCTGGCCAGACCCGCCGCCCATTTGGTGATGTCGCCCGCGCCCAGGCAGACGATCATGTCGTCCGCACGGATCGAGCCCGCCAGCTCCTCGGCGAGCGCATCAGCATTGGCGACAGTTGCTGTCGAGCGATGCCCGCGCCGCTTCAGCCCCTCGACCAGCGCCTGCGCATCGACGCCCTCGATCGGCTGTTCACCCGCCGCGAAGACCGGCGTCACCAGCACGCGGTCGGCATCGTTGAAAGCGGTCTGGAACTCCTCCATCAGATTGCCGAGCCGGGTGAAGCGGTGCGGCTGCACCACCGCGATCACGCGCCCACGAGCCCCTTCGCGGGCGGCGGCCAGCACCGCGCGGATCTCGACCGGGTGGTGGCCGTAATCGTCGATCACGGTCACCGTGCCGCCGTCCACCGCGATCTCACCGACCTTGGTGAAGCGCCGCTTCACGCCGCCGAACTGGCCGAAGCCCTGCTGGATCGTCGCATCGTCGATGCCCAGTTCCAGCGCGACGCCGATCGCGGCCAGCGCGTTCTGGACATTGTGGCGACCGGGCATGGGCAACTCGATTCCCTCGATCGAGCGGCTGGAGCCGTCGCGGTTGCGGATGATCGCCTCGAACCGGTTGCCGCCGGGGATCGGCGTGACATTGACGCCGCGCACGTCGGCCTGCGCCGAAAAGCCATAGGTCACGACGCGCCGGTCGCGCACGCGCGGCAGGATGTTCTGCACCTCGGGGTGATCGAGGCAGAGCAAAGCCGCGCCGTAGAAGGGGACGTTCTCGACAAACTCGACGAACGCGTCCTTCACCCGGTCGAACGAGCCATAATGGTCGAGATGCTCGGGATCGATATTGGTCACGACCGCGATCGTGCCGTCCAGCCGCAGGAAGCTGCCGTCGCTCTCGTCCGCCTCCACGACCATCCAGTCGCTGGCGCCCAGACGCGCGTTCGAGCCATAGCTGTTGATGATGCCGCCATTGATGACGGTCGGGTCCACACCCCCGGCATCGAGCAGCGCCGCGACCATTGAGGTGGTCGTCGTCTTGCCATGCGTGCCCGCCACCGCGACGGTGGATTTCAGCCGCATCAGCTCGGCCAGCATCTCGGCGCGGCGCACCACGGGGATGCGGCGTTCCAGCGCGGCTTCGACTTCGGGGTTGGAGCGGGTGATCGCCGTCGAGGTCACCACCACCGCCGCATCGCCCAGATTGTTGGCGGCATGGCCGATGGCGACCGGAATGCCCTTGTCGCGCAGGCCCTGCACCACATAGCCCTCGGCCACGTCCGAACCCTGCACGCGGTAGCCGAGATTCTTCATCACCTCGGCAATGCCCGACATGCCGATGCCGCCGATCCCGACGAAGTGGATCGTGCCGATATCCGTGGCGACGCCCTTCATGCGCCCATCCCTGCCAAATTCCGTGTCCTTTGCGATTTGCCCACCGGCAAGACCATGCGCGGCGCGTCGAGGCTTTCGACCAGATCGGCGAGGTCGCTCGCCGCCTGCGGTCGGCCACAGCCGCGCGCCCGCCCCGCCGCATTCTCCAGCGCCGCCGGGTCGAGGCCCAGCTTCTGCATCTGCTTGGCCAGTTCGACCGGCGTGAAATCCTTCTGCGCGATGGTCCGCGCGCCGCCAGCCTTCGTCATCTCGCGCGCATTCACCGTCTGGTGATCGTCGGTCGCGGAGGGCAGCGGCACCAGGATCGCCGGGCGACCCGCCACCGTCAGCTCGGCCAGCGTCGAGGCACCCGCCCGCGCGATCACCAGATGCGCCCAGGCGAGTTGTTCGGGCAGGTCGGGCAGATAGGTGGCGAGTTCGGCCGGAATCTCATGCTCGGCATATTTGGCGCGCACCGCGTCGATATCCTCGATCCGCGCCTGATGCGTCACCTGCAACCGCCGCCGAAAGGTGACGGGCAGCATGGCGAGGCCATCGGGCACCACCTTGGACAGGATGCTCGCCCCCTGGCTACCCCCCGTCACCAGGACGCGGAAGATGCCGTCCTCCTCCAGCAGCGGATAGGGCCGCGAGCGGAGCGCCAGAACCTGGTCGCGCACCGGATTGCCGATAAGCCGGGTCTTGGTCGCGTACTTGGCGCTCAGCCGCTGGGTGTCCTCATAGGACAGCGCGATCACATCGACCTTCCCCGCAACCAGCCGGTTGACCCGGCCCAGCACCGCGTTCTGCTCGTGGATCGCGGTGGGGATTCCGTCCGCGAACGCCGCCAGCAGGGCGGGCATCGCCGGATAGCCGCCAAAGCCGATGACGGCGGCGGGGCGGAAGGTGCTGTACAGCTCGCGCGCCATCGCCCGGCCGCGCCACATCTCGCGCAGCGCCTTGGCCCAGCCGACCGGCCCGCCCGCAAAGCGCCCGGCGGGCAGGACATGGGTCTGGATATCCTCGAACAGCCCCGGAAAGCGCACCCCGCGCGCATCCGATACCAGCGCGACGCGGTGGCCGCGCCGGGTCAGTTCGGCCGCCAGCGCGGCGGCGGGGACCATATGGCCGCCGGTACCCCCGGCGGCGAGGACGAAGTGACGGCTCATTGCCCGCTCCACCTGACTACATAGGGGCTGCGCGTCAGGAACGGATTGCGCCGGGTGAATGCCAGCAACAACCCCATCCCGATCGACAGCGCGATCATCGACGAGCCGCCATAGCTGATGAACGGCAGGGTCATCCCCTTGGACGGGGCCAGCCCCGTATTCACCGCCATCGAGATCAGCGCCTGCGCGCCGAACTGCACGGCAAGGCCCGAAGCGGCGTAGAGCTTGAACTCGTCCTGTTCGTCAAGCAGCTTCACGAACACCCGCACCACGATCGCCAGGAAGACCAGCGCGATGATCGAACAGGCGATCAGCCCGAACTCCTCGCCGATCACCGAGAAGATATAGTCGGTATGCGCTTCGGGCAGGCCGAACTTGGCCGTGCCGCCGCCGGGGCCGGTGCCGGTCCAGCCGCCCGCGGTCAGCGTGTTATGCGCGGCATTGACCTGGAAATGGTCGGCCGCGCCCTCGCCATCGACATCGGGGAAGAGGAAGGCGTTGATGCGGTTCCGCGCCACGCTGTAGAACATATAGGCGGTGACCAGCCCGACCGGCGCCATCGCCCCGATCGCCAGCATCACCTTGAGCGGCGTGCCCGAAATCATCAGCAGCGCGACCCAGACCAGGCAGAAGACGATGGTCTGTCCGAAATCGGGTTGCAGCATCAGCAGGCCCGCGACCAGTCCCGTCATCCCCATGGTGATGAGCGTGGCGGGCAGGTCGCGCTCCTTGGCCTTCAGCGACAACAGCCAGGCGGTCGTCACGATGAACATCGGCTTCAGGAATTCGGACGGCTGGAATTGCGCGATGCCGAAGCCGATCCAGCGCCGCGCGCCGTTGATCTCCACCCCGATGAACGGCGTCACCGCCAGGATCGCGATCAGGATTCCCGTCCCCAGCACCGCCATGCGCCGCGCGGTGACGACCGGCAGCATCGAGACGCCGAACAGCACGGGCAGCGAGACGCCGACCCACATCACCTGTCGCCAGAAATAATAGAGCGGGGCGAATTTGCGGTGCTCGCCCGAATAGCGCATCGCGGTTGCCGGGCTGGCGGCCGCGACCGCGACCAGACCGATGGCGATC
This sequence comes from Sphingomonas sp. SORGH_AS_0789, assembly GCF_031453055.1. NCBI lineage: Bacteria > Pseudomonadati > Pseudomonadota > Alphaproteobacteria > Sphingomonadales > Sphingomonadaceae > Sphingomonas > Sphingomonas sp. SORGH_AS_0789. Next base: position 390,667 of record NZ_JAVIYV010000001.1, read on the forward strand.
AGGAACAGGGTGAGCAGCAGCAGCACCCGGTCGATATCCCAGAACCAGGTGCCCAGCGGCGAACGGTCGCCGCGCCCGCCCCGGCCCTTCATCGATCCGATCAGGCCGGGACGCGGGCCTGGCTTGGGAGCGCGGTCGGTCACGCGAGAGCCTCCACCGCCGCGCGGAAGGCGTCGCCCCGCGCTTCATAATCGCGAAACTGGTCGAAACTGGCGCAGGCAGGCGACAGCAGCACCGTGTCACCGGGCCGCGCCGCCGCCGCCGCATGCGCGACCGCCGCCTCCAGCGTGCCCGACTGCTCGACCACGGGCACCTTATCCTTCAACAGATTGAAGAACAGCGGCGCCGCCTCGCCGATGGTATAGGCCGCTACGACATGGTCCAGATGCTGGGCGCACGCGTCGAGATCGTCGCCCTTGCGCTTGCCGCCGACAATCCAATGCACGCGCGGAAAAGCCCCGAGCGCGGGCGCGGTGGATTCGGGATTGGTCGCCTTGGAATCATTGACGAAGGCCACGCCGTTGCGAATCGCGACCTGCTGCATCCGGTGCGGCAGGCTGGCATAGCTGGCCAGCCCCGCCTCGATCGCATCCTCGGCAATACCCAGGGCGCGCGCGACCGCGATGGCGGCGCGCGCATTCTGGGCATTGTGCGGCCCCTGCAAGGCGGGCCAGCGACTCTGGTCGATCGGGTCCGACGCGATGGTGACGAGATCGTCGGTCCGCCCGGCAAGCCCCCGCGCGATATTGGCCGACGCCTCGTCGCCCGTGCCGACCACCGCGACATGCCCGGCCGACTGCATCGCGAACAGCCGGGCCTTCGACGCGGCATAGCCCGCGAAGCCGTCATAGCGGTCAAGGTGATCGGGCGTGATGTTGAGCAGCACGGCCACGTCGCAATCGAGGCCGGTCGTCAGGTCGATCTGATAGCTGGACAGCTCCAGCACATAGACCCCGCCCTCGGGCAGCGGCGCCTGCCCCAGGATCGGCAGGCCGATATTGCCGCCCATCAGGGTCGGCACGCCCGCCGTCTTCAGGATGTGATGGACGAGCGCGGTGGTGGTCGACTTGCCGTTGGTGCCGGTGATGCCGACGACCCTGTGCGACGGCAGCTCGCGGCGCGCCTGGGCGAAGAGTTCGATGTCGCCGATGATCGGCACGCCCGCCGCGCGCGCGGCGGCGGCGAGCGGATGTGTGTTGAGCGGCACCCCCGGCGACACGACCAGCGCGTCGAAACCTGAAAGGTCATCAAGCGGCGCGATGCTCAACTGGTCGTCCAATGCAAAGGCCGCGCGCTTGTTGGCATCGCTGTCCCACGCCACCACGCTCGCCCCGCCCGCCAGCAGCGCCGAAACGGTCGCGGCGCCGGAGCGTGCAAGCCCCAGCACCGCGTAACGTTTTCCCGCCCAGTCCCGCGAAACGATCATCGCAGCTTCAACGTCGACAGGCCCGCCAGCGCCAGCACGAAGGCGATGATCCAGAAGCGGATCACGACCGTCGGCTCCGACCAGCCGAGCTGTTCGAAATGATGGTGGATCGGCGCCATGCGGAACACCCGCTTGCCGGTCCGCTTGTAGAAGAAGACCTGGATGATGACCGACATCGCCTCGACCACGAACAGGCCGCCGATGATGCCCAGCACGATCTCGTGATGCGCCACGACCGCGATGGTGCCGAGCGCCCCGCCCAGCGCCAGGCTGCCGGTATCGCCCATGAACACCGCCGCCGGGGGCGCGTTGAACCACAGAAAGGCCAGCCCCGCGCCGACCACCGCGCCGCAGAAGATCGCCAGCTCGCCCGCGCCCGGCACATGCGGAATGCCCAGATAGTCGGCGAACTTCGCGTTGCCCGCCAGATAGACGATGACCATGAACGCGACGCTGGCGATGATGACCGGCATGGTGGCGAGGCCGTCGAGCCCGTCGGTCAGGTTCACCGCATTGCCGAACGCCACGATCGTGAAGGCGGCGAACAACGGATAGAAATAGCCGAGGTCGATATACATGCGCGAGGTGAAGGGCAGATAGAGGTGCGGCCCGTTCTGCCCCATGATGATCCATGCCGCGATGCCCGCGATCGCGAATTCCAGCAGCAGCCGGGTCCGCCCCGACACGCCCGCCGTCGAGGCCTTGCGCACCTTGTCATAGTCGTCGAGGAACCCGATCGCGCCGAAGCCCAGCGTGACGAACAGGCACGCCCAGACATAGGGGTTGAAGACGTTCATCCAGATGATGATCGCCAGCGCCATGCTGGTCAGGATCATCAGCCCGCCCATGGTTGGCGTGCCCCGCTTGGCGAGATGGGTCTGCGGCCCGTCGGCGCGGATCGGCTGCCCCTTGCCCTGGCGGACGCGCAGCCAGCCGATGAAGCGCGGGCCGATGATCAGGCCGATGAACAGCGCGGTCGCCACCGTCGCGCCGGTGCGAAAGGACTGATAGCGGATAAGGTTGAAAAGCCCCGGAAAACCCAGATGCTCCGCGATCCAGTACAACATTAACCCTGCGCCCCGCCCAGTCGAGATTCGCGTCCCAGAGCGGCGACGACCCGCGACAGCCCGACCCCGTTGGAACCCTTGATCAGCACCACGTCGTCGGGCGCGATGATCGAGGCCAGCGCGGCTTGCGCGGCCTTAGCATCGGCCACATGGACGAAATCGACCCGCCCCTCAAGCGCGGCGGCCAGCGGCGCCATCGATTCACCGACCAGCAGCGCCCGTTCGACGCGCGCGGCCAGGATCGGCTCGGCCAGGCCCGCATGATAGGCGGCCGAATCCTCGCCCAGCTCGCGCATCTCGCCCAGCACCGCGACGTGGCGTCCGGGCTCCTCGGCCAGCACCGCCAGCGTGGCGCGCATCGAGGCGGGGTTGGCGTTGTAGCTTTCGTCGATCACCAGCGCGCCGTTCGCCATGCGGAACCGCGCGCCGCGCCCGGCCAGCCCGCCCATCTCGGCCAGCGCAAGCCCCGCCAGCCCCAGATCGCCGCCCGCCGCATCCACCGCCGCCAGCACCGCCAGCGCGTTGGACACCCAATGCTGCCCCGGCTGCGACAGGGTGAAGTTCAGTTCCTTGTCGCCCAGCCGGGCGGTCACGAAGCTGCCGCCATTGGGCCCGCGCATCGCCTCGACCGCGCGGACATCGGCGGCGGGATCGAAGCCGAAGGTCACGATCCGGTCGGCATGAGGCCGGGCGGCCGCGATCAGGCGGTCGCGATGCGGACTGTCATAGGGGACGATGGCGGTGCCGCCGGGCTGGAGCCCCCGAAAAATCTCTCCCTTGGCATCCGCGATGGCGGATTCGTCGGGGAAGAATTCGGTATGCGCGGGCGCGATGGCGGTGACGATGGCGATGTGCGGGCGGACCATCGCGGTCAGCGCGGACAGCTCGCCCGCATGGTTCATCCCCATCTCGAACACGCCCGCGCGGACGCCCCGCGGCATGCGGGCCAGGCTCAGCGGAACGCCGGTATGGTTGTTGTAGCTCTTGACCGAACGGTGCACCGCCCCGCGCCAGCCCCGGTCCAGCGCGGCATAGAGCGCCTCCTTGGCGCTGGTCTTGCCGACCGAGCCGGTGACGCCGATGATCGTCGCCTGGGTCCGGGCCCGGCTGGCGCGCGCGAGGTCCTCCAGCGCGTGGAAGCTGTCGGCGACGCGGACATGCGGATGATCGGTCGGCTGGCTGACCAGCGCGCCCGCCGCGCCCTGCACAAAGGCCTGGTCCAGGAAGCGATGGCCATCGGTCGCCTCGCCCGCCATCGCGACGAACAGGTCGCCCGGCCCGACCTCGCGACTGTCGAAGGCGACGCCCGACACGGCGAAATCGCCCGATGCCTGCCCGCCGGTCGCCGCCGCGATCTCCTGCGCGGTCCACAGGGTCATTTGCGCTCCTCGGGCGTCTTGGCACCATAATGCAGCGACAGCTTGGGGCGCACGCGTGCGGGTGCGTCCGGCTGCGCGGAATCGGCCTTGTCGACCGGCGGCGTCTTGGTGGGGGCCTGGGACGTCATGCCGCGCACTCCCGCGCCACCGACACATCGTCGAAGGGCAGGACGAGGTCGCCGACGATCTGGCCCTGTTCATGCCCCTTGCCCGCGATCAGCACGATGTCATGCTCGCCCGCCTCGGCGATGGCGGCGGCGATGGCCTCGCGCCGGTCGCCGATCTCGATCGCGCCGGTCGCACCGCGCATCACCTGCGCGCGGATCGCGGCGGGGTCCTCGGTCCGGGGATTGTCGTCGGTCACGATCACCCGGTCGGCATGCATCGAGGCGACCTGTCCCATCACCTCGCGCTTGCCCGGATCGCGGTCGCCGCCTGCGCCGAACACCACGATCAGGCGCCCGCCCGCATGCGGCTTGAGCGCCGCGATCGCCGCCTCCAGCGCATCGGGGGTATGGGCATAGTCGACATAGACCGGCGCGCCGCTGCGCGCGATGGCGGCGCGTTCCAGCCGCCCGCGCACCGGCTGCAACCGGGCCAGATCGGCGACCGTCCGCGCGACGTCGCCGCCGGTCGCGATGACCAGGCCAGCCGAGACCAGCGCATTGGCCGCCTGATAGGCCCCGATCAGCGGCAGCTGCACCTTGTGCGCCGCGCCCTGTTCATCCTCGATCACCAGCCCCTGGCCCAGCAGGGTCGGATGCCGCTCGACCAGCTTCAGCGTCGATCCGCGCGTGCCGACCGTGACCAGCCTGTTGCCGCGTGCACGCGCCAGGTCGATCACCCGGCCGCTTTCCACGTCATCGGCCCACACGACCGCCGTCCCCTCGGGCGACAGCACCTCGGAGAACAGCCGCATCTTGGCCGCCAGATAGGCCCCCATGTCGCCATGATAGTCGAGATGGTCGCGCGACAAATTGGTGAAGGCCGCCGCCGACACCTCCAGCCCCTCGGTCCGATACTGGGTCAGGCCGTGGCTCGACGCCTCGAACGCCAGATGGGTCACGCCCTCGCGCGCCAGCCCCGCGACATTGGACAGGAAGGTCACGACGTCGGGCGTGGTGAGGCCGGTATAGGTCCGCTCGTCGGCGGTGGTCACGCCGAGCGTGCCGATCGAGGCGGCATGATGCCCCGCCATCCGCCACAGCTGGCGCGTCATCTCGACGGTCGAGGTCTTGCCGTTGGTGCCGGTCACCGCCACCGCGGTCGCCGGGAAGGGTGCGAAGAACGCCGCCGCCAGCCGGGCAAAGGCTGCGCGCGGTTCGTCGGAGGCGATGTGCACCGCCCCCTCCACGGCCACGCCCGGCCGGGCGACGACCGCCACCGCGCCGCTGCGCACCGCATCGGCGATGAAATCCTCGCCATTCACCCGCGCGCCCTGGAACGCGCCGAAGATCGTGCCCGGCGCGACCTTGCGATGATCGATCGCGAAACCGGAGACGAGGGCGTCGCCGCCCTCGCCCGTGATGTCATGGTCCAGTTGGTTCAGCTTCATGCCGCGCGCCTCATCGTCCATCCACGGGCGGCGCCTTGGGGTCCTGCCACAGGGTCGGCAGAATGTCCGACACGTCCACATCCTTGTTGGCGTCCGGCACGACGCCCAGCATCGCACCGACCCGCGTGATCGTCCGCCCGACCACCGGCGCGGCGTTCCAGGCTGCGGTCTTCCACCCGAACGTCTCCTTCGTCCCCTTTGGCGAGTCGAGCATCGCCAGCACGACATAGCGCGGCGCATCCATCGGAAAGGCCGCCGCAAACGTCGCCACGTTGCGCGAACGGTCATAGCCGCCCGCCACCGCCGCCTCGGCCGTACCAGTCTTGCCCCCGACGCGATAGCCCGGCGCATCGCCCTTGCGCCCCGTGCCGCGCATCACGACCAGCCGCAGCATCTGGCGCATCCGGGCGCTCGTCGCCTCGCTCAGCACGCGGCGTCCCTCGGGCGCATGGCCGGGCGCTACCTTCAACAGCGTCGCGGGCCGCCAGATGCCGCCATTGACCAGCGCGGCATAGGCCGAGGCGAGGTGCAGCGGCGTCACCGCGATGCCATGGCCATAGGCGGTCGTCATCGTCGTCGTCCGCGCCCAATAGGTGGGAAGCAGCGGGCGGCCCTTTTCGCGCAGCTCGATATCGGGCTTGGTATCGAAGCCCAGCTTCTTGAACATCGCCTGCATCCGCTGCGGCCCGATCTCGTCGGCGACGCGCGCGGTGGCGATGTTGGAGGAATAGATCAGCGTCTCGGCCATGTTCAGCCAGCGCTTCGGATCGCCCGCCTCGTCATGGATGGTATAGCCGCCGACCTTGAGCGGATGGGTCGCGTCGAAGCGCCGCGCCATCGAGGTGACGACGCCATTCTCCATCGCGGTCGCCATGGTGATCGGCTTGAAGGTCGAGCCCAGCTCGAACACGCTCTGCGTCGTGATGTTGCGCAGCTGTTCGGACCCCGCCATGCCGACCCGATTGGGGTTGAAGGTGGGCAGCGAGACCATCGCGATCACCTCGCCCGTCGCCACGTCCAGCACGATGCCGCCGCCGCCGCGCGCCGAGAAGGTCGTCATGGCGCGGCCCAGCTCGCTCTCCATCGCCGCCTGGACGCGCGTGTCGATCGACAGCGCGACCGGCTTGCCCGCCTGAGCGGGGTCGAGCAGCCGCTGGTCGAGGACACGCTCCATGCCGCTCATGCCGTGCCCGTCGGTCGACAGGAAGCCCAGCGCATGCGCGGCCAGGTTGGACTGCGGATAGAGGCGCTGCGTCTCGCGGTCGAAGACCAGCCCCGGCTCACCGATCGCGTTCACCTGCTCGACCAGCGCGGGGCTGGCGCGGCGTTGCAGATAGACGAAATTCGCCTTGCGGGTCAGCTGGTTGTAGAACCAGGCCTGATCGCCGCGATCGGGCATCAGCGCGGCAAGGCGCGCGGCGATCTCCATCGGGTCGCCGATCAGCTTTTTTGGATGGACCGCGATCGTCCAGCTGTCGATCGTGCGCGCGAGCGGCGCGCCGTTGCGGTCGACGATGTCGCCGCGCGCGGCCAGCGTCGCGGTGCGCGCCGCCGCGTCGGCCGGGCCGGCGAAGATCGCCAGCATCATCAGCCGCCCGATCACGACGAGCACCGCCGCGCCGAACAGCATCATCAGCATCATCAGCCGCATATGCGTCGTCGCGACCAGCGCATGGCGCTTGCCGGCGGTACGCTGCGTGCCGGTGGGACGTGCGACGAGTACGCTCAACGCGGCCGCCGCGATTCGGACTTGGCCCCCTTCAGAATGTCGCCCAGCGTCGTGTCGGACAGCAGCTGGCGGTCGAGCATCGCCACCGCCTGCGGCCGGACCTTCGCGACGGCGGCGGCGGTGCGCACGGTCGCGATCGGCGCGGGCTTGGCGCCCTTGGTCGCGACGACACGCTCGGACACGGCCTTGACGATCTGGGCCTTGGGCAGCTCGACCTTGGCGAGCCGGACGACGGGAGCGGGCGCGATGGGCTTGGCGGCGGCGGGGGCGGCGGCGGGGGCGGCGACCGGCGCGTCCGGCTGGGCGACCGGGGCGGGCTGGGGCTGCGAGGGGACGAGCAGCGCGGCGGTCTGGATCGCACCGGCGGCGGGCCCCTGCGTCACGTCGAGCGAGGCGAGCTGCGACTCGTCACCCACGAACTGCCCCGCGACCGGAGCGGTCAGCGCCAGCGTGTCGCCATTCCACTTTTCCAGCTGGACCAGGTTGGCGCGGGTGTCGAACTCGGTCTCCAGCGCGCGGATGTCGCGCTGCGCGGCGGCGATGCGGGCGTTGACGTCGTCCAGCTTCTTGCGCTCCGACGCGACCTGGAGCGAGACCAGGTAGAAGCCCAGGACCACCGCGACGCAGCTCCCGAACCACCCGATCCCCTTCAACCGATACGCCGCCGTCATACGCCCAACTCCTGACTCAACTCGCCCCCCGGCAATCCATTCGATCCCGCCGACCAGGCGGGGGACTCGGTCCGCGTCGCAAAACGCAGCGTCGCCGAACGCGCGCGCGGATTGCGGGCCAGCTCCGCGTCGCCCGCGCGCACCGCCTTGCCGACCTGGGCAAAGCTGGGCGCGGCGGCGGCGGCCTGTTGCGGCAGGTGACGCGACCCGCCCGGCATCTGCCCGGCGCGCTCGCGGAAGAAGCGCTTGACCATGCGGTCTTCCAGGCTGTGGAAGGTGACGACCACCAGCCGCCCGCCCGGCTTCAGCGCGCGCTCCGCCGCCGCCAGCCCCTCGGCCAGTTCGTCCAGTTCGCGGTTCACATGGATGCGGATCGCCTGGAAGGTCCGGGTCGCCGGGTCCTTCTTGTCATGCGGACGATAGCCCAGCGCGCGGCGGACCACGGCGGCCAGTTCGCCGGTGCGGGTCAGCGGGCGTGCGGCGACGATCGCCTGCGCGACGCGGCGCGAACGCGGCTCCTCGCCATAATGATAGAGGACGTCGGCGATCGCGGCCTCGTCGGCCGTGTTGAGGAAATCGGCGGCCGACTCCCCCTCCTGCGCCATGCGCATGTCGAGCGGCCCGTCCCCCTGGAACGAAAAGCCGCGCTCCGCCTGGTCGAGTTGCATCGAGGACACCCCGATATCGAGCACCACGCCATCAACGCGGGTATCGAGTTCCTGATCCAGGCTAGAAAATTCCCGGTGGATCAGCGTCAGCCCCGGCGCGGCCGCGACCAGCGCCTGCCCATTGGCGATCGCGTCGGGATCGCGGTCGAAGGCGACGACCTTCGCCCCCCGGCCCAGCATCGCACGCGTATAGCCGCCCGCACCGAACGTGCCGTCGACATGCGTCTCGCCCGGCTGGATGGCGAGCGCGTCCAGCACCTCGTCCAGCAGGACGGGGATGTGCGGGGCGTCGGCGGGCATGGTCACGGGATCGCTCACAGCGCGATCCCCTTTTCCTGGCAGTGATAGCGCGCGGCCGAGATCATCTTGGGCGGCAGGCCCGGCGTCTCGACCAGCGTCCTGGGGTCCCAGATTTCGATATAGTCGAACGTGCCCCAGAAAAAGGCATGGCCCGTGATCCCGGCATGGAAACGGGGAAAGCCCGGCATGATGAAACGGCCCGACCCGTCGAAGGGCACGGCCTCGCCATTCGCCAGATCGCGCTTGATGTTATAGTCGATGCGGCCGTCGGGCCCGCGCGACATCTCGGTGCGCGCGTCCAGTTCCTTCTTCAGCACCGCGACATAACCCGGGTCATAAGCGATCAGACAACGTTCGGTTTCGTGTACGGCGATGATGATGGTCCCGCCGTCCTTTCCATCGGGGCGCGGCGCGTTCTGAGCCAGGGTGGAACGAAGGGCGTTGGGGATGGCCACGCGGCCCTTGTCGTCGACAAGGCCAATGCCACTTCCCTGATACAAACCCCTTTCGGACACGCCAACCTCGCACATGGCGCGCACGGCCTCACATCTTCGAAACCCGGCCGATGCCGCGCTCCGACCCATTGCTGGACAATGATGAGCCTGCCCCTCTGTTGGGAATGGGTTTACCTATAGCGTCAACGGGTGGCAACGGGATTTTTGGGGATGATCGGGGAAACCGCTCCTAAATCGCTGTATATGCGACGAACGGCTGGGCGCGGCGTGGGAGGGAGCGCATCGGCGAACTGGCGGAAAAGTGCCGAAAAACGGGCGCACGAAGCACCGATCCCCGGATTTCCCCGAAGGATTCCCATCATCGCCGGACGGCGTCGGGATGTGGCAAGAAAGGCGGCGGGGCGCGACGGCCGAGCCGGGTTGCCGATCGAAGCACGCCCGAATCGATCTTAATTCGAATCAATCCATGCGATCAGGCATCGGACCCGCCCGGCCCGCAATGACGGGACCGGGTCCAGCCCGGTGTCGCGGATCAGCGGGCGGGTTCGGCGGGCGACTGGGCGTTGACAGGGGCGGGCGCGACGCCGAGTTCGGCCAGTGGCTCGCTGCTGGGGGCGGTCGCGTTCGCCACGGCCATGTCGGCCACCATGTTGCTCTGCGCCGCCCCGGCCGTCTCGACCGGCGGGTTGTCGCGATTCAGCGATCCCAGGATGGTGCTGGCGATGGCGATCAACAGGATGACCGCAGCCAGGCCGATCATACCGACCTTCACACGTTGCATGATATGATGGTGGTCGGGTGACTTCATGAAGTGGGTGTAACTATCCTGCGCCTGCACCGATGTCGACCTCTACCACCGGAACGGCCCCACCGTCCCGGATTTAAAGACCCTTTTCCGCCCGCCACGCCGGATTATGGAGCGTGGAGAGGTAGCGAAACCCCGTATCGCACAAAATGGTTGCGATACGCTTGCCCGGCCCCAATGCCTTGGCCAGCGCCACCGCGCCGCCGACATTGATGCCCGACGACAGGCCCAGGCACAGCCCTTCCTCGCTCAGGAGCCGCTGCACCCAGTACCAGCCTTCCGCGTCGGAAATGCGAAATTGCGTGTCGATCGGCGCGCCGTCAAGATTGGCGGTGATCCGCCCCTGCCCGATCCCCTCGGCGACCGACGAACCTTCGGACTTCAGCTCGCCATGCGCATAATAGTCATAGAGCGCCGCGCCGTGCGGGTCGCTGAGCGCGATGACCACCGACTCGTCATGCGCCTTCAACCCCATGCCGACGCCCGCCAGCGTACCGCCCGTGCCCGCCGCGCAGGTGAAGCCGTCGATCCGCCCGTCCAGCTGGGTCCAGATCTCCTCGGCGGTGCCGACGATATGTGCGCGGCGATTGGCGATATTGTCGAACTGGTTGGCCCAGATGGCATTGTCCGTCTCCTCGGCGATCCGGCGCGAGGTGTGGACGAAGTGACAGGGGCTGGAATAGGGCGCGGCAGGCACCAGCACCAGTTCGGCCCCCAGCGCGCGCAGCGTGTCCATCTTCTCGCGGCTCTGCGTCTCGGGCATCACGATGATCGTGCGATAGCCCTTGGCATTGGCGACCAGCGCCAGGCCGATGCCGGTATTGCCCGCCGTCCCCTCGACGATCGTGCCGCCGGGACGCAGCGCCCCGCGCGCCTCGGCATCCTCGACGATGAACAGCGCGGCGCGGTCTTTCACGCTGGCGCCCGGATTGGCGAATTCGCATTTGCCGTAAATGTCGCAGCCGGTGGCCTCGCTCGGCCCCTTCAGACGGACGAGCGGGGTGTTGCCGATCAGGGCCAGCGTGTCGGGTGTCGCATCCATGCCCGCTAGATGGCCCCTGCCCCGCCGCTCGGCAAGCAAAGCCTTGCTTGGGAAGCCCCAAGCGCGAGGCCGGGTCGCGGGGCGCGGAGGACGCGGCGGCGCGTGCGGATGCCGGACATTTCGAACCCGACGGCCATCTGCGCGCTTGACGGGGCATTGCTGCATTTGCGAAGCAACGCCTCGCTATGAAGAGCCTTCTCCCCCTCATCGTCGCCGCACCGCTGCTCGCCCTGGCAGCGTGCAATTCCAAGCCCAGCCAGCCCGAGGTGGTCGACACCAACCCCGATCCCATGGCCAATGTCCTGGCCAACCGCGCGCCGGTCGAACTGCCGCCCGCGATCAAGGCCGAAAAGACCTTCCGTTGCAAGGACCAGAGCCTGGCCTACGTCACCTTCTTCCAGGGTGACAAGCAGGCCAATGTCCGCCTGAAGGAAGGCGAGACGCCGGTCGTGCTGAAGGCTCCGGCCGCCGGTGAGCCGCTGACCGCCGAGGGCGGCTGGCGCCTGACGGGTGACGAGAAGACCATCACCCTGACCACCCCGAAAAAGGCCGCGCAGAGCTGCCACGTCTAAGACGTCTTTCTCCATCGTTCCGCAATCGGACGATAGGGACTTGATCGAAATCGGGCCGGCGGGGATACCTCGTCGGCCTTTTTCTTGGGGCAGGCTCGGGAGGTCGGGGGACGAATCGTGGCGGCGATCGCGATCTACAGCATGAAGGGCGGCGTGGGTAAGACCAGCATGGCGGTCAACCTGGCCTGGTGCGCGGCGACCCAGTGCGCGCGCCGCACGCTGTTATGGGATCTCGATCCGCAGGCCGCGTCGACCTGGCTGCTGGGCGGCCCGGCCCCCGGCGATCAGGCGCAGGCGATCTTTTCGCGCGACGTCGCGGTCGAACGGCTGGTGCGCCGGACCGACACGCCGAACCTGTCGCTGATCGGGGCCGACACCTCGCTGCGCGGGCTCGACCTGCTGTTCCACCAGCTCGACAAGAAGAAGCGGCTGGGCAAGCTGATCGACGGGCTGGACGGCTATGACCGGGTGCTGCTCGACTGCCCGCCGGGGCTGACCGAGACGACCGACCAGGTGCTGCGCGCGGTCGACCTGATCGTGGTGCCGGTAGTCCCCTCCGCGCTGTCGACCCGCGCGCTGGAGGTGGTGGATAGCCATGTCCGGGGCCGCGTGCCGATCCTGCCGGTCCATGTCATGGTCGACCGCCGCCGCCGCCTTCACGCAGAGGCCGTCGCCGCCCAGCCCGACTGGCCCCCCATCCCCATGGCCAGCCTGGTCGAAGCGATGGGCGAGCACCGCGCCCCCGTCGGCGCCTTCGCCCCGCGCAGTGCGGCGGCGCAGGCCTATGCGACCCTGTGGCGGGCGGTCGAACGGCGGCTGTCGGGGAAATGAGCCGGCGGGATCAGCCGGGCCCGGTCGAGCGGCTGACTCCCCATCTCGTGCTGGGCGCCTATGCCGTGGGGGTGTTTCCCATGGCCGACACGCGCGAGGCCGACCATGTCTATTGGGTCGAGCCCCGCAAGCGCGCGATCCTGCCGCTCGACGGCTTTCATTTGTCGCGCTCGCTGCGCAAGACGGTCGCCGCCGACCGGTTCCGCGTGACCGCCGACACCGCGTTCGAATCGATCATCCGGATGTGCGCGGAAAGCGTGCCCGACCGGCCCGAGACCTGGATCAACTATGCGATCGAGCGGGTCTTCATCGACCTGTTCGACATGGGCTTTGCCCATTCGATCGAATGCTGGGACGGCGACGAGCTGGTCGGCGGACTGTACGGCCTGGGGCTGGGCCGCGCCTTTTTCGGCGAATCGATGGTCAGCCGCCGGACCGACGCGTCCAAGGTCGCGATGGTCTGGCTGGTCGCGCGGCTGCGCGCCGGGGGGTACAGCCTGCTCGACTGCCAGTTCCAGACGCCGCATCTGTCGACCATGGGCGCGGTCGAGATCGGGCGCGACGATTATGTCGCGCTGCTGTCCGATGCGTTGGCCGGGGTGGTCGCGCCGGGCGCTTCGTCCGCGGGCGTGTCGGCGGCGGGCGACTTCGCCGCGCTCGACCGCCTGGGCGCCGCGCCGGACGAGGCGGCGGGCACCGTCTCCGGGCCGGTTTCGGGCCAGGACATCGTGCAGCTCTTGGCCCAGACGTCATAGACCGGGTGCTGCACGACGTTCAGCGCCGGGCGTTCCTTGTACAGCCATCCCGAAAAGACGCGCTGCCACCGCTGATTGGCCCCGCGCACGTCCAGCTGGACGAAGGCGCCGGTCAGCTGTTCGGGTTCCCAGGACGCGGTCTTTTCGCAGGCGCGCAGGCGCACGACCGCGTCGCCGACGCGAATCGCCTGGCCCGGCTTCAAGGTAAGCTCGCGTGAGACGCCGTTGCGCTTGTTGAGCAGGCCGACCACCGCGACGCGCTCGGCCATCGGCGTGCCGCCGCCGGGCAGGTTCGCCTGGCTCGCATCGACCGATTCGATCCCCGACCCGCCGCCGGGGCGGTCGGGCAGGATCTGGCTGACCGCCGCATCCTCGGCGGTCGCCCCGTCCTTATGGGTCAGGGCGTGATAGCCGAACCAGCCCCCCACGCCCAGCGCGGCCGCCAGCGCAGCGCCGGCCAGCCAGCCAGCCGTCTTCACCCCTCGGGCGTCCAGGCTTCGTAATCGCCCGTCGCGGCGGCGCGCTGGCCGCCCTTTTCGAGCGCACCGGCCGGGCGATAGGCCATGGCGGTGCCGGTCTGGTTGGGCAGGGTCGGCTTCTGCCACGCACGACGCAGCGGCAGCGAGCGGTCGGGCACATCCTCGATCTGATGATGCAGCCAGCTGAACCATTCCGCCGGAACCCGGCTGGCATCGTTCGAGCCCTTGTAGATCACCCAGCGGCGCGGGCGTCCGGCGGTGTCGCTGCCGCCTTCATAATAGACATTGCCGTGGGCATCCTCGCCCACCTGCGCCTTGCCGCGCAGACCGAACCAGGTGCCGATGGTGGCGCCGTTCCACCAGGTGAAGGGATTGAGGTTGATGCCCATGACGCGCCGTGTAGCCCGGCTCTCGCCGCCCTTCAACCGCGTTCCGCATGAGCGGGGCACATGAAGCCTCTCCTCCCGGCAGGGGGAGGGGTTTGGGGTGGGGGAAGCACCGCAAGGGGTTCGCTCGGTGAGCCCCCCTGCCCTCCCACCTTCGGGAGTGGCTCGGCGCGGTTCAGACCTTACCCGCCCCGAACGGCCTCATTTCGCCCAGGACACCGAATCGCCCTCCGACAGGCCGAGTTCGGCCGCGCGGCCGCCGACCAGTTCCAGCACTGCGGCGACCGGCTCGCCCGAGGGGATGGGAGTTTCCGAGAAGGGCGTGGTATTCTCGGCGATGCGCGCGATGGTGCCGTCGGCACGAATGAAGATGATATCGAGCGAGGTCGGCGTGTTCTTCATCCAGAAACTCGCCTCGCGCGGGCCGCCTCCTTCGGGCGGATAGGGCGCGAACAACATGCCGTCATCGCGCTTCAGGTCGGTGCGGTACATTAGCCCCTGCTGCTGCTCGGCGGCGGTGCGGGCCTGTTCGACGTGCAGTTGCTGCTTGCCCAATGCGGTGGTGATGGTCACCGGCATTTTCGACGCCTGTTGGGCGTCCGCCGTCTTGGCGGTCTGCTCTGCGCCCGAGCAGCCGCTCAGCTGGATCGCGGCCAGCCCCAGCGCGAGCGCCATGCCGCGCCCCGCCCCCATAGCCCGCTGTCGCACGCCTTACATCCTTTCCGTCACCACCACCGCCAACGGCCCCTTGGGTCCATCGACGATCCGCGCGGCCAGCGGCTGCCCCGGCTCGACCGTGATCAGGCCGCCGCGCCGCAGCGTTTCCATATGCACGAAGATATCCGCCCCGTCGCGGTCGCGCAGCAGAAAGCCATAGCCTTTCAGCCGGTTGAACCATTTGACCGCGACCAGTTCGGGATCGCCCGCCGCATCGACCAGCGTCTCGGGATCGACCCTGTCGGGCGAGCGGGGCCGCTTGGGCATTTCGGGCACGGCATGGGTCAGGTCGATGCTCAGCACCTCGCGCGCCTGATAGCCGCGCCCACGTTCCACCGCGAGCATCTCCACCCGCGCGCCTTCGGGCAGGCTGCGCCGGGCATGCGGCTGAAGCACGGTAAAGTGCAGCAGCACATCCCCGTACGCCCGATCGTCCGCGACCGCGAAGCCGAAGCCGCGCGTCACATCGAACCACTTGACGACCCCCGTCAGCCTTACGGCCGCATCCGTCGCTTCGCCGTCGATGCCGCCCCCTGTATTTGGCGTTTCATCCAGCATCATCGCACCCTTGGATGCATTGCTAGCATCTTTGTTCGCACCCGCAATGCGAGGCGGATCACTTTTTGCTGGTCCGGAGTGGGACGAAACGGCCAAGATTCTTTACTTGAACGGAAATTTGGCGAATTTGGATCAATATTCCCGGTCGTCGATCATCTCGCCGGGCGCCGCCGACACGATCTGCCGGGCCAGCGCCATGTCATGACCGGCGCGCAGCATCGCCGCGAACTGCTTCTCGCGAAGCGCGCGATCCGCCTCGCCGTCACCGAAAGGCCCGATTCGCCGCCGCCGGGCAAAGGCCAGCGCGGCATCGCGCGCCGCCTCCGCCACCTGCCCCGCAATCGCCTCGTGATCCTCGGGCCCGACCCGCGCCGCCTGCAGCGCCTGTCGCACCCGCCGCGCGCCCAGCCCCCGGCGAGCCAGCGACGCCGCCTTCATCTCGGCATAGGCGCGGTCGTCGATATAGCGCAGCTCGACCATCCTGGCCGCCAGCCCGCGCGGATCGGGCGCATCCTCCCCCGCCCAGCCGCGTTCGCGCAGCTTGCGGGTCAGATATTCGACCAGCTTGCCCTCGGTCGTCGCGAAACGCTCGACATAGCGCAGCGCGATCTGCTCCAGCAATTTGGGATCAAGGGGCTTTGGCGGGCGACGATCGGCAGACACGCCTTGTTTGTGCCACACTGACACTGGAATTAGAACGCGGGAAGCCGCCGTCCATCCGGCGAAAGAATCATACTCGTCTCCGCGGCCCCGCGGCCCGGACGATGCAAGAGCATAAGGAACGAAGGCAAGGCCATGACGATCGAGCACCATCAGGACGACGCGCGCGCCATCATCGCGACGCCGACCGAAGATGCGCTGCCGCGCCGCTTCGCCGACTTCGATACGCTGGGCCAGGCGCTGGACTATGCCGCCTCGGGCTCGCGCGGTCTGAACTTCCACGATGCGCGCGGGGTCCTGACCCGTCCCTATCCCTTCTCCGAGCTGCGCGACGACGCGCTGGCCTGCGCCCGCCGGCTGATCGCCAGCGGCGTGCGCCCCGAGGAGCGGATCGCGCTGGTCGCCGAGACGGGGCCGGAATTCGCCGCCCTCTTCTTCGGCGTGATCTATGCGGGCGCCTGGCCGGTGCCGCTGCCGCTGCCGACCTCGTTCGGGGGGCGCGACAGCTATATCGAGCAGCTGCGCGTCCAGCTTGCCAGCTGCGACCCCAAGATGCTGATCTTCCCGCCCGAACTGGCGCAGATGGCCGGTGCGGCGGCCGAGGCGGCGGGCGTCGAGGGGATCGACTGGGACAGTTTCGCCCGGCGCGAGGCGCCCGAGGCGCCGCTGCCCGAGGCTAAGTCGGACGCGATCGCCTATCTGCAATATTCCAGCGGCTCGACCCGCTTTCCGCATGGCGTGGCGATCACCCACCATGCGCTGCTCAACAATCTGGCGGCGCACAGCCATGGCATGAAGATCCAGGAGAGCGACCGCTGCGTCTCGTGGCTGCCCTGGTATCACGATATGGGTCTGGTCGGCTGCTTCCTGTCGCCAGTCGCCAACCAGGTGTCGACCGATTACCTGAAGACCGAGGATTTCGCGCGTCGCCCGCTGGCGTGGCTCGACATGATCAGCCGCAATCCGGGCACCTCGGTCAGCTATTCGCCGACCTTCGGCTATGACATCTGCGCGCGCCGCATCTCGTCGCAGACCAAGGCGTCGGACCGTTTCGACCTGTCGCGCTGGCGGATCGCGGGCAATGGCGCGGACATGATCCGCCCCGACGTCATGCAGTCCTTCGTCGACGCCTTTGCCGATGCGGGCTTCCAGGCAACCGCCTTCCTGCCCTCCTATGGGCTGGCCGAGGCGACGCTGGCGGTGTCGATCATGCCACCGGGCGAAGGCATCCGCGTCGAGCTGGTCGAGGAAACCCAGCTGTCGGGCGGCGCACGCGGCACCGACCGGCCGCAGCGTTTCCGCGCCATCGTCAATTGCGGCAAGCCCGCGCGCGATATGGTGATCGAAATCCGCGAGGAGGACGGCACGCCGCTGCCCGACGGGGCGATCGGCAAGGTGTGGTGCAAGGGCCCGTCGGTCATGGTCGGATATTTCCGCGACCAGGCCGCGACCGAAGCCTGCATGGTCGATGGCTGGCTCGACACCGGCGACATGGGCTATATGTCCAAGGGCTATATCTACATCGTCGGCCGCGCCAAGGACATGATCATCGTCAACGGCCGCAACCACTGGCCGCAGGACATCGAGTGGGCGGTCGAGCAGCTGCCGGGCTTCAAGGCGGGCGACATCGCCGCCTTCGCCATCACCACGCCGGGCGGCGAGGAAACCCCCGCCGTGCTGGTCCAGTGCCGTAGCTCGGACGACGAGGAACGCGCCCGCCTGCGTGACGAAATCCGCGAGCGCGTACGCGCGGTGACCGGCATGAACTGCGTCATCGAACTGATCCCGCCGCGCACCCTGCCCCGCACCAGCTCGGGCAAGCTGAGCCGCGCCAAGGCCCGCAACCTGTATCTGGCGGGCGAGATCAAGCCGTACGACGTCGCGGCCTGATCCCGGTTCGAGATTTGAGAGAGGGCTCGGTCGAAAGGCCGGGCCCTTTTCCTATCTCCATCACCTTGGAGCCGGTATCCCCATCCCCCGTTCAGCCTGAGCGAAGTCGAAGGCCAAGGGAATCCGGTCGCTCCCACTCCAACCACCACCACGGCGAAGGCCGGGGTCCAATGGCCACCAAGTCCGTGGCGTGCTCGATAGACCACCCCGACTGGACCCCGGCCTTCGCCGGGGCGGCGGCGTGGGGTGAGGACGAGGCGTGGCCTTCGACTTCGCTCAGGCTGAACGGCGTTCCGGGCATCTCAATCCTTCAGCGGGTCATGCCCCCAGTTCATCAGCGAATAGCGCCATGGCGAATGCTCGACATCCTTGTCGGGGCCGCCCTGCTTCAAATGCCGGTGCACATAGCCGACGACCTTCTTCATGTGCGCATAGTCGTCGTCGGTCAGATCGGCCTTATTCTTGCGCTTGATCGCGACGATCTTGCCGCCCGATTCATGCCCCACGCTTTCGTCGGCGCCGTCCTTCTTCTGCCCGACCTCCTTCGACTCGTCGCTGTCGAGGAATTTCTCGAGTTCGGCGGGGGCCATGTTCACGGCCTCCTTGAAATCGGCATAGATCTGGTCGTGATCGTCGGCCATTTGCGGCTCCTTTCGGCGGGGTAACGCCGCCGACCGGATTTCGGGTTCAGACCAGCATGCCCTGATAGCTTTGCGGCGGCGCGGCCATGGTCGCGCGTGCGATCCCGCCGAGCAGCAGCACCGCGACCAACGCCGCCAGCGTCGCGCGGACGATGCGCCGGTCGCCCTGCCACGGCTTGGCCAGGATCAGCCCCAGCGCGCAGGCCATGACCGGCCACAGATGATAGCGGAAATCCGAGGCGACGCTGACGACCAGGAAGCTGGCCTCCAGCCCCAGCGCCGATCCGAACAACGCCCCCGCCAGCCCGCTCCCCCGCGTCACGGCCAGGCCGCCCGCCGCCAGGATGATCCAGATGATCGGCCACATGACCGGCGCATCGACCCAGGGGCTCGCCATGCGCTGCCACGTCAGCGCGACGGGCCCCGGATGGCCCAGGCCATAGTCGTTCGCCTCGCTGCCCTGCGGCGGCGCGGCATTGGGCCAGCGCGGCGGCACCCACAGACGCCAGGTCGAATTGACATGCGCCAGCCGCTGCGCCGCATAGGCCAGCGGATGATGCAGCATGGCGGGGGCCAGCCGGGCGTAGAGACGCGAAGGCGGGATCGTCTCGAACCGCTGCAACCGGGTGCCGCACCGCGCGGGCTCGCCCAGAGGGTCCCAGAAGAACGGCTTCACGCACCCCTTGACGCGGATTTCGGCAACTTCCTGCGGAGAGAAACCCAGCCGCGCGTCATAGGGTACCCGCACGGCGATTCCGGCCAGATCGTACAGCGCCTGCGATCGCGCGACGCCGCTGGGCTTCGCGCCGAGGAGCTTGTGATTGACGAGCGGCGCCACCGCCAGCGTCGCCAGCGTCAGCGCGACGGTGATCGCGATCCGGCGGCCCCAGCGATCGGCGACGAGCAAGGCGACCAGCGGCGCGATGGCGAAGATCGCATTGGCCCGGACCAGCGCGGCATAGGCGAGCAACATGCCCGCCGCCGCCCAGCCCCAGCCGGGCACCGGCCGTCCGCGCAATCGCCACCAGCCAAGGATGCCGACCGCCGCCAACGCCGCGCCGGTCATCTGCGCGTCCTTCAGGATCGCCACCTCCCAGCCCAGCCAGGGCGGCACCAGTCCGACCGCCAGCACGCCCAGCGCCGCGCGCGGCCGCCGGTCGACGATCGCCGCCGCGATGCACCCCAGCCCCAGCCACCATGTCGCCAGTTGCAGGACCAGCATCGGCCGCGCGCCCTGCCCCGGAAACAGCGACCAGAGCCGCGCCATGATCGGCGGGTGCCAGTCGTCATATGTCCCGGTCAGCGCCTGCGCATATTGGCCCACGCTGTCATATTCGACATAGCCCGGTGCGAAGATCAGCAGGCTCAGCCCGAACAGGATCAGCGCCGCGATGGCGATGCGCAGGCGGTGGGAAAGGGCTCGGGTCATGGCTCGCCGGTCGAACTGTTGCGGATGCGACCGATGCGGCCAAAACCATCCGTTTCGCAAGCGGAATGCGGCAGGATGGCCCGGATCGGCCGATCGGCGATGGCCTTTGCGCGGTCGCCCGCGTGGATTAGGGACATTGCAGCGAAGATGGGGGAGCGAGTGGGCATGACCAGCGCCTTGGTGATCATCGACATGCAACAGGCGATGCAGGACCGGATCGAGGCCGGGCGTCCGCACGTCAACGGGGATGCGCCCGCCAGGATCGGGGTTCTGGCCGAGGCGTTTCGCGGGGCCGGGCGGCCGGTCATCCATATCCGCCATGCCGAGGCCGACCCGACTTCGCCCCTGCATTCCGACGCGCCCGGCTATCCGCCGATGGCCTGCGCCTTGGAGCGGCCCGGTGAGGCGATCTTCGTGAAGCGAAGCTCCTCCGCCTTCGCCACGACGCCGCTGGCGGCACATCTGCACGAACAGGGGCTGTCGCATCTCCACATCGTCGGGGCGGTGGCGGGGTTCTGCGTCAATTCGACGGCGCGTGCGGCCTCCGATCTGGGCTTTGCGGTGACGGTGGTGCCGGATGCGGTGCTGGGCTTCGACCTGCCCTCCGCCGGGCTGGACGCGCAGGCGATCTTCGATGTCACCATGGGGTTGCTGGCGGCGGATTTCGCCAAATTGCGCGACAGCGAGGCGGTGCTGGCCGGATTGGGGTGAGGGTTGGGCGTGGCCTTCGACTTCGCTCAGGCTGAACGGAGTGATGGAATGATGCCGCTCCCCAACCCCCGTTCAGCCTGAGCGAAGTCGAAGGCCACGGGCATACCCCAACAAAGAAGGGGCCCGCCGCAGCGAGCCCCTCACCTGTATCCGATCCGTAAAAATCAGATGTGCAACGCGCGCCCATAGGCGGCCAGCACCGACTCGTGCATCGACTCCGAAATGGTCGGATGCGCGAACACCGTTTCCATCAGCTCGGCCTCGGTCGTCTCCAGCTGGCGGGCGACGACATAGCCCTGGATCATCTCGGTCACTTCCGCGCCGACCATGTGCGCGCCCAGCAGCTCGCCGGTCTTGGCGTCGAACACGGTCTTCACGAAACCCTCGGCCTCGCCCAGCGCGATCGCCTTGCCGTTGCCGATGAAGGGGAACTTGCCGACCTTCACTTCGTAACCGGCTTCTTTGGCCTTCGCTTCGGTCAGGCCGACGCTGGCGACCTGCGGACGCGAATAGGTGCAGCCCGGGATGTTGCCCTTGTCCATCGCATGCGGGTGGACGTCCTTGTTGCCCAGCGCCTGCGCGATGGCCTCGGCGGCGATCACGCCCTCATGGCTCGCCTTGTGCGCCAGCCAGGGCGCGCCCGTCACGTCGCCGATCGCCCAGATGCCGTCGACATTGGTGCGGCCATAGCCGTCGGTCTTGATGTGACCGCGATCGGTGGTGATGCCCAGCTTCTCCAGGCCGATATTCTCGGTGTTGGGGACGATGCCGATGGCGACGATCGCATGGCTGAACTCGGCGGTCTCGACCTTGCCGTCCGGGCCCTTCATCGCAGCCTTGACGCCCGATGCGGTCGCCTCCAGCTTTTCCAGGCCGGTCTTGGTCTTGATGGTCATGCCGAACTTGGTCAGCTGCTTGGTCATGAAGTCGCTGACTTCGGCATCCTCGACCGGCATGATCCGGTCGAGCATCTCGACGATGGTCACTTCCGCGCCCATGTCGTTGTAGAAGCTGGCGAACTCGACGCCGATCGCACCCGATCCGATGACCAGCAGCTTGGTCGGCATGGCGGGCGGCACCATCGCGTGGCGATAGGTCCAGATGCGCTCGCCATCCGCCTTGGCAAAGGGCAGGTCGCGCGCGCGCGCGCCGGTGGCGACGATGATGTGCTTGGCGGTCAGCTCGGTGGTCTTGTCGCCCTGGACGACCGACAGCTTGCCCTTTCCGGTGATCGTGCCGACGCCTTCATGCACGGCGACCTTGTTCTTCTTCATCAGGCCCTTGACGCCGGCATTCAGCTGGCCCGCGACCTTGCGGCTGCGATCGACCACCTTGTCCAGGCTGAACGAGGGCTTTTCGACCGACAGGCCGTACTGCGCGGCGTGGGTCATATAGTGATAGACCTCGGCCGAGCGCAGCAGCGCCTTGGTCGGGATACAGCCCCAGTTGAGGCAGATGCCGCCCAGCCGCTCGCGCTCGACGATCGCGACCTTCAGGCCAAGCTGGCTCGCGCGGATCGCCGCGACATAGCCGCCGGGGCCGGAGCCGAGGACGATAAGGTCGTAAGTGTCAGCCACGTTGCTCTTCCTTCTGAACGCGCGCCTTGGCGGTGCGTGGGGTGTGACCCCGAGAAAATTTCAATCAGTCTTGCGCGGGAGTCAGCGGCGGAACGCTGCGCGGCTTGCGGTCCTTGTCGGTCGCGACGAACACGAAGCGGGCCTGCGTCACCTTGGTCGCATCCTCGACGTGGCGGGCGCGGCGCCAGGCCTCGACCTCGATCGTCATCGACGTGTTGCCGACCCGGACCAGCGTCGCATAGACCGACACCTCGTCGCCGACGAGCACGGGGGCGTGGAACTTCATCCCCTCCGCCGCGATCGTGACCGCCCGGCCGCCCGAATGGCGCGAGGCCACCGAACCCGCCGCCAGATCCATCTGGCCCATCAGCCAGCCGCCGAAGATATCGCCGTAAGGATTGGCGTCGGACGGCATGGCGGTGACGCGGATGGTGGGGTTCTGATCGGGCAGCGTGCTCATTGTTCGGCGTGTCTCCGTGCCATGCGGTCGGCGATGCGCGCCCGGTGGAGCGGACCGATGCCCATCGCCATCGTCGCGACCATCGCCGCCACGCCGCACCACCAGATTTCGGTGCGGCCCAGCGGATAGGCCCAGGCCGCGGCCCAGGTCATGACGAGCGCCGCGATCAACCCCAGGCCGATATAGAACAGCTCGATCCGAACCCGCATGGCGCCCGCCCCCGGTCTATCAGGCCAGCATCGCCAGCGGACGCTCGACCAGTTCCTTGAACACCTTCATCAGCTCGGCGCCATCGGCCCCGTCGATCGCGCGGTGGTCGAAGCTGCCGGTCGCCGACATGACGGTCGCCACGCCCAGCTGGTCGTCGACGATATAGGGACGCTTCTCGCCCGCGCCGATCGCCAGGATCATGCCCTGCGGCGGGTTGATGACCGCCTCGAACTGCTTGATGCCGAACATGCCCATGTTCGAGATCGAGGCGGTGCCGCCCTGGAATTCGTGCGGCTGCAGCTTGTTGTCGCGGGCGCGGGTGGCCAGGTCCTTCATCGTGGTCGAGATGGACGACAGCGAGCGCGTATCGGCCTCCGACACGATCGGGGTGATGAGGCCCGCCGGGGTCGACACCGCGACCGAGATGTCGGCGCGCTTGAAGCTGATCAGCTGGTCGGGCGTGAACATGACGTTGCACTTCGGCACCGCCATCAGTGCGACGCCCAGCGCCTTGATGAGCATGTCGTTGACCGACAGCTTGACGCCACGCGATTCGAGACCCGCGTTCAGCTCGCCACGCAGCTTGAGCAGCGCGTCGAGGCGCACGTCCACCGTCAGATAGATGTGCGGAACCTGCTGCTTCGACTCGGTCAGGCGACGCGCGATCGTCTTGCGCATGTTGGACAGCTTCGACGCCTCGTGCGGGATGTCCGGCACCTGCGCGGGCTTCGGCGCGGCGACGGGAGCCGAGGCGGTTTCCGCCGGAGCCGAGGTCGACGCGGCCGGAGCCGCTGCCTTGGCCTGGCCCGGCTGCGCATTCTCGACGTCCGCCTTCACGATGCGGCCATTGGGGCCCGATCCGGTCAGCGCCGACAGGTCGAGGCCCTTTTGCGAGGCGATGCGGCGCGCCAGCGGGCTGGCGATCGCGCGGCCGCCCTGGCCGGCCTGCTTGCCCGAATCGGCGGGCTTGCCATGATCCTCGGCCTGTTCGACCGTGCGCTCGACGGGCTTGGCTTCGCTGCCGGTCTTGTTGGGATCGGTGGGGTCGGTCGGCATCGGCTTGGCCGGAGCCGGGGTTTCCGACTTGGACGGCGCCTGAACCGACGCGGCGTCCTCGCCCTCTTCGGCCAGGATCGCGATGACGGTGCCGACCTTCACATTGTCCGAACCCTCGGCGACGAGGATCTTGGCGATCACGCCTTCATCCACCGCCTCGAATTCCATCGTGGCCTTGTCGGTTTCGATCTCGGCCATGATATCGCCGGACTTCACCGTATCCCCTTCCTTCACCAGCCATTTGGCCAGCGTGCCTTCCTCCATGGTCGGCGACAGCGCGGGCATCTTGATCTCGATCGACATGGAGGTCCTCTCGGGGCAAACCAATTCCGTAGCGGCCCGTCTCTTGCGCCCGAATTGCGCCCGGTCAAGTCATGGCCTTGCACGAAATGTTATGTAACGGCATCCATTCGACACAAATTGGGGGGCCGCCATGCGTATCTATCTGGTCGTGATCGACGACAGTCCGGAATCGGTGATCGCCCTGCGCTTTGCTGCGCGACGCGCGGTGAAGACGGGCGGCGGCGTCGAGATCCTGACCGTCCTGCCGCCGCAGGAATTCATCGCGTTCGGCGGTGTCCAGGCGACGATCGAGGACGAGGCGCGCCAACAGGCCGAGGCGCTGGTCGCGAGCGCGGCGGGGACGCTGCTCGACGAATCGGGGCTGCGTCCCTCGATCACGGTGCGCGAGGGCGATGCGCCCAAGGTGATCCGCGAGATGATCGCGGCCAATCCCGACATCGCCGCGCTGGTGCTGGGCGCCGCCGCCAGCGGCGCGCCGGGCAAGCTGGTCAGCCATTTCTCGGGCACCGACGCGGGCGCGCTGCCCGTGCCGGTGATGATCATTCCGGGATCGCTGACGCTGGAGGCGATCGATCGGTTAAGTTGAAATAAATTCCTCCCCTGCAAGGGGAGGGGGACCAGCGAAGCTGGTGGAGGGGTGTGCCCGCTGATGGTGACACCCCTCCGTCAGTCCTGCGGACTGCCACCTCCCCTTGCAGGGGAGGAATGCGCGCGGTTACTCCGCCGCCTTGGCCATGTCCTCGAACTCGGCCGCCGCCAGGAAGCGTTCGGCATCCAGCGCGGCCATGCAGCCAGTGCCCGCCGCCGTCACCGCCTGACGATAGACCTTGTCCGCCACGTCGCCGCACGCGAACACGCCGGGCACGCTGGTCCGCGTCGAACCCGTCTCGACCGCGATATAACCGTCCGAATCCAGCTCCAGATGCCCCCGGAACAGCTCGGTCGCCGGGTGATGGCCGATCGCGACGAAGCCGCCCTCCACGTCCAGGCGGCTATGCTCGCCCGTCACCGTATCGAGCAGGTCGAGCGCGACGAGGCCCGCATTGCCGCCGCCGTCGACGAATTCGCGGACTTCCTTGTTCCAAAGCACCTTCACATTGGGATGCGCGAACAGCCGCTCCTGCAGGATGCGCTCGGCGCGCAGCGAATCGCGGCGGTGGATCAGCGTCACGTCGTCGCTATGGTTGGTCAGGTACAGCGCCTCCTCGACCGCGGTGTTGCCGCCGCCGATCACCGCGACCTTCTTGCCGCGATAGAAGAAGCCGTCGCAGGTCGCGCAGGCCGACACGCCCTTGCCCTTCATCGCGTCTTCGCTGTCCAGGCCCAGCCACTTGGCCTGCGCGCCCGTCGCGATGACCAGCACCTCGCCCTCATAGACGTCGCCGCCGTCGCCGATCAGGCGGAACGGGCGGCTGGTCAGGTCCACTTCCGTGATCGTGTCCCACATCATCCGCGCGCCGACATGTTCCGCCTGCTTCTGCATCTGCTCCATCAGCCAGGGGCCCTGGATGACGTCGGCAAAGCCCGGATAATTCTCGACATCCGTGGTGGTGGTCAGCTGGCCGCCCGGCTGGATGCCCTGCACCACGATCGGCTGCATCCCCGCGCGCGCGCCATAGATGGCGGCGGACAGCCCGGCGGGGCCCGAGCCGAGGATGAGCATGCGGGTGGCGTGGGTGGTCATGTCATAGTCCTGTGAAGCATGTTTGCGCCCTAGATAGTCGCGCGAGCGACAAAAATGAACCGCTTCTCATGCGGCCATTCGGCGCTAGCTTCGTTTGACGTTGCAAGTGGAGATGGGCCTGATGCGCGACGACGACGATGTGAAGATCACCGAATATACCGCCCCCGCCGGCGGCTGGGGATCGATGAAGGGCATGGCCAAGATCTTGCCCAAGGAGGGGCTGGGGCCCGAGACGCTCGACACGTTGCGCCGCCAGAACAAGCCCGGCGGGGTGATGTGCGTCAGCTGCGCCTGGGGCAAACCCGCCAAGCCGCACATCGCCGAGTTCTGCGAGAACGGGGCCAAGGCGACCGCGTGGGAGCTCAGCTCGCTTCGCGTCACGCCAGATTTCTTCGCCAGGCATACGGTCAAGGAGCTGGAGGCATGGCCCGACCATGATCTGGAGCAGGCGGGCCGCCTGACCCATCCGATGCGCTATGACCGCGCGAGCGACAAATATGTCGCGGTCAGCTGGGACGAGGCATTCGCGGCGATCGGCGCCAAGCTGAAGACCTGCGACCCGACCAAGGTCGTGCTCTACGCCTCGGGCCGCGCCTCGCTCGAAACCTCGTTCATGTATTCGCTGTTCGCGCGGATGTGGGGGCAGCAGAACCTGCCCGACAGCTCCAACATGTGCCACGAGACGACCTCGGTCGGGCTCAAATCCGCCATCGGCTCGCCCGTCGCGACGATCCAGATGGAGGATTACGACAAGTGCGACGCGATCTTCTCCTTCGGGCAGAATGTCGCGACCAACGCGCCGCGCATGCTCCACAATCTCCAGGCCTGCGCCAAGCGCGGGGTGGAGATCGTGACGTTCAACCCGCTGCGCGAACGCGGCTGGGAACGCTTCGCCTCGCCCCAGAACCCGATACAGATGCTGACCGGCAGTTCGACCGACATCTCGACCCAATATCATCAGGTGAAGGCGGGCGGCGACATCGCCGCGCTGACCGGCATCTGCAAGCTGGTGATCGAGGAGGACGACCGCGCGCTAGCCAAGGGCACCAAGCGCATCCTCGATCATCATTTCATCGAGCAGCACACGACCCGGTTCGAGGATTTCGCGAATTACTGCCGCCAGGCCGTGTGGAGCGACATCGTCCGCGATTCCGGCCTGACCCGCGATGCCATCGAACAGGCCGCGCGCGTTTATATGAAGTCCGAGCGGGTGATCGCGGTGTACGGCATGGGCATCACCCAGCATCGCTATGGCATCGACGCGCTGCACATGATCGTCAACCTGCTCCTGCTGCGCGGCAATATCGGGCGCGAGGGGGCGGGACCGGGTCCGGTGCGCGGGCACAGCAATGTGCAGGGCCAGCGCACCGTCGGTATCACCGAGAAGACCGAACTCGCCCCTGTCGAGCGGCTTAAGGAATTGTTCGAGTTCGAGCCGCCGACCGAAAAGGGCTGGGACACGGTCGAGGCGTGCCGCCAGATCATCGCCGGGACCGCGCAAGGTTTCGTCCAGCTGGGCGGCAACTTCCTGCGCGCCACGCCCGAACATGCCAGGATGAAGGCGGCGTGGGCGAAGCTGCCCATCACCGTCCATATCGCGACCAAGCTCAACAAGAGCCATCTGGTGCCGGGCGAGGAAAGCTACATCCTCCCCTGTCTCGGCCGTCTCGAGACCGATATGCAGAAGGGCGGCCGCCAGGCGGTGTCGATGGAGGATTCGTTCAGCCATATCTATGGCTCGGTCGGCAAGGCGACGCCCGCCGCCGACACGCTGCTGTCCGAACCCGCCATCGTTGCGGGAATCGCCAAGGCGGTGCTGGAGCCCAATCCCAACGTGCCATGGGACGAATGGGTCGGCGATTACGGACTGGTCCGCACCGCGATCGAGAATGTCTATCCCGACAAATTCGCCAACTTCAACGAACGGCTGTTCGAGCCCGGCGGCTTCTGGAAGGGCAATCCCGCCTCGCACCGCAAATGGGAAACCGAGAGCGGCAAGGCCGAGTTCAACGTGCCGCGCGCCATGGACGCCTCCGGCATCCCCCCCGCCGAGGGGCGGATGCGCCTCATCACGCTGCGCTCGAACGACCAGTTCAACACGACCATCTATGGCTATGACGATCGTTTCCGGGGGATCAGCGGGACGCGCATGGTGGCGATGATGAACAAGGCCGACATCGCCAGGCTGGGCCTGTCGGACGGACAGACCATCGCGCTGGAAAGCGATGCCGATGACGGGCAGGACCGGGTGGTCGAGGGCCTGCGCGTCGTCGAGTACAACATCCCCGAAGGGTGTATCGGCGGCTATTACCCCGAACTCAACTATCTGATCCCGCTGGAACATCATGCGCTGGAAAGCCATGTGCCCGCGGGCAAGTCGGTGCCGGTGAAGGTGCGCGTCCCCGCATGAGCATGACGTCATGAGCATATTGGGAGCCGTCCTGACCGGGGGGCGTTCGTCGCGGTTCGGATCGAACAAGGCGGTCGCCATGCTGGGCGACCGAACCCTAGTGGCGCATGCCCGCGCCACCATCGCCCCCCATTGCGCGCGCGTGGTACAGGTGGGCGGCGCGCAAGGCGTGCCCGACATGCCCGAGCCCGATCTGGGGCCGCTCGGCGGGATCGCGGGTGCGCTGGACTATGCCGCCGCCCATGGCTTTCGCTGTGTCCTGACCATCGGGTGCGACATGCCGCGCCTGCCCGACGGGCTGATCGACGCGATCCTGCGGCGCGAGCCCAGCTATTGCCAGGATGCGCCGGTGCTGGGGCTCTGGCCCTCCGCCCTGGGGGCGCATCTGATGGCGCATCTGTCGCTCAACCGCGATCGCTCAGTGCGCGGCTGGGTCCGGGCGATCGGGGCGATCCCCATCGCATCGCCCCAGCCGATCGCCAATGTGAACACTCCCGCCGACCTTGCCGCCCTGTGACGGCGGTCACTGGCGATCCCGTCCGGACGCTGACGCTCGTCCGCCTGTCGCCCGATACGGTCGAGCCGATCACCCGCGCCGTCGCGGTCGAATGCCCGGTCGCGATCGAGGTCGACGGCTTCGGCTATGCGGTGATGATGATGACGCCCGAGCGGCTGGCGGACTTCGCCACCGGCTTCCTGCTCACCGAGCGGCTGATCGACGCGCCGGGCGACATCGTCGAGATCGATCCCTTTGCGGCGGAGGCGGGCTGGATCGTCCGTGTGACGCTGGCCGAACATTGCCGGGGGCGGATCCACGACCGGGTCCGCCACCGCACGAGCGACACCAGCTGCGGGCTGTGCGGCCTGTCCGGGCTGGAGCAGATCGCCCGCCCCGTCGCCAACCGCCCCCCTGCCCCCCAGGCCCGCACCGCGACGCTGTTCGCCGCGCTGGAGGGCATTCGCGCGTCCCAGCCGCTCAACGCGCTGACCGGCGCGGTCCATGCCGCCATCGCCTGCGATGCGGTGGGCGCGACGCTCGCGGCGGCGGAGGATGTCGGGCGGCACAATGCGCTCGACAAGCTGGTCGGCACGCTGGCGCGATCGGGTCGGGAGGCCGACTTCATCCTCGTCACCTCGCGGATCAGCTACGAGATGGTCGACAAGGCCCTGGTCGCAGGTGTCGGGATGCTGGTCGGAATCTCGGCCCCGACCAGTCTCGCGATCGACCATGCCTATGCGCAGGGCCTGACGCTGATCGCGCTGGCGCGTGCCGATGCGATGCTGGTCGCGAACGACCCGCACGGGCTGTTCCGCGACTGACCGGGCCCTAGCCCGTGGCGACGCGCCGCCCCGGTTCGGCCTCGTCGTACCAGTCATGGGAGGGCTCGACTGCCACGGGCATCGGCTCGTGCAGGATATGGTCGCGCCCGGCCCGCTTGGCGCGATAGGCCAGCTGGTCGGCGCGGGCGATCAGATCGTCGAGCGTCTCGCCCGGTGCATGGCGCACGATGCCGCCGCTGACCGTCAGAGGTGGCAGGCCCTGCCGGTCGAAACGACGAAGCAGGGCGCGGATGTCGCCGGCCAGGTGGCTGGCCCGGTTGTCGGATCGCTCCGCCGGGCCAAAGGCATCGGGCACCAGCAGCGCGAATTCCTCACCCCCCAGGCGCACCGCCAGCACATCGGGCGCGGTCGCGGTCCGCAGCAGGTCGGCAAAGGCCACCAGCACCCGGTCCCCCATCGCGTGCCCGAACATGTCGTTGACCCGCTTGAAGTGATCGAGGTCCAGGACCATCGCATAAAGGACGTGCCCGTCGCGCTTGGCCTCGGCGAGCAGCGCGGGGCCAGCCCTGGCCAGTCCACGCCGATTGGCCAGCCCGGTCAACGGATCGCTCTCTGCATCCCGTATCGTGTCGTCCAGCGCCTTCTGGATGACCAGCAGCATCAGGAACAGCCCGGCCGCGACCAGCAACACCCCGGTCGAGACCTGCGACACGACCGCATAATAGCTGGTCGCATAATATTGCGCCGAATGCCCCGACCCCAGCGACGCCGCCATGAACGGCTTGACCAGGAAATGCGCGCCGATGATCCCGAACACCACCATCAGCAGGGTTCGGATCGGCCCCTTCTGCGCGATCCGCCGGATGGAGAACAGGACCAGGATCGATCCGAGCGCGAACGGCAGCTGGAACAGCATCTCATAGGGCAGGCTGTTGCGGGTGCCACCCAGCAGGCTCATCCGCAAGGCCATTCCGCCCGCCCATAGCAAGGCGGCGGGACGGCGGCATAGCCGATGACCCGCAAAGGCCTGGATCCCCACCGACATCACGGTGATGGCGCCCAGGAACGCGGCATATCCCAGCACCGCGAACAGCAGCCGATAATCGGTGAAGCGGAACAGCAATTCGCAGATCGGGGTCAGGAAACCCAGCAGATAGCTGACCATGAACCAGACGGCCCCGCGCTGCCGCGAATAGGTTATCGCGACGACGCCGTAAGTCACGACGAACAGCGCCGCCATGCAGCTATTGGCTATCAGGGCATAGACGGCGGCATTCACGGCGTGGAACCCAAAGCCTCCCATTGGGGTCGTGATGAGGGGACCTATCGCCCGATTGACCAAATATCCGTTAAGATCAGGTCATGAATCGCGGCACGAAAATACATCCGCCGCCCCTCTATCGTAACAATGGCCAAGATGTCATCCTTCCGCATAGGTCAGGTGGGAGGACAATGGGCATGCGGCGGATTTTGCACGGTTTCTGGATGCCCACGCGGACCGCTCACCCGCCGGGCGAGTCCTGAGGCGAAAGCGGCAAGATGCCGCCGCCGGTCGATTCCGACAGGACAGCCCGAACACCCATGGCTGCGGCAAGGCTATTCGACGCCGCGTCCCAAAAGGTGCGGATCAATCTGTGTATTGTCCGATGAAGCCGAGGCGATGCCTCGCCTTCTTCAGCCTGCGTTCCGCTGGGGATAGACCGGCAGGTCGAGATTTTCGAAAACGACTGGAATATCGCGTCGAAACATGAAGCTCGCGAGCGGCAATTCTTTGATCAGACGGAACGTGTCCTGATCCATCGCGGGCCAATGAAAGCGCACGATACGAAGACGATGATAGCATCTCTGCTCTTCATCAGGAAAAGGCGAACCCCAGACACAGTCGCCATCCTCGATCCAGTTGCGCAACTGGACATGGATTTCGGAACCATCATCCGTCCGATAATCAAAAACCATGGGCGGGATCAAATCGGGGGAAGGCCTTTGCTTGGGCCATTCGAGCAGATCCATGACCGCCCTCGCGGCCGCCCTGGCCACCCGCCCCAATCCGGCATAGCGAGCCCCTCCCATATTACATCGCGCCAGACAAATATGGAGGCATTCCGATTATACCACTGAATAAATAAGAGAATTTCTGGGCTTGTTTCCCATGCCTCAACTATATCGCCAGTTGTTTTATTAGTAAATATTTTGACGACAGACTTCTTGATCGAGAACTATATGAGCCGATCTAAGTTCATCAAGATATTGGACAATTCAGAATGACCAATCGAGATTGGGGCGTGGCCACTTCCATCTTTTCAGGAATCCCAGTTTTGAGAGGATGCACGCTCCGATCGCGGGCGGTCGCATGGGCATCCAGCGCACTCTCGCTTGCCCAACAATCATGCGCTGGAATGGGCATCATCGCACATGGCGGGACCCGATTTCCGGCGTCCGCAACGCCACCGGTCTTTGAGACACGTTCGATACTGGCGGGATAAAGGACGCCCGGCGTCAGCGTCGCGTGCCAATCCGGTAAGCCAGGACCGGAGACATCGGAGGCTTGGCCATCCGCGTCATTCTGAGGAAGGAAATACACCGGGTGGTAGCGAAGGAGGGACTTGAACCCCCGACACGCGGATTATGATTCCGCTGCTCTAACCAGCTGAGCTACTTCGCCATGCTAGGCGTTCCACCCGGTGGAGGCGCGCCTATAGACAGGCTATTTTCGGGCGTCAAGCGAACAAATGACGCGAAAGCATTTCCCAGGGGCCGCCGCGATACCACCATGCCCCCAACCCGATCACCTCCACCTCGCGCGGGCGGAAATCGCGCTCCATCTGTTGGAGGAGCAGCTTGGCGGTGGCGGGCGTCACCTTGTTCTGGATCGTCACATGCGCGCGCCAGCCGCCCGCATCCTGCGGGGTCAGCATCCCGGCAAAGGCATCGACCAGTTCGCGCCGGATCGCGACGAGGCCGGGCGATTCGATCCGGATCGCCACACCCCGGCCCAGCGACATTAGCCCCCCCGCCCGCGCCTGCGGCGCGCGTTGCCCGCGCGTCAGGCCGTTCAGCCGATGCTTCAACTCCGCCTCGACCGAGGGCGGCAGATGGTGGAACAGCGTGCAATGCGCATCGAGCACGTTGCGCTCGGGCGGGAAATGCTGGCGGCGCAAGCCGTCGAACCAGCCCTGGTCGGCGCGCCCGAACAGCGCGGTGACGATAATCGGGGCTGGCTCGCCGCTCAAATCTCGACCTGACTGCCCAGCTCGACCACGCGGTTAGTGGGCAGGCGGAAGAATTCCATCGCGCTCTCGGCGTTGCGCAGCATCCAGGAGAACAGCTTCTCGCGCCACACCGACATGCCGGGCCGTTCGGCGGCGAGCAGCGTCTGGCGCGACAGGAAGAAGCTGGTGTCCATCATCTTGAACGCCCCGCCCGCCATCTCGACCCGCTTGAGCGCCGACGGGACGTCGGCCTCTTCCATGAAGCCGAAACGCAGCACCAGACGGTGGAAACCATGTCCCAGATCGTCCAGCTTGGCGCGCTCGCCCTCGGACCAATAGGGCTGGCTCATGATCTTGACGGTCAGCAGGATGATCCGCTCGTGCAGCACCTTGTTGTGCTTGAGGTTGTGGAGCAGCGCGTGCGGCACCCCCTCGGGCGAGGAGGTCATGAAGATCGCGGTGCCGGGCACCCGGCTGGCGGCACCGGCGGCCGAATCGATGAAGATGTGGATCGGCATCG
The DNA here is from genome assembly GCF_031453055.1 of Sphingomonas sp. SORGH_AS_0789. Taxonomy (NCBI): domain Bacteria; kingdom Pseudomonadati; phylum Pseudomonadota; class Alphaproteobacteria; order Sphingomonadales; family Sphingomonadaceae; genus Sphingomonas; species Sphingomonas sp. SORGH_AS_0789. The sequence continues at coordinate 424,103 of NZ_JAVIYV010000001.1, forward strand.
TCCCTTCGCGCAACCGCTGGATCATCAGCTTGCGCCCCGTCGACCAGGTGGTCAGGAAGGTGAAGATGATGAAGCCGACCAGCAGAGGGAACCAGCCCCCCGACGGCACCTTGGTCAGGTTGGCGAGGAAATAGGCACCGTCGACCAGGAAGAACAGGCCGAGGAGCGGCAGCGCGGCATAAAGCGGCCATTTCCACAACCGGGTCAGCGCGACGCCCAGCAGGCAGGTGTCGATCAGCATCGCCCCCGTCACCGCGATCCCGTATGCCGAGGTCAGGTTGGACGAGGAGCGGAAGAACAGCACCAGCAGGATCACCATCACCATCAGCATCCAGTTGATGAGCGGGATGTAGATCTGACCGGCGGTCGCGGCCGATGTATGCTCGATGCGCAGACGCGGCATGAAGCCCAGCTGGATCGCCTGCTGCGTCACCGAGAACGCGCCGGTGATGACTGCCTGGCTGGCGATCACGGCGGCGGCGGTGGCGAGGATGACGAGGGGAAGCTGCAACCCCTCGGGCGCCAGCATGTAGAAGGGGCTCTCCAGCGCCGCCGCGCCCTCCCGGACCAGCAAGGCCCCCTGCCCCATATAGTTGAGCATCAGCGCGGGCAGCACGAAGACCAGCCAGGACAGGCCGATCGGCCGCCGCCCGAAATGGCCCATATCGGCATAGAGCGCCTCGGCCCCCGTCACCGCCAGCACGACCGAACCCAGCGCCAGGAAGCCGCGCACGGGCTCGATCAGGAAGAATTGCGCCGCATAATGCGGGGACAGGGCGAACAGCACCTCGGGCGTCTGGACGAAGCTCATGATGCCCAGCACCGCGATGGCGGTGAAATAGACGAGCATGACGGGCCCGAAGAACAGCCCGACCCGCTCGGTCCCCGAACGCTGGATCTTGAACAGCACGATCAGGATCGTGATCGCGATCGGCAGGACGAAGCTGCCAAAGGCGGGGGCGGCGACCGCCAGGCCCTCGACCGCGCCCAGCACCGTGACGGCGGGGGTAATCATGCTGTCGCCATAGAAGAGCGCGGTGGCGAAGACGCCGAGCAGCACGATCCCGCGCGACCAGCGCCGCGTCTTGGTCTGCCCCGACACGAGCGCGAGCAACGCCAGGCTGCCCCCCTCGCCCCGATTGTCGGCGCGCATGATGATCGCGACATATTTGACCGACACGACGATCATCATCGACCAGAAGATCAGGCTGATGACGCCGAGGATATGCGCATTGTCGAGCGGCAGCGGGTGGTGCGGGTTCGCGAAGGTCTCGCGAAAGGCGTAAAGCGGGCTGGTGCCGATGTCGCCGAAGACGACCCCGATCGCCCCCAGCGCCAGGCGCCCCAGCCCCTGGGGATGGTGGGAATGGGATTCTTCGGTCGCGGTGGTGGCGATCCCGGTCGGTGCGACGCTCATGACTGGGCGATCGTGCCGGTGACGGAGCGGATCATCGGCGACATCCGTGGCAACCCTGTGATCATCGCGACGCCCTAGCATGGCCCCAAAAGGCCAGCAACGCAGGTGCCGGGCGCTTGTTGCATTCGGGCACGATTCACGTGGGCGGCGATGCCGCAATGCAACAGTGGTGGGGTGGTTCTTCGAGGAATGGTCTCTGCGAGCGCGCCCCTGCAGGAAGGGGGACGCCTGCGGCGGTGCATGCCGTTTACCCAGGCACGCCCCTCCCGCAGGCGGGAGGGGATGGGGGAGGGAACGCCGCGAGCGGACGGGCTCGGTGAGACACCTTGCCCTCCCCCGGCCCCTCCCGCCTGCGGGAGGGGAGAAGAAGGCCCCGCCCCGACAAGACATTCCCCACCGAAACGGTTCACCTCCCGCCCCCGATCGGCTACGGCCTGATCCATGGTAACTCGCACCGCCCCAGAGGCCGCTTCGGAAATCCCGTCCTCCGTCCCTGTATCGGCCGCGCCCATCGTCACGATCGACGATGTCCGCGCCGCCCATGCCCGGATTTCGGACCGGATCATCCGTACGCCGACCCTGATCAGCCGGACCCTGTCCCAGCTGACCGGCGCGACCGTCTATCTGAAGTTCGAGAATCTCCAGTTCACCGCCGCCTATAAGGAACGCGGCGCGCTCAACACGCTGCTGCAACTGTCCGACGAAGCGCGCGCCAAGGGCGTGATCGCCGCCTCGGCGGGCAATCATGCGCAGGGCCTGGCCTATCACGCCAACCGGCTGGGCGTGCCCGCCACCATCGTGATGCCGCGCACCACCCCCATCGTGAAGGTCGTCCAGACCGAAGGGCACGGCGCGACCGTGGTGCTGGAGGGCGACACGTTCGACGCCGCCTATGCCCATGCCCGCGTGCTGGAGGCCGAGCGCGGCTATACCTTCGTCCATCCCTTCGACGATCCCCGCACCATCGCAGGGCAAGGCACCGTCGCGCTCGAGATGCTGGAGGATGCGCCCGACATCGACACGCTGATCGTGCCGATCGGCGGCGGCGGGCTGATCTCGGGCATGGCCACGGTCGCGGCGGCCGCCAACCCGCCGGTCGAGGTGGTCGGCGTGCAGGCCCAGCTGTTCCCCTCGATGTACAACCATCTGAACGGCACCGCCCTGCCCTGCGCGGGTGATACGCTGGCCGAAGGGATCGCGGTCAAGCAGCCGGGCGGCCTGACCTCGCAGATGGTGGCACAGCTGGTCCGAGAGATCCTGCTGGTCGATGAACGCCATCTGGAGGAATCGGTCAGCGCGCTGCTCCAGATCGAGAAGACGGTGGTCGAAGGCGCCGGGGCGGCGGGGCTGGCCGCGCTGATGTCCTACCCTGAACGCTTCCGGGGCAAGACGGTCGGCATCGTGCTGTGCGGCGGCAATATCGACACGCGCCTGCTCGCCAACGTGCTGCTGCGCGACCTCGCCCGCTCCGGGCGGCTGGCGCGGCTGCGCATCCGGTTGCAGGACCAGCCGGGCGCGCTGTTCAACGTCGCGCGCATCTTCGACCACGAGCGGGTGAACATCATCGAGGTCTATCACCAGCGCGTCTTCACCACTTTGCCCGCCAAGGGGCTGATCACCGATATCGAGTGCGAGACGCGCGATGCGCTCCACCTGCACCGGCTGATCGAGGCGTTGCGCGCGGCGGGTTACGAGACGACGCAGGTCGAACTCGCATGATCCCGATGGCGGCCGGGTCAGCGATGTCCCGGCCGGCCGTCCCGTTTCCGTACGACGATACCCCCATCCCTTCGGGCGGGAAGATCGCTAGACATGTGCTTCTCCCCTCCTGAAGGAACTGCCCGGCGGTGACTGCGCCCTTTCGTTTTCCGCGCTTCTTCGTCACCAGCCCGGCGCCCTGCCCCTATCTGCCGGGGCGCGAGGAGCGGAAGGTGTTCACCGAGCTCAACGGCGAACATGCCGACGAGCTGAACGAGGCGCTGAGCCGGATCGGCTTTCGGCGCAGCCAGGGGGTCGCCTATCGCCCCTCCTGCGCCGGATGCACCGCCTGCGTCTCGGTTCGGGTGCTCAGCACGGGGTTCCGCCCCAACGCCACCCAGCGCAAGCTGCTCCGCCGCCACGCCGATCTGGAGGTGACCGCCTGCCAGCCCTGGGCGACCGCCGAGCAGTTCGACCTGTTGCGCCGCTATCTGGGCGAGCGGCATCCGGGCGGCGGCATGACCACGATGGACGAGAGCGACTATGCCGACATGGTCGAGCTGTCGCCGGTCAAGTCGATGCTGATCGAATATCGCGAACCCGCCGGTCCGCAGGGGCAGCGCGGACGGTTGCTGGGGGCCTGCCTGACCGATCGGCAGGGCGACGGGCTGTCGATGATCTACAGCTTCTTCGAGACCCAGGATGCGACGCGGCCCGGCCTGGGCAATTTCATCATCATGGACCATATCCTGCGCGCCCGCGCGGCCGACCTGCCCTATGTCTATCTGGGCTATTGGGTGAAGGGGTCGGCGCGGATGATGTACAAGACCCGCTACCAGCCGCTGGAGGCGCTGGGCCCGCGCGGCTGGGCGCCGCTCCATGCCGACAACCCCGATGCCTCCGGCCCGCCTGCGGTCGAGACCGCGATCGAGGCGGGCGAGGCATAGCCGACGGCACCTCCCCTCTCCTTCAGGGGAGGGTCGGGGGTGGGGCTTATATCCTACTGGCTCGCAGCGGCCACCGGAACTCGGTCGCTCCACGCCTCGCCCGCCACCGGCGCCGCGCCTGCCGCATCGAGCGCCACCGCGACCCGGACATGGCGGTCCTGCGGGCTGAGGCCGATGCTGGGATCGAACCCGATCCAGCCCAGCCCCTCGACATGCGCCTCGGCCCAGCAATGCGCGTTGGTCGCGCCGTCGAGCAGCGCGAAGCCCGAGACGAAGCGGGCCGGGATCGCCAGCGACCGCGCCGCCACGCAAAAGACATGCGCCAGGTCGCACGCCCCGACCGCATCTGCGGCGAAGGCCTGTCCCGCATCGGCCGCCCCCGGCCCGACCTTGTCCGCAAAACGCCGGTGCAAGGCCGCGTTCAGCGCATGGAGCGCGGCGAGCGGCCCGTCCGTGTCCTGCGTCACCTCGCGAGCGAAGGCGGCGATCGCCGCGTCCTGCGGGGTCGCGGGGGTCGCGCGCAGGAACAGCGCGGGCGGCAGCGTCTCGATGGTGCCATGGACCACGCCATGCGCGTCGCTGGTCAGCACGTCGCCGCTGGCGGTGATCGTCACCTGTTCGACCGGCCCCTCGATATAGAGCATCGTCACCGCATTGCCGAACCCGTCCTGGCCGGGGCGCAGCCGCGCGTCACAGTCGACATCGATCCGCCAGTGCCCGACCGTCTGGTCGTCGCTGTTGCCCGGTGTCAGGCGCAGCATCTGGGCGATCGCCCCGCCGCGCCCTTGCACGCGGTGGGTGATCTGATGCTCGATGGCGATACGCATCAGGCGAACTTGAACTGACGGCCGATGGCGCCGTGCAGCTGGGCATTCTCCTGGATAAAGGCTTCGAGATATTGGTGAAGCCCGCCCGCGATCACGTCGCCCGACCGCGTCTTGCCCATCCGGTTTGCGCGCACCCTCGCCATACGATCCGCTTCCCCATGCTGCCCCGTTCGCCGGGCCAATTGCCCCAGCACGTCCACCGTTTCCTCGACCGACGCCGCCAGGCTGCGCGGCAGCTCGGTGCGCGCGATCAGCAGGTCGATCACATTGGCGGGCTTCAACCCGTCGGAATAGAGCCAGCGATAGGCGGTGACGGCGGAGACGGTCTGGAGGATCGTCGTCCACTGGTCGCGATCGACGACGCCGCCGATCCGCTCGCCCGCCGGCAGCAGGATGTGGTATTTGACGTCGAGCAGCCGCGCGGTGTTGTCCGCGCGCTCGACCGCCTGGCCCAGCCGGATGAACCATGTCGTCTGGTTGCGCAGCATCCGGTGCACCGCACCCTCGAACCCCCGCGTCTCGTTCTTCACCGCCTCGACCAGGCCGAGGACGGCGGTGGGATCGTCGGCGGCGGGCTTGGCCTCGAAATGCAGCCAGGCGCGGTTGATCGCGCTCCACGCCTCACGGGTCAGCGCGGTGCGGACCGCGCGCGCGTTCGTCCGCGCCATGTCGACGCAGCGGACGATCGAGCCGGGATGGCAGCTCTCGACCGTCAGGAAACGCGCGACCTCGCGCCGACGCAGCTCGCGCCCGCCATCGGCAAAGGCGCTGGCGGTATCGGTGACGGCCAGCGCCGAGCCCCAAGCGGCCAGCCCCGCCGATCGCGGCGACAGCACGTCGAGCCGGACGGTCGCCTCGACCAGCCGGGCGATGAAGTCCGCCCGTTCGAAATAACGCCCCAGCCAGTAGAGCGAGGATGCGGTCCGCGACAGCATCAGCGCGCCCCCTGCGTCTGGATCTGCGACTGCTGGCCCTGCACCTGCACCCAGCTGTCAGGTTCGGGATGGAGCAGGACGAAACTGTCCTTGGTGCCGCCGCCCTGGCTGGAATTGACGACCAGCGAGCCTTCCCGAAGGGCGACACGGGTCAGGCCGCCGGGCGTCACCTCCACCCCGCCCGAGCCCGTCAGGACGAAGGGGCGGAAGTCGACATGGCGCGGCGCGACCCCGCTTTCGACCAGGGTCGGCACGGTCGACAACGCCAGCGTCGGCTGCGCGATATAGCGGTGCGGCTCGGCGATCAGCGCGGCGCGGAAATGCTCGATCTGCGCCTTTGTCGCGGTCGGGCCGACCAACATCCCGTATCCGCCCGACCCGTCGACCAGCTTGACGACCAGTTCGTCCAGATGGTCGAGCACATAGGCCAGCGCCTCGGGCTCGCGACAGCGCCAGGTCTCGACATTCTTCAGCTTGGGCTCGGCCCCCGAATAATAGCGGACGATATCGGGCATATAGCTGTAGATCGCCTTGTCGTCGGCGATGCCGTTGCCCGGCGCGTTGAGGATCGCGACATTGCCCGCCGCATAGGCCGCGATCAGGCCGGGCACGCCCAACATCGAATCGGGACGAAAGACCAAGGGATCGAGGAAATCATCATCGACCCGGCGATAGATGACGTCGACCTTCACCCGGCCCGCAATGGTGCGCATCCAGACGATATCGTCGTCCACCACCAGATCGGCCGCCTCGACCAGTTCGATCCCCATCGAATCGGCCAGGAAGCTGTGCTCGTAATAGGCCGAGTTGTAATGGCCGGGCGTCAGCACGACGCAGGTCGGCTCGGCCACGCCGTGCGGCGCGACCGACTTCATCGTGGCGAGCAGCCGGTCGGGATAGCTGTCGACCGCCGCCACCCGGAACTGGCGGAACAGCTCGGGGCAGAGCCGAAGCATCGCCTCGCGATTCTCCAGCATGTAGCTGACGCCGGAGGGCGTGCGGGCATTGTCCTCCAGCACGAAGAAATCGTCCGGGCCGGTCCGGACCAGGTCGATGCCGCAGATATGCGCCCACACCCCGTGCGGCGGGCGCATCCCCGCGATTTCGGGGCGGAATTGCGGATTGCCGAAGATCAGGTCGGGCGGCAGGATGCCGTCGCGCAGGATCTTCCGCTCGCCATAAATGTCGTCGAGGAAGGCGTTGATCGCCTCGACCCGCTGAACCAGCCCTTCGGACAGGCGCGCCCATTCGTCGGGCAGGAAGACGCGCGGGACGATGTCGAACGGAATGATCCGCTCGGCCGCATCGCTCTCACCATAGACGGCGAAGGTGATGCCCAATTGCCGGAAGGTCGCCTCGGCCGCCTGCTGGCGGCGGCGCAATTCGGTGTCGGGAGTGGTATCGAGCCAGCGGTGCAAAGCAGACAGTTCGGGGCGAGACGCAACCGCGCCCGAGCCCCCCATGATTTCGTCGAACGCGGCGATGGTCCCCATCCGGTTGTTACGCTCCCCCTTGCGGCCGGGTTCCATGCTGCACCGCATGATGGGGGCGTGCAAGGGGGGCATAGGATAATTCCTCCCCTGCAAGGGGAGGTGGCGCGCGCAGCGCGTCGGAGGGGTGTCACCCTATCGAGAGCAGGACACCCCTCCGTCAGGGCTTCGCCCTGCCACCTCCCCTTGCAGGGGAGGAATTACAGCGACTTACGCGCCCAGCTTCTCGAGCATCGACGGGGTCAGCACCTGCGGCAGCACCTGCGGCTCCTTCGCGCCGGGGGCATAATAGAGGTAGAGCGGCACGCCCGCCCGGTTATGCCGCTCGATAAAGCGTCCCAAAACCGGATCGCCATCGGTCCAGTCGCCGACCAGCACCGCCACCTTGTTGCGCGCAAAGGCGTCGCGGACCGAGTTGCGCTCGATCGCGGCGGCCTCGTTGACCTTGCAGCTCAGGCACCAGTCGGCGGTGAAATAGGCGAAGACCGGGCGGCCCTGCTTGCGCAAATCCTCCAGCCTGGCTTCGCTGAAGGCGGTGTCGGCGGTGGTCCTGGCCACCGCCGCGGCGGGCTTGACCGTCACCACGATCGCCACCGCCAGCACCAGCGCGGCGATGGCGGGCCAACCCGCGCGGCCCTTGCCGCCATGCTGGCGAAGCCCGGTCCACCAGAAGCCCAGCGAGGCCAGCAACGCGGCGGCCAGCCCCAGCGTCATGCCGGTCACCCCCGCCTCCTGCCCCAATATCCACGCCAGCGCGAGCGCGGTCAGGAACATCGGCACCGACAGGATATGGCGCAGCCGCACCATCCACATGCCCGGCTTGGGAAGCCGCCGCCGCAACGCAGGCACGAAACCGATCGCGATGAAGGGAAGCGCGATGCCGATCCCCAGCCCGGCGAACACCGCCAGCGCGGCGGCGGCGGGCAGGACCAACGCCGCACCCAGCGCTCCGGCCATGAACGGCCCCGAACACGGCGTTGCGACAAAGGCCGCCAGCGCGCCGGTCGCGAACGAGCCCATCGCGCCCGAACGGCCCGCAAAGGCCGGGGTCGGTAGCTCGAACAGCCCCGCCAGGTTGAACGCGATCCCCGCGACGAGCAGCAGGAGGACGCCGATCACGCGCGGGTCCTGCAACTGGAACGCCCAGCCCGCGCTCTGCCCCCCTGCGCGCAATGCCAGCAGGATCACGCCCAGCCCCACGCACACCAGCACCACGCCCGCCATATAGGCCAGCGCCTCGGCCCGTGCATGCCGCTCGTCGCCGCCGCCACGGGCGAGGCTCAGCGCCTTGAGGCTCAGGATCGGGAAGACGCAGGGCATGATGTTGAGCAGCAGCCCGCCCAGCACCGCCCCCAGAAAGGCCAGCGCCACCGCGCCAACGCCATGATCGGCCTCGCCGCCCGCCCCGGCGATCGCGCCCGGCTTGGCGGTGAAGGCCAGTCCCTGCCCCTCGCCGATCGACAGCACGCCCGACACCGGCCCCGGCGTCGGCACGGCGGCCGCCGGGATGGCCAGGATCAGCTGGTCGCCATTGCGGGTCAGCGTCTGCGGCGCGGCATGGTCGATCACCCCACTGCGGTCGGGGAAGAAATAGGCATCCTTCACCGCGACCGAGGCGGGCAGCGGGATGGCGATCCGCACGCCCTTGCCCTTCGTCTCGATCACGCCGTCGCCGCCCAGCGGCCGGGGCAGCGCGGCGCGCCAGCGGTCGAACTCGGCGCGCGTCGCAGGCGCGACCGCGCCGTCGCCCACGGTCAGCGTGGTCGACAGCGTCTGGCTTTCGGGGACGCAGATGGTGTCGGTGCAGACCAGATAGTCGAGCTTGACCGACACGGGCAGCGCGGTGCCCCTGGCAAGCCCGGCGGGCAGGTTCAGATCGACGAGCAGCGCGAAGGGCCGCTCATAGACATAGTTCATCAGCCCGGCGATCTTCAGCCGCCCCGGCACCGGATAGCGCAACTCGCCCGCCGTCACGCCCCGGGGCAGCGTCCAGTGCGCCTCGGTCGGCAGGCCCGCATCGCCGCCATTCTTCCAATAGCCGTGCCAGCCCTTTTCGGGCGTGGCGGCGATGGCCAGCGTGACATGGCCGCCCGCCGCCGGGGTCGCGCTTTCGGGAACGAGGCGCATCGGCAGATGGATCGCGCCGGGCGCGGCCGGGGGGCCGCTTTCCGCCAGGGCGGGGGCATAGCCCATCACCATGAAAAGCGCCGTCATCAGGATGTAAAACCAACCGCGCATCGACCTTGCCCTAACCCGCTTTCGCGTTCCATAGCGTCCCCGTCCACGCTTTGCACCAAGGTTGCCCATGAACTCCCTGACTGCCGCGCTTCTCGCCTCCGCCGCGTTGTTCGCCACCCCGGCGCTCGCCCAGACCGCCAGCCCCGTGCCGGGCACCGCGCCCGCCCCCGTCGCCACCCTGCCGGGCACGCCGCAGCCCCCCTTTCCCACCACGCCGCCCAAGCTGATCGTGGCGATCTCGGTCGACCAGTTCTCCGCCGACCTGTTCCAGCAATATCGCAACCATTTCACCGGCGGCATGGCGCGCCTGCTGACCGGCGCGGTCTTCCCCTCGGGCTATCAGAGCCATGCCGCGACCGAGACCTGCCCCGGCCACTCGACTATCCTGACCGGCTATCGCCCCGCGCATACCGGGATCATCGCCAACAACTGGATCGACCAGTCGGTCGGGCGCGTGGACAAGATCGTCTATTGCTCGGAGGACGAGCGCGTCGCGGGCAACGACCATAACAACTACACCGTGTCGGACATGCACCTGAAGGTGCCGACGCTGGGCGAGCGGATGAAGACCGCCGACCCGCGTGTCCGCACCGTCTCGGTCGCGGGGAAAGACCGCGCCGCCGTGATGATGGGCGGGCACAAGATGGACGAGATCTGGTGGTGGGACGGCAAGACCTATGTCTCCTATGCCGGACGCGCCGTGCCGCCGGTCGTGGAGCGCACGCGCAAGGCGGTCGCCGATCTGGTCGCCCGGCCGCAGGCGCCGCTGCCGCTACCCGGCTTCTGCAAGTCGCTCGACCGGCCGATCACGGTCGGCAGCCAGACCCTGGGTACCGGACGGTTCCAGCGCGCGGCGGGCGACCTGAAGGCGTTCCGCGTCTCGCCCGCCGCCGATGCGGCGGTGCTGGCGATGGCGGCGGGCTTCGTCCAGGACATGAAGCTGGGCCAGGGTCCGCAGACCGACATGCTGTCGGTCGGCCTGTCGGCGACCGACTATATCGGCCATGCGCTGGGCACCCAGGGGGCCGAGATGTGCATCCAGATGGAGGAGCTCGACCGCTCGCTGGCGGGGTTCTTCGACGTGCTCGATGCGACCGGCGTCGACTATGAGGTGATGCTGACCGCCGACCACGGCGCGCATGACATGACCGAGCGGCAGCAGATCCGCGCCATGCCGATGGAAAGCCATATCGCGCCCGAGGCCAAGACCAAGGCGATGTCGGCCGCGATCGCGCGCGATATGGGCCTGTCCAACACCCCGCCGATCATGATGAGCGCGGAGGGCGACATCTATATCAACCGCGATCTGCCACCCGCCACGCGCGCGAAGGTGCTGGCCGAGGCGAAGCGCCGTTACGAGGCACTGCCGCAGGTCGCCGCCGCGCTGACCCGCGACGAGATCGCCGCGACGCCCTGGCCCACCACCCCGCCCGAGACCTGGACGCTGAAGGAGAAGGCGCGGTCCTCCTACGACCCGACGCGGTCGGGCGACCTGCTGATCCTGCTCAAGCCGCGCGTGACGACGATCGAGGAAGCCGCACCGGGCTATGTCGAGACGCATGGCTCGCCCTGGGACTATGACCGCCGCGTGCCGATCCTGTTCTGGCGCAAGGGCATGGCCGGGTTCGAGCAGCCGCTGTCGGTCGAGACAGTCGACATCGCGCCGACGCTGGCGGCGACGATCGGCCTGCCGATACCGGGCGTGGACGGACGCTGCCTGGACCTCGATCCCGGTGTCGCGGATACGTGTAAGAAGTAAAGCTTGTTCCTCCCCTGCAAGGGGAGGGGGACCGCCGCGAAGCGGTGGTGGAGGGGTGTCCCCGCTGGCCGCGACACCCCTCCGTCAGCCCTCCGGGCTGCCACCTCCCCTTACAGGGGAGGAATTTCAGGCTCGCTCCACCCTGTATTCGATCGGCTTGAAGCTCCCCCCGTTCGACGCGGGTGCGGAACAGGCGGTCAGGCCGATCACCAGATCCATATGCGCCACGAAGCGGATATGGTCGCCCGGCCCGCTGAGCGGCGGCAGCACCTCCAGCTTGCCGGTCGTCCCGTCGACCGGCACGTTCATGAAACAGTTGAACGCCACCGGAATCCGGTCGGGCACCACGCCGAAAGGCGCCAGCGCCGCCGCCAGATTGCCGAAACATCCGCGATGGCGCGGCAGGTCGGGATAGAAATGGTCGAACGTGTCGACCGAGCAGGGCGTTAGCAGGAAGTCGTGCATCCCCACCGTATCCGCGACGATCTCCAGCATCACCCGCGAACGGTTGGAATAGAGCTTGTGCCCGGTGGTCAGCCGAATCGTCTCGGCATAATCGAGCGTCCGGCCCGACGAGATCACCTCGTCCAGATCCTCGGCATTAAAAGCGAGCAGATCGGCGACCTGTCGCCCACGCGGGTCGATGACGGTCAGGCTGTCGCCCCTGGCCATGCGAAAGGCGTCGCCGCTGCGGGGCGGAATCTCGACCGTCGTCGCGCTCATCGCCCAGCCCCGGCATCGGTGCCCGCATAGTGGAAGGGGCAACGCCAGCCCTCCTCCACCGCGCGACCACTATATTGCCGGGCCTCGCTCATCTCGCCATGGCGCGCCAGCATCGGATTGCGCGATCCCGCCAGCGCCTCGTCGCGGACCATGATCTTCTCGCGCATCCCCTCATATTTGCCCTGGGCGCGCAATATCTCGAACTGGTCGTGCAGGTTGAAGATCATCGCGGGGCGCGGAAAGCGTCGCGCCGGACGGCTGGCGTTGGGATGCAGCCCGACGACGAAGAACGCCTCGCCGCCGAAGGACAGCGAGAAATGCGGGTCTTCCGGGTCGGCGCTGACCCGTTCGTCCCAGTCCTGCCCCAGCCAGACATCCTTGTCCGACAGCGACTGGATCCGCGCCCAGATCGCGCGCTCGAACGCGGCTTCGTCGAGCTGCTCGGGTCCGGCGAAGACCACCGCCAGGCTGCGGAACAGCTGCGGCTCGGCGCGATAGCGTTCGGCGAAACGCCGCAGCCGGTCATGGATGCGCAGATCGTCCCAGGCGCTGGCGATGTCGCGCGCGCCCAGGATATCCAGCGTCCCCCGCGCCATCGCCGCCTTGGCGCCGACGCAAGGGAAATCCGCTGCTGCGATATGCGCACGCAGCAGCTCGGCCGATTGCGGCTCGCTGGGATCGTGTGCGGGGAAAAGGCTGCTTCCGGTTTTCGACATGGGATGCCCCAACGCGACGCGATGGGCAGCGTTCCCAAAAAGCCTTTATATCCTATACTATTAGCATAGATTGATCGCTAGCCTTGATAATAATCAAGATCAAGCCGTCAGGAATCGTGGAACGCCCCGATCAATCGAGATTGGGGCGCAACCACCGGGTCGCCTGCGCGACATCGACCCCGCGCCGGGTGGCATAGTCCGCCACCTGGTCCTCGCCGATCCGCGCGACGCCGAAATATTCGGCCTGGGCGTGCCCGAAGTAGAAGCCGCTGACCGCCGCCGTCGGCAGCATCGCGAAGCTGTCGGTCAACTCCAGCCCGACCGCGCTCTCCGCCCCCAGCAGGTCGAACAGCGTCCGCTTGATGCTGTGTTCGGGGCAGGCGGGATAGCCCGGCGCGGGGCGGATGCCGCGATATTGCTCGCGGATCAGTGCCTCGTTGGTCAGCTGCTCGCCCGCCGCATAGCCCCACAGGTCGGTGCGGACATGCGCATGGAGCCGCTCGGCGAACGCCTCGGCCAGACGGTCCGCCAGCGCCTTGAGCAGGATGTCGTTATAATCGTCATGCCCCGCCCGGAAGCGTTCGATATGCGCGTCGATGCCGTGGATGCCGACCGCGAAGCCGCCCATCCAGTCGCCCGCCGGGTCGATGAAGTCGGCCAGGCACATATTGGCGCGGCCTTCGCGCTTGGCGATCTGCTGGCGCAGGAAGGGGATGCGGACTTCGCCTGCTTCAAGCCCTCTCCCCTCCGGGGAGAGGGTTGGGTGAGGGGCGGTGGCGAGGGTATCGCCCAGCCCCTGCCCCTCACCCCGGCCCTCTCCCCGGAGGGGAGAGGGAGTCAGGATCACGTCATCGCCGTCGCGGCGGCACGGCCAGAGCGCGGCGACACCGCGCGCGGTCAGCCACTTCTCGGCGATGATCGTGTCGAGCATGGCCTGCGCATCGGCGTAGAGCCCGCTGGCGCTCTCGCCGACCACTTCGTCGGTCAGGATGGCGGGGAAATTGCCCGCCAGTTCCCAGGCGCGGAAGAAGGGCGTCCAGTCGATATAGTCGCGCAGGTCGGACAGGTCCCAGTCCTGATAGACATGCACGCCCGGCTGCTTCGGATCGCCCGCCTTCAGCGCCATATCCGCGACGAAGCCGCGTGCGCGGGCTTCCTCCAGCGGCAACAGGGCATTGGCCCCCTTCCCCTCGCGCGCCTTGCGGACGGCTTCGTAATCGGCGGCGACCTGCGCGACATAGGGATCGCGCTGGGTATCGGACACGAGCGTCGTCGCCACGCCAACCGCGCGGCTGGCGTCGAGGACGTGGACCACCGGGCCCTCATAGGCGGGCGCGATACGCAGCGCGGTGTGGACCTTGGAGGTGGTCGCGCCACCGATCAGCAGCGGCATGGTCATCCCCGCGCGCTGCATCTCCTCGCCCACCGTCACCATCTCGTCGAGGCTGGGGGTGATGAGGCCCGACAGGCCGATCATGTCGGCGTCATTCTCGTTCGCCGCCGCGATGATCTTCGACCAGGGGACCATGACGCCCAGATCGACCACCTCGAAGCCGTTGCACTGAAGCACGACGCCGACGATGTTCTTGCCGATATCGTGCACGTCGCCCTTCACGGTCGCGAGAACGATCTTGCCCTTGCCCTTGGCGCCGGGTTCCTTCGCCGCCTCGATAAAGGGTAGCAGGTGCGCGACCGCCTTCTTCATGACGCGGGCGGACTTCACCACCTGGGGCAGGAACATCTTGCCCGATCCGAACAGGTCGCCGACGACGTTCATGCCGTCCATCAGCGGGCCTTCGATCACCTCGATGGGCCGCGCAAAAGCCTGGCGGCATTCCTCGGTATCGTCGACGACATGCGCGTCGATGCCCTTGACCAGCGCATATTCCAGCCGCTTGGTCACGGGCAGGCTGCGCCACTCGGCCGCCTGCTTCTCGGCCACCGCATCGGTGCCGCGATAGCGCTCGGCCAACGCCACCAGCCGCTCGCCGGCCTCCGGGTCACGGTTGAGGACGACATCCTCGCACGCCTGGCGCAGCTCGGGGTCGATCGTGTCGTACACGTCGAGCTGGCCCGCATTGACGATCGCCATGTCCATGCCCGCCGGGATGGCGTGGTAGAGGAACACCGAGTGCATCGCGCGGCGCACCGGCTCGTTGCCGCGAAAGCTGAACGACAGGTTGGACAGGCCGCCGGAGATATGGACGTGCGGGCAGCGCGCCTTGATCTCGCGACACGCCTCGATGAAGTCGACGCCGTAATTGTTATGCTCTTCGATGCCGGTCGCGACCGCGAAGACATTGGGGTCGAAGATGATGTCCTCGGGCGGAAAGCCGATGCCCATCAACAGCTCATAGGCGCGGGCGCAAATCTCGACCTTGCGCGCCTGGGTGTCGGCCTGCCCCACCTCGTCGAACGCCATGACGACCACCGCCGCGCCGTAAGCCATGCAGCGGCGGGCATAGTGGAGGAACGCCTCCTCGCCTTCCTTCATGCTGATCGAATTGACGATCGGCTTGCCCGACACGCATTTCAGCCCCGCCTCGATCACGCTCCATTTCGAGCTGTCGATCATGATCGGCACGCGCGCGATGTCGGGCTCGGCGGCGATCAGCTTGAGGAAGGTCGTCATGGCGTATTCGGCGTCGAGCAGCCCTTCGTCCATGTTGACGTCGACCACCTGCGCGCCATTCTCGACCTGGCTGCGCGCAACCTCCACCGCGCGGGTGTAATCGCCCGCCAGGATCATCTTCTTGAACGCGGCCGAACCGGTGACGTTGGTCCGCTCGCCGACATTGACGAAATTGGTGGAGGTGTTGGTGGTCATTGGTTCTTCTTCTTAGCCCTCTCCCCTCTGGGGAGAGGGTTGGGAGAGGGGCTGTGTCTCACTGAGAGGCCGGTCTCTACGAGACCCCTACCCCTCACCCAACCCTCTCCCCAGAGGGGAGAGGGCTAGAAGGTCAAGCCGCCATGGTGAACGGCTCCAACCCGGCGAGGCGGGTGACGACCGGCGGGGTCGGGATGGTGCGGGGGGTCATGCCCTTCACCTTGTCGGCGATCGCCTTGATATGCGCAGGGGTCGAGCCGCAGCAGCCGCCCAGCACATTGACCTGCCCCTCGACCGCCCATTCGCCGACCAGACCGGCGGTGGTGACGGGCGCTTCGTCATAGGCGCCCAGTTCGTTGGGCAGCCCGGCATTGGGATAGATCATGATCAGCGTGTCGCAGATTTCCGACAGCGTCTTCACATGCGGGCGCAGCTGCTCGGCGCCGAACGAGCAGTTCAGCCCGATGGTCAGCGGCCGGGCATGGCGCACCGCATGCCAGAAGGCCTCGACCGTATGGCCCGACAGGTTGCGGCCCGACAGGTCGGTCAGCGTCATCGACAACATGATCGGAATCTCGCGGCCCAGCGCCTCGCCCGCCTCGATCGTCGCCATGATCCCGGCCTTGGCGTTCAGCGTATCGAACACCGTCTCGATCAGGATGAAGTCCGCGCCGCCCTCGACCAATGCGTCGATCTGTTCGCGGTACACGTCCTTGAGGTAATCGAAGTCGATCTCGCGGTAACCCGGATCGTTGACGTCCGGCGACAGCGACAGCGTCTTGTTGGTCGGCCCGATCGCGCCCGCGACGAAGCGGGGGCGGCCGTCCTTCGCGGCGAATTCGTCGGCCAGACGGCGCGCGAGCTTGGCGCTCTCGACATTGATCTCGCGCACCAGATGTTCCGCGCCGTAATCGGCCTGGCTGATCCGGTTGGCGGAGAAGGTGTTGGTCTCGGCAATGTCCGCTCCCGCCTCGAAATAGGCGCGGTGGATGGCCTCGGGCACCTCGGGCTTGGTCAGCGCCAGTATGTCGTTATTGCCCTTCTGGTCGTGCGACAGGCCCAGCGTCCCCGCATAGGCCGCCTCGTCCAGCTTCCAGTTCTGGATCTCGGTGCCGAACGCGCCGTCGGTGATCAGGATGCGCTTGGCCGCTTCGGCGAGGAATGTGTCGCGGGTCGTCATCGTCTTGCTCCTGCTCTGGCGAGCGGTTGTTCGTCTGGTTCGGGTGCGCCGCAAGCGTCACCGCCTGTGGCCCTGCCCTCCCCCATCCCCTCCCGCCTGCGGGAGGGGCGTGCCTGGGTCGTGGGTTATGCGCCGTCGCCGACCCCGACCCTCGAATTCATCACTCCCCTCCCGCAAGCGGGAGGGGCCGGGGGAGGGAAAGCCCCAGGCGACACGGCCTGCCATATCGCCCCCGCCCTACCCCCGAAGGGTTAAGATCACGCCGCCGCGACCGCCTCGGCCTTCTTTCCCCGCACGCCCAGCAAATGGCTGATCGCATAGGCCAGCTCGGCGCGGTTGAGCGTGTAGAAGTGGAACCCCTTCACCCCGCCCGCATAGAGACGGCGGCACATTTCGGCGGCGATGGTGGCGGCGACCAGCTGGCGCGCGCCGGGATGATCGTCCAGCCCCTCGAACAGACGGTCCATCCATTCGGGGATCGCCGCGCCACACATCGCGGCGAACTTGCGGGTCTGCGCGACGTTGGACACCGGCAGGATGCCCGGCACGATCTCGGCGGTGATACCCGCCGCGGCGGCGGCATCGCGGAAGCGGAAATAGGCCTCGGGCGAGAAGAAGAACTGCGTGATCGCGCGGTTGGCGCCCGCATCGATCTTGCGCTTCAGATTGTCGATATCCGCCTTCTGATCCGCCGAGTCCGGGTGACATTCGGGATAGGCCGCGACCGAAATCTCGAACGGATGCAGCTTTTTCAGGCCCGCGACCAGATCGGCGGCATTCTCATAGCCGCCGGGATGGCTGACGAAGCGCGCGCCCTCGGCGGGGGGATCGCCGCGAAGCGCGACGATATGGCGCACGCCCGCCGACCAATATTCCTGCGCCACCTGGTCGATCTCTTCGCGGGTCGCCTCGACACAGGTCAGATGCGCGGCGGCGTCCATCGTCGTCTCCCGCTGGATGCGCGCGACGGTCGCATGGGTCCGCTCGCGGGTCGAGCCGCCCGCGCCGTACGTCACCGACACGAAGCGCGGGTCCAGCGGCTCCAGCGTTCGGATCGCGTCCCACAACTGCGCGTCCATCTTCTCCGTCTTGGGCGGGAAGAATTCGAAGCTGACCGCGATATCGCCGCCGACATCGGCGAACAGCGGTTCCTCATGCGCCAGCGCGGCCTCGGCCCGCGTCAGGATCGTGTTCGTCATGCCGCCTTCACCCTATTCGTCTCGACGGGCCGAAGCCCCTTCTTCACACCCAGCCAGAGCTTGACGGTCAGCTCGCCGCCCTCCAGCGTCTCGGTCCGCGCCAGCGTCAGCCCGGCGGGGGCGAACCAGCCCGCCATCTGTTCGTCGGCGAAACCCAGGCGGCTATGCGCCGCCTTCTGCCGCAATTCCTCGCGATCATGCGGCGCGAAGTCGGCGATCAGCAGCCGCCCGCCTGGCCCCAGCACCCGCGCCGCCTCGGCGATCGCCGCGCCCGGCTGCTGCGCGAAGTGCAGGACATGGTGCAGGATCGCGATATCCGCCGCGCCGTCGCCCATGGGTAGCGCATAGAGGTCCGCCTGCCGCAACTCGGTATTGGCGCGGCCGTGCAGCTTGGCGCGGGCCAGCCGCAGCATCTCCGACGAGCGGTCGATCCCCAGCGCGCTATCCGCGCGGTCACCGAACAGCTCCAGCATCCGCCCGGTGCCGGTGCCGATATCGATCAGCGCGCCCAGATCGCCCTCGCCGATCAGGCCCGCCATCGCCTCCTCGATCTCGCTGTCCGCGACATGGAGCGATCGGATCGCATCCCACTCGCCCGCATGATCCTCGAACCAGGCCGCCGCGCTTGCCGCCCGGTCGGCCCGCACCGCCGCCAGCCGCGCGACATCGGCGACCATCCAGGGATCGGGCGCCCCCGCCGTCCAGCGATCGAGCGCCGCCATCATCGGCTCCACCGCCTCGCGGTCGCCCAGCGCGACGAAGACCCAGCTGCCCTCCTTGCGGCGCTCGGCCAGTTCGGCATCGACCAGGATCTTCACATGGCGGCTGACCCGCGGCTGGCTCTGGCCCAGCACCTGCGCCAGTTCGCCGACCGACAGCTCCATCGACCGCAGCAGCGCCAGGATGCGCAGCCGCGTCGGATCGCTGAGGGCGCGAAAGATTTCGAGCGCATTGGCCATGGATCACGATATAAAGATATCTTTATATGCGGTCAACGGAGCGAACAGATTTCGGCCGACACGGACCCGAAACGGATAATCTGCGTTGGCACGCCGATCATATGTTTGAAACGGGAGTGTTTGCCATGAAGAAGGCCCTGATCCTCGCCCTGACCGGTGCCGCCGCCTTGTCGCTGGCCGCGTGCAGCGAGAATGCCCAGCAGCAGACCGAGCAGGCCGCCGACGCCATCGGCTCGGACGTGAAGGCGACGACGCAGAACGCCTCGGACGATGTCGAGGCAGCGACCGCACGCGCGCTGAACTCGGCCGAGAATGCCATGGACAAGGCGGGCGACAAGCTGGACCGCGCCGGTGACCGGGCCGCGGCCCATGCCGACCGCGCAGGCGACAATATCGACCGTGGCCTGGACCGGGCGGGCGACAAGATCGAGCAGGGCGCAGACAATGCCCGCCAGGCGACCGGCAACGCGCTGGTCCGCGCGGGCGAGGATGTCCGCCGCTAAAGGGTTCGCCCTTCGGCAATGGGAAGCGGGTCGGCGATCAGTTCGCCGGCCCGTTTTTCTTTGGGCAATTCGCATGGCCTTCGACTTCGCTCAGGCTGAACGGACGTTGGAATATGGGGCCACAAACCCCTCACGCCGTTCAGCCTGAGCGAAGTCGAAGGCCACGCCCCAACGCTTTCAATCGAACCGGACCTTCCCCCGCCCCGCCTTCACCTGCGCCCGCCCCTTCTTGGCATCGACCCGCCGGGTCTGGGACGCCCGAGTCGGCTTGGTCGGACGGCGCTTCTTGGGCACGATCGTCGCCTCGCGGATCAGGTCGATCAGCCGCTCGCGCACCTCGCGTCGGTTCATCTCCTGCGACCGGCTGGCATCGGCGCGCAGGGTCAGCACGCCGTCCTTGCTCAGCCGCTGCCCCGCCAGCACGGCCAGCCGCATCTTTACCGCCTCCGGCAAGCTCGGCGACCCGCCCACATCGAAGCGAAGCAGCACCGCGCTGTCGGTCGTGTTGACATGCTGGCCGCCCGGCCCGGAGGCGCGGGTGAAGCTCTCGGCAATCTCGCGCTCGTCGATCGCGATGGCGCGGGTGACGGGGATCAGCGCCATCGCCGGTCCGCCCTAGTCGCGAAACGCGCCGAAGCGTTCGGGCAACGGGGCCTCCGCCGTGATCGGGTCCTTGGCCTCGCCGCGCGGCAGCGTCAGGCTGGCGGCGTGGAGCAGCATCCCCCCCGCCTCGCCCGCGCCGTACACGGGATCGCCCACCACCGGCGCGCCGAGGCCCGTCGCGGCATGGACGCGAATCTGATGCGTGCGGCCGGTTTCGGGACGGAACTCGACCAGCGTCCGCCCAGCCTCATGGCGCAGCGCGCGCCAGCCGGTGCGGGCCGCCTTGCCCGCCGGATCGGCGACGATCCGCCAGCCCTCTTCGCGCGTCGAGACCTTGGCGAGCGCCAGGTCGATCATCCCTTCGCCCTCAACCACGCCGTTCAGCACCGCCAGATAGCGCTTCTCGACCAGCCCGGCCTCGAACGCCTGCTGGAAGCGGGCATGCGCCTTGGGATTGCGCGACAGCAACAGGCAGCCGCTGGTGTCGCGGTCCAGCCGGTGGACCGCGGTCGGCCAGCGCTTGAACCCGAATTTGAGCGATTCCAGATGGTTTTCGAGGCTGATCGACCCGTTACGGGGCCGATCGACAGGCAAGCCCGCCGGTTTGTCGATCACCAGCGCTTCGCCGTCGATGAATAGAACGCGATCTCCGTGCATGCCGCTCCCTTGCCACCGTGCGCGCCGACATGCCAGAGGCGCGCGCGTCATGCCGACCGCCCCCGCCCTTTTCCTGCGCTTCCTGGCGCTGCTGACGATCGCCACGATGCCCGTGACGGCACAGGCGCAATCCTGCGACGGCGCGCTGCCGCCGCCCGGCCCCGACGGCCGGGTCGCGGGGCATTTCGCTTATGGCGACGCGCCGCCCGAGGACATCGTGCCCGCCCCGGCAGGCTTCGGACTCAAGCCCTATTGCCGCCTGCACCGGGCGATGATCCCCGATCTTCAGCGGCTGCTCGACGCGGCCCGCCGCGATCCGTCGGTGGGGGGCACGCTGCGCGGCCTGTCCTGCCACCGCGAGGTCGCGCGCCAGCGCAACGTCTTCTGCCGCGACCGCAGCGTGTCCGCCGCCGAGCGCGCCGTCTCGGTCGCGCCTGCGGGGCATAGCGAGCATGCGACCGGCTATGCGCTGGACTTCGCGGTCCGCCCGGCCAAGGGCTGCCCCGATGCCGAGGCCTGCATGGCGGCGACCCCGGCTGCACGCTGGCTGATCGCCAACGCGCCGCGCTTCGGGTTCGAAATGAGCTTCCCGGCGGGCAACAGGCAGCGGGTGAAGTGGGAGCCGTGGCACTGGCGCTGGGTCGGCACCAGTCCGACCGAACCGGGCGCGGCACAGGCGCGGGCGGTCTTTGCCAAGGCACGCGCGCAGTTCCCCGCCGATCCGGGCGTGCGCGATCCGTTGAATGTGGTGGTCACGAGCCAGCCGCCGGTGCCGGTGACGGCTCCGCCTGCGCCGGTGAAGACGAAGGGCAAGCGGCGATAGGGTTTCCCTTGGCCTTCGACTTCGCTCAGGCTGAACGGGGTTTGGTATCCAGCCTAGTTCCCCAACCTCCGTTCAGCCTGAGCGAAGTCGAAGGCCACGCCCGGCGCCAAGAACGGGGGCACCCTTCGGCACCCCCGTCCCCAGGTCGGATCGATATCCAGAATTGCGTCTTCCCCTCTCCCCTGGACAGGGGAGAGGGTTAGCGAAGCTTGCCAGCCTGCTGGCTAGCGCAGCTTGGGTGAGGGGTTGAGCGAGCCCAAAGGCTCGCGCGCTCGCTTCGCGAGCGCCCACCCCTCACCCAGCTCCGACTAAGCCTTTGCTCTTGCAAAGACTAAGTCTGCGCAACCCTCTCCCCTCTGCGAGGGGCGAGGGAAGGAAAGGCATCGCCGAATGGCGATCGCCCCTTATATCAACCGAACAGCTTGGCCGCCGTCTCGGCGATGCGCTTGCCCTGATAGCGGGCGCCGTCCAGATCGACCTGGCTGGGCTGGCGGCTGCCGTCGCCGTCCGCCAGCGTCGACGCGCCATAGGGCGTGCCGCCATGGACTTCCTTGACGCCCATCTGCCCCTGGAACCCATAATCCAGGCCGACGATGGTCATGCCGTGGTGGATCAGGTTGGTCAGGACCGAGAACAGGGTCGTCTCCTGCCCGCCATGCTGGCTGGCGGTCGAGGTAAAGGCGCCGCCGACCTTGCCGACCAGGCCGCCGCGCATCCACACGCCGCCGGTCGTGTCCCAGAAGGCCGCCATCTGGCTGGCCATCCGGCCATAGCGGGTGGGCGTCCCGACGATGATCGCGTCATAATTGGTCAGCGCGTCGGGGCCCTCGATCTCGGGATGCGCGGTATCGGTCTTGAAGTGCGCCGCGGCGACCACTTCGGCCGGGGCGGTCTCGGCGACGCGGCGGATGTCCACCTCGGCACCGGCCGAACGTGCGCCCTCGGCGATGGCGTCGGCCATCTGCTCGATATGGCCATAGGACGAGTAATAAAGGACCAGAACCTTCGCCATGTGAAATACTCCCTTGGGTAAATGGAATTATTCGGAATCGACCAGAACGATCTCGGCATCCTCGATGGCGGTGATCGTCACCGTCCGGCCTTCCGCATCGCCCGACAGCGCCGCACCATCGCGTGCCGCGAACGGCACACCGTCGATTTCGATCCGTCCGGTGGCGGGGACGAGATAGGCATGACGCCCCGCGCCCACCCGGTGCTCGACGCTTTCCCCGGCGCGCAGCGTCGCGGCCAGCACGCGGGCATCGGCGCGGATGCGCAGCGCGTCGCCATCATCGTCGAAGCCGCTCGCCAGCGTCACGAACCGGCCCGACCGCTCGCCCTTCGGAAAGGGCTTGGCACCCCAGCTGGGCTGGCCGCCACGGCTGCGCGGCTCGACCCAGATCTGGAAGAGCGTCGTCGGCTCGTTCTCGAGATTATATTCGGCGTGGCGGACGCCCGACCCGGCGCTCATCACCTGCACGTCGCCCGCCGCGGTGCGGCCAACATTGCCCATCGAGTCCTGATGGGTGATCGCGCCGGTGCGGACATAGGTGATGATCTCCATATCGGCATGGGGATGCGGCGGGAAACCGGCATTGGGCGCGATGACGTCGTCGTTCCACACCCGGATCGCACCCCAGCCCATGCGGGCGGGATCATAATAGCTGGCGAAGGAAAAATGATGCCGCGCGTCCAGCCAGCCATGATTGGCATGGCCCAGGCTTTCGAAACTGCGACGGTCGATGCCCTTCTCGGCAGTAATGGCAGTCATGGAATTTCTCCCTTGGATGCTCACAAGATAGGGCCGAATAGGATCGCGTAAACGGAAACGCTGGAAACCGATCGTTTCCACGTTCATTGTAGCGCGGAGCCGATCGCCGATGGTCGCGCGAAGGGGCAAGGGGAAGCGATGCGTCTGCCGGATCTGGAGGCCTGGGCGATCTTCGCCGCCGTGGTCGAGCATCGTTCGTTCAGTGCCGCCGCCGATGCGATCGGGCTGTCCAAGGCGACCGTGTCCAAGGCGATCACCCGGCTGGAGGCGCAGCTCAACCAGTCGCTGTTCCACCGCACCTCGCGCCGCCTGGCGCTGACCGAGGCGGGCAAGCCGCTGGCCGAGCATGCCGCGCGCATCCTGGCCGAGGCGCGCGCCGCCGAGGAGGCCGCGCGCGACGCCGCCAGCGCGCCGGCGGGCCGCATCCGGCTGGCCGCGCCGATGTCGTTCGGCGTCACCAACATCGCGCCGGTCATCGCCGACTTCCTGGCGCGGCATCCGGGGATCGAGATCGAGCTGAGCCTGTCCGACGCCAAGGTCGATATCGTCGCGGAGGGCTATGACATCGCGCTGCGCATCGCCGACCTGCCCGACAGTTCGCTGCGCGCCCGGCGGCTGTGCGGCATCTCGACCCATGTCGTCGCCTCGCCCGGCTATCTGGCCGAACATGGCACGCCGCGCCATCCCAACGAACTGGGCGAGCATCGGCTGCTCAGCTATTCCAACGTCACCGGCCCCTGGCGTTTCCGCCATCCCGGCGGGGCCGAGGTGTCGGTGCGGCCGCAGGGTCCACTGACCGCCAATAGCGGCGACGCGCTGGTGCCCGCGGTGGTCGCCGGGCTGGGCATCGCACGGCTGCCGGGCTTCATCATCGGGCCGCACATGGTCAGCGGGCGCGTCGTGCCGATCCTGGAGGACTGGACCCCACCGCCGATCGGGCTGCATCTGCTGACCCCGCCCAGCCCCTTGCGTCCCGCCCGCGTCGAGGCGCTGATCGCCTGGCTGGCCGATACGGTGCGCGATCCCTGTACCGTGGCGCGCGAACGGGAGGCGGTGCGATGAACCGGCTGCGCCCCGACGACAGCGACGCGCGCTTCATCCGCCGCATCGTCCTGACCCTGCTGGTCCTGGGCATCGCCGCCGCCCTGTTCCGTGCGGGCGACCTGCTGATCCTAGCCTTCGGATCGGTGCTGGGGGCGATCGTCATCCATGCGATCGCCGACCTCTATGCCGACCACCTGCCGATCGGGCCGAAGCGATCGCTGACCCTGTCGGTCGCCACCGTGCTGGCGGTGCTGGGTTTCCTGGCCTGGCTGTTCGGCGTCGCCTTTCGCCAGCAGCTCAACACGCTGGTCACGCAACTGCCGATCCTGATCGACCAACTCGCCGCCTGGGCGTCGCAGTCGCCGGTCGGGGCCAAGGTCGTCGACGCGGTGCGCGCCGCCTATGCGGGCAGTCGCGTCGCGCAGGATATCGGAGGCATCGTGTCGGGCGCGGGCGAGTTCGTGCTCAACTGTTTGCTGCTGCTGGTCGGCGCGCTGTTCTTCGCCGCCGATCCCAAAATCTATGAGCGTGGCTTCCTGCTGCTCGTGCCCCGCTCGATGCGGTCGGCGATGGAGGATGCGCTGTTCGACACGGGGTCGACGCTGCGCCTGTGGCTGCGCGCGCAGCTGATCCAGATGACGACGATGGGGGTGCTGGTCGGCGTCGGGCTCGCCATTGCGGGCGTACCCTCCGCCGCCGCGCTGGGGCTGCTGACCGGCCTTAGCGAGTTCGTGCCCTATGTCGGGCCGATCGCCGCGATGCTGCCCGCGCTGGGGCTGGCCGCGCAGGGCGGCAACGGCGCGATCATCGGCACGCTCATCACCTTCGCGGTCGTCCGGCTGGTCCAGACCAATGCGATCACCCCCTTCGTCACCAGCCGCGTGGTCGCCATCCCCCCGGCGGTCACGCTGTTCGCGATCATCGGCATCGGCACGATCTTCGGCCTGTTCGGGCTGTTCTTTTCCGCCGCGCTGCTGATCGTCGCCTTCACCCTGATCCGCAGCCTGTATCTGCGCGAAGTGCTGGGGGAGGACATTCCGCGCGTCGAACACCAGACGCTGCTGGGACCCGGTGCCAGGCTGAAACCCGACGACAATGTTCCGGGTTAGGACCGAATTAACCTTTTACGTTCACTGCTGCATTGGTTAATGTTTAGAATACCAGTCGCCGGGGCACAGGGGGCGACATTTCCGCGAATGGGGACAATCGATGCGCGTATTGCTGATCGAGGACGAACCGACGACCGCCAAGGCGATCGAGCTCATGCTCGGCAGCGAAGGCTTCAACGTCTATACCACCGATCTGGGCGAAGAAGGCCTCGATCTCGGCAAGCTGTATGATTACGACATCATCCTGCTCGACCTGAACCTGCCCGACATGCACGGCTATGACGTGCTGAAGCGGCTGCGCGTCGCCCGTGTCTCGACCCCGGTCCTGATCCTTTCCGGCATCAACGAGATGGACTCGAAGGTGCGCAGCTTCGGCTTCGGCGCGGACGATTACGTCACCAAGCCGTTCCACCGCGAGGAACTGATCGCGCGCATCCACGCCGTGGTCCGCCGCTCCAAGGGCCATTCGCAGTCGATCATCCGCACCGGCAAGCTGGCGGTCAATCTCGACGCCAAGACGGTCGAGGTCGACAGCGCCCGCGTCCACCTGACCGGCAAGGAATATGCGATGCTGGAGCTGCTGTCGCTCCGCAAGGGCACGACGCTGACCAAGGAGATGTTCCTGAACCATCTCTATGGCGGCATGGACGAGCCCGAGCTGAAGATCATCGACGTCTTCATCTGCAAGCTGCGCAAGAAGCTGAGCCTGGCCTGCGAGGGCGAGAATTATATCGAGACGGTCTGGGGCCGCGGCTATGTGCTGCGCGAGCCCGACGAGGGCGAACAGGCCGCCGTCGCCTGATCGCCCCGGTTTCGGAAATGCAAAAAGGCCGGTTCGCGGGGGCGGACCGGCCTTTTTCGTTGCCTGGGTGTCGCGTGGCCTTCGACTTCGCTCAGGCTAAGCGGCGTGAGGGGATGCATCAAACCCCCGTTCGGCGTGAGCGCAGTCGAGGTCGGATCAACATTTAGGATTGCGCCTTCTCCCCTCTCCCCTGGACAGGGGAGAGGGTTAGCGAAGCTTGCCAGCCTGCTGGCTAGCGCAGCTTGGGTGAGGGGTTGAGCGAGCCCAAAGGCTCGCGCGCTGCGCGCGCCCACCCCTCACCCAGCTCCGACTAAGCCTTTGCTCTCGCAAAGGCCAAGTCTGCGCAACCCTCTCCCCTCTGCGAGGGGCGAGGGACAGAAAGGCATCGCTGAATGGCGATCGGCCCTAAGGCCACGCGATGCACCCGCCGTCAGGCCGATGCGCGCCGCCGCCGCATCACCATCGCCAACAGGCCCAGTCCCCCGGCCATCAGCAACAGGCTGGCGGGCTCCGGCACCGGCGCGGGCGATCCGCCGCTGCTGCCCGTCCCGCCGCCCGAGCTGCTCGGCGGATTGGGTGCGGGCGGCGAATAGGTACCGATATAGGTGCCCAGATGGAATTCGCCGTTCTGGATCAGGCTGCCGAACACGGCCGAGCCCTCGATATAATTGCCCGTTACCGCCGCCGCCTTGGGCGCCAGGACCGAGCCCTTCCACGCGGTCGTCAGTTCCAGGCTGGTCGCCTCGGGGAAGTTCCAGATGACATGCTCGCCCAACCCCGTCGCGCCGCCCAGGAAATTATCGTCCAGCCGGATCGACGATCCGCTGACATTGACGATCACCGTATCGGCGCCATTGGTGTTGAACGCGATCTCGCCGAAGCGCGAGAGGTCGGCGGCGGTCAGGTTGAACACGCCCACGCCATTGGCGCCCACCACCGCGTTGAAGGTCGCGCGGTTGCCGCTGATCGCCACCTGCCCGGTCGCCGCCAGCCCGGCATAGCTGTTCGACAAATCGGTCATGCTGCTCGCCAGCAGCGTCTTCTGCTGGTTCAACCCCGCGACGAAGCCGGGATCGCTGGTGCCCAGCCCCGCCTGGACGATATTCTGGTTGATGTTTGTGTTGGACAGGAGGCCGCCGACCTTCACCGTCTGGATGCCGCCGTTCAGGTTGAAGCCGCTCTGGACATTGCCGCCGACCAGCGCCCCCGACCCGTTGTTCAGATTCTTGGTGCCGCCCAGCACGTCGCCGACCACGGTCAGGCCGGGCAGCGCATAGTCGGACGCGGCCACCGTGCGGATCTGGTAGTTGGACGAATTGCCACTGAGATTGCCGCCGACAAAGGTCCGCCCCTCCACCTCCGAACTGGAGGTCAGGTCGCCCAGCACAATCAGATTCCACTGCTTGAGCGCGTCGATCCCCACGACCGGCGACGCGACCGCAAGCGATGGTAGGGCGGCCAGGACCAGACCCGCGACGAGCAGACGATGTTTCATGCGCCCAGGATACGCCCCGAAGCCCTGCCAAATCATTATCGATCCGCGTCCCGATCCGGGATGGATCAGCGCCGCTCCCACACCTTCTGGCCGCCGATCCACGTCTCCTCGACCTGGGTCGCGCGCAGTTCGCTGGGGTTGGCGTCCAGCGGGTTGCGGTCGACGATCACGAAGTCCGCCTGCTGGCCCACGCCCAGCCGCCCGAACAGATCCTCGGCAAAGCCCGCATAGGCGCCGTCCATGGTGAAGGCGCGCCATGCCGCCTCACGCCCGATGATCTCCTGCGGCTGCCACCCGCCATAGGGCTGGCCGTCCGCCCCCTGCCGGGTGATCGCCGCCGCCCAGCCCGCAAAGGGATCGGGGCTCTCGACCGGATAGTCGGACCCGAAGACCAGGGTCGCGCCGTTCTTCAGCATGGTGTTCCACGCATAGGCCCCCGACAGCCGCGATGGGCCCAGCCGCGCCTCGGCCATCTGGCGGTCGCTGGTCTCGTGCACCGGCTGCATCGAGGCGATGATGCCGTGGCGGCCGAAGCGCGGCAGGTCGGCGGGATCGACCACCTGCGCATGTTCGATCCGCCAGCGCCGGTCGCCCTTATAGGTCTCGGCCAGCTCGTCGATCGCGTCGAGCACCTGCGCATTGGCCTTGTCGCCGATCGCGTGGACCGCGACCTGATACTTGTCCATCGCCGCGCGGCTCATCAGGTTGCGGATGACGTCGTCGGTCATGAAGCCGAGCCCGGTCTGGCCCGGCGCATCGGCATAGGGCTGTTTCAGCCAGGCGCCGCGCGATCCCAGAGCGCCGTCGCCGTACAGCTTGACCCCGACCAGCCGCAGCCGGTTGTTGTACAACCACTGGGTCGGCCCGGTGCCGCCGATCCGCACCGTGTCCTCGATCCCGCCGCCATAGCTCATGATGCGGACGCGCAGATTGCCCGCATCGCCCATCCGGCGATAGGTCATCCATTCGTCCAGCGTCGTGCCCATGTCGGCTGTCGCGGTGATGCCATGCGACAGCAGGTCGTTCTGCGCCTTCAGGAAGGCGGCGTTGCGATCCTTGGCGAGCGGCTGCGGCACCACCTTCTGGATCAGCGCCATCGCCGCGTCGACGAACACGCCCGATGGCTGGCCGCCGACCTTCTCGATCCGACCGCCGGGGGGCGAGACGGTCTTGGCGGTGATCCCCGCCGCCTTCATCGCCGCGCTGTTGGCCCAGAGCGCGTGGCCGTCGGCACGCTCCATGATGACCGCGCGGTCGGGCACTACCGCGTCGAGATCGGCGGAGGTGGGGAAGCGGCCCAGCCCCCAGGCCTCCTGGTTCCAGCCGCCGCCCATCACCCATTTGCGATCGGGATTGGCCGCCGCATAGGCCGCGATCCGCGCCTTGGCCTCATCCAGCGACTTGGTAGGGGCGAGATCGAGTTCGAGCAGGCGAAAGCCCAGCCCCATCACATGGCCATGCGAATCGACGAAGCCGGGGATCAGCACCCGCCCCTTCATGTCGGCGCGCCAGTCGAGCTTTTCGGGGCGCTTATCCTTGGCCGACAACAGCTTCGTCACCTTGCCGTCCGGGCTCATCAGCAGGCCGGTGAAGCGCACCACCTTGCCGTCCTTGCCCAGCGTCAGCCCCGTGACATTGTCGACCAGCCCATCGGCAAAGGCGGCGGCGGGGGTCAGCGCGATCGCCAAGGTCGCAAGCGCGGCGCGGAGGATGGGGGACGTGAAAGCAAACTGTGCCATGGGCCGATCCCTATCGGGAGATTCGAGGGGTGGGAAGCACGGTTCGATCCTGCCCGGCACGGGGAGGATTTTTAGGGCGGGTCGCCATTCACGATTGCGTCTTCTTCCCCCTCTCCCTTGGACAGGGGAGAGGGTTAGCGAAGCTTGCCAGCCTGCTGGCTAGCGCAGCTTGGGTGAGGGGTTGAGCGAGCCCAAAGGCTCGCGCGCTCGCTTCGCGAGCGCCCACCCCTCACCCAGCTCCGACTAAGCCTTTGCTTTCGCAAAGACCAAGTCTGCGCAACCCTCTCCCCTCTACGAGGGGCGAGGGACGGAAAGGCATCGCTGAACGTCGATCAATCCTAGGATCGCCGCACCACCTCGCGGATCACGAAGTGCGAGGCCAGCCGCGTCACCCCCGGCAATCGCGCCAGCGTCTCGCGGTGGATCCGCTCATAGCTGTCGTCGCGGCGGACCTCGACCTGGATCATGTAGTCCGCCTCGCCGCTCATCAGGAAACATTCGACGATCTCGGGACAGCGCAGGATCTCGCGCTCGAACGCGGCCATGGTATCCTGGCGCTGGTCCTTGAGCGTGACATTGACCATCACCGTGGAGGGCCGCCCCCGCGCCTCATGGCTCAGGATCGCGCGATAGCCGCAGATCACCCCGCTTTCCCGCAGCTGCGCCACCCGGCGATGCGCCGCGCTGGCGGACAGCCCGACCTTCTCCCCCAGCGCGGCGCTGGTCAGGTCGGAATCGCGGGCCAGCTGGGCCAGGATGCGGCGGTCGATCGCGTCGGACATTCCATCCCGCTACACCCGCCCTGCACGCAAGGAAATCCCATTTTATACGATCCTCCGGGACGGCTTTGCACACCTCTCCCGCCTGATCGGCGCTATTATCGGGACAACGCCTTTTCAGGAGAGTTCGTCATGCGCGTCGGTGTCCCCAAGGAAATCAAGAACCACGAATATCGCGTCGGCCTGACCCCGCCCTCGGTCGCCGAGCTGGTCGCGGCCGGTCATGAGGTGATCGTCGAGACCAAGGCCGGCAGCGGCATCGACTTCGAGGACCAGGACTATGTCGACGCGGGCGCGCGCATCGTCGCCACTGCGGCCGAGGTGTTCGACCAGGCCGAGATGATCGTGAAGGTCAAGGAGCCGCAGGCGGTCGAGGTCGCGATGCTGCGCCCGCACCATGTCCTGTTCACCTATCTCCACCTCGCCGCCGACAAGCCGCAGGCCGAAGGCCTGATGAAGTCGGGCGCGACCTGCATCGCCTATGAGACCGTCACCAGCCCCCGCGGCGGCGTGCCCCTCCTGAAGCCGATGTCGGAAGTCGCGGGCCGCATGGCGGTGCAGGTCGGCGCGCATTATCTCGAAAAGCAGCAGGGCGGCCGTGGCATCCTGCTCGGCGGCGTGCCGGGCGTGGCACCGGCCAAGGTCGCGATCCTGGGCGGCGGTGTCTCGGGCGTGAACGCGGCGCAGATGGCCGTAGGTCTGCGCGCCGACGTCACCATCTATGACATCAACAACGATCGTCTGGCCGAGCTGGACATGTTCTTCTCCAGCCAGATCAAGACCGCCTATGCCTCCAAGGCGGCGATCGCGGCGGCGGTGAAGAATGCCCACCTCGTCATCGGCGCGGTGCTGGTCCCCGGTGCGGCGGCGCCCAAGCTGGTCACCCGCGACATGCTGAAGACGATGAAGCGCGGATCGGTGATGGTCGACATCGCGATCGACCAGGGCGGCTGCTTCGAGACCAGCCATGCCACCACTCATCAGGACCCGGTGTTCGAGGTCGACGGCGTGATCCATTACTGCGTCGCCAACATGCCCGGCGCGGTCGCCCGCACCTCGACCTTCGCGCTCAACAATGCCACCCTGCCCTTCGCCGTCAAGCTGGCGAACATGGGTGCCGAGGCCGCGATGAAGGCCGACGCGCATCTGGCGGCGGGCCTGAACGTCTCGGGCGGCAAGATCCGCCACGCGGCGGTCGCCGAGGCGCTCGACCTGCCGTTCGAGGCTTGGGCGGGCTAAAGCCGTTCGCGCTGAGCGAAGTCGAAGCGCACGCCACGGACCTGGCCGCAAGGTTGGTCCGTGGCCTTCGACTTCGCTCAGGCTGAACGGGCGCTTTGCAATTATCGCCTCCCCCGCTCCGTTCACGCTGAGCGAAGTCGAAGCGCACGTTCCGCCGTCGGCCACAAAGTCGACCAGTCCCTTCGCGTGAACGCAGCCAAGCGGAACGCAAACAGAACATCGCCGTTGATCCCGTCGAAAGGATCAACCCATGACCGATAATCCAAAATCCGAACCCTTCTCCAATGCCGAGAAGGACCCCGATGACTGGACCACCGGCGACGAGCCGATGACCGGCGCGCAGGCCAGCTACCTGAAGACCCTGTCCGAAGAGGCGGGCGAAGACTTTGACGACACGCTGAGCAAGGCCGACGCCTCCAAGCGGATCGACGCGCTTCAGGAAAAGACCGGCCGGGGCAAATAAGCCCCTATTGCCCCATCATCGTCATCGCCTGGTCGAGCAGCATGACCCGCTGCGCGATGGCGTCGCGATAAGGTGCATCGGCGGGGGTCAGCGCCAAGGCGCGTCGCCACCGGACACGCGCCTTGGCAAAGTCCCCCGCCCGCATCCAGGCCAGCCCCTCGAAGAAGAAGGGCGCCGGATCGCCAGGCCCCAGCGTCCGCGCGCGGCGGAAGGCGAAGCGTGCGGCAGGCGACATCTGATAGCCGTCATGCGCGAACAGGACATTGCCCAGCTCGGTCCAATAGGGGACGCTGCGCGGGTTCCCCCCCACGGCGGCGAGCATGATCCGCACCGCGGTCCGCTTGTCGCCCGAGCGCGCCAGCGCGTCGGCGGCGGTGAACATCGCCGCCTCGCCGCCATAACGCCCCATCAGCTGGCCGCGCAGCTCGACCAGCGCGTCATTGTCGAGCAACGGATCGGGCCGGGGCGCGGGCGCGCTCGCCGCCAGCATCGGCCGCCCCTGCCAGGCATAGCCCACCCCGCCCAGCGCCAGCGCCGCGCCCAGCATCGTCCACAGCGGCCGGGGCAGGCCCAACCGCCACGCCAGTGCCAGCGCGCCGCCCATCAGCACCAGAAGCGCCAGCCAGCCCATCAGCGCCGCCTCCGAAAGCTGCCGCGCGCGATCCACGCCCCGGCGACCAGCAACAGCAGGGGCGTCGCCCACAAGAGCGCGGTCGCCCCGGACAGCGGCGGGTCGTAGCTGACATAATCGCCATACCGCTCGATCAGCCACCGGCGGATCGCCGCCGGACTTTCGCCCTTCGCGATACGCTGGCGGACCAGCGCGCGCATGTCGGCAGCCATGTCGGCATCGCTGTCGGCGATCGACTGGCCCTGGCACACGACGCAGCGCAGCTCGCCCATCAGCGCGCGCGCCTGCGCCTCGGCGCGGGGATCGGCCAGCTGGGTGTTGCCGTAATCGACCACGGCCGCGCCGCTCAGCGCCAAGGCGAGGAACAGGCTCATCGCGCCGCCGCCACGTCGCGGACGATCCGGTCGACCTGATCGGCGCGGATATCCCCGATATATTGGCGCACGATCCGGCCCCGCGCGTCGATCAGGAACGTCTCCGGCACGCCCGACGAGCCGAGCGACATCTGCACCCGGCTATGCGCATCGTCGCCGATCGCGGCATAGGGATCGCCGTTGCGCCGCAGGAAATCGGCGATGGCCGGGCCCTTGTCATGGATCGCGATCGCGTCGATCGGCACGCCCTTCGCCTTCAGCGCCATCAGCTGCGGCGCCTCGGCGATGCAGGGGATGCACCAGCTGGCAAAGACATTGAGCAGGCGCGGCTGCCCCTTGCCGAAATCGGCGCTCGCCACCCCCGGCTTGCCCGGCACCATCGGGTCGAGACGAAAGTCCGGCAGCGGCTTGTCGACCAGGGTCGAACGGACGGTGGTGTCGGACGGCCGCATAAGCCCGCTCGCCACGACGACGAACAGGATCGCAAAACCCGCCAGCGGCACCCAGATCAGCCAGCGCTTCATCCCCAGAGCGCCTCGCGCCGCCGCTGCTGCCAGCCCTTGAACCAGCGCCCGCCGAGCGCCAGCGCGCCGCCCAGCGCGATCAGCACGCCGCCCAGCCAGATCAGCGTCACGAACGGCTTCCACCACAGCCGCAACTGCCAGCGGCCGGTCGCCGCATCCTGCTGCCCCAGCACGGTATAGAGCTGTCCGTCCCAGCGGGTCGCGATCGCGCTCTCGCTGGTGGTGGTCGGCGGGTCGGTGAAGAAACGCTGTTGCGGGCGCAGCGTGGCGCCGTCGCCGTCGCGCGTCGCGGTCAGCCGCGCCTCCAGCGCCGACCAGTTCGGCCCGACATTGGGATAGATGCGGTCCAGCTGTACCCGCCACGGCCCGACGATCGTCGCCTGCCCTGGATAGAGCGCGACAAGCCGCTCGGCGGTGAAGGCGCTGTCGCACGCCATGCCGACCATGCTCACCCCCATACCGACATGCGCGACGACCATGCCCCAGATCGGCAGAGGCGTGCGCCGCCAGTTGCGCCGGGTGACCGGCAGGACGCTGGCGACGATCAGCCCGATGCCGAAGGACAGGCCGAGCAGCGACAGGATGCTCATGCGCCCCGCCAGCGTCAGCAGCAGCGCAAAGGTCCCCGCCGCCGCGACCATCGGCCACAACATGCGGATCAGCACCGCCTCGGCCACGTCGCTCCGCCAGCGCAAGGCAGGCCCGACCGCCATGACGGCGACCAGCGCCAGCGCGATCGGCCCGGCGGCGGCCTGGAAGAAGGGCGGCCCGACCGACAGCCGCACCCCGAACCCGGCCGCGACCAGCGGATAGAGCGTGCCGATCAGCACGATGCCCAGGATCACCGACAGCAACAGGTTGTTGACGACCAGCCCGCCTTCGCGGCTGACAAAGGCGAAGCTGCGGCCCGCGCGCGCCTGCCCGATCCGCGCCCCGAACAGCGCCAGCGCGCCGCCGATATAAAGACCCAGCAGCCCCAGGATGAACGCCCCGCGCCGGGGATCGACGGCAAAGGCGTGGACGCTGGTCAATATGCCCGACCGGACCAGGAAGGTGCCGATCATCGACATGGAAAAGGCGACCACCGCCAGCATCACCGTCCAGGCGCGAAGCCCGTCACGTGCCGCCAGCACATTGACTGAATGAAGGAGCGCGGTCGCCGCCAGCCACGGCATCAACGAGGCATTCTCGACCGGGTCCCAGAACCACCAGCCGCCCCAACCCAGCTCGTAGTAGGCCCAGTAGGACCCCGCCGTGATCCCGATGGTCAGCAGCACCCAGGCGCCCAGCACCCAGGGCCGCATCGCGCGCGCGAAGACCGGCCCGACCTGCCCCGTCACCAGCGCGCCAACGGCAAAGGAAAAGGCGACCGACAGCCCGACATAGCCTGCATAAAGCGTCGGCGGGTGAAAGGCGAGGCCGGGGTCCTGCAACAGCGGGTTGAGCCCCTGCCCCTCGACCGCCGCCGGGTTCAGCCGCGCAAACGGGTTGGAGGCGAACAGCAGGAAGGCATAGAAGCCCAGCGCGATCACGCCCTGCGCGGCCAGCGTCGCGACATGCGTCGCCCGGTCGAGCGCGCGTTCCTTCCACGCGACCAGCGCACCGCCCGCGCCCAGGATCGTGACCCAGAGCAGCATCGAGCCTTCGTGATTGCCCCAGGCACCGGCGAATTTGTAGATCCAGGGCTTGGCCGAATGGCTGTTCTCGGCGACCAGCTTGACCGACAGGTCGGTGCCGACGAACACCGCGATCAGCGCCGCCATGGCGATCGCGACCAGCGCCCCCTGCACGATCGCGACCGGCCCGATCGCGGCCATGGCCTGCTCGCCCGCCGCATCCTTGCGTCGCAGCGCGAGGACGCCGAGCAGCAACTGCAACCCCGCCAGCATCGCGGCGAGCCAGAGCGCGGCGAGGCCGCCTTCCGCGATCACGGTTTCAGGCTCCGGCTCTCGTGCAGCTTGCCCGCCATTTCGGGGGGCATATATTTCTCGTCATGCTTGGCGAGCAAATTGGTCGCGATGAAGCGGCCATCGGGCTGGAACTGCCCCTCGGCGACCACGCCCGATTTCTCGCGGAACAGGTCGGGAGTGATCCCGGCGAAGGTCACGGGCGTCGTCGCCTTGCCGTCGGTCACGACGAAGCGGACCGTCACCCCGTCGGGCGCACGGCGGACCGAGCCCGCCTCGACCATCCCGCCCAGCCGCACCGCGCGGCCGAGCGGCAGGCCCTGCCTCTGCGCGTCGGAGGGGGTGTAGAAGAACGCGGCCTGGTCCTTCATCGCGGACATGGCGAGCAGCACCGCTGCGACGATCGCGGCCAGCGCCAGCAGCGCCAGCGTGAGACGTTGCGATTTGGGCGTCATTTCTCGGCGCGCTTCATCGCCAGATAGCTGACCAGCGTCAGTGTGGCCGCGCCCCCCAGCATGACCGCATAGGCCGCCGCGACGAATGCCCACTGGCTCATGCGCGCGCCATCCGCCGCATCCGCGCCTCGGCCTTGGCCTGCGCGAGCAGGGTCCGCATCCGCATCAGCACGATCGCGGCGAACAGAAAGGTGAAGCCGCCCAGCGCGATGGGCAAAGGCCAGAGCAGTGACCCGTCGATACTGGAGCCGGTCAGCCCGATCGACTGGCCCTGGTGCAGCGTGTTCCACCACACCACCGAGTACCGGATCACCGGCAGCAGCGCGGTGCCCGCCAAACCGTAAAGCGCCGGAATCCGCCCGTCCCCGCCGCGATCGGCATCGGCCCGCGCCAATGCGATATAGCCCAGATAGACGAACAGCAGCAGCAGCATCGAGGTCAGCCGCCCGTCCCATTGCCACCATGTCCCCCAGGTCGGCCGCCCCCAGATCGACCCGGTCGCCAGGCACAGCGCCGCGAACACCGCCCCCGGCCAAGCGATGGCGCGCGCGGC
Source organism: Sphingomonas sp. SORGH_AS_0789 (assembly GCF_031453055.1). Lineage (NCBI taxonomy): Bacteria > Pseudomonadati > Pseudomonadota > Alphaproteobacteria > Sphingomonadales > Sphingomonadaceae > Sphingomonas > Sphingomonas sp. SORGH_AS_0789. The sequence goes on from NZ_JAVIYV010000001.1 coordinate 460,489, forward strand.
GACCTGCGCCAGCGGATGCCGCCAGACCAGGAGCGACAGGCTGGCCACCGCGATCCCGCTCCACCCACCCATGCCCAGCCAGGCGGCGGGGACATGGATATAGAGGATGCGCACCGTCTCGCCCTGAAGATAATCGGGCGGCGTCTGGGTCAGTCCCGCCCAGACCGCGATCGCGATCAGCACGACGCCCAGCCCCAGGAAAATCCCGGTGAGCGGACGGGCGATCTTCAGGAAGCGCGCGGGGTTCGCAAGGGTGTGCAGGGTGGCCACGATGACAGGACTGTAAGCGGGTTTTTCCGGCGCGTCATCCGTGTTTCCGGCCAACCCATTCCATCTTAAGCCCCTCCCGCAGGCGGGAGGGGTTTGGGGAGGGCATGGTGTCTCGCAGAGTGCGTCGCCCGTGGCTTGCCCTCCCCCATCCCCTCCCGCCTGCGGGAGGGGCGTGAGACTCATGGAAGTCGGGACCTCTTCCCGCCCTGATTCGTCTTCCCATCGCAGCATCCCTATCAAGGGGAGCAAAGGGGACCCTCACTTCACCATGCCCGTTCTTCTGCTCGCCCTCGCGCTCGCCCCCACCACCCTCCCCGCGCAAACCACCGAACCCGACATCATCGTCACCGGCCGGGGCCTGAGCGACCAGCCGGGCGACCGCGCGCTGGATGTGGTGACGATCGACCGCGACCGGATCACGCAGAACGCCTCGCAGCGGCTGGAGAACGTCCTGGCCGATGTCGCGGGGCTCCAGCAGTTCCGGCGATCGGACAGCCGCTCGGCGCATCCGACGTCGCAGGGCATCACGCTGCGCGGACTGGGCGGCAACGCCTCCAGCCGGGCGCTCCTCGTCCTCGACGGGGTGCCGCAGGCCGATCCGTTCGGCGGCTGGGTGGTGTTCCCGGCCTATGCCACCGGGCGGCTGGGGCGCATCCGGGTCACGCGCGGCGGCGGGTCGGGATATTGGGGCCCCGGCGCGCTGGCGGGCACGATCGAGATGGACAGCGCCACCCCCGACCAGCTGTCCCCGCTCGATCTGGCGCTGTCCTATGGCAGCCGGGATTCGATCGATGCGCAAGGGGCGGCGTCGCTGGTGCGGGGCGATGGGTTCCTGACATTATCGGGGGCCTATGCACGCGGCGATGGCTTCACCCCCATTGTCGAGGGGCAGCGGGGGCCGGTCGACCGCCCCGCCCCGTATGAGCAATATTCGGGGGCGGTGCGCGGCGTCGTCGGGATCGCGCCCTCGACCGAGTTGCAGATGACGCTGGCGGCGTTTCACGATGCGCGCGATCGGGGCACCGACTTTACCGACAATCGCTCGGACGGGGCGGATGCCAGCGTCCGGCTGGTCGGACGCGGCGCCTGGGGCTGGTCGGCGCTCGGCTATGTCCAGACGCGGCAATTCGCCTCGCGCTATGCCAGCGTGAACGCCGCGCGGACCACAGCGACGCTGACGCTCGACCAGTATAATGTGCCCGCCACCGGACTGGGCGGCCGGCTGGAGGTCTCCCCGCCGTTGGGCGAGGCCGTGACGCTGCGGCTGGGCGGGGACATTCGCGATACGAGCGGACGGACGCAGGAGCTTTACACCTATGTCGCGGGCCTCCCCACCCGGCGGCGGGAGGCGGGCGGTGCGACGCGGACCATGGGGCTGTTCGCCGATGGCAGCGTCGAGGCGGGAGCGCTGACCCTCACCGCCGCCGCGCGGGTGGATGACTGGCGCATCCGCAACGGGCGGCTGGACGAGAATGCGCTGGCGACCGGCGCGGTGCTGACCGACAGCGATTTTCCCGACCGTTCGGGGCAGGAGTTCACCGGGCGGCTGGGCGTGGCGCTGCGGCCGGGCGAGCCCGTGACGCTGCGCGCGGCGGCCTATCGCGGCTGGCGCCTGCCGACGCTCAACGAACTCTACCGGCCGTTCCGGGCGGGTGCCGACGCCACCGCCGCCAATGCCGCGCTGAACCCCGAACATGTCGAGGGTATCGAGGGTGGGTTCGACCTGACGCCACTGGCGGGCGTGCGCCTGTCGGGCACCTATTTCCTCAACCGCCTAACCGATGCGATCGCCAATGTGACGATGGGGCGCGGGCCGGGGACCTTTCCCGGCGTCGGCTTCGTCGCCGCGAACGGCGTGTACCGGATGCGGCAGAATCTCGACGCGATCCGGTCGCAAGGGTTCGAGCTGGAGGCCAATGCGTCCTCGGGGCCGGTCAGCGCCCGCGCCTCCTGGTCGCACGTCGATGCCAGGGTCGAGGCATCGGGGCTTGCCGCGCCGCTGGATGGCTTGCGTCCGGCCCAGACTCCGCGCGACCAGCTCTCGACGACGCTGGCGGTCGCGCATCGCGGCGCGGCGCTCAGCGGGACGGTGCGGCATGTCGGACGCCAGTTCGAGGACGACCAGAATGTCCGGTCGCTGGCCCCCGCGACGACGCTGGACGCCTATGCCGCGGTGCCGGTCACGCGCGGCTGGCTGATCGAGGCGCGGGCGGAAAACCTGGCCGATGCGCGGGTCGAGGCGGCGTATAGCGGCGCGGGGCTGATCGAGCGGGCGACGCCGCGCACCTTGTGGATCGGGGTTCGAACGCGGTTGTAATCCCTTGGCCTTGGCCTTGGCCTTGGCCTTCGACTTCGCTCAGGCTGAACGGAGGGTGGTACTGAACCCCGTTCGCCCTGAGCGAAGTCGAAGGGCCTTCGCCCCTATCCCCGCTTCTTCACCAGCGCCGTCCGCAGGCACCGGCACACCACCTCGTCGCGCTGGTTCCACGCCTCGTGCCGGAACGTCACCAGCCCCGCGCCCGGCCGCGACTTGCTTGCCCGAAGCGCCGTCACCTCGCTCGTCGCGCGCAGCGTGTCGCCCAGGAAGACCGGCGCGGGCATGACCAGTTCGTCATAGCCGAGATTGGCGACCAGCGTCCCCAGCGTCGTCTCCCCCACCGACAGCCCGACCATCAGCGAGAAGGTGAAGGTGCCGTTGACGAGGATCTGCCCGAACTCGCTGGCCCGTGCGGCTTCCGCATCGATGTGCAGCGGTTGCGGATTGTGCGTCATGGTCGAGAAGAGGAGATTGTCCGTCTCGGTCACGGTGCGGCGGATCGGATGGTCGATCCGGTCGCCGATGGTCCAGTCCTCGAAGAAGCGCCCGCTCATGCCGCATCCTCCGCGACGATGCGAACCAGCGCAATGCCCTCTGCCACCTGCCCGCCAGCCTGGGCCTTCAGGTCGGTGACGATGCCGTCGAAGGGCGCGGTCAGGACATGCTCCATCTTCATCGCCTCCAGCGTGACGAGCGGCTGGCCCGTCGTCACTGCCTGTCCCTCGGTCGCCGCGACCGCGATGATCCGGCCGGGCATGGGCGACAGGATCGCGCCATCCCCCGCCCCGCCCGCCGCCAGCCCATCGGCGCGCCAGCGGGTGAAGGACCAGCTTTGCCCGCCCTCCGAGATCAGCACCTGATCGGTCGGCGCCGGGGGCACATCGCCCACCTCGCTGAAATCGACGGTGATCGGCCGCCCGTCGAGCAGGAAGCGCGCGCTTCGCCGGGGCGCGGCATTGAGGCGGAAGCCGGTCAGTTCGTCCTGCCCGATCAGCGCGGCGGCGGCTTCGGCCAGCGCTTCCTCGGACGGCTCGGGCGGCGGCATCAGCGCCTCGCCCTCGCGCGCGATCAGGCCGGTATCGACCCGGCCGCCCGCGAAGTCGACATGGTCGAGCGTCTGGACCAGAAAGCCCGCATTGGTGCGCACCGGCCAGATCACCGCCTCGTCCAGCGCATCGGCCAGCGCCTCGCGCGCCTCCTCGCGGGTGTCGCCATGCGCGATGACCTTGGCGATCATCGGGTCGTACCAGGGGGTGATCTCCGCGCCTTGCTCGACGCCGGTGTCGATGCGGATCGCGGGGTCGTCGCCCAGGTCGAACACCTCCAGCGTGCCGATCGCGGGCAGGAAACCCTTGGCCGGGTCCTCGGCATAGAGCCGCGCTTCGATGGCATGACCCTGGATCGAGAGATCGCCCTGCGTCATCGGCAAGGGCTGGCCCGCTGCGACGCGCAGCTGCCATTCGACCAGATCGACGCCGGTGATCGCTTCGGTCACGGGATGCTCGACCTGGAGGCGGGTGTTCATCTCCATGAACCACACCCGGTCGGCACGCAGCCCTTCGGAGGCGTCGGCGATGAACTCGATCGTGCCCGCCCCCACATAGTCCACCGCCTGCGCGGCGCGGACCGCGGCGGCGCAGACGGCTTGCCGGGTGGCGTCGTCCATGCCGGGCGCGGGGGCTTCCTCGATCACTTTCTGGTGGCGGCGTTGCAGCGAACAGTCGCGCTCGAACAGATGAACGACCTGCCCATGGCGGTCGCCAAAGACCTGCACCTCGATATGGCGCGGCGAGAGGATATATTTCTCGATCAGCACCCGGTCGTCGCCGAACGACGACGACGCCTCGCGACGGCAGGAAGCCAGCGCCTCGGCAAAACCGGCGGAGTCGTCGACCCGGCGCATCCCCTTGCCGCCGCCGCCCGCCACCGCCTTGATGAGCACGGGATAGCCGATCGCGTCGGCCTCGGCGGCAAGGCGGTCGGGCGACTGATCCTCCCCCAGATAGCCGGGGGTGACGGGCACCCCGGCGGCGATCATCCGCGCCTTGGCGGCGTCCTTCAGGCCCATGGCACGGATGCTGTCGGGATCGGGGCCGACCCAGACCAGGCCGGCGGCGATCACCTTCTCGGCAAACTCGGCATTTTCGGACAGGAAGCCGTAGCCGGGATGGATCGCCTCCGCCCCGCTCTCGCGCGCGGCGGCGAGGATGCGGTCGGCGTCCAGATAGCTTTCGCGCGCCGGGGCGGGGCCGATGGCGACGGCTTCGTCGGCGAGCCGGACGTGGAGCGCCCGCGCATCCGCTTCGGAGTAGACCGCGATGGTGCGCAGACCCATGTCGCGCGCCGTGCGGATGATGCGGCAGGCGATCTCGCCGCGATTGGCGATGAGGAGGCTGTTCATCATCAGGATTCCAGCTTGAACATGATGGCACCCGGGCGTTCGGCGATCGCGTCGAAGATCACGGTCAGGATGCGATCGAAACGCTCACCGATCACCTTTCGCGCGGCGGCGGCGTTGGTGATAGACAAGCTGATCGGTGGATCGACGACCGCGACCAGCAGATCGAACAGCGCGTCCAGGTTACCGCCATACCATGTGACGCCCGATGCCTCGCGGATGCGGGCATGGAAATCGGCCTCGTCCACCAGGGTCGCGCCGTCGATGGCCAGGTCCATCGGCATCACATCCGGAACACCCCGAAGCGGGGCGCCTCCGCGATCGGCGCGTTCAGGCACGCCTCCAGCGCCAAGCCCAACATATCGCGCGTCTGCGCCGGATCGATGATCCCGTCATCCCACAGCCGCGCGGTCGCGTACCAGGGATTGCCTTCGTCCTCGTAACGCTGGCGGATGGGGGCCTTGAACGCCTCCGCCTCGTCCGGCGTCCAGCTTTCGGCATCGCGGTGGACCGTTGCCAGCACGCTCGCCGCCTGTTCGCCGCCCATCACGCTGATCCGCGCATTGGGCCAGGTGAACAGGAAGCGCGGGGAATAGGCGCGCCCGCACATGCCGTAATTGCCCGCGCCGAAGCTGCCGCCGATCAGCACGGTGATCTTGGGCACCTGCGCGGTCGCCACCGCCGTCACCAACTTGGCGCCATGTTTGGCGATTCCTTCCGCCTCGTAACGGCCGCCGACCATGAAGCCGGAGATATTCTGCAGGAACAGCAAGGGGATACGCCGCTGGCAGGCCAGCTCGATGAAATGCGCGCCCTTCTGCGCACTCTCCGAGAACAGAACGCCGTTATTCGCCAGGATCGCAACCGGCTTGCCATGGATGTGGGCGAAGCCGCAGACCAGGCTGGCACCGTACAACGCCTTGAACTCGTGGAAGCGCGATCCGTCGACCAGCCGGGCGATGACCTCATGCACGTCATAGGGCGCCCGCACGTCCTGGGGGATCAGGCCGTACAGCTCCTCGGCCGGATAAAGCGGCGCATCCGGCTCGGCCAGGTTGATGTCGGGCAGCATCGGCGGCGGCAGCGTCGCGACGATGTCGCGGACGATCGACAGGGCATGGTCGTCATCCTGCGCGACATGGTCGACCACGCCCGACTTGCGCCCATGGGTGTCCGCGCCGCCCAGTTCCTCGGCCGAGATGACCTCGCCCGTCGCCGCCTTCACCAGCGGCGGTCCGGCCAAGAAGATCGTCCCCTGCCCGCGCACGATCACGGTCTCGTCCGACATGGCGGGAACATAGGCGCCGCCCGCCGTACAGCTGCCCATGACGCAGGCGATCTGAGGGATGCCCGCCGCCGACATCTGCGCCTGGTTGAAGAAGATGCGGCCGAAATGATCGCGGTCAGGAAACACCTCGGCCTGGTGCGGCAGGTTCGCGCCGCCGCTGTCGACCAGATAGATGCAGGGCAGCCGGTTCTCCAGCGCGATCTCCTGCGCGCGGAGGTGCTTCTTGACCGTCAGCGGATAATAGGTGCCGCCCTTCACCGTCGCGTCGTTGGCGACGATCATCACCTGCCGGCCATGCACCCGGCCGATGCCCGCGATCACGCCTGCGCCGGGCACGGCGTCTTCGTACAGTCCATTGGCGGCAAGCTGGCCGATTTCCAGGAAGGGCGCGCCCGCGTCGAGCAGCTGTTCGACGCGATCGCGCGGCAGCAGCTTGCCGCGCGCGACATGGCGTTCGCGGGCGGTTTCACTCCCGCCAAGAGCAGCCTTGGCCACATCGGCACGGAGACGCTCGGCCAGCGCGCGGTTATGGTCGGCGTTGGCGCGGAACGCCGCATCGTCACGGGCGACCCGTGTGGAAAGAATAGCCCCCATCACATCCTCCCCATCTTCGATGGGGAGGGGGACCGCCGCGAAGCGGTGGTGGAGGGGCAAGCCCCTCCAGCCCCTCCAGCACTCGCTTCGCAAGCGGTCCCCCTCCCCGCGCAAGGCGCAGGGAGGATTGCGATTGCCGTCATTGCACCACCTTTTCGAGCTTGCCGATCAGTTCGCGGCCGATCAGCATCCGGCGGATTTCGTTAGTGCCTGCGCCGATGTCGAGCAGCTTGGCATCGCGCGCGAAGCGTTCGACCGGCCAGTCCTTGGTATAGCCCGCCCCGCCCAGCGCCTGGATCGCCTCCATGGCCACTTTCACCGCATTTTCGCTCGCCAGCAGGATCGCGCCCGCCGCGTCGAAGCGCGTCGTCCGTCCGGCATCGCAACTCCGCGCCACCGCATAGACATAGGCCCGCGCCGAATTGAGCGCGACATACATGTCGGCGACCTTGGCCTGGATCAGCTGGAACTCGCCGATCGCCCGGCCGAACTGGCGCCGCTCGCGGACATAGGGCACGACCACGTCGAGGCACGCCTGCATGATGCCCAGCTGAATCCCCGCCAGCACCGCGCGTTCATAGTCGAGCCCGCTCATCAGCACGCCGACGCCGCCATTCATCGGCCCCATCACCTGCGCGTCCGACACGAAACAGTCGCTGAAGACCAGCTCGGCGGTCGGGCTGCCGCGCATGCCCATCTTGTCGATCTTCTGCCCGATCGCGAAGCCGGACATGGCTTTCTCGATCAGGAAGGCGGTGATGCCCCGGCTGCCCTCGCCCGTCTTGGCATAGACGACCAAAGTGTCGGCATAGGGCGCGTTGGTGATCCAGAATTTGGTGCCGTTCAGCACCCAGCCGCCATCGGCCTTCACGGCCCGCAGCTTCATCGAGACGACGTCCGACCCGGCCGACACTTCCGACATGGCCAGGCTGCCGACATGCTCGCCGGAGATCAGGCCGGGCAGGTATTTCGCCTTCTGTTCTGGGCCGCCCCAGCGGCGGATCTGGTTGACGCACAGATTGGAATGCGCGCCATAGGACAGTCCGAGCGATGCCGAGGCGCGCGACACTTCCTCGATCGCGACGACATGCTCCAGATAGCCCAGACCCAGCCCGCCATCGACTTCGTCGACGGTGATGCCGTGCAGACCCAGCGCACCCATTTCGGGCCAGATGTCGCGCGGGAACCAGTCCTCCGCGTCCATGCGCGCGGCCAGCGGGGCGATCCGGTCGGTGGCGAAGCGGCGCGTCGCCTCACGAATCATGTCCGCGCTCTCGCCGAGCGCGAAGTCGAAATCGTCGATCATGTCCTCTCCAGCGGATCTGATGTCCGTTGCGTGGCTTTAACCGGATATTACCCGACCGCGCAATGATTGTTCCAAAACGAGATTAGGTGTCGCGATAAGGGATCGATTGCCGTGCTCAACCATTTGCAAAGGGGTCAGTAACCCGGCATGTGGCAGGGAAGAGAGGAAAGCCCGACCCTGATGGCCACCCGTACCATCGCAACCGACCCTGGCCAGGATATCACGGCTTGCGATCGGGAACCCATTCACATTCCAGGCGCCATCCAACCCCACGGCCTGTTGCTGGTCGTGGCGGCCGATACGCTGTGCGTCGTCGCCGGAGCCGGTGCGATCGAGGAGCGGCTGGCGCCCGACTGGCTCGGCCAGCCGATCGCCGCACTGGTCGGGGATGAGGTGGCGCAGATCGTCGGCGCGATGCCCTCCGTCATGGGATCGGTGTCGGCGGTGCGCCCGGTCCATGGCCTTTCCGAAATCTTCACCGCGGTCGTCCATCGCACGCCCGACCATCTGCTGCTGGTCGAACTGGAGCCGGGGATCGCCGACACCCCCTGGGGCGGCGGCAGTCCGCTGAACTGGCTGGACGCGGCGGCAACCAGTTTCGAGCGGGCGGGCGATCTGCCGATGCTTTACGAGCGGGCGGCGACGCTTTTTCGCACGCTGACCGGGTTCGACCGGGTCATGCTCTATCGCTTCATGGACGAGGATTCGGGGCAGGTCGTGGCGGAGTCCCGTACGCCCGAGCTTCATTCCTTCCTGAACCATCATTTCCCCGCCTCGGACATCCCCAAACAGGCGCGCGCGCTGTATATCCGCAACCGGACGCGCAGCATTCCCGATGTGGATTATGTCCCCGCCCCGCTGCGCCCCGCCGGGTTCGAGACGGTGGACCTCAGCGATGTCGGCCTGCGCAGCGTGTCGCCCATCCATGTCCGCTATCTGAGGAATATGGGGGTCGCGGCCTCCGCCTCGATCTCGATCGTCAAGGACGGGCTGTTATGGGGGATGATCGCCTGCCACCATCACAGCCCGCGTCGCCTGTCCTGCGAGTTGCGCGCCGCCGCCGCCGCGCTGGCGGGTGGACTGGCCCGCCAGATTCGCGCGCGGGAAGAGGCCGAGCTCTATCGTGAGCGGCTGCGCCTGCGCGCGGACGAGGATGCGATCCTGCCGCGCATCACCGGATTGGGCGAGATTTCGACCGCCGTCGCGCGGATGATGCCCGAACTGATGGCGATGCTGGGCGCGACCGGCTTTGCCATGGTCGAGGGCGGCAAGGTGCAGAGCCATGGCGTCTGCCCGCCGCCGCTGGCGATGATCGAGCTGGCGCGCTGGGCGACCGCGCGCACCGGCGGCGAGCTTTATGCGACGCATGAGCTGGGCAGCGTGTCGCCCGACGCCAAGGCGCTCGCCGCGACCGCCAGTGGGATGCTGGTGCTGCCGCTGGTCGATGGCGGGGTGACCCTGTTGTGGTTCCGTCCCGAACAGGTCGAGGAGATCGAATGGGCGGGCAATCCGCACAAGTCGGTCGGCCTGTCGCCCGACGAGACGCTGACCCCGCGCGCCTCCTTCGCCAGCTGGAGCGAGACGGTGTGCGGCCGGTCGCGCCGCTGGACGCTGGAGGAGATGGAGGCGGCACATCGCCTGCGCCGCGCGCTGCACGATGCCTTTCAGAACAACCGGCTGCGCGGGCTGAACGCCGCGCTTCAGCGGACGATGGACGACAAGGACGCGCTCCTGCTCCAGAAGGACGTGCTGATGAAGGAGGTGGACCACCGCGTCCAGAACAGCCTTCAGCTCGTCTCGTCCTTCCTGGCGCTCCAGGCGCGGTCGACCAACGACCCGCAGGTCCGCGAGCAGCTGACCGAGGCGCAAGCCCGGCTGTCCGCGGTCGCGCTGGTCCACCGCAGGCTGTACCGCGACGACCAGATCCAGACGGTCGATCTGGCGCGCTATCTGGAGGAACTGGTCGGCGACATGAAACAGTCGCTGGGGGCGGAGTGGGCCTCGATGATGCGTCTCGACCTGGCGCCCGCGCTGATGCCGACCGACCGGGCGGTCAATCTGGGGCTGGTGACGACCGAGTTGATCATCAACGCGACCAAATATGCCTATGGCGGCGCGGCCGGGCCGGTGACGATCACGCTGGAGCAATATGGCAACCGCCTGCGCCTGGTCGTCGCGGACGAAGGGCGCGGACGCAGCCATGGCGACGATGACGGGCGCGGCTTCGGCAGCCGGATGATGACGGCGATGATGCAGCGGCTGTCGGGCACGATCGAATATGCCGACAACCAGCCGGGCCTGCGCGCCATCGTGATCGCCCCGATCGCGGATTGAGGGGCGGCAATAATGCCAGCCCCCACTCCCCGTTCAGCCTGAGCGAAGTCGAAGGCCAAGAGAATCCACCCCGCCAGGCAGAGTGAGGCGATGGGAGGGGCGTGGCCTTCGACTTCGCTCAGGCTGAACGGAGGGGGGAATCGAGCAGGAGCGGAGGGAACGCCCCGGTGGAAGTCCTCTTAGGCCGCCCGTCGATACAGACCGAACACCTGTTCCGCCGCCGCCACGGCACGGTCGATCCACGCGGGGTCCACCGCCGCATCGTCCAGCGCATGCCGAAAGGCCCGCCACTCGCCCGAACCGAACCCCGATTCGAGATAGGCGCGGGGGAAGCCCTCCCCCACCTGCCGGGCCAGCATCACGCCGCCCAGCCTTGAGCCCTCGGTGACATAGAGCGCGCCCCAGCCGGTCGCCTCCTCGTCGGGCAGATCGAAAGGCAGCGGCTCGGGCATCTCCTGCCCCAGCGCCGCAAGGTCGGCCGCCAACGCCTCGCGCCGCGACCGCCATGGGAACGCCACATCCTGCCCCTGCAACCACGCCTCGACCGCCGGCAAAGCGCGGGCATGGGCGGTCAGAAAGGCCGCGTAGCTGTCCCGATCGTCCAGCCGATACGCGCCATAAGCCGTATCGACCGCATCATGCGCGGAGGCGGTGCGCGCGCGCAGCGCCTCCGACGCGGTCGTGCTTACTTCAGACAGGCGACGATCCCCGCGATCACCGCCAGCGTCTCCTCGGGGTCGCGCACGCGGACGGTATCGAGGCCCAGTTCCTTGGCCGGATAGTCGTTGCCGCCGGGGAAGATCGCGTCGCCGATGAACATCATCGTATCGAGCGGAATCCCGCTGGCGTCACGCAGCTTCTTGAGGCCATAGGCCTTGTCGACACCCTCACGGGTGATGTCGATCGAGGTCGCCCCGCCCATGTTGATCGACAGGCCGGGCAGGCGCTGCTTCAGGTCGGCCTGGATGACCTTGCGCTTCTCGAACTTGGGGTCCCAATGTTCCTTCGCGTCGATCGGCGCCTGCTGGCCGAGCGCGGAGAAGGTGATCTGGCTGCCGCGATCCTCGATCCGCTCGCCCCAGGTCTGCTCGGGCACGAAGCCGGTCGCCTCCAGCGAGGCGTCGAACGCCTCCAGGATCTTCGCCTTGGTCGCATCGTCGAACAGCTCGGCATAGACCGGGGTCCAGCCGCCGTCCTGATAGGTGTAGAGCTTGGTGCCGGTCGTCGGCATCAGCCACAGCTTGGTGCGGTCGGCGCGCTCGGGCAGGCGGCTGGCCACCTGCTTGTCGAATTGCGGCCAGTCCCCGCCCGAGATCACCGCGACATGCGCGACGTCGAGCAGGTCGGCCAGCGCCTCCCCCATCGGCTCGCCCAGGGGCTGTTTGCTTTCGGCCAGCGTACCGTCGAGGTCGAACGCAACCAGTTGCTTCATGAAGACACTCCGATTCTGGGCATGATGAAGGTATCGATGGCATAGGCCACGCCGTCGTCCGCGTTGGAACGGGTGTGTACCGATATCTGTTCCTTAACAGCGTCCGGCGCATTCGCCATCACGATCGGCAACCCGGCGCGTGTCAACATGGGAAGATCATTGGCCTGATCGCCCAATACTGCGACCTGTTCGAGGGGAACTCCAAAGGCCTTGGCGAGTGTCGCGACGCCGTCGCCCTTGTTCGCGGCCAGCGCCGTCACGTCGAGATAATAGGTCTGCGACTGGGCAATGGTCGCCTCGGTCCCGTGCGCCGCATTCGCCTTTTCGTGCAGGCCGCGCAGCAGATCGGCATCGTCGCTGACCAGCGTGATCTTGTCGACCTTGTCGACCAGCGCGGCAAAGTCCTGCGTGATCACCGGCTCCTGCGACGAAGCCTTGCGCTCATGCTCGACATGGGTGCCTTCATCGCTGCTGGCATACCAGCGATCGTTGGCGAAGACCCAGATGGCGACGTTATTGTCCGCCGCCATCGCCAGCACGTCGTTCACGACCGCGACCGGCACCCGGAACTGCGCATCGACGCGGCCGTCGCGGCGGAACACGGTCCCGCCGTTGAACGCGCCGATCGGCGCATCGATCGCCAGCTCGTCGGCCAGCCATCCCAGCCCCGACCGGGGCCGGGCGCTGATGATGGTGAAGCCGACCCCCGCCGCCTCCAGCCGCTTGACGGCGGCGATGGTGGCGGCGCGCAGCTTCTTGTCGGGGTCGACGAGCGTGCCGTCGACATCCGACACGACAAGCCGGATGGCCCCGCTCATTGCGGGATTTCGGTATGGCCGCCAAAGCCGAAGCGCATCGCCGACAGCACCTTGTCGCCATAGGTATGATCGACCCGGCTGCGATAGCGCGCGAAGAGCGAGGCGGTCAGGACGTTGGCCGGGACCTTCTCCTCCATCGCGGCGTCGATCGTCCACTGGCCCTCGCCCGAATCGGCGACATGGCCCGAGAACTGCTCGAGCATCTCGTCCTTGGCCAGCGCGATCGCGGTCAGGTCGAGCAGCCAGGACGAAATGACGCTGCCGCGACGCCACACTTCGGCGATGTCGGTCAGGTTCAGGTCGAAACGCTCATCCTCGGGCAGCTTGTCGCTGTTCTTCGACTTCAGAATGTCGAAGCCCTCGGCATAGGCCTGCATCAGCCCATATTCGATGCCGTTGTGGATCATCTTGACGAAGTGACCGGCACCGGCGGGACCGGCATGGATATAGCCCTTCTCGGCGCGCTGATCGACCTTTTCGGCGATGCGGCCCGGCGTGCGGACGATGTCACCCAGCCCCGGCGCCAGCGCGTCGAAGATCGGGTCGAGATGGTCGACCGTTTCCTTGTCGCCGCCGATCATCATGCAATAGCCGCGCTCCAGGCCCCAGACGCCGCCCGAGGTGCCGACATCGACATAATGGATGCCCTGTTCGGCCAGCGACTTGGCGCGGCGGATATCGTCCTTGTAGAAGCTGTTGCCGCCATCGATCACGACGTCGCCGTCCTTGGCCAGCTTGGCGATTTCCGCGATCGTGTCCTCGGTCGGGCCGCCTGCGGGCAGCATCACCCACCAGATCGCCTTGTCGGCGAGCTTGGTGGCCATGTCCTCCAGCCCCGTGGCCGCCTCGGCGCCGTCCTTGGCGAGCGTCTGCACCGCCTCTTCGCTGCGATCCCAGGCCACCACCTGATGCCCAGCCTGCATCAGGCGGCGTGCGATATTGCCACCCATGCGGCCAAGGCCGACCAGACCGATCTTCATGCGGAACTCCATTATGTTCTTGATGTCGTTAGAAAGTGAAAGGCCCCCTTCCCGTCCTGGGAAGGGGGCCTGTCGGATCAGGCCGTCGCGGGCTGCTTCTGCCCGATCGCGCCGAGCAGATCGTCGAACGCCTTGACGAAGGAGGCCACCCCCTCCGCCACGAGCGTGCCGGTCACGCCGTCCAGGTCCAGGCCCAGCCGTTCGGCCTCGGCCAGAACATGCTTGGCCTCGTCGATATCGGCGGTCAGCGTCTCGGCCACCGTGCCATGGTCGCGGAAGGCGTCCATGGTCTTGGGCGGCATGGTGTTGACCGTGTCCGGCCCGATCAGAGTGTCGATATAGAGCGTGTCGGGGAAGGACGGGTCCTTGGTGCCCGTCGACGCCCAGAGCAGCCGCTGCGGCTGCGCGCCCTTGGCGGCCAGCGCCTGCCAGCGGTCGGACTTCAGGAAGTCCAGATACCATTGATAGGCCAGCTTGGCATTGGCGATCGCGACCTTGCCGCGCACGGCCTTAAGCGCCTCGGCTTCCGCATCACCAGCGGCGACGCGCTCGTCGATCTTCTTGTCGATCGCCGAATCGATGCGGCTGATGAAGAAGCTGGCGACGCTGGCGATCCGGTCGATCGGCTGCCCGGCCTTGACCCGCTCTTCCAGCCCGGCCGCATAGGCCTCGGCCACCTTGATATAGGCGGCCTGCGAGAAGAGCAGCGTGACATTGACGTTGATCCCCTTGGCGATCGTCGCCGAGATGGCGGGTGCGCCGGCGTCGGTGCCGGGGATCTTGATCATCAGGTTGGCGCGGTCGACCGCGTGCCACAGCTTCTCGGCCTCGGCGATGGTCGCATCGGTGTCGTCGGCAATGTAAGGCGACACTTCCAGGCTGACATAGCCGTCCTTGGCGTCGAGACGGTCATAGACGGGCTTCAGCGTTTCCGCCGCCGCCTTGATGTCCTGGATCGCCAGATGTTCGTAACGGTCGATGGTCGCCGCGCCGGGGTTTTCCTTGTCGAACGCCGCCAGCGTGCCGTCATAGGCGTCGCCATGCCCCATCGCCTTCTCGAAGATCGACGGGTTGGAGGTGACGCCGGTCAGCCCGTCCTCGGCGACGAGCTTTTCCAAGCCCTTCGCCTCGAGGAACTTGCGATCGACGAAATCGAGCCAGGGGGCGCAGCCCTTGGCGCCCAGTTCCGACAGCTTGCTCATCACTTGGTCTCCAGCATTTCGCGGGCCACCTTCACGACATTGTCGTGGGTGAAGCCATATTTGTCCTGCAACTTGGCGAGCGGCGCCGACGCCCCGAAGGTCGACATGGTGATCGTGCGACCGTCGAACCCGACATAGCGGTCCCAGCCGATCGACCCGGCCTGCTCGACCGCCAGACGCTTGGTCACGCCCTTCGGCAGGACGCTTTCCTTGTATTCGGCGTCCTGCAGCTCGAAGCGATACCAGCTGGGCAGCGAGACGACGCGCGCCTTGATGCCATCGGCCTTCAGCGTCTCATAGGCGTCCGTCACCAGCGACAGTTCCGACCCCGTTGCGATGAGGATGATGTCGGGTGTGCCGTCGCAATCCGCAAGGACATAGCCGCCCTTCTTCACGCCCGAGGCAGGCGCGTACTTACCGCGATCGAGCGTCGGCAGCGCCTGGCGCGAGAAGATCAGCGCGGTCGGGTGGCTGGCCGACTCGACGGCGCAGCGCCATGCCTCGGCCACTTCGTTCGCATCGCCGGGGCGGATGGTGTCGAGGCCGGGGATCGCACGCAGCGTCGCCAGATGCTCGATCGGCTGATGGGTCGGGCCGTCCTCCCCCACGCCGATCGAGTCGTGCGTGAAGACGAACACCGCGCCGATCTCCATGATCGCGGCGAGGCGGATCGGCGCGCGCATATAGTCGGAGAAGACCAGGAAGGTCGCGCCATAGGAGCGCAGGTGCGACAGCGCCATGCCGTCGACGATCGCGCCCATCGAATGCTCGCGCACGCCGAAGTGGAAATTGCGCCCCTCATAGCTGCCCGGCTGGAACGAGCCGCCGTCCTTGATGAGAGTCTTGGTCGAGGGCGCGAGGTCGGCCGAACCGCCGATCAGCCACGGCACCTTGGCCGCGATGGCGTTCTGCACCTTGCCACCCGAGTCGCGGCTGGCAATGCCCTTGGCATCCGCCTCGAACACCGGGATGTCGCTGTCCCAGCCCTCGGGGAGCTTGTCGGCGAGCATCGCGTCGAGTTCGGCGGCGAGTTCGGGATATGCGGCGCGGTAGCGATCGGTCATCGCGACCCATTCGTCGCGCAGCGGCTTGCCCCGTGCCTCGATCGCGCCCTGAAAGGCTTCGCGCACGCCGTCGGGGACCAGGAACCTGGCGTCCTCGGGCCAGCCATAGGCCTTCTTGGTCGCGCGGATCGCCTCCTCGCCCAGCGGCTCGCCATGCGCCTTCTCGCTGCCCGCCTTGGGGCTGCCATAGCCGATCACCGACTTGACGACGATGAAGGTCGGCTTGTCCTCGGTCGCCTTGAAGGTGTCGAGCGCGGCGGTCAGGGCGGCGACGTCGTTCGCGTCGTCGACATGCAGCACGTTCCAGCCATAGGCCTCGAACCGCTTGCCCACATCCTCGTTGAACGCGATGTCGGTGCCGCCCTCGATCGAAATCTGGTTCGAATCGTAGATCCAGCAGAGGTTGGACAGCTTGAGATGCCCGGCGGTCGAGGCGGCTTCCGACGCCACGCCCTCCATCATGTCGCCGTCGCCGCACACGACATAGACGTCATGGTCGAAGACGGGGAAACCCTCGCGGTTGAAATGCGCGGCCAGCCAGCGCTCGGCGATCGCCATGCCGACCGAATTGCCGCAGCCCGCGCCCAGCGGGCCGGTCGTGGTCTCGACGCCGGTGGTGTGGCGATATTCGGGATGGCCCGGCGTCCTGGAGTTGAGCTGGCGGAAACCCTTCAAGTCCTCCAGGCTCAGCGCGGGCTTGCCCGACTTGTTGCCGTCCGCGTCGATCTCCTCGATCCCCGCGAGGTGGATCAGCGAGTAGAGCAGCATCGAGGCATGGCCGACCGACAGCACGAAACGGTCGCGATTGGGCCAGTCGGCATGGGCGGGGTCATAGCGCAGGAATTTGGACCAGATGGTATGTCCGACCGGGGCCAGCGCCATCGGCGTGCCGGGGTGGCCCGAATTGGCCTGCTGCACCGCGTCCATCGACAGGGTACGGATCGTGTCGATGGTCAGGCGCTCGATCGACCCATCTTCATGCAGATGGGTGTCGGCCACGGCGTTGGTGGTGGCATCGGTCATGGAATCTGGCCTCATCCTTCGTATATGTGACCGCACGCGGGCGCGAACGATCCTGGTTGCCATGCGCCACCGGCCTTAGCGCGGGTTCCGCCCCCGTTCCAGCCGGGTAACGATTCCGTCGTCGGCAATATAGGCGGCATCGATTTCGCTGAGGAACAGGCCATGCCCCACGACGCCGGGGATCGCCATCAGCGCGTCCGCGAGCGCATGCGGGACCGCATCGTCCCAGCCATGGCCGTCGACGACGATATTGCCATTGTCGGTCCGGTAATCCTGTCGCTCGACGCAGCGGACGAACAGCTGCGCCAGCCGCGACGTCGCAAAGGCCGTCGCGAAGGGCAGTATCTCGACCGGCAGCGCCGCGCCGCCCAGACGGGCCACGCGTTTTGACCCATCAGCGATCACGATCATCCGGTCGGCGGACGCCGCCACGACCTTTTCGCGCAGCATCGCGCCACCCGCGCCCTTGACTGCGCGCAGCCGCGCATCGATCGCATCCGCGCCGTCGATCGCCAGGTCGACGCGCGAGACCGTGGCGAAATCGCGCACCCGGATCCCCAGCGACGTCGCCAGCGCGGCGCTTGCCTCGGAGGTGGCGACGGCGTCGATCCTCAGCTTTCGGGCGGCCAGCGCGGCGATGGCATGGACGGCCGTCGATCCCGTTCCCAGTCCGACGAGCATGTTGTCGCAAACCTCATCGACCGCTGCGGCAGCGGCCAGGCGCTTATCGGCATCGCGATCGGTCATGTCGTTTGAAAATGCTTGAGAAACGCAAAGGCTCCCCACCCGGTGCGGTTTTGCCGCAGCGCGACAATTTGCGACAATTAAGGCAGGGGAATTAGGCCATCATCGCTTGCCTTTTCGGACCCGCCGCGTGCAATTTGTTGGCGCTCAGCAACGTTTCGTCCCGGTCGCGCATTTTCGCGCATGCCGGGCGCGCGGCCGGACTTTTCAGGCAGGTGGACGAATTGAACTTTGCAGGTTTTCGCGGGCACGGCATGCTCGCCGGTACGGCCATGGCCGTCGCACTGCTGACGCTGTCGGGATGCGGCGGGAAGGAAGCGGGTGGCGCCGCCAAGGGACGCAATGGCGCGCAGGCGACGCCGACCGTCGGCTTCGTGACCGTGCAGCCGACCAACGCCCCGATCGTGACCGAACTGGCCGCGCGGACCAGCGCCTTTGAAAGCTCCGACGTCCGGCCGCAGGTGACCGGCATCATCCGCCGCCGCCTGTTCACCGAGGGCGCGCTCGTCAAGCGCGGCCAGCCGCTCTACGAGATCGATCCCCGCCTCTATCGCGCCGCCGCCAACCAGGCCGCCGCGAACCTGCAAAGCGCGCAGGCCAATGCCGAGGCGACGCGAATCCAGGCCGAACGCTATCGCCCGCTGGCGCAGATCGAGGCGATCTCGAAGCAGGACTATACCAACGCCCAGGCCAGCGCGCGCCAGGCGGCGGCCCAGGTCGCCCAGACCCGCGCCGCGCTGGAGACGGCGCGGGTGAACCTGCAATTCACCACCGTCCCCGCGCCGATCAGCGGGCGGATCGGCCGCTCGCTGTTCACCGTCGGCGCGCTGGTCAGCTCGAACCAGACCGATCCGCTGGCGCAGATCCAGCGGCTCGACCCGATCTTCGTCGATATCCAGCAATCGGCGAGCGACCTGTTGTCGCTGCGGCGCAGCCTGTCGGCGCGCGACGGCCTGATCCCCGCCAGCGCGCAGGTCCGGCTGCGGCTGGAGGACGGCACCGATTACGGGCAGGTCGGCACGGTCGAATTCGCCGAGGCGGTGGTCGATCCGCAGACCGGCACCGTGACGCTGCGCGCGCGCTTCCCCAATCCGCAGGGGCTGCTGCTGCCCGGCATGTTCGTCCGCGCGCGGTTCGCGCAGGCGATCGACACCAGCGCCTATCTGGTCCCCCAGCAGGCGGTGTCGCGCGACGCGAAGGGCAATGCGACGCTGTTCGTCGTCGGCCCCAACGACAAGGTGCAGCAGAAGACGGTGAAGGCCGAACGCACGCAGGGCAGCTTCTGGGTGGTCACCGACGGGCTGAAGCCGGGCGATCGCATCATCACCCAGGGCCTGGCCAACCTGCGCGACGGCCAGAGCGTGCGCGCGGTGCCCGCCAACAGCCCGCAAAAGGTCCAGCCTCCCTCGCCCGAACAGATGAAGACGATGCAGGCCGCCAAGGGCAAGGCGGGCTGACCGGACCATGCTCAGCCGCGTCTTCATCGATCGTCCCATCTTCGCCTGGGTCCTTGCCATCATCGTCATGCTGGCGGGCGTCGGCGCGATCATGGGCCTGCCCATCGCGCAATATCCCGACGTCGCCCCGCCTCAGGTGTCGATCCGCGCCACCTTCCCCGGCGCCTCGGCGCAGACGCTGCAAAACTCGGTCACCCAGGTCATCGAACAGCAGCTGACCGGCATCGACGGGCTGCTCTATTTCCAGTCCTCCTCGTCCAGCCGCGGCTCGGTGTCGATCACCGCCACCTTCGCCAAGGGCACCGACCCCGACATCGCGCAGGTCCAGGTCCAGAACCAGGTCCAGCAGGCGGTCGCGCGCCTGCCGCAACAGGTGCAGCAACAAGGGCTGGTCGTCCGCAAGTCGAACCCCGACTTCCTGTTGATCGCGGGCGTCTATGACGAGACGAACCGGATGACGAACCAGGACGTCTCCGACTATCTCGTCTCCAATCTCCAGGACCCGCTGGGCCGTATCCAGGGCGTCGGCGACACCAACGTGTTCGGATCGCAATATGCGATGCGCATCTGGCTGAACCCGGAAAAGCTGGCCTCGTACCAGCTGATGCCCTCGGACGTGACCACCGCGATCCAGAACCAGAACACCGAGGTCGCGGCGGGCGAGGTCGGCGGCACGCCCTCCGCCTCGACCCAGATGCTCAACGCCACCGTGACCTCGCAGTCGCGGCTCCAGACGCCCGAGCAATTCCGCGAGATCATCGTCAAGACGCTGAACAACGGTGCGACCGTCAAGCTGTCCGACGTGGCGCGGATCGAGCTGGGCGCGGAAAGCTATGCCGCGGTCAGCCGGATCAACCAGCATCCGGGCGCCGGTATCGCCGTGCTGATGGCGCCGGGCGCCGACGCGCTGAAGACCGCCGAGCTGGTCAAGGCCGAGATCACCCGCGTCGCCAAGGGCTTTCCGCCGGGCCTGAAGGTCGCCTATGCCAACGACACCACCGCCTTCATCAAGCTGTCGATCGACGAGGTGGTCAAGACGCTGATCGAGGCGATCATCCTCGTCGTCATCGTCATGTTCGTCTTCCTGCAAAGCTGGCGCGCGACCCTGGTCCCGACGATCGCGGTGCCGGTGGTGCTGCTGGGCACCTTTGCCATCTTCTACATGGCGGGCTTCTCGATCAACACGCTGACCCTGTTCGGGCTGGTGCTGGCGATCGGTCTGCTGGTCGACGACGCGATCGTGGTCGTGGAGAATGTCGAGCGTCTGCTCGAGGAAAATCCGGATATGACCCCGCGCGAGGCGACGATCGAGTCGATGCGCGAGATCACCGTCGCGCTGGTCGCCATCGCGCTGGTCCTGTCGGCGGTGTTCCTGCCGATGGCGTTCTTCGGCGGGTCGACCGGCGTCATCTATCGCCAGTTCTCGATCACCATCGTCTCGGCGATGATCCTGTCGGTGGCGGTCGCGATCATCCTGTCGCCCGCGCTGACCGCGACGCTGCTCAAGCAGAAGGCGAAGGAGGGCGAGGACGGCGCCTGGCTCGACCGCAAATTCCCACGCGTGGCGCATGGGCTCCAGCGCGCGAAGGACGGGTTCAACCGCCGATTCGACTGGACGGTCGAGAAATATGTCTCGGCCGTGCGCACCGTGGTCGACCGCAAATGGCTGTTCCTGCTGATCTATGTCGGCGTCGTCGCGCTGCTGGCGATCCTGTTCCTGCGCCTGCCCACCGGCTTCCTGCCGACCGAGGACCAGGGCGCGGCGATCGTCCAGTTCCGCCTGCCCGCCGGTGCGACGCAGAACCGCACCATGGAGATCCAGCGCCGCGTCGAGCAATATTTCGCGCAGCATGAGGGCAAGAACGTCCAGGTGCTGTTCTCGGTCGCGGGCGGCGGCGGTGGCGGCACCAGCGGCCAGAATACCGGCCAGGGCTTCATCAACTTCGTCGACTGGGCCGATCGCAAGGGCAAGGAAAACAGCGCCGATGCGATCACCGGCCGCGCCTCCGCCGCGTTCCGGGGCTTGCGCGACGCACAGGTCTTCGCGCTGGTCCCTCCCGCCGTGCGCGGCCTGGGCCAGTCGGACGGCTTCACCATGGAGTTGCAGAACACCTCCGGCATGCCGCTGGAGAAGTTCGAGGCGGTGCGCGACGAATTGCTCGCCAAGGCCAATGCCGATCCCAAGCTGGCCTCGGTCCGCCTGACCGAGCTGCCCGACATCGCCACGCTGCGCGTCGATCTCGACCAGCAGAAGCTGTCCGCGCTCGGCCTCTCGCAGCAACAGGTGAACAGCACGCTGTCCACCGCCTGGGGCGGGCAATATGTCAACGACTTCATCGACCGGGGCCGCGTGAAGCGCGTCTATGTCCAGGGCGACGCGCCGTACCGCGCCGAGCCCGAGGACCTGAAGCAATGGTTCGTGCGCGGGTCGAGCGGGCAGATGGCGCCCTTCTCCTCCTTCTCGACGATCAACTGGGGCGTGGCGCCGACCACCCTGTCGCGGTTCAACGGCATCCCTTCCTATGAATTCCAGGGATCGGCCGCGCCGGGCTACAGCTCGGGCGACGCGATGCAGCGGATGACCGAGCTGGCGGCGGACATTCCCGGCACCTCGGTCGCCTGGGCGGGGCTGTCCTATCAGGAACGGCTGTCGGGCGGGCAGGCGCCGATCCTGTACGGGCTGTCGATCCTGGTCGTCTTCCTGTGCCTGGCCGCGCTCTATGAAAGCTGGTCGATCCCGTTCGCGGTGCTGCTGGTCATCCCGCTGGGCCTGATCGGCGCGGTCGCCTTCGTGACGCTGCGCGGGCTGACCAACGACGTCTATCTCCAGATCGGCCTGCTGACGACGATGGGGCTGGCGGCCAAGAACGCCATCCTGATGATCGAGTTCGCCGAGCAGGCGGAGAAACAGGGCAAGCGGATCATCGACGCCGCGCTGGAGGCGGCCAAGATCCGCCTGCGGCCGATCCTGATGACCAGCTTCGCCTTCATCTTCGGCGTGCTGCCGCTCGCCATCTCGACCGGCGCGGGCGCGAACAGCCGGATCGCGATCGGCACGGCGGTGATCGGGGGCATGCTGACGGCGACCGTGCTCGCGATCTTCTATATCCCGCTCTTCTTCGTGCTGGTCCGCCGGTCGGTGCGCAACGGCCTGGCCCGTCTGCGTGGGCGTCCGACGAGCGAGCATGGCGCGGGGCATCGTCCCGCCGCCACCGAAGGCGCGGAGAAGGCCTGATGCGTATTCCATCCCCCCTGCCCGCGATCCTGCTGGCCGCCACCGCCCTGTCGGGCTGTTCGATGGCGCCCAAATATGTCCAGCCCGCCTTGCCGGTGCCAGCCTCGTGGCCGGTCGGCGATGCCTATCTCCGCCAGTCGGAGGCGGCGCTGCCCAGCGTGCGCTATAGCGACATCTTCCGCGACGCGCGGCTGCAACGGCTGATCGCGCAGGCACTGGCGAACAATCGCGACCTGCGCGTGGCGGCCGCCAACATCGCCGCGACGCGGGCGCAATATCGCATCCAGCGCGCCAGCCTGTTGCCGCAGGTCGATGCGACTGGCCGCTACAGCTATACCGATCGCGGATCGGGCGGCGCGGCGAGCCAGGCGGTCGGCAATGGCGGCACAGGCACCGGAACCGGCGGAACGGGCACGGGCACGGGCGGTGTCGGCACCGGCGGAACCGGGACGGGTGTCGGCACCGGGGGCACCGGCGGCTCGATCGTCACCGGCTCGGGCGGCAATGGCAGCGCCTGGTCGGTCAATCTGGGCACAACCGCGTTCGAGCTGGACCTGTTCGGGCGCGTGCGGTCGCTGACCGGCGCGGCGCTCGACCGTTATTTCGCGACCGAGGCGGGGGCGCGGGCGACCCGGCTGACGCTGGTCGGCGATATCGCCGATGCCTGGCTGAACTATGGCGCCGACCAAAGCCTGCTCGCCATCGCGCAGCAGACCGCCGCCAGTGCCGAGCGCAGCGTCACGCTGACCCGCGCCCGGCTGGAGGGTGGCATCGCGCCGCGCACCGACCTGCGGCAGGCCGAACAGGTGCTGGCCACCGCGCAGGCCGATCTCGCGCAGCAGAAGACCGCCGTGGCGCAGGACGTCAACGCGCTGCAACTGCTGGTCGGCGCACCGATCGAGACCAGTCTGCTGCCCGCGTCGATCGAGGAGGCCGCCCCCACCATCGCCACCCTGCCCGCCGGGCTCGATTCGGGTATCCTGCTGCGCCGCCCCGATGTGGTGCAGGCCGAATATCAGCTGCGCGCGACCAATGGCCAGATCGGCGCGGCGCGCGCGGCACTGTTCCCGCGTATCTCGCTGACCGGGCTGGTCGGCTTTGCCAGCACGGCGCTGTCCTCGCTCTTCTCGGGCGGCAGCTTCAACTATTCGGTCGCGCCGTCGGTCAGCTATCCGATCTTCCAGGCGGGCGCGGGCGTCGCCGGGGTCCGCTATTCGGAGGCGCAGCGCGATGCCGCGCTGGCGACCTATGAAAAGACGATCCAGACCGCGTTCCAGGAAACCGCCGATGCGCTGGCCCGGCAGGGGACGATCGCCGACCAGCTGGGGGCCAATCGCCGCTTCCTGACGGCGGCGGCGGATACCTATCGCCTGACCGAAGCCAGCTATCGCGGCGGGATCACGCCCTTCCTGAACACGCTGGATGCGCAGCGCTCGCTCTATTCGGCGCAGCGCACGGTGATCGCGACCCAGCTGACGGCGGCGAGCAACCGCGTCACCCTCTACCGCGTGCTGGGCGGCGACTCGCTGCTGGAGGCGACGGCCAACGGCCCGGTGCCGGTCAGCCCCGCCAGCTGAGGCGATCCCGCCCGGCTGCCTCTCGCGCCGGGCGGGATGCCGTCAGGATTGCGTCTTCTTCCCTCTCCCCTGGACAGGGGAGAGGGAAGGATAAGGCATCGCTGACTGTCGATCGGCCCTAATTGCCGGACCCGCGCGCCGCGCCGACGGCGTCGCGACCGAACTGGACGATCAGTTCACCGATCTCGCGCGCTTGCGCCATCGAGCGATTGCCCTGTTCGCGCAGGAACTCGGTCTGGATGCGCATCACGTCGCCCAGATCCTTGGC
Organism: Sphingomonas sp. SORGH_AS_0789; assembly: GCF_031453055.1. Classification (NCBI taxonomy): domain Bacteria; kingdom Pseudomonadati; phylum Pseudomonadota; class Alphaproteobacteria; order Sphingomonadales; family Sphingomonadaceae; genus Sphingomonas; species Sphingomonas sp. SORGH_AS_0789. Next base: position 484,796 of record NZ_JAVIYV010000001.1, read on the forward strand.
CGAGGCCGCCGAGCGCATCGCGGCGAAAGCCTCGCGCGTGTTGGTTTCGGCCTGTTCCAGCATCTTGAGCGTGACCTGCGATCCGCCCTCGGCCATCTTCTGGCCGGTCGCCTGCATCGCCTCGCCCGCGCCCTTCACCCGGTCGGCAAAGGCGCCGGTGCCCATGTCGCCACCGATCGCACCCGCGCCGCCGCCATTATCCTCGGCCATCTCGTCCGTCTCCTTGCCTTTGCCCGTGTTCCTTGAACCCTTGGCCGCGTCAGGAGTTTCACCCCGCCCGGTCGCGCTCAGAACCCTGCGAAATACCGGGCCAGCATCGCCTCGGCGGGCGCGCCCAGCGTCAATCCGTCCTCGTGGCGCCCGACCCAGCCGCGCTGGACAAGCAACGCGATCCAGCGGGGGCCGGTCAGACCCTGCGGCGGCAGGCCGATGGCGTTCAGCAGCGCCTCGTCGGACAGCGGCTCGCCCGCCTCGAACAGTGCGATGATGATCTCCCAGGCCGGATCGCCGAACATATCGGCACAGGGCCCCGCGATCCGGCGCAGCTCGATCCGCTGGTTCAGGATCATCCGCGCGCATTCCCGCGGGGTCGGCACGCGCGGCGCACGCGGCACCGGCACACCGCCGCCAGGCGTCCCCGAAATGGCCGCGATACGAGTCTGCACGTCCGCCATGACCTCTACGAAATGCTGGAAGCTCGCGCGATCCGCCTCGGGCCAGTGCAGCAGGCGAAATTCAGGCTCCATGCCGCTCGCCGCCCCGCCATGGCAGGGTCCAGTCGGGATCGGTGCCATAGCGCGCCAGCCGGATGCGATGGCGCAGCACCCCCATCCCCAGCAGGACGAGCATGGGATAGGCCAGCTTGCCGCCCGCCGCCGCATACATCCACGGCATCAGCGCCGGGTCGAAGCCCTTGACCCCGTGAATCCCCACCGCCAGCAGGTGGAACGCGGCCAGCCATAGCGGCCAGAACCGGTTGGCCAGCAAAGCCACGCCGGTCAGCCCCATCATCAACGCCAGGTCGATGCCCAGCTCCAGCGCCTCGACCCGGTGAAAGCTGGTCGACGGATCGAAGGGCAGGACCACCGTCGCGACCGAGGCGCATAGCAGGATCACGGCGGTGGTGCGCTCGGGCCATCCCCCCAGCGTCAGCGCATAGAGGCAGACCAGCCCTTGCAGGAAGTTGAAGACATACACGTGAGTCACGGCGTGCCCCGTTGCCTGGATGATGGGTCGGACACGCCGTGCCTGTCGGGTCAGGCTGCGGCGCGCAGCGGCATCGGCGACACCGTGCCGGTGACTTCGGGCGGCTTGGGCCGATTGTCGCCATATTCGTCGGCGTCGAAGCCGATCGTCTTGCCGACCTTCTCGAGGATGCGGTGGCTCTGCACCGTATGGCCGCGCGCCTGGCCGATCGCCATCATCGCCTGGCCCAGCATCTCGAAGGCGTGCTGGCCGACGACCGCCGACAGCTTCGCCTCGGCCCGTGCCCGCGGCAGGGCCATCGCCAATGCGCCCGCCGTCGCGAAGGCCGCGTCGAGATCGTTTTCCAGCTTCCACAGCAGCTCGGTCACCTGAAGTGCCGATTCATGTTCGGTCATCATCGCTTGCCCCCGATTTCGACCATGCCCACTCCCTGCGGCATGGCACATTGCCGTCAGCCAAGGTGCGACAGCCGCCCGATGACCCGGGTCATCACATCGAGTCCCGTCGCCAGCATGCCGAAGCCGATGGCGAGCGCGACGGCGATCGTGGGGATCCACAGCAGCCTTTCGGCCATGGTCATGTCGTTGCGGGCCTGGCCCTGACGCCGGACCGGGAGAGACAAGCGGGGCGATGCGTGGACATGGCCGCCCTGCACCGCCCCGCCGACCGTACTCCCATCCGGTGCCATCGGAAGTGGCATGGGCGTCGGTTCGGAAACTAGCCCCGCAGAATCGGGTATGATTTTATGCGGGGTAGGTTCTGCTTCGATTTCAGGGACTTGGTCATTTTCATGGGCCTCGAAATCAGCCAGTGCGATGGCCGCGTCGCGGCGATTGCGCGCGCCCAGCAGGCGAACGGCCTCGGTCAGATAGCTGTCGACGGTGGATTTCCCGAGCCCCAGCTCGGCAGCGATTTCCTTGGACCCTTTCAAGGCCTTCACCCCGCGCAGACATTCGCGATGGCGGCGGGTCAACAGGGCGAAACGTTCGGGGGTCATCACTTTTTCCGGCCACGCCGGGCGGATCGCCCGCGTGCGTTCTACGCCCTAGCCGCGAGAGTGGTGCCTCGCCAAGACACTCCTTGTCCGATTTGGCGTCCGATCTGGCCAGGACACGAATTTTTAAGGATTTGATTCGGCTCCCGCCGGCCTCACTCGCGCCGGGTCGAGGACGCGATCCCCTCGATCGAGTCGAGCGCCTTCAGCAGATCGTCGAACGCCGTATCCTCCTGGACCGGGAAGGACCGCCGGAAGCCTGACCCCAGCACGTCCAAATCGCGCTGGGTAAGCAGGCCGACCGCGACGATCGGGTCGGGTCGGCGGGGCGATTGGGGCGTGTCCTTCGCCATCACCGCCATCCACCATCGGTACGCGCGTCGCGGCGCATCGCGGACAATGGCGAACGCGCCGTTACCGCTTCGTGCCCCCTATCCGATACGGGGAATCGTGAAACGATCAGGCCGTGCATTATCCGAACTCCATCCATGACGGCTCAACCCGTCATTCGGCACAGCTGTTCCACGGATTTTCCACGACAGGACCGCCGGTTGCGATCGTTGCGGGAAAGGGCATCGCGGGAAAGGACGGGACGACGGCGTTTCCGCAGCTTGACACCCTTCCCTGTCGGCCCCGCCATTGCTAAGGCCGCTGGCGTCTACCGGATTTATTCCCGGCGCGCCTGCTCGCGGCTGCATGCTGCCGTGTCCCCCGGGCGTGCTCGGCTCGACCAAGAAGGGACGCCCATGACTGCGATAGGCCAGGACAGCCTGAAGACCCGCTCGACGCTGAACGTCGACGGCAAGACCTATGATTATTTCAGCCTCGCCAAGGCATCCGAGCAGCTCGGCGACATCAGCCGCCTGCCCTTCTCGATGAAGGTGCTGCTGGAGAATCTGCTGCGCTTCGAGGACGGCACGACCGTCACGCGCGAGGATATCCAGGCGATCGTCGACTGGCAGAAGACCCAGCGTTCGGACCGCGAAATCCAGTATCGCCCGGCCCGCGTGCTGATGCAGGACTTCACCGGCGTGCCTTGCGTGGTCGACCTCGCCGCGATGCGCGACGCGATCACCAAGCTGGGCGGCGATGCGGCCAAGATCAATCCGCAGGTCCCCGTCCACCTCGTCATCGACCACTCGGTCATGGTGGACGAGTTCGGCACGCCGCAGGCGTTCGAGGACAATGTCGACCTCGAATACCAGCGCAACATGGAACGCTATGAGTTCCTGAAGTGGGGCTCGAAGGCGCTCGACAATTTCTCGGTGGTTCCGCCGGGCACCGGCATCTGCCACCAGGTGAACCTGGAATATATCGGCCAGGCCATCTGGTCCTCGACCGAAACCGGCGAGCATGCCACCGGCTCGGCCGCGATCGCGTACCCGGACACGCTGGTTGGCACCGACAGCCACACCACGATGATCAACGGCCTGGGCGTGCTCGGCTGGGGCGTCGGCGGGATCGAGGCGGAAGCCGCGATGCTCGGCCAGCCCGTGTCGATGCTGATCCCCGAAGTCGTCGGCTTCAAGCTGACCGGCAAGCTCCAGGAAGGCATCACCGCCACCGACCTGGTGCTGACCATCACCCAGATGCTGCGCGCCAAGGGCGTGGTCGGCCGCTTCGTCGAGTTCTACGGCCCCGGCCTGTCGTCGATGACGCTCGCCGATCGTGCGACGATCGCCAACATGGCGCCCGAATATGGCGCGACCTGCGGCTTCTTCCCGGTCGACGACAAGACGCTCGACTATATGCGCCTGACCGCGCGTTCGGACGAGAATGTCGCGCTGGTCGAGGCCTATGCCAAGGCCAACGGCTTCTGGCGTCATGACGATGCCGCCGACCCCGTCTTCACCGACACGCTGGAACTCGACATGTCGACGGTCGTGCCGTCGCTGGCGGGTCCGAAGCGTCCGCAGGACAAGGTCGTCCTCACCGAAGTCGACGACGTGTTCAACGCCGACCTCGCCAAGGTGTACAAGAAGGACGAGGCCAAGCGCGTCGCGGTCGACGATCGTGGCCATGACATCGGTGACGGCGACGTCGTGATCGCCGCGATCACCAGCTGCACCAACACCTCGAACCCGAGCGTGCTGGTCGCCGCCGGCCTGGTCGCCCGCAAGGCGAACGCGCTGGGCCTGAAGCCCAAGCCCTGGGTCAAGACCTCGCTCGCCCCCGGCAGCCAGGTCGTCACCGATTATCTCGACAAGGCGGGCCTGACCGCCGATCTCGACGCGATCGGCTTCAACCTGGTCGGCTATGGCTGCACCACCTGCATCGGCAATTCGGGTCCGCTCGCCGAGCCGATCTCGAAGGCGATCAACGGCAACGACATCGTCGCGGCCTCGGTCCTGTCGGGCAACCGCAACTTCGAGGGCCGCGTGTCGCCCGACGTGCGCGCCAACTTCCTCGCCTCGCCGCCGCTCGTGGTGGCCTATGCGCTGAAGGGCACCGTCACGCAGGACATGCGTGAGACGCCGATCGGCCAGGGCAAGGACGGCCAGGACGTCTATCTGAAGGACATCTGGCCCTCGAACGACGAAGTCCGCAGCCTGATGGATGCGAACATCGACGACGAGATGTTCCGTTCGCGCTACGGCAACGTCTATGCGGGCGACGCCAAGTGGTCGGCGATCGAGGTGACCGGCTCGGACACCTATAGCTGGCCCGCCGCTTCGACCTATGTCGCCAACCCGCCCTATTTCGAGGGCATGGAGATGACGCCGAAGCCCGTCACCGACATCATCGAGGCCAAGCCGCTCGCCATCCTGGGCGACTCGATCACCACCGACCACATCAGCCCGGCCGGTTCGATCAAGGCCGACAGCCCGGCAGGCATCTTCCTGCAGGAGCATCAGGTCGCCAAGAAGGACTTCAACTCCTATGGCGCGCGTCGCGGCAACCACGACGTGATGATGCGCGGCACCTTCGCCAATATCCGCATCAAGAACGAGATGGTGCCGGGTGTCGAAGGCGGCATGACCCAGTATGACGGCGAAGTGATGCCGATCTATGACGCCGCGATGCGTCACAAGGCCGACGGCACGCCGCTCGTCATCATCGCGGGCAAGGAATATGGCACCGGCTCGTCGCGCGACTGGGCGGCGAAGGGCACCAACCTGCTCGGCGTGCGCGCGGTCATCACCGAGAGCTTCGAGCGTATCCACCGTTCGAACCTGGTCGGCATGGGCGTCCTGCCGCTTCAGTTCGCCGAGGGCGTGACCCGCGAGACGCTGAAGCTGGACGGCACCGAGAGCTTCACCATCCAGAACGTGGCGGCCATCCGCCCGCGTCAGGATGTCGAGGTGATCCTGACCCGCAAGGACGGCTCGACCGAGACCTTCCTGACCAAGTGCCGCATCGATACCGTCAACGAGCTGGAATATTTCCTGAACGGCGGCATCCTGCAGTACGTGCTGCGCAAGCTGGCGGCCTAAGCCGCCCGTCGGGGGCGGGCCGGTGGCCCGCTCCTCTTGCCGATGGCATCAGACGCCCGTCCGGATTCGTCCGGGCGGGCGTTTGGTTTTTGGCGGTGGCCGGGTCCGCGCTTTGCCCGTCATCCATTCACGTGAGCGTTGCGCGCCGTGGTGCTTCTCAAGGCAAAATCAGGTTCGCGCAGAGGCGCGGAGGACGCAGAGGTGTCGCCGCCCGGGGACGCGTTGCCCCTCTCTCCCCATGGAAAAAGGCACGATTTCCGAGATCCTGTCTCTGCGTCCTCCGCGCCTCTGCGCGAACCGAATACTCTTTATTTCGACTCGGCCCGAAGCGCCTTATCCCTGCCGGTGCGCCTTGCGCAGCGCGGTTTCGCGCTCCAGCCGTTCCAGCATCGCCTCGATCGACTCGTCCCCACGAAGCGGCAGCGCGCCGCCGCGTTCGTCGGCAATGGGCTCGCGCATCGCGGGGATCGGCATGGGTTCGGGTTCGGCGCGGACCGGTTCGCGCGGGACGGCGCGGATCGCGTCCGGATCGAACGCGGCCAGCGGCATGTCGAGATCGGCGGGAAGCGTCCGCTCTATGTCGGGCATGTCCTCGTCCTCCGGCGGCGGCGGCGGTGCGCCCAGTTCGGCGGCGAGCAGCGGGCGACGCGGCGGCGCATCGGGGTGGCGGTCGGAGCGGCGGACGCTGGGGACATAATCCTCGTCCTCGGCATCCTCGGCCTTGGCGCGCCGGGCGAGCAGCCCGCCCGGACCCCAGAGCAGATAGGTCGCGGCCCACAGGACGGCCCCACCGCCCGCGCCGATCCCGAACGCCAGCAACAGCCGCGCCTTGACGCCCAAGGGCGGTTGCGCGGCGGAGAAGATATCGGCGAGCCCCAGCTGCGCGACCAGCATTTCCAGGCGCCAGACCGGCGCGATCAGCAGGATGAAGGCGAGCAGCACGCCGAACGCCCCGCCGACCAGCGCGGGCACGAGGCGATAGGGGGAAGGCGTCGCGGTGAAGGTCATGATCCGATCGGCGCCTTGCCTAGCAGGTTTCGGTAAACAGGTTCGTAACGGCGGATATTCGAGGCCCAATCGCGTTCGGTTTCAACAAAATATCGCCCCGCATCGCGCCGCGCCTCCCATATCCCGCGATTCGACAGCAGGTCCGCCAGCGCATCGGCCAGCGCCACCGGATCGTCGGGCGGGAACAGCGTCCCCGTCTCGCCGTCGCGGATCAGCTCGCGATGCCCGCCGACATCGGACGCCGCGACCAGCCGCCGCTGCGCCATGGCCTCCAGCGGTTTCAGCGGCGTGACAAGATCGGTCAGCCGCATCTTCTTGCGCGGATAGGCGAGGATATCGACCAGCCCGTAATAACGCTCGACCGCCTGATGCGGCACGCGCCCGATGAAGCGGATCGCCGACACCACCGGCGATGCCTGCGCCTGTGCGCGCAAGGCCGCCTCCATCGGACCGCCGCCGACCAGCAGCAGCCGCGCGCGGGGCCGCGCCGCGACCAGACGGGGCATGGCGGCGATCAGGTCGTCCAGCCCCTCATAATCATAGAAGCTGCCGATGAAGCCGATGACCTCCGCATCGTCCAGTCCCAGCTCGCGCGCCAATGCATCATCGCGCGCGGGCGGGCGGCCGAACAGGGTCAGGTCGACGCCATTGGGCGAGACGATGATCTTGTCCGCCGCGATTCCCCGCGCGATCAGGTCGCCGCGCAGCCCTTCGCAGATGACCGCGACCGCATCGGCGCGCACACAGGCCCAGCCTTCCAGCGCGCGGGTCGCGCGGTAGCGGCGGCTGCCCTCGACGCCGGTGCCGTTGCCGACCGCCGCATCCTCCCAGAAGGCGCGGATTTCATAGACCAGCGGCAATTTGCGCCGCCGTGCCACGACCCAGGCGGCCAGCGCATCGAGCACGGGCGAATGGGCATGGAGGATATCGGGCCGGAACGCGTCGACCGCCGCCCCGATCGCCCGGACATGCGCGGCCATCCCCCTCGCCTCGCCGACCAGCCCGTCGGGCGTGCCGGTCGCGCTGGGGGTGCGGTAGAAGGTCAGCCCGTCGAGCATCTCGACCCCGCCTTCGCCCTTGCCCTGACGCGGCCCGGTCACCGCCGCCACCTCATGCCCCTGGGCGACCTGTGCCTTCAGGATCGCGCGCGTCCGGAACGTGTATCCGCTTTGCAGCGGCAGACCGTGGTCGAGGATATGCAGGATACGCATGGCGTTACGCCTGTCATGCCACCCCTTAACGCCGCGTCAACCGTGGGTTTATAAGCGTGGCCGACCGCGCCGTTTTGGAATGGGAAGGAGGGGCGATGATCGACAGTTTCGCCCTGCTGCTGACCCATGGCCTGATGCTGCTGGCGGCGTGGCGCCTGCTGACCCGCCGCGATCTGGACCAGGAGGGCGAGGTCGAGCGTCCGTCGCGAATCAAACGTCCCGGCGAACGGCCACGCGGCGATGCGTGACCTGTTCCTGATCGGCTTTCTGGTCAGCCTGTTCGGCATGGGCCTGCGCCGCCCGTTCCTGCTGGTGCTGACCTATATCTATATCGACATCGTCTCGCCCCAGCGGCTGACCTATTATCTGCTGAACACGGTGCCGATCTCGCTGATCGCGGTGGTCGCGGCGGTCGGGGCCTGGGCGCTGGTCGACGACAAGCGCGACAGCCGGTTCACCGCGCGGCAGGCGGGCATTCTGATGCTGCTGATCTATTGCGGGATCACCACCTATTTCGGGGCCGATTTCCCGATCGAGGCGGCGGACAAATGGGGATGGGTATGGAAGGCGCTGGCCTTTGCCGTCTTCCTGCCGCTGACCCTGCGCACCCGCTTGCGGATCGAGGCGCTGCTGCTGTTCATGGTCCTGTCGCTGGCATCGATCGTCATCGTCGGCGGGGTCAAGACGCTGGTCAGCGGCGGCGGTTACGGCGAACTCAACCTGATGGTGAACAACAATACCGGGCTGTACGAGGGCAGTATCATCTCGGCGGTCGCCATCTCGGTCATTCCGACCATATTGTGGCTGATGCGGCACGGCACGATCTTCCCACCCGACTGGCGGGTGCGGGTGTTCGGGCTGGGGCTGGTCTTCGCCTGTCTGCTGATCCCGGTCGGCACATCGGCACGGACCGGGTTGTTGTGCATCGGGCTGCTGGCGATCCTGATGCTGCGCGACGTCAAGCGGCGGCTGCTCTATATCGGCGCGCTGGCGGTCGCCGGGGTGGCGGTCGTGCCGCTGCTGCCCTCCTCCTATACGCAGCGGATGAACACCATCCGCACCTATCAGGGGGACGAGTCCGCCTCGACCCGGCTGGCGGTGTGGAAATGGACGCTCGACTATGCGACCTCCAACCCGTTCGGCGGCGGGTTCGAGGCCTACCTCCAAAATTCGGTGCGGTTCGACCTGACCTCGGTCGAGGGCTCGGCGCACGACTCGAAGGTGGAGAAGCGCGTCACCACCGACCGTGCCCGCGCCTATCACTCCAGCTATTTCGAGATGCTGGGCGAACAGGGCTGGCCGGGGCTGTTCCTGTGGCTGGGGATCAACCTGGCGGGAATCCTGCGGATGGAGGCGCTGCGCCGCCGTTACCGGGCCGCCAGCGATCCGCTGCACTGGGGCGGGCAGCTGGCGGGTGCGCTCCAGCACGGGCACCTGATCTATCTGCTGGGCGGGGCGTTCGTCGGGATCGCGTTCAACCCCTTCCTCTATCAGCTGATGGCCGCGCAGATCGGGCTCGACACCTATCTGACCCGCAAGACGCGCGAGGCGCGGCAGAAGCCGCAGTTCCGCCCTACCACTTTCGCGCCGTCGACGTGATGCCGGGGCCCAGGATGTTGCCGCGGATCACCAGAGGCTCGCCCGCCCAGTTGCCGACGAACACCGGATTGAAGCCCGCGCCGGGTGCCAGCCGCGCGCGGTTATTCTCGACCACCAGCCCCGACGAGTCGTTCTTCGCCCCCTCCGGCGCGACGGTGATCAGCGTCGAGTGATTGTCCTTGTCGCGGCCGAAGACGAACTCGTTGCCCGCGATCCGCCCCTTCGCCCCGTTGGACAGGTCGATCATATAGTTGGTCATATGACCCTGGCTGTCGTCGAAGCTGCTGTCCAGCACCTCGACATAAGGCGCGCGCGTCTTGACATAATGGCCGCCCTGCCCGCGCTCGAACCGGCAGGCGGTGACGCGCAGCGATCGATAGCGGCCCATATAGATGCCATGCGCGCCGGTGCCGGTCGGGTCATGGCCCAGCCCCGAAAAGGTCGAATGGTCGACGCTGACCGTGCCGTTGGGATCGTCGGCGGACAGGATGCCCGACTGGCTGTCGAGGAACATCGCGTTGCTGACCGACAGCGGCCCCTTCTCGATGCGGATGCCCGCGCCATTGCCGTCGCCGACCTCGATATGGCTGAACACGATGCCCTGCACCTGCGCGCCGCGCCCGCGCAGGACCAGCGCCGCCTTCCCCTCGCAGGCGATGCGGGTGAAGATCGTCTTGCCCGGCTCGGCGGCGACATAGGCGACCCGCCCCGCCGTCTGCACCGCGCATTCGCGGTACGTGCCCGGCGCGATCCGGATGGTCCCGTCGCCATCGCCGATCGCCGTCACCGCCTCCTGCAACGTGCCGAAGCCCCGCCCGCCGACCGTGAAGGGCGGACCACTTCCCTGCGCGAGGGCGGTGGCCGACGTCATGCCGAGGAATAGGAGCGTAACCAGGCGCATGGAGGACATCCTGAAAAAGCGAACGGGCACCGCATCCTGCCATGCATGGGCAAAGGATGCGACGCCCGCGATCGTCCCGCGAAGGGATGATGCCTATCCTCCCCAAGCTTGCTTGGGGAGGGGGACCACCGCGAAGCGGTGGTGGAGGGGCGACGGACCAGCCATGCCCCTCCACCACGCCCTGCGGGCGCAGTCCCCCTCCCCATCTGCGATGGGGAGGATCGAGTTTACGCCTCTTCAGTCTCTTCCTCGTCGGCCAGTTCGTCTTCCAGCGCGGTCAGGATCGCCTGGTTGAAGGCGGGGATGTCATCCGGCTTGCGGCTGGTGATCAGGTTGCCGTCGACCACGACCTCCTCGTCCACCACGTCCGCGCCCGCATTGGACAGGTCGGTGCGGATCGAGGGATAGCTGGTCAGGCGACGCCCATCGATCACGTCCGCCTCGGCCAGCAGCCAGGGGCCGTGGCAGATGGCGGCGACGATCTTGTCGTCCTCCATGAATTCGGTGACGATCTCGACCGCGCGCTCGTTCAGGCGCAGCTTGTCGGGGTTGCAGGTGCCGCCGGGAATGACGAGCGCATCGTAATCGTCGGTATCGACCTCGTCGACGGTCAGGTCGGGGGTCGCGGTCTCCGCCTTGTTGATGTCGCCTTCCATGCCCTGGATCGGGTCGGACTTGAGCGAGGCAAGCGTGACCTTCGCACCGGCGTCTTCCAGCGCTTGGCGGGGCTTGAACAGCTCGACGGTCTCGAATCCGTCGGCGGCGAGCATCAGGACGCGTGCCTGGGAAAGATCGGCCATGATGAAAACTCCTGTCGGGAATGCCTGGGGGGGGGGATCGGCCCAGTCAGAACCCGTGACCGCATCGGCCGTTCCGGAACGAAGCGACCAGCGACGCATTTGCAAGGACGACCCGAGAGAGAGCGATGGCCACCCGATTAGTCTTTTGCGACGACAGCAAGCCCGGCATCACCCGGACCAAGGTTCGCGGCCAATGGGCCTATTGGAGCCCGAAGGGTGAGCGGATCACCGATCGCGACGAAATCGACCGGCTGAACCGCATCGGCCTGCCCCCCGCCTATCAGGACGCCTGGTTCTGCCCGCGCGCCAACGGCCATATCCAGGCGGTCGGCTGGGACGAGAAGGGGCGCAAGCAATATCGCTATCACGCCGATTTCCGCGAGGCGCAGGAAGCGGCGAAATATGAACGCTGCGCCGCGTTCGGCCATGCCCTGCCCCGGCTCCGCAAGCGGGTGGAGGCCGACCTGAAGAAGCGCGGCCTGTGCAAGGATCGCGCGGTCGCCGCCGTCGTCCGGCTGCTCGACAACGGCCATATCCGCGTCGGCAACGAAGCCTATGCCGCCACCAACAAGAGTTTCGGCGCGACGACGCTGCGCAAGCGCCACGGACAGGTGAAGGGCACCACGTTGCGCCTGCGTTACCGGGGAAAGTCGGGCAAGATGCGCGACATGACCCTGACCGACCGCTCGCTCGCCAGCTTCGTGAAGCGGTGCCAGGATCTGGACGAACAGCATTTGTTCGCCTGGGTGGACGAGGATGGCGAGGCCAATCCGGTCACCTCGTCGGACGTGAATGGCTATATCCGCGAAGCCACGGGCTGCGACTTCACCGCCAAGCATTTCCGCACCTGGGCCGCCAGCGTCGCGGCGTTCGAGGCGCTGGCGCTGGCCGAGGCGGACCTCAGCCTGAAGGCGATGCTGGAGCCCGTGGTCGCAAAGCTGGGCAACACCCCCGCCATCGCGCGCAAATCCTATGTCCACCCCTCGCTGATCGCGCTCGTCAAGGACGGCCAAGCAGCGTTTCGCAAGACCCTGCGCCTGCCGCGTGCGCGCGCGGGGCTGTCCCGCGTCGAGTGCGGGCTGATCGCATTTCTGGAGGCCGGAACCCCGGCCAGCAAGGCGGCCTGACCGCCACCGTATTCAAGGAGTCCCCATGGCGAAATCCTCGCCCAAGGCGCCGATCTTCGACGGCTCCCGCATCCCCGACCAGGTCAGGGGCATCGTCAACGCAACCTATCAATGGGTGCAGGATTACTGGCTCAAGGTGCTGATCGCGATTGGCATAGGTGCCGTTATCGTACTGGCGCTGCTCTGGGTCCGCAGGCTAGGCGACAAGCTGTGCAGCCGCCCCGGTTTCGCCGGGGGCTGGGGCATAATCCTGGGCCACGCCATCGCGCGGACGAACATGTTCTTCATCATCACGCTCGCCGCGCAACTGGTCGCGGGCTATGCGGGCGCGCCGGGCGAAGTCGCCAAGACGATCAGCTTCTTCTTCACCATCGCCAGCGCGTTCCAGGCCGCGATCTGGGCGCGCGAACTGATCCTCGGCACGATCGAGCACCGCACCCAGTCCGAACATTATTCGGGCGAGGCGCTGCTCTCGGCGATGGGGCTGATCCGGCTGCTAGTCACGGCGGTGCTATTCGCCGTCGCGCTGGTCGTGGTGCTCGACAATCTGGGGGTGAACGTCACCGGCCTGGTCGCGGGTCTGGGCGTCGGCGGCATCGCCATCGGTCTGGCGGCGCAAGGGATTTTCGGCGACCTGTTCGCCGCGCTCGCCATCATCTTCGACCGCCCGTTCCGGCGCGGCGACAAGATCAGTTACGACAATACGAACGGCGTGATCGAGGCGATCGGCCTGAAATCCACCCGCATTCGCGCCTTTACCGGCGAGTTGCGCATCATCTCCAACCGCCAGCTGCTCGACAAGGAAATCCAGAATACCACGGTGCGCGACCATGTCCGCCTGTCGTTCATGATCGGCGTTGCCTATGAAACCCCGCCCGAGACGCTGGCGCGCATCCCGGCCCTGTTGACCGAGATCGTCGAGGGCGAAGGCGGCAAGGTCGCCCGCGCCGGGTTCGAGAATTTCGGCGCTTCGAGCCTGGACTTTGCGCTCCAGTTCGACGTGCCCGGCGACGACTGGGCCACCGCGCACGACCTGCGCAACAGGATGCTCGTCACGCTGATGAAGCGGTTCGCGGCGGAGGGGATTTCCATCCCCTATCCCACCCAGACGACCTACACCGCCGCGCCGGACGGGACGCTGGTCATGCCCTATCCGCAGGTCCAGCCGGTCGAGGTGCATCGGGCCTGAGCGAACACCCTCACCCTTCCCACCCGCTAAAGCGGGCGGGCCCCTTCCCTCTCCCATTGGGAGAGGGAGGGAGGCGCGAAGCGCCGGAAGGGTGAGGGTGTGGCGGCCCTCAGATCCCGCCTTCGTCCAGCGACAACAGCGTGGCATTCCCGCCCGCCGAGGTCGTATCGACCGACACCGCCCGCTCCGCGCAGAAGCGGTACAGATAATGCGGTCCCCCCGCCTTGGGCCCGGTGCCCGACAGACCCTCGCCACCAAAGGGCTGGCTGCCCACCACCGCGCCGATCATCGAGCGGTTGATATAGAGGTTGCCGACCGCCGCCTCACTCTCGGCGACCTCGCTGGCGCGGGCGATGCGGCTGTGCAGGCCCATGGTCAGACCATAGCCCTTGGCATTCACCTTCGCGATCGTCTCGGACAGCGTGCCCGCTTCCCAGGTGGCGACGTGCAGGATCGGGCCGAACCATTCCTGGGTTAGGTCCTCGACGCGGTCGAGCCGGATCAGCGTCGGCGGCACGAACAGCCCGTCGGCGGGCGCCTCCAGCGTCTTGATCGTGCGCGCCGTCATGGCCGCGCGATAGGCCATCAGCTTGTCATAGGCGGCGCGGTCGATCACCGGCCCGACATCGGTCGCTGGCTGGCCCGTGGGGCCGAGCACCAGCGTCTCCATCGCGCCCTTGAGCATCTCGATGACATTGTCCGCGACGTCCGCCTGCACCAGCAGCAGCCGTAGCGCCGAACAACGCTGCCCCGCCGAGCGGAAGGACGAGGTGATGACGTCCGCCACCACCTGTTCGGGCAAGGCGGTCGAATCGACGATCATCGCGTTGATGCCGCCGGTCTCGGCGATCAGCGGCACGATCGGGCGGTCATCGTCCGCCACCAGGGTCCGCGCGATCCGCTTGGCGGTGGCGGTCGATCCGGTGAAGGCCACGCCCGCGATCCGGTGATCCTTGGTCAGTTTCTGGCCGACCTCCGGCCCGCCGACCGCCAGCAGCAGCGCGTCGCGCGGCACGCCCGCCCGGTACGCCAGCTCGACCGCGGCCTGCGCGATAGCGGGCGTCTGCGGCGCGGGCTTGGCGACGACGGTGTTGCCGGTGACGAGCGCCGCGACCGTCTGGCCGAGGAAGATCGCCAGCGGGAAGTTCCACGGTGCCACCGTCGCCCAGACGCCGCGCCCTTCCAAGTGCAGCGTGTTTCGCTCGCCCGTCGGCCCGGGCAGCTCTACCGAACCGAGCCGCGCCCGCGCCTGCTGCGCATAGTAACGGCAGAAATCAGCAGCTTCGCGCACCTCGCCGATCGCGTCGGGGATGGTCTTGAACGCCTCCTGCACCAGGATCGCCATCAACCGCTCGCGGTCCTGCTCCAGCAGGTCGGCCAGCTTTTCCAGCACGGAAGCGCGGGTGTCGAGCGGCGTCGCGTTCCAGGCCGGGAAAGCCGCATGCGCGCGCGCGACCAGCGACGCCACATCGGCGGTGGCGGCGACCGGGGTCACGGCAGGCGCGTTGACCGCCTTCACGGTGGCGTCGAGCGTCGCGATGTCGCTCAGGTCGATGCCGGTCGAGTTGCGATGGCCCGGCGCAAACAGGTCGACGGGCAGCGGAATGCTCGGGTGGCGCGCGCCGCCGACAGCCGCGATCTTGGCGACCGGATCGGCCAGGATCTCCGCCTCGGTCAGCCGCGCATCGGCCAGCTGATGCACGAAGCTGGAGTTCGCGCCATTTTCCAGCAACCGGCGGACCAGATAGGCCAGCAGGTCGCGATGCCCGCCGACCGGCGCATAGATGCGGCACTTATGGCCCTGTTCGCGCACCAGCCGCTCATACAGGCCGTCGCCCATGCCGTGCAGCCGCTGGAACTCGAAATCGTGGCTGTTGCCCGCCCATTCCAGGATGGTCGCAACGGTCAGTGCATTGTGGCTGGCGAAGGCGGGGCGGATATTCTCCGCCGCCAGCATGTCCTTGGCGACCGCCAGATAGGACACGTCGGTCGCCGCCTTGCGGGTGAACAGCGGATAGTCGTTGAGACCCTCGACCTGGGTACGCTTGATCTCGCTGTCCCAGTACGCGCCCTTGACCAGCCGGACGTTCATGATCCGGTCGAGGCCATTGGCCCAGGCGATGACCGCGCGAGCACGCTTACCGTAAGCCTGCACTGCCATGCCAAAACCGTCCCAACCCTTCAGCGCGGGGAGGGCAGCCACGCCGCCGATGATGTCGAGGCTCATCTCCAGCCGCTCGGACTCCTCGGCATCGACGGTCAGGGCGATGCCCTTGTCCGCCGCCTGCCGCGCCAGCTGCGCCAGCATGTCGGTGAGCGCGGGCACGCATTCATAGGCACGCGGCAGCTCGTAACGCGGATGGAGCGCGGACAGCTTGACCGACACCGAATGCCCCGCCGCCGGGTCCGAGCCCACCGCGTCGATCGCCTTCACATAGGCCTGGAAATAGCGCTCCGCATCCTCATGCGTCCGCGCCGCCTCGCCCAGCATATCGAAGCTGGCGGTGAAGCCCTTGTTCTCGGGCTTCTTCATGCGGCGCATGGCTTCCTCGATGGTGCGGCCCATCACGAAGATCTCGCCCATCATGCGCATCGCGGCACCGACCGCCTGCCGCACGAACGGCTCGCCCGCGCGCGACAACAGCCGCTTGAGCGGCCCCGCCTCGCCCTCACCGACCAGCGCGCGGCCGACGACCAGGCCCCAGGTGGCCGAGTT
This sequence comes from Sphingomonas sp. SORGH_AS_0789, assembly GCF_031453055.1. Lineage (NCBI taxonomy): Bacteria > Pseudomonadati > Pseudomonadota > Alphaproteobacteria > Sphingomonadales > Sphingomonadaceae > Sphingomonas > Sphingomonas sp. SORGH_AS_0789. The sequence goes on from NZ_JAVIYV010000001.1 coordinate 500,981, forward strand.
CACCAGCTTCGACGCCGACCGCCCGGTATGCGCGCGCCAGTCCGCCTCGCCCAGCTTGTCGGCGATCAGCAGGTCGGCGGTCTCGGGATCGGGGACGCGCAGGAACGCCTCGGCGAGGCTCAGCAGCGCCACGCCCTCGGACGAGTTGAGGCGATATTCCTGGAGGAACTGGTTCACCCAACCGCGATTCTGCGCGGCGCGCAGGTCCGCGAGGAGCCCTGAGGCATGGCCCATGATCCGCTCGCGCATCTCCGGCGTCGCGGCGGCGCGGTCGAGCAGCGGCTTCAGGACATCGGGTTCGGGGGCACGGTACAGCGATTTCATGGTCTTGCGCGCATCGGCGGTAACGGCAGAGGTCATAGGTCCAAATTCCGGTCGAGCGGCCCGGCGCGCGGTAGGGCACTGGCGGGTCGCATGGCTATGCTGTGATGGACCAGCGCTTAGCGGGAAATGCGGGGAATGGGTATCGTTTGATACGACCATCTCGCCCGAGATCGACCCGTGTCCGAAATTGAATTTTGAACGATTTCGGACTATATGATTCGCAGGCGAGGACATCCGCCTTTCTGTAGAGCCCCGGTCGCTGCTACGGCCGGGGCTCAAATCCTTTGGGGCTCAGGCTGCTACCCGAGCCCCGCCGGGCACCTTACCTGTTGCGAACATCCACGATCTTCACGACCAAGGTCGCGAAGGCGATGATGACGCCCAGGATCAGGCACAGATCGGCAACGGACATCCGTGGTCCTTTCTGTGAGTGACGGCGGAAGTGCCGTCAGAGGCTTTGTGGCACATCCTGTTGAACGGCGTCAGGGGGAAGTCTTGTAGAGAGGCTCTTTACAAGACGCGCAACCATCCCCGCCCCCGCATCGTTCTCCCGACAAACCCATGAAAGGAGAGCCATGATGGCCGACGACAGCCCCCAGGAAATCGCCGCCAAGTTCCTCGACAAGCTGAAGGACAGCCCGTTCGTCATGATCGGCCTGAATGACGGCCAGCATTCCGAACCGATGACCGCGCAGATCGATGACGATCAGCCCAACACGCTGTTCTTCTTCGCGGGTCGCGACAACCGCATCGCGGGCGGTGGCGAGGCGATGGCGCAGTTCGTGGGCAAGGGGCATGACTTCTTCGCTTGCCTCGCGGGCCATGTCTCGAAGGACGATGATCGGGCGCAGATCGACAAGCTGTGGAATAATCAGGTCGAAGCTTGGTTCCCGCAGGGCAAGTCGGACCCCAATCTGACCCTGCTGCGCTTCGACATCAGCTCGGCCGAGCTGTGGGAAACCGATATCTCGCTGTCGGGCCGGGTGAAGATGCTGTTCGGCGGCACGATCCGTTCGGACGAGTCGTCCAGCCATGCGGTGGTCGGCTCGGTCGCGTAAATACGCGGTTACGGGAATGTGAAACGCCCGGAGGCCATTGCTTCCGGGCGTTTTTCTATTTCCCCCCATCCCTGTCCGGCCCCCGCCCCGTTCAGCCTGAGCGAAGTCGAAGGCCAAGGGAAACGGCTCGCCACGCGCTTTTGGCTGAGGGCACCCCGTGGCCTTCGACTTCGCTCAGGCTGAACGGAGAATGGGACGTTGAGTCAGGCGTCGGCAGCCCCCTCACCCGTTGGCCTTGATCCACTCCTCGACCACCGGCGCGATGCGGTTGCGCCATTTGGAGCCGTTGAAGATGCCGTAATGGCCGACCTGCTCGGCCATGTAATAGCGCTTCTTCTCGTCGGGCAGGTTCGTCGCCAGCGTCAGTGCGGCGCGGGTCTGGCCCAGGCCGGAAATATCGTCGCGCTCGCCCTCGATCGCCAGGATGCCGATATCGGTGATCGCGCCCGGATCGACGCGCTTGCCATGGTGCAGCATCTCGCCCTTGGGCAGCGCGTGCCGCTGGAACACCAGTTCGACGGTCTGGAGATAGAATTCCGACGTCATGTCGCACACCGCGCGATATTCGTCATAGAAGCGCTTGGTCGCCTCGGCGCTCTCGTCGTCGCCCTGGACCAGATGCTTGAACATCTCCCAGTGCGAGATCATGTGGTTGCCCAAATTCATCGACATGAACCCGGCCAGCTGCAGGAAGCCCGGATAGACCCGCCGCCCAGCCCCCGGATAGGTCATCGGCACGGTCGCGATCGCATTCTGCTCGAACCAGGCATGGGGCCGCTCGGTCGCCAGCAGGTTGACGGCGGTCGGCGCCTCGCGCGTGTCGACCGGACCGCCCATCAGGGTCAGGGTGCGCGGCGTGCAGGGATGCTTGTCCGCGCTCATCACCGAGGCGGCCACATAGGACGGCACCGAAGGCTGGCACACCGCCAGCATATGGGCGTTCGGCCCGATCTTGGTGAGGAAGTCGATCAGATAGTCGACATAATCGTCGAAATCGAACCGCCCGTCCGACAGCGGCACCAGCTTCGCGTCGCGCCAGTCGGTGATATAGACCTCGCAGGTCGGCAGCATCCGCTGGACGGTGCCGCGCAGCAGCGTCGCATAATGGCCCGACATCGGCGCGACGATCAGCAGCTTGGGGCTGTCCTCCACGCCCTCGCGGCGGAAGCGCTTGAGCTGGCCGAAAGGCTTGCGCAGCACGATCTCCTCATGGACCGCGACCTCGCGCCCGTCGATCTCGGTCTTGGTCAGGCCGAAGGCGGGCTTGCCGCGCGGCGCGGCGGCATGGGCGAACACCTCCAGCGCCGACCCCATGATCGCGCCGCCGCCCAGATAGGCGAAGGGATTGGCCGGGTTCTGAAGCAGGCCCGCGCCGAAATTGGCCAGCGCACTCGCACCCGCCAGCATCGAACGCTGCATTTCATAGGCGTCGTACAACATCGTCGATTCCCCTGCGCTCCCCAGCGGGAGCCCTGATTGCCATCGGTCTAGCACGAAACCGTTTGCGCGAGATGACCATAATATGGCCGATCGGTCATGGTGCCGGGTCGATGACAGGATCATGTTCACGATTACATGCCGCTGAACGCTCCAAAGCGGCCAAACGATGCCGGAGGGTCGACACCCGGCGTTGAGCCGCCGCCTCCGCGCTGCTAGGCCGCAGCGATCATGGCCAAACCCGCCGCCCCCCGCGATTCCGCCCCCGTTCCGGCCAGCCGCCGCATCAGCAATCTGAAGATGGTCTGGCGGTTCACGCTGCGCTACCCCGCGCATCTCGCCGCCGCCGCGCTGTCGCTGCTGGTCGCGGCCAGCGCGACATTGTTCATCCCGCGCACCTTCCAGAAGGTGATCGACCACGGCTTCGGCAACCTGACCAAGGGGGAGGATATCACCCCCTATTTCCAGGGGCTGCTGGCGGTCGTGGTCGTCCTGGCGCTGGCGACGGCGTTCCGCTTCTATTTCGTGTCGTGGCTGGGCGAGCGGACGGTCGCGGACATCCGCGTCGCGGTGCAGGCCAATCTGCTGCGGCTGGCGCCCCGCTATTTCGAGGAGAATCGCCCCTCCGAGATCGCCAGTCGGCTGACCGCCGACACCGCGATCATCGAGCAAGTGGTCGGATCGACCATCTCGATCGCGCTGCGCAATGTCGTGATCGGGATCGGCGGCACCATCTATCTGTTCGCGCTGTCGCCCAAGCTGACCCTGTCGCTGCTGGTCTGCATCCCGCTCGTCGTGCTGCCCATCGTGCTGCTGGGCAGACGCGTGCGCAGCTATTCGCGCGACAGCCAGGACCGGCTGGCCGATATCGGCGCGATCGCGGTCGAGACGCTGGGCGCGATGAAGGTCGTGCAGGCGTTCGGCCAGGAGCGGCGCGAGGCCGAGCGGTTCGAACATGCCGTCAGCAACGGCTTCGCGACCTCGCGCAAGCGCTTCCTGCTGCGCGCGGTGATGACCGCGATGGTGATCGGGCTGTTCTTCGGCGGGCTGACCCTGCTGCTTTGGGAAGCGGTCGCCGATGTCGCCAGCGGGCGGCTGTCGGGCGGGTCGCTGACCGCCTTCGTCGTGACGGGCATGCTGGTCGCGGGTTCGTTCCAGGCGCTGACCGAGGTGTGGGGCGACATATTGCGCGCGTCGGGCGCGGCGCAGCGCCTGGCCGAATTGCTGGCGGAAGAGCCGGAAATCGCGCCGCCCCCCGCCCCCGCCGTCCTGCCGGTCGTGCCGATGGGCGCGTTGCGATTCGAGCATGTCGTCTTCCATTATCCGACCCGGCCCGAGGTCGCCGCGCTGAACGACTTCTCGCTCGACATCCGACCGGGCGAGACGGTGGCGGTGGTCGGCCCCTCGGGCGCGGGCAAGTCGACGCTGTTCCAGCTGGCCGAGCGTTTCTACGACCCGCAGGGCGGCCAAATCTCGCTCGACGGCGTGTCGCTGCGCGATGCCGATCCGGCCGCGATCCGGGCGCGGATCGCGATGGTGCCGCAGGAGACGGTGATCTTCGGCGCCTCGGCGCGCGACAATCTGCGCTATGGCCGGTGGGACGCCGGCGACGATGAGCTTTGGGCCGCCGCAGAGGCCGCCAACGCCGCCGATTTCCTGCGCGCGCTGCCGCAGGGGCTCGACACCTTCCTGGGCGAAGGCGGCGCGCGCCTGTCCGGGGGGCAACGCCAGCGGATCACCATCGCCCGCGCGCTACTCCGCGATGCGCCGATCCTGTTGCTGGACGAAGCGACCAGCGCGCTCGACGCCGAGAGCGAGCAGCTGGTGCAACAGGCGCTGGAGCGGTTGATGGCGGACCGGACCACGCTGGTCATCGCGCACCGGCTGGCGACGGTCCGGGCGGCCGAGCGGATCGTGGTGATGGACGGCGGCCGGATCGTCGAGCAGGGCCATCATGCCGAACTGATCGCGCATGGCGGACTCTATGCGCGGCTGGCCAGCCTGCAATTCCACGACTGATAGGGCCGGTTTAGTACCAGTTACTTCCGGAGGGGCGTGGCCTTCGACTGCGCTCAGGCGGAACGGGTGTTAGGACCGAGCGACATTCAGCGATGCCTTTCCTTCCCTCGCCCCTCGCAGAGGGGAGAGGGTTGCGCAGACTTGGTCTTTGCGAAAGCAAAGGCTTAGTCGGAGCTGGGTGAGGGGTGGGCGCTCGCGAAGCGAGCGCGCGAGCCTTTGGGCTCGCTCAACCCCTCACCCAAGCTGCGCTAGCCAGCAGACTGGCAAGCTTCGCTAACCCTCTCCCCTGTCCAGGGGAGAGGGAAAGAAGAGCAATCGTGAATGTCGATCGGCTCTAGGATTCAGCACACGTCCAGCCACCGTTCAGCCTGAGCGCAGTCGAAGGCCACGCCCCGCCGCCCCAACAAAATCCCGAAAACTCAAACCATTACCCCATGATCTAAACCCGCTTGCGGCCCACGTCCCTCTCCCCTAGTCTCCGACAATACCATTTCAATACCGGAGAACGAGGATGACGCGGCGGGCAAACAGGTGGAACGGCGGCGTCATCGCGGCGGTCGCATTCGCGAGCCTCGCGGCCCCCTCGGCGCAGGCCGCCACCCCCACGCTTCCCGCCATCTTCCCCGCGCCGACCGCGATGATGCTGGGCGATGGGGCGATCGCGCTGGGGCGCCCGGTCACGCTGATCGTCGCGCCCGGCACCGAGCCCGCGACCGCCGCGCTGGTCCGCACGCTTCTCGCCAAGGCGGGGATCAGCGAGGTCGCGACCGCCAGCCGCCTGCCCGCCACTCCCGACCGCCCGACGATCGTGATCGGTCCCGACAGCGCCGCGATCGTCCGCGAGGCGCTGGCACGGAGCGGCGCGGCCGCCGACGACCGGACTGAAGGCTATACGCTGGCGACCCGCAGCACGGGCGCGGGGCTGATCACGCTGGCGGGGCATGATGCCGACGGCCTGTTCCATGCGGTGCAGACGCTGCGCCAGCTGCTCGCCCGGCCGACCATCCCCGCGCTGACCATCCGCGATCATCCCGCCATGCCGATCCGCGGCACGATCGAGGGCTTTTACGGCAAGCCCTGGTCGATGACCGACCGGACCAGGCATCTGGACTTCCTGGGGGAGATGAAGGCCAACACCTATGTCTACAGCCCCAAGGACGACCCCTTCGCGCGCGACAAGTGGCGCGAGGCCTATCCGGCGGCCACGCTGAGCGAACTCGGTACGCTGGTCGCGCGGGCACGGGCGAACCATGTCGATTTCGTCTATGCCATCTCGCCGGGGCCGAGCATCTGCTTCTCCAACCCGGCGGACGAACAGGCGCTGCTGCGCAAATTCGCGGCGCTGCGCGGGATCGGCGTGCACAGCTTCTATGTCGCGTTGGACGACATCGAATATCAGAAGTGGAATTGCGACGCCGACAAGGCGGCATTCGGCCCCTCGGGCGCGGAGGCGGCGGGCATCGCCCAGTCGAAGCTGCTCAACGCAGTACAGGCCGACCTGCTGCGCCAGGACCCCGCCTCGCGTCCGCTGATCATGGTGCCGACCGAATATTACGACGCCAAGGAAAGCCCCTACAAGGCCGCGCTACGCGCCCATCTGAACCCGCGCATCGTCGTGCAATGGACCGGCACCGATGTCGTGCCCCCCGCCATCTCCATCCCCGATGCCAAGGCGGCGACCAAGGCGTTCGGGCGCAAGACGCTGCTGTGGGACAATTATCCGGTCAACGACTATGCCAGCTCGGCCGGGCGGCTGCTGCTCGCCCCCTATGCCAAGCGCGAGGCGGGGCTGTCGTCCGAGCTGACCGGCATCCTGTCCAACCCGATGAACCAGGAAGCGCCCAGCCGGGTCGCGGTGACGGGCGTGCTGGCCTTTGGCTGGAACGACAAGGGCTATGACGCGGATCGCGCCTGGCATTATGCCGCGCGCGATCTGGCGGGGAATGACGCGCGCGCGACGGCCGCGCTGCTGGAACTGTTCGATACCCAGCATCTGGCCCCGACCTTCGGCAGCCAGCCCTGGCAGGAACAGGCGCCGAAGCTGAAGGCGCTGCTCGACCATGTCCGCGAGGCGCTGGCCAATGGCGACGAGGCCGAGCGGCGCGCGGCGATCGCGGCGCTGGGCCACAAGGCCGATGCGCTGGCCGATGCGCCCGACACGATCCGCGCGGGCGTGGCCGATCCGGGCTTTGCCGAACAGGCCGCCCCCTGGGTCGATGCGATGCAGCTCTGGGGCCGCGCGCTGCAACAGACCGCCGCCGGGCTCGACGCCGCCGACCGGGGCAATCCGGCCGCAACGCGCTATTTCGCCGATGCAAAGCGGATCGCCGCCCAGGCCGCCGCGGTGCCAACCATCCCCGGCGCCACCCGCTTCGGCGGGCCGGTCAAGATCGCGGACGGCGTGCTCGATACGTTCGTCGCGGACGCGCCCAACCTGATCGCGGTTACGGCGAGACCGTAACCGATGGGCCTGATCGCGGTTACGGCGAGACCGTAACCGTTCGGCTGGCGCGGCGGCCATCGGGGGTGCGGGTGCGAAGCTCGACCGCCCCCGTCACCGCCACCGGCCCGTCATAGCGCCGCCACGCGGTGGCGCCGCCCATGCGATACTCGATCGGGGTGCCGGGAAACTCGGCGTTCGCCTCCAGCCGACCGCCCGCGATCCGCGCGCCCGGCGGGGCGAGGCGATAGGTCACGCCCGCCCGGTCGAGCATCCGCATCTGCACGCCCATCCGCCCGGCAAAGTCGCGCCAGCCCGCCAGCAGCTTCGCCCGGTCCACCCGCGCATCGCCGGGTTCATAGCCCGCCCCCGCGACATAGGCGGGCTCCCAGTCCGGCTTGCGCCACGCCCGCTCGGCGAGCGCGAGCAGGCGCGGGAACAGCATATAGTCGACCTGGCTGTCGCGGCGGACCGTCTCGCTCCACAATTGCGCCTGGATACCCGCGATCTCGCGACCGGGCTGGAGCGGCACGGTGTCGGCGATGGACTTGGGCTGGGCGAGGATATTGGGGATCAGCGCGGCATTGGCGGCCAGATTGCCCGGCATGAAGCCGAACACCTGGAAACTGTCCACCCCGCGCGAGGCCCAGTCATAGCCCGTCTCGTCCGGATCGGCGGCATAGGGCATGTCGAAATAGCCGAGATCGGGGATCGACAGCACGGTCTTCCACCCGTGATTGGCCTGTCCATGCGCCTCGGCGACGCCGCCTGCGTGCAGGTTGCTCCAGATATTGGTCTGGACCTTGGCGGGCATCCTTGCGGGGTCGGTATGGCCCAGGCCGTCGCTCCACCCCGCGACCGCGATGCCGCGCTTGGCGAGATCGGCCGAGATCCGTTCGATGAAATAGGCGCCCAGCTGCTTGGGTTGCAGGCCGGTCCTGGCCATCATCACCTTGCAGGCGGGCGACTGGGTCCAGGCGCCCGCCGTCTCGTCCGCGCCGATATGATAGGTGGTCAGCGGCACCCCCGCCGCCTTGTGCAGACCCGCGATGGCGTCGATCACCGTGTCGATGAAGCGATAGGTGCTGTCGATACAGACGTTCAGCGTGTTGTCGTCATAATGCTGGACGCTGGAATAGCGGGTGGTGTCGCCCGGCTCGACCAGGCGGAAGCGTTCGGCGCCGGCGCGGTCGCCTTTCGCCATCAGCCGCTGATAGCGGACCTCCATCGACCGGATCGCCGCGCGCGAATGGCCGGGCATGTCGAAGGAGGGGATGACCGCGATCTGCCGCGCGGCGGCGGCGCGCAGGATGTCGGTATAATCGGCGGCGGTCAGATAGCCGTTGCTCGGCGCATCGCGCGCCGGGTCCGCACCGAGCTGCGGCGAGAGACAGGTCTTCTCGCTGAGGTCCTCGCAGCGATAGGCCCCGATCTCGGTCAGTTCGGGCAGCGCCGCGATCTGGAGGCGCCAGCCCTCGTCATCGCCCAGATGCAGGTGCAGCGTGTTGAGCTTGTACGCCGCCATCTGCTCGATCAGCTTGAGGATTTCGGCCTTGCTGTGGAAATTGCGCGCCAGGTCGATGTGCAGCCCGCGAAAGCCGTAGCGCGGCGCGTCCTCGACGATCAGCGGACGCAGGCGCGGGCCCTCCGCCGCCATCTGCTGCGCCAGCGACCGCAGGGCATAGGACGCCCCCGCCGCATCCGCCGCCGCGATGGTCACGCCGCCCTGGCCGATGGTCAGGCGATAGCCCTCCGCCGCCAGCCCCGCCGTCTTGCGGATGGTCAGCGGCACATGGCCCACCGGCAATCCGGCCAGCGCGGGCGCGATGGCGGCGCGGGCGATGCCGTCCGTGGTCACGCGAAGCCCCCCGGACAGATCGACCGGCGCACCGGCGGGTCGCCTGACCGTCATCGGCCTGGGCAGGATCGCCACATCGACCGGGGTCGCCGCCCCCCGTTCGGCATAGAGCGCAAAGGCGCGCTCGGGCGTCCGCCACAGCGTCTGGTCGTCGGGCGCGCTGCGGGCGAGCGCGGCCTCGTCGGTCATCGGCGCGGCGAAGGGCAAGGTCTCCAGCCCCGTCTCCGCATCGGTCCCCGTCCGGGTCGCCGCGATCACGCGCGGCGCGAGACCGGCGGCGGCCAGCGTCGCGTTGGGCATCATGTGATTGCGCGAGAAGAACGCGCCCAGCCCGGTCAGCTTCACATGATAGACCTGCCCCGGCGTCAAGCTCCGGCCGGGTTTCAGCGTCAGGACGTTCAGGTCGCCGTTGATCGTCCGGTTGTCGAACAGGTCGCTTTCGACCTTCAGCACCGGGTTGACCAGGCTGTAGCGGATCTCGACCGGCAGGCTGGGCGCGTCCCCGGGCACGGCGATGGCGATATCCGCCTCGAAACAGCGCGGAATGCCGGTGGGACAGGATGCCGGACGGTTGGTCAGGATGGTGTAGCGATAGCCCAAAGTCGCGGCCAGCCGATCCAGATCGGCCTGCACCGGAGCCACTGCCAGGATCGCAGCCGAAGCCCATAAAGTCATCATCATCTGCCCGTCCCGCTACGCCGTACTGGTATTACATTGGATCATGACAAGGCTGGACGCGCAAGCCAAACACATTCCTGCCGCTGCAAGAGGAGGAATAGAATGCCGGGGGTGACGTCGCCCGCCCCACCGCCTATCTCCATCCCATGAAAAAACCCCAGCCGGGTCTGCCGACCCGTGAGCAAATCCTCGCCTTCATCGAACAGTCGGACCAGCCGGCGGGCAAGCGCGAGATCGCACGCGCCTTTGGCCTGTCCGCGCAGGAGAAGATCGGGCTGAAGGCGCTGCTCAAGGACATGGCCGACGAAGGGCTGATCGACAGCGCGCCGGGTCGCGCCTTCCACAAGATGGGCGGCTTGCCCAAGGTGACGGTGCTGCGCGTCGTCGATGTCGATGACGGCGGCAATGTCTGGGGCCAGCCGGAACGCTGGGAAGCGGACGGCGTGCCCATCCCCCGCCTGCGCATCCGCGAACGCAAGCGTGGGCAACTTGGCATCGGCCAGCGGGTGCTGGCGCGCACCGAGGAAGCGGGCGGCGGCTGGATCGCGCATGTCATGAAGACGATCGCGCCCGCCTCCGAACAGGTGCTGGGCGTGTTGCGCGAGGAAGCGGGGCGTTTCTGGCTGACCTCCGTCGACAAGAAGGACCGGCGCGAGATGATGGTGTCGGACACCGGCGGCGCGGAAGCGGGCGACCTGGTGCTGGCCGAGAAGGCGGGCCGCCCGCCGCGCATCACCGCAAAGGTGGTCGAGCGGCTGGGCGATCCCTTCGCCCCGCGCAGCTTCTCGCTGATCGCGATCCACAAGTTCGAGATTCCCGACCGCTTCCAGCCCGAAACGCTGGAGGAAGCCGAGCGGGTCGCGCGCCAGCCACTGGGCGACGACCGCGAGGATTTGCGCGACCTGCCGATCGTCGCGATCGATCCGGTCGACGCGCGCGACCATGACGATGCGGTCTGGGCCGCACCCGACGACGATCCCGCCAATCCCGAGGGCTGGCGCGCCATCGTCGCGATCGCGGACGTCAGCTTCTATGTCCGTCCCGGCTCGGCGATCGACAAGGATGCGCGGCGGCGGGGCAATTCGGTCTATTTCCCCGACCGGGTCGTGCCGATGCTGCCCGAGATCCTGTCGGCGGATGTCTGTTCGCTGAAGGAAGGCGAGGACCGCGCCGCGCTCGCCTGTCACTTGCAGGTGACGAAGGACGGCAAGCTCAAGGGCTTCCGCTTCACCCGCGCGGTGGTGCGGCTGGCAGCGAACATCGCCTATGAAGACGCGCAGGCCGCGATCGACGGCGAGCTGTCGCATCCGCTGACCGAGACGGCGCTGCGGCCGCTCTGGGACTGCTGGGCCGCGCTCGCCAAGGCACGCGATGCGCGCGAGCCGCTCGACCTCGACCTGCCCGAGCGGCGGGTGGTGCTCGACCAGAATGGCCGCATCCTGTCGGTCGCGCCGCGCGCGCGGCTGGATGCGCACCGGCTGATCGAGGATTACATGATCGCCGCCAATGTCGCCGCCGCCAAGGCGCTGGAGGCGAAGAAGGCACCCGTGATGTACCGCGTCCATGAGGTGCCTAGCCGCACCAAGCTGGTCGCGCTGAAGGAGTATCTCGAAACCTTCGACATCCCCTTTGCGATGGGACAGGTGATCCGCCCGGCGACCTTCAACCGGATCATCGACAAGATCGGCGACGCGGACTTCAAACCGCAGGTGATGGAGCAGATCCTCCGCTCGCAGACCCAGGCCTATTATGCGCCAGTCAATCAGGGGCATTTCGGCCTGTCGCTGGGCTCCTATGCGCATTTCACCTCGCCGATCCGGCGCTATGCCGACCTCGTCGTCCACCGCGCGCTGGTGGGGGCGTACAAGCTGGGCGATGGCGGGTTGCTGCCCGAGGGCGAGGAGATGGAGCGGCTGGGCACGTCGATCAGCCAATATGAGCGCCGCGCAATGGAGGCGGAGCGCGAGACGATCGACCGCTATGTCGCGGCGTACCTCGCCGAGCATGTCGGCCAGGTGGTCGAGACCCGGATCACCGGCGTCACCAATTTCGGCTTCTTCGCGACCGTCGACGGGGTGGGCGGCGACGGGCTGATGCCGATCCGCGATCTGGGCGGCGATTATTTCCATTATGACGAAGGCTCGCAGCAACTGCTCGGCGAGAAGACCCGCGAAATCTACAAGCTGGGCCAGCGCCTGCCGCTGCGCCTGGCGGAGGCGAACCCGGTGTCGGGCGCGCTGCGCTTCGAACTCCCCGACGGCAAGGGCGCCAAGCCCGAACCGCGCCGCGTGCTGAAGCGGCGTGGGCGGCCTGCGAACATCCGCCACAACGGCAAGCGCCGCTGATCCATTCCTCCCCTGCAAGGGGAGGTGGCGCGCGAAGCGCGACGGAGGGGTGTCCCGCTACCGAAAGGGGGCACCCCCCTCCACCACGCCCCGCATGGTCCCCCTCCCCTGACCGGGAAGGAAAAGCTGGGATCGCTCCCCCGCCCCCATGCGTACCTCCCCCAAAGGAGACACGCGCATGGGCAATATGGTGGACGGCGTCTGGCACGCCGACGGGCTGTTCAAGTCGGACGAGAAGGGCAGCTTCAAGCGCCCGGACTCGGGCTTCCGCGACTGGGTGACGGCGGACGGAGGCCCCGGCCCCGACGGCCAGCCCGGCCACCGGGCCGAGCCGGGGCGCTATCATCTCTATGTCTCTTATGCCTGTCCCTGGGCGCACCGGACAATGATCGTTCGGGCGCTGAAGGGACTGGAGTCGATGATCGACCTGTCGGTGGTCGACCCGCTGATGCGCGAGAATGGCTGGACCTTCGCAACGACACGGGGCGGGACCGGCGATAGGCTGCACGGCGCGGACTATCTGTGGCAACTCTATGCCCGCGCGCGCGACGGCTATAGCGGCAAGGTGACGGTGCCCGTCCTGTGGGACAAGGACCGCGACACGATCGTCAGCAACGAATCCGCCGAGATCATCCGCATGCTGAACGGCGCGTTCGACGGGCTGGGCGCGCTGGAGGGCGACTATTACCCGCCCGCCCTGCGCGGCGAGATCGATGCGATCAATGACACCGTCTATGACCGGGTGAATAACGGCGTCTACAAATGCGGCTTCGCCAAGAGCCAGGAGGCCTATGACGCGGCGGTCGCCCCGCTATTCGCCGAACTCGATACGCTGGAGGAGCGGCTGACGGGTCGAGACTGGCTGGTCGGCGACCGGATGACCGAGGCGGATATCCGGCTGTTCACCACGCTCGTCCGCTTCGACGCGGTCTATCACGGCCATTTCAAATGCAATGTCCGCCGGGTGCAGGACTATCCGGCGCTGGAGGCCCTGCTGGAGCGGATGCTGGCCATTCCGGCGATCGCGGAGACGGTGCATCTGGATCACATCAAGACGCATTATTACGCCAGCCATCTGGAGTTGAACCCGACCGGCATCGTGCCCGCCGGGCCGGACCTGCCCTGGGCGGGATTGGTGCGAGGCTAGCCCTTCTTCTTAAGCCCCTCCCGCAGGCGGGAGGGGTTTGGGGAGGGCATGGTGTCTCGCAGAGACCATCGCCTGGGGCCCTCCCTCCCCCATCCCCTCCCGCTTGCGGGAGGGGCGTGCCAGGATCAATACGCCCGGCCGATCAGCACCCGCTCCACCCCCGCGCGGCCGGTGAAGATGCAGGGGCCGTCATCGCAACCCGTCTGGCCCATCGGCGCGTTGCGGATGGTCAGCTTCAAGCCCTTCAGCTTCTCGACCACCTGCTCCAGTTCCTCGCCGGTCGGCTTGGCCCAGCGGACATCGACCCAGCCGGGGTTCTTTACGCCGTCGGCGAAATGCGCCTCGACGCCCGCCCAGTCGTCGACGGGGACGATCTGTGCCTTCAGCCGCTCGGCCGACTGGCGGTGGAGTTCGCCCTGGATGTCGACCAGCAGCGCCTCGACGCCCGACACGAAATCGCCGCGCGGGCTCACGACCGAGTCGAGCTTGCCGTCCTCGCGGTACAGCCGGTCGCGACGGATCACCGAGACGTTGCCGCCCGCCATGTCGCGGCCACCGACCTCGATGATGACCGGCGCGCCCTTCTTGACCCAGCCCCAGCGCTTGTTGGCAGCCTTTTGGGCGCGCGCATCGACCATGGCGCGGATCGGCTCGCCAAGCGCAGACTGGCCCACCAGTTCCTTTTGCAGATCGCGGCAATAGGCGAGCAGCGCCTCGTCCTCGGGCTGGTCGCGCAGCATCGGCACGATCACCACCTGCCACGGCGCGACCTTGGGTGGCACGCGCATACCGTCATCGTCGCCGTGGACCATGATCATCGCGCCGATCGTGCGCGTGGTCATGCCCCAGCTGGTGGTCTGGGCATAATCCAGTCCGCCTTCGGCATTCTGGAAACGGATATTCTGCGCCTTGGCGAAATTGTCGCCCAGGAAATGGCTGGTCGCGGTCTGAAGCGCCTTGCCGTCCTGCATCATCGCCTCGATCGAATAGGTCGAGACCGCGCCGGGGAAGCGCTCATTCTCGGGCTTCTCGCCCGCGATGACATGGACGCCCAGGCAATCCTCGGCAAAGCTGCGATAGACTTCCAGCATCTGCAGCGTCTCGGCGCGCGCCTCGTCTACCGTCGCATGGGCAGTATGCCCCTCCTGCCACAGGAATTCGGCGGTGCGCAGGAACATGCGGGTGCGCATTTCCCAGCGGACAACGTTCGCCCACTGGTTGATCAGCACCGGCAGGTCGCGCCACGACTGGACCCAGCGGGCAAAGGCGGTGCCGATCACCGTTTCCGAGGTCGGGCGCACGACCAAAGGCTCTTCCAGCTTGGCCTCGGGATCGGGGACCAGCCCACCCTTGCCGTCCGCGATCAGCCGGTGATGCGTGACGACCGCCATTTCCTTGGCGAAGCCGTCGACATGCTCGGCCTCCTTTTCGAAATAGGACAGCGGGATGAACAGCGGGAAATAGCAATTCTCATGCCCCGTCGCCTTGATCCGGTCGTCGAGCAGCCGCTGAATGCGCTCCCATATGCCATAGCCCCAGGGGCGGATGACCATGCAGCCCCGGACGCCCGATTCCTCGGCCAGATCGCCCTCGGCGATGACGGACTGATACCAGGCGGAGAAATCCGCGTCGCGGGTGACGGACAGAGCGTGCTTCATGCCCGCCCGATAGCGGCAAAGACCCGGTTTCGCCAAGCCGCTACGCACCGCAGGGCATCGACAATCAGAAAAGCAGGAAAATCCAGGACCAGGACAGGATCGTAATGAACAGGATGACCAAAAGGGCCATTCTTGGCTTCATCCGCCCGTTGTCGCGCACGACTTCATCAGTCTTTTTCGATAGATGCGAACCATATTCACCATCCCTTCCTTGCGAACGCGCCGACAAGTCGTGAATGTCCACGCGCCCTTCATGCTGATCGATCATATCCCCCGCCGCTCATCTCTGGTATGAAAACAAGGATGTATGGCATAATGGCCATATGTCATCGCCGTCATCATAAGCGGCCGGATATTGCGTCTACATCATCCATTTGTGGTATGTCGCGTAAAGGAATTTCCGATAGCGACCGCTTCATGGTCGACCCAAGGCTTTTGGACGAAATATATGCGACGGTTGCGGATCCCAATCGCTGGCCGCAACTTCTCGAAAATCTCTCGAGACACTTTGGCGCTCGCTGCGCCTGCCTGTTTGCCACTTCGGAATGGCAGAATTTATTCATCATGTCATTGAGACATGATGATTTCTTCCAGCGCTATATCGATCAGGGGTGGATGGAACCCAATGTCAGAGCCGCGCCGCTCGTCGCCGAACACGCGCCCCGGTTCCGTACCGACAGCGACCTGCATCATCCGGACATGATGGCCACTCTGCCGGTCTATCGCGACTTTCTGATCCCCGAGGGATATGCGATCGGCGCCGGAACCGTCATCCAAGGCGTGGCGGACAAGATGATCACCGTCACGCTGGAAGGTTTTGCCAGCGAAGCCAGTGCCCGCGCCGCCCTGCCTCAGCTGGATCGGCTGCGCCCTCATCTGGCGCGCGCGGCCAGCCTTTCGATGCAGATGAACCAGGTCGCCGCCCAGGCGACGGTCGATGCGCTCGACCTGCTGAACACCCCCGCCGCCGTCATCGAACGCAGCGGACGGCTGCGCGCCCATAACCGACAATTCGAGGTCGGGATGGGCGATCGTATCACGACGTTCCAGGGGCGGATTCGCTTTCGGAACACCGCCATCGATGCCAAGATCCGAAGGGCATTGGCCGCCAGCCGCACCGATGCGGTGGTCAGCGCGACGATCCTGCTGGACGCGCATGCCATGATGCCGCCCTGTGCCCTCCACTTCATCCCGCTACGCCAAATGGCCAGGTCACGTTTCGACGCCGACGGCTTCATCATCATCGCCGCCGATCCTGCCAACCGGTCCGTCCCGAAGGCGGGGCTGCTCAAACTGCTGTTCGACCTGACCCCGGCGGAGGCGATGCTGGCGGTCGAACTGGCGGCCGGTCGATCGCTGCAGGAGGCGGCGATCATCCGCGGCATCAGCTATGCGACCGCGCGCACGCATTTGCGCTCCATATTCGGCAAGATCGGCTGCACCCGCCAAAGCGAACTGGTTGCCATGCTCTGCCACCCCGCCCTGTCGGTGGGCCAGGCCACGCCATAGCCCGGTGCCGGGCGACCGCAGACCAGCCTCGCCCATTGCCGTTTATGAAATGCTCTTCTAAGCGCAGGGTCATGACCGGCGACCGCGTGCTCAAAGGCATCGGCCTGCGCCTGATCGCCATCTTCTTCCTGTCGACCATGTCGGCGCTCGTGAAGCTGGCCGAGTCGCGTGGGGCGACCTTGTCCGAAACCATGTTCTTTCGACAGCTTTGCGCGCTGCCGGTCGTGCTCGCCTTCGTCATGGCGGGGCCGGGGCTGGCGTCGCTGCGCACCACCCGGTTGAAGGGTCATGCCAAGCGGGCGATGGTCGGGCTGGTCGGCATGGTCTTCACCTTTGGCGCGGTGATGCTGCTGCCGCTGGCTGAGGCGACGACCTTCCAGTTCACCGTGCCGATCTTCGCCACCTTGCTCGGCGCGCTGGTGCTGGGGGAGAAGACCGGGCTGCAACGGTGGAGCGCGGTGCTGGTCGGCTTTGCGGGCGTGCTGCTCGTCGTGCGGCCGGGGGCGAGCGACATGTCGATGTTCGGGGCGGGCGTCGGGTTGATGGCGGCGATGTTCGTGGCGATCGTCGCGATCGTGCTGCGCCAGTTGCGCGACGAGCCCGCGACCACGACCGTCTTCTACTTCACCATCCTGACCCTGCCCTTCATCGCCCTGCCCTATGCCTTCCATCTGAAGATGCATGATCCGCTGACCTGGGTGGTGCTCGTCTCGATCGGGCTGGCGGGCGGCATGGGGCAGCTGGCGCTGACCGGCGCATCGCGGCTGGCCCCCGTCGCCGCCGTCGTGCCGATGGACTATTCGGGGCTGATCTGGGCGACCGTCTATGGCTGGCTGATCTTCGGGGCCTTGCCCACGGCCGGAACCTGGCTGGGCGCCCCGGTCATCATCGCCAGCGGACTGTTCATCGTCTGGCGCGAGCAGCGGCTGGGCAAGCAACAGACGATCTCCGCCGCCGCGGAAGATTGACATTATTCCTGCCCTGCAAGGGGGGGTGGCAGGCCGAAGGCCTGACGGAGGGGTGTCCCGCCATCGACAGGGCGACACCCCTCCGACGCGCTGCGCGCGCCACCTCCCCTTGCAGGGGAGGACTTATTTACCGCACCTCCCACCGCGTGGGCGCATTTTCCTGCCACCCGGCCCGATGGAGCAACGGAGTATCGTCGTCCCACTCGGCATGACCCAAGCACAGATAGGCGGCGAAGCTCCAGTCCTCCGGCACCTCGAAGATCCGCTCCATGGCGGCGGGGTCGAGGATCGAGACCATTCCCATGCCCAGATTGGCCGCCCGCGCCGCCAGCCAGAGCGTGTGGATGGCCATCGCGGTCGACTGGCGCAGCGTCTCGGGCATGGTGCGACGGCCCAAGCCGTGCCCCTCCGCCGGATCGACATGGGTGAAGACCGCCAACTGGACCGGCGCGGCGTCCAGGCCCGCCAGTTTCAGCGCGCGATACGCCGCAGCCTGTTCGTCGGCATAATCGGCCGCCGCCTCTCCGTCGCAGCGTCGGAAATCGGCGCGGACGGCGGCGCGCAATACGGGGTCCTCGACGCGGATCACCCGCCATGGCCGGGCATTGCCGACCGAGGGGGCCAGCGCCATCGCCTCGGCCAGCCGCAGCAGCACCGCCTCGTCGACTGGATCGGTGCGGAAATGGCGGACGTCGCGGCGCCAGCGCAGGATCGTCTCCAGCGTCGTCGCGTCGCTTGTGTCAAAGCGCATGCTGGTCCCTTTTTCGCCCCGGAGCATCCTGCCCCGCTTGCGCGTTGCAGCACCAGGCTTCAATCGATTTATCTGTCATGAAGAAGGAGACCAAACGGCTGTGAGCGAACGGAAATTGATGCTGCTCGGCTGGATCGCGACCGCCACGGCGGTGGCCATGTACCTGTCCTATATCGACCAGATCCAACTCAACCTGGCGGGACAAAAGGGTTCGGTGATTCAGCCGCTGGCGACGATGGTGAACTGCTCGCTCTGGGTCGCCTATGGGTTTTTGCGCGAGAAGCGGGATTGGCCGATCGTCTTCGCCAATGCGCCCGGCGTAATCTTGGGCGGGATTTGCCTGTTTACCGCGCTCTAGCGATGTCGCCCCAGCGAAGGCTGGGGCCTTTGGCGACGGCAGCTGACGATCGCCAGAGATCCCGGCCTGCGCCGGGATGACGATGCCCCCGCGCCACCGCTCGGGCGGCGCGGGGAACAGCCGATCAGGCCGCCTTGTCCTTCCACACCAGCACGGGCTTGCGCGCTGCCAGCGTCTCGTCGAGGCGCGCGCGCGGCGCGAAGTGCGGCGCGGTCTTGAGCGACGGATCGCCCGCCTTGGCCCGCTCCGCCACCGACGCCAGCGCGCCGATGAACTGATCGAGCGCGGCCTTGGATTCGGTTTCGGTCGGCTCGACCAGCATCGCGCCGTGGACGACCAGCGGGAAATACATGGTCATCGGGTGGAAGCCCTCGTCGATCAGCGCCTTGGCGACGTCGATCGTCGAGAAGCCCTCGGCCAGCCCCTCGTCCGAGAAGATGGCTTCGTGCATGCACGGGCCGCTCTTGGCGAAGGGGGCGTCGAGCGTGTTTTCCAGCGAGCGCAGGACATAGTTGGCGTTGAGCACCGCATCCTCGGCGACCTGACGCAGGCCGTCCGCGCCGTGGCTGAGGATATAGGTCAGCGCGCGGGTGAACATGCCCATCTGGCCGTGGAAGGCGACCATGCGGCCGAAGCTGTCCGCATGATGGTCCTCGGCATTCTCTTCCTCGACCAGGCGGAAGCCCTCGCCCGTCTTCTCGACGAAGGGCAAAGGCGCGAACGGAGTCAGCGCTTCCGAGAACACCACCGGCCCCGAACCCGGCCCGCCGCCGCCATGCGGGGTCGAGAAGGTCTTGTGCAGGTTGATGTGCATCGCATCGACGCCCAGGTCGCCCGGACGCACGCGCCCGACGATGGCGTTGAAGTTCGCGCCGTCGCAATAGACATAGCCGCCCGCCGCATGGACCGCGTCGGAAATGTCCTTCAGGTCACGCTCGAACAGACCGCAGGTGTTCGGGTTGGTGATCATCACGCCCGCCACGTCCGGCCCCAACCGCGCCTTCAGCGCCGCGGTATCGACGCGGCCATCGGCGGTCGCGGGGATGTCCTCGACCGAGAAGCCCGCGAACGCCGCCGTCGCCGGGTTGGTGCCGTGCGCTGATTCGGGGACCAGGATCACCTTGCGATGACCCTCGCCGCGCTTCTCCAGCGCCGCCTTGATCGCCAGGATGCCGCACAGCTCGCCATGCGCGCCCGCCTTGGGGCTCATCGCGACCGAGGTCATGCCGGTCAGCGTGACCAGCCAGTGCGCCAGCTGGTGAATGACCTCCAGCGCACCCTGCACCGTGTCGACGGGCTGGAGCGGGTGAACGTCGCTGAAGCCCGGCAACCGCGCCATCTTCTCGTTCAGGCGCGGATTGTGCTTCATCGTGCACGAACCCAGCGGGAACAGGCCCAGATCGATCGCGTAATTCTGACGCGACAGACGGGTATAGTGGCGGACCGTCTCCGGCTCCGACAGGCCCGGCAGGCCGATCGGCGCCTTGCGGCTCAGATCACCCAGGCGCGAACCCGCGACATCGCCCTCGGCGAAATCGACGCCGGTCGTCTCGGCATCGCCAATCTCGAAGATCAGCTTTTCTTCCAGCATCAGCGCGCGGTTGCCGGTGAAGGTCGCGCTGACCTCGCCGTCCTTGGCTTCGGGGCTCGTGGGCTTCCAGCCGCTCTGGTTGATCGTCATGCCAGCACCTCCTCAAGCGCTTGGGCAAGCGTCTCGATATCCTCCGCCGTCACCGTCTCGGTGACCGCCACCACCAGTCCGTTCGCGAGCGCGTCCTCGCCCGGATAGAGCCGGCCGAGCGACACGCCCGCCAGCACGCCGCGCTCGGCGAGCGTCCGCACGATCGGACGCGCCTCGCGGCCCAGGTCCAGCGTGAACTCGTTGAAGAACACGTCGTTGACCAGCTTGACGCCGGGCACCTTGGCCAGACGGTCCGCCGCGCGGCAGGCGTTTGCGTGGTTGATCCCCGCCATCCGGCGCAGACCCGCCTCGCCCAGCAGCGTCATGTGGATCGAGAAGGCGAGCGCGCACAGCCCCGAATTGGTGCAGATGTTCGACGTCGCCTTTTCGCGGCGGATATGCTGCTCGCGGGTCGACAGCGTCAGCACGAAACCGCGCTTGCCGTCCGCGTCCACCGTCTCGCCACAGAAGCGGCCGGGCATCTGGCGGATATACTTATCCTTGCAGCCCATCAGGCCCACGTAAGGACCACCGAACTGAAGCCCGACGCCCAGCGACTGGCCTTCGCCGACGACGATGTCGGCGTCCATCTCGCCGGGTGCGCGGATCGCGCCCAGCGCGACCGGCTCGGTCACGACGGCGATCAGCAGCGCCTTCTTGGCGTGGCAGGCCTCGGCCAGCGGGGTCAGGTCGGCGATGCGGCCGAGAATATCCGGATACTGGACGACGACGCAGGACGTATCGCCGTCGATCGCCGCGATCATCTGGTCGATATCCGTCTCGGCGGTCAGGACGGGCGCGGCCGTCTCCAGTGTGTCGCCGGTGTACTTCGCCATCGTCTTGGCGACCGAGACGTAATGCGGGTGCAGGCCCGAGGACAGGATCGCCTTGGACTTCTTGGTGATGCGCCGCGCCATGCCGATCGCTTCCCAGCAGGCGGTCGAGCCGTCATACATCGAGGCGTTGGCGACATCGGTGCCGAGCAGACGCGCGACCTGCGTCTGGAACTCGAACAGCATCTGCAACGTGCCCTGCGCGATTTCCGGCTGATAGGGCGTGTAGGCGGTCAGGAACTCGCCGCGCTGGATCAGGTGATCGACGCTGGCGGGGACATGATGGCGGTACGCGCCGCAGCCCAGGAAGAAGGGCACATCGCCCGCCACGGTGTTCTTGCGAGCGAGCGCGGTCATGTGCCGCTCGACCGCCAGTTCTGAGGCGTGGTTGGGCAGTCCCTCGATGGGGCCGGACAGGCGGGCGGATTCGGGCACGTCGACGAACAGGTCGTCGACCGATCCCGCGCCGATGACCGAGAGCATCTCGGCCCGGTCGGAAGAGGTAAGGGGCAGGTAGCGCATGCGTTCCATTTCTCCGCCCTCCTCTTCGCCCCCGCCGCCGAGCGGAGGGCTTCTTCTTCTCCCCTCCCGCAGGCGGGAGGGGCCGGGGGAGGGCACCCGGCTTCGGCAGGCGATGTCGCTGGAGGAGATCGAGTCCCCTCCCCCGGCCCCTCCCGCCTGCGGGAGGGGAGGAAGAAGGCCCCTCCCCTAATGAGGGAGGGGCTTTAAATCACAGCTTCGCGACGAACGCGGCGTAGGCGGTTTCGTCCATCAGGCCGTCCAGCTCCGACGCGTCCGACAGGGTGATCTTGAAGAACCAGCCCTCGCCTTCGGGATCGGTGTTGACCAGCGCGGGCTCGTCTGACAGCTGGGCATTGCCCTCGATCACGGTGCCCGAGACGGGCGCATAGACGTCCGAGGCGGCCTTGACCGACTCGACCACGGCGGCCTCGTCGCCCTTGGACAGCGCGCGGCCTTCCTCGGGGACGTCGACGAACACGATGTCGCCCAGCGCGCCCTGCGCGTAATCGGAGATGCCGACCGTGCCGACATCACCGTCGACGTCGATCCACTCATGATCTTCGGTGAAATAGCGGCTCATGGTCACTTGGCTCCTGAACGAACGTAACGATGGGGGACGAACGGCATGGCCGTGACGGTGGCGTCATGGGTCTTGCCGCGCTGAAGCAGTTTGAGGGCCGTGCCGGGCGTCGCCAGCTCGGTGGGGACATAGGCCATGGCGATCGGCGCGCCCATCGAGGGGGCAAAGCCGCCGCTGGTGACGCGACCGATGACCGATCCGTCCTCGGCGACCACCGACGCGCCCTCGCGCACCGGCTGGCGGCCCGCGACGGTCAGGCCGACGCGCTTGACGGCGGGGCCGTTCTCGCGCTCGGCGAGGATACGCCCGGCCCCCAGGAAATCGGCCGCCTCGCGGCGCTTCTTGGCGAGCGCGAAGCCCAGATCGGCCATCACCGGCGTCGTCTCGGGGTCAAGGTCATGGCCGTAGAGCGGCAGCCCCGCCTCCAGACGCAGCGAGTCGCGCGCGCCCAGGCCGATCGGCTTCACTTCCGCCTGCTCGCAAAGCACGTCGGCGAATGCGGCGGCATGCTCGGCGGGAATCGAGATTTCGTAACCGTCCTCGCCGGTATAGCCCGAGCGGCTGATCCACAGCGGCACGTCGTTCCACACGAAGTCGGCGGCGGTCATGAACACCAGAGCCTCGACGCCCGGCACGATCCGCGACAGCGCATCGACCGCCTTGGGCCCCTGGAGCGCCAGCAGCGCCTGCTCGTCGAGCAGGTTCAGCGTCGCATCGTCGGGGATGAAGTCGAGCAGATAGGCGATGTCGTCATATTTGGTCGCGCCGTTGACGACCATGTAGAGTTCCTCGGCACCGTCCAGGGTGCGCTTGGTCACCATCAGGTCGTCGAGGATGCCGCCCTCTTCGTTCAGCAGCAGCGAATAGCGATTCTTACGATCGCCAAGGCCGGTGATGTCGCCCGGCAGGACCTTTTCCAGCGCGGTGATGACCGGGGCAAGACCATTGTCGCCGGTGAAGACCACCTGGCCCATATGGCTGACGTCGAACAGCCCGGCCGACGCGCGGGTCCACAGATGCTCGGCCATGATGCCTTCATACTGGACCGGCATCTCATAGCCCGCGAACGGGACCATCCGCCCGCCGCGCGCGCGGTGCCAGGCGTCCAGCGGCAGCGTCTGGATGATCTCCTGACCCTCGGGGGCGTCTTCTACATTCAGGTCGGTTGCGTCGCTCACGGGGCCGGTCTCCGTCAAAAGGGTGTCGGCTAGGGACGCGTGTCTCCTACCCGATCCGATCCCCCTCTGTCACGGAACCTGAGAGCTTTCACCGGAATTTCCGGCTTACCCCTTCGGTGGCGCCGCGACCGGGGTCGAGGCGCGCTTTCCAGAGTGTCGATGGCGATCGCGCGGTCCCATTTGCCTGAGAGATTCCGGGGTGGTTGCTCCTTCGGCGGCCGGGTCTTGCCATCTGAAAGATGCACCCGGCGCTCTCCCGCGCGCGCCTATGTCGGACATGTCCGACATCGACGCCGCGCCCTCTGCCGACAGGGGGTGCCCAAGTCAATCGGGGAACAGTGGGGGATGCGATCAATCTTGTGGATTGTAGCCCTATTCCTCCCCTGCAAGGGGAGGTGGCAGGCCGAAGGCCTGACGGAGGGGTGTAACCCGCCGCGACGGCGTCCTGCACGCGCAAGCGGCGACACCCCTCCACCAGCTTCGCTGGTCCCCCTCCCCTTGCAGGGGAGGAATACGACGTTAGCGAGTCGCGTTATACTTCAGCTGCGCCTCGGTCAGCTGGAACCCGACCAGCGCCTCGAAGCTGGCGCTTGCCACCGCCTGGCGGATCTCGGGCTGGCTCAGCGGATCGACCGCCGCGTCCTCGTCGCCCGCCTTGCGGCGACGGGTCAGCTTTTCGCGGACCTCGTCGGGCAGGGTCGCGGCGGCGCGCGCGATGGTGGTGGAGGCCTCGCCCGCCACCTGGCCGCGCGCCTGGCCCGCGTCGAAATGGACCGACACGCGGCTCACCCGCTTGGCGACGACATTGGTCCCGCCGCGCACGATCGCGATATAATAGGGCAGCGTCACGTCGCGCGCCGCCGCCGTGTCGGTGCGCCGCGCCTCGACGTTGAAGGTCACGGTGGTGACGATGTCGCTGCCCACATCGGCGCAGGTCGAGCGGACATCGGTCATGTTGGCGACCAGATCGATCGCCCCCTCGTCGGTCGCGCCCGGCGTCTTGAACAGGGTCACGTCACCGGTGCCCGCCGCCACGCCCACCACCGGGCAGGCCGAGCGGACGGCGGTGATCCCGCCCGAGGCATCGATCTCACCGGTGCGGGCGCAGCCCCCCAGCACGAGCGCAAGGGCAACGGGCGCCAAGACGGAAACGGGGAGCGATGCTTTCACAGGTCGAAACGCCTATTCTGGATGCCGAAGCAGGATGCCGGTTTGGCCGCCAGCATAGGAACCGGGTTGGACGCGCGCAAGCAATGGCGTAGAGCCGCAGCATGACCGATGCCCCCAAGCCGCCGCTCGACCTGTTGATCGCCGCCCCGCGCGGCTTCTGTGCGGGCGTCGACCGCGCCATCCGCATCGTTGAGCTGGCGCTCGAAAAACATGGCGCCCCCGTCTATGTCCGGCACGAGATCGTCCACAACAAGTTCGTCGTCGACAGCCTGAAGGCCAAGGGCGCGATCTTCGTGGAGGAACTGGACGAGGTGCCGCCGCACGCGCATGTCGTCTTCTCCGCGCACGGGGTGCCCAAGTCGGTGCCCGCCGATGCCGAGAGCCGGGGCCTCGACTATCTCGACGCCACCTGCCCGCTGGTGTCCAAGGTCCATCGCCAGGCCGAGCGGCTGGTCGAGATGGGCCGCCACATCGTCTTCATCGGTCATGCCGGCCACCCTGAGGTCATCGGCACCTTCGGCCAGGTGCCGCCGGGCTCGATGTCGCTGGTCGAGACGGTCGCCGATGTCGAAGCCTTCACCCCCGCCGATCCCGACAATCTGGCGTTCCTGACCCAGACCACTCTGTCGGTCGACGACACCGCCGCGACGATCGATGCGCTCCAGCGCCGCTTCCCCAGCATCCAGGCGCCGCGTGGCGAGGATATCTGCTACGCCACCTCCAACCGCCAGGCCGCTGTCAAGGCGATCGCCGCCGAGTGCGACGCGGTGCTGGTGATCGGCGCGCCCAACTCGTCCAACTCGCTGCGGCTGGTCGAAGTGGCCGAGCGCGCGGGCAAGCGCGCGCAGCTGATCCAGCGCGCCGCCGATCTCGACTGGGCGTTCCTCGACGGGGTCAGGACGCTGGGCCTGACCGCCGGGGCCTCGGCGCCCGAGCTGCTGGTCCGCGAGCTGGTCGATCGTCTGTCCGAACGCTTCACCGTCACCGAACGCGAGGAAGAGACGACGCGCGAGACGATCGCGTTCAAGCTGCCGCGCGGTCTGGAAGCGGCCGCCTGAACCATGGCCGTCTATACGCAGGTTTCGGCCGAGGCGCTGTCGGCGTTTCTGGCACGCTATGACGTGGGCGAGCTGATCTCCGCCAAGGGGATCGCCGAGGGGGTCGAGAACAGCAATTACCTGGTCGACACCACGACCGCGCGGTTCATCCTGACGCTGTACGAAAAGCGCGTGGCGGCGGGCGACCTGCCCTTCTTCCTCGCGCTGCTCGACCATCTCGCCGCCAAGGGCCTGGCCGTGCCGCCCGCGATCAAGGACCGGCAGGGCGTCGAGATCCAGGAGCTGGCGGGCCGCCCCGCCTGCCTGATCCAGTTCCTGACCGGCGTGTCGCTGTCGCACCCGACCCCGGCGCAGGCGCTGGCGGCGGCGGACGCGATGGGCGCGATGCACCGGGCGGTGGCGGACTTTCCGCAGAGCCGCGCCAATTCGATGGGCCATGCCAGCTGGCGGCCGCTATTCAAACAATGCGGCCGCGATCTCGACCGGATTCAGCCGGGCCTGCACGACGCGATGGGCGAAGCGCTCGACACGGTGCTGGACGGCTGGGACGCGCAGAGCCTCGACGCTTGCGTCATCCATGCCGACCTGTTCCCCGACAATGTGCTGGTGCTGGGCGATCAGGTCACCGGCCTGATCGACTTCTATTTCGCCTGCACCGACTACCGCGTCTATGACCTCGCCGTCATGCACTCGGCCTGGAGCTTCGACGCGGCCGGCGAGACCTATGCACCCGAAATCGGCGCGGCGCTGATCGAAGGATATGAGCGCCACTTCCCGCTGTCCCACACCGAGCGCGCGGCCTTCGCGAAGCTGGCGATGGGCGCGTGCCTCCGCTTCGCGCTGTCGCGGGCCTGGGACTGGCTGAACACCCCGGCCGATGCGCTGGTGACGCGCAAGGACCCGCTCGCCTATTGGCGGCGCTATATCGCCTATCGCGACGGAAAGGCCGGACTGTGACCCCCGTGGAGATCGCCACCGATGGCGCGTGCAAGGGCAATCCCGGCCCCGGCGGCTGGGGCGCGCTGATCCGGTCGGGCGCGCATGAGAAGGAATTGTCGGGCGGCGAGCCGCTGACCACCAACAACCGCATGGAGCTGATGGCGGCGATCGAGGCGCTGAACGCGCTCAAGCGTCCGTGCGCGGTGACGCTGTCGACCGACAGCCGCTATGTGATGGACGGCCTGACCAAGTGGATCCATGGCTGGAAACGCAATGGCTGGCGCACGGCGGACAAGAAGCCGGTCAAGAATGCCGAGCTATGGCAGGCGCTGGTTGCGGCGGCGGAGCGGCACCAGATCGAGTGGAAATGGGTCAAGGGCCATGCCGGCCACCCCGACAATGAACGCGCCGACAAGCTGGCGAGCGACGCGGCGGAGACGTTCCGCAAATAGCCGCTTCCGGGCGGTCCGTGGCTATCGCGAGAACCGCGCCGCCGCATAGCGCGCCGCATCCACGCCGCCCGGCATATCCCCCTGGCCCAGCAGCAGCGCCGCCGCCATGCGCGACGCGGCGGGGGCGGTCTGGATGCCGAAGCCGCCCTGCCCCGCGCACCAGAAGAAGCCCGGCACCCTGGCGTCGAAACCATAGACCGGCGCGCGGTCGGGGGCGAAGCTGCGCAGCCCCGCCCAGCGGCGCTCGACCGCTGCGACGCGCCAGTCGACCACCTTTTCCAGCCGGTCGATGGCGACCGCCACGTCCCATTCCTCGGGCGCGATGTCGCAGGGGACGCTGGGGGTCTCGTCATGCGGGGTCAGCCACAGCCGCCCGCCCGCCTCGGGCTTGAAATAGAAACGGCCGTTGATGTCGATGACATGCGGCAGGCCGGACGGCGCGGGCGGATCGGTGCGCAGCTGCATCATCGTCCGGCGATAGGGCGTGATGCCGACCGGCGCGGCCCCCGCGATCCGCGCGACCTCGTCCGCCCAGGCCCCCGCCGCGTCGACCAATATCCGCGCCTGGACCGGCCCGGCGCGCGTCTCCAGATGCCATAGCCCGTCGCGGCGTTCGGCGGCGACCAGCGCGGCATCGGTCCTCAGCACCGCCCCCGCGCCCTTCGCCGCCGCCAGGAAATCGGCGTGGAGCGCGGCCACGTCGATATAGGCGCAGCTCGGCTCCCAGATGCCCCGCACCCATTCGGGGCGCAGACCGGGGATGCGCGTGGCGGGATCGACCGGCGACAGGTCCACCCCACTGCCCGCGAAATCGCCGAGCAGCCGCTCGATCTGCGCCGAATCCTCCGCGCGCCCGACGTGAAGCGAGCCGAGCGGGGTCAGATACCCGCCGCCGCGCAGCGCCGCGCCGGAGGCGGTGGTCAGCGGCTGGACCGCCGGGCCGCCATAGGTTTCCGACCAGAAGGCCGCCGAGCGCCCGGTCGCATGGCGTCCGGGCATGTCCTCCGCTTCGAGCAGGATGACGCGTGCGCGCGATCCGATCGCCGCCGCCAGGCTCGCCCCCGCCATGCCCGCGCCGACGATCGCGATGTCATGGCTCATGCGGCGACCCCAGCCAGGAACGTATCGATCGCCTCCAGCGCGCGCAGCCGCACCGTATCCGCCTCGCGCAGCAGCTCATGCGCCGCCTCGTCGCCGAAGCGGACCGTGCGCGCGCCGATCCGGGCGGCGACCCGCGCCGCGACGCGCGAATCGACCAGCCGGTCGGCCTCGGCGATCAGCATCAGCGTCGGCAGGCCCATCCGGTCGAGCCGGGGATCGCGCGACAGCCCCCGGATCGAGCGCGACGCCTCCGCCAGCCATCCCCAGCTCGGCGGCCCCAGCGCCAGCTCGGGCATCCGCGCGTACCAATAGGCCTCGTCCTCGTAACGCGTGACGTCATGGGTCAGGTTGCGCTGGCGGGTATGACGGCCCGCCCCGTCATCGGCGCGCCAGATCGCACGCTCGCCCCGGCCGAGCGCCGCCATCGCACGGATGAGGATCGCCCCCAGCAGCGCGCCGGTCGGCAGGCGAAGCCCCAGCATCGGCGAAACCAGCACCAGGGCATCGGGATCGACCGCGCCCTCGACCACGGCGCGCAACGCCAGATGGCCGCCCATCGAATGGCCGAGCAGGACATGGCGAAGCCCCACGCCGTCCTCGCCCCGCCATTGCTGCCAGAAGCTGCGCAGGTCCGCGACATAGACCGAGAAATCGGCACCATGCCCGACATGCCGGTCGGCGAGCAGGCGTCCCGATCCCCCCTGCCCGCGCCAGTCGAACGCGGTGACGCTCCAGCCGCGCGCCACCAGATGCGCGAAGACCTCCAGATATTTCTCGATCATGTCGGCGCGGCCCGTCTGGAACAGCAACCGACCGACCGGCCGCGTCGCCACCCAGTCGAACCGGCGATGCGCCCAGCCATCGGGCGCGGTCCAGTGCGACAGCCGCGCGTCGGCGGGGAAGGATCGGCGAAGGGCGAAGGCGTCGGTCATCCGCCTCCCGGTTACGGTTTAGAAAGCCCTGCCGTCTAGGTGGTTCTATGATGGAATGGACCATTGTCCGTATCGCGCTGATCGGTGCGCTGACCCTGTTGCTGGTGGCGGCGGGGATCGAGGACGCGCGCACCCGCGAGATCGCCGACCGCAAGAACGCCGCCATCGCGCTGCTCGCGCCGCTCTGGTGGTGGGCGTCGGGACTGTCGGTCTGGCCCGATATCGTGGTGCAGCTGGCGGTGGCGGGCTTCGTCTTCCTGCTGTTCGCGCAGGCCTTTCGCGTCGGCATGATGGGCGGCGGCGACGTGAAGATGATCGCCGCGCTGGCGCTATGGCTGCCGCTGCAACCGCTGTTCCGGATGCTGCTGATCATGTCGATCGCGGGCGGCGCGGTGACCTTCGCCATGATTCTCGACCATCGGTGGCGCCGTCGGCGCCAGGGCGGGGCGGCGCGGCCGATCGAGGTTCCCTATGGCGTCGCGATCGCGGTGGCCGGGCTGATGATCCTGCGGGAACCGATATTTAACCCATTCAATCATACCTGATTTTCCTGAACAGGCCGGGCAGAGGGTTCGGCGACGAGGCCAAGAGCGCGGGATGGACAGTCGCAAATTGTTACTGGTGTTGGGCGCGTTGGTGGTCGCGGGGATGACCGCGCTGTTCGCCCGGACCATCACGTCGGGCAGCAGCGCGCCGCAGGCCGCCGCCGCCGTCATCGTCGCGCCCGCCGAATCGGGCCCCGAGGTGCTGGTCGCGACCCGCACCCTGCCGGTCGGTACGATCATCGACCCGACCGCGCTGAAATTCCAGCCCTGGCCCAAGGACATGGTCCAGGGTGCCTATTATGTGAAGGGCCAGGCCGATCCCACCAAGCTGCAGGGCACGGTGCTGCGCTATGCGATCACCGCCGGGCAGCCGCTGACCCAGGGGTCGGTGGTGCCGCCGGGCGACCGGGGCTTCCTGGCCGCGGCGCTGACGCCGGGCATGCGCGCGGTGACGGTGCCGGTATCGGCGCAGACGGCGGTGGCGGGCTTCGTGTTTCCCGGCGACCGCATCGACATGGTGCTGACCCAGGATGTCGCGGGCGGCGGCGACGGGCCCCCGCTGAAGGTGTCGGAGACGATCATGCGCAACGTCCGCGTGCTCGCCACCGACCAGAGCACCGACCATCAGGCGGGCTCGGACGGCAAGACGGCGGTCCACCCCTTCACCACCGTCACGGTCGAGACGACGCCGAAAATGGCCGAACAGCTCGCCGTCGCGCAGACGGTCGGCACGCTGTCGCTGTCGCTGCGCGCGCTGGCCGACCAGCCCGACCGAAGCGCCGGGGCCAGCCAGCCGATGATCGACCGCGCCTCCTATGCCACCGGCGGCGACGTGTCGCGCTATCAGCGCCGGACGGTGCCCGGACGCCAGGCCAATGCCGGGCCCGATCACGGCACGATCCCGATGCCCGGCGGCGCGATGCCCGTGGCAGGCAGCGCGGGCGCGGCCACGGGAATGGGCGCCCCGGTTCGCGAAGGCGGCGTGCAGGTCACGCGCGGCCATGGGTCGGGCGATTCGGGTCCGTCCACAGCTGGCAGGATGAATTGAACATGGCGTCCCGGTCCATCCTGGCGGGCTCGGCACGCGCCGCCGCCCATATGCTGATCCTCGCACCGCTGCTCCTCGCCCCCGCGCCATCCGCCGCCGCCGATCCGGAAGGCTCCACGGTCGTCAGCGACGGGTCGGGCGCGATGGAGATCAACACCGGGCGGGCGCGCCTCATCACCCTGCGCCGTCCGATGACCGATCTGTTCGTCGCCGACGACAGCATCGCCGACGTCCAGGTCCGCTCGCCCACCCAGCTCTATATCTATGGCAAGAAGCCGGGCGAAACGACGATCTCGGCCACCGGGCGCGGCGGGGCGGTCGTCTATTCGGCGACGGTGCGGGTCGGCAACAACACCGATTCGATCGGCCGGATGCTGCGGCTGGCCATGCCGGAGGCCAAGATCGCCGCCACGCCGATCAACGGCATGATCCTGCTGACCGGCACCGTCGCCTCCCCCGACGATGTCGCCGAGGCGGAGCGGCTGGTCCAGGCCTATGTCGGCAAGGACACCCGGATCATCAGCCGGTTGAAGACCGCGACCCCGCTTCAGGTGAACCTTCAGGTCCGCATCGCCGAGGTCAGTCGCAGCTTCGTCAAGACGATCGGCGTCAACCTGCTGAGCCGCGACAATAGCGGCGGCTTCCTGTTCGGCGTCGCGTCGGGCCGCAATGCTGGAACGATCAGCGACGTCACCGATCCGACCACGGGGCAGATCATCGGCACCCGCTATGGCTTCACCTCGGGCGACGCGCGGACGTCGGTGGGGCTGGCCGGACGGGTGCTGGGGATGAACCTGCTCGCCGCGATCGATCTGGGCGAGACACTGGGCCAGGTGTCGACGCTGGCCAATCCCAACCTGACCGCGCTGTCGGGCGAGACCGCGACCTTCCTGGCGGGGGGCGAGATCCCCATTCCGCTGACCAGCGGCTTCGGCGCGGTGTCGGTCGACTATAAGCAATATGGCGTCAGCCTGTCCTACACGCCGACGGTGCTGTCCGACGGGCGGATCTCGCTGCGCGTCCGGCCCGAAGTCTCGCAAATCTCGTCGGTGGGGTCGGTCCGGATCAACGGCACCTCGATCCCCGCTCTGTCCACCCGCCGCGCCGAGACGACGCTGGAGCTGGGGTCGGGGCAGAGCATGATGATCGGTGGGCTGTTGTCCAACACCCATGACAACAGCATCGAAAAGGCGCCGTGGCTGGGCGACCTGCCGCTGATCGGCTCGCTGTTCCGCTCCAACGCGTTCAAGCGCAACGAGACCGAGCTGGTCATCATCATCACCCCCTATCTGGTCAAGCCGGTCGATTCCCCTTCGGACATCGCCCTGCCGACGGACAGCCAGCGCCCGCCCAACGATGCCGAGCGCGTCCTGCTGGGACGGGTCGCCGCCGGGTCCGGAGAGCCGCGCCCCGTCCCCACCATGGCCCCGCCGGTCCAGGGTCGCCCCGTATCCGGCGCCGCCGCGCCGGTCGGAGCCGCGCCCGCCG
Organism: Sphingomonas sp. SORGH_AS_0789; assembly: GCF_031453055.1. NCBI lineage: Bacteria > Pseudomonadati > Pseudomonadota > Alphaproteobacteria > Sphingomonadales > Sphingomonadaceae > Sphingomonas > Sphingomonas sp. SORGH_AS_0789. The sequence continues at coordinate 533,058 of NZ_JAVIYV010000001.1, forward strand.
CCCGGCCCGGCAAGGCCGTTCCCATGCCGGGCTTTTCCGAATGACCGCCCGCCCAAGGATGCCCCGCCCCATGCGCCGCGCCCCGCTTTGCCTGACGTCCCTCGGCCTGCTGCTGTCCGCCTGTAACGCCGGCGGCCAGCACGGGCTGGAAACCGCGCATCAGCCGGTCGTGTCGCAGACCGACTATGCGCTCGACCTCGCCGTGTCGCGCGGGCAACTGGCGGCCGACGAGGATCGTCGCCTCGACGGCTGGGCGCGCAACCTGCGGCTGGGTTATGGCGACCGCGTGACCATCGAGGACCCGGCGGGCGAGGCCCCCGGCGCCTATCGCCAGGTCGCGGCGGTGATCGGCGCTTATGGCCTGCTGCTCGGTCCGTCCTCGCCCATCGCGCAGAGCCCGGTCGCGCCCGCGACGATCCGCGTGATCGTGACCCGCGCCCGCGCGACGGTGCCCGGCTGCCCCGACTGGCGCAGCGATCTGGCCCCCGACTGGAGCGGCGACACTTCGTCCAACCATGGCTGCGCGATCAACCGCAATCTGGCGGCGATGGTCGCCGATCCCCGGGAACTGGTCCGCGGCACCGACGGCCCCGCCACCGCCGACCCGCGCTCCGCCACCCGCGCGATCGTCGCGATGCGGCGGGCGGGCACCACCGGCACGGGCGGCACCACGCTGCGCGATCCCAACGCGACCGCGAGCAGCGGCCCCGCGCCGACCAGCAGCGGAGAGCCCCAGTGAACGCCCCCTGGAATCCCCAACGCGCGCTGAAGCGCGACCCGTTCCAGGCCTATGTCTGCGACGACTGGGCGGCCGAGGCGATCCGCCCGATCGCCGACGAACAGGGATGGTCGCCGGACAAGGTCTTCAAGACCGGCATGCGCGGTGCGATCCAGTCGCTGGCGGTGTCGGCCAGCCCGCAGATCCTGCTGGTCGACCTGAGCGACACCGACGATGCGGTGGGGGAGATCAACAATCTGGCCGAGGTGTGCGAACCCGGCACGATCGTCATCGCGATCGGGCAGGTCAACGACGTGCGCCTCTATCGCACGCTGATGAACAGCGGCATCCATGATTATCTGCTCAAGCCGCTGAGCGCCGATCAGCTTCGCGACACGCTCGAACAGGCGCGCGCGATCCTGCACGCCCCCCGCCCCGCCGACCAGACGCCCGAACGGGCGCATTGCGGCGTCGCGGTGATCGGCGTGCGCGGCGGCATCGGTGCCTCGACCATCGCCACCTCGCTCGGCTGGCTGATGGCGGAGCGGCTGGGGCGTTCGACCGCGCTGCTCGACCTGGACGTGCATTTCGGCACCGCCGCGCTCTCGCTCGACCTGGAGCCGGGACGCGGGCTGGTCGACGCGATCGACAATCCCAGCCGGATCGACGGGCTGTTCCTGGAACGCGCGATGGTCAAGGCGTCGGAGCGGCTGGCCATCCTGTCCGCCGAGGCGCCGATCAGCGCGCCGATCCTGACCGACGGCATCGCCTTCGCCCAGTTGCAGGAGGAGATGCGGCTGACCTTCGAGACGACGCTGGTCGACCTGCCGCGCGACATGGCCCTGCAACAGCCGATGTTGTTGAACACCGCCCAGACCGTGGTGCTGGTGACCGAACTCACTTTGGCCGCCGCGCGCGACACGATCCGCATGCTCGCCTGGCTGAAGCTCAACGCGCCGCAGGCCGCCGTCCTGCTCGTCGCCAACCGGGTCCAGCCGGCCGCGCTCTGCGAGATCGCGCAGAGCGATTTCGAGGGGTCGATCGAGCGCCCCGTCGATGTCCTCATCCCCTATGACCAGAAGCTGGTCGTGCAGGCCGCCAAGCTGGGCAAGCCGATCGCCGAGCTGGGCAAGTCCTCGCGCACCGTCGCGCCGATGATCGCGATGGTCCAGCGCATCTGCACCTCGGCGGAGGACGGCGCCGCCGCCCCGGCGCGGCGCGGGCTGCTCGACCGGTTCGACTTCAAGGCGCTGCTGTCGAAGCGCGCCGGGACGGCCTGACCGGGTGAGCATCCTGGCGACCCTGATCCTGGCGATCGGCGTCTTCGCGACGCTGATGCTGGTGATGGCCGCACTGTCGGCCCCGTCGACGCCGCGCGCGCAGTCGCGGCGGCTGGCGGGCCTGCGCACGCGGGTCGCGCTCGATCTCGACAAGCCCGCCGTGGCGACCGCGTCGCGTGGGATCGCGTTCGCCACCGATACCCGCATGGACAAGGCGTTCGGCCGGTTGCTGCCCAACCCGGCGAAGCTGGCCAGGCGGCTGGACCGGGCGGGGCGCGGCTGGACGCTGGGGCAATATGGCCTGGGCTGCGCCGCCGTCGCGCTCGTCACGCTGATGCTGGGCCTGATGATCGGGCTGTCCTTCATCCTGGCGCTGCTGCTGGGCATCGGGATCGGGCTGTGGTTGCCGCATGTCTTCCTGTCGATGACGATCGGCCGCCGGATCGCGAAGTTCACCGCCCGCTTTCCCGACGCGATCGAGCTGCTGGTCCGCGGGCTGCGCTCGGGCCTGCCCATCGCCGAGACGATGGCGGTCGTCGGCCAGGAGGTGCCCGGCCCGGTCGGCGAGGAGTTCCGCGCGGTCTATGACCGGATGCGGATCGGCCGGACGATGGATGCCGCGCTGCAGGACGTCGCCGACCGGCTGGAGACGCCCGAATTCCAGTTCTTCGTCATCGCCATCGCCATCCAGCGCGAAACCGGCGGCAACCTGGCCGAGACGCTGTCCAACCTGGCCGACGTGCTGCGCAAGCGCGCGCAGATGAAGCTGAAGATCAAGGCGATGTCGTCCGAATCCAAGGCGTCGGCCTATATTATCGGCGTCCTGCCCTTTGCCGTGTTCGCCATGATCTGGATGATCAACCAGCCCTATATGGCGCGCTTCTTCATCGACCCGCGCCTGATGCTGGTCGGCGGCGTCGGCATCCTGTGGATGGGTCTGGGCGCGTTCATCATGTCCCGCATGATCAATTTCGAGATCTGAATGCGCAGCCCCGCCCCCTCTTCCGCGACCGGCCCGTTCGGCCTCGACGCCGCCTCCACCGCCACGCTGCTATGGGGCGTCTGCATCCTGGCCCTGCTGTTCGTCGGCTATCTGCTGATCGGCAGCCGCGATCCGATGAAGGCGCGGGTGCGTACCCTCAACGCGCGCCGCGAGCAGCTCAAGGCCGGGACCACCGCCCCGCCCCCGTCGCGCGCGCGGCTGATCGACCGCGACACGATGCTGAACCGGATGCATGCCATCCTCGATTCGCTGAAGATGTTGCAGGACGAACAGGTCCGCGCCGTCCAGACCAAGCTGCTCCAGGCGGGTATCCGGTCCAAGGAGATGGCGGTCGCGGTGATCTTCGGCCGCCTCGCGCTGCCGATCGTGCTGGGCGGGCTGATCGCCTTGTGGGTCTACGGCACCGACGGTTTCGCCACCTGGAGCCCGTTCAGCCGCAACATCCTGGTCGCGGGTACGCTGCTGCTGGCGTACAAGGCCCCCGATCTGGCGCTGAAGAACCAGATCACCAAGCGCAGCCAGGCGATCCGCAAGGGCCTGCCCGATGCGCTCGACCTGCTGGTCATCTGCGCCGAGGCCGGGTTGACGATCGACGCCGCCTTCATGCGCGTGGCCCGCGAATTGCGCCGCGCCTATCCCGAGCTGGGCGACGAGTTCCAGCTGACCTCGGTCGAGCTGGGTTTCCTGACCGACCGGCGGCAGGCGCTGGAGAATCTGGCGATGCGGGTCGATCTCGATTCGGTGCGGGGGGTCGTCACCACGATGATCCAGACCGAGAAATACGGCACCCCGCTCGCCAGCGCGCTGCGCGTCCTGTCGGCCGAGTTCCGCAACGAACGCATGATGCGCGCCGAGGAAAAGGCCGCGCGCCTGCCCGCGATCATGACGGTGCCGCTGATCCTGTTCATCCTGCCGACGCTGTTCGTGGTGATCCTGGGCCCCGCCGCCTGCTCGATCAAGGATACGCTCGTCACCGGCTAGTAACACTCGCGCAACCACCGACGCGTCCGGTCGTTGTCCGGACGTAACAGGCAGGGATCGACCGCGATGCTGTTCACTTCGACGACACAATTCGCCGTGCTGGGGCTGGTCCTCATCGCAGGGTGGCTCTTCGGCTTGGCGAGCCATCCGGGCGGCCGCAAATGGCGCACCCGCTATTCGACCGAGCGCGACGCCCATGCCGCGCAGGTGAAGGATACCGAGACCAAATTGTCCGCCGCACAGGCCCGCATCGCCGAACTGGAGCGCGAGAACCAGCGGCTGGCCAGTGCGCAACCCGTGGCGGCGGCCCCCGTGACGGAGCGGGTACCGTACCGCCCGGTCGCCGCCACCGCCGCGCGTCCGGCCTATCCGGCGGGTGAGCGTCGGGGCTGGTTCGATTTCGGGAACCGGGTTTCGACGCGCGGGTAACGGGGTTTCATCGGGTGTGGGCTCGGTGAGACACCCTGCCCTCCCCCGGCCCCTCCCGCCTGCGGGAGGGGAGGAACTTGGGGCGCATTCAGCCCCGAATCACCGATTGCACCGTGCAACGCGATCGAGATGTACGCTGCTCGCGCTCCTAGGCACGCCCCTCCCGCAAGCGGGAGGGGATGGGGGAGGGAAAGCGCCCGGCGAAACGCTCCCCTCCCCGTGGACGGTTACCGCGCCTTCAACGCCGCCTGCGCCGCCGCCAGCCGGGCGATCGGGACCCGGTACGGGCTGGCCGAGACATAATCCAATCCGACCTGCTCGCAAAAAGCGATCGACGCCGGATCGCCGCCATGCTCGCCGCAAATGCCCAGCTTGATGCCGGCGCGCGTCGCGCGGCCGCGCTCGGCGGCCAGGCTGACCAGTTCGCCGACGCCCTCGACATCCAGGCTGACGAACGGGTCCTTGGCGTAGATGCCCTTCTCGACATAGGCGCCCAGGAAGCGTGCGGCGTCGTCGCGGCTGACGCCCAAAGTCGTCTGGGTCAGGTCGTTGGTGCCAAAGGAGAAGAACTCGCCCACCTCGGCGATTTCCCCGGCCTTCAGCGCGGCCCGCGGCAGTTCGATCATGGTACCGACCAGATACTCGACCGTCTTGCCCCGCTCGGCGAACACGGCCTGCGCGGCCTTGTCGACCACCGCCTTCATCAACTCCAGCTCGCGCCGGGTGGCGACCAGCGGGATCATGACCTCGGGGATCGGGGCTTCACCCGACTTCTCCGCGACGTCCAGCGCCGCCTCGAAGATCGCCCGCGCCTGGATCTCGTAGATTTCGGGATAGGTCACGCCCAAACGGCAGCCGCGATGGCCGAGCATCGGGTTGAACTCGTGCAGTTCGCTCGCCCGACGCTTCAGCGTATCCACATCCACGCCCGCCGCCGTCGCGACCTCGGCGAATTCGGCCTCCTGCTGCGGCAGGAATTCGTGCAGCGGCGGGTCGAGCAGGCGCACCGTCACCGGCAGGCCCGCCATCACCTCGAAGATCGCGGTGAAGTCGGCGCGCTGTTCGGGCAGCAGCTTGTCGAGCGCGGCGCGGCGGCCCTTTTCGTCCGAGGCCAGGATCATCTGGCGCACCGCCGTGATCCGCGCGGCGTCGAAGAACATATGCTCGGTGCGGCACAGGCCGACGCCCTCCGCGCCGAAATCGCGCGCGGTCTGGCAGTCGAGCGGCGTTTCCGCATTGGCGCGGACCTTCAGGCGGCGGACCTGATCGGCCCATTCCATCAGCGTGCCGAAATCGCCCGCCAGCTCGGGCTGGACGGTCGCCACCGCGCCGACCATCACCTCGCCGGTCGAACCGTCGAGCGTCAGGATATCGCCCTCGCGCACCTCGCGGGCACCGACGCGCAGCAGCTTGGCCTTGTTGTCGATCGACAGCGAACCCGCACCCGAGACGCAAGGCCGCCCCATGCCGCGCGCCACGACCGCCGCATGGCTGGTCATGCCGCCGCGCGCGGTCAGGATGCCCTTGGCCGCGTGCATGCCATGAATATCTTCCGGCGAGGTTTCGACGCGGACCAGAATCACCGCCTCGCCCGCCGCCGCCGCACGCTCGGCGGCATCGGCGTCGAACACCACCTTGCCCGAGGCCGCCCCTGGGCTGGCGGGCAGCCCCTTGGTCAGCACGTCACGCCAGGCATTGGGGTCCAGCGTCGGGTGGAGCAGCTGGTCGAGCGCCGCCGGATCGACCCGCGCGATCGCCTCCTCGCGGGTGATGAGGCCCTCATTGGCCATGTCGACCGCGATCTTCAGCGCCGCCTTGGCGGTGCGCTTGCCCGATCGGGTCTGGAGCATCCAGAGCTTGGCCTGTTCGACCGTGAACTCGATGTCCTGCATGTCGCGGTAATGGTTTTCCAGCCGGTCGAAGACGGCGGCCAGCTCCGCATAGACCTCGGGCATCGCCTCTTCCATCGAGGCGGGCTTGGCCTTCGCCTCCTCGCGCGCGGCCCTGGTCAGGTACTGCGGCGTGCGGATGCCCGCGACCACATCCTCGCCCTGCGCGTTGATCAGGAACTCGCCATAATAGGCGCGGTCGCCCTTGGACGGATCGCGCGTGAAGGCCACGCCCGTCGCCGAGGTATCGCCCATATTGCCGAAGACCATCGCCTGCACATTGACGGCGGTGCCCCAGTCGGCGGGAATGTCGTTCAGGCGGCGATAGACCTTGGCCCGCTCCGACTGCCACGACCCGAACACCGCGCCGACCGCGCCCCAGAGCTGGTCCTGCACGTCCTGCGGGAAGGGCTTGCCCCATTGCTCCTCGACCAGGCCCTTATAGGTCGTGACCAGCGCCTTCCAGTCGGCGGCGCTCATCTCGGTGTCGAGGGTGAAGCCGTTATCCTCCTTGGCGATCTCCAGCGCTTCCTCGAACGCGCCGTGATCCAGCTCCAGCACGACATCGGCGTACATCTGGATGAAACGCCGATAGCTATCCCAGGCGAAACGCTCGTCGCCGGCCTTCTTCGCCAGCCCCTCGACGGTGGCGTCGTTGAGGCCCAGGTTCAGCACCGTGTCCATCATGCCCGGCATCGACACGCGCGCGCCCGAGCGGACCGAGACGAGCAGCGGGTTTTCCGGGTCGCCGAAGCGCTTCTCGGTCACCGCCTCGATATGCGCGATGCCGTCCGCCACCTCGTCGCGCAGCTCTTGTGGAAACTGCTCGCCATCCTCGTAATAACGGGTGCACATCGCGGTCGAGATGGTGAAGCCCGGCGGCACCGGCAGCCCGATCGACGCCATTTCGGCCAGGTTCGCGCCCTTGCCGCCAAGCAGGTTCCTGTCCCCCTTACCGCCGTCCGAAACGCCGCCGCCGAAGCGGTACACATAGGTCATCGGTTCGATCCTTTACTGGTCGTATCGTCCGACGCCCTGGGGACACAGGCGTCGGTGTTAATAAGGCGATATTGCCGGAGGGGAAGACAGGAAGCTGTCGGTCCGTCTCCCGATCCGGCTCAACTCATCCCTCGATCCTCGAAAAATCCGCCACCATGTGGACGGCGGCCCGAACGCGGGCGAGCAATGCCAGGCGCACCGCCCGCTTGGCCGGGTCGGCGTCGTTGACGGTCACATCATCGAAGAACCGGTCGATCGGCGCACGGAGCGAGGCGAGCGCGGCCATGGCGGCCTCGAAATCCTCGGCCTTCACCGCCTCGGCCGCCTTGGGCTCGGCGGCGTCGAGCGCGGCGATCAGATCGGCCTCGGCGGGTTCGGGCGTGTAGGTCGGCGCGGTCCAGCCCTGGTCGCCCTCGACGCCTTCCTTCTTCAGGATGTTCGCGGCGCGCTTATACCCGGCGAGCAGGTTGGTGCCGTCGTCGGTGGTGACGAAGGCTTGCAGCGCGCGGACGCGGGCGAGCAGGCGGACGAGATCGTCCTCGCCGCCGAGAGCGAAGACCGCGTCGATCAGGTCGTGACGGACGCCTGCCTCGCGTTGCTGGACCTTGAGGCGGTCGGCGAAGAAATCGAGGAGCTTTCCGAGTGTCGGCTCCTCCGTAAGATAGGTCTGCCCATACCGATTATTGGCCAGAACAATCTCAAACACGCGGCGAAGCCTGAATCGAAGGCCATTAGTGAGAATGAGCTGAAGGGTTCCAAGTGCTGCACGGCGAAGTGCAAACGGATCTTTTGATCCAGTCGGCTCAATCCCCGCTTCAAAAAATGCCGCAAGCGTATGAAGGCGCTCGGCCAGCGCCACGGCCACCGTCACCGGCGCGGTGGGGACATCATCGCCCTGACCGACCGGCTTATAGTGATCGCGAACCGCCTCGGCGACGCGCGGGTCCTCGCCCTGAGCGGCGGCGTAATAGCCACCCATAAGGCCCTGCAATTCGGGAAACTCGCCGACCATACCGGTGACCAGATCGGCTTTCGCCAGATACGCGGCGCGCTCCGCCAGATCGGCAAGCTCGCCCCCCCCGTTCACGGGGGGGGATGGGGGGGGGGCGGTTCCGCTGGCGACGTCGCTTGGGGCACGGCCCTCCCCTAACCCCTCCCGCCTGCGGGAGGGGGACTCGGTGACGATCCCCTCTTCGACCAGCCAGCGGGCGAGCTTAGCCACCCGCTCTACCTTGTCGGCGACGGAGCCCAGCCTTTCGTGGAAGACGATCTTTTCCAGCTTGGGCCGCAGATCGTCGAGCTTGGTCTTCAGGTCCGTCTCGTAGAAGAAGCGCGCGTCGGACAGGCGGGCGGCGAGCACCTTGCCATTACCCTCGACGATCTTTGCCCCGCCATCACTCGCCTCAATATTGGCGGTGCAGACGAACGCGTTTGCCAGCTTGCCGTCGCCGGAGCGGCAGACGAAGTACTTCTGGTTCACCCGCGCGGTGAGCTGGATGACTTCCGGCGGCACGTCGAGATAGGCTTCGTCGAAGCGGCCGAGCAGCGGCACCGGCCATTCGGTCAGCCCGGCATTCTCGGCGACCAGCCCTTCGTCCTCGACCAGTTCCAGCCCGGCCTCGGCGGCCAGCGCCGACGCGCGCTTGCGGATGATCGCGGCGCGCTCGTCCTGATCGACCAGCACCTTGGCGCCGCGCAGCTGCTCGACATAGGTGTCCGCGCCGGTCAGCACGATCTCGGCGGGCGCGTGGAAGCGGTGACCGCGCGTGACATTGCCACTAGTGATCCCGGCGACCTCGAACGGCACCACCTCGCCGCCGAACAGCGCGACGATCGCGTGCAATGGGCGGACCCAGCGCATCGACTCGGTCGAGGCGGACTCCGCCCCCCAGCGCATCGACTTGGGCCAGGGGAAGGCGCGGACGATCGCGGGGATCGCCTCGGCCAGCACTTGCGCCGTCGCGCGGCCGGGCTTTTCGGTGATCGCGAAGAGCACGCCGTCGCGCTCGGTCAACTGCTCGCGCGTCAGCCCGGTCTTGCGGAGGAAGCCCTCCAGCGCCTGGGGCGGGGCGGAGGCACGCGGGCCCTTCACTTCCTCGGACACCGCCTCGGTCGCGGACGGAAGACCCTTGGCGATCAGCGCCAGGCGGCGCGGGCCCGCATAGGTGACGATCTCACCCGCCGACAGACCGGCCTTGGCGAGTTCGGCGGCGAACAGCTTGGCGAGGTTCTCCCGCGCCCCCGCCTGCATCCGGGCGGGAATTTCTTCGGAGCGGAGTTCGAGCAGAAAATCGGTCATCACGCGGCCCAGCCGTTCTTGTCCATCCAGGCGCCGCACGCGCCCTTCGCCAGATCGCGGACGCGGCCCATATAGGCCTGGCGCTCCGCCACCGAGATCACGCCGCGCGCCTGCAGCAGGTTGAAGGTGTGGCTGGCCTTGATCGCCTGTTCATAGGCGGGGATGGGCAGCTTGGCCTCCAGACAGCGCTCGCACTCGGCCGCCGCCTTCTTGAAGGCGTCGAACAGCGTCTCCGTGTCGGCCACCTCGAAATTCCAGGTCGACATCTGCTTCTCGTTTTCGAGAAACACGTCGCCGTAGCTCACGCCCGCATCGTTGAAGCGCAGGTCGTAGACGTTGTCGACGTCCTGGATGTACATGGCCAGACGCTCGAGCCCATAGGTCAGCTCGCCCGCGACCGGCTTCATGTCGTAACCGCCCATCTGCTGGAAATAGGTGAACTGGGTCACCTCCATCCCGTCGCACCAGACTTCCCAGCCCAGGCCCCAGGCGCCCAGGGTCGGGCTTTCCCAATCGTCCTCGACAAAGCGGATGTCGTGCTTGGCCATGTCCACGCCGATTGCGGCCAGGCTGCCGAGATACAGGTCCTGCAGGTCGGCGGGCGAGGGCTTCAGGATCACCTGATACTGGTAATAATGCTGGAGCCGGTTGGGGTTCTCGCCATAGCGGCCGTCGGTCGGACGGCGGCAGGGCTGGACGAAAGCCGCGTTCCACGAATCCGGACCCAGCGCGCGCAGCGTGGTCGCGGGGTGAAAGGTGCCCGCCCCCATCTCCATGTCATAGGGTTGCAGGATCACGCATCCGCGCTCGCTCCAATAGTCATGGAGGGTGAGGATCATGCGCTGGAAGGAAAGTGGTCCTTCCGGGGGTCCGTTCCGGGTCAGCATAACGCGGCAGGCTTTGGCTCATGCCCCCTTCGCGGTCAAGGCGAGCCGCCGCGCTCGCGACGCCACCAGTCAGCCAAGCATGATATTTTGTCATGTCTTGTTGACACAGTCGCGACTCGCTGTCACTTTGTCATGGTGACCTGACATTCCGTCATGCACGGGTGACAAAGGGAGGTTGCCATGCAAGAGGAGGTGGACATGAAAAATCGCCTCAAGGTGCTGCGCGCCGAACGCAACTGGAGCCAGGCGGAACTCGCCGGGCGGCTGGACGTGTCGCGACAGGCCGTCAACGCCATCGAGACGGGGAAATACGACCCCTCGCTGCCGCTCGCCTTCCGCATCGGCCGCCTGTTCGACATGCCCATCGAGGAGATTTTCGATGACGAGCACCATGGTGAGTGACTCGCCGGACTGCGATCCGCAGGAACCGGAACGGATGACGCGCGGCGGAGGCCCGGCCTATCTGATCCGCCGGGTGCGATCATGAGCCGCCGCCTGACCCGCACGGTGATCGGGACCGGCATCGCGCTGTCGCTGCTCGGCTGGGGCGCCGGTCGCGTAGGCGGGATCGCGTTCGACACGTTCCGCCCGAAGATGCAGGCCGCCCCCAAGGCTGCGCTGCCCGGCTTCTCCGTCCATCTTTCCATCGAGGTGCGGCCATGACCATGAATGCTTCGCGCATCGCCAAGGGACCGAGCGAACGCGCCAATCACCGCCTACTTGCCATATCCGGCGCCGTCGGCGGGATCGCCGGGTTGTCGACCGCGCTGATCGTTTTACAACAGCCGCGGGGTGCAGCCCGCCCAGACCTGTGGTCCTCCCCACTGCCGCTCTGGTTCGCCGTGCTGATGGCGCTGATCTGGGGCGTGATCGTCCCCATCATCTCATGGCGCTGGCATCGGGTGGTCGACGAGCACGAACGCCAGGCTTACCGCGACGGTGCGGTCGCCAGCTTCTATACGGTCGGCCTGGGCGTGCCCGTCTGGTGGTTCCTGTGGCGCGGCGGCGTGTTGCCCCCGGTGCAGATCGAATGGGTGTACGGCGCGATGCTCGCGGTCGCCGGCCTGGTCTGGCTGTGGCGCAAGTACATTTGATCCCCTTCCCTTTCCGAAAGCCCGATCCCATGAAGACGATCATGAAGACCGCCCTCACCTCGCTCGCCCTCATGCTGGCGCTCCCCGCCTGCGCGCAGAGCAAGCCCGCCCAGGCCCCCAATGACGCGGACCCCGCCTTGTGGGTGGTCAAGGATGCCGACACCACCATCTATCTGTTCGGCACCATCCATGTGCTGAAGCCCGGCCTGACCTGGTTCGACGAGGCGGTGAAGACCGCGTTCGACAAATCCGACCAACTGGTCCTGGAGATGGTCGAACCCGACAAGGCGACGATGCAGCAGATCGTGCTGAAGAACGGCTTTTCGCCCACCGGCCCCACGCTGACCGAACAGCTGCCCACCGACAAGCGCGGCGCCTATCTGAAGGCGATCGCCGATCTGGGCGCGCCGCCCCAGGCGTTCGACCGGATGAAGCCATGGCTCGCCGCCGTCACCCTGTCGATCGCGCCGCTCCAGAAACAGGGTTACGATCCCGCCAACGGGCCGGAAAAGGTGCTGACCGAAGCCGCCAGGTCGGAGGGCAAGCCGGTCGAGGGGCTGGAAACCGCCGAGCAGCAGATCGGCTATTTCAACGGCCTGTCGCCCAAGGCGCAAATCGAGTTCCTGACCTCGACCGTGGACGAAATGCCCAAGGCGGGCGAGGAAATGGCGAAGATGGTCGACGAATGGGCGCATGGCGACCCCGACGCGCTGGCCCGCGACATGAACGAGAGCCTGAAGGACTCGCCCGAGGTCGCCAAGACGCTGCTGACCGACCGCAACGGTCGCTGGGCGAGCTGGATCAAGCAGCGGCTGGCCAAGCCCGGCACGATCTTCATGGCGGTCGGCGCGGGCCATCTGGCCGGGGACGACAGCGTCCAGGCACAGCTCGCCAAGCAAGGGATCAAGGCGCAGCGCATCGCCTATTGAGGCGCGGCGGCCGACACCTTGCCTTTTGCCGCCTTTGCGGCTATGCGCCGCCGCTTCCGGTCATGGTCATCCCTGGAGGCGTGATCGGGAAGCTATATCCCTTTTGTTTCGGAGTTACTGGAATGAGCGACACCCTTACGCTCGCCGCCGAGACGCGCGATCAGGTTGGCAAGGGAGCCTCCCGTTCGCTGCGTCGTGAAGGCCGCGTCCCCGCCGTGATCTATGGCCAGAACAAGGCCGCCGCGTCGATCCATCTCGAAGAGAAGGCGCTCGTCAAGGCGCTGATGACCGGCCACTTCTTCACCTCGGTCATCATGGTGGACGGCCAGCGCACGCTGGCGAAGGACGTCGCGTTCCACCCCGTCACCGACCGCCCGCTGCACGTCGACTTCCTGCGCATCGGCGAGCATGAGACCGTCACGGTCGCCGTTCCGGTCGTCTTCACCGACGAAGACGAGAGCGGCGTGAAGCAGGGCGGCGTGCTGAACATCACTCGCCACGAGATCGAGCTGGTCGTCGACGCCGCCAACATCCCGACCGAGATCAGCATCTCGCTGAAGGGTCTGGCCGTGGGCGACTCGATCCACATCTCGGACGTGAAGCTGCCCAAGGGCGCCGAGCCCGCCATCGACGACCGCGACTTCGCGATCGCCACCATCGTTCCGCCGACGGTTCCGACCGCTGCGGACGAAGCGGCCGATGCGTCGGAAGGTTCGGAAGAGGCCTGATCCGGCCTCGCTTTCTCTCACGAGCGAGCGAACGAAATCAGGGCAGGTGGCGGCGACGCCCCTGCCCTTTTTCGCGCCCTATTCCTCCCCAGGCTCTGCTTGGGGAGGAATGGGAAAGGGCCGCCGAACCGGGTGGTCCGACGGCCCCGCTCATCCCCGCTCGGGGAATCGTAGGAACGGAGGGGGTGTTCCGGCTTAGCCCTGGCCCTGGCTCAGAAAGCCGGTCAGCTCGGTCTTCGACACCTTCTTGCTCTTGTCGGTGTCGGCCTGGGCAAAGGCGGTGCCCACCCATTTCTTGGTCGCGGGCGACTCGGCCTTGGTCGACGGGTCGGTCTGCGCCTTCAGCGCGACCATCCATTGGGTGAACTCGGCCTTGTTCAGCTGGCCGTCACCGTCCTTGTCATAGGTCGGGAACTGGGTGTCGACGACCTGCGCGATCTGGCTGCCGGTCGCCTGGACCTGCCCCTCAGCGGGGGCCGCCTGGGCAGGCGCGGCGGGTTCCGCCGACGGCGTGGCGGCCTGCATCGGATCAGCCGTGGTTGTCGTCGCCGATTGCGGCGCCGCCGGCGTGGTCTGGGCGGGGGCGGGCGCGACCTGCGCAAGCACCGGGGCAGACGCCATCATGGCACCGGCAAGAAAAGCATATTTCATCATCTCGTCTCTCCCTTACTCTGGTCGATCGATGACTATGAAGACCGGAAACGCATCTTCGCCTTTAGTGATACGATCCCGTTCCGCATTTGACCATATGGGGTTTGCATCTTCGGATTTGAAGGCTCGGCTCGTCCCTGCTAACGGCACGGCACACCGTGATTCCGAGAGGGAGTGCACGGTAAGCCGTGCCGTTTCCACGACCTGAAGGTGCCCCGATGATTCCGCGCTATTCCCGTGCTCCCATGACCCGGATCTGGGATCCCCAGACCCGTTTCCGCATCTGGTTCGAGATCGAGGCGCACGCCACCGACGCGCTCGCTGAACTGGGCGTCGTCCCGAAGGAAGCCGCCGCGCGCATTTGGGAAGCCGACAAGGCGGCGGGCGATTTCGACATCGACCGCATCGATTCGATCGAGGCGGAGACCAAGCACGACGTCATCGCCTTCCTGACCCATGTCGCCGAGCGGACCGGGCCGGAGGCGCGCTTCCTGCACCAGGGCATGACTTCGTCCGACGTGCTCGACACCTGCCTGGCGGTGCAGCTGGCGCGCGCCTCGGACATCCTGATCGAGGATCTCGACGCGCTGCTCGCCGTCATCAAGCGCCGTGCTTACGAGCATAAGCTGACCCCGACCATCGGCCGCAGCCATGGCATCCATGCCGAGCCGGTCACCTTCGGCCTGAAGCTGGCGCAAGCCTATGCCGAGTTCGACCGCAACCGCGCCCGCCTGGTCGCGGCGCGCGCCGACATCGCCACCTGCGCGATCTCGGGCGCGGTCGGCACTTTCGCGAACATCGACCCGCGCGTCGAAGCCCATGTCGCCGAGAAGATGGGCCTGACCGTCGAGCCCGTCTCGACCCAGGTCATCCCGCGCGACCGCCATGCGATGTTCTTCGCGACGCTGGGCGTCATCGCCAGCTCGATCGAGCGGCTGGCGACCGAGGTCCGCCACCTGCAGCGCACCGAAGTGCTGGAGGCCGAGGAATATTTCTCGCCCGGCCAGAAGGGCTCGTCGGCTATGCCGCACAAGCGCAACCCGGTGCTGACCGAGAACCTGACCGGCCTGGCCCGCATGGTGCGCGGCTATGTCACCCCGGCGCTGGAGAATGTCGCTTTGTGGCATGAGCGCGACATCAGCCATAGCTCGGTCGAGCGCTATATCGGCCCCGACGCGACCATCACCCTCGACTTCGCGCTCGCCCGCCTCACCGGCGTCATCGACAAGCTGGTCGTCTATCCGGCGCGGATGGAGAAGAACCTCAACAAGATGGGTGGCCTGGTCCATTCGCAGCGCGTCCTGCTGGCGCTGACCCAGGCGGGCGTAAGCCGCGAGGACAGCTATCGCCTCGTCCAGCGCAACGCGATGAAGGTGTGGGAGTCCGATGGCGAACTGTCGCTGATGGAACTGCTCAAGGCCGATGCGGACGTGACGGCGGCGCTGTCGCCCGAGGAGATCGAGGCGCGGTTCGACCTCGATTACCATTACAAGAATGTCGACACGATCTTCGCGCGGGTGTTCGGCGCGTAATCGGTTGGGGGGAGTCCCATTGGCGGCTTGTCCCGCCGAGACGGACTCCCCTCCCCCTACCCCTCCCGCCTGCGGGAGGGGAGTTGCCTGGGGAAGCGCTTACCCTTTTCCCTCTCCCCTCCCGCAGGCGGGAGGGGCTGGGGGAGGGAGCCCGGCCGATCAAATGCGATCGGCCCATGAGTCGTCACATGACGGTCAACCGGCCGTGAGCCCCCTCACCCCACCCACTGCGCCAGCCAGTCCGCCACCGCCTGCGGCGTCATCGCCCGCGCATCGGCCAGCGCGGTTTCTCGCCCGGCATTGACCAGCTTGTTGGTCTTCGGATCGACGATCAGCACCGCGGGCACGCCCGCCAGCCGCCCGGTGATGCCGTAAGAGGCCGGGACATCCATATTCTGGTCGAACCGACCCACATCGACCGTCACCACCTCGAAATGCCGGGCGACGAAGGGCCGCATCTTCGGCGACTCCATCACCCCCGCCAGCAACCGGCAATCGAGGCACCAGTTGCCGCCCAGATCGATCAGCAACCGCTTGTGCGCCTTGACCGCCCGCGCGCGCGCCGCCGCGATGGCCGCTTTGGCGTCGCCCGCATGATAGGGCAGCGGCAGGGGCTTGGGCAGCGCCTCGAAACTGGCGATCCCGACGCGCGGCGCGGCGACCGGCGCAGCGGCGGGGAGCAGCGCGCACGCAGCAAGAAGGGGCAAAGCGGCTTTCCACGGCGACATGACAATCTCCATCCTGATGGCCGCCATTGGAGCGCGACCGTCGCTGCAATGCAATATGGCTTTGCTTGGGGGCTGGACGCCGCGCCTATGCCCCACTGGCCGGGATCAGGGTCGGCACGTTCCGCGCGGCGAGCAGCCAGCGGTAAAAGGCATCGATCAGATACACACGAAGCGTGGTCGGCTCGACGCTCAGCTTCTTCACCCCCTCCAGACACTCGGGCGCATTGACGAGCATCGCCTGTTCCAGCCCCCGGACCAGATCGCTGCCCTGCGGTGCGTGGAATAGCCGGGTCGCGAGGACCGGCTGGGTCTGAACCAGGCAGGCGGCCACCACGAACCCTGATTTCTCCGGATTCTGCCGATAGCGGTTATGGTCGGTTTCCACCTTGCGGAAGCGCGTGCGTACCACCGGGTCGAAGGTCTGCGCGGCATCGAGCGACGCATCCGGCGCGAAGGCGCGCAACGTCCGCTCGAGGAGAATGCCGCGATGGAGGATATCCGTCCCGCCAGCGCGGGGTTCCACGGCGGGCTTGATCCCAGTGGCGGGTAACATCCCCAGTTGGTGACGATGACCATGCCCTGCGCATATTCGGTGCTGGCCAGCGACGGGGGTCCTTCGACCGCCTTGCGCAACCAGTCGCGGCTGGCCTTGTCGAAGGCACAGGCCAGGAACTGGTCCGCGCGCTCATAGGCGATGTTGACCTGCGTATTGTCGACCGGGGCCCAGCGGACATTGACGGGCAAGGCGTCGCGCGGAAGGCTGAGCGCCTGGACGATGATCTCGTCGGACGATCCCGCATCCGGCAGAAGTATCTTTTCGACTTTCCGGGATGGAACAGCTTGCGCCGCGACAGGCGCGAACACCATCGCACCGAGGGCGATCAAGCATCCAAGCAGGTGACGCATCGCAGGACTTCCCTGTCAAAGTCGCGCGACAATCATGACTCCCGCCCTGCTCGGGAGTCAACAGGGCCGGGATGGACGATCATCCCGGCCCTGCATCGTTCGATAGTGTCTATCGACGGAAAACCTTGCTTATTCGCCCGCGAAGACGCTCTTCAACTTGGCAAAAAAGCCCTGGCTTTCAGGGCATTCGTCCCCGGTCTCGGTTTCGCGGAACAGTTCGAGCAATTCGCGCTGGCGGGTCGACAGCCGGGTCGGCGTCTCGACTTCGATCTGGATGACCAGATCGCCGGTGCCGCGCCCTTGCAGGACGGGCATGCCCGCCCCGCGCTGGCGGAGTTGCTTGCCCGACTGGATGCCCGCCGGGATCTTGATCTCGTGCATCCGCCCGTCGAGGCCGGGGATGGACAGCGCCCCGCCGAGTGCCGCCGTGGTGAAGCTGATCGGCGCACGCGCGAACAGGGTCGTGCCCTCCCGCTCGAAGAGCGCGTGCCGCTTGACGTGGAGGAAGATATAGAGGTCGCCCGCAGGCGCACCGCGCGCGCCCGCCTCGCCTTCGCCGGTCAGGCGGATGCGGGTGCCTTCGTCGACGCCCGCCGGGATGTTGACGGCCAGCGTCTTGGTCTTTTCGATCCGGCCGTCACCGCGGCAATCGGGGCACGGATCGGCGATGATCTGGCCCGCGCCCTGGCAGACCGGGCAGGTCCGCTCGACCACGAAGAAGCCCTGCTGCGCGCGGACCTTGCCATGGCCGCCGCAATGCTGACAGGTCTTGGCGCTAGTGCCGGGCTTGGCGCCGGTGCCGTCGCAGGTGTCGCATGCGGCCGAGACATCGATGGTGATCTCGGTCGACTTGCCATGGAACGCCTCTTCCAGCGAGATTTCCATGTCGTAGCGCAGGTCCGCGCCGCGCCGGGGCTGTTGCCGCCCGCCGCCGCGTCCGCCGCCCATGAATTCGCCGAAGACGCTTTCGAAAATATCGGAGAAAGCGCCGAAATCCTGCCCGCCATGGCCGCCGCCACCGCCGCCCATGCCCTGCTGGAACGCGGCATGGCCATAGCGGTCATAGGCCGCCCGCTTCTGGGGGTCCTTCAGGCAGTCATAGGCTTCGCTGATCGCCTTGAACTTGGCCTCGGAGTCCTTGCAGCCCGCATTGCGGTCCGGATGGTACTGCATCGCCAGCTTGCGGTAACGCGACTTGATCGTCGCATCGTCCGCCGTGCGCTCGCATTCGAGCAGTTCATAATAGTCGATCGTCGTGCTCATGCCCGGTCTCGCCCCGTCCGCCTGTGCGTGGCCCGCCGACCGACCGTGCCGTCAGGCCGGACGGAGCGGACGCCCAAGCGCTTCGCCACTTCATGCCCCGAAAGGCGGTATTCTCAACAGCAACCGAAGGCCCGGCCCACCACAGGGTGGACCGGGCCGCCAGCCTTACTTGGTTTCGTCGACTTCCGAGAATTCGGCGTCGACCACATCGTCCTGCTTGGCCGCACCGGAATCGGCGGAGGGCGAAGCCTCGGCCTGCTGCTGCTTCTCGTAGATCGCCTGGCCCAGCTTCATCGCGACCTGAGCGAGGGCCTGCGCCTTCTCGTTCATGGTGTCGGGGTTGCCACCCTCGACCGCCGTCTTGGTCTCGGCGATGGCCGCCTCGATTTCCGACTTCAGCGACGCGTCGACCTTGTCGCCATTGTCGGCCAGCTGACGCTCGGTGGTGTGGATCAGCGACTCGGCGTTGTTCTTGGCCTCGGCCTCGGCACGACGCTTCTTGTCCTCTTCCGCGAACTTCTCCGCGTCACGGACCATCTGGTCGATGTCACTGTCCGACAGACCGCCCGAGGCCTGGATGCGGATCTGCTGCTCCTTGCCGGTGCCCTTGTCCTTGGCCGAGACGTTGACGATGCCGTTGGCGTCGATGTCGAACGTGACCTCGATCTGCGGCACGCCGCGCGGTGCGGGCGGGATGCCGACCAGGTCGAACTGACCCAAGAGCTTGTTGTCCTGCGCCATCTCGCGCTCGCCCTGGAAGACCCGGATCGTCACCGCATTCTGGTTGTCGTCGGCGGTCGAATAGACCTGGCTCTTCTTGGTCGGGATCGTCGTGTTGCGGTCGATCATCTTGGTCATGATGCCGCCCAGCGTCTCGATACCCAGCGACAGCGGGGTCACGTCGAGCAGCAGCACGTCCTTGACGTCGCCCTGCAGCACGCCCGCCTGGATCGCCGCACCCATGGCGACGACTTCGTCGGGGTTCACGCCGGTGTGCGGGTCCTTGCCGAAGAAGTTCTTCACGACCTCACGGACGCGCGGCATGCGGGTCATGCCGCCCACCAGCACCACGTCGGCGATCTCGTCGGCCTTCATGC
The DNA here is from genome assembly GCF_031453055.1 of Sphingomonas sp. SORGH_AS_0789. Lineage (NCBI taxonomy): Bacteria > Pseudomonadati > Pseudomonadota > Alphaproteobacteria > Sphingomonadales > Sphingomonadaceae > Sphingomonas > Sphingomonas sp. SORGH_AS_0789. The sequence continues at coordinate 552,471 of NZ_JAVIYV010000001.1, forward strand.
CCGCATCGGCCAGCGCCTTCTTGCAGGGCTCCAGCGTACGCTGGATCAGGTCCTCGACCAGACGCTCGAGGTCGGCGCGGGTGATCGACTTGACCAAGTGCTTCGGGCCGTTCTGGTCGGCGGTGATGAAGGGCAGGTTGACCTCGGTCGACTGGGCCGAGGACAGCTCGATCTTCGCCTTTTCGGCCGCTTCCTTCAGACGCTGGAGCGCCAGCTTGTCCTTGGTGAGGTCGATGCCCTCTTCCTTCTGGAAGCCCGACGCCAGGAAGTCGACGATCTTGTTGTCGAAGTCCTCGCCGCCCAGGAAGGTGTCGCCGTTGGTCGCCTTCACCTCGAACACGCCGTCGCCGATCTCGAGGATCGAGATGTCGAACGTGCCGCCGCCAAGGTCATAGACCGCGATCGTCTTGCCGTCCTGCTTCTCCAGGCCATAGGCCAGAGCAGCAGCCGTCGGCTCGTTGATGATGCGCAGCACTTCGAGGCCCGCAATCTGGCCGGCGTCCTTGGTCGCCTGGCGCTGCGCGTCGTTGAAGTAAGCGGGAACCGTGATGACCGCCTGGGTGACCGTTTCGCCGAGATAGGATTCGGCGGTTTCCTTCATCTTCTGGAGCGTGAAGGCCGAGATCTGCGACGGGCTGTAATCCTTGCCGCCCGCATTGACCCACGCGTCGCCGTTCGGACCGCGCGCGATGGCGTAGGGAACCAGCTCGGTGTCCTTGCGGGTGACGGGATCGTCATAGCGGCGGCCGATCAGGCGCTTCACCGCGAAGATGGTGTTGTCGGGGTTGGTCACCGCCTGGCGCTTGGCGGGCTGGCCGATCAGGCGCTCGCCATCCTTGGCGAAGGCGACGATCGACGGCGTGGTGCGCGCGCCTTCCGCATTCTCGATGACCTTGGGCTTGCCGCCCTCCATGACAGCGACACAGCTGTTGGTGGTGCCGAGGTCGATGCCGATCACTTTTGCCATAAGTCTCTAAATGCCCCTCAAGAACATAGTCTGGAAGTCCAATGCCGGGGTTCGCCGGTCCCGAAAGCGGCAACCCGAAAACCCCGTTCACGAGGCGGATATAGGTGGGCGATCCGTTGCCGCAAGATTGGATGGAACCTAGTGTGGTCTCGGGATTTGCCGAAACGAGAGGGTTCATCATGCGTCGCGCCGTTTTTCTGGGCCTTTGTGCGCTTGCCGGGGCGACGCTGACGGGATGCGCACAAAAGCCGGAACTCTACGCCGAGGAAGGCTGGGTCCGTCTGGCCGCCGTGCCCGGCCGCCCCGCCGCCGCCTATTTCATCGTCCATGGCGGCCCCAAGGCCGTCGACCTGATCTCGGTCAGCAGCGACGTCGCGATCACCAGCGAGATGCATGAGGGCGGGATGGCGATGAAGAAGGTCGACCGCGTCCCCATCCCCGCCGGAGGAACCGTCGCCTTCGCCCCCGGCGGACGGCATGTCATGCTGTACGACATGAACCCCGGCGTGAAGCCCGGACGCATCCTGTCGCTGCTCCTGTCCTTTTCGGACGGCACCCGGTTGCGCCAGGGGGCGCGGGTGATCGGGGCGGGCGATCCGGCGCCGGAATAAGCCAGGGCCGATCGACATTCAGCCATGCCTTTCCTTCCCTCGCCCCTCGCAGAGGGGAGAGGGTTGCGCAGACTTGGTCTTTGCGAAAGCAAAGGCTTAGTCGGAGCTGGGTGAGGGGTGGGCGCTCGCGAAGCGAGCGCGCGAGCCTTTGGGCTCGCTCAACCCCTCACCCAAGCTGCGCTAGCCAGCAGGCTGGCAAGCTTCGCTAACCCTCTCCCCTGTCCAGGGGAGAGGGGAAGAAGAAGAAGAAGCAATCGTGAATGTCGATCGGCTCTGGGGACGATCCGCCTCCCCCCGATGACCGAAAAATGACGGCAGAATAATTTATTTTTCAAGCATCGACCTAAATCGGTAATGAATCGGTCCTTCATGTGTCAAACAAGCGCCATACAGCGCGCCCCGCTGGCTCGAACGAGCCAGAAATGGGGGAATTTTGACCATGTCCGATACGAACGACACCCGGTTCAGCCTGCGGCGGATCGCCGACCGGCGGACGCTGCTGCGCGGCGCTGCGGGTCTGTCGATGCTGCCGCTGACGGGGGCGCTGGCGGGGTGCGACGACGATGCGCTGCTGAACGCCAAGCCGACGACCACCGCCGGAACGGCCGCCGCCACGCCGGTCGGTACCACCAGCTTCTCGATCGCGGTGCTGCCCGACACGCAATTCTATTCGCGCTATGCGACCACTGACGAGAACCGCCAGTTCCAGCGCAAATATGGCTCCGAGCCCTTCGCCGCGCAGACCCAGTGGATCGTCGACAACGCCCAGGCCTATTCGATCCCCTTCGTCATCCATCTGGGCGACGTGGTGGACCAGGTGCGCAAGCCCGCGCAGTGGGCGGTGGCCGATGCCGCGATGAAGCGGCTGGAGACGGCGCGCATTCCCTATTCGATCCTGGCGGGCAATCACGACGTCCTCTACGATGTCGATTACCACGTCCCGTCCGACCAGCAGAACGGCACCGACAGCCAACGCACCCTGTCGGCCGAGCCCTATCTCAACTGGTTCCCGACCTCGCGCGCGCAGGCGCAGACGACCTTCCGCGAGCGCGACCGCACCGGCTTCCACGAATATCACATCTTCGAGATGTACGGCGTGACGTTCATGGTGCTGTCGCTGTCCTGGCGCATCTCGGACGCCGGGATCCTGTGGGCGCGCGACGTGATCCGCCGCAACCCGACCCTGCCCGTGATCCTGGCCAACCACCAGCTGCTCAACATCGACAAGGACGGCAAGAGCCCGCTGGAGACCGATTACGGCCTGATGCTGTGGAACAACCTGATCCGCGACAACGACCAGATTTTCATGACGCTGAACGGCCATCACCACGGCGCCGCGCTGCTCACCAAGACCAACGACTTCGGCAATCCGGTCCATGAGATGGTCGTCGATTACCAGATGGCCTATCAGGGCGGCAACGCGATGATGCGGCTGTACGAGATCGACTTCTCGGCCAACAAGATCGACGTGATGAGCTTCTCGCCCTGGGTGGTCCAGAAGCCCAAGGCGACGCTCAACCAGTTCGACCGCGCGGTGCTGGAGGATGCGAACAACCGCTTCACCATCAGCATGGACTTCAAGAAGCGCTTCGCCCGTTTCCTGCCGGGCTTTGCCTATACCGAGATGACGGCGGGCGTGCCGATCCTGCCGCGCGTCCGCTCGGCGCTGCTGAACGGCTATACCGAGCCCGCCGCGCCCGCCGAGGTGCTGCCGCGCGACGCCGACGACTATCCCAAGATCGCCGAGACCGCCGCGCACTGGCGCGTCGCAAGCGGCATCGTCGACGGCAAGGTCGTCCAGGTCGGCGAGACGCTGCCCGACGTGACCGGCCGCAACCCCATGGCGCGCGTGCCGCTGTCGGGTCCGGCGATGGTCGAGGATGTGGTCTGGTCGACCGACCGCCACCGCCTGTCTTCGGCACCGGGCAGCGTCCGCTTCCGCAACACCGACAAGGTGACCGCGCGCAGCAGCGCCTTCGCCACCGCCACCACCGCGCCGATCAACGCGGCGACCTTCGGCGCGGGCTATACGGTCGAGGCGTTCATCAAGATCGACGCCAACTGGACCGTGACCAACCACCGCTGGGGCAATATCCTGACCCGCAACGGCAATCGCGGCAATCTGCCGGGCTTTGCCGGGGGCGACCGGCAATCGCCGCCGGTGCTGTTCGCCATCTCGTCGCTGCGCGAAATCCAGTGGGAGGTCGTGCCGTCGTCCAACACCAGCTATCCCCAAGCCAACTGGTCGGGCGAGGTGATGGTCGACACCTGGTATCACATCGCGATCGTCAACGATCCGGTGGCGAACGAGACGATCCTCTATGTCGACGGCGCGCCCGTCCTGCGCAACAGCGCGGGCCAGGTCGGCATCGCGACGCTGGCCGCCGACATGCCCTGGGTGCTGGGTGCCGCCTGGTGGGACGGCGCGCGCAAGGACGGCTATTTCGGCCATATCGGCGAGGTCCGCGTCGTCGCCAAGCCGCTGTCCAACAGCCAGTGGCTGACCGCGCGGCGGAGCTGACGCATCGGGGGCGGGCCGTGATGGTGGCCCGCCCCTTTCCCGCCGCCCGCACGCCCCCCATCTGGTCCCCATGACCAAGCGCGCGCTCACCCCCAACGAGGAACGGCTGGCCCGGTCCGTCTTTGGCGATGCGATCGATTATGCGAAGGTGCGGCTGTCCCCGACCAAATGGGCCTTCTTCCAGCCGCGCGACACGGTGATGGCGCCCACCGGCTGCATCCATTTCCACCCCAAGGGCGATTTGTGGCGCGAGGATTTCGGCGGCTGCCCGCTCCATGAGCAGGGGCTGTTCATCCATGAGATGGTGCATATCTGGCAGCATCAGCAGGGCATCTTCCTGCCGCTGAAGCGCCATCCCTTTTGCCGATACGACTATGCGCTGAAGCCGGGACAGCCCTTTGGTCGCTATGGCATCGAGCAGCAGGCGGAGATCGTCCGCCATGCCTTTCTGCTGAAGCGCGGCGCGGTGGTGGCGGGGGCGCCGCCATTGGCGCAGTATCAGACCTTGGTGCCGTTTCGGGGCGATTAGCGGGCGTTTACCCCTGGGCGGAGGCCCTCCCCCATCCCCTCCCGCTTGCGGGAGGGGCGTGCTCGCGGTCACCGCGAGCGCTTCTTCGGGGGCAGGCGTCAACGTTGTCAGGCAACACGCCCCTCCCGCAAGCGGGAGGGGATGGGGGAGGGAAAGCCGCGCATCCCTCAACAAAAAAGGGCGGACCAACCGGCCCGCCCCTCGTCATTCCTCTAGAACCGATCAGTCCGGCTTCTTCGCCACCGCGACCAGCGCGGGGCGCAGCAGGCGGTCCTTGATCATATAGCCCGACTGCATCTCCTGCACGATCGTGCCCGGCTCCTGGTCGGAGGGCATTTCGATCATCGCCTGATGCCTGTTGGGGTCGAGCGGCTGGCCCATCGCCTCGATCTTGGTGATGCCGTGGCGGCCCAGCACGCTGTCCAGCTCGCGGCCGGTGGCGTCGAGGCCGGTCACGAGGCCCTTCCACTTGTCGTCGGTGCGCAGATCGGCCGGGATCGCCGCAAGCGCGCGTTGCAGGTTGTCGGCGACCGACAGGACGTCGCGCGCAAAGGCGGTCGCGGCATAGTTGCGCGCATCCGCCGCTTCCCTTTCGGCGCGACGGCGGACATTCTGATTCTCGGCCTGGGCATAGAGATATTGCTGCTTGGCCTCGGCCAGCTGGTTCTCCAGCTCGGCCAGACGGTCCTGCCCCGCCACTTCGGGCGCGGCCTCGGCCGTTTCCTCACGCAGGTCGTTCTGGGGTGCGTTGGTCGTGTTCTCGCTCATCATAATCCCTGTTCAGCCCATCATCCGGGCAAGCGTTGCCGCCGTGAAATCCACCATGGGCACGACGCGGGCATAGTTCAACCGCGTGGGGCCAATTACGCCGACCACGCCGACCACTTGGCCGTCCAGCCCGCGAAACGGTCGCGCGATCACCGACGATCCCGACAGCGCGAACAATTTGTTCTCCGCGCCGATGAAGATGCGGGTCGAATCCCCCGCGCGCGCCGAATCGAGCAGGCTGGCAATCTCCTGCTTGCCCTCCAGATCGTCGAGCAGGTCGCGCACGCGCTCCAGATCGGCGGCGGCGGCCGCATCGATCAGCCGCCCCTGCCCGCGCACGATCAGGATCGGGCGGCGATTGCCGTCCTCGCTCCAGACCGCCAGCCCCTGTTCGACCAGCGCGCGCGCCGCCCCGTCCAGCGCCGCGCGCCCCGCCGCCAGTTCGCGCTCCAGCCGCTCGCGCGCTTGGCCCAGCGTCAGCCCGGCCAGCGTGGCGGACAGGTAATTGCCCGCCTCGACCAGTGCCGAGGGCGTCATGCCCGGTGGTAGCTCCAATACCCGGTTCTCGACCGCGCCGTCCTCCGCGACCAGCACGGCCAGCGCCTGGGTCGGCGACAGCGGCACGAAGCCGATCGAGCGCAGCTTCATCTCGCGCTTGGGCACCATCACCAGCCCTGCACAGGCCGACAGCCCCGACAGGACCGCCGTCGTCGCCGCCAGCGCCTCCTCGACCGGGCCGGAGCGCGCGGCGCGTGCCTCGATCGCGGCGCGTTCCTCGATACTGGGCTCCATCGCGTGCATCATGCCGTCGACGAACAGCCGCAGCCCGACATCGGTCGGCATCCGCCCCGCGCTGGTATGCGGCGCGGCCAGCAGCCCGCGCTCCTCCAGTTCCTGGAGCACGTTGCGGATCGAGGCGGGCGACAGGTTGATCCCCGACAGCGCGATGGTCTTCGACCCCACCGGCTGGCCGCTGGTGAGATAGCTGTCGACCACCACGCGAAAGATATCGCGCGCCCGGTCGGTCAGCTCGGTGATCGGTGGCGTGACCATGCCGGAAATGTAGGCATTCCCCGCACGCCGCTCAACCGCGATCGGGAGACGCCCCTTCTTCTCCGCGCCCTCTGCGCCTCTGCGCGAAATTTTCTCACGCGGAGACGCGGAGACGCGGAGATTGTTCGGCTCCTCCTCCGCGTCTCCGCGCCTCCGCGTGAACCATTCTTCTTCTTTGCGCGCAGAGGCGCAGAGGGCGCGGAGAAGAAGGGGAGTGTCTTCCGATCGACACCTTGGTCTCTGGCGCAAGTCGCGGGGGCCGGTTAGGGCTGGGTCAAGGAACAAGGAGAAGACTATGCGCCCGTCCGGCCGGATGCCCGACCAGATGCGTCCCATCACCATCGAGCCGAATTTCACCCGCCACGCCGAAGGATCGGTGCTGATCGGGTTCGGCGATACCAAGGTGCTCGTCACCGCCAGCGTCGAGGAGCGCGTGCCCCCCTTCCTGCGCGGCAAGGGCGAGGGCTGGGTCACGGCCGAATATGGCATGCTGCCCCGCGCCACCCATACGCGCGGCAGCCGCGAGGCGGCCAAGGGCAAGCAGTCGGGCCGCACCCAGGAGATCCAGCGGCTGATCGGCCGCTCCCTGCGCGCCGTCTGCGACCTGAAGGCGCTGGGCGAGCGGCAGATCACCATCGACTGCGACGTGATCCAGGCCGATGGCGGCACCCGCACCGCCGCCATTTCGGGCGCGTGGGTCGCGCTGCGCATGGCGGTCAACAAGCTGATGGCCGAGGGCAAGCTGACCAGCGACCCGATCCGCAACAAGGTCGCCGCCGTGTCGTGCGGCATCCATAAAGGCACCCCGGTCCTCGACCTCGACTATATCGAGGATTCGAATGCCGATGCCGATGCGAATTTCGTGCTGATCGAGAACGGCCATATCGCCGAGGTCCAGGCGACCGCCGAGCACGCCACCTATGACGAAGAGGCGCTGCTGCGTCTGCTGCGTCTGGCGCGCATGGGCTGCACCGAGATCTTCGCGGCGCAGGACCGGGCGATCCGCGCATGAGCGGCGAAGGCAATGGCCGCCAGGCGATCCGCAAGCTCGAACCCGGCAAGCTGGTCCTCGCCAGCCACAACAAGGGCAAGATCGTCGAATTCCGCGAACTGCTCGCCCCCTACGGCGTCGAGGTGATCGCGGCCGCCGACCTCGACCTGCCCGAGCCCGAGGAGACCGGCACCACCTTCGTCGCCAATGCCGAGCTGAAGGCGCTGGCCGCCGCCGACCTGTCGGGGCTCCCGGCGCTGTCGGACGATAGCGGGCTGTGCGTCGAGGCGCTGGGCGGCGATCCGGGGCTGTTCTCGGCGCGCTGGGCAGGGCCGGAAAAGGACTTCGCCATGGCGATGCGCGCGGTCGAGGATCGGCTGAACGAGGAACCGGACATGGCGCGCTCGGCGCATTTCGTCTGCGCGCTGGCGGTCGGCTGGCCCGACGGCCATGTCGAATGGTTCGAGGGCCGCGTCGACGGCGCCATCGTCTGGCCGCCGCGCGGGGACAAGGGCCATGGCTATGACCCGATCTTCCAGCCGATCGGCTATAGCGAGACCTTCGCCGAGATGGACCAGGACGAAAAGAACCGCATCAGCCACCGCGCCGACGCGTTCGGCCAGCTGGTGAAGGCAGTGTTCTGACCTTCTATTCCTCCCCTGAAAGGGGAGGTGGCAGCCCGAAGGGCTGACGGAGGGGTGTCGCGCTATCGAGAGGGTGACACCCCTCCACCATGCTGCGCATGGTCCCCCTCCCCCCTGCAGGGGAGGAAATCTGTTACCCCTTGGCCAGCCGCTTCTGGTTCGCGGTCACCGCCTTGTGCACCGGCGCCATCGCCTGGACCGGCATCGACGCGCCGATCAGCATGGCGCGGGCCATCGACTCCCATGCATCGATGATCCCGCCGCGCGGATCGTGCCGCGACAGACGCGTCAGCGCCGCCTGATCGCGGTTCCAGACCTTTGCCGACTGGTCCAATGCCTTCACCTTCTCGCTGACCATCAGCGTCATCTCGGCGACCGAGGACGTGCCCGTCGCCATCGCCCCCATGCGGGTCGCGATCACGCTTTGCGCGCTCAGCACCGCCTCCCCGGCCATCACCGCGAAACGCGCGGGCGCACTCCAGAAGGCGATCCACGCCATCGGATCATAGGGATTCGCCATTGCGCCGTTCCTTTTGCCGCGTCCGTCGAGTCAGAATGCCCGTTCGCCAAAGACGTTGCCCGTCGGGCTATAGCGGCAAACGAGGAAGTCGTCGCGTGCGTTGCTCGCCATCGCGCATCCGACCGTCGTGGAACGCGCCCAGACGATCTGGGTATAATGCGCCACGTCGCCGAACTGCCCGGTCCGGCTCGATTGCGGCACGGGCAGATTCACGAAGTCGCGCTTCTCCGCGATCCAATGCCCCATCATCTCGTCATAGCGATAGGCGCCGCGCGTGCCGGTCCACAGATTCTCGCCCTGCCGGGTCGGCCCCTGCGGCTGTTCGGCATGCTGGAAGCGGCCGGTACGCGCCATGTCCTGCGCATAGGCCAGCGCGCTCGCCGCCAGCCGGTCGTCCCAGGCCAGGGGTGGCAACCCAATTTCGGCCCGCGCCGCGCGGTGCCCGGCCAGCATCGCCTGGCGCAACAATCCGGCCCCCCGCGGCGCGGGCGCATCGGAGGGGCGCGCCTCGACCACGCGCGCGGGCGGACGCTCCCCCGTCCCCGGCCGCGAGGACGGGACCATTTGGCCGCATCCCGCCAGCAACAGGGCGAAGACGGGAATCGATAAGAGATGGCGAAGCGCACGCATCGCCGCCATATCGGGCCGCATCATGTCCTCCGCAATATCGCCGACCCCCGCCCCGCTCGCGCTCTATGTCCATTGGCCCTTTTGCGTCTCCAAATGCCCCTATTGCGACTTCAACAGCCATGTCCGCGAGTCGGTGGACCAGGCGGCGTGGCAAAAGGCGCTGCTCGCCGATCTGGCGCATGAGGCCCAGGCGCTGCCCGATCGGCGGCTGACCTCGATCTTCTTCGGCGGCGGCACGCCCTCGCTGATGCCCCCCGCCACGGTCGCCGCGATCCTGGACGCCGCCGAGCGCCACTGGGGCTTTGCCGAGGGGATCGAGATCACGCTGGAGGCCAATCCCTCCTCGGTCGAAGCGGCGCGTTTCGCCGATCTGGCCGCCGCCGGGGTCAACCGCGCCTCGCTGGGCGTCCAGGCGCTCGATGACGAGGCGCTGCATTTCCTGGGCCGGGCGCACGGCGTGGACGAGGCGCTGCGCGCGCTCCAGACCGCGCAAGGGGTGTTCGGGCGGGTCAGCTTCGACCTGATCTATGCCCGCCCGGGCCAGCCCCTGCCCGACTGGGAGGCCGAGCTCAGCCGCGCGATCGGCTATGGCACCGAGCATCTGTCGCTCTATCAGCTGACGATCGAGCCGGGCACGCGCTTCCACACCGAGGCGGCGGCAGGGCGGCTGACCATCCCCGACGGCGACGCCGCCGCCGATCTGTTCGAGGCGACGCGCCAGCGCACCGCCGCCGCCGGGCTGCCCGCCTATGAGACGTCCAACCATGCGAGGCCGGGGGCGGAGAGCCGCCACAACCTGACCTATTGGCGTTACGGCGACTATGTCGGGATAGGCCCCGGCGCGCATGGCCGCCGCGAGGGCGTGGCGACGGTGCGCCGCAAGAAGCCCGAAAACTGGATGGCGGCGGTCGATCGCAACGGCCACGGCATCGAAACCGAGGAAACGCTCCATCCCGTCACTCGCGCGACCGAGGCGCTGGTCATGGGCCTGCGCCTGCGCGAAGGCGTCGACCTGACCCGCATCATCGCGCTGGCCGGGGGTCGGGAGATGGTCGATGCGAAAGCCGTAGCGACACTCTCTCGCCAAGGGCTGGTCCGGCATGCCGGCGGGCGCCTGATCGTGACGGGAGATGGCGCTCTGCTGCTCGATGCCATCCTGCGCGACATCGTACTCTGACGACTTTGGGCGTCACCATGCCGATTTCAGACCTGCTGACTTTGCGACGAATGGTACGCATTTGGTAATAAAAATCTGACCGTCGGGCTTGCTGTGGTAACAATGCAACAACTGAACCGAAAGTGAATGAAATTTCCGTTCAGGATTGGTTCAATTTGTCCATTTTTGTCAAATTCCGAAATTTAATGTGACAAACCAGCGATTTAATCGGTGATTTAGATCAATAATACAATATGTTATACTATATTGACCCTGGTTTTGCGCTCTGCCTAGATGCCGGACAGAGGCCTGAAGAACAGGTTCAGGCCTTGATCTGGTGTCCGACCCATAAACGGGCGGGCACGATGAAGGGGGATTTACATCGATGGGGATCGAAGCAATGCGGCGTCGCCGCAAAGGCATCCTATTGTCCGCAGCGGCCGGGATCGTCGCCGTTTCCAGCCTGACCGTCGTGGCGGCACCCGCCGCCGCACAGGGTTATGTCAACGTCATCGCAAGCGGCCAGGTCACCGACGCATCGGGCAAGCCGGTCGCGGGTGCCACCGTCAGCGTCACCTCGGATGCACAGGGTTTCACCCGCAGCGTCAAGACCGATCGCGACGGCAGCTATCAGATCCCGGAACTTCCGCCAGGCACCTACAGCTTCACGATCACCGCGCCGGGTTTCACGACCTATAACGAGGAAAAGGTGGCTCTGCGCGCCGGATCGTCGTCGAACCGCTTCGCGCTCGGCGGCGAGGTCGAGGGCAATGCGGGCGAGATCATGGTGTCGGGCAAGCGTATCCGCACCTCGGACTTCGACAGCACCACGACCGGCGCGGTCATCGACGTCGCCGACATCGCCACCCGCCTGCCGGTCGGTCGCGACCTGCAATCGGTCATCCTGCTGGCGCCGGGCGCCAATGCGGGCGCGGGTGCGTTTGGCGGCCTGCCGTCGATCAACGGCGCGGCGGTGTCCGAAAACGCCTTCTTCATCAATGGCCTGAACATCACCGACTTCCGCAAGAGCCTGGGCGCGGTGACGGTTCCGTTCGACTTCTACCAGACGGTGGAAACCAAGACCGGCGGCTATGCGGCCGAGTTCGGGCGTTCGACCGGCGGCTTCATCAACGCGACCACCAAGTCGGGTTCGAACGAATTCCATGGCGGCATCATCTTCACCGCCAGCCCCAACGAACTGATGAGCGCCACCAAGGACACCATCTATTCGGACAACAAGCATAGCCGCTATGATTCCACGTCGATGACGGCGGAACTGTCGGGCCCGTTGTGGAAGGATCACCTCTTCTTCTACGGCCTGTATCAGTCGCGCAATATCAGCTCGATCACTGCGGGACGTCAGTGGTTCCCGGCAACCAACACCTTCCTCGGCACCTCGCGTTACACCTACCGTACCACCTCTCCCTTCTTCGGCGGCAAGATCGACGCGGTCATCACCAACGGCCAACGCCTGGAATTCACCTATTTCGACACCTCGGGCGAGGGCACGACCCGCACCTATGGCAACACCAACTCGGTGGCCGATCGCTGGAACCCGGTGACCGGAGTCGACGGGCCATATCAGGGGCAGAGCTATGGCCGTTACGGCGGCAAGAACTATGTCGGCCGCTACACCGGCGTGATGAGCAAGTGGCTGACGGTATCGGCAGCCTATGGTCGTAACGAGAATGTCAGCTTTGGTCAGTCGATCAACCGCTTCGGCACCAATCTGCCGCCGGTCAGCGATTCGCGCACAGACTCGCCGATCAGCCTGACCAACCCCGGCGGCGCGATCCAGTCGGCCGAAGACGTCCGCAAATTCTACCGCACCGACGTCGATGTCTATTTCAAGGCGCTCGGCGCTCACCATGTCCGCTTCGGCTATGACCGCGAAGACTTGTCCTCAAAGGTCCAGACCCTCGGCAATGGCGGTGGCATCGGCTACACCATCTTCCGTGCCCGTGCGGGCGACCAATATGGCTTGCCGATCGGTACCGACTATGTCCGCCAGTGGACCTATGCGTCGGGTGGCGGCTTCGCCTCGCGCAACGACGCCTTTTATGCGCAGGACAGCTGGTCGCTGATGGACAACCGGCTGAACCTCAATCTCGGCTTGCGTCTCGATCGGTTCGAGAACAAGAATGGCGATGGGGCGACCTTCTACAAGTCGGGCAACCAATGGGGTCCGCGCCTCGGCGTGACCTTCGATCCGATCGGCAACCAGACCGACAAGATCTATGCCAGCTTCAGCCGTCTGTTCATCCCCGTGGCCGCCAACACCAATATCCGCCTGGCAGGTGGTGAAACATATTACACGCGTACCAACGTGTTCAACGGCCTGGATGGCAACAACATTCCGGTCCTGGGCGCACCGGTGCTCTATGCAGGTGCGGCAGCGTGTCCCGATACGGGCATCCGCAACTGCGACGTGACCGGCACCGGCCGCGCTCCCGACACGCGCAGCGTCGTGGCGCAAGGGCTGAAGCCGCAATCGGCCGACGAAATGATCATCGGCTATGAAAAGCGGGTCGATCGCTGGCGGTTCAACGCCTTTCTGACCGTCACCCAGCTCAACGAAGTGCTGGAAGACGCGGCGATCGACTTGGCCGTCAACAATTATTGCAAGGCGCAGAACATCTCGGGCTGCAGCAACACTTGGGACGGCTTCCACCAATATGTGCTGATCAATCCGGGTCGTGGTGGTCCGATCACCCTGTCGGATCCGATCAACGGCGAAACCACACCTCGGACCGTCAATTTTACCGCCGAACAACTGGGCTACCCCAAGGCGCAGCGCTTCCACCGCTCGATGACCTTCCGCGCCTGGCGTGAGTTCGACGGCGTGTGGAGCCTCGAAGGGTCCTATGTCTATGGCAAGACCTATGGCAACTATGAAGGCGGCGTGAAGAGCGACAACGGCCAGAGCGATACCGGCCTGACCCAGGACTTCGACCAGCCCGGCCTGACGCGCGGCATGTACGGCTATACGCCGAACGACCGTCGCCACGTCTTCAAGCTGTTCGGTAGCTATCAGCTGGGCTGGTTCAACTTCGGCTTCAGCTTCTCGGCCACCGCACCGCGCAAATATGGCTGTATCGGCCGCGTGCCGCTCGATGTAGATCCCTATGCGCGTGCCTATGGCGCGGCGGGTGCCTATTGCCAGGTCAAGCCGGACGGCTCGATCAACACCGATCCGAACACCGCCTACCCGGTCCAGCTGGTCCGGCGCGGCACGGCATTCGATGGCCGTTGGCTGTTCACCGACAATCTCGACATCTCGACGAAGCTGCCGATCGGTCGCTCCAACGCGACGATCCGTCTGACCGTCTTCAACTTCCTGAACCTGAAGACGCCGAGCAACTTCAACGAGTTCGGCACCAACAATGCTGGTACGGCGTCGATCTACTACCGGACGATCACCGGCTATCAGGCCGGTCGCAACGCCCGGTTCCAGTTCCAATACGCCTTCTGATTTACCCCCGAAGTCTGTCTGGGCCGTGTTGGCTCAGACAGGCTTCGACTTCGGGCCGGGACGAGCGATCGTCCCGGCCTTTTTTGTCAGGAAGACATCACTCCCCGAACCCGGTCGGGGCGGGGGATACGGTGATCGTGGTGCCGTCGCGGATTTCCTGCACCTCCAGCGCGCGTTCGGCCACGCCGTCGCGGCCGAAGCGGAAGGCGCCGTCGATCCCGGAAAAACCGTCCGACGCGCGCAGCCGGGTCTCGGGGAACGGCGCGTTCATCTTCCAGTCGCGGGCGATGCGCACGGTCAGCAGGACCGCGTCATAGCCCAGGCTCGACAGGCGATAGGGCGCGGTCCTGAACCGGGCGCGGTATTTGGTCGCATATTGCCGGTAGAGCGTGTTCGACACGCTGGCGAACCAGGCCCCGTTCAGAGGCGCGCGCGCGGCGATTCCCGATTCGGAGTTCCACAGCTCGGTCCCCAGCAGATGCGTGTTCGCGCCCGACCCGCGCTTCAGGACCGGGGCCGCCGCCGCCGCCGCCGCGCCGCCATCGGCGACCAGCACCGCGTCATAGGGCGCCTTGGCGTTCAGCCGCTGCGCCGCCGCCGCGATCCCGCCCGCGACCCGGCCATAGGGCTGGAGCGAGACGACCTGCCCCCCCGCCCCCTCGACCGCGCGGAGAAAGGCGGTCGAGGCGCGCTCGCCATACAGGCCGTTGGGGACGAGGCCCGCAAAGGTCGTGACGCCGCGCTCATGCGCGAAATCCACCACCCGGTCGATCGACTGGGCGGGCGTATAGCCCATCAGATAGGTGCCGCCGCCCGCGACCCCGGCATCGTTGGAAAAGCTGATGACCGGCACCCGCGCTGCCCGTGCGACGGGGGCGACCGCGCGGACATCCTCGGACAGCAGCGGCCCCAGGATCAGCTGCGCGCCCTCGGCGATCGCCTTCTGCGCCGCCGCCGCCGCGCCGTTCGCGGTGTCGTAATTGGTGATTCGGATCGTGTCCGCCTGCGCATCGAGCAGCGCCATCATCGTGGCGTTGGCGATCGACTGGCCCACGCCCGCATTGGCGCCCGACAGCGGCACCAGCAGCGCGACGCGGTGGCGCGCGGTGTCGCGCGGCAGGCCATGCTCGACCTCGGTCGACGGGCGCGGCGTCGTGGGCACGGGCCGGGTCTGGGGCTGTTCGACGGGCCCGCGCGGGACGATCGTCTGGCACGCTCCCAGGAACAGCGTCGTCGCCAGCGCCAGGCCGCGCCCGATCCGCCAGCCGTGAAATTGCGAGCCGCCCGAATCTGCGGCCCCCGGTTGTACGAACAGCCCTGCCTCTGTCATGACGATCCCCGTGACCCAATCCGAACACACTCTCGAACCCGGGCTGTACATCGTCGCGACCCCGATCGGCAATCTCGGCGATCTGTCGCCGCGCGCCGCCAACATATTGACAAACGCCGATGTCATCGCCGTCGAGGACAGCCGCGTGACCGCCGGTCTGCTCCGCCATATCGGGGTCAAGCGGCCCATGCAGCCCTATCACGACCACAATGCCGAGCATGTCCGCCCCGGCCTGATCGCGCGCATGGCGACCCAGGCGGTGGCGCTGGTGTCCGATGCCGGGACACCGTTGATCTCGGACCCGGGTTACAAGCTGGTGCGCGATGCGCGCGCGGCGGGGCATGCGGTGGTGACGATCCCCGGCCCCTGCGCCGCCATCGCCGCGCTGACCCTGGCAGGGTTGCCGACCGACCGGTTCCTGTTCGCGGGCTTCCTGCCGCCCAAGGAAAAGGCGCGCGCCGATGCGATCGCCGAGATCGCCGGGATCCGCGCGACCCTGGTCCTCTACGAATCGGGACCGCGCCTGTCCGCGACGCTGACCGCGCTGGCGGAAGGGCTGGGCGACCGCGAGGCGGCGGTGACGCGGGAGATCACCAAGAAGTTCGAGGAGGCGGTGACCGGCACCCTCTCCACCCTCGCCGCGCGCTATGCCGAGGGTGGACCGAAGGGCGAGATCGCGATCGTCGTCGCACCGCCGGGTGAAGCTCCGCCCGCCACCGAGCAGGATGCCGACGCCGCGCTGGCCGAGGCGCTGACCCGCCTGCCGGTCGGCCGCGCGGCGAGCGAGGTGGCCAAGGCGCTGGGGCTCGACCGCAAGGCGCTCTACGCCCGTGCCCTGGCGCTGAAGAGCGGGAATTCAAGCGATTAGGATGCGGCGTTAGGGAATTTCTAAGGGACGCAGGCGCATGGCGGGGCCAGGAGCCGCTCCCTCATGTACGCCTTCGATTTTCATCACGACATCAACCTGCTGGACATACGCTGGACAGGATTGTTCACGCCCGAGATCGCGGCGCGCTATGCCCATGAGCTGACGGACGCTTTCTGGCGCAGCGGCTTCGTGCCCGGCTATCTCCTGCGCGTCGATATGAGCGTCATCCGCGTCCAGCCGTCCGATTCCGTCATGGTCGTCCACAACAATATGCGCAATTTCCCGCGCGCCCGCCGCATCGGCATGGTGACCAACAGCGCGATCGCACGGCAGCAGATCCTGCGCCTGATGAAGCAACCCTATCTGCGCATCTTCGAAACGCCCGAATCCGCCCTGGAATGGCTCGTGTCGCCGGAGGAAAGCCTCGCCTGACCACCGGGTCATGGGTTAACAGGGCGCATGTCGCTCGTTCCGCCTCGCCCCCGCCGGGACCGCCGCGCCGCCGAAGAGTCG
This sequence comes from Sphingomonas sp. SORGH_AS_0789, assembly GCF_031453055.1. NCBI lineage: Bacteria > Pseudomonadati > Pseudomonadota > Alphaproteobacteria > Sphingomonadales > Sphingomonadaceae > Sphingomonas > Sphingomonas sp. SORGH_AS_0789. Next base: position 569,044 of record NZ_JAVIYV010000001.1, read on the forward strand.
GGCCGACGCGGCGAGCGCCTGGCCGCATGGTGGCTGCGGCTGAAGGGCTGGACCATTCTCGACCGCCGGGTCCGCACGCCTGCGGGGGAGGTCGACCTGATCGCGCGGCGCGGATCGCTGGTCGCCTTTGTCGAGGTCAAGACGCGCAAGACTGCCGCAGAATTGGACTTCGCGATCGACGGACGGCGGCTGGCACGGGTCGCGGCGGCGGCGGAAATCCTGATGGCGACCTATGCGGGGCCGAGTGACGATATCCGCATCGACGTCATCCTGCTCGCGCCGGGTACGCGGCCGCGTCACATCGAAAATGCCTGGTGCGGGTGACGCGCGGGTGACAGGGGCGGGTGACAGGGGCGGGGCGAAGGATTACCTCCCCTGCCAAAGACCCGTCCGAAGGAAGGAACGCTCCCCATGTCCAAGCCGCTGACCGTCGCTGTCCAGATGGACCCGATGGACCAGATCAATATCGCCGGGGACTCGAGCTTCGCGCTGATGCTGTCGGCGCAGGCACGGGGACACAAGCTGTTCCACTATGATGCGGGCGACCTCAACTGGTCGGACGGGCATCTCTGGACCAAGGCGCATCCGGTCACCGTGCAGCGGGTCGCGGGCGATCATTATAGCTTCGGCGAACCAGTGAAACTCGACCTGGGCGACGAGGCCGATGTCGTGCTGATGCGCCAGGATCCGCCCTTCGACCTGGGCTATATCACCGCCACCCATTTGCTGGAGCGGGTCGCCGAGAAGACGCTGGTCGTCAACAATCCGCGCAGCGTGCGCAACGCACCGGAAAAGGTCTTCGTCCTCGACTATCCGCAATTCATGCCGCCGACGCTCGTCACCCGTTCGCTGGACGAGGCGCGCGCGTTCCTGGCCGAGCATGGCGAGATCGTCATCAAGCCGCTGCACGGCAATGGCGGCAAGGCGATCTTCAAGGTCGGGCGCGACGGCGCGAACCTGTCCGCGCTGATCGAGGTGTTCAACACCGCGTATCGCGAACCGCATATGGTCCAGGCCTTCCTCCCCGCCGTGGCGAAGGGCGACAAGCGGATCGTCCTGATCGACGGCGAGGTCGCGGGCGCGATAAACCGCTTGCCCGGCGAGGGCGAGATTCGCTCCAATCTGGCGGTCGGCGGCTCGGCGGAGAAGACCGAGCTGACGGCGCGCGAACGCGAGATTTGCGCGGTGCTGGGGCCGGAATTGAAGCGGCGCGGGCTGTTGTTCGTCGGGATCGACGTGATCGGCGGCGAGTGGCTGACCGAGATCAACGTCACCTCCCCCACCGGCATCGTCGCGATCGAGAAATTCGACGGCACCGATGTCGCCGCCATGATCTGGGACGCGATCGAGGCCAAGGTCGCGGCCAAGGGCTGAGGATCACGGCGCGCATGGCCGGCGATGCGCACGGAACCCATCGCCCCTCCCGCGCTTTTCCTGCCTTGAGCAATGAGGGGCAGAGCTATGAGTGCAACCACTATCGGCGCGCTGGTCGGTTCCGCGATCGATGGCCTGTCGGGCGACGATGGCGTCGCCGACGGCGCGATCATCGGCGCGGTGACCGCCAATGTCCTGAAGGTCGTACTGCCGCTGGCCATCACCTATGCGGTGGGCTGGGCGGTGCTGCGCGGCGCGGGCGAGCTCAAGGACCGGGTTTTTGGAGAGGTGCAATGATCGGACGAATCATCGGTGCGCTGGTCGGGCGTGAAGTCAGCCGTCGCGAAGGCAATGACGGGCTGAAGGGTGCCGCACTGGGCGCGCTGGCGGTGGGCGGCATGCGGCGGCTGGGCCCGCTCGGTCTGCTGCTCGGCGGCGGCTATGCGGCCAAGAAGGCCTATGACCGCCACAAGGCCAGCAAGGCGACCGCCACGCGCTATTGACGCGCCCGATCGCCTTCGCCCCGTCGCAGCGCGTCAGCCATGGCTTGACGCGCTGTGGTGGCGTGCGTCAAAGGCAGCCATGCCCAATTCGCCCGCCAATCCCGACGATCCCCACAAGCTGAAGCGCCGCGGCATGTTGTTCGTGCTGTCCTCGCCCTCGGGCGCGGGCAAGTCGACCATCGCGCGCAAGCTGCTGGCGGACGATGCGGGCCTCCAGATGTCGGTGTCGGCGACGACCCGTCCGATCCGTCCCGGCGAAGAGGACGGCAAGGACTATCACTTCGTCGATCTCGAGCAATTCCGTCACATGGTGGCGAATGACGAGTTCCTGGAATGGGCGCATGTCTTCGACAATCGCTACGGCACGCCACGCGCGCAGGTCGAGGCGATGCTGGCGGCCGGCAAGGACGTGCTGTTCGACATCGACTGGCAGGGCGCGCAGCAGCTGTTCCAGATTGCGGGCGGCGACGTGGTCCGCGTCTTCATCTTCCCCCCCTCGATGGAGGAACTGCGCCAGCGACTCGAGCGCCGCGCGACCGACTCGGTGGCGGTGATCGACGCGCGCATGGCCCGTGCGACCAATGAGGTCAGCCACTGGGACGGCTATGACTATGTCCTGGTCAATGACGATGTCGAACAATGTTTCCAGGGGGTGAAGACCATCCTCCAGGCCGAACGGCTGAAGCGTTCGCGCCAGACCGGACTGATCGGGTTCATCCGGAAGCTGACCACGAAGTAACTACGGGGTGTGTGCCGGGCGCGCCCTTCGCTCCGTGCGAACGGAGGGGTGGCGTGCCAGCAGAGAGCCTCTCCTCACCCCCACCTCCGTTCAGGCTGAGCGCAGTCGAAGCCCAAGCGAAAGCCGGGCCGCAAACGAGTCCCGCGCACTTCGACTTCGCTCAGTGCGAACGGAAGACGGGCGTGCCAGCAGACAGCCTCTCGTCGCGCCCCACCCCCGTTCAGGCTGAGCGAAGTCGAAGCCCAAGGGAAAGCCTGGCCGCAAACGAATCCTGTGCACTTCGACTTCGCTCAGTGCGAACGGAGGGCGTGGCCTGCCAGTAGAAATCCCCACCTCGCGCCCCACCCCCGTTCGGGCTGAGCGCAGTCGAAGCCCACGCCCCTACCCCAGCGCCGCCAGAAACCGCACCGCCGCGTCGAACTCGCGCCTTTTGCCCTCGCGCGCCTCGATGGCGAGATAGTCCTCGCCCCAAATCTCGGCCTGGAAATCCTCGTCGACATGCGCGGCGATCCACACCGCATCGGGCTCCGCTGCGCCCTCCAGCAGCGCCAGCGCCAGGACCAGCGAGCCGGTGATCGTCACCACCGGCGACAGCGCCGCCAGCCGGAAGGCATCGAGCGCCGCCACCGCCTGCGCCAGCCGATCGACCGTCGCATCGGGCTGGGGCCGGTGCATGATCCCGCTCACCAGCGTGAAATGCACGTCGTAGCGATCGCGCGCCCAGTCGAGCAGCGGGTTCCACACCCGGTCCTGCCGCTCGACCAGCTCGGGCGGCGAGTCGGCGCGGTAGCAGAGCAGGTCGGTTTCGGCATAGCGCGCCAGCCCCTGCGCAAAGGGCGCCGGATCCGCGCCGATCCGGTCGATCGCGGCATTGGCCAGCCCGGTCAACGGCATGGCGCGCGGGTCCACCGTCTCCTCGACCGCGCGCCATTCCCCCGCCACGGCCTCGGCCAGCGCGGGCGTCGGCAGGGCCAGCGGCGCGCGGCCCGGCGTGCGCACCGGCCGATCGTCCAGCCGGACCACCCGATCGGCATCGACGCCGACATTCGTCCAGAACCGCTTCATTCCGCACCACTCCGCCAGCGATGCGCCAGACCGGCAGGCACCACCGCGATCATCGCCAAGGCCGACAGGACGATGGCGACGCCCAGCGCCTTTTGCGGCCAGGCCACCCCGCGCGAGGCGAGCACGATGCCGAACAGCGCCCCCGCCACGCCGATCAGGCGGACGCCCGTGATGATGAACCAGTGCCGCCGCGCGCGGCTATCCGCGCTCATGCCCGCACCAGCAGCGCAGGCAGGTCGGCCACGTCCTGCGCGACGACCTGCGCGCCCGCATTCACCAGTTCGTGCACGCCATGATATCCCCAGGCCACGCCGACCGCGAAGGCGCCCGCCGCCTTGCCCATCGCCATGTCGAAACTCGTATCGCCGATCATCGCCACGTCCGCCGCGGCCACCCCCGTCTCGGCCATGGCGGCGAACACCATCGCAGGATCGGGTTTCGAGGGGTGTCGGTCGGCGGTCTGCAACGTGACGAAATGATGCGCCAGGCCATGTTCGGCCAGCACGCGGGCAAGCCCCCGGTCCGACTTGCCGGTCGCCACGCCCATCAGCCAGCCCTCCGCCGCCAGATGGTCGAGCAGCGGGGGGATGCCGTCGAACAGCGGCTCGGGCGCCATCGCGCCTTCGGTGCGCAGGCGGAAGAACGCCGCCTTGTAATCGCTCGCCAGCCGGTGATGCGCCTCGTCGGGCTGGTCGGGGGCGAGCACGCGCATCGCCTCGACCAGGCTCAGCCCGACGATCCGGCGAATTGCCGGCGCGGGCGGTGGGGTGAGGCCGGACAGGGCGAACGCCTCGACGGCGGCAAGGCAGATATTGGCCTGGCTGTCGACAAGGGTGCCGTCGCAATCGAACAGGGCAAGGCGCAGGCGCGTCATCGGCCCGTCCTATCGGCAAGGTCGCGGCGGGGGAAGCGCCCTCGTCCATGAACGATAGCTAACAAACGCATTCAGCATCGCATCATGGCGAATCGGGCAGAAGAGCATCAACGACGACGGGATTGGTCCCTTCGCCGCCGGATTGAAGATCAAGGGAGAAGACGATGTTCAAGAAGCTCTCGCTCGCAGCCGCTGCCCTTGCCGTCGGCGCGACGGCGATGGTTCCGACCGCCGCCTCGGCGCAGCGTTATTATGGCGACCGCTATGAGCGCGCCTATGGCGATGCCTATTATGACGGCTACAACCGTGGCCCGCGTTATGATCGCGGCTATTACGACCGTCGCGGCGGCTATGACCGCGGCTATTACAACCGTGGTCCGCAGCGCTGCAACAGCGGCACCACCGGCACCATCGTCGGCGCGATCGCGGGCGGCCTGCTGGGCCGGACGATCGACACGCGCGGCGACCGGACGCTCGGCACGATCCTGGGCGGCGGCGCGGGTGCGCTGGCCGGTCATGCGATCGAAAAGTCGAACAATCCCGGCTACTGCCGTTAATCGCGAAGGCGGGGGGCAAGCGCCCTCCGCCGTAACAAGGAAGAGCCCCGTCGGCCATAAGGTCGGCGGGGCTCTTGCCATATCGTCACAATGTACCTTGCATAGCAAGGCATATTGCAACATCATGTCACTCATGGACATGGCAGGCTGGCAGTCGCAATTGCGCAAGGGAGCGGCGGAACTGGTTCTGCTGGCCGTCCTGTCGCGGGGCGAGGCTTATGGCCTGGAGATTCTCGCGCGCATCCGGTCGGCCGGTGAGTTGGTCAGCGAAGGCAGTCTATACCCCCTGCTCAATCGGCTGGAGAAGGCCGGGCGTATCATCGGCCGCTGGGATTTGCCCGCAGAGGGCGGCAATCCGCGCAAATATTATCGCCTGACCGATGAAGGCGCCGCGCTGGCCGAAGCGATGCGCGCAGCCTGGATCGATTTTCGCACCACCATCACGACTCTAGTGGAGGATCAGCCATGACCGAGCCTGCCCGTATCATCGCCGACTATGTGCGCCGCCTGCGCTGGTCGCTCCAGTCGATCCCTTGCAAGGACCGCGAAGGAATCGCGCGCGAGATCGAGAGCCACCTGGCCGAAAGCCTGGCCGCCAGCTCGGAGCGCCTCGGCGCCAGCCTCGCCGCGCTCGGTACACCGCATGCGCTCGCGGCGCGCTTCGTCCAGGAATATCGGCTGGCGGGGGCCTTGGGCGAAGATCGCCCGGCTCCGCTGATCGCGGCGATGCTGGTCCGGTCGGGGCGGAGCGCGGCAGCGTTTGGCGCCATGCTGGTGGCCATGCTGCTCTATCTGATTGCGCTGAGCTTCGCGGCGGTCGCGATCGTCAAGCCGCTCTTCCCCAGCCATGTCGGCCTATGGTCGCTGCCTCAGGGACCGGCATTCGGCATTCTGGCGGATACGCCCGCCACACCGGAGATGATCGGATTCTGGGTGCTGCCGATCGGAATTGCGGGCGCACTGGCCTGTTATGCGCTGGCCACCTTCATATTGCGGGGGACGGGGCGGCATCTCCTCCGCCGCGCCCCCGCCTTCTGACCTTCGATCAGCGCGAACCCCGGCCGCGCCGTTCGCCGCGGCGTTCCTTGCGATATTGCTTGGCGTGCGCCTTGGCGCGCTGCTTCAGCACGTCCTTGGGCGGCGGGCCGCGATCCTCGTCCTGGGGCAGGACGTCGCCGCGAATCTCGTCGAAGCCCAGCTGGTTCATCGATTCGGCGAAGTGGCTGGGCAGTTCGGCGGTCTGGTCGATGCGGCCGCCATCGGGATGGTCGACCCGGATGCGCCGCGCGTGCAGGTGCATCTTGCGGCTGATCCCGCCGGTCAGGAACGCCGCCGCGCCACCATATTTGCCGTCGCCGACGATCGGATGCCCGATCGCCGCCATGTGCACGCGCAGCTGGTGGGTGCGCCCCGTAAAGGGCTGCAGCTCGACCCAGCAGCAGCGATTGCCCGCCCGCTCGATCACCCGGTAGCGCGAGCGCGCCGCCTGGCCATTCTCCTCGTCGACATGCATCTTCTCGCCGCCGGTGCCCGGCTGCTTGGCGATGGGCAGTTCGATCGTACCGTCCTCGATCGAGGGGACGCCGACGACCAGCGCCCAGTAGATCTTCTTGGCGGTCCGCCCCGAAAACGCCTTGGCGAAGAACGCCGCCGCGCGGGCATTGCGCGCGACGAGCAGTGCGCCCGAGGTGTCCTTGTCGAGCCGGTGGACCAGCTTGGGCCGCCCCTCCGCCTCGAATTGCAGCGCGTCGAGCAGGCCGTCGACATGGGTGGTCGTCTTGGTCCCCCCCTGCGTCGCCAGACCCGGCGGCTTGTTCAGGACCAGCGCGTCGCGGTCCTTGTGGATCACCATCTCGCGCGCGAAGGACTCTTCGTCCTCGGACAGGATGTTGCGCGGCCGCATCGTCGGCTTGCTGCTTTCGGCGGGGGCGGGCTCGGCGGGCGGGACACGCAGGACCTGGCCCGCGACGATCCGGTCGCCGGGCGTGGCGCGCGAACCATCGACGCGCAGTTGCCCGGTGCGGGCCCATTTGGCGACGGTGGTGAAGCTGGTGTCGGGCAGATGCCGCTTGAACCAGCGATCAAGCCGGATGCCGTCATCGTCATAACCGACCGTGAATTGGCGGACAAAGTCCGTCATGCGAAAATCCTCGTCATCCATAGCCCCGCCCACAGCGCGGCCAGCGAACCCAATAATGACAGCGCGACATAACCCAGCGCCATCGCCCCCTGCCCCCGCTCGACCAGCGTGATGGTATCCAGCGAAAAGGCCGAGAAGGTCGTATAGCCCCCCAGCACCCCGACGCCCAGAAACAGCCGCCAGCCTTCGCTGCCCCCCATGCGCGCCAGCACCCCGGCCAGCACGCCCATGGCGAGACATCCGATCCAGTTGACCGCCAGCGTGCCGAACGGAAAACCGGGGCCGAGTGCATCGGTCAGCACCCGCCCCGTCAAATACCGTCCCCCCGAGCCCAGCGCGCCGCCCAGCATCACGAGAAGAAGCGGTGACATAATCCGCTTTCCCTAGCGCAACCCCGCGCGATGCGCAAAGGACAAGCGATCAGCCGCCCTTGACCACCAGATCGACATCGCTGCCGCCCTCCGCACGGGGGGTCGCATAGAGGATATAGGCCGCCTCGCCGCGCGTGCCGCCCAGCACATGCTGCATCCTGTCCATCTTGTGCTCGGCGGTATAGCCCGCCTGGACGGCGCGGGTGTAATAATAGTCGACGACCTTGCCCACCCCGCCGCCGGCGCGGAAGCTGACGATACGCAAGCCGCAGCCAGCGGCGTCGTTGCCCGCCGCCTCCGCCAGCCGGCTGCCCGGATAGGGTGCGAAGGCCCCCGGCAATCGCCCGGCCCAGCCCGCCGCATAACGCAGGCCCGACAGGCATCCGGCATTGCGCGCCTGTTGCCCCGCCAGCGCGGCCAGCGTGTAGGCCTTGGTCGAGGCACGGCATTCGGGGCAGTCGCGGGTCGGCGCGGGCGCGGCCTTCAGGGTGCGCGCATCGACCGGATCGGCGGGCGGCGGCATCGCGGGAAGCTGGTCGGTCACGGGGCGATTCGGCGGGCGCACCGCATTGGCGTTGGCGCTCTGGGTCAGGCCGGGATCGACCATGATCTGCCCCGCCAGCGCCTCGCGAAGCTGCGGATCGCGCGCTGGGCTGCCGTCGTTCATCGCGGCCAGTTCGTTGTCGAGCGCGTTCAGCTGCGCATCGTCGTCGGACGCGCCGCGGCCACAGGCGGCAAGTAGCAGACAAACCAGCGGGATCAGGATTCGCGGCGACACGGCAATCATGGCGTCACCCCTAGCATGTCGATGCCAGCCGGTCGTTAACGCGCCCGCCGCCGCCGTCCCGTGACGGGATGAGCTTCGCTGCGACTTGTGAATCGCATGGCCGGTCTCCATCTTGATTGCATGCTGAACCTGTTCTCGATCGTCATCGGCCTCGTCGCGCTTCTGCTCGGGATCGTGCCGTTCCTGCCCTTCTTCGCCTGGGGCTATTGGTTCGTCATTCCCATCGCGATCGTCGGCGCGGCGATCGGCGCGCTGTCGTCGCGAAACAGCGGGCGGAACCTGAACCTGATCCTGATCCTGATCTTCGGCCTGCGCCTGATGCTGGGCGGCGGCCTGATCTGATGGCAAAACGGCCCGGCGGGTGTCCCCGCCGGGCCGTCCTGACGTCCGGGCCGCCCGATCAGCGGCAACGGACCTGACCGCGGTCGATCTGCCGCCCCAGCAGCGCGCCGCCGCCCGCACCGATCACCGTGCCCAGCAGCCGCGAACCGCCGCCCGCGATCACATTGCCCAGCGCGCCGCCCGCCAGGCCGCCGATCACCAGACCCGTGGTGCCGTCGTTGCGGCGGCAATAATAGCGCCCGTTCATGCCGCGATAGATGCGGTCGTTGCGACCGAGCGTACGCGGCTGATAGAAGCGGCCGTCGCGATAATAGCGCTCGGGATAATAGCCGCGCTGGCCCGGCTCGAACCGGTTATAGTCGTAATTGCGCCAGCGGACGTTGCGCATGTCGCGACGATAATCCTTGCGCGCATCGCGCACATCCTCGCGATATTCGCGGCGGGCATCCCGAATATCCCGGCGCGAATCGGCGTTGCGGACGTCGCGATTATAGTCCCGGCGCGCGTCGCGAACGTCTTCGCGATATTCCTGCCGCGCTTCCCAACCATTGCGCTGCGCTTCGGCAGGCAAGGCGGCAAATGCCGTGGCGGCCATGGCAACCGACAACATAGCGATACGCATAACTCAACTCCCGATGATGATGCCGATAAAACCCGTCATCTTTCAAACTGTTGCGTGAACCGGAAACTACTTGCCGTTCACCGAAGGGACAGGCGCCCTCCCCGCCCGGCCACGAAAAAGGGCGCCACCCGCAGGTGACGCCCCTTTGAGAGCCCGATGCGCCGTCGGATCAGCGGCAGCGGCGATTGCTCGTGCCGCGCTCGATCTCGCGACCGGCCAGCGCGCCCACGGCGGCACCGCCCAGCGTACCCAGCGTACGATCGCCGCGCGTGTCGATCGTGCGGCCCAGCAGCGCACCCGCGACGCCGCCGACGACCAGGCCGGTGGTGCCGTCCGGCTTGCGGCAGCGGACGCGGCCGCGATCGTCACGCCATTCGCGATACTTGTAGCGGCGCTGCGCATCGGCGGCGGTGGCCGGCAGGACCAGCGAGGGGACGACCATGGCGGTGCAGCCCAGAGCAAGCATCAATTTGCGCATGAGATATATCCTTCCAATTTGATCTGATGCCGTAACGTCCGCATTCTACGGTCCGTTGCATGAACATGAGATAACGCCGCATTCATCTTCGCCGCGCCCTTTCCGACCCCGGTCCATCGCTCTAGGGTCGCGCGATGCTGCCCGAACCGACCGCCATGCTGCCCGCCGTCATGCCCTGGCTCGACCTGGCGGGCCTAGCCGTCTTTGCCGTGTCGGGCGCGCTGGCCGCCGCGCGGCATCGCCAGACGATGGTGACGCTGGTCTTCTTCGCGCTGATCACCGGGGTCGGCGGAGGCACGCTGCGCGACCTGCTGCTCAATGCGCCGGTCTTCTGGGTGCATGATCCGCGCGTGCCGCTCGTCTGCCTGGTCGCCGCCGTCGCGGTCTGGGCGACGCCCGCGCGCTGGTGGCGGGGCAGCGCGCTCGACTGGTTCGACGCGGTGGGGCTGGCGGCCTATGCCGTCTATGGCGCGGCCAAGGCGAGCGGCTATGGCATCTCGCCGATCCCGGCCGCGATGCTGGGCGTGGTGTCGGCCTGTGTCGGCGGCATCATCCGCGACGTGATCGCGGGGGAGCCGTCGATCCTGATGCGGCCCGAACTCTACGTCACCGCCGCCGCGCTGGCCTCGACCAGCTATGTGCTGCTCAGCGCGCTCGGCGTGCCTGGGGCCGGGCCGATCGCCGCGCTGGCGGGATTCGCCCTGCGCGGGGCGGCGATCCGGTATCGGCTCGCTTTGCCCGCCTATCCGGCGAAGGGGTAGGATCGAGCGGTAGCGCCGGGGCGTGGCCTTCGACTTCGCTCAGGCTGAACGGAGCGAGGAAGCATCCCCGAACCCCCGTTCGGGCTGAGCGAAGTCGAAGCCCAAGGGAATCCCTCACCGCCCCAGCATCAACTCCGGCCGCACCACCCGGTCGAACGTCGCTTCGTCGACCAGCCCCAGTTCCAGCCCGGCCTCCTTCAGCGTCTGCCCCTTGTGATGCGCATGCTTGGCGATCTTGGCGGCATTGTCATAGCCGATCTCTGGCGCGAGCGCGGTCACCAGCATCAGCGAGCGGTCGAGCAAGTCGGTGATCCGGTCGCGATTGACGGTCATGCCCTCGACGGTGCGCTCGGCGAAACTCTCCATGCCGACCGACAACAAATGGATCGAACGCAGCACATTCGCACCGATCAACGGCTTGAACACATTGAGTTCGAGATGCCCCTGTAGCCCCCCGACCGTGACGGCGGCATTGTTGCCGATCACCTGCGCGGCGACCATGGTCAGCATCTCGTTCTGGGTCGGGTTGACCTTGCCCGGCATGATCGAGCTGCCCGGTTCGTTGGCCGGAAGCTCCAGTTCGCCCAGCCCCGAGCGGGGGCCCGAGCCCAGCAGGCGGATGTCGTTGGCGATCTTGGTCAGCGCCACCGCCAGCACGTTCAGCGTCCCATGCAGGTCGACCAGCCCGTCATTGCTCGCCAGCGCCTCGAACTTGTTGGGCGCGGTGACGAAGTCTAGCCCGGTCGCCTCGGCGATTTCCGCCGCGATCGCCTCGGCAAAGCCATGGGGGGCGTTCAGCCCGGTGCCGACCGCCGTACCCCCCTGCGCCAGCGGCAGGATATTGCGGTGGAGCGTCCCCTCGATCCGGGCGCGGGCATTGGCGAGTTGCTGGACATAGCCCGAAAATTCCTGACCCAGCGTCAGCGGGGTCGCGTCCTGCAAATGGGTGCGGCCGATCTTGACGATCGAATCCCATTCCTTGGCCTTGGCATCCAGCGCGGCGTGCAGCCGGTCGAGCGCGGGATAAAGCTGCCGCGTCACGGCCAGCGCGGCGGCGACGTGCAGCGCGGTCGGGAAAGTGTCGTTGGACGACTGGCCGCGATTCACATCGTCATTGGGGTGGACGGGGCTCTTGCCGCCGCGCGTGCCGGTCAGGATTTCATTGGCGCGGCCCGCAATTACCTCATTGGCGTTCATGTTGGACTGGGTGCCCGAGCCGGTCTGCCAGATGACCAGCGGGAACTGGTCGTCATGCCGCCCGTCGATCACCTCCTGCGCCGCCGCCTCGATCGCATCGGCCTTTTCCGCCGCCAGCCCGTGCCCGCGATTGATTCGCGCGGCGGCCTTTTTGACGATGGCCAGCGCATGGACGATGCCGATCGGCATCTGCTCGCGCGCGCCGAAGGGGAAATTCTCGAGGCTCCGCTCGGTCTGCGCGCCCCAATAGGCGTGGGCGGGGACTTCGATCGGGCCGATCGAATCGGTTTCGGTGCGGGTAGCGGTGGGGGTCTGGGTCATGGGCTAGGGACTCACCGGATGGGGAATGGGTTCCCGGTGAATATCAAGCCCTCTCCTCTCCGGGGAGAGGGTTGGGTGAGGGGTTGGGGCTTGGCGAGACGGCGGAGTGCAGGCCCGGCCCCAGCCCCTCACCCCGGCCCTCTCCCCGAGGGGGAGAGGGAGAAGGGTCTCGTCCTTCTCCGCTTCCGTTTTACTTCTTCCGCTTGAAATCCACCGCGACGACGTTGCTGCCGTCCTCGACCGGCTTGGCGACCGGCTCGTCATTCTCGGCCGAATCATGCGGATCGGGATCGCCCTGGGGATCATCGGCGACGTGGAAGCCCAGTTCGAACTGCACTTCGGGGTCGTGGAAGCGGGTGATCGCCGAATAGGGAATCACCAGCTTCGACGGCACCTGGTTGAAGCTGAGGCCCACCGAGAAGCGATTCTCGTCCACCGTCAGGTCCCAGAACCGATTCTGGAGGACGATGGTCATTTCGTCCGGGAATCGCTCGACCAGCCGCTGCGGGATGTCGACGCCGGGCGCCTGGGTCTTGAAGGTGATGTAGAAATGGTGGGTGCCGGGCAGATGCCCCGTCTCCGCCACCGGGCCGAGTACACGCCCCACCACGGCGCGCAGGGCCTCCTGCACGATGTCGTCATAGGGGATGAGGCTGTCGGGCAATCCTTCGGTCATGGCCCATGGACTAGCGGCCTTTGATCGCGGGTCAAGATTGCATGGGACGGATAGGTGTTTAAGGGAGGGGCCATGCGCACCGCCTCCGTCCACCGCGCCACCGCGGAAACCGTCATCGACGTCACCGTCAATCTCGACGGCACCGGCGTCTATCAGAACGCCACCGGCATCGGCTTTCTCGACCATATGCTCGACCAGCTGTCGCGGCATTCGCTGATCGACCTGTCGGTCAAGGTCGAGGGCGACCTGCATATCGACGGGCACCACACGACCGAGGACAGCGCGCTGGCGATCGGACAGGCCTTTGCCAAGGCGCTGGGCGACAAGCGCGGCATCTATCGCTACGGCGAGGCGCTGTCGCCGATGGACGAGGTGCTGACCCGCACCGCGCTCGACATTTCGGGCCGCCCCTGGCTGGTGTGGAAAGTGCCCTTCTCCAATCCGATGCTGGGTACGCTCCAGACCGAGATGATCGAGCACTGGTTCCACAGCTTCGCCCAGGAAGCCGGCATCACGCTGCACGTCGAGTTGTTGCACGGCCACAACAACCATCACATCGCCGAGAGCGTCTTCAAGGGCCTGGCGCGTGCGCTGCGGATGGCAGTCGAGATCGACCCGCGCAAGGCCGACGCCATCCCCTCGACCAAGGGTATGTTGTGACGCTGGCGCTGATCGACATCGAGTCGGGCAATCTCCACTCGGTCGACAATGCCCTGCGCGCGGCGGGGGCGAGCGATGTCGTCATCACCGCCGACCCGGATGTGATCGCCAAGGCCGACCGGATCGTGTTGCCGGGCGTCGGCGCGTTCGGGGCGTGCGCGGCCAATCTGCGCGCGGTCGACGGGCTGGAAGATGCGCTGCGCGAGGCCGCCCTCACCCGTGCCCGCCCGTTCCTGGGGATTTGCGTGGGCATGCAGCTGCTCGCCGACACGGGCGAGGAGATGGGCGAGCATCGCGGACTGGGCTGGATTCCCGGCCGAGTCGCACGACTCGCTCCCACCGACCCGGCGGCGAAGGTCCCGCATATGGGCTGGAACGATGTCCGCCCATTGCGCGACCACCCGCTGATCGTGCCGGGCGAGGCCTATTTCCTCCACAGTTTTGCCTTTACCGGCGAGCATGTGCTGGCGACCACCGATCACGCGGGCCCCGTCACCGCCGCGATCGGTCGCGACACGGTGGTCGGCGCGCAATTCCACCCCGAGAAGAGCCAGCGTTATGGCCTCTCCTTCCTCACCCGTTTCCTGGAGTGGCATCCGTGAGCCTGATCGTCTTCCCCGCCATCGACCTGAAGGGCGGCCAAGTGGTGCGTCTGGCCGAGGGCGATATGGACCGCGCGACCGTCTATGGCGACGATCCCACCCATCAGGCGATGCTGTTCGCCGAGGCGGGCGCGCAGCATCTGCACGTCGTCGATCTCGACGGCGCCTTTGCGGGTGAGTCGGTCAATGGCGAGGCGGTGCAGGCGATCGTCAAAGCCTTTCCCGGTCACGTCCAGCTGGGCGGCGGCATCCGTAACCCTCAGAATGTCGAGCGCTGGTTCGATCTGGGCGTCTCGCGCGTGGTGATCGGCACCGCGGCGCTGGAGAATCCCGACTTCGTACGCGACATGGCCAAGGCCTATCCGGGCGGCATCGTCGTCGCGGTCGACGCCAAGGACGGCATGGTCGCCACGCGCGGCTGGGCGGATGTGTCGGACGTGTCGGTCGAGGATCTGGCGCGGCGGTTCGAGGATGCGGGCGTCGCCTCGCTGCTGTTTACAGACGTGGGCCGCGACGGTCTGCTTAAGGGCTGCAACGTGCCCGCGACCGTCGATCTGGCCCGCGCGGTGCGGATTCCGGTGATCGCCAGCGGCGGCGTGGCGGGGATCGGCGACATCCATATGCTGGCGCTCCACCATCAGGACGGGGTCGAGGGCGTCATCACCGGCCGCGCGCTCTATGACGGTCGGCTCGATCTGGCGGCGGCGCTGTCGGTGGCGGCGGCCGCATGACCGTCCGGGCGCGCGTCATCCCCTGCCTCGACGTCGCCAATGGGCGCGTGGTCAAGGGCGTCAACTTCGTCGACCTGATCGATGCGGGCGATCCCGTCGAGCAGGCACGCGCCTATGACGCGGCGGGCGCGGACGAGCTGTGCTTCCTCGACATCACCGCCAGCCATGAGGCGCGCGGCACCATATTGGACGTGGTGCGGCGGACGGCGGCGGTGTGCTTCATGCCGCTGACCGTCGGCGGCGGGGTGCGCACCGCCGAGGATGCGCGGGCGCTGCTGCTGGCAGGCGCAGACAAGGTGGCCGTCAACTCCGCTGCGGTCAGCCGCCCGGAAGTCGTCTCGGACATTGCCGAGCGATTCGGTAGCCAGTGCTGCGTCGCCAGCATCGATGCGCGGCGGACGGCCGATGGCTGGGAGGTGTTCACCCATGGCGGGCGGCGCGCGACCGGGATCGATGCCGTCGAACATGCGCTCCGGCTGGCCGAACTGGGCGCGGGCGAGTTGCTGGTCACCTCGATGGACCGCGACGGGACGCGGGGTGGATACGACCTCGACCTGATCCGCACCATCGCCGACCGGACCAGCGTGCCGGTCGTGGCGTCGGGCGGCGTCGGCGGGCTGGACGATCTGGTCGCGGGCGTGCGCGACGGCCATGCCTCGGCGGTGCTGGCGGCATCGATTTTCCATTTCGGCGATGCCTCGATCGCGGACGCCCACCGCGCGCTCGCGGCGGCGGGGGTGCCGGTTCGGGCGCATTGAGGTTCGCACGACGACGCGGGGTTTGGTTTCCGGGCGGGCGGCTTGGTGCGCCTTTGACAGATTCCGTCTCCCGTTCGCGCTGAGCTAAGTCGAAGCGCACGCCCTGCCCTTTGCCGCGCCGGATTCCCGTGGCCTTCGACTTCGCTCAGGCTGAACGGAGGGGTTGCGGAGCCATCACTTTCGATCGGGAGACCTTCCCGCATCCGGTGCGCGGGCCAGCGCCCGCCCCAAATCGAAACCCTCCGCGCCTCCGCGCCTCCGCGCGAACCAAAAAATCTTCGCGGCTTCGCGTCTTCGCGTGAGAATCTCTCTCCGATGACCGCCGCCGAACAGAGCTGCTCCCCCCAGGCCACTTGCCATCCCGACCCCGGCCAACGACCCTAACGGCGTCGTCGATCTGCACAGCCATTCCGAACCGTCGGAGGATGCGGACCAACCGCTTGCTGCAGCAGGTTCGCAGGTCTGGGTTCATTAGGTTCACGCGAAGCCGCGAAGGTTTTTGGTTCGCGCGGAGGCGCGGAGAGATTGGTCACGCGGCGGCCCCGCTTTGCCCTTTGGCACGCCGGACTCCCGTGGCCTTCGACTTCGCTCAGGCTGAACGGAGGTGGGGTTGCGGAGCCATCGCTTTCGATCGGGAGACCTTCCCACATTCGAAGCGCGAGCCAGCGCCCGCCCCAAATCGAAACCCTCCGCGCCTCCGCGCCTCCGCGCGAACCAAAAACCTTCACGCCTTCGCGTGGAAATCTCCCCCGATGACCGCCGCCGAACAGGCTGCTAAACATCCCCTATGCCACTCGCCATCATGACCCCGGCCAATGGCCATAGCGGCGTCGTCCGCCTGCGCAGCCATCCCGAGCTGTCGGACATCGCACTGTTCGTCTTCGCGATCGGCGCGATCTGGTTTTTGCGGCGCGCGCTGCGTCGCCGGAACCGCAAGGATTGACGCCGCCCGCCGCCTGCGCCACCCACGCCGCCATGGACATGCTCGACCGCCTCGAAGCCACGATCCGCGCGCGCCGGGACGAGGGCGACGCCGCCACCTCCTACGCCGCCAGCCTGTTCGCCAAGGGGCGGCCCAAGATCGCGCAGAAGCTGGGCGAGGAAGCGGTGGAAACCGTCATCGCCGCCATGGCACAGCCCGACAAGATCGTGTCCGAGGCCGCCGACCTGCTCTTCCATCTGATCGTGCTGCTGACCGATGCGGGACTATCGCTGGACGATGTGCGCGCCGAACTCGCGCGGCGCGAGGGCATATCGGGTCACGACGAAAAGGCCGCGCGCGCGCGCTGATCCCACGGAGATTATCGATGCCGATCGACGCCACGCTTCCCTATGACGACCAGAATATCTTCGCGAAGATCCTGCGCGACGAAATCCCCTCGAAGCGCGTCTATGAGGATGAATGGGCGGTCGCATTCCACGACATCGCGCCGCACGCCCCGACGCATATCCTGGTGATCCCGCGCGGCCCCTATGTGTCGTGGGACGATTTCTCGGCCCGCGCCAGCGAGGCGGAGATTGCGGGCTTCGTCCGCGCGGTCGGCCGTGTCGCGCGCGAGGCGGGCGCGGTGGCGCCGGGTTACCGCCTGCTGGCGAATATCGGCCCGGACGCCGGGCAGGAGGTGCCGCATCTCCACGTCCATATCCTGGCGGGCAAGCCGCTCGGCCCGATGCTGGCGCGCTGATCGAGCCACTTGCCCCTCCTCCTGCCGGGGCAGGGGCTTTAAACGCACGCCTTTCTCCTCCCCTGACCGCATCGGCTGCGTCTTAGGGATTGCGCGTAATAAAATTGCAGCTAACTTCCCGGATCATTCACCGAACGCCGGGTGCGCCCCCTGTCGGGGCGGCCCTTCCCTTGGGGGGATTGGACATTCATGATTTTCGGGCGCGTTAAGCCTCTGGACGCCATTCTGGCGACCGCTGAGAAGAAGGGGCTGCAACGATCGCTAGGCGCGTTCCAGCTGACCATGCTGGGCATCGGCGCCGTCATCGGCACGGGCATCTTCGTCCTCACCTCCGAAGCCGCGCAAAAGGCGGGGCCGGGCATGATGCTGTCCTTCGTGCTGGCGGGTTTCGTCTGCGCGGTGGCGGCGCTGTGCTATTCCGAGCTGGCCTCGATGGTGCCGGTCGCGGGGTCGGCCTATACCTATACCTATGCGGTCATGGGCGAACTGCTCGCCTGGATGGTCGGCTGGGCGCTGATCCTGGAATATGCGGTCGGCGCGTCCGCCGTCGCGGTCGGCTGGTCGGGTTATGTGGTGGGGCAGATCCGCAACCTGCTGGGCATCGACATACCGATGGAATGGGTCAACGGCCCCTCCTCGGGCGGTTACATCAACCTGCCCGCCGTCATCATCTCGCTGCTGGTCACCTGGCTGCTCGTCGTCGGCACGACCGAGAGCGCGCGCGTCAACGCGATCCTGGTGGCGATCAAGGTCGCCGCGCTGACCCTGTTCATTGCGCTGTCGGTGCCGGTCATGAACGGCGCGCATTTCGAACCCTTCATGCCGACGGGACTGACCGGCGTCGCGGGGGCGGCGGCGTCGATCTTCTTCGCCTATGTCGGCTTCGACGCGGTGTCGACCGCCGCCGAGGAAACCAAGAATCCGCAGCGCAACGTGCCGATCGGTCTGATCGCCTCGCTGCTGTTCTGCACCATCTTCTACCTGCTGGTATCGGCGGGCGCGATCGGATCGCCGCTGGGCGCGCAGCCGGTGCGGGACGCCGCGGGCGTCCTGCTGTCGCCGGGCACCTCGGAACTGGCCGATCGCTGCAAGGCGATCGTCGCGGGCGGCGCGGCCGAGCCGCTGTCCTGCTCGCGCGAGGCGCTGGCGCATGTGCTGCGCACCATCGGCTGGGAAAAGATCGGCAACCTGATCGGCCTGGCCGCCACGCTGGCGCTGCCCTCGGTCGTGCTCATGATGATGTTCGGCCAGACCCGCGTGTTCTTCACCATGGCGCGCGACGGCCTGCTGCCCGAAAAGCTCGCCTCGGTGCATCCGCGCTATCGGACCCCGCACGTCGTGACGATCGTCACCGGCATCGCCGCGACCATCGCCTCGGCCTTCCTGCCGGTCGGCAAGCTGGCCGACTATTCCAACTCGGGCACGCTGTTCGCCTTCTTCATGGTGGCGCTGTCGGTGATGGTGCTGCGCCGGACCGATCCGGGCCGCAAGCGCCCCTTCCGCACCCCGGCGGTGTGGATCGTCGCCCCCGCCGCGATGATCGGGTGCGCCTATCTGTACTTCTCGCTGCCGCTGATCGCGATCCTGGTCCTGCCGGGCTGGGGTGCGGTCGGCCTGCTGATCTACTTCCTCTACAGCCGCAAGCGCAGCCATGTCGGGCGCGGCATCATCGACGTGGTCGAGGACCCCGCGATGCAGCCGGAGGTCGCCCGGCCGCTCGATCGCTGATCGGTTTCACGACCATGGAAAAGGGCCGGAGGAGCGATCCTCCGGCCCTTTCTGTTTGGGGCGCTGCCGTTCCCCCAGGCCAAGGCCCAGGGGAGGGTGGCGGATTACAGGCTGGCAGCGAGCGCCTTCAGATCGACCTGCGGGCGCGCGCCGAAATGGCTGATGATCTCGGCCGCGCAAACGGCACCCAGGGTCAGCGAGGCCTGCAGGTCGCGGCCATGCGTCTGGCCATGGAGGAAGCCCGCCGCGAACAGGTCGCCCGCGCCCGTCGTGTCGACCACCTTGTCCACCGGCTGGGCGGGCACGGTCACGCGCTCGTCACCGCGCACCGCCAGCGCGCCCTTTTCGGCGAGCGTGACGACCAGCGTCTCGACCTTGTCCTTCAGGAAGGCGATCCCCGCCTCGACATCCGCCGTCTCGGTCAGCGCGACGATCTCGGTCTCGTTGGCGAAGATCACGTCGATCAGCCCGGCATCGATCAAAGCGTGGAAATCGGCGCGGTGGCGGTCGATGACGAACTCAGCCGAGGCGGTGAAGGCGATCTTGCGACCCGCCTCGCGCGCGACCTGGATCGCGGCGCGCATCGCGGCGCGCGGTTCCTCGGGATCCCAGAGATAGCCCTCGATATAGAGATAGGCGGCATCGGCGATCAGCGCGCGGTCAAGCGCCTGGGCAGGCAGGTAGTGCGACGCGCCCAGGAAGGTGTTCATCGTCCGCTGCCCGTCGGGGCTGACGAAGATCATGCAGCGGCCCGTCGTCGGCTGTCCGGCGCGGACCGGCGTGTCGTAGCGGACGCCCGCCGCCCGGATGTCATGCGCGAAGACCTCGCCCAGTTGGTCGTCGGCGACCTGGCCGATGAACGCGGTCTTGCCGCCCAGCGCCGCGATCCCCGCCAGCGTATTGGCCGCCGAGCCGCCCGAAATCTCGCGCCCCGGCCCCATCTTGGCATAAAGCGCATCGGCCTCTTCGGGCGAGAAGACCAGCTGCATCGCGCCCTTGGTCATGCCGTTTTCGGCGATGAAGTCATCTTCGGCCGGGCTGAGGATGTCGACGATGGCATTGCCGATCGCCACCACGTCGTAAGTGGGGTTGGTCAAGAAAGGGACTCCGGGAAAAAGCTGTGATGCCGCCGCCCTAGTCAGCGCGCTACCCCCGCGCAAGGGAGGCGCGGACGCCGCCGCCGCGCATTGACTCAAGCCTTGGCCCCGCGCCATTCCCGACGCCATGATCCGCGCCTTTTTCCTGTCGCTGGCCCAGCTTGGCGATCCTGCGATCCGCCGCGTGCTGTTTCGCTCGCTGGCGGTCACGCTCGCCCTGTTCGCGGGCGCCGGGATCGCTTTGTGGTGGGGCGTGCGCGCGGCGCTGAGCGGGTGGCTGGGCGCGCAGGCGGGCGGATGGTCGGCGGCGCTGACCGTGGTGGTCGAGCTGCTGGCCTTCTGGCTCGCCTTTCGGGCGGTGGCGGTCGCGGTGGTCGGCTTGTTCGCCGACGACATCGTCGCCGCGGTCGAGGCGCGCCATTATCCCGACCGGCTGGCAAGCGCGCGGCCGGTGCCCTTCGCGCGCGGGGTAGCCATAGGGCTGGGGTCGGCGGGGCGCGTGATCGCGATCAACCTGATCCTCCTGCCGCTCTATATCGTCCTGCTGGCGACCGGGGTGGGCACGGCGGCGGCCTTTCTGCTCGTCAATGCCTGGCTGCTCGCGCGCGATCTGGGCGACATGGTGGC
The DNA here is from genome assembly GCF_031453055.1 of Sphingomonas sp. SORGH_AS_0789. Taxonomy (NCBI): domain Bacteria; kingdom Pseudomonadati; phylum Pseudomonadota; class Alphaproteobacteria; order Sphingomonadales; family Sphingomonadaceae; genus Sphingomonas; species Sphingomonas sp. SORGH_AS_0789. Next base: position 589,739 of record NZ_JAVIYV010000001.1, read on the forward strand.
GGCGCGGCACATGGACCGGGCCGCCATGCGTCGCTGGCGCAAGGCGACCGGACCCGCGCGCTTCCTGTTGGGGCTTGCCGCCGCCGCCCTGTTCGTGGTTCCGGGGGTGAACCTGCTGGCCCCCGTCCTGGGGGCGAGCATGGCGACCCATTTCTTTCACATGAGACGTAAGGCATGAACCGCCCATTCGCGCTGATGCTGCTGCCCCCGATCGCGCTGGCGGGCTGTACCGTACCGCAGACCGCCGCGCCGGTCCGCACCGGCGGCATGGCCCCGGTGCCGGTGCCCTATACCAGCGTCGGGCTGGAACGGGTGCTGGGGCAGGACGCCGCCGGACTGACCAAGCTGTTCGGCACGGCCGATGCCGATGTGCGCGAGGGGACTGCACGCAAGCTGCAATATCAGGGCCGCTTCTGCGTCCTCGACGCCTATCTCTACCCCAAGGACGGGGCCGAGCCACGCGTCACCTATATCGACGCACGCGAACCCGATGGCAGCGCGATCGACCGCGCCAGTTGTGTCGCGGCGCTGACCAGGCGTGACGGCGGACGCTGACCGGCAGGCGGCACCGGCTCCCGGTGTGGATGAAATGCGCCGCAGGTCCGGCGATGGCCACGACCTGCCCATGGCCGGGATGCCAAGTGGTTAACAAATCTTCATGATTTATGGGTGTTGCAAAAGGGTTCCGTGCATTTGCAAAAAATTGATGCGCTGCAGGAACAATTTTGCGGATCGAAGCGTATGCGCTATCGGGACGAAGAACAACGCCGCGTCTTGGCTGTAGTTCGCCATGGGAGATTATATATGATGAAGTTCCTGTCTGCCGTTGCTGCCACCGCCCTCGTCGCTGCTCCGGTCGCCGCTGCGCCGACCAACGCCGCTTCGAGCCTGTCGGTCGCCAAGTCGGTCCGCGCCTCGGCTCCGACCGCCAAGGGCAACAAGCTGGCCGGCGGCGGCATCCTCGCCGCGCTGATCGCTGCTGGCGTGGTCGCCATCGGCGTCGTCGCGATCGTCAAGGACGACAACTCGGACAGCAACTGATCGTCGGGGGCGGGTCTGTGCCCGCCCCGGCCATCATCGCATGGTGACATGCACGGAAAAGGGGGCCGTTTCGGCTCCCTTTTTTGTTGTCCGTAACAGGGGCTCAGGCGCCCCAGTCGGGGCCGTCCGGGTCGGGGAAGAAATCATCGCCTTGGGCGGGCGCGTCCGGGCGTAGCGGCGGCAGGCTTGGCGGCTCGCCGCCGAAGCGGACCCGGATATAGGCGACCGATCCGCTCAGCCCCTGAAAGACGGCGCGCACCGCCTCGCCACGTCGGATCCGGGCACCGATCAGCGGCGCGCGTTCGGCGGAGAGATAGCCGACCTGGACATCCCGCGCGCTGAACACCGCGACTGCATGGGGATCGTGCCGATTGCGCGGCTCGGGCCGCAGCGTCACGGGATCGCCGATGGCCGATGCCAGCAGCTCGAAGCGTCGGTTGCTCCGCGCCTTGTCCTCATTGGGAAAGTCGATCCCGACCACGGCCAGCGTCAATTCATCCATGCACCCCTAACTGGGTATCCCGGTCGCCCGGGTCCAGAGCCCTCCCAATCCGGGCCGGGCGGGCTATAGTGCAATCATCCTGTCCCATCCGGAGTATCCATGTCCGTTGCCGCCCTGGCGATGCTGCTCGCCGCCCAAAGCCCCGCCCCCGCCCCGACCGTCGCGCCTGTCATGGCCAGCCCCGATGCGCGCGACGTGCACAGCTATGCCCGACCGCTGGAGGCGCGGGTCACGCATGTCTCGCTGAACCTCTATGCCGATTTCGACACCCATGTGATGCGCGGCATCGCGACCCTGTCGGTCGATGCCAGGCCGGATGCCCAGCAGCTGGTCGTCGACGACAACGGCCTGCGCATCGTCACCGTCACCGATGCGCAGAACCGGCCCCTGCCCTATACGGTCGGCGCGGTCGACAAGGTGCACGGCGCGCCGCTGACCATCACGCTGAACGGCCAGCGCACGGTCAAGATCGCCTATGCCTCCGCGCCGGGGGCCAAGGCGCTGCAATGGCTGTCGCCCGAGCAGACGGCGGGCAAGAAACAGCCCTATCTGTTCAGCCAGGGCGAGGCGATCCTCAACCGCAGCTGGATTCCGACCCAGGATTCGCCCGGCATCCGCCAGACCTGGGACGCCACGGTCAACGCCCCCTGCGCGCTGACCGTGGTGATGAGCGGAGAACGGACCGGCGAGACGCCCTGCAACGATGGCCGCCACACCGCCAGCTATCGCATGGACAAGCCGGTCGCCCCCTATCTGATCGCACTCGCCATCGGCGACCTGAAGTTCAAGCCGCTCAGCGCCCATACCGGCATCTGGACCGAACCCGCGATGCTCGACAAGGCGGCATGGGAGTTCGCCGGGCTCGACAAGTTCGTCAGCGCCGCCGAGGGGCTGTACGGCCCCTATCGCTGGGGCCGCTATGACGTGCTGGTCCTGCCGCCCAGCTTTCCGTTCGGCGGGATGGAAAACCCGATGCTGACCTTCGCCACGCCGACCGTGCTGGCGGGCGACCGCAGCCTCGTCAGCCTGATCGCGCATGAGCTGGCGCATAGCTGGTCGGGCAACCTCGTCACCAACGCGACCTGGGACGATTTCTGGCTGAACGAGGGCTTCACCAGCTATTTCGAGAACCGGATCATGGAGTCGATGTACGGCAAGCGCCGCGCCGCGATGGAGGCGGACCTGGCCTGGACCGACATGCAGAATGCGGTGAAGGAAGCCGGTGGCCCTCAGTCGCCCGACACCAAGCTGCATCTCGACCTGAATGCCGCGCGCGACCCCGATGACGGCATGACCCAGATCGCCTATGACAAGGGCGCGACCTTCCTGCGGACGATCGAGTCCGTCGTCGGGCGCGCACGCTGGGACGCGTATCTGCGCGGCTATTTCGACCGCCATGCCTTCCAGCCGCAGACGAGCGCCGGCTTCCTGGCCGACTTGCGCCAGAACCTGCTCAAGCCCGGCGAGGATGCCAGGATCGGCGTCGACCAATGGGTCTATCAGCCCGGTATCCCTGCGAATGCGGTCCATGTCCGCTCCGACGCCTTCCCCGCGATCGACGCGGCGGCCAAGGCCTTCGCAGCGGGTGGCCCGGTCTCGGCGGTGCCGGACAAGGTCACGACGCAGGAATATGTCCGCTTCCTCGACCAGCTGCCCCGCCAGTTGACCGCCGAACGGCTCGCCGCGCTCGACGGACGTTTCCACTGGAACGGGACGGGCAATAGCGAGATCCGCTTCGCCTGGCTGCGCCTCGCGCTCGCCAACCGCTATCCGCCCGCCGAGGCGTCGGCCGAGCAGTTCCTGACCGCGCAGGGCCGCCGCAAGTTCGTCGCGCCGCTGTTCCAGCAGCTTCAGGGACAGGGCGAATGGGGCCAAGCACTGGCCAAGCGAATCTATGACAAGGCGCGTCCCGGCTATCATTCGGTGACCCAGGTTACGGTCGACCGTCTGCTCGGACGATAAAACGAGCCTGCCGCGCGGCGAAACGAGGAACGAAAAACTCGTTTCGCCGCCGGATTTTCAAGTCATCGCCGCCGCAACACCGTTCACCGGATATGGTTGCGCCTGCGCTTTCCAACCCGTTTAGCCCCGGTTAATCGACACTCACACCGACATTCCGACCGGGGGGTCATGTGAAGTTCAAGGCATTTGCAGTGCGATTCGCGCTGATGGCATCGTGCGGCCTGATGATGGCCACTCCTGCTGCGGCGCAGTTCTGGCAGTGCGCACCCTATGCCCGCGAGATTTCGGGCATCGATCTTCACGGCAACGCCAACACCTGGTGGGGCCAGGCCGAGGGCCGTTACGAGCGCGGCCACACCCCGAAGGAAGGATCGGTCCTCGCCTTCGAAGCGACCCACCGGATGCGCGTCGGCCATGTCGCGATGGTCAGCCGGGTCGTCAGCAACCGCGAAGTCCTGCTCACCCATGCCAACTGGTCGCGCCGCGGCGGCATCGAGCGCGACGTCCGCGCGATCGACGTCTCGCCCAACAATGACTGGTCGATGGTCAAGGTGTGGTACGGCCCCAATGGCGACCTGGGCACGTCGGCCTATCCGACCAAGGGCTTCATCTATTCGGACCATGCGCCGAGCAGCGCCCTGCCCGCCAACGAGATCGCCTCGCGCACCGACAGCCGCGTCTCGGGCATCCTGACCTTCGCGGCCCCGACTCAGTAAGATTTTCCGCCCGGCCCGCATCGGCGATGGTAGGGAAAGCCCGGCGTATCACGCGGGACATACGCCTCGACGTCGCGCAGTGTGACCGGATAGGGTCGAATGGGGCGGAAGCTGCCCCCATTCCTCTTCCAAACCCCCGTTCAGCCTGAGCGAAGTCGAAGGCCAAGGGAACACCTCACCCCCAGCGCGCAGCCCATGCTGCGACCTTGCGCATCGTGAAGGGCCGTTTCCCCCTCACCCCGCCCGGAACGTCATCGCCACGCCGTTCATGCAATAACGCTTGCCCGTCGGCTTGGGCCCGTCATCGAAGACATGGCCGAGATGCCCGCCGCAGCGGCTGCAATGCACCTCCACCCGCTCCATCATCAGCGACCGGTCGGACGTGGTGCCGACCGCGCGGGGCAGCGATGCCCAAAAGCTCGGCCAGCCGGTGCCGCTGTCGAACTTCGTCCTAGACGAGAAGAGCGGTTGGCCGCAGCCCTTGCACCCGAAGACGCCGCTGCGATGCTCGTCATTGAGCGGGCTGCTATAGGGCCGCTCGGTCCCTTCCTTCCGCAACACCGCATAGGCCGCCGGGCCGAGCTTCTGCCGCCATGCCGCGTCGCTCATCGTCACCGGATAGCGCTCGGCGGCCACCGCCTCGCGGCCGCAGGCGGACAGCCCCATCCCCGCCAGCCCCAGACCGGCAAGCGAGAGAAAGGCGCGGCGATCGGCAGGTTGCGTGCTCATGCCCCCAAGATAGGAAGGCCGCCGCCCGATGACAGGGGGTCAGCCCTTGCGTCGCCAGAAGGGCCGCGTGCTGCCCGATTGCAGCACGCCGCGCCGGAACAGCCGCGCACCCAGCGTCACGAAGATCGCCACCCACAGCGCCTGCCACGCCAGCGCCAGCGCATGCGGCCAGAGCGAGGGGCTCGCCGCCGCCATGCCCGCCATGGCGAAGGGCGAGGATAGCGGGAATATCTCCGCCACCCGTGCCAGCCAGCTGTCGGGCTTGGACAGTCCGCTCAGCGTCAGGGTGAACATGCCGACCTGGACGATGGTGATGGGCAGCGAGAGCATCTGGATCTCGCGCATCGTGGTCGCCTGCGCGCCGATCGTCAGGAACACCGATCCCAGCAGCAGATAGGCCATGGTGAAATAGCTGACGAACAGGATCGCGAATATCGGCAGGCCAACCGCCGGAGACAATTCGCCGACCACCCCGCTGAACGCCGGGGGCAGGACGCTCGTCACCTGGCCCAGCACCGTGCCCCAGAAGCCGATGAACAGCACCGCCACGCCGAACATGCCCAGCAGCTTGCCCAGGAACACCGCCTCCAGCGGCACGGCGGCGGCCAGCACTTCGATCACCTTGTTCGAGCGTTCCTCCGCCATGGTGCCGACGACCTGCCCCGCCAGGAACAGGGTCAGGAAGAACACGCCGAACACCGCGAGGAACGCGGTCTGGTTCTGCCCGCCCAGCGTCGCGCGCTGGCGCGAAAAGCTGATCTTGGTCGGCGTGACGCGCGGCAATTCCCCGCCCAGCCGCTCGGCCGCCAGCGCGCTGCCCGCCAGCACGGCCAGATAATCCGCTGCGCGCGAGCCGCGTGCACCATAGAGCAGGATCGGCCGGTCGAGCGGGCCATAGAGTACCGCGGTCGCGTCATAATCCCGCGATTCGAACGTGGCGCGCGCCTGGGCCGCCGGATCGCGTGCCGGGGCAAGGGTGACCAGCGCGGGCGGCTCCTCGTCGCGGCGGAAGATGGCGCGCGACCGCCGGTCGGCCTCCACGAAGCTGCCCGCCAGGGCGTCGGGGACGATCGCGACGATGCGGACATGGTCGGCGCCGTGATCGGCGGCCTGTGCCGCGCCCATCGCGCCGATGGTGCTGAACGCGACCATGATGAGCGGCGCAAACAGGAACAGGAGGAAGATCGGCGTAAAGACGGTCGCGATGAAATCGCGGCGTGCGATCGTCATCGTCTGGCGGATCAGGCGGCGGGTGGAATTCATGCCGCAATCTCCTCGGCGGGCGCACCGACGATGCGGACAAAGGCTTCGTGCAGGCTGGGGCGTTCGATCGACAGGTTCAGCACCCCGGCCCCGGCCGCGAGCAGCCGTCCGAGCACCGGCTCGATCCCCTCATCGGGCAACGGGAATCGCCAATCCTCGCCGTCGCGCACCGCATCGGCGGGCAAGAGCGGCGGCAGGACCTGCGCGGGATCGCGCGGACGATAGCGGACCCAGGAGCGCAGCGTGCCACGCGCCTCGTCCACCGTCCCCTCGAACCGCCGCTGTCCGCCCGCGATGATCGCCAGCCGGTCGCACAGCCGCTCGGCATGCGCCATGACATGGGTGGAGAACAGGATCGTCGCCCCCCGGTCGCGCTCGCCCAAGATCAGCGCCTCCAGCCGTTCCTGGTTGACCGGGTCGAGGCCCGAGAACGGCTCGTCCAGCACCAGCAGCTTCGGGCGATGCACGACCGAGCCGAGCAGCTGGACCAGCTGCGCCATGCCCTTGGACAATTTGCGGATCTTGTTGTCGGCGGCATGGCCGAGCCCGGCCTGCTCCAGCAGTTCGACCGCGCGGGCGCGCCCGGTCGCCCAGTCGAGCCCGCGCAGCGCGCCCATGAAGGCGATCGCCTCGCGCGCCTTCATCGCCGGGTACAGCCCGCGCTCCTCGGGCAGATAGCCGACCATGTCGCTGGCATCGCGCGGATGGGCATGGCCCAGCAGCGTGCGCTGCCCCTCATCGGGTTCGATGATGCCGAGCAGCATCCGAAGCGTGGTCGTCTTGCCGGCGCCGTTGGGGCCCAGCACGCCGTACACCGCGCCGGTCGGCACCGCGATGTCGACCCCGTCGACCACCCGGCGATCCCCGAAGCGTTTGGCGAGGCCCGAGGCGGTGACCGCCCACTGATTATCCACGCAACTGTTCCTCCCTGATCGCATGTGGTAGCGGGCCTGCGTGGCGCAAGACAAGCTGGAAACCCGGATCAAGGCGAAGGCGGCCGAACTGGGCTTTGCCGCGATCGGCATCACCCATGCCGACGCCGCGCCGAAAACCGTCGAGCGGCTGCACCAGTGGCTGGCCGAGGGGCGGCACGGATCGATGATCTGGATGGCCGACCGCGCGCACCAGCGGCAGAGCCCCGCCAGCCTGTGGCCCGAGGTGAAGAGCATCATCTCGCTGGGCGTCAGCTATGCCCCCGCCGAGGACCCGATGCGGCTGGCCGATCACGGGCGGATCGGGCGCATCTCGGTCTATGCGCAGGGTGCCGATTATCACGACGTGGTGAAGCGGCAGCTGAAGGCGCTGGGCCGCTGGCTGGCGCAGGAGGGGGCTTGCGACCTCAAGGTCTTTGTCGACACCGCGCCGGTGATGGAAAAGCCGCTGGCCGAGGCGGCCGGGCTGGGTTGGCAGGGCAAGCACACCAACCTCGTCAGTCGCGAGCATGGCAGCTGGCTGTTCCTGGGGGCGATCTATACCACGCTGGAACTGGAGCCCGATGCGGTGGCGCGCGACACCTGTGGCCGGTGCGATGCGTGCCAGCGGGCGTGCCCGACTGACGCCTTTCCCGCGCCCTATCAACTCGATGCCAGGCGCTGCATCTCCTATCTGACCATCGAACATGCGGGGCCGATCCCGGAGGAATTCCGGGCGGCGATGGGCAACCGCATCTATGGCTGCGACGATTGTCTGGCGGTGTGCCCGTGGAACAAGTTCGCGGCGGCGGCGCAGGCGAATATGGCGTTCCATCCGCGCGCCGAACTGACCGCGCCGGAGCTTGGGGATATCCTCTCGCTGGACGATGCGGGTTTCCGGCAGGTTTTCGCGGGGTCGCCGATCAAGCGGATCGGGCGGAACCGGATGGTGCGCAATGCGGCGATCGCGGCGGGGAATAGCGGGGCGGCGGAGCTGGTGCCGGTGTTGCGGGGGTTGTTGGGGGATGCCGATCCGGTTGTCGTCGAAGCCGCAGAATGGGCCTTGGGGCGGTTGGGTGAGGGAGTGGCCTAGCCCCTGCCCTCCCCCATCCCCTCCCGCTTGCGGGAGGGGTGCGTTGCTTGGCGAGTGGTCTGCAGAAGTAACGAGCGCGTCGCTTTTTGAAGCGCAAATCCGTGCGGCTAGGCACGCCCCTCCCGCAAGCGGGAGGGGATGGGGGAGGGCAAGGTGTCTCACCGAGCCCCCAACCCAAATAATCAATCCACCCAATCCAACCCGATATCCTTATAGACCGAGCGATCCTCGTCCCAGCCCGGCTTCACCTTCACGTGCAGATACAGGTGCACCTGGTGCCCCAGGATGCGCGACAGCTCCTCGCGGGCCTTCGCCCCGATCTCCTTGATCCGCACGCCGTTCTTGCCCAGCACGATCGCGCGCTGGGTGGGGCGTTCGACCAGGATCTGCTGGTGGATCTCGACCGATCCGTCCTCGCGCTCCTTATAGGCCTCGGTCTCGACCGCGCTGGCATAGGGCAGTTCGGCATGGAGCTGGAGATAGATCTGCTCGCGCGTCACCTCGGCGGCCAGCGCGCGCTCGGTCGCGTCGGAGACCTGGTCCTCGGGATAATGCCAGGGCCCCTCCGGCATCAGTTTCGCCAGATGCGCCTTCAGCTCGGGCAGGCCGTCGCCGGTCTGCGCCGAGACGAACCAGATCTCGTCGAACGCCACGACCGCGTTCAGCTTTTCGGCATGGCCCAGCAACCGCGCCTTGTCGGCGATGTCGACCTTGTTGAGGATCAGGTGCTTGGGCTCGGGCCGGTGCGCGATCGACTCGGCGATGGCGGTCACCTTCGGCCCGATCCCGCCCTTGCCGTCGACGACCAGCGCCAGGATGTCGGCCCCCTCCGCGCCTTCCCAGGCGGCGGCGACCATCGCGCGGTCCAGGCGGCGCTTGGGCTCGAAAATGCCGGGGGTGTCGACCAGCAGGATCTGCGCATCCCCCTCGATCGCCACGCCGAGCAGCTTGGCGCGAGTCGTCTGCGCCTTGGGGCTGACGATCGCGACCTTCTGGCCGACCAGCGCATTGACGAGGGTGGATTTTCCGGCATTGGGCGCGCCGACGACGGCCACGAGGCCGCAACGTTGTTCAGTCATGCCCCAGCGGTACAGGCGAAGCGGCCCTGCCTGCAAGGAAAAGCCCGCATGGACGGATCGTCACATCGCGATCAACACCCGGCCATTCGTCACCGGCCATATCCCCGCTCCGTTTTCGCAAAGGAGTGCGTGTCATGAAGACCCTGATGACCACCCTGTCGGCCGCGATCCTGCTGACGGTGGCAGGCCCCGCCTCGGCCAAGGGCTGCCTCAAGGGCGCGGCGGTCGGCGGCGTCGCCGGGCATTTCGTCGGCAAGGGCCATGCGGTGCTGGGCGCGGTCGCAGGCTGCGCGATCGGACACCACCGCGCGAAGGTTCAGGCGAGGAAGGAAGCGGCGGCCGCCAGGGGGCGTTAAGTCCGGTGCTTGGGCGGGGTCGGGGCTTGGCCTTCGACTTCGCTCAGGCTGAACGGAGGTTGGGACGCGTGGCCTTCCTGTCAAACAGCCGTTCAGGCTGAGCGAAGTCGAAGCCCACGCCCCGGCCTCACCCCCGGCTCAGGCCTTCAGCTTCGCCAGCAACGCCTTGGCCGCAGCCGTCTCCGCCTCCTGCTTGTTCGCGCCGCTCGCGCTGGCCTCTGCCGTGCGACCGATCCGGACGGCCACGGTAAAGCGCGGCGCATGGTGCGGTCCCGAGCGATCCGTCACCACATATTCGGGTGCCTTGCGATTATGCGCGGCGGCCCATTCCTGCAGCGCCGACTTGGGATGCTGCGGCGCCTTACCCTGCGCATGCACGCGGTCGCCCCAGGCCTTGCGGATGAAGCCGCGCGCCGCGTCCAGCCCCGCCTCGCGATACCAGGCACCGATCAGCGCCTCCATCACGTCGCCCAGCACATTGTCGCTGTCCGATGCGCCGTCATCGCGCGCCTGCTTGCCCAGCCGCAGATGCTCGCGCACCCCCAGGTCGCGCGCGACATCGGCGCAGACGGCGCCCGTCACCAGCGAATTGAGGCGCCGTGACAGCTGCCCCTCGGGCTCGTTCGGGAATTGCTCCCACAGCCATTCGGCCATGACCAGCCCCAGCACCCGGTCGCCCAGGAACTCCAGCCGCTCATAATTCTCCGCCGCCTGGCTGCCATGGGTCAGCGCACGCTGGAACGGCGCGGTGTCGGCGGGCGCGCGGCCGAAGATCGCCTTCAGCCAGTCATCGACCGCGCTCAAAACCCTTCTCCGATCCGCTTCCAGCGCGCGGCGGTCACCCAGGTCCATGGCTTGATCCACTCTGCCGAGCCGTCGGTCGAGAAGAAGGTCACCGCGGCGCGCCCCTCGAGCCGGTCCATCGGGATCATCCCCATGCCCATCGGCGGCGCGAAGCGGCTGTCGGCCGAATCGTCACGATTGTCGCCCATCAGGAAGACCCGCCCGGCGGGCACGGTATAGACGCCGGTATCGTCGCGATCGGGGAAATTGCCCTGGTCGATCACGTCATAGCTCTTGCCGCCCGGCAGCGTCTCACGGAACCGGGGATAGCGGCAGACCGACCGGCCGCCGACCGAGTCGAGATAGGCCGCGCCGCACTCGGTCGGCCCGAAATTAGGGGTCAGCGGCAGGACGAAATCGGCGACGCGCTGCTTGGGGACAGGGCGGCCGTTCAGGATCACCTGCCCGTTCGTCACCTGGATCGTATCGCCGGGCAGACCGATCACCCGCTTGATGACGTCATGGTCGTCGGGCCCCGGCGAGCGGAACACCACCACGTCGCCGCGCGCCGGATCGCGGCCCAATATCCGCCCCGGCAGCAATGGCACGCCGAACGGAAGGGACCAGCGCGAATAGCCGTAATTCCACTTCGTCACGAACAGGTAATCGCCGATCAACAGCCGTGGCAGCATCGATTCCGACGGGATCACGAAGGACGTGACGATGAAGCTGCGCAGGATGAAGACGAACAGCGCCAGCTTCAGGAAGAAGCGCAGCGTATCCTTCGCTTCCGACGATCTGGGCGATGAGGGGGACGTGTCGGCCATGCTCGTCGGGTTCGCGCAACCCGCTCGCCTCGTCAAGCGGCTTCCCCCTTTCGCCGCGTTCGCCGCGGCGATACGGGAACCGCCCCTGCGTTCGGCGGTACAGTCCATCAAGCATGACCGATTTCATCCTCAACCTGATCGCCTGGGGCGGCTATTTCGGCATCTTCCTGCTGATGGCGCTGGAAAATATCCTGCCCCCCATCCCGTCCGAGGTCATCATGGGCCTGGGCGGCATGGCGGTCGCGCGCGGGCAGATGGAGATGATCCCGCTGATCCTGTGGGGCACGGCAGGAACCACGGCGGGCAATTATGCCTGGTACGCGGTCGGCCGCTATATCGGCTATGAGCGGTTCCGCCCCTTTATCGACCGCCATGGCCGCTGGCTGACGATGGAATGGCGCGATGTCGAGCGGCTGCACGAGTTCTTCGTCCGGCATGGCGGCTGGGTGGTGTTCGTGTTCCGCTTCATGCCCGCCTTCCGCACCCTGATCTCGCTTCCCGCCGGGATCACGCGAATGCCGCTGGCCAAGTTCCTGATCTGGACCTTTGCGGGCAGCACGATCTGGAATGCCATCCTGGCCTATGCGGGGCTTTGGCTGGGCGCCAATTTCGAGGCGATCGACCGCTATGTCGGCCCCGCCGCCATCGTGATGACGGGGGCGATCGCGGTCGGCTATCTCTGGCGGGTCTTCACCTGGAAGCCGCGCGGCGAGCGATGATCCGCCCGCGCCTCAGGCGCGAGGATGCGCGGTCCGGTAAATGTCGAGCAGCCGCGCGGCATCGACCTCGGTATAGATTTGCGTCGAACTCAGGCTGGCATGGCCGAGCAGTTCCTGAAGCTGGCGCAGATCGGCGCCCCGGCCCAGCAAATGGGTGGCGAAACTGTGCCGCAGCGCGTGCGGCGTCGTCCGCGCCGCCAGACCCAGCCGCTCCCGCGCCGCCTGGACCGCGCGCCGGATGATCGTGGGCGACAGCGGCCCGCCCTTGGCGCCCCGGAACAGCGGCTCGTCGCCCGCCACCGCAAAGGGCATCTGCGCGGCATAGGCCTCGATCGCGGCGCGCAGTTCGGGAAGGAGCGGCACGATCCGCGTCTTGTTGCGCTTGCCGGTGACGCGGATCGTCTCGCCCAGCGGCAGGATGCCCGCCGGCAGCGACAGCGCCTCCCCGATCCGCAGCCCCGCGCCATAGAGCAGCATCAGCACCGCCCAGTCGCGCGCGGCGATCCAGGGCTCGGCGGCGTTTTCCGCGACATCCTCGCCCAGCGCCATGATGTCGGCGGGGGCCTGTGGGCGAGGGATCGTCCGCTTGCGGCGCGGGCCCTTCATCGGCGGCGGCTCGGCGCCCGCCCAGCGCAGGAAGTGGCGCACCGCCGACAATTCCCGCGCCGTCGACGCCGATGTCAGCCCCTCCCCCCGACGCCGCGCGAGATAGGCGCGCAGGTCGGCGGCCGTCAGGCGGGCGAGCGCCTCGCCGTCCATGGCCTCGCCCCAATGTTCGCCCAGGAAGCCGCACAGCCGCCCGGCCGTGGCGACATAGGCCCGCACCGTATGGTCGGACCGTCGCAGGTCGACTGTGAGATGGCGGTAATAATCGGCAATCAGCGCGGTCATAGGCGCGAAACGATGACAGGCGGCGGCACGGCGGCAAAGATAAATCGGTTAGGATTCAGATGAAACGGTCGTCATAAAGACCATGATCTCGCCCGTTTCGTCCGCCTCTCCGATCCGCTTCAGCCCGCTGTCGGGCCAGGACGCCCCGGCGTCGGCGCCATCGCCTTTCGACAAGCCGAAGGGCCCGACCACCATCTCGATTTCCCGCGAGGCGTTCGAGGCGCTGGAGAGTTTGGAGAAGGGGGCCGTCGCGAAACCCCAGGACCCCGTGACCTATGACAAGACGGTCAAGGCGCTGCTCGCCGCCCGCCAGGACGTGATCGGGCGCGGCAGGGGCATTGATCTGGGCGATACCGGCAACACGCTCGTCACCAACCCCTATACCGCGCCCTTCGCGGCCGATGTCGCTCCGCTCTATGGGATGCTGAAGGACGGCGCATCGGCGAAAGAGGCCCTCACCGCCGCGCTGACGAGCGTCCTGCCGCAGCAGGGGCAGCGCACCGACACCACCTATGCGGCCGAATTCGCGCTGAAGCATATGAAGATGACCGCGATCGCCGACCGCCTGATCGCCCCCGAGCATAAGGAGGAAGCCACCGCGATCCTCGGCCGGGTGTTCGACAGGATGGCCGACGCCACCCCGATCCGGGCCGACCTCGCCGCATCCACCCTCACCATCGCCCGCAGCGGCGAGGATGCGGACACACGCGTTTCGCAGATCGTCGCGCTGGTGAACAAATCCTTGGATTCCGGTCGTCAAAATATGCTGACCGACCGGCAACGCCACGAACTGACGGAAATGACGGACTCCTGGCAGGACTTCCAGAAACTCCTGCCCCGTGACGCCAGCGCCCCCGTCACGACATAGGGCCGATGGACGTTCGGGATGGCCTTTCCTTCCCTCGCCCCTCGCAGAGGGGAGAGGGTTGCGCAGACTTGGCCTTTGCGAGAGCAAAGGCTTAGTCGGAGCTGGGTGAGGGGTGCATGCGCGTAGCGCGCGAGCCCTTGGGCTCGCTCGACCCCTCACCCAAGCTGCGCTAGCCAACAGGCTGGCAAGCTTCGCTAACCCTCTCCCCTGTCCAGGGGAGAGGGAAGAAATACCGAACGTCGATCCCCCTTGGAAACGTGCAAAAAAGGGGGCCGCTCCCGATCGGAAGCGGCCCCCTTTGCCATCGCGTCATGCGGTCGGTCAGCGATCGAGGATCGCGTCGATCGCCGTGCCCACATCGTCCATCCCGGCCATGCCGTCGACCCGCGTCACGATGCCGCGCGCCTCGTAGATCGGCAGGATCGGCGCGGTCTTGGCTCGATATTCGGCCATCCGCGTCCGCACCGTCTCGGCATTGTCGTCGGGACGCCGCTTGAACTCGGTCGAGCCGCAGACGTCGCAGACGCCCTCTACCTGGGTCGGCTTGAAGCTGTCATGATAGCCCGCGCCGCACGAGGCGCAGGTGAAGCGGCCGGTGATCCGCTCGACCAGCGCATCCTCGTCCACCGCCAGCTCGATGACATGGTCCAGCGACTTGCCGCGCTCGGCGAGCAGCACGTCCAGCGCTTCGGCCTGCGCCGCGGTGCGCGGATAGCCGTCGAAGATCGCGCCGCCTTCGGCCTCGGCCGCATCCAGCCGCTCGCCGATCAGCGCCGAGACGATCGCGTCCGACACCAGCTCGCCCGCATCCATCACCGCCTTGGCCTGAAGGCCGACGGGGGTGCCCGCCTTGACCGCCGCGCGCAGCATGTCGCCGGTCGACAGCTGCACCATGCCGCGATTCGCCACCAGCCGCTGCGCCTGGGTCCCCTTGCCCGCGCCCGGCGGCCCCAGCAGGATGATGTTCACGCCCACGTCATTCTCCCCTGTTTTCCGCTAGTCCCGTCCGCGCCTCAGCGCAGGCGGCCACCCTTCAGCTTCGCCTTCTTGATCAGGTCGCCATATTGATGCGCCAGCAAATGGCTCTGGATCTGGGTCACCGTGTCCATCGTCACGTTGACGACGATCAGCAGGCTGGTCCCGCCCAGATAGAAGGGAATCTGCAGCGCCGACACCAGATATTCGGGCAGCAGACAGATGATCGTCAGATAGGCCGCCCCGATCACCGTGATACGGGTCAGCACGTAATCGAGATAGGTCTCGGTGTTCTTGCCCGGACGGATGCCGGGAATGAAGCCGCCATAGCGCTTCAGATTGTCCGCCGTCTCCTCCGGGTTGAAGACAACCGCAGTGTAGAAGAACGAGAAGAAGATGATGCCAGCGCCGTAAAGCAGCATGTACACGGGGCTGCCGTGCTGCAGATACTGGTTGAGGCTGATGATGAAGTCGCCCCAGCGGCTCTCACCGGCAACGCGCTGGCCTGCGAACTGCGAGATGGTCAGCGGCATCAGCAGCAGCGACGAGGCGAAGATCGGAGGAATCACGCCTGCGGTGTTGATCTTCAGCGGCAGGTGGCTGCGATCGGCCTGCATCCCCCGCTGCGTCGCGCGCTTCGGGTATTGGATCAGGATGCGGCGCTGCGCGCGCTCCATGAAGCAGATGAACAGGACGAGGACGACGACCGCGACGATGATGCCGATCAGGCGGACCGGATCGATGCTGCCGGTACGCCCGCCTTCAAGCAGGTTGACCAGCGTCGTCGGCAGATGCGCGACGATGCCCGCCATGATGATCAGCGACACGCCGTTGCCGATACCACGGCTGGTGATCTGCTCGCCCAGCCACATCAGGAACATCGTACCGCCGATCAGCGAGATGACCGCCGCGATGCGGAAGGTCATGCCCGGCTCGATCACCGCCTGGATGCCCTGGCTGGCGCCCAGCGTCTCGAGCCCCACGGCGATGAAATAGCCCTGGATCGCGGTCAGCAGCACCGTGCCGTAGCGGGTGTACTGGTTCAGCTTCTTGCGGCCGCTCTCGCCTTCTTTCTTGATGGCGGCGAGCTGCGGGCTCAGCGAGGTCGCGAGCTGGATGACGATCGAGGCCGTGATGTACGGCATCACGCCCAGCGCGATCAGCGACATGCGGCTGAGCGAACCGCCCGAGAAGGTGTTGAAGAAGTCGAGCACGCCGCCCGTGGTCTTCTGGCTCAGCAGGCCCAGCGCGGTCGGGTCGACGCCCGGCAGCGGGACATAGCTGAGCAGGCGGAAGACGATCAGCGCGCCGATCGTGAACCACAGCCGCTTCTTGAGGTCGGTGGCCTTGGCGAATTTCGCCAGGCTGATGCTTTGCGCCATCTGGTCGGCTGCGGATGCCATAGCTGTTGCGTTATCCTGGAAACGAAAAACGGCGGGATGCGTTTTGAACCGCCCCGCCGCTCATATAGGCGCGAAGACGCGCTTGTCTAACCCGGATGCAAAATCCGCCGCTGTCAGGGATGGCGTGGCGCCATTCGACAGCGGCGGATCCTATCCGGTTCAGGCCTTGGCGGCGAGCTTCGCGGCGCGGGCCTGGCCCTTCTTCGCGGCGGCCTTCTCGGCGGCAGGCACGACGTGCGGCACGTCGACCGAACCACCGGCCTTCTCGACCGCTTCACGTGCCGAGGCCGACACGCCCTGCACGACGAACGACAGCTTGGCGGTCAGTTCGCCCTTGCCGAGCAGACGGACGCCGTCCTTGCCGCCACGGGCGAGGCCAGCGGCCTTCAGCGCGGCGTGATCGATCGTGCCGTCGGTCTTCAGCTTACCCGAGTCGACCGCCTTCTGGATCGCGCCCAGGTTCACCTCGGCATAGTCCTTGGCGAAGATGTTGTTGAAGCCGCGCTTCGGCAGACGCATGTGGAGCGGCATCTGACCGCCCTCGAAGCCCGCGATGGACACGCCCTCACGGCTCTTCTGCCCCTTGACGCCGCGACCGCCGGTCTTGCCCTTGCCCGAACCGATACCGCGACCGACGCGAATCTTGGACTTGCGGGCACCCTGGTTGTCGAAAAGTTCGTTCAGCTTCATGATTTGCACTCGCTTTCGCTTGTTTCGCGCATGGCCGTCATTCGGGAAGAATCACGACCGCTGGATAAAAGGAAGGGGGCCGCATAGCCCCCTTCCCCGTGTTTGTCACTGTTCAATGTGACGGATATGAGACCGGGACCTCATCCCTCTCTCCGTTCGCACTGAGCGAAGTCGAAGTGCAAGCCGAGCGGCGTGGCCTTCGACTACGCTCAGGCTGAACGGAGCGCAGGATCGATCCCGAAGTGCCTCAGTCCACCACCTGAACCATGTGCTGCACCTTGCGGATCATGCCACGGACTTCAGGGCTATCCTGAAGCTCGGCGACCTTGTGCATCTTGTTGAGGCCCAGGCCGACGAGGGTCGCGCGCTGGTCCTTGGTGCGGCGGATCGGCGAACCGGTCTGCTTGATCTTGATGGTTGCCATGGTCGCTTACTCCACGACGGCCGCGGCTTCCGCCTCGGCAGTCTGCTGGGTGGCACCGTGACCGCGACCCAGCAGGTCGGCGATCTTCTTGCCACGACGCTGCGCCACCGCCTTCGGCGAAGTCTGGTCGCCCAGCGCTTCGAAGGTGGCACGGATCATGTTGTACGGGTTCGAGGTGCCGATCGACTTCGTCACCACGTCGGCAACGCCGAGCGATTCGAAGATCGCGCGCATCGGACCGCCGGCGATGATGCCGGTACCCTGCGGCGCCGAACGCACCGTCACGCGGCCCGCACCGAAATGGCCGTTGCCATCATGATGCAGCGTGCGACCGTCCTTCAGCGGAACGCGGACCATCGCCTTCTTGGCGGCAGCCGTCGCCTTCGAAATGGCTTCCGGCACTTCGCGCGCCTTGCCATGACCGAAGCCCGCACGCCCCTTGCCGTCGCCGACCACGACGAGCGCGGCGAAGCCGAAGCGCTTACCGCCCTTCACGGTCTTCGAGACGCGGTTGATGTGGACGAGCTTTTCGATCAGCTCTTCGCCCTGCTCCTCGGCGCCACCGCGACGGTCGTCGCGACGACCACGGTTGCCGTCACGGCCGCCACGGCCGCGATCGCCGCCCGGACCACGGCCACGGCCGCCCCGGGGACCGCGACCCTGGGTCGCGTCCTGCGCGGCGCCTTCGGCACCGGCAACGGCCACGTTGTTCTCGTCAGCCATATTAGAACTCCAATCCCGCTTCGCGTGCCGCCTCGGCCAGCGCCTTGACGCGACCGTGGAACAGGAAGCCGCCACGGTCGAAAACGACCTGCGTGACGCCGGCGGCCTTGGCCTTCTCGGCCACGCGCTTGCCGACTTCGCTCGCCGCTGCGACGTTCGCGCCCGACTGGCCGCGTGCGTCCTTCTCCAGCGTCGAGGCCGAAGCCACGGTACGACCGGCCTCGTCGTCGATCACCTGGGCATAGATGTGCTTACCCGAGCGATGCACCGACAGGCGCGGACGGGTGCCCGCACGCGCACGCAGCGCGGTACGGTTGCGCCGACGGCGCTTCTCGAAAAGAGAGAGACCCTTGGTCATTACTTCTTCTTCCCTTCCTTGCGGAAGATGAACTCGCCGTCGTACTTGATGCCCTTGCCCTTATACGGCTCGGGCTTGCGCCAGCGACGGATCTCGGCGGCCAGCTGGCCGACCT
Source organism: Sphingomonas sp. SORGH_AS_0789 (assembly GCF_031453055.1). Classification (NCBI taxonomy): domain Bacteria; kingdom Pseudomonadati; phylum Pseudomonadota; class Alphaproteobacteria; order Sphingomonadales; family Sphingomonadaceae; genus Sphingomonas; species Sphingomonas sp. SORGH_AS_0789. The sequence goes on from NZ_JAVIYV010000001.1 coordinate 608,167, forward strand.
TCTGCTTGTCCGAACCGCTGATCTCGACGGTGGTGGCGTCCGGCGTCTTCACCTCGATGCCTTCCGGCACGTCGATGTTGACGTCGTGGCTGTAGCCGAGCTGCAGCTTCAGGGTCTTGCCCTGCGCGGCGGCGCGGTAGCCGACGCCGGTGATGACCAGCTTCTTCGAGAAGCCTGCGGTCACGCCGGTCACGAGGTTCTGCACCATGGTGCGCTGCATGCCCCAGAAGGCGCGGGCGCGCTTCGTGGCGTTGGCAGGCTGCACCGCGATGGCGTCCGCCTGGACGTCATAGGTGATCTCGTCAACGAGCGGCATGGACAGGGTGCCCTTGGGACCCTTCACGCTCAGCACCTTGTCGGCGATGGTCGCGGTGACGCCGGCCGGAACCGGGACCGCCTTCTTACCGATGCGGCTCATCAGAACACCTCCGCCAGGACTTCGCCACCGACATTCTGCTCGCGCGCTTCGGCGTCCGACAGAACGCCACGCGGCGTCGACACGATGGTGATGCCCAGGCCGTTGCGAACGCGCGGAAGCTCCTGCGCGCCCGAATAGATACGGCGGCCGGGCTTGGACACGCGCGCGACATGCTTGATCGCGGGCTGGCCTTCGAAATACTTCAGCTCGATGCGGATGCCGGCCGCGGGGCCCATCTGCTCTTCGCTGTAGCCACGGATATAGCCTTCGCGCTGGAGCACGTCGAGCACGCGGGCGCGCAGCTTCGACGCAGGCGTCAGGACGGAGTCCTTGCGCGCGCGCTGGCCGTTGCGGATGCGGGTGAGCAGGTCACCCAGGGGATCGGTCACTGCCATCTCAAATGGTCCTTACCAGCTCGACTTGGTGACGCCGGGGATCAGGCCCTTGTTGGCCAGATCGCGCAGCATGACGCGAGCGAGACGGAACTTGCGGTAATACGCACGCGGGCGACCGGTGATCTCGCAGCGGTTGCGGATACGGGTCGGATTGCCGTTGCGGGGGATCTCGGCCATCTTCAGGCGCGCGATCAGACGCTCGGTCTCATCGAGGCTCTGGTCGTTCGCGATCGCCTTCAGCTTCGCGTACTTGCCGGCATACTTCTTGACGAGAAGGCGACGCTTCTCGTTCTTGTTGATTGAACTCAGTTTCGCCATGGACTTAAGCTCTTTCTGTAAGGACCCCCTCCCCGGCGTGGAGAGGGGGCAGTCCGGTTACGCCGCCTTCTTCTCGTCGGCAGCGTCTTCCTTGGGGAACGGGAAGCCGAAGAGACGGAGCAGCTCGCGCGCCTCGTCGTCGGTCTTCGCCGTGGTGGTCACGATCACATCCATGCCGCGCACCTTGTCGATGCGGTCATAGTTGATTTCGGGGAAGATGATCTGTTCCTTGATGCCGCAGGCATAGTTGCCGCGACCGTCGAAGGACTTCGGATTCAGGCCGCGGAAGTCGCGAACGCGCGGCAGCGCGATCGTGATGAAGCGGTCCAGGAATTCGTACATGCGCTCGCGACGCAGCGTGACCTTCACACCGATCGGCATGCCTTCACGCAGCTTGAACTGCGCGATCGACTTCTTCGCCTTGGTGATGACGGGCTTCTGACCCGCGATCAGCTCCATCTCGGAGGCGGCCTGGTCGACGCGCTTCTTGTCCTGCGTCGCTTCGCCCACGCCCATGTTGAGCACGATCTTCTCGATCCGGGGGATCTCGTTGACGTTCTTGTAACCGAACTTGTCGGTCATCGCCTTGATGATGCTATCGTCGTAGATAGCCTTCATGCGGGGCTTGTAATTAGCCATCGATCTTCTCCCCGGTCTTGACGGCGACACGGACCTTCTTGCCATCCTGCGTCTCGAAACGGACGCGGGTCGGCTTGCCATCGGCGGTCACGTGCGCGACCTTCGAGATGTGCAGCGGCGCAGCAGTGCGCTCCAGGCCACCCTGCGGGTTCGCCTGGGTGGGCTTGCGGTGACGGGTGGCGATGTTGACGCCGTCCACGACGACCTTGCCGTCCTTCGGCATCGCCAGCGACACGGTGCCGGTCTTGCCCTTGTCCTTGCCGGACAGGACGATGACGCGATCGCCCTTCTTGATCTTGGCGGCGGCCATTACAGCACCTCCGGAGCCAGCGAGATGATCTTCATGTGCTTCTTGCCGCGAAGCTCACGCACGACCGGGCCAAAGATACGGGTGCCGATCGGCTCCTCGTTCTTGTTGACCAGCACAGCGGCGTTACCGTCGAAACGGATCACCGAGCCGTCGGCGCGACGGATGTCCTTGGCGGTACGCACGATCACCGCGCGGTGAACGTCGCCCTTCTTCACGCGGCCACGCGGCTGCGCTTCCTTGACGCTGACGACGATGATGTCGCCGACCGATGCGGTACGGCGCTTCGAGCCGCCCAGCACCTTGATGCACTGCACCCGCTTCGCGCCGCTATTGTCAGCGACGTCGAGATTGGACTGCATCTGGATCATGGATCCGCTTCCTTCTCTCTACCTGGGGTGGATACCGACCCGACCCCGCCTTAAAAAACGACCCCCGGCGCAGGGATGACCCGCGCCAGGGGGAGAGGCCCCATAGCCACTCCTGGTGCGAAAGGCAAGCGAGTCGCTTGGGCCTTTCGACCAATCCGCTCGATGCCCCGAAGGGCGCCCTTTTCAACCCGAACCCCGCCCTTTCACGCGGAAAGAGCGGGGTCGGATGTCAAAGGGTTCAGCCCTCTGCCGATGCCCGTTCCGGCGTCGTGTGGGTGTTCACCCGCTCGATCACTTTCCAGGTCTTCAGCTTCGAGATCGGGGCGGTCTCTTCGATCCGCACCGTCTCACCGGCCTTGAACTCATTGCTCTCGTCGTGAGCATGATACTTCTTCGACCGACGGATGATCTTGCCGTAGAGGGGGTGCTTGACCTTCCGCTCCACATTGACGACGACCGTCTTGTCGGTCTTGTCCGAGACAATCACCCCGGTCAGCACGCGCTTCGGCATGTGTCTCGGTCCTTACTTGGCAGCCGCAGCGGTGCGCTGCGCCTGGATGGTCTTGATCCGCGCGATGTCGCGACGGACTTCCTTGACCCGGCTGGGCTTTTCGAGCTGGCTCGTGGCCGCCTGGAAGCGCAGGTTGAACTGCTCACGCTTCAGGTTGCCCAGCGCCTCGACGAGCTGGTCGTCGCTCTGGCCGGTATATTCAGTCTTGGCCATTACTCGCCTCCGAGGTGCGAGGTGTCGCCCAGGCGGGCAACGACCTTGGTCTTGATGGGCAGCTTCATCGCGGCGCGCTCGAATGCCTCGGCGGCCAGCGGGCCGTCGACACCGTCGAGTTCGAACAGGATGCGACCCGGCTTCACGCGGGCGGCCCAGAATTCCGGCGAACCCTTACCCGAGCCCATGCGGACTTCGGCAGGCTTCGACGAGACGGGGACGTCCGGGAAGATGCGGATCCAGAGACGACCCTGGCGCTTGATGTGACGCGTGATCGCGCGGCGAGCCGCCTCGATCTGGCGAGCGGTGATCCGCTCCGGCTCCATGGCCTTCAGGCCATAGGAACCGAAGTTCAGGCTCGTGCCGCCCTTCGCATCGCCGTGGATGCGGCCCTTGAAGGCCTTGCGGAACTTGGTGCGCTTTGGTTGCAGCATGTTCTTTGATCCTTAGCGGCGATGATCGTCGCGCGCCGGGCGCACGCCGGAGGTCTGAGCCTCCATCATCAGCCGGTCCTGCGCCATGGGGTCATGGCCCAGGATCTCGCCCTTGAAGATCCACACCTTCACGCCGCACACGCCATAAGCGGTGTGCGCCTGCGCTTCGGCATAGTCGACGTTCGCGCGCAGCGTGTGCAGCGGAACGCGGCCTTCACGATACCATTCGGGTCCGCGCGATTTCCGCGCCGCCCAGACGGCCGCCGCAGGTGATACGGATGCCTTCGGCGCCCAGACGGAGCGCCGACTGCACCGCACGCTTCATGGCGCGGCGGAACGCGATACGGCGCTCCAGCTGGTCGGCCACGCCCTGTGCGACGAGCTTGGCGTCGATCTCGGGCTTGCGGATCTCGACGATGTTCAGCGACACGTCGGACGAGGTCATCGAACCCAGCTTCTTGCGAAGCTTTTCGATGTCGGCGCCCTTCTTGCCGATGATCACGCCCGGACGCGCCGCGAAGATCGAGATGCGGCACAGCTTGGCCGGACGCTCGATGACGACCTTCGAGATCGCGGCCTGGGGCAGCGTCTTCATGATGTACTGGCGGATCTTCAGATCCTCCAGCAGCAGGCGGCCATAGTCATGGCCTTCGGCGAACCAGCGGCTGTCCCAGGTGCGGTTGATCTGGAGACGCAGGCCGATCGGATTGCTCTTCTGACCCATTATGCTTCTTCCTGCTCGCGGACGACGATGCGGAGCCGCGAAAACGGCTTCAGGATGCGGGTGGACTTGCCACGGCCGCGCGTCGCGAAACGCTTCATGGTGATCGACTTGCCGACCGACGCCTCGGCGACGACGAGCGAGTCGACGTCGAGGTTGTGGTTGTTCTCGGCATTGGCGATCGCGGAGGCCAGGATCTTGCGCGCGTCGACAGCCATCGCCTTCGTCGAGAAGGCCAGGATGTTCATCGCGTCGCCGACCTTCTTGCCGCGGATCAGGGCCGCGACCAGGTTCAGCTTCTGCGCCGAACCACGGATCTGCGTGCCGACCGACAGCGCTTCCTTGTCACCGACCTTGCGGGGGGATGCGGGCTTCGACATCAGCGCTTACCCTTCTTGTCGGCAGCGTGGCCGGGGAAGTAGCGCGTGGGCGCGAATTCACCGAGCTTCATGCCGACCATGTCCTCGTTCACCGAGACGGGAACGAACTTGCGACCATTGTAGACGTTGAAGGTCAGGCCGACGAACGACGGCAGGATGGTCGAGCGACGCGACCAGGTCTTGATCGGACCTGCGCGGTTGCCAGCATCCTGAGCCACTTCGGCCTTCTTCAGGAGATGGAGGTCCACGAAAGGACCCTTCCAAACGGAACGAGCCATTGCGTGTTAGCCCTTCTTCTTGGCGTGACGGCTACGGATGATCATCTTGTCCGTCGCCTTGTTGTGACGAGTGCGCGCACCCTTCGTCGGCTTGCCCCACGGGGTGACCGGATGACGGCCGCCCGAGGTCCGGCCTTCACCACCGCCGTGCGGGTGGTCGACCGGGTTCTTCGCAACACCGCGGGTCAGCGGGCGATGGCCCTTCCAACGGTTGCGACCAGCCTTCGCCAGGTTGGTGTTGCCGTTGTCGGGGTTCGACACCGCGCCGACGGTCGCCATGCAGTTCGCATGGATGTAGCGCTGCTCGCCCGAGTTCAGACGGACGATGACCATGCCCTTGTCGCGGCCCACGACCTGCACATAGGTGCCGGCCGAACGTGCGATCTGACCGCCCTTGCCGGGCTTCATCTCGACGTTGTGGACGATCGTGCCGACCGGCATCTGGCCCAGTTCCATGGCGTTGCCCGGCTTCACGTCGGTCTTCTTGCCCGCGATCACCTTGTCGCCGACAGCGAGGCGCTGCGGAGCGATGATGTAGGACTGGTCGACCTTGCCGGCTTCATCGGTGCCATAGTTGATGAGCGCGATGAAGGCGGTGCGGTTGGGATCATATTCGATCCGCTCCACGGTGCCCTCGACGTCCCACTGGCGACGCTTGAAGTCGATGAAACGGTAGCGCTGCTTGTGGCCGCCCGCGATGCCGCGGCTGGTCACATGGCCCTTGTTGTTGCGGCCGCCGGTCTTGCGCTTGCCTTCGGTGAGCGCCTTGACGGGCGCGCCCTTCCACAGCGCCGAGCGGTCGACGAGGATCAGGCCGCGGCGGGCCGGGCTCGTCGGGTTATAATGCTTGAGTGCCATCGGCTCAGATCCCCGTCGTCACGTCAATGGACTGACCGTCCTTGAGGGTGACGATCGCCTTCTTCATGTCCGAGCGCTGGTACGGAGCGCCCTTCCACTTCTTGGTCTTGCCCTTCTGGACGATGGTGTTCACGCCGGTGACGTTGACGTCGAACAGCGCTTCCACCGCCGCCTTGATCTCGGGCTTGGTAGCACCGGGGGCGACCTTGAACACCACGGCGTTGTGCTCGCTCAGGAGCGTCGCCTTCTCGGTGATGTGCGGCGCAACGATCACGTCGTAATGACGCGGATCGACCGCCTTCTGCTGCTTAGCCATGGAAACGGGCCTCCAGCTTTTCGACAGCCGAGCGCGTCAGCACCAGGGTGTCATGCTTCAGAATGTCGTAGACATTGGCGCCAGCGGCCGGAAGGACGTTGATTTCCTTCAGGTTGCCTGCGGCCAGTGCGAACGACGTCTCGACGGCGTCGCCATCGATGACCAGCGCGGTCTTGCCGAAGCCGAGCTTCGCCAGATCGCCCTGCAGCGTCTTCGTCTTGTTACCAGCGACCGCCAGATCGTTCATCACGATCAGCGAACCCGCCTTGGCATGGCTCGACAGCGCCATCTTCAGACCCAGGGCGCGAACCTTCTTGTTCAGACCCGGGTTGAAGTCGCGGACGCGGGCGCCGTGCGCCTTACCACCGCCGATGAAGACGGGGGCCCGACGATCGCCGTGACGAGCGACACCGCCGCCCTTCTGGCGACCGAGCTTCTTGCCCGAACGCGCGACATCGGCGCGCTCACGGGTGCCGCGCGCGGTGGCGCGACGCTTTTCCAGCTGCCAGGTCACAACGCGGTGCAGGATGTCGGCGCGCGGATCGAGGCCGAAGACCTCGTCGTTGAGCTCGATGTCCGCGGCGTCGGTGCCGGCGAAGGATTGAACCTTGACCTTCACGACTTAGCCCTCCTGGCTCTCGGTGGCTTCCGGAGCAGGCTCGGCAGAAGCATTGTTGTTGGCGGCCGCCTTGATGCTGGCGGGGAACGGGGCGTCCGCGTGGCGCGAAACCTTGACCGCGTCCTTGACGATCAGCCAGCCACCCTTCGAGCCGGGCACCGAGCCCTTAACGAAGATCAGGCCGCGCTCGACGTCGGTCGACACGATTTCCAGATTCTGCTGCGTGCGGTTCTTGTCGCCCATGTGGCCGGCCATCTTCTTGTTCTTGAAGACGCGGCCCGGATCCTGACGGTTACCGGTCGAACCATGCGAACGGTGCGAGACCGAGACGCCGTGGGTCGCGCGCAGACCACCGAAGTTCCAGCGCTTCATCGCACCGGCAAAGCCCTTACCCTGGGTACGACCCTGGATATCGACATACTGGCCGGGGACGAAATGGTCGGCGGAGATTTCCGCGCCGACGTCCAGCAGGCCGTCTTCGTTCACGCGGAACTCGACCAGCACCTGCTTGGGCTCGACTTCGGCCTTGCCGAAGTGGCCACGCTGCGGCTTGGCAACATTCTTGGCCTTGGCGACACCTGCACCAAGTTGGACGGCAGTGTAGCCGTCACGATCCATCTCGCGGCGAGCGACGACCTGTACGCCTTCAAGCGCCAGAACGGTGACCGGCACGTGCCGACCATCGTCCTGGAACAGGCGGGTCATCCCCAGCTTCTTCGCGATCACGCCGGTACGCATGATCCTGTTCCTTCCTCGACAGAGGCCCCCAAGAACCATTCAAGGGGGGCATATCCAGCCCGATTAAAGCGAAACGAGCCCCCGTCCCGGGCTGGCGACCGGCGAACCGGTCAGACGGGGGACGCTGCCCCGGCACCATCCCGCTTGCGCGAGACCACCGGGCGGTATCCCTTAAGAGTGCCGGATCGCGGGAGCGACCTCGGCGCGTTCTCCGGTAGCTTCAGGCCGGAGAAACGCCAAAATCCCGTGGGACGGAATCGTCGACCACGGGAATGCCGGCTCTCTTACGCCAGCTTGATCTCGACATCAACACCTGCGGCGAGGTCGAGCTTCATCAGCGCATCGACGGTCTGCGGGGTCGGCTGCACGATGTCCAGCATCCGCTTGTAGGTGCGGACCTCGAACTGCTCGCGCGACTTCTTGTCGATGTGCGGACCACGGTTGACCGTGAACTTCTCGATGCGCGTCGGAAGCGGGATCGGACCGCGGATAAGAGCGCCGGTGCGGCGCGCGGTGTCGGCGATGTCGCCGGTCGCCTGATCGAGCACGCGATGGTCGAACGCCTTCAGACGAATGCGGATATTGCTGTCCATGATCCCTACCGATGCGAAAGAGCGGGCTTTCCGGTTGCGATCGCGGTGAGCGGCAAGTGCGATCGGCTATCCGACCGGGCACTCGACCGTTCGCCGTGAAGGCGACCCTGGGCCGAAACAAACTCTGGGTTACGACAAGAGCGGAAAACCACCCCTGCCCTCACTAAAAGCAAACGGCCGACTCCGGTGTGCCCGGTGCCAGCCGATTCCCTCAAGGCGTGTGCCTATACGCATATGCCGGGGGTGCCGCAAGGGGTGGGTGCGGTTTTTGTTGAGAGGGATGGAACCAGGGCCCCTGACCCGGAAAACCCCTGCCCCCGTTCAGCCTGAGCGAAGTCGAAGGCCATGGGAAAACAGCGACCGCCGGGCGTGCACTTCGACTTCGCTCAGTGCGAACGGTGTCGGACCGCCCTCACCCTTCCCACCCGCTGGCGCGGGCGGGCCCCTTCCCTCTCCCGGCGGGAGAGGGAGGGAGGCGCGTAGCGCCGGAAGGGTGAGGGTGTCGCGCCCCGGAAACCACATACGAAAAAGGCCGACCCCGTCGCCGGGGCCGGCCCTTTCCGGATAAGTTTCAGGCTTTCGCCCGAGACTTACTTGTCGATCGAGCTGACGACGCCCGCGCCGACGGTACGGCCGCCTTCACGGATCGTGAAGCGCTGACCGATGTCCATGGCGATCGGAGCGATCAGCTTCACGCCCAGAGCGACGTTGTCGCCCGGCATGACCATCTCGGTACCCTCGGGCAGCTCGACGGTGCCGGTGACGTCAGTCGTGCGGAAGTAGAACTGCGGACGATAGTTCGCGAAGAACGGGGTGTGACGGCCGCCTTCTTCCTTCGACAGGACGTACACTTCCGACTGGAAGTCGGTGTGCGGGGTGATCGAACCCGGCTTGGCCAGAACCTGACCACGCTCGACTTCGTCACGGGCAACGCCACGGATCAGCGCGCCGATGTTGTCGCCGGCCTGGCCCGAGTCGAGCAGCTTGCGGAACATTTCGACACCGGTGACGGTGGTCTTGCGGGTGTCGTTGATGCCGACGATCTCGACTTCCTCACCAACCTTGATGATGCCGGTTTCGACACGGCCGGTGACGACGGTGCCGCGACCCGAGATCGAGAACACGTCTTCGATCGGCATCATGAACGGCTTGTCGAGCGGACGCTCCGGCTGCGGGATGTATTCGTCGACCTGCTTCATCAGCTCGAGAACGGCATCCTTGCCGAACTTGTCGTTCGAACCCGACAGCGCGCAGGTGGCCGAACCCTTGACGACGGGGATGTCGTCGCCCGGGAATTCGTACGAGCTCAGCAGCTCGCGGATTTCCAGCTCGACCAGCTCGAGGATTTCCTCGTCGTCGACCAGGTCGACCTTGTTCATGAACACGACCATTGCGGGCACGCCGACCTGGCGGGCGAGCAGGATGTGCTCGCGGGTCTGCGGCATCGGGCCGTCGGTCGACGAAACGACGAGGATCGCGCCGTCCATCTGCGCCGCGCCGGTGATCATGTTCTTCACATAGTCGGCGTGGCCGGGGCAGTCGACGTGCGCATAGTGGCGCGCTTCGGTCTCATACTCGACGTGCGCGGTCGAGATGGTGATGCCGCGCTCACGCTCTTCCGGCGCCTTGTCGATGTTCGCGAAGTCCACCGCCGCGTTGCCGGCGACGTTGTCGGCCAGAACCTTGGTGATCGCTGCGGTCAGCGAGGTCTTGCCGTGGTCGACGTGGCCGATGGTGCCGATGTTGAGGTGCGGCTTGTTCCGCTCGAATTTTGCCTTTGCCATTTTCCTACCTTCTGAATCGAATTCGGTGCCGCATCCGAGGCCACGCGAACGCGGCCCCATAGCGGGTGTTTGAAGCGATTGCCAGCCCCTAGCGTGTCCGCGCCCCCAGTTGCCCCGAGGGCGCGACGGACGCTGTTAGGCCATCTTCGCCTTGACCTCGTCCGCAACATTCTGCGGCACTTCGTCATAGTGCGAGAACTGCATCGAGTACTGCGCACGACCCTGGGTGAACGAGCGGAGCGCGTTCACATAGCCGAACATGTTGGCCAGCGGGACCATCGCCTCGACCGTCTGCGCGTTGCCCCGCGTGTCGGTGCCCTGGATCTGGCCGCGACGGCTGTTCATGTCGCCGATGACGTCGCCCAGATAGTCTTCCGGGGTCACGACCTCGACCTTCATGACCGGCTCGAGCAGCGTGATGCCCGACTTCTGGGCCGCTTCGCGCATTGCGCCGCGGGCACAGATTTCGAACGCCAGCGCCGACGAGTCGACGTCGTGATACGCGCCGTCATACAGCAGGACTTCGAAGTCGATGATCGGGAAGCCGACCAGCGAACCGGTTTCCGCGGTTTCACGGAAGCCCTTCTCGATCGCGGGGATATATTCCTTCGGAATGTTACCGCCCTTGATCTCGTCCTTGAAGACGAAGCCCGAACCACGCTCGCCCGGGGTCAGCTTGACCTTGACGCGGCCGAACTGGCCGGTGCCGCCCGACTGCTTCTTGTGCGTGTAGTCGATGTCGACCGGCTTCTTGAGGTATTCGCGATACGCCACCTGCGGCGCACCGACATTCGCCTCGACCTTGAACTCGCGCTTCATGCGGTCGACCAGGATCTCGAGATGGAGCTCGCCCATGCCCTTGATGATGGTCTGGCCCGACTCGGCGTCCGAGGTCACTCGGAACGAGGGGTCCTCGCGAGCGAGACGATTGAGCGCGACGCCCATCTTCTCCTGGTCGGCCTTGGTCTTCGGCTCCACCGACAGCTCGATCACGGGCTCGGGGAATTCCATCCGCTCGAGGATGATCGGGGCGTTCTGCGCGCAGAGCGTGTCACCCGTGGTGGTGTCCTTGAGGCCCGCCAGAGCGACGATGTCGCCCGCATAGGCTTCCTGGATGTCCTCACGGCTGTTCGCATGCATCAGCAGCATGCGGCCGATCTTTTCCTTCTTGTCCTTGACCGAGTTCAGGACCTGCGACGAGGTCTCGAGCTTGCCCGAATAGATGCGGGCGAAGGTCAGCGAACCGACGAACGGGTCGTTCATGATCTTGAACGCCAGCGCCGAGAAGGGCTCGGTGTCCGACGAAGGACGCTCGTCCGGTGTCTCGCCGTCGAGCTTCACGCCCTTGATGGCCGGAACGTCGAGCGGCGACGGCAGATAGTCGATGACCGCGTCGAGCAGGGGCTGCACGCCCTTGTTCTTGAACGCCGAGCCGCAGACCACGGGGACGAACGCCATTTCCAGCGTGCCCTTGCGGATCAGCGTCTTGAGTTCGGCGACCGAAGGCTCGTTGCCTTCCAGATACGCTTCCATCGCGGCATCGTCCTGCTCGACGGCCATTTCGATCAGGTCGCTGCGATACTTGGCGGCCTTTTCCTTCAGGTCATCGGGGATGTCCTGATATTCGAACTTCGCGCCCAGCGACTCTTCGAGCCAGATGATCGCGCGGTTCTCGACCAGGTCGACGAGACCCTTGAAGCCGCCCTCGATGCCGATCGGCAGATACAGGACCGCCGGACGCGCGCCCAGGCGCTCGATGATCGAGTTCACGCAGAAATAGAAGTCGGCGCCGGTGCGGTCGAGCTTGTTGACGAAGCACATGCGCGGCACGCCGTACTTGTCGGCCTGACGCCACACGGTTTCCGACTGCGGCTCAACGCCCGCCACGCCGTCGAAGCAGGCGACCGCGCCGTCGAGCACGCGGAGCGAACGCTCCACCTCGATGGTGAAGTCGACGTGCCCGGGGGTGTCGATGATGTTGATGCGGTTGTCGTTCCAGAAACAGGTCGTCGCAGCCGACGTGATGGTGATGCCGCGCTCCTGCTCCTGCTCCATCCAGTCCATGGTGGCGGTGCCTTCGTGCACTTCGCCGATCTTGTAGGACTTGCCGGTGTAATAAAGAATGCGCTCGGTCGTGGTCGTCTTGCCGGCATCGATGTGCGCCATGATGCCGATGTTGCGATACTTCTCGAGCGGATGGCTGCGGGCCATGATCGATCTTCCTCAAGCGTAGGGGGGAGCCGGTTGGCCCGGCTCCCCCTTATATAGGCTGTTTGCGTGACCAGCGGAAGACCGCCGGCACCGCACCCCGAAAAGGTTGCGGCAGAGCGGAAAGGAATCCGGTCCGCCGCAAGGCCCTTACCAGCGGTAGTGCGAGAAGGCGCGATTCGCTTCCGCCATGCGGTGCGTATCTTCGCGCTTCTTGACCGCGTTGCCGCGGTTGTTCGCGGCGTCCATCAGCTCGCCCGACAGACGCGCGGCCATCGTGTTTTCCGAACGGGCGCGCGACGCGCCGATCAGCCAACGGATGGCCAGAGCCTGGGCACGCTCCGGACGGACTTCGACCGGGACCTGGTAGGTCGCACCGCCGACGCGGCGCGAACGGACTTCGATGCCCGGCTTGATGTTGTTCAGCGCATCGTGGAACACGCCGATCGGATCGCGCTTGGCGCGCGTCTCGACGGTTTCCAGGGCACCGTACACGATGGCTTCGGCCACGGACTTCTTACCGTCCAGCATGACCGAGTTCATGAACTTCGACAGGACCACATCCCCGAACTTGGGATCCGGCAGGATTTCCCGCTTTTCGGGACGACGACGACGAGCCATTCTCGTATTTCCTTACAAAACTTCAGCCTTTGGTGGTCGAGGAGCCTCGGATGAGGCCCGACCGGCTTACTTCGGACGCTTCGCGCCGTACTTCGAGCGGGACTGCTTGCGATCCTTCACGCCCTGCGTGTCGAGGACGCCGCGCAGCACGTGGTAGCGCACGCCGGGAAGGTCGCGCACACGGCCGCCGCGGATGAGCACCACCGAGTGCTCCTGCAGGTTGTGGCCTTCGCCCGGGATGTACGAGATGACTTCGCGGCTGTTGGTCAGACGGACCTTGGCCACCTTGCGAAGTGCCGAGTTCGGCTTCTTCGGGGTCGTCGTGTAGACACGGGTGCAAACGCCGCGCTTCTGCGGGTTCTGCTCCATTGCAGGGACCTTGGACTTGGCCTTCTGCAGTTCGCGGCCCTTGCGGACCAGCTGGTTGATCGTCGGCATGAAGCCTTCACCTTTCCATGAGGTTACTTTGCTGGAGCCATCACAGCACTTAGGAATACAAAAAGGGGCCATCGCGGCTTGCGCCCGGCCCATATTCGCATCCAGCAATGTTCAAGCTTGCCCGACGGACATGTCCCGATTCCCGAGAAATCCCCTTCGTGCAGCGGCGGCCTATACGCGGGAGTCGCCCTGGGGTCAATGTCGCGCCCCGCGCCGCTCTCGACGCATCGGGCGAGCGATTACGCGAAAATAGTGAAACAGCCTATTGCCCTGCCCGATCAGCCGGGCTAATGGCGGCCGCCTCGCAGGAGTGTAGCTCAGTTGGTAGAGCATCGGTCTCCAAAACCGAGGGCCCACGGTTCGAGTCCGTGCACTCCTGCCACTTTTCCCGACATCGCCGCAATGATCGCGCCGCCTCTGCGGTGAGCGCCGCGCTGCGCCTGCCATCCGGAAAGCCTCCTCCACAACACTCGCGATCCGAGCGAAAGCGGGGAGCGTTGGCAGCAAGGGGCGCCTGCCGCAAAAGACCCCAGCCTGCGCTGGGGTGACAACAGGCTGCCGGGGATTTCAGTTTACCGGCCGCCGCCCCACGCCCGGCGGAGTGGCGGGGTCCACTTCATCGATCTCGTCGCCGCGATGGCCGCCACCGGCGCCTGCCCCGCTGCCATGGACTTCGCCCGTCTTCGGATCGACCGTGGCGCGCCTGCCATCGTCGTCGGGCAGGCTGGCGTCGGCATTGCCCTCGCCCGGTACCGGCGGGGTGGTCGTCACGCGGCCCGAGGGCTCCGCTCGGCCCATCGCGTGCTCGTCGTCGCGATGATAGTCCTGGCCCGTATAGCCACCATCGCGATCGAAGGGCTGAGGGTCGCGCTTTTCCTGCTCGGACATGGATGATCTCCTTTGCCCGGACTCAACGGGGCAAGGGTGACGCCGTTCCCCATCACGCAAAAGGGGCGCCCACCCAGTCGGTGGACGCCCCCCTTTCGTCAAGCCGAAGCGTGCCGATCAGCTGCGGAACAGCGAGTGCGGATCGATGATGTCGCCATGCCCGATCGAGTCGGAATCGCGGCTCTGCTGATCGCGCTCGGCGCGCAGCGAGGCGAGCAGCGCTTCGCGGTCGCCCTCCAGCCGGGTGTCGGTCGGCTGCGCATCGGCATTGCCGCCGGTCGCCTTCGCCGCCTTGGCCACCGCCGAGTCGAGCTCGCGCTGGGTGGTCAGGCCCAGCGTCACCGGGTCCTTCGGCGTGATGTTGGCGATGTTCCAGTGGCTGCGGTCGCGGATCGCGGCGATCGTGGTGCGGGTGGTGCCGATCAGGTTGCTGATCGCGCCGTCCGAGATTTCCGGGTGGTTGCGGATGATCCAGGCGATGCCGTCGGGCTTGTCCTGCCGCTTGCTGACCGGCGTGTAGCGCGGGCCCTTGGTCCGGCGGACCTGCTCGGGGCCCTTGGTCATCTTCATGCGGTAATCGGGATTGGCCTGCGCCTTCTCGATCTCGCTCTGCGTCACTTCGTGCGCGCGGACCGGATCGCGGCCGGTCAGCTTGGTCGCCGCCGTGTCGTCGGCGATCGCCTGCACTTCCAGGATATGAAGGCCGCAGAAATCCGCAATCTGCTCGAAGGAGAGCGAGGTGTTGTCGACCAGCCAGGAAGCGGTCGCATGGGGCATGAGCGGCTGGGCCACGGGGATCACTCCAGTCGGAAAATAAAAGGGCCGCCCCTCATCGGAGCGGCCGTAGCGGCGGCAAATCTAATGCGAGCCGCCTCCAAGAGCAAGGTGCGGCGCCACAAAGTGACCGAAACAGTGCCTCATACGCCCCTGCCCTTGCGCCGTCTAGCGCCCCGGCGGCCCCGCCTCGCATCAATTATCGTCGTCGAATCGTCCGAAGGGCAGGAGCTGCGAGGCCAGCCTGCGGGTCGCCGGACCATCGCCCGCGTGCACCGGCGTCAGCACGGCGATGGCGGCGCGTTGCAGGATGCGGTCGATCGGCGTCACCGTCGCGGCATGCGCCGCCGCCTCCGCCAGAGCGCGGCCACGTGGGTCGCGCGGATCGAGCTCCAGCCGCAGCAGCGCCGCCAGTCCGGGGAACAAGGCCCGGTCGCCGCCCAGCGCGATCGCCCGGTCGAGCAGGGCGAAGCCCGCCCCCCGCTGCGCCCCGAGCGCCGCGCGCCCGACGATCGCCCCCAGCTTCTTGACCGCGCCGATATGCCAGGCACCCAGCGCCAGCTGCGCCTCGGCATCGCGGGGATTCTCCGCAATCAGCGCCTCGAATTGACGCCGCGCCGCGAGCGCGTCGGTGCGGTTGCCGGTCAGCTTGGCGCGGTAGCCCAGCGCGGTGGCGCGCATCAGCAGCGCCTCGTGATCGTCGGGGCTGTGCTTCAGCATATTGCCGGCGGTCGCATAGGCCAGCGTCACCCGGCGCAGCGCGCTCGCCTCGTCGGTATCGGCGAAGGAAGCCTGGGTCAGGATGTCGCGCGCCGACTGGGCAGCGGCGGGTATCGCCGCCATATTGCCCGCCATCACGATCCCGGCGGCCAGCCCCCATCGCAGCATTCGCATCCCCCCTTGGCCAATCGTGCGGACCGAACGGATCGGGCCGACCCGGCCGATTCGCTCGTCCGATCCGTTACCCCGGTCGACCAGAGTCCGAAATGGGCAGATCGGATTATTCGCCGATGGTCAGGACGATCTTGCCCATATGGTCGCCCGCCTCCATGCGGCGATGCGCGTCCGCGGCCTGCGCCAGCGGAAAGCTGCGATCGATGATCGGGCGCAGCCGCCCTTCCTCGACATGCGGCCAGACGATCCGCGCCACCTCGTCGGCGACCATCGCCTTGAACTCGGCATCGCGACCGCGCAGCGTCGATCCGGTCAGGATCAGGCGGCGACGCATCACCTCCCAGAGCGGGATTTCGGCCTTCGCGCCGCGCTGGACCGCGATCGAGACATGCCGCCCCTCCTCGCCCAGGCATTTCAGGTTGCGCGGCACATAATCGCCGCCGACCATGTCGAGGACGATGTCCACGCCCTTGCCGCCGGTGAAGGCCTGGACCGCCTCGACGAAATCCCCGGTGCGATAGTTGATCGCCTTGGCCGCGCCGAGCTTTTCGGCGGCCGCGCATTTGTCGTCCGATCCGGCGGTGACGATCACCGTCAGGCCGAACAGCTTGCCCAGCAGGATCGCCATGGTGCCGATGCCGCTGGTCCCGCCATGGACGAGCAGCGTCTCGCCTTCGCGGGCATAGGCGCGCTCGAAGACATTGGTCCACACGGTGAACAGCGTCTCGGGCAGCGCCGCCGCCTGCACCATCGACAGGCCGTTGGGCACGGGCAGGCAGTGCTCGGCCACCGCCACCGCATATTCGGCATAGCCGCCGCCGCCGATCAGCGCGCAGACCGGCTGGCCCATCAGCTCGGGCCCGACGCCCTCGCCGATCGCGACGACCTCGCCAGCGATTTCCAGACCGGGGATGGAGGGCGCGCCCGGCGGCGGCGGATAGAGCCCCTGGCGCTGCATCACATCGGGCCGGTTGACCCCGGCGGCGGCGATCCGGATCAGCACTTCGCCCGCACCGGGCCGCGGGGTCGGCCGACGGGTCGGGACCAGCACCTCCGGCCCGCCCGCCGCTTCGGGATCGATCGCGGTCATCATCTCGGGGAGATCGCCGATCCCCATCACGTCGTTATCCGCGTGCACCGATTACCGCCCCTTCGTGAACGTCGCCATGTCGCCCCGTTATTGACATCGGCGACGACCGGGTCAACGCTGCATCCCGATATGGAACAGGACGACTCCCCGATCCGCATTCCCGACAGCCTGACCATGCTGGTCCGGACCGATCTCGATCCGCTCTCGCTCGCCGAGCTGGAGACGCGGATCGCGGTGCTGGAGCAGGAGATCGAACGGGCCCGCCGCCACATCGACCGCGCCGCGCTCCACCGCGCCAGCGCCGACGCGCTGTTCAAGCGGTGACGCAGGGGGGCCCCACCCGGCGCGCACGCTCCGAGGCGGTCCCATATTTTCGTTCGCGCGATACGCTTTGTTCAGCCGCCGCGCGTTACACCCGCTTGATGCCGGGGCGAACCATCCCGACATTGGTCGAAACGAGGCGTCAGTCCATGGCGCTTCGGAAGGAGTATCGTAGATGCCATCTTTCGCCCCCGCGCTCGAGACCACGCTTCACAAGGCGCTGGAAGCCGCGACCGTGCGGCGCCACGAATATGCCACGCTGGAGCACCTCCTCCTCGCGCTGATCGACGACGACCATGCCTCCAAGGTGATGGAAGCATGCCATGTCGACCTGGGCGAGCTGAAGGCGACGGTCGCCCAGTATCTCGACACCGAACTCGACGCGCTGAAGGTCGAGGCGGCGACCGACCCCTCCCCCACCAGCGGGTTCCAGCGCGTCGTCCAGCGCGCGATCCTGCACGTCCAGTCCTCGGGCCGCGACGAGGTGACCGGCGCGAACGTGCTGGTCGCCTTGTTCTCCGAACGCGAATCCTATGCCGTCTATTTCCTCCAGCAGCAGGATATGAGCCGCCTGGACGCGGTCAGCTTCATCAGCCACGGCGTCGGCAAGGGTGGTGCCGCCAGCGAGTCGACCCCGCCCAAGGGCGTTGAGGAGGAAAAGCCCGCCAAGCCCGCCGAAAAGGGCAAGGGGGAAAGCGCGCTCAAGCAGTTCACCGTCGACCTCAACGAAAAGGCCAAGCTGGGCAAGGTCGATCCGCTGATCGGGCGCGGGCCCGAGGTGGACCGCACCGTCCAGATCCTGTGCCGCCGGTCGAAGAACAACCCGCTCTATGTGGGCGATCCCGGCGTCGGCAAGACCGCCATCGCCGAGGGCCTGGCGCGCAAGATCATCGAGGGCAATGTGCCCGAGGTGCTGCTGAACGCCGTCATCTACTCGCTCGACATGGGCGCGCTGCTGGCGGGCACCCGCTATCGCGGCGACTTCGAGGAGCGGCTGAAGGCGGTCGTCAACGAGTTGGAGAAGCTGCCCCACGCGGTGCTCTTCATCGACGAGATCCACACCGTCATCGGCGCGGGCGCGACCAGCGGCGGGGCGATGGATGCGTCGAACCTGCTCAAGCCCGCTCTGTCGGGCGGCACGATCCGCTGCATCGGCTCGACCACCTACAAGGAGTTCCGCAACCACTTCGAAAAGGACCGCGCGCTGCTGCGCCGGTTCCAGAAGATCGACGTGAACGAGCCGACGATCGAGGACACGATCAAGATCCTGGCAGGGCTCCGCTCGGCGTTCGAGGATCACCATCAGGTCAAGTACACGCCCGATGCGATCAAGTCGGCGGTCGAGCTGTCGGCGCGCTACATCAACGACCGCAAGCTGCCCGACAAGGCGATCGACGTGATCGACGAGGTCGGTGCGATGCAGATGCTGGTGCCGGTCAGCAAGCGCAAGAAGACGATCACGCCCAAGGAGATCGAGGCCGTGATCGCCACCATGGCGCGCATCCCGCCGAAAAGCGTGTCGACCGACGACCGCCAGCAGCTGGAGACGCTGGAGACCGACCTCAAGCGCGTGGTGTTCGGCCAGAATGCCGCGATCGAGAATCTGTCCTCGGCGATCAAGCTCAGCCGGGCGGGCCTGCGCGATCCCGACAAGCCGATCGGCAACTATCTGTTCACCGGCCCCACGGGCGTCGGCAAGACCGAGGTTGCGCGCCAGCTCGCCACGATCCTGGGCATTCCGCTCCAGCGGTTCGACATGTCCGAATATATGGAGCGCCATTCGGTCAGCCGTCTGATCGGTGCCCCTCCGGGCTATGTCGGATACGACCAGGGCGGCCTGCTGACCGATGCGGTCGACCAGAATCCGCACTCGGTGCTGCTGCTCGACGAGATCGAGAAGGCGCATCCCGATCTGTTCAACATCCTGTTGCAGGTGATGGACAATGGGAAGCTGACCGATCACCACGGCAAGACGGTCGATTTCCGCAACACGATCATCATCATGACGACCAATGCGGGCGCCGCCGACATGGCGCGCGAGACGGTCGGGTTCGGCAACCTCACCCGCGAGGGTGAGGACGAGCAGGCGGTGCAGAAGATGTTCTCGCCCGAGTTCCGCAACCGCCTCGATGCGATCGTGCCCTTCGGTTACCTGCCGCCGGAAGTCGTGGCGCGGGTGGTGGACAAGTTCATCCTCCAGCTCGAACTCCAGCTGGCCGATCGTCACGTCCATATCAGCCTGGACGAAGCGGCGAAGAGCTGGCTCACCGAAAAGGGCTATGACCGCCTGTACGGCGCGCGTCCGATGGGCCGTTTGATCCAGGAGAAGATCAAGCAGCCGCTGGCCGAGGAACTGCTGTTCGGCAAGCTGGTCCATGGCGGCGAGGTGACGGTGAGGATGAAGGACGGCGCGCTGTCCTTCGCGATCGAGCCCGCCGCACCGAAGAAGCCGCGCAAGAAGGGCGGCAAGCCGGCGGAAGTCGACGCGGGCTAATTGGCAACATGATCGGGCCGGGTGGCATCACCCGGCCCTTTTTCGGGGGGCCGTGCGAAGGGCCGATGCGGCGGTTTTCCCAGATCAATCCGTTAACCACACACTCATAAAATTTAAGCCAAATTTAAATTAAGCCATGATATGGTCCGCGCCATGGGTGGTGGATGGCTGACCAGGATTGGCACGCTGATTCTGGCGATCATGCTGGGCCTTGTGCCATTGTCCGCCGCGCGGGCGCAGGTGGGCCAACCGCTGACCACCTGTATCCGGCCCATCCACCCCGGCGATACGCCGCAGGCGATGCTGGCGGCCCCGCAGCGCTTCGACTGCCGGAGCGACCAGTCCTCTTATGGTGTCGGCGACTATTGGGTGCTCTCGCAGCCGCTGCCGGTGATTGCCGGCGATCCGCGCGATCGGCTGGCGGTCCGCTTCGCCAGCACCTGGCAGGACGCGACGACCCTGCATATCCTCTATGCCGACGGCCAGATGCGCCGGGTCGCCTATACCAGCGCGACCACCTCCCCCTATCTGCTGCTGGGCGCGATGATCGGCGTCCCCCTGCCGCGCGAGGGGGCGCGGCCGATCCGCATCCTGTGGGAGGCGCATGGCGCGGCGAACATGCGCGGCGTCGTGCGCGGCGCGCGTCTGGGTCGTCATGGCGACATGCTGGCGACCGAATCCTCGCTGGGGCTGATCTATGGCCTGATCATGGGGATGGTGATCGGACTGGCGGTCTATAATCTCGCGCTCTGGCCCGCGCTGCGCCAGCCGCTCCAGCCCGTCTATTGCCTGTTGCTGTTCTTCATCACCGGCTATGCGCTGGCGTCGTCGGGGCTGATCGGCCAGTGGCTGCCCTGGCTGGACAATAACGAGCGGCACCGATGGAATGCCATCATGCTGGGCGGGGTGGCGCTGACCCTGGTCATCTTCGCGCGCCACTTCTTCGAGCGGAAGGTGTTCGAGGGATGGCTGGACCGGTTGGCGATCGTGTCGTTCGTGCTGATCGCCATTCCCAACGTCGCCTTCGCGCTGCTCGCGCCGCGCTGGATCCTGCCGCTTGACCAGGCCGTGGTCTTCGGCTTCCTCGTCCTGTTGTTCTTCCTGATCGCGGTACTCGTCCAGGCTTGGCGGCGACGGAGCAATTTCCTCTGGGCCTTCGCCTTCGCATGGGGCGCGCCGATCGTTTTTGCCATGTTCCGGCTGCTCCACGCCGCGCATCTGATCGCCTGGCGACCATGGATCGACCAGTCGACGGTGCTGTCGATGGGGGCCGAGGCGCTGATCGCCAGCCTGGGCGTCGCCTATCGCATCTATCTGCTCAGCCGCGACCGCGACTTGGCGCGCGCCGACGAGCGGGTCGCACGGCGGCTGGCGGATACCGATTCGCTGACCGGGCTGTTCAACCGCCGCGCCTTTCTCGACCAGGCCATCGGGCGCAGCGGGCCGCAGACGCTGATCCTGGTCGATATCGATCATTTCAAGCGGATCAACGACCAGCTGGGCCATGACGGCGGCGACGAGGTCCTCCGCGCCTTTGCGCATGCGCTGGCCGATCTGGTCGGCCCCGACACGCTGATCGCACGGATCGGCGGCGAGGAGTTCGCGCTGCTGACCGACGCCGCGCGCGGGCCGGACATCGACCAGCTGCTCGCCCGGCTGCGCGAGGTCGCCTATCCCTCGGGGCTGAAGGTCACCGCCAGCCTGGGGCTGTGCACCGGCCCGATGCGGGACGAGACGGACTGGAGGGCGATCTACCGCGAGGCGGATCAGGCGCTCTACGCCGCCAAGAATTGCGGACGAGACCGGGCGTGCCGGGGCCGCTCCCTCCCGATGACCGGCGGGATGGCGGAAAGCCGCCCCGCAGCCCCCTTGCCGCTCGTCCGGACACGGCCTAGACCGGCGCGCGGGGAGACGGGGGCGTGCGCGAACGGCGGATCGTGATGGGAATGGCGGTGCTGGCGCTGGTCGCGCTCGCCTATCGCCATCCGACCGCCGATATCCGCCTCATCACCCATGACCTGACCGACCGGTCGCCGCGCCGGGTGCAGGCGGCGGTCGATCTGGGGCTGCTCAGCGTCTCGTTCCTCTACACCTGGACCGTCGACCGACTCCGATAGGGACAGGCGCGGCATAAGGATGGATCAAGCATCCTTGCGCGCGCCGGATGCGTGCCGCATAGCGACGTCATGGATACGCCCATCGAAGAACTGACGTTCGAGGACGCCCTCAAGGAACTGGAGAGGATCGTCGGCCGACTGGAAAGCGGCGAAGCGACGCTCGACGAATCGATCCGCCTCTATGAGCGCGGCGACCGTCTGCGTCAGCGTTGCGCCGAGCGGCTCGACGCCGCCCAGGCCCGGATCGAGGCGATCCGCCTCGACGCCGAAGGCAAGGCCGCGGGCACCCGCCCGTTCCAGGCGGGTTGAGCGTGACGCTGACCGCCACGACCCTGTCGGGCGCGCTGGCCGAGGTCGCCGAGGATATCGACCGCCGCTTCGCGCAGGTACTGGCCGATCCGGGCGATCCCCGCGCCTCGCTCTATGCCGCGATGCGCCATGCCGCGATCGGCGGGGGCAAGCGGCTGCGCCCGCTCCTCGTCTTCGCCACCGCGCATCTGTTCGACGTGGACCGCGACTGTGCGGGCTGGGTCGCGACCGCGCTGGAGGCGATCCATGTCTATTCGCTGATCCATGACGATCTGCCCGCGATGGACGATGACGACCTGCGGCGCGGCAAGCCGACCGTCCACAAGGCGTTCGACGAGGCGACGGCGATCCTGGCGGGCGACTGCCTCCACGCGCTGGCCTTCGAGATCCTGGCCGATCCGTCGACCCATGCCGATCCCTTCGTCCGGTCCGAGCTGATCCTCGACCTCGCCCGCGCCTCCGGGCCCAGCGGCATGGCGGGCGGGCAGATGATGGACCTGGAGGCCGAGCGGCAGGTGTTCGACCTCGCCACCGTCACCCGGCTCCAGCAGATGAAGACCGGCGCGCTGATCTGCGCCGCGGTCGAGGCAGGCGCGATCCTGGGTCGCGTCGCGCCCGAGGGCCGCATCCATCTGCGCGGCTATGCGCACGACCTGGGTCTGGCCTTCCAGATCGCCGACGACCTGCTCGACGCCGAGGGGGACGAGGCGGCGGCAGGCAAGAAGCTGCGCAAGGACGAGGAGGCGGGCAAGGCCACCTTCCTCAGCCTGCTCGGCGTCGAGCGCGCGCGCGAACAATGTCGGATGCTGGTCGCCCAGGCGATCGAGCATTTGCGCGATTACGGCCCCGAGGCCGACCTGCTCCGCGCCATCGCCGCCTATGTCGTGGAGCGCGATCGATGACCCGGATCGGCGTCTATCCCGGCACCTTCGACCCCGTCACGCTGGGCCATATGGACATCATCCGGCGCGGTGCGAAGCTGGTCGACCGGCTGGTGATCGGCGTCACCACCAACCCCTCCAAGTCGCCCATGTTCACGCTGGACGAGCGCATGGAGATGGTCCGGCGCGAGGTCGCCGGTGTGGCGGGCGAGATCCATGTCGTCGCCTTCGATTCGCTGCTGATGGACTTTGCCGAGCGCGAGGGCGCCAAGGTCATCGTCCGGGGCCTGCGCGCGGTCGCCGATTTCGAATATGAATATCAGATGGCGGGGATGAACCAGCAGATCAATCCGCGCGTCGAGACCGTCTTCCTGATGGCCGATGTCGCGCTGCAACCCATTGCCAGCCGCCTGGTCAAGGAGATCGCGCTCTATGGCGGCAATATCGCCAAGTTCGTGACCCCCGCCGTGCGCGAGGATGTCGTCGCGCGGGTCGAGAAGATCGGCCGCAAGGGATCTTAGGATCCTCCCCGGCGCGGGGAGGTGGCAGGGCGCAGCCTGACGGAGGGGGCTCTCCGCAACCGGCATCCTTTGCCGCACACCCCCTCCACCATCGCTTCGCGACGGTCCCCCTCCCCTGCCGGGGAGGAGTTGATCCTCGAAAAGGTTCAGATTGGCGCAAGGGGCGATTTGCTCTACAGCCTCCCCATTCCTTTCCTTGTCGTAGAGATGTGATGCGCGTTCTCGCCGCTCTTGCCATGATGATGGCCAGCCTGATCGCCGTTCCGGCACAGGCCCAAAGCAGGTCCCAGGCCCAGCCCAAATTCACCACTCCCGCCAAGGCGGCACAGGTGCTGGAGGACAATGTCACCGGCCGGCCGGCCCCGCCGCCCGTCACCGACAAGGAGAATCTCTGGCTGCTCGACCTGTCGACCGGCGGCCGGGTGACGATCTGGCTGCGTCCCGATGTCGCGCCCAAGATGGTCGAGCGGATCAAGACGCTGACCCGTCGCCATTTCTATGACGGGCTGACCTTCCACCGCGTGATCGACGGCTTCATGGCGCAGGGCGGCGATCCCAAGGGCGACGGCACCGGCGGGTCGGACCTGCCCAACGTGCCCGCCGAGTTCAACTATCTGCCGCATGTCCGCGGATCGGTCGCCGCCGCGCGCGCCGACGATCCCAACAGCGCGAACAGCCAGTTCTACATCGTCTTCCAGCCGCGCTTCGCGCTCGACAAGAAGTACACGGTGTTCGGCCGGGTGATCGACGGCATGCAATATGTCGACAAGATCGAACGGGGCGAGCCGCCCGCGAACCCCAGCCGGATCGTCCACGCCTATGTCGCGGCCGACAATCCCCCCGCCTATGTCCCCGCCCCCGTCGCCGCCCCCAACCTGGGCGCGCCGGTGACTTTGCCCGGCGCGGCCTCCACGACGAAGCCCGCGCCCCGGCCCGCTCCGGCACGTCGTTCCGCCCCCAAGGCGGCTCCGGCCAAGAAGGCGGCAACGGCCACCAAGTGAACGTAGATCTCTTCGACTTCGCGCTGCCGCCCGAGCGGATCGCGCTTTACCCGGCATCCCCGCGCGATTCGGCGCGGATGCTGGTCCTCGACGGTGACGCCACCCGTGACGAGCGGGTGAGCGACCTGCCCGCCGCGCTGCGCCCCGGCGACCTGCTGGTCTTCAACGACACCCGCGTCATCCCCGCCCAGCTGGAGGGGATACGCGGCGAGGCGAAGATCGGCGCGACGCTGCACAAGCGCGAGGGGGCGCGGCGCTGGCGCGCCTTCATCCGCAACGCCAAGCGGCTGCGCGACGGCGACGTGATCGACTTCGGCGCCGGGGTCAGCGCGACCGCGCGCGATCGGGCCGAGGACGGCAGCTTCGCGCTGGACTTTGCCGGGGACGAGCCGGTCGAGCTGTTGCTGGAGCGGGCGGGCACCATGCCGCTGCCCCCCTATATCGCGCAGAAGCGCGGCGTGACCGAGAAGGACGCCGACGACTATCAGACGATGTTCGCCAACGAGCCGGGCGCGGTCGCCGCGCCCACGGCGGCGCTGCACTTCACGCCCGGCCTGCTCGAATCGCTGGCGGCCGCAGGGATCGAACATGCCACGCTGACCCTGCATGTCGGTGCGGGCACCTTCCTGCCGGTCAAGGCCGACGACACCGTCGATCACAAGATGCACGCCGAATGGGGACGCATCGACGCCGCCACCGCCGACCGGCTGAACGCCGTCAAGGCGCGCGGCGGCCGGGTAATCGCGGTTGGCACCACCTCGCTCCGGCTGATCGAGAGCGCGGCCGGAGAGGACGGCGTGATCCGTCCGTTCGAGGGCGACACCGCCATCTTCATCACGCCGGGCTATCGCTTTCGCGGGATCGACGGGCTGATGACCAATTTCCACCTGCCGCGCTCGACCCTGTTCATGCTGGTCTCGGCGCTGATGGGGCTGGATCGGATGCAGGCGGCCTATGCCCATGCGATCGCGCACGCGTATCGCTTCTATTCCTATGGCGACGCCTCGCTGTTGCTGCCGGGGCCGCGCGCATGATCCTGCTGGCGCTGCTGCTCCAGGCGGCGACGCCGATGCCGGGGGCGAACGAGACGGTGACCGTCACCGCGCGCCCCGCGCCCTTCGCCCAGACCCCGGCGACGATGGTGGTCGAGCCGGTGGCGATGATGATCGCCGCCTTCGACGCGGACGGCGACGGGAAGACCACGCGCGAGGAGATGGAGGCGGGGGTCCAGCGATCCTACGACGCCATCGACACCGCGCATCAGGGTTCGATCGGCTATCTCCAGTTCGCCGACTGGGCCGAACGCTGGCTGGGCGACCGCAACGCGCTGCCCAGCCCGTTCGATGTCGACAAGGACAATGACAACCGCATCACCCTGCCCGAGTTGCAGGCGCATTTCTCGCGCCTGTTCTCGCGCTTCGACCGCAACCATGACGGCGCGATCAGCCGCGCCGAAGCGCTGACCATCCGCACCATTCCCGCCGACGCCAATGGCCCCACCGGCCCGCTCGCGCCCCGAGACAGAAGAAAATGACCGCCCGCTTCTCCTTCGCCATCCACGCCACCGACGGCCGCGCCCGGACCGGCACCATCACCATGAAGCGCGGCGAGATCCGCACCCCCGCCTTCATGCCCGTCGGCACCGCCGCCACCGTCAAGGCGATGAAGCCCGGCGACGTGCGCGCCAGCGGGGCGGACATCATCCTGGGCAACACCTATCACCTGATGCTGCGCCCCGGCGCGGAGCGGGTGAACCGGCTGGGGGGCTTGCACGGCTTCATGGGCTGGGACCGGCCGATCCTGACCGATTCGGGCGGCTATCAGGTGATGAGCCTGGCCGACCTGACCAAGCGGTCCGAGGACGGCGTGTCGTTCAAGAGCCATCTCGACGGCACCCGCCATATGCTCAGCCCCGAACGCTCGATCGAGATCCAGCGGCTGCTGGGCTCGAACATCGTCATGGCGTTCGACGAGCTGGTCCCGACCACCTCCTCGCCCGAGGTTCAGGCCGCCGCGATGGAACGCTCGATGCGCTGGGCCAGGCGCAGCCGCGATGCCTTCGACGCGGGCGGGCAGCATGCCGAGGACAATGCGATCTTCGGCATCCAGCAGGGTGCGCTCAACGAAGGGTTCCGCAAGGCGTCCGCCGACGCGCTGATCGATATCGGGTTCGACGGCTATGCGATCGGCGGCCTGGCGGTCGGCGAGGGGCAGGAGGCGATGTTCGGCTGCCTCGACTTCGCGCCGGGTCAGTTGCCGGTCGAGAAGCCCCGCTATCTGATGGGCGTGGGCAAGCCGACCGACATCGTGGGTGCCGTCGAGCGCGGGGTCGACATGTTCGACTGCGTGCTGCCGACGCGTTCGGGCCGGACCGGGCAGGCCTTTACCCGATCGGGGCCGATCAACATCCGCAATGCGCGGTTCGCCGAGGATCAGGGGCCGCTCGATCCCGCCTGCGGTTGCCCGGTCTGCGCGCAATATAGCCGCGCCTATCTGCATCACCTGGTCCGCGCGGGCGAGATCCTGGGCGCGATGCTGATGACCGAGCATAATATCTGGTTCTATCAGCAGATGATGGCCGATCTGCGCGGCGCGATCGCCGAGGGGCGGCTCACGGCCTTTGCGGACGACTTCCGGGCGCGCTACGCTGCCAAGGAATAAGCTGGTCGAGTAGGAGAGTAACATGACCGATCATACCGAAGACGCCCCCAACGAAATCCTCGCCGCCGCCAAGGAGGCCAAGGAGCATGCCGTCGCCGCGGCCGAAGCCGCCGCCGACTCGGTGAAGGACAAGACGCGCAACTGGCCGCTGGGCAAGATCGGTCTGGGCGTCGGCATCGGATCGGCCGCGATCGCCGCCGCCGTTCTCTACGGCAACCGCAACAAGTCCAAGTAACCCGCACTCCATCAAGAGGGTCTTCATGCGCCTTTTCCGTGCCGCGCTCCTGCTCGGCGTCGCCGCCCTTCCCTCGCTGGCGGGGGCACAGACTGCCACTTCTGCGCGCACGGAAAGCGTGAAGCCGATCGCCTTCACCACGCGCACCCTGCCCAACGGGCTGCGCGTCTATGCCATTCGCGACACGACGACGCCCAATGTCTCGGTCCAGGTCTGGTACGATGTCGGGTCGAAGGACGATCCCAAGGGCCGCTCGGGCTTTGCGCACATGTTCGAGCATCTGATGTTCAAGGCGACGCGCAACCTCGTCCCCGAACAGATGGATCGCCTGACCGAGGATGTCGGCGGCTATAACAACGCCTCCACCGCCGACGACTATACCAATTATTTCGAGGTGGTGCCCGCCAACCACCTGCAACGCCTGCTCTTCGCCGAGGCGGACCGGATGGCCGCGCTGGTGGTCGAGCCCAAGAGCTTCGCCAGCGAGCGCGACGTGGTGAAGGAGGAACTGCGCCAGCGCACCCTCGCCCAGCCTTATGGCAAGCTGTTCTCCATCTATTATCCCAAGCTGGCCTATACCACGCATCCCTATGCGCGGCCGGGCATCGGCAGCCTGGAGGAACTGGAATCGGCGGGTATCGACGATGTCCGCGCCTTCCATGCGACCTATTACCGGCCCGACAATGCCGTGCTGGTCGTGTCGGGCAATTTCGACCCTGCGCAGCTCGACCGCTGGGTCGACCAGTATTTCGCGGGCATCAAGCGCCCCGCCGGTCCGATTCCGCGCGTGACGGTCGCAGAACCAGCGCGGACGGCGGCGGTGTCGCGCACCGCCTATGACGCCAATGTGCCGCTGCCTGCGGTCCTCATCAGCTATCACATCCCGCCCGAGCGAAGCGCCGACACGCCCGCGCTGATGGTGCTGAACGCGATCCTGTCGGCGGGCGAAAGCTCGCGGCTGTACGAGACCCTGGTGTATCGCGACCAGCTGGCGCAGTCGGCCGCGACCTTCCTCGACACCAAACAGTCGACCGGCAACCTCGTCGCCTATGCGATGATGGCCAGCGGCAAGCCGGTGGCCGAGGGCGAGGCCGCGCTGAAGCGCGAGATCGCCCGCCTGCGCGACCAGCCCGTCAGCGCGACCGAACTGGCCGAGGCGAAGAACGAACTGCTGACCAGCGCGCTCAAGCAGCGCGAGACGGCCGAGGGCAAGGCCAGCCTGATCGCCAACAGCGTCATCGTCGATGGCGATCCCCATGCCGCCGATCGCCAGATCGCCGCGATCCAGACGGTGACCGCCGCCGACATTCAGCGCGTGGCGCGCGCCTATCTGAAGGATCAGCAGAGCGCGACGATCCGCTACCTCCCCGACTCGGACCGCCCGGCCAATGTCCGGGAGATGCCGATCGAACTGGCGCCGACCGTCCAGACCGCCGCGCTGACCCCGCCCGCCGACATCCCGGTCGTGACCCCGGCCCCCGAGGGGCAGCGCATCCTGCCCCCCGCCCCCGGCGCGCCGATCGCGCCCGTCCTGCCCCAGCCGGCCGAGACGCGGCTGGCCAATGGCGTGCGCGTCGTGACGGTCGAGCGGCACGACCTGCCGCTGGTCACCGCCTCGCTGGTCGCGCTGGGCGGCGCGGCGACCGATCCGACCGGCAAGGCCGGGGCGAGCAGCCTGTCCGCCGAGCTGATGACCAAGGGCACGACGACCCGCTCCGCCACGCAGATCGCGCGCGCGGTCGAAAGCGTCGGCGGATCGATCGCCAGCAGCGCCACCGATGACGGCGCGACGATCGACCTGACCGTCCCCTCGGCGCAGATCGACACCGCGATGACGATCCTGGCCGATGTCGCCACCCACCCGGCCTTTGCCGCCGACGAGATCGAGCGCGCGCGCACCCAGTCGATCGACGGGCTGAACGTGGCGATGAAGAACCCGGCACAACTGTCCGCGATGGTCGCCGACCGGGTGGTGTACGGCTCGCGCGCCTATGGCCAGCCCCTGTCGGGCACGCCCGCCTCGCTCAAGGCGCTGACCCGCGCCGACCTGACCGCCGCCTATGCGCGCAGCTGGAAGCCCGGACAGGCCACGCTGCTGCTGGTCGGCGACATCACCCCGGCGCGGGCCCGGCAGGTGGCCGAGCATTATCTGGGCAACTGGCGCGCGCCCGGCGCCACGGCCGCCGCGCCACGCCCGGCCGAACTCGCCTTCCCCGCGCCGCGCGTCGTCGTCATCGACATGCCCGATGCCGGACAGGCCGGGGTCGTCGTGGCCCGCCCGGGCATTCGCCGGGCCGACGATCGCTATTATCCACTGGCGGTCGCCAATACGGTGCTGGGCGGCGGCTTCTCCTCGCGGCTCAACCAGGAAATCCGCATCAAGCGCGGGCTGGCTTACGGCGCGGGCAGCTCGGTGGCGACCGGGCGCGACATCGGCCTGATCTCCGCACGGACCCAGACCAAGAACCCCTCGGCGGCCGAGGTGGTGGACTTGATCGATGCCGAGATGCGCAAGCTGGGCAGCGAGCCGGTGCCGCCCGCCGAGCTGGCGGCGCGGCAGGCGGTGCTGGTCGGCGGCTTCGGCCGGACGGTCGAGACCACCGACGGCATCGCCGACATCCTGGCCAGCTATACGCTGCAGGGCGTGCCGCTGGGCGAGCTCAGCCATTATATCCCGCGCGTCCAGGCGGTCGATCCGGCGGCGGTGCAGGCGACCTCGGCCAGCCTGCTCGATCCCAAGGAGGCGAGCATCGTGGTGGTCGGCGACGCCAGGCAGTTCCTGCCCGCGCTACGCCAGGCGCATCCGGATGTGGAGGTGATCCCGGCGGCGGCGGTCGATCTCGACACCCCCAAATTGCGTTGAGGCCAAATCCTTAACCCCAAGCGTTATAGCGCGCTGAAAAGCCACGGGATGGGAAGGACGGCGGCGCGTTGCGGGTGGCGAGGCGGACAGTAAGGCGGTTGGTGCAGGCATGGTTCGCCATGCTGGGCCTGATGCTGGCCGGGGGGCTGATGCTCGCCGCCCAGGCCGCCTGGCGACGCGGGGACGGGGCCGCGCCCCGGCCGTCTCGCGCGCCGGTCGCGCCCGCGCCCGTCATGGCGCCGTCCCGCCCCCTCCCCGCCTCCGACGGCAGCACCGGCACCGTCGCGCTGCCCAGCCTGCCCATCCCGCCCGGCGCGGTCCTGGCGGACAGCGGCGTGGTCGCCGCCCAGCCCTTTCGCTGGGGCCGGGCGACGGTCGTGGACCGGGCCCGCGCGATGCAGTGCCTGACTGCCGCCATCTATTACGAAGCGGGCGGCGAGAGCATCGATGGGCAACGCGCGGTGGCGCAGGTCGTGCTCAACCGCGCGCGCCATCCCGCCTTTCCCGCCAGCGTCTGCGGCGTCGTCTATCAGGGGGTGGAACAAGCGCATTGCCAGTTCAGCTTCGTCTGCGACGGAGCGCTGTCGCGAACGCCCGCCGTGGCGGGCTGGGCACGCGCGGCGCGGATCGCGGCGGCGGCGCTGGCGGGCAGCGTCTATGCGCCGGTCGGGCTGGCGACCCATTATCACAGCTTCGCGGTCGCCCCAGGCTGGAACCGCGCGATGGTGATGACCGACATGGTCGGCGCGCATCTCTTCCATCGGTGGAAAGGCTATTGGGGCACGGCGGCGGCGATGAACCGCAGCTATGCCGGGGGCGAGGTCGTGCCGGTCCTGCCGTCCGCGCGAAGCAAAGCCCCGGCCGAGCCGGTGATCGCGCCGCCGACCATGGCCGTGCCGCCGCTTCCGGCGTCCGCGAGCCCGGTCGCGACACCGCCCCGACCGACGACCGAACCGCCCAGGGCCGCGCCCGCCGGCGATACCGGCATCAGCGATCGGCTGGCGACGTCGGGTCAGATCCTCGACAAGTGGAAGGACAGCGGCCGCCCGCTGCCGCCCCGCGACTGACCGCGCCCGAAGCGACGGGCGCGGTCTTGCTCACCGATCAGCGGCGATGGTTGCGGTCATGCTTCTCGAAGCGGACCTGGCGGCTGAGCACCGCATAGCGACGGTCGAGATCGTTGCGCTCCGACATGCTCAGGCCCCCGCCCGAGCGGCGATAGCGATTTTCCAGCCGGTCGAGCTGGCGGAGCTCGCCCCGCAGCCGATCCGCCTCGCGACGGTTGAGCGCCCCCGAACGGATGCCCTGGTCGATCCGCCCCTGAAGCTGGCCCTGACGCTGGGCGATCGGGGTCCAGCGCTGCGCATCGGCGACGGTCGGAACCGCGATGGTGGCGAACCCCAGGGTCGCGAGGATCATGGCTTTCATAGCGTTACTCCCATAACAAGCGGGCGAATACTGGCCCGATCCGCAATATGGGTGGCGCTGATCCCAAAGCTATCGCAACCACCCCGCGAATATGTCGCCAAGTGTCGCAATTCGTTCGACTTTGTTCATCTTCCTTGGCCTCAGGCCGCCCCCGCCAGCTCGCGGATGCGCGCGACGATCGCCTCTTCCAGCCGATAGATGTCGGTCAGCGCCGCGACCGGATGGCGTGTCTCGACCTTGCCCTCGAAGGTGCCGACATAGCGCGTCGTCGGGCTGTTGAAGTGCAGCCGGACCAGCGACTTGCGGTTGTTATCGTCGAGCAGCACCGCGCAATAGGATTTGGAGTCGCGGATCACCACCCGCTCCGGGTCGACATGCCGCGCGGCGATCGCCTGGACGATGCGAAAGCCCGCAATCTCGTCCTCGGTGGTGATGATCCCCGAGCCCTCGGACATATCGTCCGACGCGCCCTCCTCGATCATGTCGGGGATCGGATTGGCGACGTTGAGCGCCGAGGTCAGTCGCTCGTTCACCCGGTCGCGGATCAGCGTCGCGATCGAATTGGTCAGCGCGGCGTGATATTGCTCCTTCATCGCGGCATTGGCGCGGCCGTTATAGAGGCGCGCCATCATCATCCGCACGAAATCCTCCGAAGGATGCGCGAACTCCTTCTCCAGTTCGATACGCAGCAGCGACTGGAGCTTCAGCCGCCCGGCCTCGGCGATGATCAGGTCGATGTCGAACGACGCCTTGGCGAAACGCTCCAGGATCGCCGGATCGGTGCGCCGGATGCCGTCCATTGTGAAGACGAAGAACGGCTTTTCGTCCATCTTGTTGGGCTGTTCGGTGTCGGAATAGAATTGATAGACGACCCCGTTGGTCAGGATCGCCACCCGTGCCTCGGTCGTGGAAAAATACCGATAGAGTTGCGAGGCGTGCTTCAGGTCGAGTTCGATCGAGGAGGGCTTGCACTCGATCAGGATGGCCAGCTTGCCGTCGATCGCCAGTGCGTAATCGACCTTCTCGCCCTTCTTGATGCCGACATCGGCGGTGAATTCCGGGATCACCTCGGCCGGGTTGAACACGTCATAGCCCAGCGCCTGGATGAAGGGCATGACCAGCGCGGTCTTGGCCGCTTCCTCCGTCAGCAGCAATTCGCGGTGCTGCGCGGTCCGCTTTTCCAATTCGACCAGCTTCGTCGCCAAATCCATCGCCATCCCCATGCCTTGATGGGCGACAGCGTAGGCGAGGCGGGTGTGAAAAGGCCGGCCAGTCGCATCCGAAACGGAGGCGACCGACCGGCCCTTGATCGATCAGTACTTGCGATCAGCGGCAGCGGACATTGTTGCGCTCGATCGCACGGCCCGCCAGTGCGCCGCCAGCGGCACCCAGCAGCGTTCCCAGCGTCTGCGACCCGCCCGAGGTTATCGCCGCGCCCAGCGCGCCGCCCGCGATACCGCCGACGATCAGGCCGGTGGTGCCGTCGTTGCGGCGGCAATAATAGCGACCGTCCTGACCGACATAGACGCGGTCGTTGGCGCCCAGGCGGCGTTCGCGATAGCGGCTGTTGTCGACATAATAGCGGTCGGCATAATAGCCGCCATAGGCCGGGTCGGGCCGGTCGTAATCATAGGCGTAGCGCGGGCCGCCATAGCCCCCGCCCAACCCGCCGCCATAGGTCGAGCAACCCGAAACCAGCGTCGCGGCCGCAATCAGGCCGAGTGTCAGTGCACGCATCACATCCTCCCTTATGGGTGATGTGGGGTAATCGCTTTGATGCGACAAAAGTTGCGATATGTTAAATTGGTTTTGCCGCGTGGGGGCGGGGCTGTTTACGGGATGTCGGGGCGTGCACTTCGACTTCGCTCAGTGCGATCGGGCTGGGTCGCCAAGCCCCTTCCCATCCCCCACACTCCGTTCAGCCTGAGCGTAGTCGAAGGCCAAGGGAAACCCCGTCCCAATCCGGGGACGGCAAAACGCTCCCTGCCGGAGATACCCACCCAAGTCCTGCCGCGATCGATACAAATCCCACATACCATCTAAGCGAAGGCCGGAATCCAGCTGGGCGGGCATGGACGAATTGCCTCACGCGTCCCGCGACTGGACCCCGGCCTCCGCCGGGGTGGCGCGGAAAGCAGCAAGCAACAGGCTGCCCCCTTCCCCATACTGGCATGGTTCCCTCCAATACTGGGGAGAGTTGCGATATGTTAAATCGGTTTGCCGCGTGGGGGCGGGGCTGTTTGCGGGATGTCGGGGCTTGCACTTCGACTTCGCTCAGTGCGAACGGGCTGGGTCGCCAAGCCCTTCCCATCCCCAAACCTCCGTTCAGCCTGAGCGAAGTCGAAGGCCAAGGGAAAACCCGTCCCGCTCCCAGTGCGCCAAAGACGCCCCTGTCGGACAAGATGTCCAAGCAAGTCATGCCGCTATTAGCGCCCCCCACCATCCCGGCGAAGGCCGGGATCCAGTTGGGCGGACATTGATGCTTTGCCCTACGCGTCCCGCGATTGGCCCCCGGCCTTCGCCGGGGTGGTGCGGAAAGGAGCAAGCAACAGACTGCCCCCTTCCCCATACCGGCATGGTTTCCCTCCCCATGCCGGGGGGATCGCTATTCCGCCGCCTGCGCCTGCCCCTTGTCGAGCAGCGGCTTCAGATACTTCCCCGTGAAGCTGCGCGGTTCGGCGGCGACCACTTCGGGCGTGCCGACCGCGACGATCTCGCCGCCCTTCACGCCGCCTTCGGGGCCGAGGTCCACGATCCAGTCGGCGGTCTTGATGACATCGAGATTATGCTCGATCACCACCACCGTATTGCCCTGTTCGACCAGCGCATGGAGCACTTCGAGCAATTTGCGGACGTCCTCGAAGTGAAGCCCCGTGGTCGGCTCGTCGAGGATGTAGAGCGTGTTGCCAGTCGCGCGGCGCGACAATTCCTTCGCCAGCTTCACCCGCTGCGCCTCGCCGCCCGACAGGGTCGTCGCCTGCTGGCCG
Source organism: Sphingomonas sp. SORGH_AS_0789 (assembly GCF_031453055.1). NCBI lineage: Bacteria > Pseudomonadati > Pseudomonadota > Alphaproteobacteria > Sphingomonadales > Sphingomonadaceae > Sphingomonas > Sphingomonas sp. SORGH_AS_0789. The sequence goes on from NZ_JAVIYV010000001.1 coordinate 642,791, forward strand.
ACCTTGACGTAGCCTAAGCCGACCTCGACCAGCATCGCCATCTTGTCGCGGATCGGCGGCACCGCCTGGAAGAATTCGGCGGCGTCCTCGACGGTCATGTCGAGCACATCGGCGATCGAGTGGCCCTTGAACTTCACCTCCAGCGTCTCGCGATTGTAGCGCGCGCCGTGGCAGACGTCGCACGTCACATAGACGTCGGGCAGGAAGTGCATCTCGATCTTGAGCACGCCGTCGCCCTGGCATGCCTCGCACCGGCCGCCCTTGACGTTGAAGCTGAACCGGCCGGGCTTGTACCCGCGCGCCTGCGCCTCGGGCAGCCCCGCGAACCAGTCGCGGATCTGGGTGAAGGCGCCGGTATAGGTGGCCGGGTTCGACCGGGGCGTGCGGCCGATCGGCGACTGGTCGATGTCGATCACCTTGTCGAGATGTTCGAGCCCGCTGATCTTCTCATGCTTGCCCGCCAGGATGCGCGCGCCGTTCAGCGTGCGCGCGGCGGCGGCATAGAGCGTGTCGATGGTGAAGCTCGACTTGCCCGACCCCGATACGCCGGTGATGCAGGTGAAGGTGCCGAGCGGAATGCTCGCGGTCACGCCCTGAAGGTTGTTGGCGGTCGCCTTGTGCACGGTCAGCTTCTTGCCCGAACCCTTGCGGCGCTTGGCGGGCACCGCGATCTCGCGCGTGCCGTTGAGGTAATCGGCGGTGACGCTGGTCTTGGACTTGAGCAACTGCTTGAGCGTGCCGTGCGCGACGATCTGGCCGCCATGCACGCCCGCCCCCGGCCCCATGTCGATGACATAGTCCGCGGTGCGGATCGCATCCTCGTCATGCTCGACCACCAGCACGGTGTTGCCCAGGTCGCGCAGCCGCCGCAGCGTCGCCAGCAGCATGTCGTTGTCGCGCTGGTGAAGCCCGATCGACGGCTCGTCCAGCACGTACAGCACGCCCGACAGGCCCGAGCCGATCTGCGACGCCAGGCGAATCCGCTGGCTCTCGCCACCCGACAGCGTGCCGCTGGTCCGGTCGAGATTCAGGTAATCCAGCCCGACATTGTTCAGAAAGCCCAGCCGCTCGACAATCTCCTTCAGGATCGGCTGCGCGATGGCGCGCTGCTGGTCGGTCAGATGTTCGGGCAGGCCGGTGAAGAAGGCCAGCGCGTCCACCACCGACAGGCGAGTCGCGTAAGAGATGTCCTGCATCGCGACCTTCACCGCCCGCGCCTCGGGCTTCAACCGCGCGCCGTGGCAAACTTCGCAGGGCTGCGACGACTGATAGTTGGACAGTTCCTCGCGCATCCAGGCGCTCTCGGTCTGGAGCATCCGGCGGTTGAGGTTGCCGATCACACCCTCGAACGGCTTCTTGACGTCATAGGACTTCTTGCCGTCGATGAAGGTCAGCGTGACCGCCTTGCCCTTGGTGCCATGCAGGATCACCTCCTGCACCTTGGGGTCGAGGTCCTTCCAAGGCGTCTCCAGCGAGAAACCGAACTCGCGCGCAAGGCTGCCCAGCACCTGCATATAATAGGGGCTGGGCGGGTTGGACTTGGCCCAGGGCACGACCGCGCCCTTCTTGATCGACAGCTCATGATTGGGGACGACCAGATCCTCGTCGAAGATCAGCTTCTCGCCCAGGCCGTCACAGGCCGGACACGCCCCCTGCGGCGCGTTGAACGAGAACAGGCGCGGCTCGATCTCGGAAATGGTGAAGCCGGAGATCGGGCAGGCGAATTTCTCCGAGAATACGATGCGGCCATCGGGCGCATTGTCGCCCAGCACCGCCGACTTGGGCGTGTGCGGCTCGACCGGATCGGCGGGGTCGACATAGGCCAGGCCATCGGCCAGCTTCAGCGCGGTCTCGAAACTGTCGGCCAGGCGGGTTGCAATGTCCTCGCGCACTACCAGACGGTCGACCACCACCTCGATGTCGTGCTTGAACTTCTTGTCGAGCGCGGGCGCCTCGTCGATCTCGTAGAGCTGGCCGTCGATGCGGACGCGGGTGAAGCCCGCCTTCTGCCACTCGGCCATTTCCTTGCGATATTCGCCCTTGCGGCCGCGCACCACGGGCGCGAGCAGATAGAGGCGCGTGCCCTCGGGCAGCGTCATCACCCGGTCGACCATCTGGCTGACCGTCTGCGCCGCGATCGGCTCGCCGGTGGCGGGGCTGTAGGGGATGCCGACGCGCGCCCAGAGCAGGCGCATATAGTCGTAGATCTCGGTGACCGTCGCCACGGTCGAGCGCGGGTTGCGGCTGGTCGTCTTCTGCTCGATCGAGATGGCGGGCGACAGCCCCTCGATATGGTCGACGTCCGGCTTCTGCATCATCTCCAGGAACTGGCGCGCATAGGCCGACAGCGACTCGACATAGCGGCGCTGCCCCTCGGCATAGATGGTGTCGAAGGCGAGCGAAGACTTGCCCGACCCCGACAGGCCGGTGATCACCGTCAGCGTGTCACGGGGAATGTCGATATCGACATCCTTGAGATTGTGCTCGCGCGCGCCGCGGACGGAAATCTTGGTCAGCATGAGGCAGGTTCTACTTCTGTTCCGGAGAGAAGGCCAGAGGCGAGATAGGAAGCGACAGGCCCCATTGCGAGGGGCGGTTTGGGACGGGCTTGCAGGAACGCCGGAGCTTCGCCCATGATCCCCTTGAAAAGCCGGGGGCTTGGCAATTCCCGCGCTTTGCATGATACACTGTCTCATTTCCGAGGGGGAGCGTTTCCATCTTGTCCAAGACCCTGCACCTGTCCGCCCTGTTGCTGCTGGCCGCCCAGACGACGCCTGCCCTGGCGCAAAAGGCCGAGAAGACCGAGACCAAGACCACCGAGACCAAGGACGACGACAGCAACCGTCCGCCGCTCCCCGCCGACAGGACGATCACGCAAAGCGCGCGGATCGGCGGCCGGGTCGTCACCTACAAGGCGACCGTGGGCACGATCCCGGTGCGCGACGACAAGGGCAAGGAGATCGGGCAGGTCGTCTATACCGCCTATACCGTGCCCGGCGGCGACGTGCGGCGCCCGGTGACCTTCGCGTTCAACGGCGGGCCGGGCGCGTCGTCGGTCTATCTCAACATGGGCGCGGTGGGGCCCAAGCGCGTCCCCTTCGGCGCGCAGGGCGATGCACCGTCCGACGCGCCGGTCACGACCGACAATCCGAACAGCTGGCTGGACTTTACCGACCTGGTCTTCATCGACCCGATCGGCACCGGCTTCAGCCGCAGCCTGGTGGACGAGGCGGAGACCAAGAAGGCTTTCTACGCCAACGACCCGGACATCAAATATCTGTCCAAGGTCGTCTATGACTGGCTGGTCAAGGAAGGCCGGTTGCGCTCGCCTAAATATGTGATGGGCGAAAGCTATGGCGGCTACCGCGCGCCGCGCATCGCCTATGAGCTTCAGTCGCAGATCGGCGTCGGGGTCAACGGGCTGGTGATGGTGTCGCCCTATCTCGACCCGGCGTCGGGCGACGACGCCACCGCGCTGTCGCCGCTGCCCTGGATGATCGACCTGCCCTCGATGGCGGCGGCCCAGCTGGAGCGGCAGGGCAAGCTGACCCCCGAGGCGATGGCGGGCGTCGAGGCCTATGCCCGCGGCGATTACCTGCGCGACCTGATGCGCGGGCGGTCGGACACCCAGGCGGTCGACCGGCTGGTCAGCCGCGTCACCGAGCTGACCGGTCTCGACCCCGCGCTGGTCCGCCGGCTGGGCGGGCGGATCGACACGCGGACGTACTTGCGCGAGATTCACCGCAATGATGCGACGATCGGCAGCATCTACGACTCGAACGTCACCGCCTTCGACCCCTTCCCCTGGTCGTCGCAGCAGCGGTCCAACGACCCGCTGCTCGACTCGCTGATCGCGCCGACGACCAGCGCGATGGTCGATTTCGTGACGCGCGAAGTGGGCTGGAAGACCGATGCGCGCTATCATGCGCTGTCCTATGAGGTGAACAGCGCCTGGGATCGCGGCAAGCCCGACGACACCCCCGTCACCGACCTGCGCAAGGCGATCGCCAACGATCCCAAGATGAAGGTGATGATCGTCCATGGCTGGGACGACCTGTCCTGCCCCTATTTCGCGTCGCGGCTGATCGTCGACCAGATGCCGAGCTATGGCGTGGCGCAGCGGGTGCATCTGAACGTCTATCCGGGCGGGCACATGTTCTACAGCCGCACCGACAGCGGCGCGGCGTTCCGGCGCGATGCGATGGCGATGTACGGGGGATAAGTCTTGCATCCGATCTGGATGTTTACCCCAAAATCCCCACGGCCGTTCACGCTGAGCGAAGTCGAAGCGCACGTCCGGCGGGTTCCCGTTTCCCTTGGCCTTCGACTTCGCTCAGGCTGAACGGAACGAGGGATTGGGCGAAACCGGTTCCAACTTTGCTTTGCCCTTTTGAAATCCTCCCGATGATCCCCATCGGGAGGATTTCGATTCATGGCGACCCCGGCGGCGATCGAGGCGTTCATCCGGCGCTGGCAGGCATGCGAGGGCGGGGCGGAGCGCGCCAATTACGCGCTGTTCCTGACCGAGCTGTGCGCGATCCTAGGCGTCGCCCCGCCCGACCCCGCCCACGCGACCAGCACCCGCAACGACTATGTCTTCGAACGAGCGGTCGTCCTGCCCGGCGACGAGGACCGGCGCGGGCGGATCGACCTCTACAAGCGCGGCTGCTTCGTGCTGGAGGCCAAGCAGAGCCGCGAGGGCCTGGGCGCGAAATCGCTCGCCGCCGAGGGCCCGCTGCTCCCCGGCCTGCTCCCCGACGGGGCGGGCACCGCGCCCCGGTCGCGGCAATGGGACATATTGATGCGCCGCGCGCGCGAACAGGCCGAGCAATATGCCCGCGCGCTGCCCGTCGATCATGGCTGGCCGCCCTTCCTGATCGTGGTCGATGTCGGCCGGGTGATCGAGCTGTTCGCCGACTTTTCGGGCCAGGGGAAGCATTACAAGCAATTCCCCGACCGCGCCCGCTTCCGTATCGCGCTGGACGATCTGCGCCGCGAGGAGGTGCGCCAGCGGCTGGCGGCGATCTGGGACGCGCCGCATTCGCTCGACCCGACCCGCCATGCCGCCGCCGTCACCCGCGACGTGGCGACGCGGCTGGCCAGCATCTCCAGGCTGCTGGAGGAGCGCGGGCATGAGCCGGAGGGGGTGGCGCTGTTCCTGATGCGCTGCCTGTTCACCATGTTCGCCGAACATAGCGGGCTGCTGCCCGCCGGGGGTTTCGTCACCCTGTTGTCCGACGCGCGCGAGCGGCCCGATGCCTTCGTGCCCTGGATCGAGGATCTGTGGCATTCGATGAACCGGGGCGGCGAGGCCAATGTGCTGCGCTGCGCGGTGCGGCGGTTCAATGGCGGGCTGTTCCACACCGCCGACGCCCTGCCCCTCAACCGCGAGGAGATTGGCGAGCTGCTCGCCGCCGCCAGGCGCGACTGGCGCGATGTCGAGCCCGCCATCTTCGGCACGCTGCTCGAACAGGCGCTCGATCCGGCGCAGCGGCGGCGGCTGGGCGCGCATTACACGCCGCGCGCCTATGTCGAGCGGCTGGTGACCGCGACCGTCATCGCCCCCTTGCGCGACGACTGGGCGCAGGTGCTGAGCGCGATGGAGAATGAACGCGCCGACAATCCCCGCGCTGCCGTCCAGCGGGTGCGCGATTTCCATCGGCGGCTGGCGGCGATCCGCGTCCTGGACCCCGCCTGCGGCACCGGCAATTTCCTCTATGTCACGCTCGAGCTGATGAAGCGGCTGGAGGGCGAGGTGCTGGAGGTGCTGGCCGAGCTGTCGGGCGAAGAGATACTGCATCTGGATACCGAGACGGTGCACCCGCGCAATTTCCACGGGATCGAGGTCAACGCCCGCGCCGCCGCCATCGCGCAGCTGGTGCTGTGGCTGGGCTATATACGCTGGCAGCTGCGCAATGGCGGGCAGGTGTCCGACCCGGTGCTGGAAGATGTCCAGTCGATCGTCACCGCCGACGCGCTGCTCACCCCCTCGGGCCAGCGGACGCCCTGGCCGGAGGCGGAGTTCATCGTCGGCAACCCGCCGTTCATCGGCGGCAAGGACCTGCGCGGGCGCTTGCCCGAGGGCATGGCGGAGGCGCTGTGGCGCGCCTATCCCAAGATGCCGCGCGCCGCCGATTACGTCCTCTATTGGTGGGACCGCACCGCGCAGGCGCTGGCGGCGCGGGATACGCCGCTGATCCGCTTCGGCTTCGTCACGACCAATTCGATCACCCAGACCTTCGGCCGCCGGGTCATCGCCCGCGCGCTGGAGGGTACGCCACCGCTGTCGATCCTGCTGGCCATCCCCGACCATCCCTGGACCAAGGCGACACCCGATGCCGCGATGGTGCGGATCGCGATGACGGTCATGGGGCGCAGCACGGTCGACGGCCGACGCCTGCGCATCGCCGGGGAGAGCGGGCTGGACAGCGACACGCCCGACATCCGCTTCGCCGAGACGGTCGGGCGGATCAATGCGGACCTGTCGGTGGGAACGGACGTGACCCAGGCCCGGCCGTTGCTCGCAAACCAGTGGCTATGTTCGCCCGGCGTGAAACTCCACGGCGCGGGCTTCATCGTGTCCCCGGCCGAGGCGGGGATGCTGGGGCTCGGCCGCCGCGAGGGGCTGGAACGGCATATCCGCCCCTATTGCCACGGCCGCGACCTGACCGCGCGGACGCGCGGGGCCATGGTGATCGACCTGCTCGGCCTGTCCGAAGCCGAGGTGCGCCAGCGCTTCCCCGAGGTCTATGGCCATGTGCTGCGGAGCGTGAAGCCCGAGCGCGACGGCAATGCACGGGCGACCTATCGCAACCAATGGTGGCTGTTCGGCGAACCCCGCCGCGAGCTGCGCCCCGCGCTCGATGGCCTCTCGCGCTATATCGCGACCGTCGAGACGGCCAAGCATCGCATCTTCCAGTTCCTGCCCGCCGACACCCTGCCCGACAACAAGCTGATCTGCATTGCCACGGCAGACAGCGACGTCCTGGGTATCCTGCAATCCTCGACCCATGAGGCATGGTATCTCGCGAACGCAGGCATGCTGGGGGTCTATGACCAGCCTGCGGTCTATGTGAAGACGACGAGTTTCGACCCCTTCCCCTTTCCCGATGCCAGCGACCCCGCCCGCCGGGTCATCGCCGACCTCGCCGAGGAACTCGACGCCACGCGCAAGCGCATCCTGGCCGAAACGCCCGACCTGACCCTGACCGGCCTGTACAATCTGCGCCACCGGCTGGTCGCAGGGGACAGGCTGACCGCCGGGGACGAAGCGCTTCGCCGCCGGGGGTCGGTCGACCTGATCGCGCGGCTGCACGACCAGATCGATGCCGCCGTCATCGCCGCCTATGGCTGGCCCGCCGCGATCCCGGCGGCGGAGATGGTCGCGCGGCTGGTCGCGCTCAACGCGCAGCGCCGGGCGGACGAGCGCGCCGGCCATGTTCTGTGGCTGCGCCCCGACTTCCAGAGCCGCCGCGCGGGCGCGACCCCGCTCGGCCCGACCGAACGGGCGCTGCCGCTCGCCGAGCCCGCCCCGGCCAAGCCCAGCTTTCCGCGCGACCTTGGCGGGCGGATCGCCAGCGTCTTCGCGCTGCTCGGCACCGACCGCCCCTTGTCCGCCGCCGCCATCGCCCGGCATTTCGCGCAAGGCCGCCAGGTCGAGCGCGCGGTCGTCGCCGCGCTCCAGGGCGCGGTGCGGCTGGGCTATGTCGCGCAGGGGCCGGAGGGCTATCGCCTGCGCCGGGTGGCATGAGCCGCCGATCCACGCTAGAGCCGCAACCGTATACGAAACGGAGCGAGTGACATGGCAGGGATGATCGGCGGATCGACGGCGGAGCGCGAACTGGCGGAGCTGTCGCCCTGGGCCAACCCCGCGCCGCCGATCGATGCCACCGAACGCGCCCGCCGGATCGCGCGCGCCCGCACGCTGATGGTCGAGACGGGGGCCGATGCGCTGCTGATCGGCGCGGGGGCATCCTTGCGCTATTTCACCGGCGTCGCGTGGGGCGCGACCGAGCGGCTGGTCGCGATGCTGTTGCCGGTCGCGGGCGATCCGATCTTCATCTGCCCCGGCTTCGAGCTGGGCTCGTTCGAGGCGAGCCTTGCCATCCCCGCCACCGACATCCGTCTGTGGGAAGAGGATGAAAGCCCCTCCGCGCTGGTCGCCGATGCGCTGGCGGCGATGGGGGCCAGGACGCTCGCCATCGATCCCGCCATGGCGTTCCTGTTCGTCGACCGGATCCGCGCCGCCGCGCCCGGCGTCACGCTGGTCAGCGGCGCGGCGGTCGTCGATGGCTGTCGGATGATCAAGTCGCCCGCCGAGATCGCGCTGATGCAACAGGCGATGGACATGACGCTGGAGGTGCATCGCCGCGCCGCGCGCATCCTGCACGAGGGCATTCGCGCGTCGGAGGTGATCCGCTTCATCGACGAAGCGCACCGCGCGCTGGGCGCATCGACCGGCAATTATTTCTGCGCGGTGCAGTTCGGCCGCTCGACCGCCTTTCCGCATGGACTGCCGCAGGACGACGTGCTGCGCGACGGCGACGTGGTGCTGGTCGACACCGGCACGCTGATCGACGGCTATCATAGCGACATCACCCGCACCTATGCGTTCGGCGATGTCGGCGATGAGGTCCGTCGCATCTGGGACATTGAGAAGGCAGCGCAGGCCGCCGCCTTCGCCGCCGTCCGGCCGGGCGCGCCGTGCGAGGCGGTCGATCACGCCGCGCGCGCGGTGCTGGAAAAGGCGGGACTGGGGCCCGACTATCGCCTGCCCGGCCTGCCGCATCGGACCGGGCACGGCATCGGCCTGTCGATTCACGAGCCCGCCTATCTGGTGCGCGGCGACCGGACGCCGCTGAGCCCCGGCATGTGCTTTTCCAACGAGCCGATGATCGTCGTGCCGGATCGCTTCGGCGTGCGGCTGGAGGATCACTTCTATGTCACGGAGACGGGTGCCGCCTGGTTCACCGAGCCGCAGCCCGCGATCGACGATCTGGGGTGAGGCGCGAGCCCGGCTGAGGCCGGGATTGGTTCACGCGAAGGCGCGAAGACGCGAAGGATTTTGTTCGCGCGGAGACGCGGAGGCGCGGAGATGGTCGCCCGCGCGGCAGCGCTCTGGAATCAGCAACGGGTGGAGATTGGAGGGCCGCTAGCGCGGCAAGTCCCTCCACCTCCGCGTCTCCGCGCGAACCTCTTCTTCTTCGCGTCTTCGCGTGAAAATCGCCTCAGACGACGGTGAACCCGGCCCAGAAAGGGTCCTCGCGATCGATCCAGATCGTGTTGAAGCCCGTCGCCACCGCCGAGCCCTGGATCGACGGCACGATCGCCGCCTGCCCGCCCAGTTCGGTCTCCGCCTCGACCCGGCCGATGAAGCGGCTGCGGATATAGCTTTCGTGGACGAAGCGATCGCCGACGCGCAAGCGCCCCTTGGCCGCCAGATGCGCCAACCGCGCCGAGGTGCCGGTGCCGCACGGGGAACGGTCAATCGCGCGTTCGCCATAGAAGACCGCGTTGCGCCCATCGGCATCCTCAGCCGAGGGCTTGTCCGCCCAGAGCACATGGCTGACCCCCCGGATCGAGGGTTCGAGCGGATGCACCGGCTCGAACTTCTCGCGCACCAGCTCGCGGATCGTGCGGCTGAGTTCGACCAGCTTCGACGCACCCAGATCGTCCAGCCCGGTATAGGCCCCCTGCGGCTCGACGATGGCGTAATAATTGCCGCCATAGGCGACATCCAGCGTCAACGGGCCGAAGCCCGGCACGTCGATTGCGATGCCCTCGGCCGCCAGATAGGCGGGGACGTTGCGGATGCGGACCGCCGTGACCTTGGCGCCCTCCTTCTCATATTCGATATGGATGGTGCCCGCCGGCACCTCGACCTTCAGCCTGCCCGGCTCGCGCGGGGTGATGAGGCCGTTTTCCAGGCCGAAGGTGATCATGCCGATCGTGCCGTGCCCGCACATGGGCAGGCAGCCGCTGGTCTCGATGAACAGGATCGCCGCGTCGCTGTCGGGCTCGCACGGCGGATAGAGGAAGCCGCCCGACATCATGTCATGCCCGCGCGGCTCGAAGCACAGGCCGGTGCGGATCCAGTCGAAGCGTTCCAGAAAGTCCAGCCGCCGCTCGGCCATGCTGCTCCCGCGCAACAGCGGCGCACCGCCCGCGACCAGCCGGACCGGATTGCCCGCGGTATGGCCGTCGATACAGAAAAAGGTGTGGCGGATGGTCGGTGACGTCATCGGGATTCCCTTGCTAGGAAATCCGTATACGATATGACCCGACTTATGCCCAAGCCCGAAAATCACGCCGCCGCCCCGCAAGATCGCACCGCCCTGATCGTCGGGGGCGGCGTCATCGGCACCACCACCGCGCTGGCGCTGCAACGGGCCGGATGGGCGGTGACGCTGGTCGAGGCGGAGGACACCCCGCGCGCCGCCTCCTGGGGCAATGCGGGCCATATCGCGACCGAGCAGGCCGAGCCGATCGCCTCGCCCGCGATGGTGCGCGGCTTTGCCAGACGGCTGTTCTTTCGCGGCGGCGCGCTGGCGCTGCCCCCGCGCGAGATCGCGACCTGGCTGCCCTTTGCGCTGCGGTTGCTGGGCGCGGCGCGGGCGGATCGCTATCGGCGGGCGCATGGCGCGCTTGCCGCTCTGCTGGCACAGGCCATGCCCGCCTGGCGGCGTCATGTCGCGGCGCTGGGCGCGCCCGAACTGCTGCGCGAGGACGGTCATGTCGTGCTGTGGGAAACCCCCGAAAGCGCCGCGCGCGGGCTTGCCGGGTGGCAGGCGGCGGACACCGGCACCGCGCGCTTCCGCGCCCTGACCGAGGCGGAGTTGCAGGACTGGCGCACCCGCGTCCACGCCCCGCTCGCAGGCGGCATCCGCTTCGAGGGGAGCGGCCAGATCGCCGACCCGACCCATCTTGCCGAGGCCACCCTCGCCCGCTTCCTGGCGGACGGCGGCACGCGCATCATGGGACGGGTGGCGGCGGTCGGCGACGGCGAGGCGCGGCTCGAGGACGGCCGCCGCCTGTCGGCAGCGCAGATCGTCGTGACGGCGGGCGTGGCGAGCGCGGCGCTGCTCCGTCCGTTCCGGCTCAAGGCCCCGATCATCGCCGAGCGCGGCTATCACCTCCAGACCGGCCCGGCGGTCGACTGGCCCGCCGACCTGCCCCCGGTGGTGTTCGAGGACCGCTCGATGATCGTCACCCGCTTCGCCGGTGGCCTGCGCGCCGCCAGCATCGTCGAGTTCGCCCGCGCCCAGGCCAGGCCCGACCCCGCCAAGTGGAACCGCCTGCGCCGCCACATCGCCGCGCTGGGCCTGCCGATCGGCGAGGACGCCAAACCCTGGATGGGCGCGCGGCCGACATTGCCGGATTATTTGCCCGCGATCGGGCGGGTGCCGGGGATGACGGGCGTGTCCTATGCGTTCGGGCACAACCATCTGGGGCTGACCCTCGCGCCGATTACGGGGGAGTTGGTGGCGGTGATGCTGGATGGAAAGGCGTCACCCGTGCCTCTTGAACCGTTCGGATTGGCGCGGTTCGGGTGATCCGGAAACGACATGCCCCGGCGCGAATGACGGAAATTGGTGGTGAGCGGTCCGGCAGCTTTCAGAGGTGAGCCAAAGATAGTTGTTGTTCAATCCAGCAGAGCAATCGCGTTCAGCGTTTCCGCCCGAGAGGGTCGCCATTCATCATTGCCCGTGGCAAACCGGCCGCTGTCATCTTCGATGAAGAACACGGCGTCCCGCACGGCATCGTCCGCAAATTCAAAGTCGTCGTTCATGACGATGCAATCTGCGAGGTAGTTCGCCGCATCGAACGGCAACCGATCGTCGGCTACGGCTTTTAGCAAACGTCGTGCGCCCTCTCTGGTCACCACAAATCGCGGCCCCCTGGAGACTACGATGTTGCCCTTCGCCGTGTCTCTCAGTGCGGTTCTAAATGCGGCAACTTCAGCGCGTATCTCTCGTGCCAAACCTTCCGCGGAGAGTGTGCCCGACAAAAACTTGACGATCGATCCGTGCTGCATTCTGACACGCTGCACCGGGCAATCAACGTCCGCAATCAAGAAGTACGAGGGTGACGGTCAATGTCCGCAAGTGGGCGTTAGCGGACGACCTGCTCGATAGCATTTGCCCAATCATCCGGCGTTGCCGGGTCGTTGTGGATGATCGACAAAAGCTGGGCAATGTCATCAGATGACCGCAGGCCTCGCTCCCAGTAAGCCTCAAGATAAACGCACATCGCCCTGAAAGCGGTTTGTTCGTCCAACAGGCGCGGCTGGTGTTCAAGCGACATTACCGCACGATGACAGATCGCAAAGCCATGCTCAATGTCTGCAAGTGGGCGACATCCCCCATTCCGTGCGAAGAATCCCCAACCACGCCGCGAGCGTCTCCACCACGCCTCCCCCCTCGACATCCCGCCTCCATCCGCTATCGGTTAACCACAGCGCATCGGGGGGAGCGGCGACCGGGTCCGTGCAGATCAAGCGGCTTCGCATTTCGGGTTTCAAGAGCTTCGTCGATCCGGCCGATCTGGTCATCGAACCGGGGCTGACCGGCGTTGTCGGGCCCAATGGCTGCGGCAAGTCGAACCTGCTCGAGGCGCTGCGCTGGACGATGGGGGAGAACAGCGCGCGGTCGATGCGCGGCGCGGGGATGGAAGACGTCATCTTCGCGGGCACCGCCAGCCGCCCGCCGCGCGACTTCGCCGAGGTCACGATCCTGGCCGAGCGCGAGGGCGAGGAAACCGAGATCGTCCGCCGGATCGAGCGGGGCGCGGGCTCGGCTTACCGGATCGACGGGCGCGACGTGCGCGCCAAGGACGTGGCGCTGCTGTTCGCCGATGCCGCGACCGGCGCGCATTCGCCTGCGCTCGTCAGCCAGAACCGGATCGGCGCGGTCATCGCCGCCAAGCCCGCCGAGCGCCGCGCGATGCTGGAGGAAGCCGCCGGGATCGCCGGGCTCCACGTCCGCCGCCGCGATGCGGAGGCCAAGCTGCGCGCGACCGAGGCCAATCTCACCCGGCTGGACGAGGCGATCGCCGACCAGGATGCCCGGATCGCGACCCTGCGGCGACAGGCGCGCGCGGCGGAGCGCTATCGCCTGATCTCCGACCAGATCCGCATGGCCGAGGCGCGGATGATCTTCGCCCGCTGGCGCGACGCCGCCGATGCCGCCGCGGCCGCCCGGATCGAGGCCGACGCCGCCGAACGCCGCGTGACCGAGACGACGCAGGCCGAACGGATCGCGGCCGGGGCGCAGGAGCAGGCGGTGGCGCTGGCCGCGCGGACCCGTGCCGCCGCGCTGGCGGCGCGCGATGCGTTGAGCGAGGCGGGCCATGCCCTGTCCCGCGCCCGCGACCAGCGTCACGGGCTGCAACGCCGGATCGAGGAACTGGCATCCTCGCGCACCCGCGTCGGCGAGGATCGCGCGCGCGAGGATGCGCTGGCGCATGACGCCGCCGCCGCCATCCAGCGGCTGACCGACGAGCGCGAGGATCTGGACGCGCGCATCGCCCATGCGACCCAGGCCATGCCCCGGCTCGACACGCTGCTGGCCGAAGCGGAGAGCAAGAATCGCGATGCCGAGGTGGCGCTGGCGCGGGCCCTGTCCGCCCAGGCCGCCGAAGCCGCCGAACGCCGCATCGCCGAGGCCGGGCTGAGCTCCGCGCGGGCGCGCCACGAACGCGCCGAGCGCGAGGCGCGCGGGGTCGCCGCCGCGATCGAGGCGCTGCCCGACCTGGCCGGGCAGGAGGCGGTGCGCGACGCCGCCATCGCCGCCCAGGCCGCCGCGCGCACCGATGCCGACAAGGCGCGCGCCGCCTCGCAATGGGCCGAGGAGAGCGAGGCGATGGCCACCGCCGAACGCGATCCCGCCGAGGCGGCGCGCGCGCAGGCGATCGCCGCGCTGGCCGCGCTGGATGCCGAGATGACCGCGCTGACCCGCGCGACCGAGCGCAAGGGCGGCGACCGCCTGCTGGACGAGGTGCAGGCCGATCCGGGCTTCGAGCGCGCGCTGGCGGCGGCGCTGGGCGACGAGTTGGATACGCCTTTGGTCGACTGGCAGGGATCGCCCATCGCCGAGGACGATCCCCCCGCCCCGGTCGGCACGCTGCCGCTGGGCGCGCGGATCCAGGCGCCCGAGACGCTGGCGCGGCGGCTGTCGCAGATCTTTCTGGTCGAGGCGGATTCGGGCCAGCCGCTCCGCGTCGGCCAGCGGCTGGTCACGCGTGAGGGGCGGCTGCGGCGCTGGGACGGCTATGTCGGCGAGGGCGGCGGCGCGGCGGCGGCGGAGCGGATGGAACGCCGCAACCGGCTGGCGAAGCTGGAGGCGGAGCGGCCAGCGGCGGAAAGCGCGGTCGCCGCCGCCACCGCCGCGCGCGTCACGATCGACGAGCGGATCGCGCGTGCGCGGGGTGCCGCCGCCAGCGCCCGCACGCTGCTCGCCCAGGCCGAGGCCGCGCATCGCGAGGCGCAGCGCGCCGAGGACCGGGCGCAGGCCCAGATCGAACGCCTGTCCGGACAGCGCGCCGACCTCGCCATCCGGGCCGAACGGATTGCCAACGAGATGGACGAGGCGGCGATCGAATGCGACCGCGCCGCCGCCGCGCTCGCCGCCCTGCCCGACGGCAGCGCGAGCGCGGCGGAGACGGCACGGCTCCAGACCGAGACGCAGCTCGCCCGCTCCGCGGTGGCGCTCGCGCGGTCGGAGCGGACCACGCTGGAACGCAGCCTGGCGCAGACCCGCGACCGGCTGGCCGCCGCCATTGCCGAGGCGCAGGGCTGGGAACAGCGGGCGGGTCAGGCGGCGGGACGGATCGCCGAGATGGATGCCCGCGCCGCCACGCTGGACCGCGATACCGCCGCCATCGCCGATCGCCCGGAGCAGCTGGCCGAGGAGATCGCCACGCTCGCCGCTGCGCATGATGCCGCCAAGGCGGAGGCGGAGCGGACCCAGGCGGAGGAGGCCGAAGCCGAACGCGCGCTGCGCACCGCCGAGGCGGCCCATGCCGGGGCCAACGCCCTGCTGTCGGCGGCGCGGGAAGCGCGGGCGGGCGCGCTGGCGCGGGTCGAGAATCACGAATTGCGCCGGGTCGAGCTGGGCCGCGTCTCGGGCGAGCGCTTCGCCTGCCCCGCGCCGGTTCTGCCGGAGAAGCTGGGGTTCGAGAGCGCGGGCGTCGGCTCGCCCCAGGCGGAGGGTGCCGCGCATGAGAAGCTGTCCGCCGATCGCGAGCGGATCGGTCCGGTCAACCTCGTCGCCGAACAGGAACTGGCCGAACTCGAGGCCAGTGGCGCGGCGAGCGCGGCCGAGCGCGAGGATCTGGTCCAGGCGGTGGCGCGGCTGCGCGGTTCGATCGGGCTGCTCAACCGCGAGGGGCGGCAGCGACTGCTCGAGGCGTTCGAGGCGGTCAACGGGCATTTCCAGACGCTGTTCGCGACGCTGTTCGACGGCGGCTCGGCGCATCTGGCGCTGGTCGATTCGGACGATCCGCTGGAGGCGGGGCTGGAGATCATGGCGCAGCCGCCGGGCAAGCGGCTCCAGTCGCTGACCCTGTTGTCGGGGGGCGAACAGGCGCTGACGGCGGTGGCGCTGATCTTCGGGCTGTTCCTGACCAACCCTGCACCGATCTGCGTGCTGGACGAGGTCGACGCGCCGCTGGACGATGCCAATATCGATCGTTTCTGCGGGCTACTCGACCGGATGACGCGCGAGACGGACACGCGCTATCTGATCGTGACGCACAATGCGGTGACGATGAGCCGGATGCACCGGCTGTTCGGCGTGACGATGATCGAGCGCGGGGTCAGCCGGCTGGTGTCGGTGGATTTGCAGGCGGCGGAGACGTTGCTGGCGGCGGAGTGAGGCCGTCCTTGCAGTCCCTATAACGTCACCCCGGCGAAGGCCGGGGTCCAGTTGCTATGTGTCATCGAAGGCGCCGAGCATTGGCCTCCCCCGCATCGCGTGGCGCGCCACAGGCTTGGTGGAGCCTGGGCCCCGGCCTTCGCCGGGGTATTGCGGAGTTTCAAAACCCGTTCACGAAGCCCGCACCCGGCCGCTCACGGCAGCAGGAACGTCCCTTCGATCACCGTCACGCATCCGCCGCCCAGCACCACCCGGTCGCCTTCCATCCGGCAGCGCAGCCGCCCGCCGCGCGCGCTCGCCTGCTCCGCCACAAAGGCATCGCGGCCCAGCTCCTGCGTCCAATAGGGCGTGATCACCGCATGCGCCGCGCCCGTCACCGGGTCCTCGTCGATCGCGAAGGCGGGCACGAAGACGCGGCTGACCACGTCCGCCTCGCCGGCCCCACCGCGCGCGGTCAGGATCACGACGTAGCGGCCCGCCGCCGCCAGCGCCGCAAAGTCGGGCGTACAGACCCGCACCCGCGCCGCATTATCGACCACGACCACCGCATAGCCCGCCGGATGGCGCAGCGTCGCGACCACGCCCCCGACGCCCAGCGCCTCGACCACGCCCGGCAACGCCTCCGGCACCGGCGTCCGCTCGGGCAGCGACAGGCTGTAGCCCAGCCCGTCGCGTGCCACCTCCAGCACCCCGGCATGGCGGGTCGCGAAGCGCACCCGCTCGCGCGTCGTATCGGAGGACAGCACGACATGCCCGCTCGCCAGCGTGGCGTGGCCGCACATCTCGACCTCGTCGCCCGGCGTGAACCAGCGCAGCGCGAAATCCGCCGCCGCGCCGTCGGCCGCCACCAGAAAGGCGGTTTCGGACAGGTTGTTCTCCTGCGCGATCGCCAGCAGCATGGCGTCGTCCAGCCACTCCGACAGCATCATCACCGCCGCCGGATTGCCGCCGAACGTCGCCTCGGCAAAGGCATCGACCTGGGTGAAGGGGATGCGCATCAATAGCCGATCCGCTTGCCGAACCAGTGCGGGGTCACGTCCGCCTCGACCAGCGGATTGTCGGTGTCGACATGGCCTTCGGGATCGAGATGGATCAGCACCTCGACCTTGGGGAAGGCCCGGCGCAGCGCACGTTCGACCCCCTCGACAATATCATGCGCGGCGGCGACGGTCAGGTCGCGCGCCACCTCCATATGGAATTGCGCAAAGTCGTGGCTGCCCGAACGACGGGTGCGGAAGTCGTGAATGCCCTTCAGCCCCGGCTGGCGCGCGGCGACGTCCAGGAACGCGGCGCGCTGATCGTCGGGCCATTCCTTGTCCATCAGCTGGTCGATCGCGGTCGAGGACGCCTGGAACGCGCCCCAGGCCAGCCACAGCGCGATGGCGATGCCGAAGATCGGGTCGGCACCGTGCCAGCCGAAATACTGGTCGAGCACCATGGCGACGATCACCGACCCGTTGAGCAGCACGTCCGACTGGTAATGGACATTGTCCGCCAGGATCGCGACCGACCCGGTGCGGCGGATGACGCTGCGCTGATAGGCGAGCAGCACCACGGTCGCGGCAATCGCGATGACCGACACGCCGATGCCGAACTCGGCGTCGGAGGTGGGATTGTCCGCGCCCAGCGCCATCACCGCGCGCCAGGCGATGCCCGCCGCCGAGGCGGTGATCAGCGCGACCTGGAACAGCGCCGCCAGCGCCTCCGCCTTGCCATGGCCGAAGCGGTGGTCATGGTCGGCCGGGGTCGCCGCCAGCCGGACGCCGTACAGCGTGACCAGGCTGGCCAGCAGGTCGAGCGCGGTGTCGGCCAGCGACCCCAGCATCGCGACCGATCCCGTCCGCCACGCGGCAAAACCCTTCAGCGCCAGCAGGAACAGCGCCATCGCGACGCTGGCCAGCGCCGCCTTGGTCGCCAGCGGAATGACCTTCTTGCGTTCGTCCTGGGTCACGGGAACAGCAGCCCTTCGTCCCAGCCATTCTCGGGCGTGCGGGTGAAGACACGCCGTTCGTGCAGCCGGTGTTCGCGATCGAGCCAGAATTCGATCCGCTCGGGAGACACGCGGTATCCGCCCCAATGCGGCGGGCGCGGCACCTCGCCGCCCTCGAACCGGGCGCGCACGGCCTCGAACCGCGCCTCGAACGTCGCGCGGTCGGCGAGCGGCCGCGACTGGTCCGACGCCCAGGCGCCCAGCTGCGAGTCGCGGCCCCGGCTGGCGAAATAGGCATCCGATTCCGCATCGGAGACGCGGGCGACCATGCCCTCGATCCGGATCTGGCGGCGCAGCGACTTCCAGTGGAACAGCAGCGCGGCCCGGCTGCCCTCGCCCAGATCCTGCGCCTTGCGGCTCTCGCGATTGGTGTAGAACACGAATCCGCGGGCATCATGCCCCTTCAGCAAGACCATGCGGACCGAGGGCTGAAGGCGCGCATCGACCGTCGCCAGCGCCATCGCGTTGGAATCGTTGATTTCGCTCGCACGCGCTTCGGCAAACCACGCATCGAACAGGGCAAAGGGATCGTCAGCCATGCGCGCGTCCATACGCCTGTGGCCGACGAAAACCAATGTCGGGAACGGAAACGCCGGGTCCGTCATTGGTCCCGTTACGCAA
This sequence comes from Sphingomonas sp. SORGH_AS_0789, assembly GCF_031453055.1. NCBI lineage: Bacteria > Pseudomonadati > Pseudomonadota > Alphaproteobacteria > Sphingomonadales > Sphingomonadaceae > Sphingomonas > Sphingomonas sp. SORGH_AS_0789. The sequence continues at coordinate 661,274 of NZ_JAVIYV010000001.1, forward strand.
CGGAGAAATTCCCAATGCCCGCACGCGCTTACTGGCAGGGTCAGATCCGCCTCGCCCTCGTGTCGATCCCGGTCGAGCTGTATCCCGCGACCAAAAGCGGCGCGACCATCCAGTTCAAGCAGATCCACGAACCCAGCGGCAAGCCGATCCATTACGAAAAGGTCGTCAGCGACATCGGCCCGGTCGACACCGACGACATCGTGAAGGGCTATCAGGTCGCCAAGGGCGATTATGTCCTGCTCGACCAGGACGAGATCGACGCGGTCAAGCTGGAGTCGAAGAAGACGCTGGAGCTGACCCGCTTCGTCGATGCGGGCGAGATCAACGTCCTTTATTACGAACGCCCCTATTTCGTCGTCCCCGCCGACGATCTGGCCGAGGAAGCGTTCATCGTCCTGCGCGAGGCGTTGAAGCGGACGGGCAAGGTCGGGCTCGGCCAGCTGGCGCTGCGCGGCCGCGAATATATCGTGTCGCTTCGGCCGTGCGGGCGCGGGCTGATCCTGGAGACGCTGCGCTACGCCGACGAGGTGAACAAGGCGCAAGGGTTTTTCGGCGATATCGGCGATGCCAAACCCGATGCCGAACTGCTCGAACTGGCCGAGGCGCTGATCGAGAAGAAATCCGGCCCCTTCGACCCCAAGCAGTTCCACGATCATTATGTCGAGGCGCTTCACCGCCTGATCGAACGCAAGCGCAAGGCCAAGGGCCGGAAGATCATCGAGGACGAGGACGACGCGCCTGCCAAATCGGGCGGCCATGTCGCCGACCTGATGGCGGCGCTGAAGCAATCGATGGAGACCGGCGAGACCCGCAGCCGCCCGCGCAAGGCCCCGGCCAAGACGACGCGCAAGGCGCCCGCCAAGAAGCCCGCCCGCAAGGCCCCGGCGCGCAAACATGGCTGATCCGCTCGCCCGCTATAACGCCAAGCGCGACTTCACCCGCACCGCCGAGCCTGCGGGAACGCTGGAACCCGGCAGCGGCAACAGCTTCATCGTGCAGAAGCATGACGCGACGCGGCTCCACTGGGACTTTCGGCTGGAGGTGGACGGCGTGCTCAAGAGCTGGGCGGTGACGCGCGGGCCGAGCCTGGACCCGGACGAGAAACGGCTGGCGGTCAGGACCGAGGACCATCCGCTATCCTATGCGACATTCGAGGGGACGATCCCTTCGGGCGAATATGGCGGCGGCACGGTGATGCTGTGGGATCGCGGCACCTGGTCGCCGGTCGCGGGCAAGAGCGCCGCCGATCTGGAGGACGGGCACCTCCACTTCATCCTCGATGGCGAGCGGATGAAGGGCGAATGGCTGCTGGTCCGCATGAAGCCGCGCGGCCGGGAGAAGCGCGAGAACTGGCTGCTCCGCAAGGTCGCCGATGCGCAGGCCGGGGGCACCGACACGCTGACCGATCAGGCGCTGACCAGCGTGGCGACCGGGCGGACCATGGCGCAGATCGCCGAGGGGAAACCGGCCAAGGCAAAGCCCGCCGGAAAGGCGAAGGCCGCCCCGCGCCGGACGAAGGCGAAAAAGGCCGCGCCGCCGGCGTTCCGGCCCCCGGCGCTGTGCACGCTGGTCGACCGGGTGCCCGCGGGCCAGGGCTGGCTGCACGAGATCAAATATGACGGCTATCGCGCGCTGATCGCGGTCGGCGGCGGGAAGGCGCAGGTGTTCACCCGCAACGGGCTGGACTGGAGCGACAAGTTTCCCGGCATCGTCGCGGCGGCGGCCGACCTGCCCGTCACCTCGGCGCTGATTGATGGCGAGATCGTCGCGTTCAAGGACGGGCGCCCCGATTTCTCGACACTGAAGGACGCGATTGGCAGCGACAAACCGATGAGCCTGTTCGCCTTCGACCTGCTCTCGCTCGACGGCGAGGATCTGGCCGAGCTGCCGCTGGTCCAGCGCAAGGAGCGGCTGCGCGCGATCGTCCCCGATGGCGACGAGACGATCCAGTTCGCCGAACATGTCACGGGCTCCGGCGAGGCGCTGTTCGACAGGCTGTGTGCCGAGGGGCTGGAGGGTGTCGTCTCCAAACGCGCCGACAGCCGCTATCCCGGCGGCCGGAGCCGCGACTGGCTGAAGGCCAAATGCCTGAGGCGGCAGGAATTCGTCATCGTCGGCTGGCTCCCCTCGGACAAGGCACGGCGCGGGTTCAAGTCGCTGCTGCTGGGCGTGAACCGCGACGGCAAGCTGACCTATGTCGGCAAGGTCGGCACCGGCTTCACCGCAGCGCGGATGGACGAGCTCCGCCGCCTGCTCGACGCCCGCGCCCGCCGGACCGCGACCGTCGAGGCGCCGCGCGCCATGGTGCGGGGGGCCAAATGGGTCCGCCCCGATCTGGTCGCCGAGATCGCCTTTACCGAGACGACGCCCGATGGCCTGCTCCGCCATCCCAGCTTCATCGGGCTGCGCGAGGACAAGCCCGCCGATCAGGTGGTCGAGGAACGCCCCGCCCCCATCCCCGCTTCCTCGTCGGGCGAAGGCGCGGTCACGATCACCCATCCCGATCGGGTGATCTTTCCCGACAGCGACCTGACCAAGGGCGACCTGGCCGATTATGTCGCGACCGTCGCGCCGCTGATGCTTCCCTGGGTCGCGCGGCGGCCGGTCAGCCTGGTCCGCTGTCCGCAAGGCCGCGCGCGGGCCTGTTTCTTCCAGAAGCATGACGCGGGCAGTTTCGGGCCGCAGGTCCATTCGGTGCCGATCCGCGAGAAGGACGGCGGCACCGAACCCTATCTCTATGTCGAGGATGCGGAGGGGCTGCGCGCCTGTATCCAGATGGGGTCGATCGAATTCCATGGCTGGGGTGCAGGCATCGCCGCGCTGGAACAGCCCGACCGGATGATCTTCGACCTCGATCCCGACCCCAGCGTGTCGTTCGACGAGGTGAAGCGCGCCGCCGTGCATATCCACGACCAGCTGGCCGAGCTGGGGCTGGCGAGCTTCGCGATGCTGTCGGGGGGCAAGGGCGTGCATGTCGTCGTGCCGTTGACGCCCGATGCCGACTGGCCTGCCGTATCGGACTTTGCCGAGCGTTTCGCCAAGGCGCTGGCGCAGAGCGATCCGGGACGCTTCGTCGCGGTCATGACCAAGGCCAAGCGCAAGGGCCGCATCTTCATCGACTGGCTGCGCAACCAGCGCGGCGCGACGGCGGTCATGCCCTATTCGGCGCGGGCACGGGCCGGGGCGCCGGTGGCCGCCCCGGTGGCGTGGCACGAGCTGGACGCGATCGACCGGGCGGCGCGCTGGACCATCCGCGACGCCGCCGAACTGGTCGCGCGCGCCGACGGCGCGGCCCTGCGCGGCTGGGGGGTCGCGGATCAAATCCTGCCCGATCTCTAATCGCCTGTTGCAACCTTGGGCGGATGCGGCGATTTTCCCCGCCCGATGGACCCATCCGAGGACAGCCCCGCACAGGCCGCCGCCTGGATCGCCACCTATCGCAGCATCGCGACGCCCTCGGACGTGCTGGCGGGATCGGCCGACCCGGCCTGGCCCGCGATGCTGGAGGAACTGGCCGCCGTCGCCAGCAACCTGGCCCATGCGCGCGAGCGGGTGCAGCGCCATGCCGCCGATATCGGCACGGGCTTCCGCATCATCGGCGAGACCGACGAGCGCCCCTGGCCCGTCTCGCCCGTCCCCCTGCTGATCGACACCGCCGAATGGGCGGGGATCGAGGCGGGCGTGGTCCAGCGCGCCGAACTGCTGGAGGCGATCCTCGCCGATCTCTACGGCCCCGGCGATCTGGTGGCCGAGGGGCATATCCCCGCGGCGCTCGCGACCGGCAGCCCCTATTTCCTGCGGCCCATGGTCGGGGTGACGCCGCCGGGCGGGCATCATCTCAGCTTCGTCGCCTTCGACCTGGCGCGCGGGCCGGACGGCGAATGGCGGGTGCTGGCCGATCACCTGCGCAACCCGGCGGGCGCGGGCTATGCGCTGGAGAACCGGCTGGCGGTCAGCCGGACGCTCGGCGGGCTCCAGAACCGGCTGAACGTCCAGCGTCATGCGCCCTTCTTCGCCGCCTTCCGCGCGGGGCTGGCGGCGCAATGCCGTCGCGCCGATCCGCGCATCGGCCTGCTGACCCCCGGCCGGTTCAACCCCAGCTATCCCGAACAGGCGCATCTGGCGCGCTATCTGGGGCTGTTGCTGGTCGAGGGCGCCGACCTGGCCGCGATCGAGGGGCAGGTCTATGTCCGCACGGTCGGCGGGCTCAAGCGGATCGACGCGCTGTGGCGGCGGCTCGATCCCCGGCTGCTCGACCCGCTGGCGTTCGACAGCCATTCGCAAATCGGCGTGCCCGGCCTGATCGACGCCTATGCCGAGGGACAGGTGGTGCTGGCCAACGCGCCGGGCGCGGGCGTGCTGGAAAGCCCGGCCTTCTCCGCCTTCCTGCCCGCACTGTCGCAGAAGCTGGCGGGCGCGCCGCTCAGGCTGCCCAATATCGCGACCTGGTGGTGCGGCGGCCCTGCTCAGGCCGGGCATGTCGCCGCGCATCTCGACCGGCTGCTGATCGCCCCCGCCTTCGGTCCCCGGCCGCTCGGCCTGCCGGACGGCGCGCGGCCGGGCGCGACCCTGTCGGCCGGGGAGCGCGCGACATTGCTCGCCGACATGGCCCGCCGCCCGCAGGATTATGTCGGGCAGGAGATGGTGCGGCTGTCGACCATGCCCGTCGTCATCGGCGACCGGCTGGAGCCGCGCCCCTTCACCCTGCGGGTCTTCGCCGCGCGCGATGCCGAGGGGCGCTGGATCGTCCTGCCCGGCGGCTTCGGCCGGATCGGCGACCATCCGGAAGCGACCGCCGCGATGATCGGCGAAGGGCTGTGGTCCGCCGATGTCTGCGTCCATGGGCCGGACCCGGTGGCGCCGATGTCGCTGCTCGCCGCGCCCGATTCGCTGCATGTCCGGCGCAATCCGGGGACCTTGCCCAGCCGGGTCGCCGACAATTTCTACTGGCTGGGCCGGTATCTGGAGCGTGGCGAGGCGCTGCTCGCCGCGATCCGGGTGATGCTGGGCAATTCGATCGACGTCGATGGCGGCGCGGCGCTCGACCCGCGCACCGTCGGACGGCTGGTCGGGCTGATCACAGGCGGCGGGGCCGCGCCGCATCCCGACAGCCTGCACCGCGCCGCCCTCACCCAATTCGCCCGCACCGCGATGGAGGACGAGGCCTGGCACTCGGTCGCGCGGATCAACCGGCTGGCGCGCGGGATCAGCGAGGGGTCGCGCGATCGCCTGTCCGCCGACATGGTGCGGCTGCTGGAGGCGCCCTTCCCCAGCCATGCCGGGATGCTCGACCGGGCGGGGTCGCTCCAGCGCCGCTACGCCGCCATCGCCGGGCTGTCGGCCGAACATATGGTCCGCACCACCGCCTGGCGCTTCCACGATCTCGGCCGCCGGGTGGAGCGGGCGATGGCGGTGGCGCGCGCGTCGCGGCTGTTCGGCATGGCGGGGGCGTCGGCGGACGACCTGTCGACGCTGCTCGACCTCGCCAACAGCCAGATCAGCTATCGCCAGCGTTATCCGACCGGGCTGGCGCGTGTCGCGGTGGTCGATCTGGTCGCGCTCGACCCCAACAACCCGCGCGCGCTTGCCTATCAGACCGCGCGCATCGCCGACTGCCTGTCGCGGCTGCCGGTCCTGTCCGACGACGACATGGCCGAGCCGCAACAGGCGCTGGCCGTCGCCATCCGCGCCGCCGTCGAGACCCAGGATGCGCGCACCCTGGACGCCGATACGCTGGGCGATGTCGAGCGGCGGCTGGGCCTGCTCTCCGAGGCGATCGCGCGCCGCTATTTCCTGCAGGGAGCCGAGCCTTTGCGGGCGGGCGGATTGACACTGGCATGATCTACGACATCCGCCACATCACGCGCTTCGATTACGGCGCGCAGGTCAAATATGCGCGGTGCAACCTGCGGCTGAAGCCGATCGATTGGCCGGGCCAGACGCTGGAGGCCTATGACCTGATCGTCGAGCCGGTCGGCCGCACCCGCACCGCGCGGGCCGAGGCGGGGCTGGCGCATGTCACCCGGCTGGTCGTCGACCGGCCTGTGCGCAGCCTGACGATCGAAAGCCGCGCGCATATGGTTGTCGACCGGCCGGTGCCGATACCCTCGCCCGGCGACCCGACGCTGGCCGAGGTGTCCGCGCTCGCCCGGTCGAGCCGCGACCTGTCGGCGGCGGGCCCGGCCAATTACATCTTTCCCTCGGCGCTGATCCCGCTCGATCCCGCCATCGCCGAATGGTGCGCCCCCGACCTGTCGCCGGAGCGTGGCGCGCTGGAGGCCGGGTTCGCGCTGGCGGGCCGCATCCAGCGCGAATTCGCCTTCGACCCCGCCGCCACCCTGGTCGACACGCCCCCGGCCGAGGCGTTTCGCCAGCGGCGCGGCGTGTGCCAGGATTTCGCGCAGATCATGATCACCGGCCTGCGCGCCGCGGGGATTCCGGCGGCCTATGCCTCGGGCTATATCCGCACTTTGCCGCCGCCGGGCCAGCCCCGGCTGGTGGGGGCGGATGCGACCCATGCCTGGGTGCTGATCTGGTGCGGGCCCGAACGCGGCTGGGTCGGGGTCGATCCGACCAACGGCATCTGGATGGCGGGCGACCATATCATCGTCGCGGTCGGCCGCGACTATGCCGAGATCGCGCCGGTCGACGGCGTGGTGCTGGGCTCGGGCGCCCAGAAGATGGACGTCAGCGTCGACGTCGCGCCGGTCGGGGAGATGGTGGCGGGGTAACCGGCCTCCGCCTTCTCACCGTTCGGACGGAGCAAAGGGCGCGGCGCGGCGTCAGACCGAGTCCCGTGGCCTTCGACTTCGCTCAGGCTGAACGGGGGTTGCGGTTTTAGGGCGGATCGACATTCGGGATGGCTTCTTCCCTCTCCCCTGGACAGGGGCGAGGGAAGAACAGGCATCGCTGAACGGGGGTTGGGGTTTTAGCCCTCTTCCGTCACCGCATTGGGATTGTCCTTGTCGGGGTCGGGATGGCCGCCCGTGCCGTGATAGGCCGCACCGCTCTGGCCGCCGTGGAAATCGCCCTCGCGCTCGGGCACGCCTTCGTAACCGCCGCCCTGGCTTTCGCCGCCATGCTTGCCGGGCGCGTCGGATACGCCGTCGGGGGCGCCCTTCTTGGCGTCGCCCATCTTGCCGTCTTTGCCGGTCGCCTGCATCGGCTGGGTCATGATCCGTCTCCTTCGATGCTGCAACGCATGGGAGACGGATTGCGCTCCGGTGCGGACTTCCCCACATAGATCGGTAATACACTGGCAACGGGGACAAGAGTGGCCGATCCATATCAGACGCTGGGCGTAAGCCGCACGGCCAGCGAAGCCGATATCAAGAAAGCCTATCGCAAGCTGGCGAAGGAACTGCATCCCGACCGCAACAAGGACAATCCCAAGGCGGCGGAAAAGTTCAGCCAGGTGACCAACGCCTATGACCTGCTGAACGACAAGGACAAGCGCGCCCGGTTCGACCGGGGCGAGATCGACGGCGACGGCAACCCCGCCGCGCCCTTTGGCTTCGGTGGCGGCGCGGGTCCGCGTCCCGGCGGAGGCGGCTTTCGCCAGCAGTTCGACTTTGGCGGCGAGGGTGCGGACATGTCCGACATCTTCGAGGGGATGTTCGGCGGCGCGCGGCGCGGCGGATTCAGCGGCGGCTTTGGCGGTTTCGGCGGCGGCGGCCGTCGCGAGGCGCCCAAGGGCAACACGATCACCTATGCGCTCAAGGTGCCCTTCATCGACGCCGCGACGCTCAGCCCGCAGCGGGTAACGCTGGGCGACAACAAGACGATCGACCTGAAGCTGCCCGCCGGAGTCGAGACGGGCACGCAGATGCGTCTGGCGGGCAAGGGCGAGCCGGGTCCAGGCGGCGCGGGCGATGCGATCGTCGCGATCGAGGTCAGCCCGCACGCCTTCTTCATCCGCGACGGCGACGATGTCCGGCTCGACCTGCCCATCTCGCTGGGCGAGGCGGTGCTGGGCGGCAAGGTGAAGGTTCCCACCGTCGAGCGCCCCGTAATGCTGACCGTGCCGCCGGGCACCAGCTCGGGCAAAACATTGCGATTGAAGGGAAAAGGTTTCCACCGCAAGGATGGCGGACGCGGCGATCAGCTCATCACGCTGATCATCGACATTCCGGCCGATGATGCAGCCTTGCAACGCTTCGCGGCCGAATGGAGCGACGACAGGAACCCGAGGGCCGCGCTGGGCGTCTGATCGTTTCATGAACGACCCGAATGGCCTGACCCCCGAAGACCGCGCGCATCACAGGGGCAAGGCCCGAACCGGGCTGGACCGGCAACTCGCCAAGGTCCGGCCGGGTTCGTACGCGTTCGAGATCCTGAAGCGGACCTCGATCGGCGTCTTCAACGACGGGTTCATCCATGCGGGCAACCTGGCCTATCTGGCGTTGATGACGGTGTTCCCGTTCTTCATCACGACGGCCGCCCTCCTCTCGCTGTTCGGGCAGAGCAACGAGACGCAGCATGCGGTCGAGAGCTTCCTGCACGTCCTGCCCCCCGATGTCAGCGACCTGTTGCGCAAGCCGATCCGCGACGTGCTGGCGGCGCGGACGGGCTCGCTGCTCTGGCTGGGCGGGCTGGTCGGGCTGTGGACGGTGGGCGGCTTCATCGAGACGATCCGCGACATCTTCCACCGGGCCTACGGCGTGAAGGCGACGGCGGCCTTCTGGCGATCGCGGCTGTCCTCGACTTTGGTCATCATCGCCTCGGTCGTCATCGCGCTGCTCTCCTTCCTGGCGGCTGGTATCCTGACCGCCGCCGAGCAGTTCATCTATCGCCTCGTCCCCTTCGCGCAGAATGTCGCCGGCTGGGTCGGGCTGTCGCGGCTGATCCCCGGCGCGGTGATGTTCGGCGCGCTCTATATGCTGTTCTATTCGGTCACCCCTTCCAAATATCGCGAGAGCAACTGCCGCAAATGGCCTGGCGCGCTGTTCACCGCCGTCTGGTGGGTCAGCATGACCGCGCTGCTGCCCTGGGCGCTGTCGCAACTGGGCGGATACGACCTGACCTATGGCAGCCTGGCGGGCGTCGTCGTGATGCTGCTGTTCTTCTATCTGATCGGCCTGGGGCTGGTTTTCGGCGCTCATTTGAACGCGGCACTGGCGGAACCGCCCGAACCGGCGCTAGAGAGGGCGATTGAAGACAGCGAACCGGCAGGAGCGGTAACGGCGTGAACGGATTGATGGCAGGCAAGCGGGGGCTCATCATGGGCCTGGCCAATGACAAGTCGCTGGCCTGGGGCATCGCCAAGCAGCTTTCGGAGGCGGGCGCGGAGCTCGCCTTTTCGTATCAGGGCGCGGCGATGGAAAAGCGGGTCCGCCCGCTGGCGGAACAGCTGGGCGTGGCGCGCCTGTTCGACTGCGACGTCTCCGAGATGGAGTCGCTCGACAAATTGTTCGAGGACCTGAAGGCGGAATGGCCGACGATCGACTTCGTCGTCCATGCTATCGGCTTTTCCGACAAGTCGCAGCTGCGCGGGCGCTATTACGACACGACGCTCGACAATTTCCTGATGACCATGAACATCTCGGCCTATTCGCTGGTCGCGGTCGCCCAGCGCGCGCGCACGATGATGCCCGAGGGCGGCTCGATCCTGACGCTGACCTATTATGGCGCGGAAAAGGTCATCCCGCACTACAACGTCATGGGCGTGGCCAAGGCGGCGCTGGAGACGAGCGTGAAGTATCTCGCGGTCGATCTGGGTCCGGAAAATATCCGCATCAACGCGATCTCGGCGGGTCCGATCCAGACGCTGGCCGCGCGCGGCATCGGCGACTTCAACTATATCCTCAAGTGGAACGAGCTGAACTCGCCGCTGCGTCGCACCGTGACGATCGAGGACGTGGGCGGTGCTGGCCTGTACATGCTGTCCGACCTGTCGTCGGGCGTGACCGGTGAGATCCACCATGTCGATGCCGGGTATAATGTCATCGGCATGAAGGCCGAGGACGCGCCCGACATCGCGCTGGCGTAATCAACGCTTCCTCCCCTGCAAGGGGAGGGGGACCAGCGAAGCTGGTGGAGGGGTGTCGCGCTCTGCGAGCGAAGCCCTTCCTCTCCACCGGCTACACCCCTCCGTCAGGGCTGCGCCCTGCCACCTCCCCTTCCAGGGGAGGAATAGCGGCCAACATTATCTATCGCGTCTTCCGCTGCGACCTCGCTAAAGACGAACCCATGTCCGAACAGCCCAACGCTGCCATCACCATCCGCCCTGCGCAGGGGCAGGACGTCGCCGCGCTCGACGCGCTGCTGGTCGCCAGCTTCCCCGCCCCCGCCGAAGCCGCACTGGTCCGCGACCTGTGCGTCGAGGGCGACATGGTGCTGATGCTGGTCGCGATCGACGAGGCGACGGACGCGCTGGTCGGCGCGATCGCCTTCAGCCGCATGAACGTCGAGATCGGCGGCAAGCCGATCAACGCGGTCGCGCTCGCCCCGATCGCCGTCGCGCGCGACTGGCGGCAACAGGGCGTCGGCGAGGCGCTGGTCGCCGCGGGGATCGAGCGGCTGGAGCAGGAGGGCGTCGTCCTGTGCTTCGCGCTGGGGGATCCCGCCTTTTACGGACGGTTCGGCTTTGCGGCGGACGTGGCGCGCGGTTTCGACAGCCCCTATGCGGGCGATTATTTCCTGGCGGTGCCGCTGCAAGGCGGACTGATCCCCTGCGGCGTGCGGGGCGCCGCCGCCCATGCCCCCGCCTTCGCCCGGCTTGGAGACGCAGCATGAGTTTCAACAGTTTCGGCCGCCTGTTCCGCTTCACCACCTGGGGCGAAAGCCATGGCCCGGCGCTGGGCGCGGTGGTCGACGGGTGCCCGCCGGGGATCGCGCTGTCCGAGGAGGACATCCAGCCCTGGCTCGACAAGCGCCGTCCGGGCACCAGCCGCTTCACCACCCAGCGGCGCGAGCCCGATCAGGTCCGCATCCTGTCCGGCGTGTTCGAGGGCAAGACCACCGGCACCCCGATCAGCCTGATGATCGAGAATGTCGACCAGCGGTCGAAGGACTATTCCAACGTCGCGCTCGCCTATCGCCCCGGCCATGCCGATTATGCCTATGACGCGAAATACGGCTTTCGCGACTATCGCGGCGGCGGGCGCTCCTCGGCGCGCGAGACGGCGGCGCGGGTCGCGGCGGGCGCGGTCGCGCGGGCGGTGATCCCGCAGGTCCGCATCCGCGCCTGGGTCGAGTCGATCGGCGGCGACCGGATCGACTATGACGCTTTTGACGATGCGCAGATCGACGCGAACCCGTTCTTCTGCCCCGATGCGGCGGCGGCGGAACGCTGGGAAGCGATCGTGGACGGCGCGCGCAAGTCGGGCTCCTCGGTCGGTGCGGTCGTCGCGTGCGAGGCGACCGGCGTGCCTGCGGGCTGGGGCGCGCCGCTCTATGCCAAGCTGGACAGCGAACTCGCCTCGGCCTGCATGAGCATCAATGCGGTCAAGGGTTTCGAGATCGGCGACGGGTTCACCGCCGCCGCGCTGACCGGGGAGCAGAATGCCGACCCGATGCGCAGCGGCAATGGCGGCCCGCGCTTCCTGGCCAATCATGCGGGCGGGATCGCAGGCGGGATCGCCACCGGCCAGCCGGTGACGATGCGCGTCGCGTTCAAGCCGACCAGCTCGATCCTGACCCCCGTCGACACCATCACCCGCACCGGCGAGGAAACGCAGATCGCGACCAAGGGCCGTCATGATCCCTGTGTGGGCATTCGCGGCGTTCCGGTTGTGGAGTCGATGGTCGCGCTGGTTTTAGCCGATCAGGCGTTGCTTCATCGCGGCCAGTGTGGTTAAATAGAGGAACGGACGTTCTCCTGCCTCGTTAACCATTGCGAGAATAAAGCAGGAGAGAATCAATGCGTTACATGCATATGATCGCAGCCGGTGCCCTTTTGATCCCCGCCGCCGGCATGGCGCAGGTCACGGGCGGCACGACGGGCACGATGTCGGGTCAGACGACCATGCCGGGCCAGGCGCCCGGACAGACGATGGGCCAGCCCGGCGACACGATGAGCACGACGCCGAGCACCACCACCCGCTCGACCACGCGCAGCAAGAGCCGCAGCCGGACGACCACGCCCGACAGCACGGTCAACACCCCCTCGACCATGCCCGACACCACGGGCTCGTCGACGACCACGGGCAGCGGCACGCTGGGCAGCGACCCGACCACCAGCGGCTCGGCAGGCAGCGGCACGACGGGCGGCACCACCACCCCGCCGGGCAGCAGCGGCGGCATGTAACCCCTTTTGGGTTCGTCACTACGGAAAAGACCCGGTCGCGCGAGCGGCCGGGTCTTTTGTTTGGGTGGGCGCGTGGCCTTCGACTTCGCTCAGGCTGAACGGATGTTTTGGAAGGTCTTGCCCTCCGCTCCGTTCAGCCTGAGCGAAGTCGAAGGCCACGCCCCAAAAAAGGCCCCGACTCTCGCCGGGGCCTTCCAGATCAATCCGCGAACGGATCGCGAACCAGGATCGTGTCCTCCCGCTCCGGGCTGGTCGAAACCAGCGCCACCGGGCAGCGGATCAATTCCTCGATCCGCCGGATATATTTGATCGCCTGGGCAGGCAGGTCGGCCCAGCTGCGCGCGCCCGCGGTCGATTCCTGCCAGCCTTCCATTGTCTCATAGACGGGAACGACCTTGGCCTGGTCCGCCGCATGGGTCGGATAATAATCGAGCGTCTGGTCGCCCAGCTTGTAGCCGACGCAGATCTTCACCTCATCGAACCCGTCGAGCACGTCGATCTTGGTCAGCGCGATGCCGGTGATGCCGCCGACCGCCGCCGACTGGCGCACCAGCACCGAGTCGAACCAGCCGCAACGCCGCTTGCGGCCCGTGACGGTGCCGAACTCATGCCCGCGCTCGCCCAGCCGCTGGCCGGTCTCGTCCTCCAGCTCGGTCGGGAACGGGCCCGATCCGACGCGGGTGGTATAGGCCTTGGCGATGCCCAGCACGAAGCCGACGCCCGACGGCCCCAGGCCCGAGCCGCCCGCCGCCGCACCCGCAATGGTGTTGGACGAGGTGACGAAGGGATAGGTGCCGTGATCGATGTCGAGCAGCACGCCCTGCGCACCCTCGAACAGGATGCGCTTGCCGCCGGCTCGCGCCTCGTTGAGGTCGCGCCACACCGGCTTGGCGAAGGGCAGGACGAAATCGGCGATCTCGCGCAGATCGGCCAGCAGCCGCTCGCGATCGATCGGCGGCTCGCCGAACCCGGCGCGCAGCGCGTCATGATGCGCGCAGAGACGGTCGAGCTGCGGCCCCAGGTCATCCAGATGCGCCAGATCGCACACGCGGATCGCGCGGCGTCCGACCTTGTCCTCATAGGCCGGGCCGATGCCGCGGCGCGTGGTGCCGATCTTGCCCGCGCCGCTCGCATCCTCGCGCAGACCGTCGAGATCGCGGTGGATGGGGAGGATCAGCGGGCAGTTGTCGGCGACGCGCAGCGTCTCCGGCGACGCATGGACGCCCTGCTCGGCAAGACGCTCGATCTCCGCCTTCAGCGCCCAGGGGTCGAGGACGACGCCGTTGCCGATGACGCTGGGGGTGCCGCGCACGATGCCCGAGGGAAGCAGCGACAGCTTGTAGACATTCTCGCCGACGACCAGCGTGTGACCGGCATTATGCCCGCCCTGGAAGCGGACGACCATGTCGGCGCGCTCGGCCAGCCAGTCGACGATCTTGCCCTTGCCTTCGTCGCCCCATTGCGCGCCGATGACTGCTACATTTGCCATGGATGCTATGCTCCGCCTGCCGGACGGACCCCATGCGCCCTTCGACAGGACTCGGCGCGAGGGGGGTTTCCAATGATGTGCGGGGCGCGCCTAGCGGGACGCGGCCCCTGATGTCAACCGGCGATGGCGCGCGGCGCGCCGCCGTCGAGGATATGGGTGCAAAGCTGTGCCTGCGGGGTGTCCCCCTCCTCCAGCGCCTGCACCGTTACCCAACCCTGCGCGCGGAGCGAGGCGCCCGTCGCAGGCGCGGTGCCGAAGGGAAGGAACAGCCGCCGCCGCTCGGTCGGCGGGGCGGTGGCGACGATGGCGTCGGCATAGAGCGAGAAGCCGGTCGCCTTCTCCTCGGCACCGTCCTCGTGAAAAATGGTATAGGTGCCGCCGCGTCCCACCTCGCGCGGGGGGCCCGCGACAAACAGCGAGAAGCCCAGCCAGCTCTGGAATTCAAAGCCGTGCCGCTCGGTTGGGTCGAGCGTCATCGACACCCCCTCGCCCAAAGCGGCGGCAATTGCCTCCAGCGCGTCCAGGCGGCTGGCGAGTACGCCCTGGGTATCAAATGCTCGCAGCCGCTCCATCGCGGTCGCGAACGGCCCGGCTGCCTCGACCAGCGGCAGATAGGCGGGTGCGATCGCTGCGACGCCGCCCGCATCCTTGGCATCCAGCCGATCGCGAAGCGCCGCCACCTGGTCGCCCGCGACCGGCAACGGCCCGGCGGCCAGCAGGTCGACCAGATCGGGCAGGGTGAAGTCGATCGAAATGCCGGTCGTCCCCGCCGCGACCAGGGCCTCGACCGCGACGCGCACCACCTCGGTCGCCGCCGCCGTCGAATCGAGCCCGATCAGCTCCGCCCCGATCTGCCGCCACTCGCGCGCGGGCGCGAGTTCGGAGCCGCGCAGGCGCACGACGGTGCCCGCATAGGACAGCCGGACCGGGCGCGGGTGATGCCCCATGCGCGTGGCGGCGATCCGCGCCACCTGCGCGGTCAGGTCGGGCCGGATGGCGAGCGTGCGCTGCGACACCGGATCGACGAAGCGCACGGCGTCATGCAGCCCCCCCGCCTTCAACCGCGAGCCCAGCGCCTCGGCGAATTCGATCGACGGCGGATCGGCGCGCTCATAGCCATGCAGCCGCGCCGCCTCCAGCACCCGCGCCTCGACCGATGCAGCGGCATCGGCATAGGGCGGAAGACGGTCGTGATAGCCTTCGGGAAGGAGCGCGGTCATCGAATAAGCCTGTTCATCAGCGTGTGCGCCACGCCGTCGGGGTTGGTCATGACGTCCGCATTGGGAAACCGGATCACCTGGTATCCCGCTTGCGCCAGCCATGCCGTACGACGGGCATCGCGTGATTGGTCGCTATGCGTATCGCCGTCAACCTCGATGACCAGCTTGTGGGACCGCGCGGCGAAGTCGGCGATATAAGGGCCGATCGGGACTTGGCGGGAGAATTTGATTCCGTGGAAGCGGCGGTCGCGCAGGATGAGCCAAAGGCGCTTTCGGGTTCCGTCATCTCGCGACGCATGGCGCGGGCATGGTCGCGGAGGACCGGATCGGTCTGCATTATGATAGCTCCCCGTTTTGGGGAACGTACCACTCCCTCTCCCCACTGGGGAGAGGGGCGGGGTGAGGGGCGGGGGCTAAGGCGAGACGTTTGTGCCCAGCCCCCGCCCCTCACCCAACCCTCTCCCCGAGGGGGAGAGGGCTCTTTTTTTACCTCAACCGATCAGAACACCAGGCCCATCGCGGTCTTCACGCCCGGCAGCGCCTTGACCTTGGCAAGCAGGTCCGCGTCCACCGCCTCGTCGACCGAGAGCAGCAGCACCGCCTCGCCGCCCGCCGAGCGGCGGCCGAGGTGAAAGGTGCCGATATTGACGCCTGCCTCGCCCAGCGTGGTGCCCAGGCGGCCGATGAAGCCCGGCGCGTCCTCGTTGACGACGTACAGCATCGGCCCGGCCAGATCGGCCTCGACCTTGATGCCGAACAGCTCGACCAGGCGCGGGGCCTGATCGCCGAACAGCGTGCCCGCGACCGAGCGCTCGCCGTCCGCCGTCTTGACCGACACACGCAGCAGCGTGTGGTAATCGCCTTCGCGCTCGGTCCGCACTTCACGCACCTCGACACCGCGATCGCGGGCGAGCAGCGGCGCGTTGACCATGTTGACCGTGTCGGTCTGGTTGCGCAGGAACCCGGCCAGCACCGCGCTGACCATCGGCTTGGCGTTGAGGTCGGCCGCCGCACCCTCGGTATGGACCGAGATGCGCGCGATCGCACCCGTCGTCAGCTGGCCGACCAGCGCGCCGAGCTTTTCGGCGAGCGCCATATACGGCTTCAGCTTGGGGGCCTCCTCGGCCGACAGGCTGGGCATGTTGAGCGCGTTGGTGACGCCGCCCGACACCAGGAAATCGGCCATCTGCTCGGCGACCTGGATCGCGACATTGACCTGCGCCTCGGTGGTCGACGCGCCGAGATGCGGGGTCGAGATGAAGTTCGGCGTGCCGAAGAGCGGGCTCTCCTTGGCGGGCTCCACCTTGAACACGTCGAGCGCCGCGCCCGCGATATGACCCGAATCGAGGCCTGCCTTCAGCGCCTCCTCATCGACCAGGCCGCCACGCGCGCAGTTGATGATCCGCACGCCCTTCTTGGTCTTGGCGAGATTCTCGGCCGACAGGATGTTGCGGGTCTGGTCGGTCAGCGGCGTGTGCAGCGTGATGAAGTCGGCACGGGCGAGCAGTTCGTCCAGCGTCACCTTTTCGACGCCCATTTCCAGCGCGCGCTCGGGCGTCAGGAACGGGTCGAAGGCGACGACCTTCATCCGCAGGCCCAGCGCGCGGTCGGCGACGATCGAGCCGATATTGCCCGCGCCGATCAGGCCCAGCGTCTTGGACGTGAGTTCGACGCCCATGAAGCGGTTCTTCTCCCACTTGCCGGCCTGGGTCGAAGCATCGGCCTCGGGCAGCTGGCGGGCGAGCGCGAACATCAACGCGATGGCGTGCTCGGCGGTGGTGATCGAGTTGCCGAACGGGGTGTTCATCACCACCACGCCCTTGGCGCTGGCGGCGGGGATGTCGACGTTATCGACACCGATCCCGGCGCGGCCGACGACCTTCAAATTGGTCGCGTGCTCGAGGATGTCCTTGGTGACCTTGGTCGAGCTGCGGATCGCCAGGCCGTCATACTGGCCGATGATCGCCTTCAGCTCGTCCGGCGTCTTGTCGGTGATCTCGTCCACCTCGACCCCGCGCTCGCGGAAGATCTGGGCGGCCTTGGGGTCCATTTTGTCGCTGATGAGAACTTTGGGCATGGGGATTGCTCCGGGAATAGGGGAATAGCTCCCTCTCCCCGCTGGGGAGAGGGTCGGGGTGAGGGGTTGGGGCTGGGCGATCCATTTGCGGATCAGCCTAGTGCCACCCCTCACCCCACCCTCTCCCCGGCGGGGAGAGGGCTTTAGAAGGGTCAGGCCTTGGCGGTGGCGTAGGCCCAGTCGAGCCAGGGGCCGAGCGCCTCGATATCGGCGGTCTCGACCGTGGCCCCGCACCAGATGCGCAGGCCCGCGGGCGCGTCGCGGTAACCCGCCACGTCATAGGCGGCGCCTTCGGCCTCCAGCAGCGCGGCCATCTTCTTGATGACCGCCTCATCCGCGCCCTCGACCGTCAGGCAGACGCTGGTGGTCGAGCGGATCGCCGGATCGGCCGCGAGATGGCCCAGCCAGTCGCGCTCTTCGACAATCTTGTTCAGCGCCGCCGCATTGGCGTCCGAACGCTTGACCAGCGCCGCCGCGCCGCCCAGGCCCTTGCCCCATTCGAGCGCGAAGATCGCGTCCTCGACGGCGAGCATGGACGGCGTGTTGATCGTCTCGCCCTTGAAGACGCCCTCGGCCAGCTTGCCCTTCGACACCAGGCGGAACACCTTGGGCAGCGGCCAGGCGGGGGTGTAGGTTTCGAGACGCTCGACCGCGCGGGGGCCCAGGATCAGGACGCCGTGCGCGCCCTCGCCGCCCAGCACCTTCTGCCACGAGAAGGTCGCGACATCGATCTTGTCCCAGGGCAGGTCATAGGCGAACACCGCGCTGGTCGCATCCGCGAAGGACAGGCCCTCGCGGTCGTCGGCGATCCAGTCGCCATTGGGCACGCGCACGCCCGAGGTGGTGCCGTTCCAGGTGAAGAGCACGTCGTTCGACCAGTCGACCGCGTTCAGATCGGCGATCTGGCCGTAATCGGCGCGCAGGACGGTGGGATCAAGCTTCAGCTGCTTGACCGCATCCGTTACCCAGCCCTCGCCAAAGCTTTCCCAGGCCAGGGTGGTGACGGGGCGCGCGCCCAGCATGGTCCACATCGCCATCTCGAACGCGCCGGTGTCGGAGCCGGGGACGATGCCGATGCGGTGGGTATCGGGGAGCTTGAGCAGCTCGCGCATCAGGTCGATGCAATATTGCAGCCGCTGCTTGCCGATCTTCGAGCGATGCGAACGGCCGAGGCTGTCCGTCGCGAGCTTGGCCGCTTCCCAACCGGGAGGCTTGGCGCAGGGACCGCTGGAGAAATAGGGGCGCGCCGGTTTGGTGGCGGGCTTCGCGGGCGCAAGAGTGGCGTCGGCGGCAATCGTATCAGTCATTTAAGACTCTCCTCACAGAGAGCACGCGCGGCGTTGGGACCGCGTGGCCCGTCGACGGCCCTAGCGATGTCGATCGAAGATGACAACCACAATCGCAACGGCGCAATTTTGCGTCGATCCGGGCCTTTCCCAAGAATGTCGAAACGGTTGCAGCGACAGAGGTCGTCAGCCACCCGACGCCGCCGCGACCGCGCTGGACTGCCAGCCCGGTAATGGGCCGGAGCATGTCGCAACCCCGCCTCCGCACGCCGGATCGGGGCTGACAAAAGCGCAGCGGCAGCGGACAAGGGGATACATGGTTCGCGTTCCCCTTTCCCTCGCCCTCCCGATTCTCGGGGCCGTTCTGCTTTCGGGATGCGGCCGCCCCGACCGCCCCACCCAACCGGCCTCGCGGCCCGAGCCCTATCGCCCGCCGGTGCGCGAAACCGCGCAGTGCGAGGCCGATCTGCGGCGCGAGGGCGTGGCCTATCGCCGCCTGCCCGACAAGGAACTGGGGCCGGGTTGCGGCCTGTACGGCGCGGTGCAGCTGACCGATATCGGCGTGCCCGTGACTGGCGTCACCGCGATGCGGTGCGGCAATGCCCGCGCCTTTGCCGGATGGGTGCGCAATGCCGTGGCCCCCGCCGCCTGGCAGATATTGGGATCGCAACTGGTCAAGGTCGAGGGGATGGGCAGCTATGCCTGTCGCAACATCGTCGGCACCACGCGGATGGGGGATCGCCGATCGGGCCATGCGCTGGCCAATGCGGCGGATGTCGGCGGTTTCGTGCTGAAGGACGGGCGGCGGATCACCCTGTTGAACGACTGGTACTCCAGCGATCCGCAAATCCGCCAGTTCTGGACGACGATTCGCGCGTCTGCCTGTCGGCGCTTCGGCACGGTGCTCAGTCCCGACTATAATGCCGCGCACCGCAATCACCTG
The DNA here is from genome assembly GCF_031453055.1 of Sphingomonas sp. SORGH_AS_0789. Taxonomy (NCBI): domain Bacteria; kingdom Pseudomonadati; phylum Pseudomonadota; class Alphaproteobacteria; order Sphingomonadales; family Sphingomonadaceae; genus Sphingomonas; species Sphingomonas sp. SORGH_AS_0789. The sequence continues at coordinate 680,536 of NZ_JAVIYV010000001.1, forward strand.
CATCTGGAAGACGATAACGCCCATTTTTGCCGGTAGCATCGGCCCCGGCGATCCCCTACATCATCCGAAATGACCGATAAGACCCAAGTACCGAACCGCGTCTTCCCCAATGCCAGCCAGGACGCCGAAAGCGCCAAGACGATCGTCTCGACGCCGCAGACCGAAAGCCCGGCCTATACGCTGGCCTTTCAGGACATGGACTTCCTGCTGCGCGAAGACCTTCGCCCCGTCCGTTTCCAGCTGGAATTGCTGAAGGCGCAGCTGCTGCTCGAAGAGGCCAAGATCGCCTCGACCTTCGTCTTCTACGGCTCGGCGCGCATCCCCGAGCCCGCCAAGGCGCAGGCGATGCTCGAGCTGGCGCATGACGACAAATCGCGCAAGATCGCCGAGAATCTCGTCGCCAAGAGCAAATATTACGACATCGCGCGCGAGCTGGCGCAGATCACCAGCCGCCTGCCGCGCGACGATCGGGGCATGCGGCAGTTCGTCGTCTGCTCGGGCGGCGGCCCGTCGATCATGGAGGCGGCCAATCGCGGCGCGCATGACGTCGGCGCCGAGTCGGTGGGCCTGAACATCGTCCTGCCGCACGAACAGGCGCCCAACCCCTATGTCACGCCCTCGCTGAGCCTGCAGTTCCACTATTTCGCGCTGCGCAAGATGCACTTCCTGCTCCATGCGCGCGCGCTGGCGGCCTTTCCGGGCGGGTTCGGGACGTTCGACGAGCTGTTCGAGCTGCTGACCCTGATCCAGACCGGCAAGATCCAGCCCATTCCCGTGCTGCTGTTCGGCCGGGCCTTCTGGGAGCGCGTCGTCAATTTCGAGGCGCTGGTCGAGGAGGGCGTGGTGTCCGAGCGCGACCTGGGCATCTTCACCTATGTCGAGACCGCCGAGGAAGCGTGGGACGTGGTGCGCAATTTCTATGAGGAACGCGCCCGCAAGGAAGCCGAGCGGGGCTGAACCCCGGCAATCCGACAAAAGTGGTTCCCAAAGCCCGTCTTCGCAAGAAGGCGGGCTTTGTCGTTGGCGGCGGGAATCGATTGTCTTCGCCCACGGCGTCGCGCATGATCGCGGCACCTCTTGGGATGATCGTCGATGCTTGCGCTGGCCTTTTTCGCTTTCGTCGCTGCGGATCATTGCCGGGTCGAGAATGCCCGCTACGTGCTGCGCCATCAGCCGAGCGTGACCGCCGCGTTCCGCCCGGTCGACAGCGGCCCGGAATGGCCCGCCGGGGTCGCCATGGCCATTCGCTTCGGCGATAGCGGGCGGCGCCTTTGGTGGCTGCCCTGGAACGGCGGCACCGACGGCCGCCAGCATCTGGCCTCCACGACCGACGTGACCCGGCCCGGCTGGCACCCGCCCTCCCCCGATGGCGGGCCCCGGCCGCTGGGCGACATGGCCTATGTCGGAACGACCGCCACCTATGATGTCATCGAATCGGTGCCACGGCGCGGCGGAGCGGCACCCGCGCACATCCTGCTTCCCGGTCTGGGCGATGCGGCGTGGCATGGCGACACGGGCCAGCGCGATCGGGCGGCCACACAATTCTTCGATCTGGTCGGGTGCGCGCCCACCGCCCGCTCGGGCAGCCGCTGAGCCCATTCGGGCCGTTCTCACCCGCCGATCATTAGCCCCCGCTCATGACCGAGCCGGGCGGCGGAAAACGCCGCCCGCGCGTCAGCGAGTCGTCGGAATCATCCGGGCGATCGCGCAGCCAAACACGACCGAACCCACCATCCAGCTCACACCGATTTCAATGGCCAGTGCCATGACACCCCTCCCCGTCTCTCTATGACGACCTTTATATCGGGATAAACACTATCGCGCTAACAAACTTGTTCGCAATCGGTGATCGGAGGCGTGATGGAAGGCGGCCGCGTCCTTCCTTCGGACAGGCCGCCGCCCCCAAAGAAAAAGGGCCGGACGTTTCCGTCCGACCCCCTTTCCGACAGGCTGGCTGTTACGCCGCCTTCGAGCGCGCGGCGCGCTTGCGCTCGTTGGGATCCAGGAAGCGCTTGCGCAGACGGATCGACTTTGGGGTCACTTCGACCATTTCATCGTCGTCGATATAGGCGATGGCCTGCTCCAGCGTCATCTTCTTCGGCGGGGTCAGGCGGATGGCGTCATCCTTGCCGCCCGACGCGCGGAAGTTGGTCAGCTGCTTGGCCTTCATCGGGTTGACCTCGAGGTCATCCGTCTTGGCGTTCTCGCCGATGATCATGCCTTCGTACAGCGCTTCGCCGTGCCCGACGAACAGGATGCCGCGCTCTTCGAGCGGACCCAGGGCATAGCCCTGCGCTTCGCCCGCGCCGTTCGAGATCAGGACGCCGTTCTTGCGGCCCTCGATCTTGCCCTTGTGGGGGCCGTACTTCTCGAACAGGCGGTTCATGATGCCGGTGCCGCGCGTGTCCGACAGGAACTCGCCGTGATAGCCGATCATGCCGCGCGACGGCGCGGAGAAGGTGATGCGGGTCTTGCCGCCGCCCGAGGGACGCATGTCGGTCATCTCGGCCTTGCGCAGGTTCATCTTCTCGACGACCGTGCCCGAATATTCCTCGTCCACGTCGATGATGACGGTTTCGTACGGCTCGGTCTTCTTGCCGTCCTCGTCCTCGCCGAACAGCACGCGCGGGCGGCTGATGCCCAGCTCGAAGCCTTCGCGGCGCATCGTCTCGATGAGAACGCCCAGCTGGAGTTCGCCGCGACCGGCGACCTCGAAGCTGTCGCGGTCGTCGCTCTCGGTGACCTTCACCGCGACGTTCGATTCCGCTTCGCGCATCAGGCGGTCGCGGATCATGCGGCTGGTGACCTTGGTGCCCTCACGGCCCGCCATCGGCGAGTCGTTCACCGCGAAACGCATCGACAGCGTGGGCGGATCGATCGGCTGCGCCTGAAGCGGCACGGTGACCGAGGTGTCGGCGATGGTGTTCGCGACGGTGGCGACCGCCAGACCCGCCAGCGAGATGATGTCGCCCGCCTTGGCTTCCTCGACCGGCACGCGGTCCAGGCCGCGGAACGACAGGATCTTCGACGCGCGGCCGGTTTCGATCACATTGCCCTCGGCGTCGAGCGCGTGGATCGCCTGGTTCAGCTTGACCGTGCCCGAGTTGACGCGGCCGGTCAGGATACGACCCAGGAAGTTGTCGCGGTCGAGCAAAGTCACCAGGAAGGTGAAGGGCACGTCCTCGACTTCCACCTTCGGGGCGGGGACGTGGTTCACAATCGTCTCGAACATCGGGATCAGCGTGCCTTCGCGCGCGTCCATGTCGGTCGAAGCATAGCCGTTGCGGCCCGAGGCGTAGAGGACCGGGAAGTCCAGCTGCTCGTCATTCGCGTCGAGCGAGACGAACAGGTCGAACACTTCGTCCAGCACTTCCTGGATACGCGCGTCGGCACGGTCGACCTTGTTGACGACGACGATCGGCTTCAGGCCGAGCGCCAGCGCCTTGCCGGTCACGAACTTCGTCTGCGGCATCGCGCCTTCCGACGAGTCGACCAGCAGGACGACGCCGTCGACCATCGAGAGGATGCGCTCCACCTCGCCGCCGAAGTCGGCGTGACCGGGGGTGTCGACGATGTTGATGCGGATCGACTCGTCGCTGCCCGGGGGAGTCCAGTCGACCGAGGTCGGCTTGGCGAGAATGGTGATCCCGCGCTCCTTTTCCAGGTCGTTGGAGTCCATCGCGCGCTCTTCCACGCGCTGGTTGTCACGGAAGGTGCCCGACTGGCGGAACAGCTGATCGACCAGGGTCGTCTTGCCATGGTCGACGTGCGCGATGATCGCCACGTTGCGGAGGCTCATGCAGGTTTCTCTTGTTCGGAGGGTATGTCGCCGCGCGCCATAGCCGAAAGCTGCGCAAAGCGAAAGGGCAGCGGGGATTTTGCGGCGCACAAAGGCGGTGAATGGCTGAAACGAGCGGGAAAGCGACAGGTTCCTCCCCGCTCGTGGGGAGGATTACTTGGCGCGCGGCACCACCTTCAGCGTCCAGTCGGTGTCGGGCCGCAGATATTTCGCCGCCACCGCCTGGATGTCGGCGGGGCCGATCGAGACGAAATCCTGTGCCAGCCGCTGGGTCGCCTCGATCCGGCGGGGGTCGTAGGAGGCCCCCGCCAGGCGCTGCATCCAGAACTGGTTGCCCGACGACATCCGCATCAGCCGCTGCGCCATCGGACGCTTGATCCGCTGCAACTCGTCGGCATCGATTGGATGCGCGGCAAGGTCGGCGGCGATGGCGCGCGCGGTCGACAGGAAGAAGTCGACCTTGTCGGGGGCGACCATGCCGATCGCGATCATCCGCCCGCCGCCGGGCAGGCCGAGCGGCCACTGGCTGCCGACCTGCGGGCTGTAGCTGGCCCCGGCCTGCGATCGGAGCCGGTCGAACAGCCGGTCCGAAAAGACCTGCGCCAGCACGTCCAGCCGGTTGCGGATCCGGTCGTCCCCCGCCCCGCCGCCGGTCGGCCAGGCGATCACCGCTGCCGCCTGGTCGGCCGGGCCGCCATGGGTAAGCACGACCGGCGTGGCGACATGCGCGGGGAAGCGGACCGGGGGCGCGGGCGACCCATCGACCTTGCGCGCGGGGATCGCGCCCAGGCTCTCCGCAACCGCCTTGATCGCTTCGTCGGCCTTCACGTCGCCGAACACCGACACCTCGATCGGGCCCGAGGCGAGCAAGGGCGCCCACAGCGCCTTGAACGACGCGGGGGTGACCGCCGCCACCGCCTCGCGCGGCGGGGTGCCCCAGCGCGGATCGCCGTCGCGCAGCAACCGCTCCAGATCGCGGCCCAGCACGCTGTCGGGCGAGGCGTCGAGCCCGTCATACCCCGCCAGCATCGCCGCCTTGGCCCGGTTGACCGGCGCGGCGTCCCAGCGCGGCGCGATCAGCTTGGCCGCCATCAGCTTCAGATTGTCGGCATAGTCGTCGGGCGAACTCAGCGCGTTGAAGGCAAAGGCATCGTCCTCGATCCCGAAGTCCATCCCCATGCGCCGCCCGGCGGTCAGCCGGTCGAGATCGCCCTGGTCGAACTTACCGATCCCGCCCGCCACCAGCGCCAGATCGGCCGCCCAGGCCGGGCTCTCGCGGTTGGCGGGCAGCGCGTCATAGCCACGCCCGAACCGGACGCGCAGATAGATGCGCGCCGTCTCGCCGTCATTCGCGAACAGCAACAGCCGCACGCCATTGGCGAAGGTGACCTTTTCCAGCCCCAGCGCATCGATCTTCTCGCGCGCCACGACCTTGCCCGGCGCGCCCAGCCTGGGCAGCTGGGCGAAGCTGATCGTGCCCTGTCGGCGGCGCTGTTCGGCAAGCGGGCGGACATCGGCCTTCAGCGCGGCGGTCAGCCGGGCGACCGCATCGGCTTGCGCGGTGCGGGTGTTGACCAGCGCGCGCGTCGCAGTCCCCTGGAAGATCCGGCGGGTCGACGCCAGCACCGTCTCGGGCGTGAACATCCGCGCCGCCACCGCCTGCTTCAAGATCTGATAGCTGCTCTCCGGCGCGGTAACGGTCTCGCGAATGTCGAGCGCGCCGACCATGTCGTCGGCCTGCTTGGCCCCCGCCTCGACCCGCGCGGTCTCGACCTCGGTGCGCAGGATGGCGTCGTAATCGGCGAGCTCGCGGTCGATCTCGGCCTGGGTGGGCGCGGTCGCCATCGCATCGGCGATGACCGCGCGCACGTCCTTGAGCGCAGCCTCCCAATCCTCGCCGAGGGGCACGACGTTCACCGTCGTCATATTGGCCGAGCGGGACACGTCGTCGAGCGCGACGCTGGCCTGCAGGAAGCTGCCCCCCGCCCGCGCCCGGTTTTCCAGCCGGCGGCTGATCAGGCGCGCGGCGACCATGTCGACCATCCGCTTCTGGTTGAAGATCGCGGTGTCGTCGCGATACTGCCAGGGGCGCAGCACCCCCATCGCCACGGTCGGCGGCAGGGCGGGTTCGACCAGCGCACCCGCCATCGGCGCATCGGCCCGGGGGCTGCCGAAATCGGGATCGGGCGGATTGGCGCCGACGCCCTGCCAGCCGCCGAAATTCCGGGTGACCAGTTGCGCCAGGACGAGCGGGTCCATGTCGCCCGAGATGACGACCACCGCGCGCTCGGGCCGATACCATCGGTCGTGGAACGCCCGCACGCTCTCGGGCGTCGCCGCCTCCAGCGTGGCGAGCTGCCCGATCGGCGACCGATCGGCGAGCGGCTGGCCAGCGAAGAAGGTCTCGCGCAGCTTGTCCAAATAGCGGACCTGCGGCCCCGGCTGCTCGCGGCGCTCGGCCAGCACCACCGGCCGCTCGGCATTCAGCGATTGGGCGGTGATCGAGGGGGCCGCCATCATGCCCGCCAGGATCTTCAGGCTCTCGTCCAGCCCCGCCTCGGTCGCGCCGGGCAGGTCGAGCTGATAGACGGTCTGGGTCGGCGTGGTCGAGGCGTTGGAGTCCGACCCGAAGGTCGCGCCCAGCCGCTGCCAGATCCGCTTGGCCTCGCCATCGGGGACATATTGCGAGCCGCGGAACGACAGATGCTCGATCAGATGGGCGAAGCCGCGTTCCGAGTCGCGTTCGTTGAGCGACCCTGCATCGATCCGCACCCGCACCGCCACCTGCCCCGGCGGCACCCCGTTGCGCCGGACCGCAAAGCGCAGGCCATTGGCCAGCCGCCCGAACTTCCACGCCTTGTCCTGCGGCAGGTCGGAGCCCTTGTAGAGCCAGGCGCTCTGGTCGACGCCGGGAATGGGCGGCAGCGGCGCGAGCGGATCGCGCTCGGCGGGCGCGGCGGGCGCGGTCGCCACCGTGACGGGGACGGGCATCCCCTGCGGCACCGAGCGCTGGTCCGTCGGGCCCGGCCGGGGGGCCTGGGCGATGACGGGAAGGGCCAGCCCGATCAGGACCGGCAGGGCAAGACTGCGCAACGCGCGGATCGTGAACGCCATGCCCCCCTCTTATCGCGGCGAACGCGCCACCGCCAGTCGCCCCCAAATCGCCCCAATCCCCCGCCCCGCGGCGCTCCCCCGCCGGGTCGTCGCCATCATTTCGACCCATAGGCGGGCTAGTCCGGCGACACTGACCTTGCGGCAGGAGGACGGCCAACGTCCCCGATGCAGGCGTCGAGGCCGGGGATATGAAGCGCGTGATGACCAAGTCGATGAATGCCGGAGTCCAGCGTCCTTCGCGGGGCGCAATATGGCATAAATCGGGCGCATGCGACGCGGATGCCCCCGCCCCCAGGGCCGACCTGTCGCTGGTCCCGCCCCAGCCCGCTCCGTTCCCGCCGACCGACGCGGCGGCGCGTCCGTCGCTCGGCCGGGCGATCGGCATGCGGTTGCGGCACCTGCCCGACCGGGTGCTCGCGGCCTCCTCGCTGGTTGCCAATGATCCGGTACTCGACGTGCGCGACTTCGGCTGGACGGCGGGGCTCCGTTGCCAGTGGACCGCGATCCGCGACGAGGTGCGCGCCGATCCGGCGGCCGGGGCGGACTGGCGCGCCTGTCCGCGCTTGGCAGCGATCGTCGCGGCGATTCCGGGGCTTCATGATGCCCATATCGCCCGACTCGCGCCCGGTGCGCATGTCCCGCCCCGGCGCGGCGCGACCAAGGGGCTGATCACCTGCCATCTGGGGCTCGCCGTCCCGCGCGACGGCGATGCGCGGATGCGGGTGAAGGATCGCATCGTCCGTTGGGCCGAGGGCGAGACCCTGGTGTTCGACGACACCTATGTCCATGAAATGTGGAACGAGACGGGCGGGACGCGCACCGTCCTGGTCGTCCAGGTCGTCCGCCCGCTGCGCCAGCCGGGACGCTGGATCGCCGAGTCGCTATTGGGACTGGGGCAGCACGACCGCCCCGCCTAAAAATCCCGACCGGGGCCCGTGACGCGGCAACGTTAATATTTTGGCAACCCGCCGACACCAATGGCAAGTCATTCTTTCCATTGGCTTTTGTCACAAAATTGTCATGAAAATCAAAAGTGTCGCCGCCCGCCTGATCGCCCCGGTCCTGGTGTCCGTAATATTGCTCGCCAGCCTGTCGGGGGTGACGCTGCACCTCTCGCAGAGGGTGGCCGCCGCCAATGAAGCCGCCACCGATGCGGGCGCGCTGATGTTCCGGCTGGCGGAACTGCGCTCGCTCAGCCGGTCGTTGCAGCGCGACGCGCTCAACCTGGCACTGGAGGAGGACCCGGCGGAGCGGCAGGTGATCCTGACCAAATTTACCAAGCGACTGGCGAGCTTCGGCGACGAGTTGGCGTCGCTGCGCCGCGCGCCGCCGGGATCGGTGTCGGCCGAGTATCTGGCGTCGCAGGATCAGGTGCGCGCCGAACTGGCGATCGCCGGGCGGCTGGCCAATGGCGGCGACCGGGCGGGCGGCCTGGCCCATTTCCGCCAGCGCGTCCGCCCCGCCGAACGGCGCGCCTCCACGATCGCCGACAGCCGGATCGACGCGCTGAAGGAGGACGTCGCCGCGCTTCACGACCGCGCCGCCGAGACCGCCGAACAGGGTCGCTGGATCCTGATCGGCGCGACCGCGATGCTGGCGGTGATCGGGCTGGCCATGGGGCTGACCATCGCGCTGCGCACGGTGGTGCGCCCGCTGCACGACCTGCGCGCCGCGATGGGGGCGCTGGCCGCAGGGCGGACCGACATCGCCATCCCGCACGGATCGCGCGCGGACGAGGTGGGCGAGATGGCCCGCTCGATGGCGGCGTTTCGCGACCATCTGGCCGAGGCCGAGGCGGCCAAGGCGCGCCAGACCGACCTGATCGTGTCGAGCATCGGCCAGGGCCTGTCCGCGCTGGCGAAGGGGGACCTGACCGCCCGGATCGACGCGCCGCTGGAGGCGCCCTTCGCGCGGCTGAAGGCCGATTTCAACGGCGCGATGCTGGCCTTGCAGGCCGCCATGGCGGCGGTGGCGGGCACGGCGGACGGCATCCGGGCGGGCGCGATCGACATTCGCCAAGCCTCCGACGACCTGTCCCGCCGGACCGAGCAACAGGCCGCCAGCCTGGAGGAAACCGCCGCCGGGATGGACGAGGTCACCGCCACCGTCCGCCACGCCGCCGACGGTGCCGCCCGGGCCGCGCAGGTGGTCGAGCGGACCCGCAGCGAAGCGCGCGAGGGCGGCGCGGTGGTCGACCGCGCACGCGCCGCGATGGGCGACATCGAACACGCCTCGACCGAGATCGCCACGATCATCGGGGTGATCGACGGCATCGCCTTCCAGACCAATCTGCTCGCGCTCAACGCCGGGGTCGAAGCCGCGCGGGCGGGCGATGCGGGCAAGGGCTTCGCGGTCGTCGCGTCCGAGGTGCGCGCGCTGGCACAGCGTTCGGCGGATGCCGCGCGCGACGTGAAGGCGCGGATCCTGGCCAGCGCGGATCAGGTGCGCGTCGGCGTCGACCTGGTCGGCCAGACCGGCGACGCGCTGACCCGGATCAACCAGGGGATGGGCGAGATCGGCGCGCTGATGACCGGCATCGCCAAGGATACCGCGCATCAGGCGGGCAGCATGGGCCAGATCAACCTCGCGCTGACCGAGATGGACGGCGTCACTCAGCAAAATGCCGCGATGGTCGAACAGGCGACCGCCGCCGCGCGCACCCTGGCGCAGGAGGCGGAGGAGCTGAACGCGGCGATCGCCCGCTTCCGCCTGGCCGAGCCGCGCAGCGCCCGGCCGTCGGCGCCGCTGCACCTCGTCGCCTGAGGGGTCGTTTGGAAACGCGCTGGCAGCGCGTTCGGGCGGTACCGGCCCGCCGGAATCGGGTGGGGACCATCATGGCTTGGGGATTCGAAACGCATCCTTTCCCTGCCCGTGCTTGATCCCCGTCGCGACCCGCGCCACATGGGGGATATGCTGATCGAGACCGAACCGACGCCCAATCCGGCGACGCTGAAATTCCTGCCCGGCCGCAAGGTCATGGACAGCGGCACCCGCGACTTCGCCTCGCCCGAGGAAGCCGCCGCCAGCCCGCTGGCCGAGGCGATCTTCAACCTGGGCGACGTGACCGGCGTGTTCTTCGGCCGCGACTTCGTCTCGGTCACGGTCGCGCCCGGCACCGACTGGTCGGATGTGAAGCCCGACGTGCTCGGCATTCTGCTCGACCATTTCTCGGCACAGATGCCGCTGTTCAGGCAGGGCGCGGCCGACTTCGCGGTTCCGGGCGAGGAAGAGGCGTTCGCCGACGATCCCGAGGATGCCGACATCGTCGCGCAAATCCGCGAACTGATCGACACGCGCGTCCGGCCCGCGGTCGCCAATGACGGCGGCGACATCGTCTATCGCGGCTTCGACAAGGGCAAGGTCTATCTCAAGATGCAGGGCGCCTGCGCGGGTTGCCCCTCCTCCACCGCGACGCTCAAGAACGGCATCGAGCAGTTGCTGCGCCATTATGTCCCCGAAGTCACCGAAGTGAGGGCCGTCTGATGAACCCGATCGACGACGCCAGCCTCGACCGGCTGTTCCGCGAAGGACGGACCTTCAACCATTATCTCGACACGCCCGTCGGCGAGGACGAGATTCGCGCGGTCTGGGACCTGATGAAGATGGCCCCGACCTCGACCAACCAGAGCCCGGCACGCATGGTCTGGTGCCTGAGCCAGGAGGCGAAGGACAGGCTGGCCGACTGCGCGACGGGCAGCAACGCGGACAAGATCCGCGCCGCCCCCGCCGCCGTGGTGATCGGCATGGACGTGAATTTCCACGAAAACCTGCCGCAGCTGTTCCCGCATGTGGATGCCAAGAGCTGGTTCGACGGCAATACCGAGCTGCGCGAAGCCTCCGCCTTCCGCAACAGTTCGCTTCAGGGCGCCTATCTGATCCTGGCCGCGCGCGCGCTGGGGCTGGATACCGGCGCGATGTCGGGCTTCGACCAGGGCGCGGTGGACAAGGCGTTCTTCGCCGACCAGCCGGGCGTGCGGTCCAACTTCATCGCGACGATCGGCTATGGCGACCGCAGCACGCTGCACCCGCGCAATCCCCGCCTGTCGTTCGAACAGGCCAACCGGATCGTCTGAGCCCCATCTTGCGCACGCTGGTCATCGACACCGCCACCGCCGCCTGCTCGGTCGCCCTTCTGGAGGGCGAGCGGGTGATCGGCCATGCCCATGACGTCGTCGGGCGCGGCCATGCCGAAAAGCTGGTGCCGATGATCGCCGCGCTGCCCGATGGCGGCCGGGCGGCGCGCATCCTGGTCGATTGCGGCCCCGGCAGCTTCACCGGCATCCGGGTCGGCATCGCCGCCGCGCGCGGGCTGGCGCTGGGCTGGGGCGTCGGCGCCACCGGCTATCACTCGCTGGCGCTGGTCGCCGCCGCCGCCTTTGCGACGCGGACGGACGAGGCGCTGACCGTCGTGCTGGAGGGCGGGCATGGCGAGGTGTTCGTCCAGGCCTTTGCCCGCGACCTGACGCCGCTCTCCCCCTTCGCCTCGATGAAGCCCGATGCCGCGCTCGCCGCGCTGGAGGGCCGGGTGGCGGTCGGTAACGGCGTGCGCTGGCTGACTGCGCTCGCCCCCGACCTGCCGGTGGTCGAGGCGCTGCCCGATGCGTCCGAGGCCTGGCGACTGCCGCCCGGGCTGGTCGGCCTGGCGCCGCGCCCCGTCTATGGCCGTGCGCCCGATGCCAAGCTGCCGGGTGGCATCACCCCGCCCGAGCTCGTCGCCTGATGGCCAGCCTCAGCGTGCAGCTGCGCGCCGGGGATGCCCGCGATGCGGGCGCGGCCGAGCAGGTCATGGCCGCCGCCTTCGATCCGCAATGGGGCGAGGCCTGGACGCGGGCCCAGTTGCTGGGCGTCATGACGATGCCCGGCGTCCATCTGCTGATCGCCGAGGCGGGCGGCGAACCGGCGGGCTTCGCGCTGACCCGCGCCGTGATGGACGAGGCCGAGCTGCTGCTGCTGGGCGTCGTCCCCGATCATCGCCGCCATGGGATCGCCAGCGCGCTGATCCGCTCGGTGATCGCCGACTGCGCCGCGTCGGGGGTGGTGACGCTGCACCTGGAGGTCCGCTCGAACAATCCGGCCGTGCTGTTCTATACCGCGCACGGCTTTGCCAAATGCGGCGAACGGCGTAATTATTACAAGGGCGCGGACGGGCGGCATTACGATGCCCACACCTATGCCCGCGCCATCGCCTGACCCGATCACAGTTTCCGGGTTATTGCGAGTCGCTATCCCCTTTTCGCAATTAGGCTTTGCGCGTAGAGAGGGGGTCAGCCCGAGGAGTTGAACGTTACCATGGCCCGCAAAATCGATCTTGAAGCGCTGTGCGCGCAAAAGGGACTGCGCATCACCGAACAGCGCCGCGTGATCGCCCGCGTCCTGTCGGAAGCGGAGGACCATCCCGATGTGGAAAAGGTCTATGAGCGCGCCGCCAAGATCGATCCGGGCATCTCGATCGCGACGGTGTACCGCACCGTCCGCCTGTTCGAGGAAGCCGGCATCCTGGACCGCCACGATTTCGGCGACGGCCGCGCCCGTTATGAACCCTCGCCCGAGGCGCATCACGATCACCTGATCGATGTCGAGACCGGCCGCGTGATCGAGTTCGTCGACCCCGAGCTGGAACAGCTGCAAAAGGCGATCGCCGAGAAGCTGGGCTTCCGCCTGGTCGACCACCGGATGGAGCTTTACGGCGTCAGCCTCGACCGCAAGGGATGACGGCGAGCATCGCCTTGTCCGATGCCGACCACAAGGGCGGCCTGCGTGCAGCGGGTCGCCTTTCGTGCATTATCGGCACGCTGCTGGTCGCGCTGATGCTGCATGGGGCCTGGCGGGCACTCGGACGCCGCTCGCCCTGGCCGCCCCGGTTCCTGCGCCGGGTCGCCATCATCCTGGGCGCGGACATTCGGGTCACCGGCACCCCGCTCCGGCGGGATGCGATGATCGCGGCCAATCACCTGAGCTGGATGGACATACTGCTGCTGGCGGGCACATCGGGCACCCGCTTCGTCGCCAAGGCGGAGGTGGCGGCGCTGCCGCTGATCGGCTGGCTGGCGGGGCTCAACCGCACCGTGTTCGTCGCGCGCGGCGACCGCCTGGGGGTCGGCGATCAGGTGGCGACCATCCGCGCCGCGCTGACCGAGGGGCAGACGCTGGCGATCTTTCCGGAGGGGACGACGGGCGACGATCTGCACCTCCTGCCCTTCAAGCCCGCGCTGTTCGCCGCCTTGGTCCCGCCCATTCCCGGCATCCGCGTCCAGCCGGTGCGGATCGACTATGGCGCGGCGGCGGCCGATCTGGCGTGGCTGGGCGACGATGCGGGCGACGCCCATGCCAGGCGGGTGCTGCGGCGACCGGGGCGCTTCGTGGTGACGCTTCATTATCTGGAGCCGTTCGACCCCGCCGACTTCCCCGACCGCAAGGCGATCGCCGCCGAGGCACGGGCGCGCATCGCCGCGTCCTGACCCGTTTGTCGCATCGCGCGGGGCCCCTGTCCTGCCAGGCACGACGCCCCCATCGCCGACGCTGGCGAGGCCCCGCGATTTGCGATAAGGGGCGCGTCATGCCCGCATCTCCCAAGACCTTCCACGTCAAGTCCTTCGGCTGTCAGATGAACGTCTATGACGGCGAGCGCATGGCCGAGCTGATGGCCGCGCAAGGCCTGTCCGCGACCGACGATGCCGGTGCCGCCGATCTGGTGGTGCTCAACACCTGCCACATCCGCGAACGCGCGACCGAGCGCGTCTATTCGGAGATCGGCCGTATCCGCAAGGACGCCGCCGACGAGGGCCGCAAGCCGATGATCGCGGTCGCCGGCTGCGTCGCGCAGGCCGAAGGGCCCGAGATCGTCCGCCGCGCCAAGGTCGATGTGGTGGTCGGCCCGCAGGCCTATCACAACCTGCCCGACCTGGTCGCCAGGGCGGCGGCGGGCGAGGCCGCGCTCGACACCGACATGCCGGTCGAGTCAAAATTCGTCCACCTGCCCGGCCGTCGCAAGGTCGGCCCCTCGGCCTTCCTGACCGTGCAGGAGGGTTGCGACAAATTCTGCACCTATTGCGTGGTGCCCTATACGCGCGGGGCGGAGGTCAGCCGCTCCTATTCGGCGATCATGGACGAGGCGCGCGCACTGGTCGAAGCGGGCGCGCGCGAGATCACGCTGCTGGGCCAGAACGTCAATGCCTGGAACGACGCCGACGACCGGGGGCTGCACGGGCTGATCCGCGAGATGGACCGGATTCCGGGGCTGCACCGCATCCGCTACACGACCAGCCACCCCAATGACATGACGCAGGGGCTGATCGACGCGCACCGCGATGTCGAGAGCCTGATGCCCTTCCTCCACCTGCCGGTCCAGTCGGGCAGCGACCGCATCCTGAAGGCGATGAACCGCCAGCATAGCCGCGACAGCTATATGCGGGTGATCGACCGGGTGCGCGCGGCGCGCCCCGACATCGCATTGTCGGGCGACTTCATCGTCGGCTTTCCGGGGGAGACCGAGGCGGAGTTCGCCGACACGCTGAGCCTGGTCGACGCGATGGGCCATGCGCAGGCATTCAGCTTCAAATACTCCCCCCGCCCCGGCACCCCCGCCGCGACCATGGCCGACCAGGTCCCCGCCGAGGTGATGGACGACCGGCTCCAGCGTCTCCAGGCCGCGCTCAACCGCGACCAGCACGCCTTCAACATGGCGAGCGTCGGGCGGAACTGCACCGTCCTGATCGAGCGGCGCGGCAAGCTACCCGGCCAGATGCTGGGCAAGTCGCCCTGGTTGCAGTCGGTCCACCTGATCGGCGACCACCAGATCGGCGATCTGGTCGAGGTGGAACTGGTCGCGGCGGGCCCGAACTCGCTGACCGGACAGGCCAAGGTCAAGGCGGCGGCGTAAGCCGTCCCCCTACCTCCGTTCAGGCTGAGCGAAGTCGAAGCCCAAGATGATTGTTCGCGCGGAGACGCGGAGGCGCGGAGATGTCCCGCCCGCTGATGCTTCACTCAGCCCGCGCGACCGGAAGACCTTTTCCATGGCGAATGGCTAACAGGCCGAGATCGCGGCTGGATGCGCACTCTCCGCGCCTCCGCGTCTCCGCGCGAACCAAATTTTCTGGATCGCGCAGAGGCGCAGAGAGCGCAGAGGAAGAAGAGGGTCTCCCGATCGCAAAGGGGGGCTCTTCTTCTCTGCGTCCTCCGCGCCTCTGCGCGCGAAAAACCGTCCCGCCGACACACCTATGTCATGCAATTTCGCTGGCGTTCCGTGCCCTGCCATCCCATCTTGGCGGGACAACAGACGGTGAAAGGACCGCATGAGCCGCAAGCCCCTCCCCGCCCAGGCCGGTGAACGCAGCCGGGCGGAACTCAGCTTCGACAAGCCGCAAGTGCTGGCGCAGCTGTTCGGCCAATATGACCGCAATCTGGTCGCGTTGGAAAATCGATTGGGCGTCTACATCACCGCGCGCGGCAACCGCGTCGGGCTGGAGGGGACCTCGGAGCAGGTGGCGCTGGCCCGCGACGTGCTGAACGACCTCTATGCCCGTATCCAGCGCGGCGAGGAGGTCGACACCGGCCTGGTCGACGCCGCGATCGCGATGGCCTCCGAACCGACGCTCGACGGCATTCTCAGCGCCGAGCGGACGTCCGCCCCGCCGATCATGATCCGCACGCGCAAGAAGACGATCGTCCCGCGCACGCCCGCCCAGGCGCATTACATGAAGCAGCTCGTGTCCAACGACATGATCTTCGCGCTCGGTCCGGCGGGCACCGGCAAGACCTATGTCGCGGTCGCGCAGGCGGTGGCGCAGCTCATCACCGGATCGGTCCAGCGGCTGATCCTGTCGCGCCCCGCGGTCGAGGCGGGCGAGCGGCTGGGCTTCCTGCCCGGCGACATGAAGGAGAAGGTCGATCCCTATCTCCGTCCGCTCTACGACGCGCTCTACGACTGCCTGCCCGCCGAGCAGGTGGAACGGCGGATCGCCAGCGGCGAGATCGAGATCGCGCCGATCGCCTTCATGCGCGGCCGGACGCTGGCCGATGCCTTCGTCATCCTCGACGAGGCGCAGAACACCACCCCTGCGCAGATGAAGATGTTCCTGACCCGCTTCGGCCAGAACAGCCGGATGGTGATCTGCGGCGATCCCAACCAGGTCGACTTGCCCGGCGGCGTCGCGGCCTCGGGCCTGGCGGATGCGGTGCGGCGCCTGGAGGGCGTGGAGGGGATCGCGATGAGCCGCTTCACCGCCGCCGACGTGGTGCGCCATCCCATCGTCGGGCGGATCGTCGATGCCTATGAAGGGCCAAATGCCTGACGGCCTCGTCCTTTCGTTGGCGTAACGCCGGAACTGTTGATAGGGGGCGGCGATTTACCGTCCGACCGCCCCCGCCGCCCCTGAAAGGCCCCGATGATCGAGATTGCGCTGATCCATGAAGAGCCCTGGTCCGGCGACGAGGACCAGTGGACCGCGCTCGCCACCCGCGCCGCCCGCGCCGCGATCGAGCGGACGCCGCATGGCCCCCTGCTGACCACGCCCGCGATCATCGAGATCTCGGTCCGGCTGACCAGCGATGACGAGGTGCACGCGCTCAATCGCCAGTACCGACAGAAGGACAAGTCGACCAACGTCCTGTCCTTCCCAATGGTCCAGCCCGACCTGATCGAGACGGTCACGCAGAATTCGGACGATGGCGAGGTGCTGCTGGGCGACATCGTGCTGGCGCATGGCGTGTGCGTCGCCGAGGCGGCCGAACGCGGGATCGCGACCGAAACCCATGCGACTCATCTGCTGGTGCACGGCGTGCTTCATCTGCTAGGCTATGACCATATGCAGGATGACGAGGCCGAAGCGATGGAAGCGATCGAGCGCGACGCGCTGGCCAGCCTCGGCATCGCCGACCCCTATCTGATACGCGAGGACTGACACCCCCCGATGGCCGACGGCCCCAGTAGCAGCACCGGCAACGGTGACTCCCACGAATCCGGTATCTGGCAGGGGCTGAAATCCCTGATCTTCGGCGGCGATCAGGAAGAATCGCTGCGCGACCAGCTGGAAGAGGCGATCGACCGGCACGAGGACGATCCCGGCCCCGACGCCAAGGGCGACCTGACCCCGCTGGAGCGGCAGATGGTCCGCAACCTCCTGCATTTCGGCGAGCGCGACGCGGGCGATGTGGGCGTCCCCCGCGCCGACATCATCGCGATCGAGGAGCGGACGACCTTCGACCATCTCGTCCAAATTTTTGCCGAGGCCGGGCATAGCCGCCTGCCCGTCTATCGCGAGACGCTCGACCAGATCATCGGCATGGTCCATATCAAGGACGTGTTCAACATCCTGGCGACCGGCGCGGAGCATCCCGCCACCCTCGCCGGGCTGATCCGCGATCCGCTGTATGTGCCGATGTCGCGTGGCGCGCTCGATCTGCTCGCCGACATGCGCCAGAAGCGGGTGCATCTGGCGGTGGTGCTCGACGAATATTCGGGCACCGAAGGGCTCGTCACCATCGAGGACTTGATCGAGGAAATCGTCGGCGAGATCGAGGACGAGCATGACGAGGCGCCGCAGGCGCTGCTCGTGCCGCTCGACGGCGGGGCCTGGGACGCCGATGCGCGGGTCGGGCTGGAGGAGGTCGCGCGCACCGTCGACCCCGCGCTCGAAGAGGCGGAGGACGATGTCGACACGCTGGGCGGCCTGACCGCGGTGATGGCGGGACAGGTGCCGCCGGTCGGCACGTGCCTCGACCATCCCAGCGGCTGGCGGATCGAGGTGACGGAGGCCGACGAGCGCCGCATCCACCGCCTGCGCCTGCATCCCGCGGTGGCGGCGGCGGAGGATTGATCCGCGCCTGACGGGGATCGGCGGGTCTGCGCAGCGAGGACCTGGTCAGTCCCCTTCACCACGGCGATATGGTGGGCGGTTTGCCGGACGCCCCGGCAAACCGCCCCTGTTCATCCCCGCGCCTGCGGGGATCGGAAACGCATCAGGTTGGCAGTCTCCGAACCATCGCGCGGTGCGGTGCATCGGACCGCTGTTTCGCTTTCGACGCATTGCTCAT
Source organism: Sphingomonas sp. SORGH_AS_0789 (assembly GCF_031453055.1). Taxonomy (NCBI): domain Bacteria; kingdom Pseudomonadati; phylum Pseudomonadota; class Alphaproteobacteria; order Sphingomonadales; family Sphingomonadaceae; genus Sphingomonas; species Sphingomonas sp. SORGH_AS_0789. The sequence continues at coordinate 698,480 of NZ_JAVIYV010000001.1, forward strand.
AGCTGGAGTAATGGATGTCCAGGCGCGGCTGACCGGCAAAGTCATAGCCTGAACACCGGATCTCCACCTCCTGCTGACAGGTCGGCCGTGCCAGCGCTGGCGTGGCCGCCCCCGCAATGGCAACCGTCGCCAGTGCGGCGAACCCTGGAATGGACAGCACAATCTTCGTCATCTTGGCCTCCCTGAACATGCCATGTGGCATGAGGATGCTAGGCCTGGTCAGGTCGTACGCAATGACTCTCGCATTCGTTTCGGATTTACCTACGCCGCCGAATAAATCAGCCACCCGATCACTGAAGCCATTTTAATGCATTATGCCAGTCAAACCGACTCGCTTATGGATGCTCTGACGATCAGAACGGCGCGCGGGAAATCCCAACATCGTTCAGGATGATCGAAGCCCAAGCTTCCAAGTTCGAGGGCGCGAAATAAACTCCCTGACATTTCGCGCCTTCGACGGCCGTCGACGCGCTCCCCAAGGCGTCGGCGGCCAAATCACGATTCGAGCAGCGTACCCACGTCGCGTGCCGCCACGACCCAGCGGTAAAAGGCGTCGTCCAGATAATAGCGCAGCTGGATCGGCTCCATGGTCACCTTCTTGGCATTGCCGACGCACGGGCGGGCCTGATCGAGCACCATCAGGGTCAGGCGTTCCTGCAAGGCGGGATTGCCATGCGCCTGGACCATGCGGGTCACCAGATCGGGGCGCAGCCGGGTCATGCAGATGCCGATTTGGAACAACAGCCGATCGCTCGGAATGCGCCGGGCGTTGCGCCCCGCCTCACGCATGTTCAGCCGCTGCTGGATCGCCGGATTGTTCACGTCCGCTTCGCTCAGCGTGGCATCGGGGGCATAGCGTGCCATCGCCTCTTCGAGCAGCGCACCACGATCGTACAGGTTGCGGCACGTCACGATGTCCTGCTGCGCGACGGGATTGCACTCCCCCAGCTGTGGCGGCGCGCTGGCAAAGGGCAGGTCCGAATAGCATCCACTGTTCGCCCGGATGATCCGGTCGAGCGCATAGGTCTGCGGCGCGCTGTTCATGTCGCCATCAATCAGGGGACCAAGCATCTTGGCATCGAGATTTTTCGCGCATTTGGCGAATCGGGCGGAACGGTCGGCCACGATCGCAAAGCTTTGCCCGGTAATCACCTTGTTGATCCCCGGCGGCGGCGGCGCGTTGCGATCGTTGCTGCCCTGGACGACGACTTCACCCGATTGACCGGTCTTTTCGGTCGCCTGGGCATTGGATTTATCCTGAGCGGAAGCGGATGCTTGCACGGTCGGCAGCGCAAACGCCGCGACGGCCAGCATGAATATCTTGAACACTCCATTACCCCCGATAGGTTTGAGCCGATCCTGTTATGATAGGAAATTATACATTTTGCGAATACTTTCCAGAAGTACTGGAATTGCTTGGATATTGGTTCGCCTCGTAACATCCTATCAACGAACTGCGCCCGAATCTGTCAGCAACCCTGACACGCCTTCCCTCCGCCTGCGAAAAATTGGGCACGCGTCGCCTTAGTGCCTTCCCCCCGCACGCGGCCCCGCTTATCCTCGAGGGATGCGCAAACACGTCCTGATCGTATCCGGCATCATCGTCCTGATCGGCATCGCCATCGTCGTCTGGCTGGCTTGGCCCGACACGGCCCGGCTGAGCGTCGACCAGGTGGCGGGCAAGCAGCCGACCATCGGGGCACCGCGTGAACAGGTGATCCCGACCGTCGACATCGCCAAGCCGGTGGGCTGGGCGAACGAGGCCAAGCCGAGCGTGGCGCCGGGGCTGGCGATCCAGGCCTTTGCGAGCGGGCTCGACCATCCGCGCTGGCTGTACGAACTGCCCAATGGCGACGTGCTGGTGGCCGAAACCAACTCGCCGCCCCGGCCCAATGCCGGGATCGTGCAGCGGGTCATGAACTTCTTCTTCGGCCGGGCGGGCGCGGCGGTGCCGTCGGCCAACCGGATCACGCTGCTGCGCGATACCAATGGCGACGGCGTGGCCGATCTGAAGACGCCGTTCCTGACCGGGCTGAACTCGCCCTTCGGCATGGTGCTGTTCGACGGCTATCTGTACATCGGCAACACCGATGCGCTGGTGCGCGTGCCGTATCGCGACGGCGAGACCAGGATCACCGCGCGCCCCGAAAAGGTCGTACCGCTGAACCCGGCGGGCAACCACTGGGCGCGTAACGTCATCGCCTCGGGCGACGGCCAGACGCTGTTCGTCTCGGTCGGATCGGCCAGCAACGTCGCCGAGAACGGCATGGAGGCCGAGAAATACCGCGCCGCCATCCTGCAGGTCTGGCCCAAGGACAAGAATTGGCGGATCTATGCCTCGGGCCTGCGCAACCCGAACGGCATGGCGCTGAACCCGCAGAACGGGCGGCTGTGGACCGTGGTCAACGAGCGCGACATGCTCGGTTCGGACCTGGCGCCCGACTATCTGACGCAGGTGGAGTTCGGCGACCAGTTCGGCTGGCCCTGGTATTATTGGGGCGGCTATCCCGACGACCGGGTCCAGCCCGCCAACCCCGCGCTCCAGCAATATGTGAAGCGCCCCGACTATGCGCTGGGGCCGCACGTCGCGGCGCTGGGCCTGACCTTCGCACAGGGGGCCAGGCTGGGCAACCGCTTCGCCCAGGGCGTGTTCGTCGGCGAGCATGGCTCGTGGAACCGCAAGCCGCCCTCGGGCTACAAGGTCGTGTTCGTGCCGTTCGCCGCGAACGGCTTTCCGGTGCCGGGGGTGAAGCCGGTCGATGTCGTCACCGGCTTCCTCAACGCCAAGGGCGAGGCGCAGGGACGCCCCGTCGGCGTGATCGTCGACAAGGCGACGGGCGGCCTGCTGGTGGCGGACGATGTCGGCAATGTCGTGTGGAAGGTCCACGCCGCCCAGTAAGGTCGGAGGGGTCCGGTCGGTCCGGGCCCCACCCTCCCGCTCAGGGCCCGCTCAGGCGGGTTTCACCTTCAGCAGCGCCAGGCCGAAGCCCATGAAGATCGCGCCCGTCAGGCGGTTGAACGCGCGCTTCACCGACGGCCTGCCCAGATAGCGCGACAGCGAACGCCCGCCGAGCGCATAGACCGCATACCACAGCCCCTCGATCACCGCGAAGGTGGCGACCAGGATCGCGAATTGCGGCATCTGGGCCCTGGCGGGATTGATGAACTGGGGCAGGAAGGCGACGGCGAACAGGATCAGCTTGGGGTTGCTGATCCCGATCAGGAAGCCGCCGCGAAAGACCGCGCGGTGCGACAGGCTGGGCGGGATCGCACCGTCACCGACATCGACCGGCGCGACGTCCGCGCGCCACGCCTTGATCCCCAGGAACAGCAGATAGGCGACGCCCGCATAGCGGATCACCTCGAACGCGCCGGGCAGCGCCAGCAGCAGGGTCGTCAGCCCCGCAGCAGACGCGGCCAGCACGATCACCACCGCGCTCAGGCATCCGGCCATGGCGGCCGTGCTGCGCCTCAGCCCCATATCGACCGAGCGGGTCATGATGTGCAGCATGTTGGGGCCGGGCGTGCCCGACAGGAGGAACACCGCCCCGACGAAGAGCCACCATGTATGCAGTGCCATCATTCCCCCCCCTTTTTCCCGATGAGCCCGCGCGTGCGCCCCTACTTCAGCAGCTTGGGCGCCTCCGACCGGATGACCGCTTCCAGCTGGCTGGAAAACAGCGACAGGAAGGCGGGCAGGTTCACCACCGCATGGACCTTGTCGTCATAGACGGTCGCCTGCGCGCCGATGGTCTGGCCCATCGCGCCGACGGTGAAGTGCATCGTGTCGCCGTCCCAGCGATGCTCGACCGTGGCGCCGCCGGGGATCATCCGGCCGATCTTGCCGATGCCGCCGTCCAGCCGCTGACGGACGCCCTCCTTGCCGAGCTTGTGCGGGATATCGAGCGAAATGGGCGCGGTCATGCGGGCATCTCCGTGGCGAACAGCATCTTATCATCGGCAAAGGCCTTGAACTCCAGCGCGTTGCCGCTGGGGTCGCGGAAGAACATCGTCGCCTGCTCGCCGGGCTGGCCCCGGAAGCGGACATAGGGCGCGATGCCGAACGTCACGCCCGCCGCCTCGACCCGTGAGGCCAGCGCCTGCCAGTCCGCCATGGTCAGCACCACGCCGAAATGCGGCACCGGCACCTGATGGCCGTCGACCGCATTCTCCACCGCGACCGGCTGTGCGGCGGGGTCGAGATGCGCGACGATCTGATGCCCGAACAGGTCGAAGTCAATCCAGTGATCGCTCGAACGCCCCTCGGCACAGCCGAGAATCTCGCCATAGAAATGGCGGGCGGCGGCCAGGTCGTGGACCGGGAAGGCGAGGTGGAAGGGGCGCAGGGTCATGGAGGGAAGCTAGGGAGGCAGGGTGCGTTTTGCCACCCTTTCCTCCCCGGCACGGCTCGCTTGCACATACGCAGCAGGGTGGAGGGGGCGGGGTCAGATCGACGTTCACGATTGCGCCTTCTTGCCCTCTCCCCTGGACAGGGGAGAAGGTTAGCGAAGCTTGCTGGCTAGCGCAGCTTGGGTGAGGGGTACAGCGAGCCCAAAGGCTCGCGCGCTGCGCGCATTCACCCCTCACCCAGCTCCGACTAAGCCTTTGCTTTCGCAAAGGCCAAGTCTGCGCAACCCTCTCCCCTCTGCGAGGGGCGAGGGAAGGAAAGGCATCGCTGAATGTCGATCGGCCCCAGGGAGGATTGCGAACTCCCGCATTGCTCCTGTCATGGCCACGCGCCATATCCTGCCGCCGTGACCCGCTATCCCGCCCTCCTCGCCCTGATCGCCGGGGCCGTCGCCGCCTGCGGCTTTGCCCCGCTCGACTTCTGGCCGCTGATGCTGGCCGGGCTGATCGTCCTGCTCGCGCTGGTGCAGGACGCGCCGACCATGCGGGCGGCGCTGTGGCGCGGCTGGGCGTTCGGGGTCGGGCATTTCACCGTCAACAACAACTGGTTCCAGCACGCCTTCGACTTTCAGGACAAGATGCCGCCGGTGCTGGGCTATTTCGCGGCGGTCGGCCTCGCGCTGTATCTCGCGGTGTTTCCGATGGCGGCGGCGGGCGTCGCGTGGCGGTTTCGCGGGCGACGGGCCGACACCGCCTATGTCCTGATCTTCGCCGCGGCCTGGATCGCGACCGAATATCTGCGCGCGCGGCTGTTCACCGGCTATGCCTGGGACCCGGTGTCGGTCGTCTGGCTGCCGGTGATCGGCGTGGCGCGGATGAGCGCCTTTGTCGGCACCTATGCGCTGTCGGGGCTCACCGTGCTTCTGGCGGGGGCGATCTGGCTGGCGCTGCGCCGGGACTGGCGTCCGGCCGCCGTGATGGTGCCCGCGACCGCGCTCGCCGCCCTGTCCGCCCCGCTCACCCGCGCGCCCGAGCCCGGTGCCGATGCGCCGCTGGTCCGCGTCGTCCAGCCCAATGTCAGCCAAGACCAGCGCGGCGAGAGTGACGGGCCGCAAATGCTCGAGCGGCTGATCGCGCTGTCGGGCCGCCCCGGTCCCCGCCCGCGCCTGGTCGTCTGGCCCGAGGGCGTGGTGCGCGACATGATCGAGGACGGCTATCCCGACTGGGCCTATTTCGGGTTCAACTATGCCCCGCCCTTCTGGGATCGCCGCCGGATCGCCAGCGTGCTGGGCCCGCGCGATACGGGGCTGGTCGGCGGCACCGCGCTGAACTTCTCGCCCGATCGCCGCCGGGTGGTCAGCGCGACCAACAGCGTCTTCGCGATCAGCCCGGCGGCGCAGATCACCGGCCGCTATGACAAGGCGCATCTGGTGCCCTATGGCGAATATCTGCCCATGCCCTGGCTGCTCAAGCCGCTGGGCTTGGCGCGGCTCGTCCCCGGCGACATGGATTTCAGCGCGGGCCCCGGCCCACGTAACCTGCGCGTCCCGAATTTCGGGCCCGTCGGGGTGCAGCTCTGCTACGAGATCATCTTCTCGGGCCAGGTGGTGGACGAGGCGCATCGTCCGCGCCTGCTGTTCAACCCGTCCAACGACGCCTGGTTCGGCCGCTGGGGCCCGCCGCAGCATCTGGCGCAGGCGCGGATGCGCGCGATCGAGGAAGGGCTGCCCATCCTGCGCGCCACGCCCAACGGCATCTCCGCGATCATCGCCGCCGATGGCCGGCTGGTCGCGACCGTCCCGCATCTGGTGACCGGCGCGGCGCAGGCCCCGCTGCCCGCCGCCCTGCCGCCGACGCCCTTCTCGCGGATCGGCAACATGCTGGCGCTGGCTATCGCGGCGGCGCTGGCCGCGATCGGCGTTGCCATCCGCCGCCGCGCCCGCTAGGACCGATATAAAGCTATCTTTATATCCTTATGAGGACGAGAATGCGGAACTCGTACATCTTCACCTCGGAATCGGTTTCCGAAGGTCACCCCGACAAGGTCGCCGACCAGATCAGCGACGCGATCGTCGACCTGTTCCTGTCCAAGGATGCCGAAGCGCGCATCGCGTGCGAGACGCTGACCACCACCAACAAGGTCGTGCTGGCGGGCGAGATCCGCTGCAAGGGCGTGTTCGAGAACGACCAGTGGGCCGAGGGCGCGCTGGAAGAGATCGAGCAGACCGTGCGCGATACCGTCAAGCGGATCGGCTATGAGCAGTCGGGCTTCCACTGGGCGAATTTCGACTTCTCGAACAACCTGCACGGCCAGTCGGCGCACATCGCGATGGGCGTGGACGAGAGCGGCAACAAGGACGAAGGCGCCGGCGACCAGGGCATCATGTTCGGTTACGCGACCGACGAGACCCCCGGCCTGATGCCCGCCACCCTCTATTACAGCCACAAGATCCTGGAAAAGATGGCGGCCGACCGCCACTCCGGCGCGGCCCCCTTCCTGGAGCCCGACGCCAAGAGCCAGGTGACGCTGCAATATGAAAACGGCGTGCCGGTCCGCGCGACTGCGATCGTCGTGTCAACCCAGCATTCGGCCGAGCTGTCGAACGAGGCGGGCCAGGCCAAGCTTCGCGACTATGTGAAGTCGGTGCTGACCGAAATCCTGCCCGAAGGCTGGCTGCCCGAGGACAAGCAGATCTACGTCAACCCGACCGGCCTGTTCGAAATCGGCGGCCCCGATGGTGACGCCGGCCTGACCGGCCGCAAGATCATCGTCGACACCTATGGCGGCGCGGCTCCGCATGGCGGCGGCGCGTTTAGCGGCAAGGATCCGACCAAGGTCGACCGCTCGGCTGCCTATGTCGCGCGCTATCTCGCCAAGAACGTCGTCGCGGCGGGCCTGGCCAAGCGCTGCACCATCCAGCTGTCCTACGCGATCGGCGTCGCCGAGCCGCTGTCGGTCTATGTCGACCTGCACGGCACCGGCACCGTCGAGGAAGCCAAGCTGGAAGCCGCGCTTCCCAAGCTGGTCCGCCTGACGCCCAAGGGCATTCGCGAGCACCTGAAGCTCAACGCGCCGATCTATTCCAAGACCGCCGCCTATGGCCATTTCGGCCGCGAAGCCGAAGGCGCGCTGTTCACCTGGGAAAAGACCGATCTGGTCGACCGGATCAAGGGCGCCGTCGCCTGATCCGATCACCGAGGAATGACGCGAAAGGGGAGCTTCGGCTCCCCTTTTTCATGGCTGGTCCGGCGTCTCGCCCTGCACCTGGCCATGCGCCAGCAGCGTGAACAGGCCCGCTCCGCCGACTAGATTGCCGAGGATCGCCGGGAGCATCAGCCCGAACACGGCCTGTTCGATCGTGACCTTCCCGGTGAAGACCAGCAGGAACGTCTCGTCCGCGCCGACGATCGAATGGCTGAACCCGGCGATGGCGATGACATAGGTGATCGCCAGGATGATCCAGAAGGCCTGGTTCCGGCCATTGGGCAGGATCCAGGCGACCACCGCGATCAGGAAACCGGCGGGGATGGCGTTGATGAACGTCTGCCACCCGTTCAGGTCCAGAATGCCCGCCGACACCGCGATCATCGCCTCGCGAATCTCCGGATTGCCCAGCGCCCCGCCCGCAACCATCCCGGCGGCGAGCGCGGTGCCGATCAGGTTGGCGAAGAGCACGATCCCCCACAATCGCAGCGTCCGCTGCAACGCCCAGCCCGATGGCCTGGTCACCAGCGGCAGCATCGCGGTGATCGTGCTTTCGGTGAACAGCTGCATCCGCCCCAGGATCACGACGAGGAACCCGACCGGATAGCCTAGCGCCGTGACCAGCTCGCGCCACGGCGCCTCGGGCAAACCCGCATGCAGCGCGCCCTCGGCGATCAGCGAGCTGTGGATCGCGATTCCCGCCGCCAGCCCCGACCAGAACAGCGCGCCTGCGGGGCGGTCGAGCTCGCTCTCCCCCGCCTCGCGCACCGCACGGTGGAGATCCTTGGCATCGGCGGCTTTCTGCGCCTTGCCCTCGGCTTTGCTGTCATCCTGATCCATTCCCCGCCAGCAACGCGCGCGCACGGTCTTGGCTCCCGCCCCCTCCCCGCGCTAAGGGCGCGCGATGAACGATCCGACGACGATCCGCCGCCTCTATGGCCGGCGACAGGGCCATAAGCTGCGCCAAGGTCAGGCCGCGCTGGTCGAGGACATGCTGCCCACCCTCAGCGTGCCCGAGGACGGCCCGCTCGACGCCGTGCGGCTGTTCGGCGACGCGCGCCCGCTCCAGGTCGAGATCGGCTTCGGCGCGGGCGAGCATCTGGCGGGCCAGGCCGAGGCGACGCCGGGCACCGGCTTCATCGGATGCGAGCCGTTCCTGAACGGGGTGGTCGGCGCGCTGGGTCATATCCGCGACCGCGACCTGACCAATGTCCGCCTGCACATGGGCGACGCGCTGGAGGTGATCGAGCGGTTGCCCGATGCCAGCCTCGACCGCGTGTACCTGCTCCATCCCGATCCCTGGCCCAAGGCCCGCCACGCCAAGCGCCGGATGATGAACCACGGTCCGCTCGACACCATCGCCCGCAAGCTGAAATCAGGCGGCGAATTCCGGCTGGGCACCGACGATCCGACCTATTGCCACTGGTCGATGATGATCATGAACGCGCGGACCGACTTCACCTGGCAGGCGCGGACCCCCGCCGACTTCCTCACCCGCCCCGCCGACTGGCCCGAAACCCGTTACGAGCGCAAGGCCCGGCGGCAGGGGCATGAGGTGTGGTATTTCCGGTATATCCGCCAGTGACGGGGGGCGCGCCTGATGGCCCTGGGCGGTCAGGCGCGCAGTTGGGCGATCATCGGCGAGGTCGGCGCCGGGTCGTGCGAGACCGTCAGCGGTCCCAGGTCGCGCCGGGCGATCTCGGCGAGGATGACGGTGCGGTCGCCCCGCTCCGGCGCGACCGCGATGGTGGCCAGCGCGGTCAGCAGGGTCGCATCGTCCATAAATTCGATCAGATCCGGGTCGAACATCGGGTCCATCGCATCCTCCCATCCTGGATTATTATCGGAGATAACAAGCGGATCGCGTTGCGGTTGCCTCGTCGCATGCCGCCGTTACGGGTTCGCCGATCGGGACTGGCACCACGGGGGCGTGGCGCTATAGAGCCGGGCGCGGATATGATGGTGGAAAGCCTGAATCTTGGTCGATGACAGCTGGGGCGTGTCCCCACCGCGCGGCGGATTGCGCGTGCGCACGAACGACAGTCTGGAGGAACGGGCCGCCGCCCGTGCGAAGGCGCGCGAAGCCCGGGCGGGCGAGCGGGCCGCGATCATGGCCGACCGGATGGAGGCCCGCATGGCCAATCGCGTGCGCGACACGGCGGCGCGCGAGGCCGAGCGGACCGCCCGGCGCGAACAGGAAATGGCCGCCGCCGCGCGCGATCCGCATGCCGCCGCCGCCAAGCGCCACCGCACCTCGGGTCGCAAGGACGTGGTGCGCGAGCAACGCGACACGCGCGGCTATGCCACGCTGGTCGATGAGGGGCGGATTCGCGAACTGGCCAAGCGGGGCGCGTCGCTGGGCGGACTGGCCGCGGCGTTCGGGATCGAACAGGATGAAATCCGGCGAATCCTGGAAACGGAGCCCGAGGCCGATCCGGCCTAACGCCTCGCTTACCAAATTGCGCTAGGGGTGCCCGCCTGATGTCCGAAGCCGCCGCCCCGCCCCGCCCGCCCCGCCCCGCCTCGGCGGTCGGGCACGGCGTCGGGCTGGCGGGACTGGCGGGGTCGCTGGCTTGGCTCGGCTTTGCCTATTCCCGCCATCTCGACGGGCCCTATGCCGCGCTGACCCATCTGGTCGCCGTGGCGGTGCCGATGATCCTGTGGTCGCTGCTGGTCGACCGGGTGCATCGCAACCCCTCGACCGGGATCGACTGGGCCAATCCGCGCAAGCCCCGCGAGACGCTGGACATCAGCCTGACCAAGCTGGCCGGTTTCTGGGCGACCTTTGCGGGTATCGCGCTGATCTACATGACGTTCCGCTTCTATTGGCAGGGCAGCTTCGCCTTTGCCATGTGGTGCCTGGGATGGCTGGCGCCCGTGCTGTTCCTGGGGTCGATCCCCTATGTCCTGTGGCTAGACCGGCGGCTGGTCGAGCCTAGGGACGGCGCGTGGAGCCTGGGGGCCTGGCTGACCGGGCAGAAGGGCGTCGAGCCGCAGGCGATCCACGCGCATCTGCGCGCCTGGGGGGTGAAGACCTTTTTCCTCGCCTTCATGCTGGGGGTGGTGCCGGGGGGATTTGCCGCCTTTGTCGACGGCGACCTGCCGACCCTGATGCGCGATCCGGTGGCGCTGGCCAACTGGCTGATCACGCTGATGTTCCTGATCGACGTGGCCTTTGCGACCGTCGGCTATATGCTGACCATGCGACCGCTCGATGCGCATATCCGCTCGGCCAATCCCTATGCGGCGGCGTGGATGGCGGCGCTGATCTGCTACCCGCCGACGATCCTGATGACCGATGGCGGACCGCTCGACTATCGCCCCGGCACCGCGCCGTGGAGCCATTGGTTCGCCGGGCATCCGGTGATGCTGGCCGCGATCGGCGCGGTGCTGGTGGCGCTGACCGCCATCTATGCCTGGGCGACGGTGGCGTTCGGGCTTCGCTTCTCCAACCTGACGCACCGGGGCATCCTGACCCATGGCCCCTATGCGGTCTCGCGGCATCCGGCCTATCTGTCGAAGAACATCTTCTGGTGGATCGCGACCGTGCCGGTCCTGTCGACCGGAAGCTGGGGGGATGCGATGCGCAGCACGCTGCTGCTCGGCGCGGTCAGCGGGGTCTATTACTGGCGCGCCAAGACCGAGGAGCGGCATCTGTCGGCCGATCCGGCGTATCGGGATTATGATGACTGGATGGCGCGGTACGGGCTGGTGCCGCGCTTCTTTCGGTGGGTTTCGGGGCGGGGGTGAGCCCTTGACCTTCGACTTCGCTCAGGCTGAACGGAGGTTTTTCCCTATGATCCGTTCAGGCTGAGCGAAGTCGAAGCCCAGGCGACTCCCTCAGAAGCTCGCCTCGCCATAGACCCGCGAGATGTCCCCGCCCCATTCGCCGTGATAACGATCGAGCAGCACCTGCGCGGGCACCTTGCCCGAGCGGACGATCTCGCGCAGCGGGTCGAGGAAGCCGGTCTCGTTATCCCCCGCCCCGTTCAGCCGCCCGCGCGCGGCGAGCCCGGCATGGGCGATGTCGAGCACCTCGCCCGCAATGTCGCGCAGCCGCCCGCCGCCCGGCAGCGGGGCATCCAGCGCCAGCTCGGGCACCGCGTCGCGCAGCGCCTGCCGCTCGTCCAGCGACCAGCCCTTGACCAGATCCCAGGCGGCATCGAGCGCCGCATCGTCGTACAGCAATCCGACCCACAGCGCGGGCAGCGCGCAAATGCGGTTCCAGGGACCGCCATCGGCCCCGCGCATTTCCAGGAAGGTCTTCAACCGCACCTCGGGAAAGGCGGTCGACAGATGGTCGTTCCAGTCGTCGATCGTCGGCCGCTCGCCCGGCAGGACCGACAGCTCGCCCTTCAGGAAGTCGCGGAAGGACAGCCCGGCCGCGTCGATATATTTGCCGTCGCGGTAGACGAAGTACATCGGCACATCGAGCGCATAGTCGGCATAACGCTCATAGCCGAACCCGTCCTCGAACACGAAGGGCAGCATGCCGGTGCGCGCGGGGTCGGTGTCCGACCAGATATGGCTGCGGAAGGACAGCTTGCCGTTGGGTTTCCCTTCCGTGAAGGGCGAGTTGGCGAACAGCGCGGTCGCCAGCGGCTGCAACGCCAGCCCGACGCGGAACTTCTTCACCATGTCGGCCTCGGACGCGTAATCCAGGTTCACCTGGATGGTCGAGGTCCGCAGCATCATGTCCAGCCCGAGCGAGCCGACGCGCGGCATGTGGCGCAGCATGATCGCATAACGCCCCTTGGGCATGATCGGCAGCTCGGCGCGGGTCTTGTCCGGCCACATGCCCAGGCCCAGAAAGCCCAGGCCCAGCGTGTCGCCCGCCGCCTTCACCTGTTGCAGGTGGCGGCCCGTCTCGGCACAGGTCTGGTGCAGATTGTCGAGCGGCGCGCCCGACAGCTCGAACTGCCCGGCGGGCTCCAGGCTGATCGAGCCGTCGGCGCCGGTCAGCGCGATGACGTTGTCGCCTTCCAGGACCGGGGCCCAGCCATATTGTTCGAGCTGGCCCAGCAGCGCGCGGATGCCCGACGCCTCGTCATAGGAGGGGGCATGATGATCGCCCAGCGCATAGACGAACTTCTCGTGCTCTGTGCCGATCCGCCAGCGGTCGCTCGGCTTCTCGCCGCGGGCAAAGCTTGCGATCAGCTGATCGCGCGACTCGATGATGGCGCCCTTGGCGGTGCTCGCGGTCTTGGTGCTCATGAACCGCGCCTTACGCGGGCGCGCGCGGAGACGCCATAGGCTGAATCAACGCCAGTCGCCCGCCGCCGCCATCCAGAGGGACACCGCCGCCGCCGCCGCCGTGTCGGCGCGCAGGATACGCGGCCCCAGGCCGATGCCGATCGCACCCGGATGCGCGCGGATCGCCGCGCGCTCCTCGGCGTCGAAGCCGCCCTCCGGCCCGATCAGGATCGCCGCCGGGCCGTCATGCGCGCGCATCGCCTCCAGCGCGGGCACGCCGCCCGTCTCGTCGGCGAAGAACAGCGCCCGACCCTCGGGCCAGTCGCGCAGCAGCGCGGGCAGCTTTACCGGCTCGGCCACTTGGGGAAGCGCGGTGCGGCCGCATTGCTCGGCCGCCTCGATCATGTGCGCGCGCAGCCGTTCGGTATTGGGCTTGTCGACCACGGTGCGGCGGGTGACGACGGGGACCAGCCGCGCCACGCCCAGCTCGCACGCCTTTTCGGCCAGCCAGTCGACCCGCCCCTTCTTGAGCGGCGCGGCGCACAGCCACAGATCGGGCACCGCTTCGCGCGCGCGCAGCATCTCGGTCACGTCGAGCGTCAGGTCGCGCTTGCCGACCGAGGCCGCGACGCCCAGCCATTCGCCGGTCCGGTCGTCGAACAGCTTGACCGGATCGCCGACCTTGGTGCGCATCACCGAGACCAGATAATGCGCGGCGGGTCCGTCGATGCGGATCGGCCCCTCGCCCAGCATCTGGTCGACGAACAGGCGGGGCGTGGATTGCGGCGGCCAGGCGGGAGTAGCGGGCATGGGGTCCGCTTACACGGCTCGCGCGCGGCTTGCCACTTTTGCAGCGCCGGGCGTTTCCTGCGGCAAGGAGGTATCGATGGCGAAACATTATCACGAGGAGCTGGAGGCGCTGCAACTGGCGCTGGTCCGTACCCAGATGGCGATGACGGGCTCCGACGCCCAATCGGACGAGCGCGTCGTCATCGTGCTGGAGGGCCGCGACGGCGCGGGCAAGGACGGGACGATCAAGCGGATCACCGAACATCTCTCGGTCCGCGCGACCCGCGTCGTCGCGCTGCCCAAGCCGTCCGACCGCGAACGCACCCAATGGTATTTTCAGCGCTATGTCGCGCATCTGCCCGCGGCGGGTGAGATCGTGATCTTCAACCGCAGCTGGTACAACCGCGCCGGCGTCGAGGTCGTGATGGGCTTTTCCACCGCCACCGAGCAGGAGGCGTTCCTGCGCGACGCGCCCGATTTCGAACGGATGCTGGTCGAAAGCGGCATCCGGCTGGTCAAGATCTGGCTCGACATCTCGAAGAAGGAGCAGGCCGAACGGCTGGAGGCCAGGCGCACCGATCCGCTCAAGGCGCTGAAGGTGTCCGACATGGACAAGGTCGCGCAGGCCAAATGGGCCGAATATTCGGCGGCGCGCGACACGATGCTGACCCGCACCCACACCCCCTTCGCCCCGTGGCATGTGGTGCGCGCCGACGACAAGAAGGACGCGCGGATCGCGATCATCCGCCACATCCTCCACCGCATCGCGCCCGCCAGGATCGCCGACACGGTCGACGCGCCCGACCCCGAACTGCTGTTCGCGTTCGACATGGCCGCGCTGGAGGATGGTCGGCTGGCGCGATAGGCGGCGGCGCGCGGACCGGTGCCGCTGACACGTGACCTCGGGACGTTTTCGGACAGCCTCTTAGGCCGATCTTTACCAAGACATGGCTTTATCCCGGCAAACGCCCTCATCGAGGACCGACCCGAATGCCTTCCTCCCCGCGGATCGCCGCGACGCTGATCGCCCGGAACGAAGCGCGCTGCATCGCCCGCTGTCTGTCGAGCATCGCCCCCTGGGTCGACCGCATGGTGGTGCTCGACACCGGGTCGACCGACGACACCGTCGCCATCGCGCAGGCGGCGGGGGCCGAGGTGCATCACCTGCCCTGGCCCGACGACTTCGCCGCCGCGCGCAACCATGTGCTGGACCTGGCCGATACCGACTGGAACCTGGTGCTCGACGCCGACGAGTGGATTCGCGACGGCGGCAAGCGGCTGCGCCGCTGGTGTGCCGGGCCGCCGCGGCTGGGCTTTGCCTGTATCGAGAATGCCGTGGAGGGCAGCGCCGACCCGACGCGCTGCTGGATTCCGCGATTGCTGCCGCGCGGCGCCCGTTACGAGGGGCGGGTCCACGAACAGGTCGTCTCCCTCGCCCCCCAGGCGCGCATCCCGCTGCACATCGGCCATGACGGCTATCTGGCCGCCCAGAAGGCCAGGAAGCGCGACCGCAACTATGCGCTGCTGCTGCGCGAACTCGCCGAGCAGCCCAACAATCCCTATCTGATGTTCCAGTTCGGCATGGAGGCCCAGGCGCGTCGCGACCTGCCGATGGCATGCGATTATGTGATGCGCGCGCTGGCGACGGCCCCGCGCGAGGCGGGTTGGCGGCACGCCCTGGTCACCGCCGCCATCCCGCTCCTCTCCTGCGCGGGGCGGCTGCCCGATGCGGTGGCGCTGGCCGATGCCGAATTCGGACAATGGCCCGAGTCGCCCGATTATTTCTATGTGCTGGGGGATGTGCTGTTCGATCAGGCGATGGCCGATCCGGCACAGGCGATCGGCCATTGGCTGCCCTTGGCGCAAAGCGCATGGGAACGCTGTCTGGCCATCGGCGAGCGTCCCGACCTGGACGGCAGCGTCGCCGGACGCGGCAGCCATCTGGCGCAGCAGAGCCTCGACATCGTCCGCTCGCAACTGGCGACGCTGGCGGCCTAAGGCGGATCGACATTCAGGATTGTGTCTTCTCCCCTCTGTGAGGGGCGAGGGAAGGAAGGGATCGGCCCTAGCGCCGCCGCCGGATCAGCCACCATGCCAGCGCGAGGGCGAGCGCCACGGCCAGTACGACGCCGCCCACCATCCCCGCCACGCGCAGGATCGCCCAGAACAGGGCCTCGACGAAACGGCCGACCGCGACCGACAGGCCGATCATGAAACGGAAGATGGCGGGAGGATCACCGACGCAGGATAGCCGCGAACGGGCTTGCACGCCACGGGTCGCCCCCATAGGCGATGCGAATGACCATCGAGATCGTACCCGATAGCGAGCATAAGGGACTGGTCGGGCGGTTGCCGCCCCGCCTGCGCGGGCTGGCGCTGCTGGCTAGGTTCGACCGGCCGATAGGCTGGTGGCTGTTGTTCTGGCCCGGCGTCTGGGCGATCGCGCTGGCGGGTGGCCTGCCGGATCGCTTGCCGCTGATCCTGTGGTTCCTGCTGGGATCGATCGCGATGCGCGGCGCGGGCTGCGTCTTCAACGACATTGTCGACCGCGATCTGGACGCGCAGGTCGCCCGGACCCGCGCGCGGCCCATCCCCTCCGGCCTGGTATCGGTGAAGCTGGCCGCGATCTGGCTGGTCGCGCTCTGCCTGATCGGGCTGGTCGTGCTGGTGCAGCTGCGCCCGCTGGCCGCCCTCGTCGCGCTCGCCAGCCTGGCGCCCGTCGCCGCCTATCCCTTCATGAAGCGGATCACCTGGTGGCCGCAGGCCTGGCTGGGCATGGTGTTCAGCTGGGCGGCGCTGGTCGGCTGGGCCGAGGTGGCGGGCGCGCTCTCCGCGCCGCTCTGGCTGCTCTATGCCGGGTCGATCGCCTGGGTGATCGGCTATGACACCATCTATGCGCTGCAGGACCGCGAGGATGATGCGCTGATCGGCGTGCGCTCCTCGGCGCTGCGCATGGGGGCCTATGTGAAGCCGGGCGTGGGCGCCTTCTATGCGGTGGCGCTGCTGTGCTGGGCGGGGGCGATCTGGCTGGTGCGGCCGGACGTGCTGGCGGTCGCCGCGCTGGTGCCGGTGGCGCTGCATCTGGGGTGGCAGGTCGCGACGCTGACGCCCGATGACGGCGCCGGGGCGCTGTACCGGTTCCGCTCGAACCGCTTCGCCGGGCTGCTGATGGCGCTGGCCTGTGCGGTGGTGGGGTCGTCCCTCTGATTCCTCCCCTGCAAGGGGAGGTGGCGCGCGCAGCGCGTCGGAGGGGTGTCCCCCTCTCGGTAGCGCGACACCCCTCCGTCAGGGCTTCGCCCTGCCACCTCCCCTTGCAGGGGAAGAATTGAAAACCCTCGCCAAACTTACCCAGCGCAACGCTTTGGCGGGTTGTCGCGTTGCGGAAACTCCGTCACATCTGAAGGTCGATGACCGTAGCCACGCCCGCCACCCGCTCGCTTGCCGAAAGCCATCGCTCGATCGCCATTCCGGAAGGCGCGTCCTTCCTCCGGCGGCTGTTCGCCTTTGCGGGGCCGGGCTATCTGGTCGCGGTCGGCTATATGGACCCCGGCAACTGGGCGACCGACATTGCGGGCGGATCGGCCTATGGCTATGCGCTGCTGTCGGTCATCCTGCTGTCCAACATCATGGCGATGATCCTCCAGGCACTGTCGGCGCGGCTGGGCATCGCCGCCGGGCTGGACCTGGCGCAGGCATGCCGCGCGGCCTATTCCAAGCCGGTCTCTCGCATCCTGTGGCTGCTGTGCGAGATCGCGATCATCGCCTGCGACCTGGCCGAGGTGCTGGGCACCGCCATCGCGCTGCAACTGCTGTTCGACCTGCCGCTGGTCTGGGGCGTGCTGATCACCGGATTCGACGTCTTCCTGATCCTCGCGCTCCAGCGTTACGGCTTCCGCAAGGTCGAGGCGTTCATCATCGCGCTCCTCCTCATCATCGGCGGCTGTTTCCTCTATGAGCTGATCGCCTCGCGCCCCGATCCGGGCGCGGTGCTGGCGGGGTTCGTGCCGACGACGCGGATCGTGACCGATCCGGCGATGCTGTACATCGCCATCGGCATTCTCGGCGCGACGGTGATGCCGCACAATCTCTACCTCCATTCCTCGGTGGTGCAGACCCGCGCCTTCGGCCTGACCGCCGAGGGCAAGCGCGACGCGATCAGGATGGCGACGATCGACAGCACGGTCGCGCTGTTCTTCGCCTTCTTCATCAATGCCGCGATCCTGATCGTGGCGGCGGCGACCTTCCATGTCGCGGGCCGCACCGACGTCGCCGAGATCGACCAGGCCTATCGCCTGCTCGCCCCCATGCTGGGCGCGGGCGCGGCGAGCGTGGTGTTCGGCGTGGCGCTGCTCGCCTCGGGCCAGAATTCGACCGTGACGGGGACGCTGGCGGGGCAGATCGTGATGGAGGGTTTCCTCGACCTCCGGCTCGCGCCCTGGCTGCGGCGGCTGATCACCCGCGGCCTCGCGATCATTCCCGCCGTGCTGGTCGTCGGCGCCAGCGGCCAGGCGGGGGCGACCAGGCTCCTCGTGCTCAGCCAGGTGATCCTCAGCCTGCAACTGCCCTTCGCCGTGGTGCCGCTGGTCCGCTTCACCGCGAACAAGGCCATGATGGGACCGTTCGCCAGCCCGGTCTGGCTGCGCATCCTGGCCTGGATCATCGCGGCGACGATCATCGTCCTCAACCTCACCCTGCTCTGGGGAATCGCCACCGGCTGAATGGTTTCGCGGTGGCGAGAGGTTGGCGCGTGACTTCGGATCGGGCCCCGTTAATCTGGCGAGAACTGGGACACAGGGATCGCCGAATCAATGACGACCACCATCACCACCCTGCACGTCGACGATACCGGACCGCTGGCCGATGCGATCGTCGACACGCTGGTCCACCGGATCGGCAAGGATGCCGCCAATGCCCGCCGCCACGACTGGCTGGCCGCAACCATCCTGACCGTGCGCAACGACATCATCGAACGCTGGATGGCCTCCACCCGCGAAGCGCATGCGGCGGGCGCCAAGCGAGTCTATTATCTCAGCCTGGAGTTCCTGATCGGGCGGCTGTTGCGCGACGCGCTGTCCAATCTGGGGGTGATGGCGCAGGTCGCGGGCGCGCTCCAGTCGCTGGGCGTCGACCTGGCCGATCTGGAGGAGATGGAACCCGACGCCGCGCTGGGCAATGGCGGCCTGGGACGGCTGGCGGCGTGCTTCATGGAAAGCCTCGCCAGCCTCGACCTGCCCGCCTATGGCTATGGCATCCGCTATGTGAACGGCATGTTCCGCCAGCGGATCGACGATGGCTGGCAGGTCGAGCTGCCCGAGACCTGGCTGAGCCACGGCAATCCCTGGGAGTTCGAACGTCGCGAGAGCGCCTATTTCGTCGGCTTCGGCGGCGAGGTGGTGGGCACCGAGACGGGCGCGGTCCACTGGAAGCCGGGCGAGGCGATCGAGGCGATCGCGGTCGACACCCCCGTCGTCGGCTGGCGCGGCAAGCGGGTCAACACGCTGCGGCTATGGACCGCGCAGGCGATCGACCCCATCCGGCTCGATCGCTTCAACGCGGGCGATTATACCGGCGCGCTGGCGGGACAGCTGGCGGCGGAGACGCTGGTCCGCATCCTCTATCCCTCGGACAGCTCACCCGCCGGGCAAGAGCTGCGGCTGCGGCAGGAATATTTCTTCTCCTCCGCCTCGATCCAGGACATCGTCCGGCGGCATATCCAGTATTTCCACGACATCCGGACCCTGCCCGACAAGGCGGCGATCCAGCTGAACGACACCCATCCGGCGGTGTCGGTCGCCGAGCTGATGCGGCTGCTGATCGATCATCACGACCTGGGCTTCGAACAGGCGTGGGACATCACCCGCCGCACCTTCGGCTATACCAACCACACGCTGCTGCCCGAGGCGCTGGAAAGCTGGCCGCTGCACCTGTTCGAGCGGCTGCTGCCGCGCCACATGCAGCTGATCTATGCGATCAACGCCAAGCTGCTGCGCGAGGCGCGGGCAATGGAGGGCGTGGACGACCGCGCCATCGCCGCGATCAGCCTGATCGACGAGAGCGGCGAGCGCCGGGTGCGCATGGCCAACCTGGCCTTTGCGGGCAGCCACAGCGTCAACGGCGTCGCCGCGCTGCATACCGAATTGATGAAGAAGACGGTCTTCGCCGACCTGCACCACCTCTATCCGACGCGGATCAACAACAAGACCAACGGCATCACCCCGCGCCGCTGGTTGCAGCAATGCAACCCGCAGCTGACCGCGCTGATCCGCGAGGCGATCGGGCCAGGCTTCGAGGATGACGCGGAAAAACTGATAGCGCTCACGGAATTTGCGGAAGACGCGAATTTCAGGGAACGGTTTCTCGCCATCAAACGTTCCAACAAGGTGGGGCTGGCAAATTATCTCAAAGAGTCGACCGGGTTGCGCGTGGACCCCGATGCGCTGTTCGACGTCCAGATCAAACGCATCCACGAATATAAGCGCCAGCTGCTGAACATCATCGAGACGGTAGCGCTCTACGACCAGATCCGCAGCCATCCCGAGCGCGACTGGACGCCACGCGTGAAGCTGTTCGCGGGCAAGGCGGCGTCGAGCTATCACAATGCCAAGCTGGTCATCAAACTGGCCAACGACGTCGCCCGCCGGATCAATTCGGACCCCAGCGTCGGCCATCTGCTGAAGGTCGGGTTCGTGCCCAACTACAATGTCAGCCTGGCCGAGAAGATCATCCCGGCCGCCGACCTGTCCGAACAGATTTCGACCGCCGGCATGGAGGCGTCGGGCACCGGCAACATGAAGTTCGCGCTCAACGGCGCGCTGACCATCGGCACGCTCGACGGCGCCAATGTCGAGATCAAGGAGCATGTCGGCGACGATCATATCGTCATCTTCGGCCTGACCGCCGACGAGGTCGCCGCCAAGCGCCGCGACGGCTACAATCCGCGCGAGGTGATCGAGAACAGCCCGGAACTGCGCCAGGCCGTCTCCGCCATCGCCTCGGGCGTGTTCTCACCCGACGAACCCGGCCGTTATGCCGGGCTGATGGGCGGGCTGTATGATGGCGACTGGTTCATGGTCGCCGCCGATTTCGATGCCTATGCCGCCGCGCAGCGCCAGGTCGATGCCCGCTGGCAGGACCAGGCGGGCTGGGCGACCTCGGCCATCCACAATGTCGCGAAAGTCGGATGGTTCTCCTCCGATCGCACCATCCGGCAATATGCCGAGGAAATCTGGAACGTGATGTGAAGCCACCCCGTGCCGCTCTGGAAGCCCTGATCGAGGGCCGCAACGCCGATCCCTTCGCGTTGCTGGGACCTCATCAGGGACCGGGCGGCACGTTCCTTCGCGCCGTGGTGCCGGGGGCGGAACGGGTGACCGCCTTCGACCTGGCGGGCAACCGGCTGGGCGAACTGAAGCAGGTCGACGCGCGCGGGCTGTTCGAGGGCGCGGTGACGGGCGAGCCGCAGCCGGTCAAATATTGCGCCAGCGGGCATGGCGCGGAATGGTGGATCACCGATCCCTACAGCTTCGGCCCGGTGCTGGGGCCGCTCGATGATTTCCTGATGGGCGAGGGCAATCACTTCCGCCTCTATGACAAGATGGGCGCGCATCTGATCGAGCATCAGGGCGTGGCGGGCGTCCACTTCGCGGTGTGGGCCCCCAATGCCGAGCGGGTGGCGGTGGTCGGCGACTTCAACGACTGGAACCCCGGCCGCCATGTCATGCGCCGCCGCCTGGATGTCGGCGTCTGGGAAATCTTCATCCCCGATATCGGCGAGGGGCGCGCCTACAAGTTCGCGATCCACGGGCCCCACGGCGCCGAACAGCCGATGAAGGCCGACCCCTTCGCCTTCGCCGCCGAACTCCGCCCCAAGACCGCCTCGATCACCACCGCCCCGCCCGAGCATCGCTGGCAGGACAAGGAGCATCGCGAGCATTGGGCGGGCGTCGATCCGCGCCGCGTGCCGATCAGCATCTATGAGGTCCATGCCGGGTCGTGGGACCGCGACGAGAATGGCTGGTATCTGAGCTGGGACGCGCTGGCCGACCGGCTGATCCCCTATGTGGTCGAGATGGGGTTCACCCATATCGAATTCCTGCCCATTTCCGAACACCCCTACGACCCCAGCTGGGGCTATCAGACGACCGGCCTCTACGCCCCCTCGGCGCGGTTCGGCGATGTGGAGGGGTTTTCGCGCTTCGTCGACGGCGCGCACCGGGCCGGGATCGGCGTGATCCTCGACTGGGTGCCCGCGCACTTCCCCACCGATGCGCACGGCCTGTCGCATTTCGACGGCACCGCGCTCTACGAGCATGAGGACCCGCGCCAGGGTTTCCACCCCGACTGGAACA
Source organism: Sphingomonas sp. SORGH_AS_0789 (assembly GCF_031453055.1). Taxonomy (NCBI): domain Bacteria; kingdom Pseudomonadati; phylum Pseudomonadota; class Alphaproteobacteria; order Sphingomonadales; family Sphingomonadaceae; genus Sphingomonas; species Sphingomonas sp. SORGH_AS_0789. Next base: position 720,362 of record NZ_JAVIYV010000001.1, read on the forward strand.
CCGCCATCTATAATTTCGGGCGGCGCGAGGTTTCGAGCTTCCTGGTCAACAACGCGCTGTTCTGGCCCGAGCGTTACCATATCGACGGCCTGCGCGTGGATGCCGTCGCCTCGATGCTATACCGCGATTACAGCCGCAAGGACGGCGAATGGGTGCCCAACGAACAGGGCGGCCGCGAGAATTGGGAAGCGGTCGAGTTTCTCCGCCAGGTCAACCGGCAGGTTTACGGCCAGCATCCCGGCGTCTTCACCGTCGCCGAGGAATCCACCGCCTGGCCCGGCGTCTCCGCCCCCGCGCATGACGGCGGGCTGGGCTTCGGGTTCAAGTGGAACATGGGCTTCATGCACGACACGCTCCAATATATGGCGCGCGAGCCGGTGCATCGGCGGCACCATCATGGCGAGATCCTGTTCGGGCTGCATTACGCATTCGACGAGAATTTCGTCCTGCCGCTCAGCCATGACGAGGTGGTGCACGGCAAGGGCAGCCTGCTGACCAAGATGGCGGGCGACGACTGGCAGAAATTCGCCAATCTGCGCGCCTATTACGCCTTCATGTGGGGCTATCCGGGCAAGAAGCTGCTGTTCATGGGCCAGGAATTCGCCCAGCGCGAGGAATGGTCGGAGGCGCGCGCGCTCGACTGGCATCTGCGCACCAGCCATGCGCATGAGGGCGTCCGCTCGCTGGTCCGCGACCTCAACCATCTCTACCGCGAGACGCCCGCGCTCCACGCCCGCGATTGCGAGCCCGAGGGGTTCGAATGGCTGGTCGCCGACGACAGTGCGCATTCGGTCTTCGCCTGGCTGCGCAAGGCGCCGGGCGATAAGCCGGTCGCGGTTGTCGCCAACATGACCCCGGTCGCCCGCGCGCCCTATCGCCTGCCGCTGCCGCATGACGGCCGCTGGACCGAGGTGCTGAACTCCGACGCGGCCCAATATTGGGGATCGGGGCTGGGCAATATGGGGGGCGTGGATGCCAGCGACGGCGCGGCCTGGATCACCCTGCCGCCGCTCGCCACCGTCATCCTGCGGTTCGACGGATGATCCAGATTTAGACCTTTTCACGAATATCAACGCGTGGCCGGCGCGTTGCGATACGGACAGAAGAATGGGAGACGGACGATGGACCTGAGGCGCGGACAACCGCTGGCGCGCGATGCCATGGCCTATGTGCTGGCGGGCGGCCGCGGCAGTCGCCTGATGGAGATGACCGATACCCGCGCCAAGCCCGCTGTCTATTTCGGCGGCAAGGCGCGGATCATCGACTTCGCCCTGTCCAACGCGATCAATTCCGGCATCCGCCGCATCGGCGTCGCGACCCAGTACAAGGCGCACTCGCTGATCCGCCACCTCCAGCGCGGCTGGAACTTCCTGCGCGACGAACGCAACGAGAGCTTCGACATCCTGCCCGCCAGCCAGCGGATCAGCGAATTCCAATGGTATGAGGGCACCGCCGACGCGGTGTTCCAGAATATCGACATCATCGAGAGCTATGCGCCCGAATTCATGGTCATCCTGGCGGGCGACCATGTCTACAAGATGGACTATGAGCTGATGCTCCAGCAGCATTGCGACAGTGGTGCCGACGTCACCGTCGCCTGTCTTGAGGTGACGCGGACCGAGGCGAGCGCCTTTGGCGTGATGCATGTCGACGAGAGCGACCGCATCGTCGATTTCGTCGAAAAACCCGCCGATCCGCCCTCCATCCCCGGCAATCCGGACGTGTCGCTGGCGTCGCTGGGCATCTATGTCTTCCGCACATCCTTCCTGTTCGAGCAGCTGCGCCGCGATGCCGCCACGCCGGGGTCGAGCCGCGACTTCGGCAAGGACATCATCCCCTATCTGGTCGCCCACGGCAAAGCCCAGGCGCACCGTTTCTCCGCCTCCTGCGTCCGCTCCAGCGACGAGCCCGGCGCCTATTGGCGCGATGTCGGCACGGTCGACGCCTATTGGGAGGCCAGCCTCGACCTGACCGACGTGGTGCCGCAGCTCGACCTGTACGACCGCAGCTGGCCGCTCTGGACCTATGCGGAGATCACGCCCCCCGCCAAGTTCGTCCATGACATCGACGGACGGCGCGGATCGGCGGTGGCCAGCCTGGTCGCGGGCGACTGCATCGTGTCGGGGTCGTCCATCCACCGCTCGCTGCTGTCGACGGGCGTGCGCACGCATAGCTTCGCGATGCTGGACGAGGCGGTGGTCCTGCCCTTCTGCCATATCGGGCGCGGCGCGCGGCTGCGGCGGGTGATCCTGGATCGCGGCGTCAGGATTCCCGACGGGCTGGTGGTCGGCGACGATCCGGTGCTCGACGGACAGCGTTTCCGGCGCACCGACAAGGGCATCTGCCTCATCACCCAGCCGATGATCGACCGTCTGGCCAACTGAAAGTCCCCATGACCCTCTCTGTCCTGTCGGTCGCCTCGGAAGCGTTCCCGCTCATCAAGACCGGTGGCCTCGCCGATGTCGTGGGGGCGCTGCCCGAGGCGCTCAGCCCCCATGACATCGCCGTCACCACGCTGATCCCCGGCTTTCCCAAGGTCATGCGCGCGATCGGCGACGCACCGCGCGTGCATCACTTCCCGCACATCATCGGCACCGAGGCCTGGCTGCGCGAGGCCAAGATCGGCGAGCACCGGCTGCTCGTCATCGACGCGCCGCACCTCTATGAGCGCGAGGGGCTTCCCTATGTCGATACCGACGGCCATGACTGGCACGACAATTGGCGGCGTTTCGCGGTGCTGGCGCGCGCGGGCGCCGACCTCGCCTCGGGCGCGGTGCCGGGATATGACTTCGACCTGCTCCACGCGCATGACTGGCAGGCGGCGCTGGCCCCGGCCTTTCTCCATTATGCCCCCGGCCCCGGCAAGGTCGCCAAGAGCATCGTCACCATCCACAATATCGCCTTTCAGGGCTCGTTCGCGGCGCACCACTTCCCCGATCTGGGCCTGCCGCCTTATGCGTGGAGCGTCGACGGCGTCGAATATTACGGCCAGATCGGCTATCTGAAGGCGGGACTGCGCACCGCCGATGCGATCACCACGGTCAGCCCGACCTACGCTGAGGAAATCCACCGGCCGCAATATGGCATGGGGCTGGAAGGGCTGATCGCCGCCCGCGCCGAATGCGTCAGCGGGATCGTCAACGGTATCGACCCCGCCATCTGGAGCCCCAGGGCCGACGCCGCGCTGCCCGCCCCCTTCACCGTCGACACGCTGGACGATCGCGTCGCCAACAAGCGCGCGGTCGAGGAGCAGTTCGGGCTGGAGCGGGATGACGGCCCGATCTTCACCGTCATCAGCCGCCTGACCTGGCAAAAGGGCATGGACCTGCTGGTCGAGGTCATCGACGATCTGGTCGCGATGGGCGGAAGGCTGGTCGTGCTGGGCACCGGCGACCCGGCGCTGGAAATCGCCTTCGCCACCGCCGCGCTGCGCCATTCCGGCCGCGTCTCGGTGCGCATCGGTTATGACGAGCCGGTCTCGCATCTGCTGCAAGGGGGCTGCGACGCGATCATCATCCCCTCGCGCTTCGAGCCGTGCGGGCTGACCCAGCTTTACGGCCTGGCCTATGGCTGCGTGCCCGTGGTCGCGCGGACCGGCGGGCTGGCCGACACGATCATCGACGCCAACGAGGCCGCCTTGGCCGCGGGCGTGGCGACCGGCCTTCAGTTCGACGACATGACCCCCGACAATATCGTCGCGGCGCTGCGTCGCACAATGAGACTCTATGCCGATCAAGACCAATGGCGTACCATTCAGGTGAATGGCATGAATGCCGATTATAGCTGGCACCATAGCGGCCGCCACTATGCCGAACTCTACCGATCCGTCTTGGGGGACCAATGATCAAGACCGTCGCGACTCAGCCCTATCTCGACCAGAAGCCGGGCACCTCGGGCCTGCGCAAGAAGGTGCGGGTGTTCCAGCAACCCCATTACGCCGAGAATTTCGTCCAGTCGGTGTTCGACGCGCTGGGCGATGAGAAGACCGGCCAGACGCTGGTCATCGGCGGCGACGGCCGCTTCCTGAACCGCGAGGTGATCCAGGTCGCAATCCGCATGGCCGCCGCGAACGGCTTTGCCCGCGTCGTGGTCGGCCAGGGCGGCATCCTGTCGACCCCGGCGGCCAGCAACGTGATCCGCCAGCGCAAGGCGCTGGGCGGCCTGGTCCTGTCGGCCAGCCACAATCCGGGCGGGCCGGATGAGGATTTCGGCATCAAGTACAATATCTCCAATGGCGGCCCCGCCCCGGAGAAGGTGACCGACGCGATCCACGCCAATACCAAGGCGATCAGCCGCTTGCTGACCGTCGAGGCCGATGACATCGACCTCGACACGCTGGGCGAGGTGACGGTCGGCGACATGACGGTCGAGGTGATCGACTCGGTCGCCGATTATGCCGCGCTGATGGAGAGCCTGTTCGACTTCGCCGCGATCCGACGCGCGGTCGAGGGCGGCTTCACCATGTCGTTCGACGCGATGAGCGCGGTGACCGGCCCCTATGCGACCGAGATCCTGGAAAAGCGGCTGGGCTTCGCGCCCGGCACCGTGCGCAACGGCACGCCCCTCCCCGATTTCGGCGGGCATCATCCCGACCCCAATCTGGTCCATGCCAGGGAACTCTACGACCGGATGATGGCGGCGGACGCGCCCGATTTCGGCGCGGCCTCGGACGGGGACGGCGACCGCAACCTCATCATCGGGCGCGGGCGGTTCATCACGCCCTCGGACAGCCTGGCGATGCTGGCGGCGAACGCGCATCTGGCGCCTGCCTATGCCGGTGGGCTGAAGGGCATCGCCCGCTCTATGCCGACCAGCGCCGCCGCCGACCGGGTGGCCGAGAAGCTGGGCATCCCCGCCTATGAGACGCCGACGGGGTGGAAATTCTTCGGCAACCTGCTCGATGCGGGGATGGCGACCATCTGCGGTGAGGAGAGCGCAGGGACCGGCTCGGACCATGTGCGCGAGAAGGACGGGCTGTGGGCGGTGCTGCTCTGGCTCAACATCCTCGCCGCCTCGGGCAAGTCGGTCGACCAGATCGCGCGCGATCACTGGGCAACCTATGGCCGCAATTACTATGCGCGCCACGACTATGAAGGCGTCGAGAGCGAGCGCGCCGATGCGCTGATGGCGGACCTGCGCGCCAAGCTGCCGACCCTGCCGGGCGAGACCTTCGCCGGGCTGACGGTCGAGACGGCGGACGACTTCGCCTATACCGACCCGACCGACCAGTCGGTCAGCCGCAACCAGGGCATTCGCGTGCTGTTCGAGGGCGGCAGCCGCGTCGTGTTCCGCCTGTCGGGCACCGGCACCAGCGGCGCGACCTTGCGCGTCTATCTGGAGCGTTACTCGGCCGACGAACTCGACCGCGAGACGCCCGAGATGCTCGCCGACATCATCGCCGCGGCGGACGAAATCGCCGGGATCACCCAGCATACCGGCCGCACCGAACCCGATGTGGTGACGTGATCCCACCTTCTTCCTCCCCTGCAAGGGGAGGTGGCAGTCCGCAGGACTGACGAAGGGGTGTCACCATCAGCGGGGACACCCCTCCACCACCGCTTCGCGGCGGTCCCCCTCCCCTTACAGGGGAAGAATCGCCATGCTGCCGCCATGACGAATCAGCCCACCCCGCTCTTTGGCGCAACGCCCGTCCCCGGCGGCACCCGCTTCGCCGTCCGCTCGACCGCCGATCGGGTGGAATTATGCCTGTTCGACGGAGCGCAGGAACGCCGCGTCGCCCTGACCCGCGAGGGCGATGTCTGGAGCGCCACCGTTCCCGGCCGCGACCATCTCTACGGCTATCGCGCGCATGGCGCGTACGACCCGGCACGCAACCTGTGGTTCGATCCCGCCAAGCTGCTGGTCGATCCTTACGCGCTCGAACTCGACCGCCCCTTCGTCCAGTCGCCGCGCCTTGGCCGATATGGCGAGGACACCGCCGACATCGTCCCGCGCGCCCGCGTCGTCGCCCCGCTGACCGAGTCCCCCGCCCCGCCGCTCTTTCGACCGGGCGAGCTGATCTATGAGCTGAACGTTCGCGGCTTCTCGATGCGCCATCCCGCCATTCCGCCGGAACAGCGCGGCACGCTGGCGGCGCTTGCGCATCCGGCGGTGCTCGATCACCTGCGCAAGCTGGGTGTGGCGGCGGTCGAGCTGATGCCGATCACCGCCGCGATCGACGAGCGCCACCTGCCGCCGCTCGGCCTGCGCAATGGCTGGGGCTATAATCCGGTCGTGCCGATGGCGCTTTGTCCGGAGCGGGTGCCGGGCGGCGTCGCCGAACTGGTCGCCACCATCGCCGCGCTGCGACAGGCGGGGGTCGGCGTCATCCTCGACCTCGTCTTCAACCATATGGGCGAGAGCGACGTGCAGGGCGGCACCCTGTCCTTCCGGGGGCTCGATCCGGACGTCTATGCCCGGACGGCGGACGGCACGCTCATCAACGATGCGGGGACGGGCAACACGCTCGACGCCAGCCGCCCCAGCGTCCGCGCGACGATCCTCGACAGCCTGCGCCATTTCGCGCGGGCCGGGGTCGACGGCTTCCGCTTCGACCTCGCCCCCGTGCTGGCGCGCGGGCCGGGATTCGATCCGAACGCCCCCATCTTCGCCGAGATCGCCGCCGATCCGATCCTCTCGACCCGCGTGATGATCGCCGAGCCGTGGGACATCGGCCCCGGCGGATACCAGCTGGGCGCTTTCCCCGAGCATTGGCTGGAGTGGAACGACCGCTACCGCGACCAGGTGCGCCGCTTCTGGCGCGGCGACGGGCGCAGCGGCGACCTCGCGACGCGGGTGGCGGGATCGGCCGACATATTCACTGGCGCGGCCAGCCGCTCGGTCAATTTCGTCGCGGCGCATGACGGCTTCACCCTGGCCGACATGGTCGCCTATGCCGGGCGGCACAATCAGGCCAATGGCGAGGACAATCGCGACGGGCATGGCGACGAGGTGTCGTGGAACCATGGTGCCGAGGGGCCGAGCGACGATCCCGCCATCCACACCGCCCGCATCCGCTCGGTCCGTGCGCTGCTCGCCACGCTGTTCCTGTCGCGCGGCACCCCGATGCTGACCGCCGGGGACGAGTTCGGGCGCAGCCAGGGCGGCAACAACAATGGCTATGCGCAGGACAATGACACGACCTGGCTCGACTGGGCGAACCGGGACGAGGCACTGGAGGAGTTCGTCGCACGGCTGAGCGCCTTTCGCCGCGCGCTGCCGCTCGATGCGACCGGCTGGCTGGCGGGGGCCGAGTGGCGCCATCTGGCCGGTGCCCCGATGACGCCCGAGGATTGGGACCGGGGCGATGGCTTCGCGCTCCACCTGCCCATAAGCGAGGAAAGCCTGATCCTGCGCTTCGACCGAATCCACGGCGTCTCCGCCATCCGGGGCCTGCTGCTGGAAAGCTAGGGCGTCGCCATCGGTCCCATCAGATTGTGGTTCAGATGCCCCATGATCCAGATCGACCCCAGCAGCACCAGCGCCACGATCAGCACGCCGAACAACAGCGCCAGCACATTGTTGCTGTTGTCCGGCCCGGTGGTAATGTGGAGGAAGAACACCAGATGCACCCCCATCTGCCCGATCGCCAGCGCCACCAGCGCGGCGGGGACCGCCGGACCCCAGACGATGTCGAACTGCACCAATGCGAAGGACGCCGCCGTCAGGATCGCCGCCGCGACCAGCCCGATCGCATAGCTGCGCACGCCGCCGACGATCGAGTCGCGCTCGCCATCCACGCCCGGCGCGGTTTCGTCGCGTGCCATTTCCTCGTCGGGCCGCTCGCTCATCCGCGCACTCCCATCAGATAGACCATGGTGAACAACGCCACCCAGATGATGTCGAGCGCATGCCAGAACAGGCTGAAGCACAGGATGCGGCGCAATATGTCCTCGCGAAACCCCTTGGCCCAGGCCTGCGCCATCATCGTCGTCAGCCAGAGCAGACCGAGCGTCACATGCAATCCGTGACAACCGACCAGCGCGAAGAACGCCGACAGGAAGGCGCTGCGCCCCGGCCCCGCCCCCTCGCCGATCAGGTGGAGGAACTCATAGGCCTCCAGCGCGAGGAAGGCGGCACCGAGCAAAGCGGTCACCGCCATGGCGATCTGGAACCAGCGCATGTTGCGCGCCATCGTGCCCACGCCCGCCAGCCCGCAGGCGAAGCTGGACAGGAGGAGCAGCACCGTCTCCGCCTCGACCAGCTTAAGCTCGAACAGCTCTTTGCCCGAGGGGCCGCCCGCCGTCGCGTCCACCAGCACCGCATAGGCGGCGAAGAAACAGGCGAACAGGATGAAGTCCGACAGCAGGAAGATCCAGAAGCCATAGGACACCACGATCCGCTTGGGCGCGGGGCCATCCGGATTGGGCTCGGCGGCGCGGCCCAGCTTGTTGGGATCATGGGCCTTGGCGGTCTGGCTCATGACAGCGCCTCTTCGGGCAGGTCGAGCAGCGTCGCCTTGCTCCGGCGGCGCGCCTGGTCCAGCCGCTCGACCTCCTCGACCGGGATTTCATATTCGGCCTTGTCGCGCCACGCGAAGACGATGAACGTCCCCCAGGCCCCGAAGAAGCCCAGGATCACCAGCCACCAGATATGCCAGATCAGCGCAAAGCCCATGGCAGTGGCAAAGAAGGCGCTGACGATTCCGGTGGGCGAGTTGCGCGGCATCTCGATCGGTTCGTAATCGGGGCGGTCCGACAGGCGGCGATTCTCGCGCGCCTTGGACTTGATCCCCCAATAGGCTTCCTCGCCCTTCACATCGGGCAGCACCGCGAAGTTGAAGGACGGGGGCGGCGAGCTGGTGATCCATTCCAGCGTGCGGCCGTCCCAGGGGTCGCCGCTCTCGTCGATGCGGGTCTCGCGCGTCCTGATCGAGACATAGAGCATCATGACCTGGCACATGATCCCGCCCAGGATCAGCAGCGCACCGACCCCGGCCACCAGCAGCCAGGGATGCCAGCCGGGCACGTCATAATGCTGCATCCGCCGCGTCATGCCCATCAGCCCCAGCACATAGAGCGGCATGAAGGCGACGTAGAAGCCGCTGATCCACAACCAGAAGGCGCGCTTGCCCCAGCGCTCGTCCAGGGTGAAACCGAACATCTTGGGAAACCAGAAGGTGAAGCCCGCAAAGGCGCCGAACAGCACGCCGCCGATGATGACGTTATGGAAATGCGCGACCAGGAACAGCGAGTTGTGCAGCACGAAGTCGGCGGGCGGCACCGCCAGCATCACCCCGGTCATGCCGCCGATCACGAAGGTCACGATGAACCCGATCGACCACAGCATCATCGACGTATAGCGGATGCGCCCGCCATACATGGTGAACAGCCAGTTGAAGACCTTCACCCCCGTCGGCACCGCGATGATCATCGTCGTGATGCCGAAGAAACCGTTCACATCGGCCCCCGCCCCCATGGTGAAGAAATGGTGCAGCCAGACCATGAAGGACAGGATGCAGATCACCATGGTGGCGATGACCATCGACCGATAACCGAACAGGGGCTTGGACGAGAAGGTCGAGATGATCTCGGAAAACACGCCGAAGGCGGGCAGGATCAGGATATAGACTTCCGGATGGCCCCAGGCCCAGATGAGGTTGACGAACATCATCTGGTTGCCCCCCGCCTCGGGCGTGAAGAAGTGGAAGCCCAGATAACGGTCGAGGATCAGCATGCCGAGGCAGGCGGTCAGCACCGGAAAGGCCGCGACGATCAGCAGGTTGGACGCCAGCGAGGTCCAGGTGAACATCGGCATCCGGCTATAGCCCATGCCCGGCGCGCGCATCTTCAATATGGTGGTGACGAGGTTCACGCCGGACAGCAGCGTCCCCATCCCCGATATCTGCAACGCCCAGAGATAATAATCCACGCCAACGCCGGGCGAGAAGCGCAGCTCCGACAGCGGCGGATAGACCAGCCAGCCGGTCTTGGCGAACTCGCCGATCACCAGGCTCATATTGATGAGCAGCGCGCCGCTGCACGTCAGCCAGAAGCTGACCGAATTGAGCGTCGGAAAGGCCACGTCGCGCACGCCGAGCTGCAACGGCACGACGAAGTTCATCAGCCCGATCATGAACGGCATCGCCACGAAGAAGATCATGATCGTGCCATGCGCCGAGAAGATCTGGTCGTAATGATCCGGCGGCAGATAGCCGTCGCTGTTATAGGCCAGCGCCTGTTGCGACCGCATCAGCAGCGCGTCGGAAAAGCCGCGCAACAGCATCACGCCCGCCAGCAGGCAGTACATCACGCCGATCCGCTTATGGTCGACGCTGGTGATCCACTCGCTCCACAGATAGGGCAGAGCCCCGCGCCGCCAGACCCAGATGAAGACGCCCAAGAGGACCACGCCGATCACCCCGGCCGACACCAGCGGCAGCGGTTCGTGGAACGGGATCGAATCCCAGCCCAGCTTGCCGGTCAGGCTCATTGCTCGCGCCCATCCTCGGCCCGGTCGCCCTCGGGCGCGCCGTTGCGCATCACGATCTGGTCGTAGAGGCCCGGTTGAAGCCGGGGATAGCTGGCGGGGCGGACATTGCGGCTGGGATGCGCCATCGCCACGAACTCGTTCCAGTCGAGCGTCTTGCCCTGCCCCGCCCTGGCGGTCGCGACGAAGCGGTCGAACGCCGCCTGCGGCACCGCATCGACGAAAAAGTCCATATCGGCAAAGCCCTCCCCGCTATAATGCGCCGACAGCCCGCGATACCGCCCCGCCTTGTCGGCGCGCAGGTGAAGCGTCGAGTCCATCCCCGACATGGCATAGATCTGGCTGCCCAGCTGCGGCACGAAGAAGCTGTTCATGACGCCCGCCGAGGTGATGCGGAACTTCACCGGGGTGCCGACCGGCACGACCAGCCGGTTGATCGTGGCGATCCCCTGTTCGGGATAGAGGAACAGCCATTTCCAGTCGGTCGCGACGACCTCGATCGTCATCGGCCTTGCCCGGGAGGCGATCGGCCTGGGCGGGTCGAGATCGTGGCTGCCGATCCATGCGATACCGCCCAAGAACATGATGGCCAGCGCCGGGATCGACCAGACCAGCAATTCCAGTCGCCCCGAATAGGCCCATTCGGGCAAATGCTTGGCGCGGCTGTTGCCCGCCCGGAACCACCAGCCAAAGGCGAAGGCCAGCACGATCACCGGCACGACGATGGCCAGCATCACCGCCAGCGCATTGAAGAAGATGCTGCGCTCGCCCGCCGCGATCGGCCCGGCCGGGTTCAATATGCCCGGCTCACAGGCGGTCAGGACAGCGCACAGGCCAAGGCACGTAAAACGCGCGGAAAATCGGGCTAGGCGCGGATCGCGGAGCATTCAGACGGTGAACGGCGGCCTCATGCTTTCGTTCCGCCCCCGCATGGTCAGGCCGCCAGTCGTCGTCCCTCGCCGTCGCCGCTGTCATTGGCGGGCCGCTCCGTCCGGCGCGGGCGCGCTGCCCGGCTCGCGGACATTTGCCGTCCCCCGCGACGGAAGACCGGCCAGCGCGCCAGCATCGAGGAGGACAGGACCGTAGCCATGGTCAGTTCGACCAGCCCGCCCCATTCGATCGTCGAGACGATCATCACCAGATCGCCCATCGACCCCGCCGCCCCGCCGAGCATGCGGATCTCATCGATCTCGAACCAGATGGCGAACCCGATCAGCGCCACCCCGAGCGCGATCGTCGCCCAATGCCCCGGTCGGACCCGATTCAATTGCCGCGCCGGCGCCTCGACCAACAGGTGCGCCAGCCAGCGGCTTATCGGCAAGCTCGGGCAACAGCGCAGCAGAATCGTCAGCCCCAGAAGCAACAGCGCGGTCGTCTCCACGATCATCCCCCTTCGATCCCCCTGCCGCCTCCACGTCCCTTTGCGGGGATGGTGGAATCGATTTTCGCGACCGTCCCACTATGGAGACGAAATGGCGATTTACCAGAGGCGTGACGGCGGCGCCCGCTCGCGTCTATGCTCGTGCCATGACCCTGCGCAGCGCCCTGTTCCTTCCCGCCTCCAATCCCCGCGCCATCGCCAAGGCGCGGACGCTCGACAGCGATGCGGTGATCCTCGACCTGGAGGATGCGGTGGCCCCCGATGCCAAGGCGGCCGGGCGAGAGGCGGCGGTGGCCGCGGTGCGCGAGGGAGGCTTTGGGGACAGGCCGTTGGTGGTGCGGACCAACGGGCTCGACACCCGCTGGGCGGCGGACGATCTCGCCGCGCTCGCCGCCGTGCGTCCGGCGGCGGTGCTGATTCCGAAGGTCGATGACGTTCCGACCCTGGCACGGGCGCGGGCGGCACTGGGGCCTGGCGTGCCGCTCTGGGCGATGATCGAGACGTGCCGGGGCATCCTGTCGCTGGGCGCGATCGCACAGGCCGCGCGCGAGGTCGGGCTGACCGCGCTGGTGGCGGGCACCAACGATCTCGCCAAGGAGATGCGCCTGCCCGCGCCGCCGCCGCCCGAGGCCTTGCTGCCGTTGCGAGTGCAGATCGTCGTGGCGGCCCGCGCGGGCGGGATGATCGCGCTCGACGGGGTGTGCAACGCGCTCGATGCGCCCGAACGGCTGGCGGCGGAATGCGCCGATGGGCGGCGGCTGGGGTTCGACGGCAAGACGCTGATCCATCCCAACCAGATCGACGCCGCCCATCGCGGCTTCGGCCCCGACGAGGCTGAGATCGCCTGGGCCCGGCGGATCGTCACCGCCTTTGCCGAACCCGAACAGGCGGCGCTGGGCGCGATCCGGCTGGACGGGCAGATGGTCGAGCGACTCCATCTGATCGAGGCGGAGCGGATATTGGCGCTGGCGGGCGTGGTGTAGCGACTATCTCCGCCTTCCCCGTTCCGGGGAGGATTAGGGCGGATCGACATTTACTATTGCTTCTTCTTCCCCTCTCCCCTGGACAGGGGAGAGGGTTAGCGAAGCTTGCCAGCCTGCTGGCTAGCGCAGCTTGGGTGAGGGGTCGAGCGAGCCCAAAGGCTCGCGCGCTGCGCGCATGCACCCCTCACCCAGCCCCGACTAAGCCTTTGCTTTCGCAAAGACCAAGTCTGCGCAACCCTCTCCCCTCTGCGAGGGGCGAGGGACGGAAAGGTGTCGCTGAATGTCGATCGGCCCTAGGGGACGCTGGCCTCGCGCTTGCGGTCGGCATTGGCGGCGCGATTCTCGCGGACGCGCTGGGCAAAGCAGCCGGTCGCGCCGCCCGCGCCGACCGCCGAGCAGCTGCCGATGCTGTTGACGCCGACGCCCTCATTGGTGGTGCCGGTCGCACGGACCGCCCAGCTTTCATTCTCGGGCGTCACCTGGAGTTCGCGAAGCTCCTTGGGCACGCGGAACTGCTCCTGCGCGCTGCGGCGGACGCAGACGACGATCTCGTTGCCGTTATTGTCGGTGGGGCAGCGTTCGTTGCCGAACAGGGTCAGCACGCCGTTGATCGGCGCGTTGCGCGACACCTCGCCCGGCGCCTGGGCGGGCTTGGCCTTGACCGCACCGGGCGCGGCGACCGGTTGCACCGGAGCCTGCTGGATCGGAATCGGCTGGATTGGGGTCTGCCGGACGGGGGCCTGCTGGGCCGCGACCGGGCTCGCCGCCGCGATCACGCCCAGCCCCGCCAGCATCGCCCTGCGCCACGTCCGCTCGACCATATCCTCTCTCCCGCTCACCCCGTGTCAGATCCGCTTGGCCGCCGCGATCGCGACCTTGCAGCCCGCCCGGATCAATCCGTACAGCACCGGATAGGCGATCGCCTCCTCCGCGCCCGCGCCCAGCGCATGGTCGCGATGCTCCAGTTCCTCGGCCTGGAAATCGGCGATCGCCTCGGACAGTTCGGGGTCGCTGTCGCCCAGCTGGTCGAGCTGGTCCTGATAATGTTTGTCGATCTCGGTCTCGACCGCCGCCGTGCACGCCATCGCGGCCTTCGGCCCGATCGCCGCCGTGATCGCGCCCAGCGCGAATCCCGCCTTGTCCCAGAAGGGCTGGAACAGCGTCGGCCGCACCCGGCGTTCGGCGATCATCCGGTCGAAAAAGGCGCGGTGGCGCTCCTCCTGCTCGGCCATGTGGTGGATGGCGCGGGCAAAGGGATGCCGGTCGCCCAGCACCGCCAGCTGCCCCGCATAGATGCGGGTCGCGCCATATTCCCCGGCCTGGTCCACCCGGACCATCGCCTTCATCGGTTCGCGCCGGTCGCCCGGCATCCAGCGAAGCTGGCTCATCGCGCCTTCCTCATCAACATCAGGATCGCCGCCGCGCCGCCCAGCGAGAAGATCGCGTTGAACCCGGCCAGCGAAATGCCGCCCAGCGTCCATTGCGCCACGTCGCAGCGGATGACCGGCGCATGCATGATCGCATTCAACCGGTCGGTCGCGCTCAATCCGTTCAAGTCCACCGTCGAGGTGCAGGCGGTGAAGCCCTGCCACCAGCCATATTCGACCCCGGCATGCGCGACACCGATCGCCCCCGACACCGCGATCAACAACGCGGCAAGGATGACAAGCGATCCCCGGATGCTGCGCTGGGGCACGACAAAGGCGAGCAGCGCGGGCACCAGCGCGGCATAATGCGGCCAGCGCTGCCAATGGCACATCTCGCACGGATACAGCCCGCCGATCAGCTGGCTGCCCCACGCCCCCGCCAGCAAGGCGGCAGGCAGCAGCAGCGCGATCCAGTTGGCGCGGCGTTCGTTGCGGGTACGCGGGGTCGTCATGTCACTTCACCGGCGGCTTGGTGGCGGCGGCGACCTGCGCGGCCCCGCCCAGCCGCGCGATGGTCTTCAGTGCGTAATAGAGCTGGAAGTCCTCGACCCCCTGCTTCTTGAGCGCATCGGGGGTCATCGCGAAGCGCGGATCGGTCTTGGTATCCTCTTCCAGGATCGCATTGTCGGCCTTCACCTCGTTGATCAGGTGGCGGCGCAGATCGGCCTCGCGGAAGACGGGCCGCGTCTTGTAATCGGGATCGGAAATCTGCGGCACCTTGATGTCCGGCTCGATCCCGCCCTCCTGCACCGACCGGCCCGAAGGGGTGTAGTAGCGCGCGGTGGTCAGGCGAAGCGCGGTTTCGGGGCCGAGCGGCAACAGCGTCTGGACCGATCCCTTGCCGAAGCTGCGCTCGCCCATCACCAGCGCGCGGTGATGATCCTGAAGCGCGCCCGCAACGATCTCGGAGGCCGAGGCGGTGCCCGAATTGGTCAGGACGATCACGGGCAGGCCATGCGCGTCGTCGCCGGGCTTGGCATAATAGCGTTCGATGTCCGACTTCTCGCGGCCGCGCTGCGACACGATCTCGCCATGGTCCAGGAAGGCGTCGCTGACCGCGATCGCCTGGGTCAGCAGGCCGCCGCCATTGTCACGCAGGTCGACGACATAGCCCAGCGGCCGGTGGCCCAGCGCCTTGTCGATCGCCATGATCGCGGCGCGCGTGTCGGCCCCGGTGTTTTCGGAGAAGGTGTTGATGTTGATATAGCCCACATCGCCCTTGACCTCCCACTTGACCGGGCGTTGGACGATGACCTCGCGGGTCAGGGTCAGCTCCAGCGGCTTGTCGCGGCCGGGGCGGACGATGGTGAGCCGAATCTTCGTGCCGGGCTTGCCGCGCATCTGGCCGATCGCCTCATCCAGCGACTGGCCATAGACCAGCTTGCCGTCGATATGGGTGATATAGTCGCCCGACTTGATGCCTGCGCGACCCGCCGGGGTATCCTCCTGCGGCGCGATGACCTTGATCGCGCCGTCCTCCATCGACACGGTCAGGCCCAGGCCGCCATAATTGCCCTCGGTCTGGATCTTGAGATTGTCGAAATCCAGCGCGTCGACATAGCTGCTATGCGGGTCGAGCGCGGCCAGCATCCCCTGGATCGCGCCCTTGATCAGCGTGTCGTCATCGACCTTGTCGACATAATCGGCCTTGATCCGGTTATAGACGTCGAGGAACCGGTCGAACTGCCGCACGGTCGAGCTGTCCACCGCCGCCATCGCGGAGGTCGTGATCGGCACCATGGCCAGCGCGCCGACAATGGCAGTAGCAGTCAGAAGCGGACGTTTCGGCAGCAAACGGGGCATCGAGGGTCCTGGACCAGAAAAGCGGACCGCCTGTGTAGCGGGAAGCCGTTCCCAATCAAAGCGCAACCGTGCTGAACGGGGGGTGAGCGGTGGGATGCCGGACTCTCCTTGTACCGAACGCCCACAATGGCGGACTGCCATCGCCCCCGACCAAATGCCCTGCCCCGATATGAACGGGATCGTTCCATTTCCGTAATTGAGATGGGCGATCGTAAATTAGGCTCAGGACCTATTAAGTAACTTGCATGATCGGTGGCGGGTTGATTCATTGGCGGTGGAGGTGCGGCCGATGAGTGACCTGTTCTGGCTGACGGACAAGCAGATGCAGCGGATTGAGCCGTATTTTCCGTTGTCGCATGGCGTGCCGCGCGTGGATGACCGGCGGATCGTCAGTGGCATCATCTTCGTGATCCGCAACGGCCTGCGCTGGCGGGATGCGCCAGCGGCTTATGGTCCGCCCAAGACGATCTACAACCGGTTCATCCGCTGGAGCCGGATGGGGGTATTCAACCGCATCTTTGCCGGACTGGCAGCCGAGGGCGGACCACCGGATCAGCTGATGATCGACGCCACGCATCTGAAGGCGCACCGGACGGCAGCCAGCCTGCTCAAAAAGGGGCTCTTTCCCGATGTATCGGGCGCACCAGGGGCGGCCTGAACTCCAAGCTGCACGCCGTCTGCGACGATCGTGGACGCCCGCGTGTCATGCTGCTCACCGAAGGGCAGATGAGCGACTACAAGGGCGCAGCCCTCATGTTCGAGGCGATGCCACCCGCTCCCATTCTGCTCGCCGATCGCGGCTACGACGCCGACTGGTTCCGCCAGGCGCTCACCGCGCGTGGAACCGCCGCCTGCATCCCGTCACGCAAAGGCCGCAAGGCGCCGATCCCGCATGATGCTGCACTCTACCGACGTCGTCACAGGATCGAGAACATGTTCGGCCGCCTCAAAGACTGGCGACGCATCCATACCCGCTACGACCGATGTGCTCACGCCTTCATGTCGGCCATCGCACTCGCTGCCACCGTCATCTTCTGGATCAATCAATGAGTCCTGAGCCTAGAAGGCTCTCACCCCAGGATAGCCGCGATATCCATCGGTCGCCCGTCGCGGCGAAGCTCCACCGTCACGCGTGGCGCCATGCCCCCGCGCCCCTGGCCCGCCCGGCCCAGCACCGCACCCGCCGCGACTCTCTGCCCGACCCGCACCGCGATGCCGCCCAGCCCGGTGACGAGGCTGGTCCAGCCCGCGCCGTGATCCACGATGATGATCCCGCCATAGCCGCGAAACGGTCCGGCATAGCGGATCTCGCCCCCGGCCGGCGCGACGACCGGAGCCTGCGGCCCCGTCGCCAGCGTGATGCCGCGCGCACGCACGCCCGCATCCGAAATCTCGCCAAAGCCGCTCGCCACCCGTCCGGCGACCGGCAGGCGATAGGTGCCCGGCGGGATCGCCGGTCCCGCCGCACCCGGCGCCAGGGGCCGCGCCACCGGGCCGGGCAGCGCCAGGAGTTCGCCCGCCGTCGCCTGCGCCTCGCCCCGCTCGGCCATGCGGTCGACGATGTCGCGCGCCGCTTCGCCCAGCGCCAACGCGCGATTGGCCTCGTCCACCGCGCCGCGCCCCAGCGTGTCGGCCCGTCCGCGATGCACCGCCTCCAGCCGGGCCAGCGCCTGACGCTCACTCTCCAATTTCGCGGTGGTCGCCGACAGCGCCCGCGCCGCCAGCCCCGCCTGGGCGCGAATTCGCCGGGTCGCCGCCAGCTCGGCGCGCACCACCGCCGATCGTTCCGCGATCACCGGCGCGATGGTGCCGAAAACCGCGCGGACATGCGCGACATCGGCGACCGAACCCGGCTGCGCCACCGCCGCGATAGGGGGGCGCGCCGCCATGCCCTGCATCGCCGCCAGCAGATGTGCGAGCGGCGCCTGCGCCCGAGCCAGCCGCGCCTGTTGCTGCGCGAGCAGGCCGGCGACCAGATCGACCCGCGCGCGTGCCGCACGCACCTCCGCCTCGGCCGCCGCGACGCGTGCGGCCATGGCCCGTTCGCGCGCCTGGGCGATGGCGGCGGCATCGCGTTCGGCATCCGCCTGTCGTTCCAGCGCCTGGGCGCGCGCCTGCGCCGCCGCCGCGCCCGCGCGGGCATCGGCCAGCCGTCGCTGGTCGGCGGCGATGTCGGTCGCGCCGAGCAGCGCCAGAGCGGCCAGCGCCAGCGTTGCATGCCGCCGGGCCACGCCTATCCCTCGCGGTGATAGGGGTGGTTGGCCAGGATGCTGGTCGCGCGGAAAAGCTGTTCGGCCAGCATCGCCCGTGCCATCATGTGCGGCCAGGTCGCGCGGCCATAGGAGATGAGCAGGTCGGCGCGCGCGCGGTCGGCATCCTCGAACCCGTCCGCCGCGCCGATCATGAAGCGGCACTCGCGCACGCCATCGTCGCGCCAGCGCTCCAGCCGACGCGCAAAGTCCATCGAGGTCAGGTTCTCGCCCTTCTCGTCCATCAGGACGAGGCGCGCCTGTCCCTCCAGCGGAGGGATTTTCCCGCCGGTGTCAGGGAGTTCGGTGATCCGGGTCGGCCAGCCGATCCGCTTGATATAGCGATCGACCAGCTCGGCCTCGGGCGAACGGCCGATTCGCCCGCGCGCGACGATATGCAGCAGCACGGGCGAAACCCCTGGGCGTCAGAGGTTGCGGTCGGCCGGGCTGGCGGGGGGAGTCGGCGCATCGCCGAACGCCCACATCCGCTCGAGATTGTAGAAAGTCCGCACCTCGGGCCGGAACAGGTGGACGATGACGTCATTGGCGTCGATCAGAACCCAGTCGGCGGTCGGCAGACCTTCGATCCGCACCGAACGGCCGAACTCGGCCTTGATCTTCTCGGCGAGCTTCATCGCCATCGACGCGACCTGCCGGGTCGACCGACCGCTGGCGATCACCATGAAATCTGCGATCGACGACTTGCCCGCCAGCGGGATCGAAATCGTCTCCACCGCCTGGTCGTCGTCGAGCGAGGCGAGGATCAGGCGATGCAGCGCCTCCACCTCGGCAGGATCGGACGGACGCGGCGATTGGGGGGAAGTGGCCAAGTTAGCTCCTGTTCAGGGGACGTTTCGGCCCATATGCCGAAACCAGTCCGGATCGCGGGCCCGAAGGCCCGTGGCGGAAGTCGGGTCGGGGCGGAAGCGCAGCAGCACGAAGGCCGGCAAACTCCACATCGTCCAGTTCTTCGCCTGGCCCGGACGCCTCTGGAAACGCCTGAACCAGCCCAGCGCGGGTGTCGCGTGGGCGGCGGCATTGTACCCCGGACGGCCGATAACCGCAATCGGGATCGCGCGCGCAATCGATCGCCATCCGCGCCACCGGTGAAACTGCCGCAGATTATCCTCCCCCATCAGCCAGATGAAGTCATGGCCGGGGTAGCGCCGGGTGATCGCGCGCACGGTGTCGAGGGTATAGCGGGTGTGCAATTCCCGCTCGATCGCGCTGGCCCGGATCGGCGCGCGGCGCGCCATCCGCTCGGCCGAGGCCAGCCGCGCGGCGAAGGGCGCCATGTCCCCCGCCCCGTCCTTCAGGGGGTTTCCGGGCGAGACCAGCCACCACACCTCGTCGAGCCCCAAAGCGCGCATGGCGTCCAGCGAGATGCGCCGATGCCCCCGATGGGCGGGATTGAACGACCCGCCAAGCAGTCCGATCCTCATCCCCGCGCGTCGGCGCGGATCTGGCCCGTGCCCCGCCCGACCCATTTATACGTCGTCAGCCCCTCGAGCGCGACCGGCCCGCGCGCGTGCAGACGCCCCGTCGCGATGCCGATCTCCGCCCCCAGCCCGAACTCCCCGCCATCGGCGAACTGGGTCGAGGCGTTCCACAGCACGATCGCGCTGTCCACTTCGGCCAGGAACCGCTCGGCGACGGCTTCGTCCTGGGCCACGATCGCATCGGTATGGTGCGACCCGTGCGCGGCGATATGCGCCATCGCGCCCGCCACGCCGTCGACCAGCCCGACGCTGGCGATCGCATCGAGATATTCGGTGTCCCAGTCCTCCGCGCTCGCCGCCTCCAGGCCGGGCACGATCTCGCGCACCGCATCGTCGCCGCGCACCGTACAGCCCGCATCGATCAGCGCGGCGACCAGTTCGGCGGCGTGGCAATAGGCGCGGTCGATCAGCAACGTCTCCATCGCGCCGCAAATGCCGGTACGGCGCATCTTGGCGTCGCGCACGATCCGTGTCGCCATCGCATGGTCCGCCGAGCCGTCGACATAGACATGGTTGATCCCGTCGAGATGCGCGAGCACCGGCACCTTCGCCTCGGCCTGGACCCGCGCGACCAGGCTCTTGCCGCCGCGCGGGATCAGCAGGTCGATCAGCCCGTCCGCCGCCAGCATCGCGCCTACCGCCGCGCGGTCGGTCGTGGGGACCAGCTGCACCGCGTCCGCCGGACCGCCCGCCGCCGTCCAGCCACGGGCGAAGGCGGCATGGAGCGCGCGGTTGCTGTGCACCGCCTCCGAGCCACCGCGCAGGATCGCGGCATTGCCCGCCATCGCGCACAGCGCGGCGGCATCGACCGTGACGTTGGGACGACTTTCATAGACGATGCCGATCACCCCCACCGGCACGCGGATGCGCGACAGGTTCAGGCCGTTGGGCCGCGTCCGCTCGTCGATCCGCTCGCCGACCGGATCGGGAAGCCCCGCCACCGCCTCGACGCCCGCGACGATGCCCGCGATCCGCTCCTCGTCCAGTTTCAGCCGGTCGAGCATCGCCGGGGACAGACCGTTCGCCGCGCCTGCCGCGACATCCTGCGCATTGGCGGCCAGGATCGCCGGGCTGTCCTGACGGATCGCCTGCGCGGCGGCGCGCAGGGCCTGCGCCTTGGCGGCGGTCGGCATCTGCGCCAGCGTCTGCGCGGCGGTGCGGGCGCGGCGGCCCATGTCGGCGATCAGGGCGGGCATGTCGTGATGGTCGGCCATGGCGCGGCGGTATCATGGTCGGGCGGCGGGCCCAAGCATGGGAATCTTGGCCGGTGGAAAGAGCGGGCCGCGCCCCTCCACCATGCTGCGCATGGTCCCCCTCCCCAAGCACGGCTTGGGGAGGATTTGGGCGACATCATTCCTCCCCAAGCATGGCTTGGGGAGGGGGACCGCCCGGCGCAGCCGGGTGGTGGAGGGGCATTCCCACCGCTTCTGCCGAAGCCCCTCTCCATTTGTTCATCACCAGTCCCTATGAAGGCCCCATGCACAGCCGTTTCGAATCCCTCCCCAACCGCCGCGCCATCGTCGACCGCCGGGCCCTTGCCGAGCAGGTGGCGGCGCTGGGCATCACCGGGCCGGAAGGGCGGACGCAGGTCACGCCGATCCTTCGCGCCGCGCTCGACGCCGGGCGGCAGGAGGTGGCGCGGCGGCTGTCCCTCCACCCCTCGCGCGGATTGGAGGCGGCCGCCGCACAGGCCTATCTGACCGATCAGGTGCTGAAGCTGCTGTTCGAATTCACCACCGAGACGCTCTACCCGCTCAGCAACCCCACGGCGGGCGAGCGGCTGACCCTGATCGCGGTGGGCGGCTATGGCCGGGGCGAGATGGCCCCCTATTCGGACGTCGATATCGGCTTCCTCACGCCCTTCAAGCAGACGCCGCATGCCGAGCAGGTCATCGAATCGATGCTCTATTCGCTCTGGGACCTGGGACTGAAGGTCGGCCATTCCAGCCGCTCGATCGACGAGATGATCCGCCAGGCGCGCGCCGACGTGACGGTGCGCACCGCGCTGCTCGAAGGGCGGTTCCTGTGCGGCGACCAGGCACTGTATCAAGAGGCCTCACGCCGCTTCAAGTCCGAGATCCAGACCGACTCGCACCGCCAGTTCATCGCCGACAAGCTGGCCGAGCGCGACCTGCGCCACCGCAAGATGGGCGACACCCGCTATGTCGTCGAACCCAATGTCAAGGAGGGCAAGGGCGGCCTGCGCGACCTGCATGCGCTCTTCTGGATCGGGAAGTACGTCTATGACGTCGACCGCGCCGCCGACCTGATCGAGCGCGGGCTGTTCACCCGCGAGGAATATCGGCAATTCCACCGCGCCGATAATTTTCTCTGGGCGGTGCGCTGCCACCTCCACACCATCACGGGCCGCGCCGAGGACCGGCTGACCTTCGACGTGCAGCGCCAGATCGCCGAACGGATGCGCTTTTCCGACCGGCCCGGCAAGGCCAAGGTCGAGCGGTTCATGCAGCTCTATTTCCTCCAGGTGAAGACGGTCGGCGCGCTGACCGGCGCCTTCCTGGCGCATCTGGACGAGCGGTTCGCGGCGCGCGGGCATCGCTTCGGCCTGCCCACGATCCGCAGGCGACCGCGCCGGTTGAACGGCTTCGTCCTCGATCGCGGGCGGCTGGCCCTGCCGCGCGACGATTTCTTTCAGGAGGATCCGGTCCGGCTGATCGAGATCTTCCAGCTCGCCGACCGCTATGAGCTGGAGGTGCATCCGCTGGCGATGCGCGCCGCGTCGCGCGACGCCAAGCTGGCCGACGATATCCGCCGCGACCCCAGGGCTAATGCGCTGTTCCTCGACGTGCTGACCAGCCGCCACGACCCCGAACTGGTGCTGCGCTGGATGAACGAGGCGGGGGTCTTCGGCCGCTTCGTGCCCGATTTCGGCCGCGTCGTCGCGCAGATGCAGTTCGACATGTACCATCACTATACGGTCGACGAGCACACCATCCGCGCGCTGGGCCTGCTGGCGAAGATCGAGCGGCAGGAACTGGTCGAGGAACACCCGGTCGCCTCAGCGATCATCGACCAGATCGTGTCGCGGCGCGTCCTCTATGTCGCGGTGCTGCTCCACGACATCGCCAAGGGGCGTGGCGGCGACCATTCGATCCTGGGTGCCGAAGTCGCCGAGCGGCTCTGCCCCCGGCTGGGGCTGAGCGAGGCCGAGACCGAAACGGTGGCGTGGCTGGTCCGCTGGCATTTGCTGATGTCGGCGACCGCGTTCAAGCGCGACCTGTCCGACTTCAAGACGATCCTCGACTTTTGCGAAACGGTGCAGAGCCCCGAGCGACTGCGCCTGCTGCTCCTGCTGACCATCGTCGACATCCGCGCGGTCGGGCCGGGGACGTGGAACGGGTGGAAGCGCCAGTTGCTCGCCGATCTCTACGACGCCGCCGAGGAGGTGCTGCGGCTCGGCCACAAGCAGCGTGGCCGGGGCGAGCGGATCACGGCCAAGCAGGAACGGCTGCGCGAGACGCTGGGCTGGCCCGAGGCGCAGTTCGCCGCGCATGTCCGCCGCCTGCCCGAAGCCTATTGGATCGCCGAGCCCGAGGATGTGCTGGCGCATAATGCGCGCCAGATGGCGGCGGCGGGCGATGCGCAGCTGTCGATCGATGCGCAGGTTTATGGCGAGCGCGGCGCGACCTTGGTGTCCATCTATGCCGCCGACCATCCGGGGCTGTTCTACCGCATCGCGGGAGCAATCCATGTCGCGGGCGGCAACATCATCGACGCGCGCATCCACACCACGCGCGACGGCATGGCGATCGACAATTTCCTGGTGCAGGATCCGCTGGGGCGGCCGTTCGACGATCCGGGCCAGCTGGGCCGCCTGCGCCGCGCGATCGAGGATGCGCTGGCCAATCGCAGCAAGCTGGCCGACCGGCTGGTCGCCAAGCCCTCGGTCCGTCCGCGCGCGGACGCCTTTCCGATCGCCCCCAATGTCCTGATCGACAATCGCGCCTCCAACCGCTTCACCGTGGTCGAGGTCCATGCGCGCGACCGCCCGGCGCTGCTCAACCAGCTCGCCCATGCGCTGTTCCAGTCGAAGGTGACGATCCACTCGGCGCATGTCGCCACCTATGGCGAGCGCGCGGTCGACGTCTTCTACCTGACCGACCTGACCGGCGACCAGATCACCAATGGCGGGCGGCTGAAGACGCTGGAGAAAAGGCTGCTCGGCGCGGCGGCGGGGGAAGTGCTGGAGGTGGCGGCGTGATATCTGCGCGCCGGTTGGGATGAGCGAGGTCGAAGGTACCAAGGGTCCGGCGCTTTCCCATGCACTTCGACTTCGCTCATTGCGAACGGAGGTTCGCGCAGGGGCACGGAGGGCGTAGAGGTTGCTCTTGGCGAACCGGAATATCTTCCTCCCCTGCAAGGGGAGGTGGCTGGCCGAAGGCCAGTCGGAGGGGTGTCTCGGCCGAAGAGATGACCTGTCCTCGCGACGGGTGACACCCCTCCACCAGCTTCGCTGGTCCCCCTCCCCTTGCAGGGGAGGAATGAATTTAGGCTACCGGGACCTTTCCTCCGCCTTCCACGAAGCCGCTCATCCCCCACCCGTTCGCACTGAGCGAAGTCGAAGTGCAGCCCCGGCGCGTGCCAAGTCGCGTGAGGCGTGGGATTCCCTTGGCCTTCGACTTCGCTCAGGCTGAACGGAGCGTGGAGCAACAATTCGGTGCCCGCACGCGGTTTCACCGCTCCGCGCCTCCAAAGAAAAACCCCGGTAACCCAAAGGGCTCCGGGGTCTTTCGATGCCATCACCCGGCGGGCTCACGCCCCCGAGTCGATCCGGGTCACTTCGGGGCCAGCACCATCAGCATCTGGCGGCCTTCCATGCGCGGATAGGCTTCGACCTTGGCGACCTCGGCCACCTGCTCGGCGACGCGCTGGAGCACGTTCATACCCAGCTGACCATGGCTCAGCTCGCGACCGCGGAAGCGCATGGTGACCTTCACCTTGTCGCCCTCGCCGATGAATTCGACCACCTTCTTCATCTTGGTGTCGTAATCATGGTCGTCGATGTTCGGACGCATCTTGATCTCCTTGATCTCCTGCGTCTTCTGCGACTTGCGGGCGAGGTTCGCCTTCTTCTGCGCCTCGTACTTATATTTGCCGACGTCGAGGAACTTGGCGACGGGCGGATCGGCGTTGGGCGACACCTCGACCAGATCGAGGCCGAGTTCCTGGGCCTGGGCCATCGCCTCGCGCGTGTACATCACGCCAAGATTCTCGCCCTCATGGTCGATCACGCGAACCTTGGGGCTTTGAATCCACTCGTTGAACCGAGGACCGTTCATCGGCGGCGCCTGCATCGGACGGCGCATCATGGGAGGACGTATGGGTATTTCTCCTGTGGCAATTGCGATTTCAATATAAGCGATCGGGCACAAATTTGAAAGGGCGAGACAAACGTCCCGCCCTTTCCTTTACGTCGCGCCGTTTCAGCCGCGCAGATCGGGCGGGGTCGCCTCTTCGCGCAGCATGGCGATGGCCTCGTCCAGCGTCATCACCTCCTGCGCCTGGCTACCCAGACGGCGGACGGCGACCTTGCCTTCCTCGGCCTCGCGCTTGCCGACGACCAGCAGCACGGGAACCTTGGCGACCGAGTGTTCGCGCACCTTGTAGTTGATCTTCTCGTTGCGCAGATCGGTCTCGACCCGGATGCCCGCCGCCGCCAGCTTGGCCGCCGCCTCTTCCGCGTATCCGTCCGCATCCGACACGATGGTCGCGACCACCGCCTGGACAGGCGCGAGCCAGACGGGGAAGCGGCCCGCATAATGCTCGATCAGGATGCCGATGAACCGCTCATAGGAGCCGAAGATCGCGCGGTGGAGCATGATCGGGCGGTGCCGCTCGCCATCCTCGCCGATGTACGACGCGTCGAGTCGCTCGGGCAGGACGCGGTCGGACTGGATGGTGCCGACCTGCCACGTCCGGCCGATCGCGTCGGTCAGATGCCATTCCAGCTTGGGCGCATAAAAGGCGCCCTCGCCCGGCAGCTCTTCCCAGCCATATTGCTCGGTCGCGAGCCCCGCCGCGACGACCGCATTGCGCAGTTCCTCTTCGGCCTGGTCCCACATCTCTTCGGTGCCGAAACGCTTTTCGGGGCGCAGCGCCAGCTTGATCGAATAGGTGAAGCCGAAATCCTTGTAGATCCGGTCCGCCAGTTCGCAAAAGGCGCGGACTTCCTCGACGATCTGGTCCTCGCGGCAGAAGATATGCGCGTCGTCCTGGGTGAACTGGCGCACGCGCATCAGGCCGTGGAGCGCGCCGTGCGGCTCGTTGCGGTGGCAGCAGCCATTCTCATAGAGACGCAGCGGCAGGTCGCGATAGGACTTGATCCCCTGGCGGAAGATCAGGACGTGCGCGGGGCAGTTCATCGGCTTCAGCGCCATCCACTGCGCATCGTCCGAGACCAGCGGGCCCTCGTCCTCGGTGTTCGGCACCTCGTCGGGGATGACGAACATATTCTCGCGATACTTGCCCCAATGGCCCGACTGCTCCCACTGGCGCGCGTCCATCACCTGCGGCGTCTTGACCTCGCGGTAGCCGGTCGAGTCGATCGCGCGGCGCATATAGGCCTCCAGCTCGCGCCAGATGCGATAGCCCTTGGGATGCCAGAAGACCGAGCCATGCGCTTCCTGCTGGAGATGGAACAGGTCCATCTCATTGCCCAGCTTGCGATGGTCGCGCTTGGCGGCCTCTTCCAAGCGCGTCAGATGCTCGGCCAGCTGCTTCTTGTTCAGCCAGCCGGTGCCGTAGATGCGGCTGAGCATCGCGTTCTTCTGGTCGCCG
Source organism: Sphingomonas sp. SORGH_AS_0789 (assembly GCF_031453055.1). Taxonomy (NCBI): domain Bacteria; kingdom Pseudomonadati; phylum Pseudomonadota; class Alphaproteobacteria; order Sphingomonadales; family Sphingomonadaceae; genus Sphingomonas; species Sphingomonas sp. SORGH_AS_0789. The sequence continues at coordinate 746,930 of NZ_JAVIYV010000001.1, forward strand.
CGCCAATAGGCGCCCGACACGCGGGTCAGCTTGAAGGCGTTGGGATCGAGCTTGCCGGTCGAAGCCAGATGCGGCCCCCGGCACATGTCGAGCCAGGCGTCCTCGCCCTTGCCGGCGCGATAGACGGTCAGTTCCTCGTCATCGGGCAGCTCGGCGGCCCACTGCGCCTTGAACGTCTCGCCCTGCGCGGTCCAGCGTTCGATCAACTGCTCGCGGGTCCATACCTCGCGGATCAGCGGCTCGTCCTTCGCGATGATCTTGCGCATCTCGGCCTCGATCGCGGGCAGGTCCTCCTCGGTGAAGGGGCGATCCTTGGGCGCGAAGTCGTAATAGAAGCCGTCATCGGTCGCGGGACCGAAGGTGATCTGCGTGCCCGGGAACAGCGCCTGCACCGCCTCGGCCAGCACATGCGCATAATCGTGGCGCGCGAGTTCGAGCGCGTCGGCCTCGTCCTTGGCGGTCACCAGCGCCAGCGCGGAGTCGCCCTCGAACGGGCGCATGATGTCGCGCAGCTCGCCATCGACGCGCGCGGCGATCGCCGCCTTGGCCAGCCCCGGCCCGATCGCGGCGGCGATGTCCGCGGGGGTAGTTCCGGGCGCGACCTCACGGACGGAACCGTCGGGCAGCGTGATACGGAACATCGCGGACATGGAACAACTCTCTTCGATAGGTGCGGATGATGCGCCTGCGCGGGATCGGCGGGCACAGCGCGGCTCTATAGGGAAGAATCCCGGCGGCGTATATGGGGTGGCTCAGGCCCGTCCCTGAACCCCGGGCAGCGTCTCCAGCGCGGGGCGCGCATACCAGTAACCCTGGTGATAGCGCACGCCCAGGTCCCGCAAGGCCCCGGCCTCGGCGGCGGTTTCGATCCCCTCGGCGATCAGCAGCGTGTCGAGTTCGGCGCACATGCCGACCATCGCGCGCACGATGGCGCGGCGGCGGGGATCGGTGTCGATGCCACGGACCAGCTCCATGTCGAGCTTCACCTCGTCGGGCCGGAAGCGGACGAAGCGGTCGAGCCCCGAATGACCCGCGCCGAAATCGTCGATCGCGACCGAAAAGCCGATCTGCTTATAGGTGTCGATGATCCCGCCGACATGCTCGGGCGAGCCCATCTCCTCGTTTTCGGTGAATTCGAAGATCAGCCGGTCGATCGGCAAGCCTTCGGCCTGGGCGGTGCGCAGGGTCAGCTGGATACAGGCCATCGGCGAATAGACGGCATTGGGCAGGAAGTTGATCGACAATCGCGCGTCGCCGTCCATGATCCCTGCCGCCATCGCTGTCTCGATCGCCTTGACCCGGCACGCCTGGTCGAAGGAATAGCGATTGACCTGGGTCACCTGCGACAGCACGCTATACGCCCCCTCGCCCCCAAGGCCGCGGATCAGCGCCTCATAGGCGAAGGGACGTCCGGTCATCGTGTCGACGATCGGCTGGAATGCCATCGTGAACGGGATGTCGAAATCGATACCGTCCCGGCATCCGCTACAGATTTTGCGCATTTCCATGCCCTTAGGGTATCCGCGAATAGTTAACAGCCTCCCCATCCCAGGTTTTCAAAAGAAAAAGGGCGGCGGTGGTCCGACTCCACCGCCGCCCTCAATTGGCGCGTCGAAGCGTCAGCTACCCTGGCCGCCGCCGCCATGGCTGGCTTGTCCGCCCTTCGACCCCGCCTCGGCGGCGCGCTCCGGATCGTTCTTGAAGTTGCCGCCGCTTTCCTGGCCGCCCTTGCGCCCGGCTTCGGAGGCCTTTTCGCGATCATTGGCGAAATTGCCCGGATTGTTCTCGCGGCCGCCGCCGCCATTGCTGTTGGCCATCTTATCTCTCCTACTGCGCCCCCGCAGCCCAAAGACGATATTGAGGCCCATCAAGTTTCTGAAAAGGAACGGATAATATTATTCTGCATAAGAGCATGAACGTGATCTGGTTTATGGAGCGAAGCGGCGTCCCCGGCGACCATTCTGACCCAGATCATTATCCGTATCAGGCGTGCGACAGTCCCATCGCGAACGGACGGTGGGCGATCACCGGTTCCTATCGCCCACCGAACGCCGGATCATTGATCGATAGCGTACGCCACCACGACATTGACGTTGGTCGAAATCGGCATGGGGGCCAGATCGACCCGGATGGCCTCGGGCGCGGGCGGCGGAGGCGGCGGCGGTGGAGGTGCCTGATCCGCGCGAGCCGCGGACACGATGATCGTCGTGTCGGCAAAGCTCCCATCTTGAACACGCAGCAGCGCACCGAGTTTGGCGCCCGAGCTTTCGGCGATCAGCCGGGCCTGTGCCTTGGCGCTGGCCAGCGCGGCTTGCATCGCCTGTTGCCGCGCCGCCCTGTCATCCTTCAGCCAGAAACGCTGCAATCCGGCGTCGAGGCCACCCAGGCGCCCGATCAAGCCGACAAGCGTTCCCGCGTCCTTGATGCGCGGCGTATCGATCGACACCGGCATGGTCGCGACATAGCCCAGGATCGCGCAGGGCCCCGTCGAGAGCTGCGCCTGGCCATAGCTGTTCTGCGTGCATTCGCGCGACCGGACGGGCACGATGTCGAAATCGGTCGAATGAAGCTCCATTTCGCCGCGCAGCAATCCTTCTACGCCGGTGCGAATGACCTTTGCAGTGTCGCGCAGCCTGGCGGTCGCTTCGTCCGAGGTCGTGCCCTCGCCCCGCACGCGATACCCGACCGTGGCGCGGTCGGGCAACGTCTTGGCCGTGCCGGTGCCCGAGACCCGGATCTGGGGCGGCTCCGTCGTCTGCGCGATGGCTCCGCTTGCCGATAGCAGCATCAGCATTCCGACCGTCGTTGCTTTCACGTCAGACCTCCCTTTTTATGGCGTCACACGATTCCGAACGGCACCAGATGATTGTCCTGGGTGTGCCCGACCCGTGCCCGCCCCAGATAGGGCACACCCATGTCGGTGCACCAGCGCTGGATCATGAACTCCAGCGTCTCGCCCCATTCCGGTTCATTTTCCTGCACATTGCTGACCGCACCCAGCCGGACGCCCGCCACGCCCTTCAATTGGGTGGCGTTCGCCATGGTGAACAGCATCCGGTCGATCGCATACATATGCTCGGACACCTCCTCGACGATGAGGACATGGTCGGTCAGGTCGGGAAGCCAGGGCGTGCCGATCAGGGCGTGAAGGATCGACAGGTTGAACGCCGCCGCCGGGCGTCCGTCCAGGCCGGGCTCCAGCCCCTGCCGGTCGCCGCCGGTCAGCCAGCCGAGCGAGCGCGCCACCGTCACGTCGCCATGCTGGCGCCGTATGTCGCTCGCCATCGGTCCGTGCACCGGCCGCCCGATCCGCCGGGCATAGAGCGCGGCCAGCACGAAGCCGAGATCGGAATAGCCGATATAGGTCTTGTGCCCCGCCGCCGCGTTCAGATGGGGCATGACCCGCGACAGGATGCGGTTCGATCCGTAACCGCCGCGCAGGAACCAGATCGCGTCGATGCCGGGATCGTTGGCGAATTCGAGAAAGGCCGAGGCGCGGCGTTCGTCGGACCCGGCGAAATGCCCGTCCTGCTCATAGCATTGCGGGTGGAAGATCAGGTCGACGTCCGGATAGGCGATCGCGGCGAAGGCGCTGACCGGCGCCTCGGCGGCGGGGTTGCCGATGCTGGCCGGGGCGAGGATTCCGATCTTCATGTCCTGCGTCCCTCCAGTCGCTCGTCCGGCCGGGCATTGCCCTGCACCGCCATCTCGCCGATAGCGTGACGCCATGGACAACGGCAATTCCTGTTTTCTGGTGGGCATCGGCGGATCGGGCATGATGCCGCTTGCCATGATCCTGCGCGCCCGCGGCTGGGCGGTTTCGGGTTCCGACCGGGGGCTCGACCAGGGCCGGGTCGCGGCCAAGTTCGACGCGCTGCGCCGGGTGGGCATCGCGCTGTTCCCGCAGGACGGGTCGGGCGTGGTGTCGGCCGACCAGCTGGTGATCGCCTCGGCGGCGGTGGAGGAGACGGTGCCCGACATCGTCGCCGCCAACCGGCTGGGCTGCGTGCGCGCCACCCGGGCGCGGATGCTGGCGGGGCTGTTCAACGACAGCGCGCTGCCCATCGGCGTCGCCGGGACCAGCGGAAAGTCGACCGTCACCGGCATGATCGCCTTCATCCTGCACGAGACGGGGCGCGACCCGACCGCGATGAACGGCGCGGTGATGAAGGATTTCGTCTCGCCCGACAGCCCCTTTGCCAGCGCGCTGGTCGGCGGCGGCGAGGCGTTCGTCAGCGAGGTGGACGAAAGCGACGGCTCGATCGCCTTTTACGACCCCGCCATCGCGGTGCTGAACAATGTCAGCCTGGACCACAAGTCGCTGGAGGAATTGCGCGACCTGTTCGGCGGCTTTGCCCGGCGCGCACGCCATGTCGTCGCCAATGCGGGCGATGCCGAGACGGCGGCGCTGCTGGCGGACATCCCCAACCTGACCACCTTCGCGGTCGAGGGGGCGGGCGATCTGGTGGCCGAGGCGCTGAAGCCCGAACCCTTTGCGATCGGCTTCGACCTGATCACGGGGGGCGCGGGCTATCATGTCCGGCTGTCGGTGCCGGGCCGCCACAATGTCTCCAACGCGCTGGCGGCGATCGGTGCGAGCGTGGCGGCGGGGGTGCCCCTGATCGACGCGATCCGCGCGGTCGAGCGATTCACCGGGCTCAAGCGCCGGTTCGAGAAGGTCGGCGAGGCGAACGGCGTGACCGTGATCGACGATTTCGGCCACAACCCCGACAAGATCGCCGCCACGCTGGACACGCTCCACGCCTTTCCGGGCCGGTTGCTGGTCCTGTTCCAGCCGCATGGCTATAGCCCGCTGAAGGTCATGCGCCGCGAACTGGTCGACAGCATCGCCGCGCGGATGAAGCCCGGCGACGTGCTGGCGCTGCCCGACCCGGCCTATTTCGGCGGCACGGTCGCGCGCGAGGTGACGAGCGCCGACATCGTCGCCGACCTGCGCGCGCGCGGCGTCGATGCCCGCCATATCGCCGAGCGGGCGGAGGCCGCCGAGGCGCTGGTCGCGGAGGCACGGCCGGGCGACCGGATCGTGGTAATGGGCGCGCGCGACGACACGCTGAGCCTGTTGGCGCAGGACATGATGGAGCGGCTGGCGGGCCGGTAAAGGGCCTCCCCTTCGTCATTTGGCCAATCCCCACCGCCATGATAGGATCAGCGCAAACAGCCATAGGAGAACGCCTGTCATGTTCCGCCGCCTGTTTACCGAGCATCCCGAAAGCGTCGGCGAGAGCTATGTCCAGCATTTCGGCGTCGCGGCGCGGTTCGGGGGGATCATGATCGCCGGCGGCCTGGGCGCGCTGGTCCATGCGGTGGTGCCGGGGCTGTGCACCACGACCGGCAGCGACACGATCGCACGGCTCCATGCCGAGATGGTGGCCAAGCGTCGCAAGGTCCAGGCGGCGCAGGCGCAGATGAAAAGCGTGGAATATGTGATCTGAAGCCCCCTCCCCTCCGCTCGGGCCGAACGGAGGGGAGGATAAGCCCATGGGTTTCCATTGTTTCCTCCATCCCCTAAATCCCGCGCATGACCGACACCCCCGCCCCGCCGCGCCCCAGGCTCGCCCATCACTGGACGCCGGGCAAAGCGCCCGCGATCGTCTTCCTGCCGGGCTATGCCTCGGACATGCAGGGGTCGAAGGCCCTGGCGCTCGAACAATGGGCCAAGGCCAACGGGCGGGCGTTCCTGCGCTTCGACTATGGCGGCTGCGGCGAGTCGGAGGGGGCGTTCGAGGATCAGGCACTGGCGGACTGGCGCGACGACGTCATCGCGATGCTCGATACGGTCGTGCCCGGCCCCGCCGTGCTGGTGGGATCGTCGATGGGCGGCTGGCTGATGCTGCTGGCCGCGCGCGCCCGGCCGACCCAGGTCAAGGCGCTGGTCGGCATCGCCCCCGCGCCCGACTTCACCGACTGGGGTTTCTCGCCCGAGGAGAAGATGGCGATCCTTCAGGAAGGGCGGCTGGAGCGACCCAACCCCTATGGCCCCGCGCCCACCCTCTATACCCGCCGCTTCTGGTCCTCGGGCGAGGCGAACCGGCTGACCTTCGCCCCCATCGAGTTCGATGGCCCCGTCCGGCTGCTCCAGGGGATGGCGGACAGCGACGTGCCGTGGCACCGCACCGCGCATCTGGCCGGGCTGTTCCGTTCAGCCGATGTGCAGACACTCCTCATCAAGGATGGCGATCATCGGCTGTCGCGCGAGGCCGACATCGCGCTGCTGATCCGGAGCGTCGAGGAAGTGTTGAGCCGTCTATGATCCTTCTCCCCCTCGCGCTCGCCGCGCTGGTTCAGACCGGGGCTCCCGCAGTGACCAAGCCCGCCCTGCCCGCCGACCCGCGCGAGGCGCGCTATCAACGCTGCGTCACCCTGGCCGAACGCGATCCGGGGACGGCGCATGCGGAGGCGGCGCGATGGCAGCTGGCCGGGGGCGGATTCTTCGCGCAGCAATGCCTGGGGCTCGCCTATGCGACCGAGCGCAACTGGGTGGCGGCGGCCAGCGCCTTCGAGCAGGCGGCGCGCGCGGCCGAGACGGCGCATGACGTCCGCGCCGCCAATTACTGGGCGCAGGCGGGCAATGCCCAGCTGGCGGCGGGCAACGCCGTCAAGGCGCGCGCCGCGCTCGACGCCGCGCTGGGGGCGGGCGAACTGACCGGCTTCGCACGCGGCGAGGTGCAGCTCGACCGCGCCCGCGCGCTGGTCGCCGACGGCCAGATGGCGGCGGCGCGCGTCGATCTGGACGCCGCGCTGACCAACGTGCCCGGCGACCCGCTCGCCTGGCTGTTGTCGGCGACGCTGGCCCGGCGGATGAACGACCTCCCCCGCGCGCAGAAGGACATCGCCCAGGCGCTGGCCCGCTCCGCCGACGATGCCAATGTCCAGCTGGAAGCGGGCAATATCGCCGCAGCCAGCGGCGACGAGGCGGGCGCGCGCAAGGCGTGGAGCGAGGCCGCGCGGCTGGCCCCCGCCGACAGCCCGATCCGCAGCCTGACCGCCAAGGCCCTGGCCCAGTTCCAGAGCCGCTGACGCCGCTTATCGCAGGTCAAGGTGGAACGGATTCGTTGCGGGTAGGACGGTGATCCGGTCGAGGCGGCTATCGCCTCCCGCGACCGGTGCGCCGCCCCTCTATTCCCAGGCAGGAGACACGATGCGCTATCTTCACACCATGATCCGGGTCAGCGATCCCGATGCCAGCATCCGCTTCTTCGAGCTGCTGGGGCTGAAACAGGTGCGACGGATCGACAATGAGCGTGGCCGCTTCTCGCTGATCTTCCTGGCCGCGCCGGGGGACGAAGGCCGCGCCGAGGTCGAGCTGACCCATAATTGGGACCCCGAAATCTATGGCGGCGGGCGCAATTTCGGGCATCTGGCCTACCGAGTCGACAATATCTACGACACCTGCCAGCGGCTGATGGACGCCGGGGTCACGATCAACCGCCCGCCGCGCGACGGGCATATGGCCTTCGTCAAGACGCCCGACGGCATCTCGATCGAGCTGTTGCAGGACGGTGCGCTGCCCCCGACCGAACCTTGGGCCTCGATGCCCAATGTCGGAAGCTGGTAAGGCGCCGTTCATGGAAATCGTCCGAGTCCCCGTCCTGTCCGACAACTATGCCTGGCTGATCCACGATGCCGGGCACACCGTGGCGCTCGATCCGGGCGAGGCCGGGCCGGTGGCCGCCGCCGCCGCCGCGCGCGGCTGGACGATCGGGCAGGTCTGGCTGACCCATTGGCATCCCGATCATGTCGGCGGCGCGGCCGCGTTGCGCGCCGCGGGCGCGACGGTCGCGGGGCCGGCGGCGGAGGCGGACCGGATCGCAGGGCTCGATACGCTGTTGGAGGAAGGCGACGGGATCGCGGTCGGCCATGCGCAGGCCGTCATCTGGTCGGTGCCGGGGCATACGGCGGGGCATATCGCCTTCCACCTGGCCGATCGCGGGGTGATCTTCACCGGCGACACGCTGTTCGCGATGGGATGCGGCCGGTTGTTCGAGGGGACGGCGGCGCAGATGCACGCCAATATGCGCCGTTTCGCCGCGCTGCCCGAGGATACGCGGGTCTATTGCGGACACGAATACACGCTGTCGAACGCACGCTTCGCCGCCACGGTCGAGCCGGACAATGCGGCGATCGCGGCCCGGCTGGCCGATGTCGAAGCGATGCGCGAACAGGGCGAGCCCACCGTCCCGACGACCATCGCGCTGGAGCGCGCCACCAATCCGTTCCTGCGTTCGGTCGATGCCGACGAATTGGCCGAGAGACGTGCAGCCAAGGATGCGTTCAGAGGTTAACGTCTAGCTACGGGAGACGCTGATCGAAGGAGACGAAATGATGCGTATCGCGACATGGCTTTCGGTGCTTGTTCCGGCGGTGGCGTTGGCGGGCTGTACGCTGACCCCGGCGGAAAAGGCGCGGATCGAACAACGGGCCGAAAACGAGAAGGCCGATCTGGACAAGGCGTTGCGCGGCCTGACGCCGGGATCGCCGACCCAGTGCATCAGCCAGTATCGGACGCAGCAGGTCCGCTCCTATGGCCCGACCATCGTCTATACCGTGTCGCCCAATCTGAAATATGTCAGCCAGACCTCGGGCGGCTGCGACGGGGTCGGCGGACAGGGCAACAACATCTTCGTCACGCGCACCACCACCGGCCAGCTCTGCTCGGGCGATATCGCGCAGACCGTCGACCGCGCATCGGGCTTCTTCACCGGCAGTTGCAGCTTCGGCGAATTCACCCCCTATCGGAAGGCCCGGTGATGCGCTGGCGCATCCTTCCGCTCGTCGCGCTGGGGCTGAGCCTGGTGGCGGCCAAGTCCGATCCCTTTGCGGGCCGGGTCGCGGGGCCGCCCGCCAAGTGTGTCGATACCACCACCGCCATGTCGGGGCCGTCCATCTATGACAACGACACGATCGTCATCAATGGCGGCGGCCAGCGCATGTGGCGCGCCAAGGTGCGCGGACAATGTCCGGGGCTCCAGCCGTTCAACACGCTGATCGTCGAACGCTGGGGCTCGCAGATTTGCCGCAACGACCGGTTCCGGGTGCTGCAACAGGGCATGTCGATCCCGTCGCAATGGTGCGTATTCGACGGGTTCGTGCCCTATGACCGGGTGAAGAAATAGGCGGTGTCGCCCGGGGCCCTGCCCTCCCCCACCCCCTCCCGCCTGCGGGAGGGGAGCGGCAAGATCGAAGGGTTCGATCTATCCGCCAATGACGGTCTTGGCTCGCCCCTCCCGCAAGCGGGAGGGGATGGGGGAGGGCCACGGTGCCTCACCGAGCCCTCACCCCGGGATCACAGAACGAACCGGCTGAGATCGGTATTGCGCGCCACCGCCGACAGCTGCTGGTCGACATAGGCCGCATCGACGGTCAGCACCGTACCCTGACGATCCTCCGCCTCGAAGCTGATATCCTCGAGCAGCTTCTCCATCACCGTCTGCAACCGCCGCGCGCCGATATTCTCGACCTGCGCGTTCACCTCGGCCGCGATGCGCGCGATCGCGGCGATGCCGTCCTCGGTGAAGGAGATGTCCACCCCCTCGGTGCCGATCAGCGCCTTGTACTGCGCAGGCAGCGATGCCTTGGTATCCGACAGGATCGCGACGAAATCCCCCTCGGTCAGCGCCTTCAGCTCGACCCGGATCGGCAACCGGCCCTGAAGCTCGGGCAGCAGGTCGGACGGCTTGGCGACATGAAAGGCGCCGGACGCGATGAACAGGATATGGTCGGTCTTCATCGGGCCGTACTTCGTCGAGACGGTCGTGCCCTCGATCAGCGGCAGCAGATCGCGCTGCACGCCCTCACGGCTGACCGAGCCGCCGCGCACGTCGGACACGGCGATCTTGTCGATCTCGTCCAGGAAGACGATCCCGTTCGCCTCGGCATCCGCCAGCGCGGCGCGGCTGACCTCGTCCTGGTCGAGCCGCTTGTCCGCCTCTTCCTCGACCAGCTTGGTCCAGGCCGCGCCGACCGTCAGCTTGCGCCGCTTGAGCGGCTGGCCGCCGAACGCCTTGCCCATCATCTCGGACAGGTTGATCATCTGCGGCGCGGCGCCGGGAATCTCGAACGGCATGGCCGGGGCCTGTTCCAGCTCGATCTCGATCTCGGTCTGGTCGAGATGGCCGTCGCGGAAGCGCTGGCGGAAGGCCTCGCGCGTCGCATGGCTCGAATCCTTGCCGACCAGCGCATCGAGCAGGCGGTTCATCGCCGCCTCTTCCGCCTTGTCCTTCACCGCGATCCGGCGGCGTTCCTTTTCCAGCCGGATGGCTTCCTCGACCAGGTCGCGCGCAATCTGTTCGACGTCGCGGCCGACATAGCCGACCTCGGTGAACTTGGTCGCCTCGACCTTGACGAAGGGCGCATCGGCCAGCTTGGCCAGACGGCGGCTGATCTCGGTCTTGCCGCAACCGGTCGGACCGATCATCAGGATGTTCTTGGGCGTCACCTCGTCACGCAGGTCCGCGCCCAGCCGCTGGCGACGCCAGCGGTTGCGCATCGCGACGGCGACCGCGCGCTTGGCGTCGGCCTGGCCGATGATATGCGCGTCGAGCGCGGCGACGATCGCCTTGGGGGTCAACTGGTCGTTCATGGGAACCCTAAATTACTGCGCGCCGTCGATGGCTTCGAGCGTGACGCGGTCATTGGTGTAGACGCAGACATCGGCGGCGATCGCCATCGCCTTGCGCGCGATCGTCTCGGCATCCTGTTCGTAATCGACGAGCGCGCGCGCCGCCGCGAGCGCGTAATTTCCGCCCGACCCGATCGCGCAGATGCCGTTCTCCGGCTCCAGCACGTCGCCATTGCCGGTCAGGATCAGCGTCACGTCCTTGTCGGCGACGATCATCATCGCCTCCAGGTTGCGGAGGAACTTGTCGGTCCGCCAGTCCTTGGCGAGCTCGACCGCGGCGCGCAGCAGCTGGCCGTTATGACGCTCCAGCTTGGCCTCCAGCCGCTCGAACAGGGTGAAGGCATCCGCCGTCGCCCCCGCAAAGCCGCCGATGACCGATCCGTCGCCCAGGCGCCGGACCTTCCGCGCATTGGGCTTCATGACCGTCTGGCCCATCGAAACCTGACCGTCCCCGGCCACCACCACCCGGCCGCCACGGCGCACCGAGCAAATCGTCGTGCCATGCCAGGTGGGCATGGCGTGTTCATTCCCGCTCATGCGCGGCGATATGGATGCGGGTGGGCGCGGGTTCAATGGAGGGAGTTTCCCGACCTCCGTCCAGCCGGAGCGAAGTCGAAGGCCATATTTTCATTCCTCCCCTTGCGGGGGGAGGTGGCAGGCCGAAGGCCTGACGGAGGGGTGTCCCGGTTGGAGAGGTGCTGCCGCGCTCGCGACCGGGGACACCCCTCCACCAGCTCCGCTGCTCCCCCTCCCCTTGCAGGAGAGGAAGACAAAGGTGCGCGGCGGTCACCGTTTCCGCATGGCCTTCAACTTCGCTCAGGCTGAACGGCGGTCGGGGCTTACTCCCCCAGCTTCTCGATCTTGTCCTTCAGCGCCGCTAGTTCCGCCTTCAGCGCCGCCATCTCGTCGTCCCTGCCGGACGCAGGAGCCGCCGGGGCGGGCGCGGGTGCAGGGGCGGGCGCACCGGGCTTGAACCCCTGCGTCGCCGCCTCGAACATCGCCAGGTTCCGCTTGGCCATGTCGGCGAAGGGCGTGCCCGCGAACGCGCCCTCGACCGCGGACTTGAACTGTTCCTGGTTGCGGCGGAAGCTGTCCATCGACGCCTCCAGATAGCCGGGCACCACCGCCTGCATCGAGTCGCCGTACATCGAGATCAGCTGGCGCAGGAAATTGACCGGCAGCATCGTCTCGCCCCGGCTTTCCTCTTCCATGATGATCTGGGTCAGGACATTATGGGTGATGTCCTCGTCGGTCTTGGCGTCGACCACCTTGAAGTCGCGCCCCGCCCGGATCATCGCCGCCAGATGGTCGAGCGTGATGTAGGAGGAGGTTTCGGTGTTGTAGAGCCGCCGGTTCGCATATTTCTTGACGATCACGACGCCGTCCGCTGCCTGCTTTTTCATGGACCCCCGCCTTCTATGATTTTGACCTAGCCTAACGTCATGGATTTCGCATCGCAACATGGTCCGCGCCCCTTGCCGCTGTTCCTGGCGATGTTGCGCAGCGAGGCCGCGGAAAATCCCGATCTGGTGACGCGCGCCATGGAAGGATTGCGGCTGTTCCAGGCCGCGAAGCGCGAACGGCCGATGCGCGCACTGGCCGTGCGGCGACGGCGCGGACGGGTGCGGTTGCGCGATGCCGGAGGGGAAGGGCGGCCCGTGCTGTTCGTCCCCTCGCTGATCAACCCGGCCTCGATCCTGGACCTGTCCCGCGACCGCTCGCTGATCCGCTGGCTGCGCGAGCGGGGCTGCCACCCCTGGCTGATCGACTGGGGCACGCCCGGCGCGAAGGATCGCGACATCGACGTGGCGGGGCATGTCGAGCATTTCCTGCTGCCGCTGATCGCGACATTCCCCGAGCCGCCGGTGCTGGTCGGCTATTGCCTGGGCGGCACGCTGGCCATGGCGGCGGCGGCGCGCAGCAGGGTGGCCGGGATCGCCGCCATCGCCGCGCCGTGGCATTTCAGCGGCTATGGCGAAGAGGCGCGCGCCGCGATGGCCGCGCAATGGGCCGCGATCAAGCCGACCTCCGAGGCGCTCGGCGTCGTTCCCATGGAGGCATTGCAGGCGGGATTCTGGCGGCTCGACCCGGCGCGGACCATCGCCAAATATGCCGCCTTCGCCGATCTCGATCCGCGCAGCGACGCCGCACGCCGCTTCATCCGGCTGGAGGACTGGGCCAACCAGGGCGCCCCCCTGCCCCATGGCTTCGGCCTGGAACTGTTCGAGCGGCTGATCGCCGAGGATCGTCCCGGTCAGGGACGATGGCGCGTCGGCGGCGAAATCGTCACACCGTCGCAATGCGACGCCCCTAGCGTCGAGTTCGTCGCCGCCGCCGACCGGATCGTCCCCGCCGCCACCGCGATCGGGCTGGCCGACCGGCGTCAGGGCGGGACCGGGCATGTCGGGATGGTCGTCGGCGGACGCGCGGAGCAACAGCTTTGGCAACCGCTGGCCGACTGGATCGCGGGCCTGCCTGCCCCTAGATAGAGTGTAAGTAGAGAGGAGCCTTCATGACCGAGATCGTCATTACCGCCGCCAAGCGTACCCCCGTGGGCAGCTTCCTGGGCGCCTTCGCCGCCACGCCCGCACATGAACTGGGCCGGGTGGCGATCACCGCCGCGCTCGAACAGGCGGGCATCAAGGGCGAGGACGTATCCGAGGTGATCCTCGGCCAGGTGCTGACCGCCGCGCAGGGACAGAACCCCGCGCGCCAGGCCTCGATCGCGGCGGGCATTCCCAAGGAAGTGCCTGCTTACGGCGTGAACCAGGTCTGCGGCTCGGGCCTCCGCGCGGTCGCGCTGGGACTTCAGGCGATCGCCAATGGCGATGCGACCATCGTTGTGGCGGGTGGCCAGGAATCCATGTCGCTCTCGCCCCACGCCCAGACGATGCGCGGCGGCACCAAAATGGGTCCGCTGACCATGGTCGACACCATGGTCCATGACGGTCTGACCGATGCCTTTGCGGGCTATCACATGGGCATCACCGCCGAAAACCTTGCCGAGCAATATCAGGTGACGCGCGACGATCAGGACCGGTTCGCGGTCCGCTCGCAGAACCTCGCCGAAAAGGCGCGCGGCGAAGGCCGGTTCAAGGACGAGATCGCCCCCGTCACCATCAAGACCCGCAAGGGCGAGACGGTGGTCGCCGACGACGAATATATCCGCGCCGGCGCCACCCTCGAGAGCGTGTCGGGCGTCCGCCCCGCCTTCAAGAAGGACGGCACCGTCACCGCCGCCAACGCCTCGGGCCTGAACGACGGCGCCGCCGCGCTCGTCCTGATGAGCCGCGAAGAGGCCGAGAAGCGCGGCACGCCAGTGCTCGCGGCGATCAAGAGCTGGGCCTCGGCGGGCGTCGACCCGTCGGTGATGGGCATCGGCCCCGTCCCGGCCACCCGGCGCGCGCTGGAAAAGGCGGGCTGGAGCGTCGGCGACCTCGACCTGATCGAGGCCAACGAAGCCTTTGCCGCCCAAGCCCTGTCGGTCGGCAAGGAGCTGGGTTTCGACCCCGACAAGGTCAACGTCAACGGCGGCGCGATCGCGCTGGGCCATCCGATCGGTGCCAGCGGCGCGCGGGTGCTCACGACCCTGATCTACGAAATGCAGAAGCGCGACGCCAGAAAGGGCCTCGCCACTTTGTGCATCGGCGGCGGCATGGGCATCGCCATGTGTGTTGAGCGGTAAACACGCTTCTATGCGAAAATTTCGCGATTAACGGTTATATTGCAGGGATGTGTCGAACCTGTCACATCCCTGCAACATCGGTTACACAATTTTCATTTGCGATTTTAGAGGCGCTTGTTTTCGCGTCGGAAATTTCTTTCCCTTGGATGAACGGACATGAACGATCCGTCATAATGGGGGTAAAGAATGACAATGCGTACCCTGCTGGGAGCCTCTGCGCTGGCCAGCACCCTGGTTCTGTTGCCGGTCGCCGCGTTGGCACAGACCGCGACGTCCGAAACCACCGCGACGCAGCCGCAAGAAGGAGCGGCCACCGATCCCAACGTCACCGAGCGCGACGAACAGGCCAAGGGTGACGTCATCGTCACCGGCTCGCGTCTGGCGCGACCGAACCTGGATTCGCCGACCCCGGTCACCTCGGTCACCGCCGAGCTGCTGACCTCGACCGGCAACCTCAATATCGGCGATTCGCTCAACCAGCTGCCGGCGCTGCGCTCGACCTACAGCCAGGCCAACTCGACCCGCTTCATCGGCACCGCCGGCCTGAACCTGCTCGACCTTCGTGGTCTGGGCACCAGCCGCACGCTGGTCGTGGTCAATGGCCGTCGCCATGTGACCGCGCAGCCGGGCAGCTTCGTGATCGACACGAACACGATCCCCACCGAACTGCTGGAACGCGTCGACGTCGTCACGGGCGGCAGCTCGGCCGTCTATGGTTCGGACGCGATGGCGGGTGTCGTCAACTTCGTGCTGAAGCGCAATTTCGAGGGCATTCGCGCCACCGGCCAGAGCGGCGTGTCCAGCCACGGTACGCGCGGATCCTATTTCGGGGCTCTCACCGTCGGCAAGAATTTCGCCGAAGGCCGTGGCAATATCGCCGCCGCCGCCGAATACTCGTTTTCGGATGTGGTCTATTACACCGACCGCGACGATATCACCGGCGCCTATTCGGGCCGCAGCCAGTTCAACGCGGTACAGAACACCGGCCCGCAGCTGAATCCCAATGGCGGTCCGATCCGCACGACGCCGGAATCGTCGCTGGGCGACGGCATTCCCGATACGGCCTTCCTGCGCAACGTCCGTAACAACACCATCTCGGAAGGCGGCCTGTTCACCGCCAGCTGCCCGACGGTCGCTGCCACCGGCGAGTCCGCCGCAGCCTTTGCGGCCCGGCGCGGGGTCGCCTGTTCGGGCTTGGCCAATATCGGCAGCTCGAACACGCTCAGCCAATATGGCCGCACCTTCGTCTTCAATCCCGATGGTACGCTGACCGCCAACAACTGCGTTACCGACCTGCGCCCCTTCGGCTCGGGCAACTGCGTCGGCGGCCAGGGTTCGACCCTGCGCCTGAACGGCATGCTCCAGCCCAAGCTGGAACGCTTCTCGGGCAACATCCTGGCCCATTTCGACGTCTCGGACGCGTTCAAGCCGTTCGTCGAGGCCAAATATGTCCGCATCGACGCGTTGCAGGAAGGTCAGCCGACCTTCGCCAACAACACGTTCAGCATCAACAACCCGTTCCTCAGCAGCCAGGCCCGTGCGACGCTCGTCTCGGCGCTCGCACCGGGGGCGACGACCTTCACGGCGCAACGTTTCAACGTCGACTTCGGCGGTCGCGGCGAGGTTCACAGGCGCGAGACCTTCCGCATCGTCGGCGGTGTCGAGGGGGATTTCGCCGAGGGGTGGCACTATGAAGTGTCGGCCAACTATGGCCGTCTCGACACCTTCTACAAGACCAACGGCAACTACGTAACGCAGAAGTATCTGAACTCGATCAACGCGGTGCGCAACGCCGCCGGTCAGATCGTCTGCGGGATCAACGCCGATGCCTCGACCGCCAATGACGACGCGGCCTGCGTGCCCGTCAATCTGTTCGGTTCGGGTCAGGTCAGCCAGGCGGCGCTGAACTATTTCTCGATCACCTCGACGCGCAAGCAGAAGGCCGAGCAGTTCGACCTGGTCGGTTTCGTCAATGGCACGCTGTTCCGTCTGCCGGGCGGCGATGTCACCTTCTCGCTGGGCGGCGAATATCGTCGCGAGACGGCCTATTCGAAGTATGACGATCTGACCGCCAGCGGCGCGACGTTCCTGAACTCGATCCCGACCTTCGCACCGCCGGCGTACGACATCAAGGAAGCGTTCGGCGAGATCAGCGTGCCGCTGCTGGCCGACCGTCCGTTCTTCCACGAACTGACCCTGACCGGCGCGGCACGCGTGTCGCATTACAATGTCGGCAATGCGGGCACGCCGTGGACGTACAACGTCAACGCGATCTGGTCGCCGATCCGCGACATCACCTTCCGTGGCGGCTATGCCCGCTCGGTCCGTGCTCCGTCGCTCAGCGAACTGTACGCCGCCAGCTCGCAGACCTTCGCCCAGCCGTCGGATCCCTGCAGCCAGAACAACATCAACAACAATCCCAACCGCGTCCGCAACTGCGCCGCGGCGGGCGTGCCGACCACCCAGACCTTCAACGGCACGACCGAGCCCTTCACCAACAATGCGGCGTCGAGCATCTACGGCTTCAACCGTGGCAATTCGGCGCTCCAGGCCGAGAAGAGCCGCAGCTTCACCATCGGCACGGTGATCCAGCCGCAGGCCATTCGCGGTTTCTCGCTGACCGTCGATTATTACAACATCACGATCAAGGACGCGATCTTCTCGCTGCCGGCGCAGACGATCATCAACCAGTGCTATGACAATCCGAGCGGCATCAACAATCCGTTCTGCGCGGCGGTGTTCCGCAATCCGAACGGCACCTTCGCGGGCCAGCAGAACGTCATCCATGGCGGTGCGACGGTGTCGTTCCCGACCACGGGGCCGTCCTTCTTCTCGCAGGGCTTCAACTACGCCAAGCTGGAAACCTCGGGCATCGACATCGATGCGTCGTATCGCACCAAGATCAGCGACACGGGTACGCTGACCCTGCGCCTTCTCGCCAGCTACATGGCGCAGAACAACGGTTATACCGATGTGGGCGATCCGACCTTCCGCGACCGGTACAAGGGCGAGCTGGGCTTTTCCGCATGGCGCGGTCAGTTCGTCGGCAACCTGAACTTCGAGACCTTCGATATCCAGTATCGCCTGCGGTATGAAGGCAAGTCGACCGTTGCCGCCGAGTATGAAACGCAGAACAGCTATGACGGCCGTCCGGCGCGCAACCCGGACGCGTTCCCGGTGGTCTGGTATCCCGAGGCGTTCTACCACGCGATCCAGGTCGGCTTCAACGCGACCGAGCGCTTCCGCTTCTATGTCGGCGTCGACAATGTCACCGACAAGAAGCCGCCCTATGACCTGCTGGGCGTCGCATCGGGCGATCCGTACGACAATATCGGCCGGTTCTTCTATGCCGGGTTCAAGGCCAACTTCTGATCCGCCAGGACCGGAACTGATCGGGGCTCTCCTTCGGGAGGGCCCCTTTTTTTATCCCCGCCCGAACCGCTGCCCCAATCCGGTCAGCAGTTCATATTGCGACACGCCCGATGCGGCGGATGCCGCGGCCAGGTCATAGTCCATCGCCAGCCAGTCGCCCTCGGCCAGATCGGGTCTGGCGGTCACGTCGACCGCGACCAGATCCATCGATACCCGGCCGAGCACCGGCAGGACCACACCGTCCGCGCGTGCCGCCCCCAGGCCCGACAGCGCGCGGCGATAACCGTCGGCATAGCCCAGGTTCAGGATAGCGACCTCGGTATCGACGGGGGCGGTCCAGGTGGCGTTGTAGCCGACCGTCTCGCCTGCGGGGACCAGGCGGCGCTGCAGGATCTGCGCCTCGGGCCGGGCGACCTGCCGCAGCGGTCCGGCCATGTCGGGGCGCGGAATGCCGCCATAGAGCGCCAGCCCCGGCCGGGTCAGGTCGAAATGATAGTCGGCGCCCAGCCCGATCCCCGCCGAATTGGCCAGGCTCATCCGGCGCGCGCGCGTCCGCCCCTTCAATCCGGCAAAGGCCGCCTGCTGGCGCGCATTCATCGGCACATCCTCATCGGCGCAGGCCAGGTGACTGATCAGCGTCTCGATCGCCAGCCCGTCGAGCAGGCCGTCGGCCACCGCCTGCACCGACACGCCCAGCCGGTTGATCCCGGTGTCGACCATCACGTCGCACGCGCCGCCGCCGCCCTCGCGCCACCGCGCCACCTGTTGGGGGGTGCTGAGCACCGGACGCGCGAACCCCGCCATGGCCGCGGCCATGTCCTCGGCGCGCAGGCCGTGCAGGACCGACAGGGTGAGGCCCAGCGGGGCGAGCGCCAGCGCCTCGGCCCAGTTGGCGACGAAGAAGTCGCGGCATCCCGCCCCGGCTAGCGTCTGCGCCACCAGCGTCGCCCCCAAGCCATAGCCATTGGCCTTGACCGCCGCGCCGCACGCCGCCGTCCCGCTCATCCGGTCCATGGCCTGCCAGTTGGAAACAAGCGCATCGCGATCGATACGCAGGCGAAGGGGGGCGGGTATTTCCATCACGTTGCGGGCTTTAGGCCGCATTGGCGGGAGGGAAAAGGCGCGATGGGTTTTTCGCATGTAGCGCCCCGACCGGCCTTACGCGGGCGAAGGCGACGCTATGCACTTTTTGCAGGCGGCTCCTGTGGAATAGCGATTCCCTTGGCCTTCGACTTCGCTCAGGCTGAACGGTGGTTTTTCAGGTCGGATCGAGATTCACCATTGCTTCCTCTTCCCTCTCCCCTGGACAGGGGAGAGGGTTAGCGGAGCTTGCCAGCCTGCTGGCTAGCGCAGCTTGGGTGAGGGGTCGAGCGAGCCCAAAGGCTCGCGCGCTGCGCGCATCCACCCCTCACCCAGCTCCGACTAAGCCTTTGCTCTCGCAAAGACCAAGTCTGCGCAACCCTCTCCCCTATGCGAGGGGCGAGGAAAGGAATGGCGATCGGCCCTAGCGCAGCGTGCGGATGATGCCGGAGAAGTCGACCGACGGCTGCCCCTCGCCGACGAACGCGGTGTAGAGCTCGGCCGCGCGCTCGCCCATCGGCGTGGTCGCGCCCGCGTCGCGTGCGGCTTCCATCGCCAGCTTCAGGTCCTTGAGCATCAGCGCCGCCGCGAAGCCGCCCTGATAGTCGTGATCGGCGGGCGTTTCCGGCCCAACGCCGGGCACCGGGCAATATTTGGTCATCGACCAGCTCTGCCCCGACGACACCGAGGCGATGTCGTAGAAGGTCTGCGGCTCCAGCCCCAACCTTTCCGCCAGCACGAATGCCTCGCAAGTCGCGATCATCGTCGCGCCGAGCAGCATGTTGTTGCAGATCTTGGCCGCCTGCCCCGCGCCATGGCCCCCGGCATGGATCACCGCCTGGCCCATCGCCGACAGGAAGGGCTCGGCGCGTTCGAAGGCCTGGTCGGAGCCGCCGACCATGAAGGTCAGCGTGCCCGCCCTGGCCGCCGCGATCCCGCCCGAGACGGGAGCATCGACCGCCATCATGCCCTTGCCCCGCGCCGCCTCCGCCACGCGTCGCGCGGTGGCGACGTCGATGGTCGAGCAGTCGATCAGGATCGCGGACGGCGGCGCGGCGGTGAAGACGGCGTCGGCATAGACGCGCTCGACATGGGTTCCGGCGGGCAGCATCGTCACCACCGCCTCGACGCCCTCCATCGCCGCGACCGCGCTGTCGACCGGCAGGCACCCCGCCGCCCGCGCCGCCGCCAGCGCGTCCGCCGACAGGTCGAAGGCGCGGACGTCATGCCCCGCCTTCGCCAGATTGGCGGCCATGCCGCCGCCCATATTGCCCAGGCCGATAAACGCGATCCGCGCCATGATGCTCTCCTATAATCTTCTTCTTTTAAGCCCCTCCCGCGGGCGGGAGGGGTTTGGGGAGGGCTAGGCCGCGACCAATGGTCTCGGTGAGACTCCCGGCCCTCCCCCATCCCCTCCCGCCTGCGGGAGGGGCGTGAGTCACATCAGCGGTTGGTCCAGTTGGGGCTGCGCTTCTCCACGAATGCGGCCATGCCTTCCTTCTGGTCGGCCGAGCCGAACAGGCCGTGGAACAGGCGGCGTTCAAACTGCACGCCCTGCGCCAGCCCCATGTCGAAGGCGGCGTTGACCATCTCCTTGTTGGCACGCACCGCGATCGGGGCCATGCCGGCGATGGTCGCGGCGGTCTTCAGCGCGTCCTCGACCAGATCGGCGGCGGGGACGATGCGCGCGACCAGGCCCGCCCGCTCGGCTTCCTCGGCGTCCATCATCCGGCCGGTCAGGCACATCTCCATCGCCTTGGCCTTTCCGACCGCATGCGCCAGCCGCTGCGATCCGCCCATGCCCGGCGTCACGCCCAGCTTGATCTCGGGCTGGCCGAACCTGGCGGTGTCGGCGGCCAGGATGAAGTCGCACATCATCGCCAACTCGCACCCGCCGCCCAGCGCATAGCCCGCGACCGCCGCGATGATCGGCTTGCGGACACGAGTGAATTCGTCCCAGCCGGAGAAATGGTCGCCGCCATACATGGCCGCGAAGTCCATTTCCTGCATCTCCTTGATGTCCGCCCCCGCCGCGAAGGCCTTGGGGCTGCCGGTGATGACGGCGCAGCGCTGTTCGGGATCGGCGTCATAGGCGCGCATCACCTCGAGCAATTCGGTCAGCAACTCGGCATTCAGCGCATTGAGCGCCTGGGGCCGGTTCAGCGTCACCAGCGTCACCGCCTCGCGGCGCTCGACGATCAGGGTGGTATAGTCGGTCATGCGGGCGTCCTCTTCAGCGGTCTTCGGGTGTCCAGGCCTGGGCCTCGGGCAGGGGGGCGAAGATATGGTCGATCATCGTGTCGGTCACGCCCTCGGGCGTGGCGGGGTTCCAGCGCGGCGCATTGTCCTTGTCGACGATCAGCGCACGAACGCCTTCGACGAAATCGGGACGCTGCACCACGCGGCTGGCGACGCCATATTCGCGGCGCATCTCCTCGGCGAAGTCGGTGGTCCGTGCCCCCTCGTGCAGCAGACGCAGCGACACCTTGCAGGCTTGCGGCGATTTGGTGCGCAAGATCGCCAGCTGCTGCGCGGCCCATTCGCCGCCATCCGCCGCCAGTGCGGCGACGATCTGCTCCAGCGTGTCGGCGGCGAACAGCCGGTCGATGTCGGCGGCATGGACCATGATCCCGGCCTCGGCCACGGGGGCGGACAGCCGGTCGAGCGTCGCGGCGATCTCCTGCGGGGCCGAGAGGATCGCGGCCTTGGCCTCCTCCAGCGCGGACGATGGCAGATAATGGGTGGCGAGGCCCAGCGCATGCGCCTCCGCCCCGTCGAGCCGATGCCCGGTCAGCGCCAGGAACACGCCCATCCGCCCCGGCAGTCGCGACAGATACCAGCCGCCGCCGACATCGGGGAACAGGCCGATGCCCGTCTCAGGCATGGCGAACCGGGTATTCTCGGTCGCGACCCGGAAGCGCGCGGGCGCGGAAATGCCGACGCCGCCGCCCATGGTGATGCCGTCCATCACGGCGACGATCGGCTTGGCATAGGTGAACAGCCGGTGGTTCATTCGATATTCGGCCCGGAAAAAGCCCCGTGCCGCCTCGCCGTCATTCGCTCCGCTTTCCGCGAGCAGGCGGATGTCGCCACCCGCGCAGAAGCCGCGCCCCTCGGCATGGTCGATGATGATCGCCTCGACCGACAGATCGCCGCGCCAGTCCTCCAGCGCGGCCAGCACGCCCTCGCACATCGCACGGGTCAGCGCGTGGATCGCCTTGGGCCGGTTGAGCCGCAGCCGCCCGACCGGGCCTTCGCGGGTGACGATCAGATCCTGGGTCATGCCGGTCCTTCTATCCTTTCCCGTTCCCCGGCGAAGGCCGGGGTCCAGTTGTGGCAAGCTATGAAGCGCGCCATCGGCTGCTTGGAAACTGGACCCCGGCCTTCGCCGGGGAACAGCTTAGTCTTTGAGCAACTCCCGACCAACGATCATCCGCATCACCTGGTTGGTGCCTTCCAGGATCGAATGCACGCGCAGATCGCGCCAGAAGCGTTCGATCGGGTAATCCATCAGATAGCCGTAACCGCCATGGAGTTGCAGCGCCCGGTCGACCACCGAGGATCCGGTATCGGTCGCCAGCCTTTTGGCCATGGCGGCGAAGCGCGTCTTGTCCGGCGCACCCGCCGTCACCTTGGCGGCGGCGAGATAGAGCAGCGCACGCGCCGCCTCCAGCTCGGTCGCCATGTCGGCCAGAGTGAACTGGGTATTCTGGAACTCTGCGATCGCTTTCCCGAACTGGCGGCGGTCCTTCACGTAAGCGACCGCCTCGTCCAGGCAGCGCTGCGCGCCCCCCAGCGAGCAGGCGCCGATGTTCAGCCGCCCGCCGTCCAGCCCCATCATCGCAATGCGAAAGCCCTCGCCCTCCGCGCCCAGCCGGTTGGCGACCGGCACGCGGACATTGTCGAACGTCACCTGCCGCGTCGGCTGCGAATGCCAGCCCAGCTTGCGCTCGTTCGCGCCGAAGGACACGCCGGGGGTGTCCTTGTCGATCACCAGGCAGGAAATGCCCTTGGGCCCCTCCCCCTCTGGAGTATTTGGGCCGGTGCGGACCATGGTGACATAGACCTCATTCTCGCCGCCGCCCGAGATGAACTGCTTGGAGCCCGTGACGACATAATGGTCGCCGTCGCGCACCGCGCGCGTCTTGAGCGCCGCCGCGTCGGAGCCCGAACCCGGCTCGGTCAGGCAATAGCTGGCCATGCGTTCCATGGTGACGAGATCGGGCAGATACCGCCCCTTCACGTCCGCATCGCCGAAACGGTCGATCATCCACGACGCCATATTGTGGATCGAGATGAAGGCAGAGGTGGAGGGACAGCCATAGGCCATGGCCTCCATGATGAGCGCCGCCTCCAGCCGGCCGAGCGCGATGCCGCCCGATTCCTCGGACACGTAGATCGCGGCGAAGCCCAGTTCGGCGGCTTCGCGAATCGTGTCGCGGGGGAAGATATGCTTCTCGTCCCATTCGGCGGCGAAGGGGGTGATGCGGTCGGCGGTGAAGCGGCGCGCCAGTTCCTGGATTTCGCGCTGCTCGTCGGTCAGGTCGAATTGGGTCATCTACGCTTCCATCTGTAAGCCCCTCCCGCAGGCGGGAGGGGTTTGGGGAGGGCAAGGAGTCTCACCGAGACCATCGCTCGTGGCCCTGCCCTCCCCCATCCCCTCCCGCCTGCGGGAGGGGCGTGCTTTTAGGCCATGGTGGGAATCACGAAGGCGTTGCCGCCATCGGGCGAGCCATCGGGCCAGCGCTGCGTCACGGTCTTCACCTTGGTCCAGAAGCGGACGCCCTCCATGCCGTGCTGGTTCACGTCGCCAAAAGCCGAACGTTTCCATCCGCCGAAGCTGTGATAGGCCACGGGCACCGGGATCGGCACGTTGATGCCGACCATGCCGACCTCGACACGCGCGGCGAATTCGCGCGCGGCATGGCCGTTGCGGGTGAAGATGGCGACGCCATTGCCATATTGGTGCTCGCTCGGCAGGCGCACCGCCGTCTCGAAATCGGGCGCGCGGACGATCTGGAGCACGGGGCCGAAGATTTCCTCGCGATAGCTCTGCATGGCGGGCGTCACCCGGTCGAACAGCGACGGGCCGATGAAGAAGCCCTCCTCATAGCCTTGCAATTTGAAGCCGCGCCCGTCGACCACCAGCTCCGCGCCCTCGTCCACGCCGGTCTGGATCCAGTCCTCGACCCGGCGCTTGTGCACGGCGTTGACGACCGGGCCGTAATGCGCCTGTGCATCGGTCGAGACACCGACCCGCAACGCATCGATCGCGGGAATCAGTTTTTCGCGCAGCGCATCCGCGGTTTTCTCCCCCACCGGCACGACGACGGGCAGCGCCATGCACCGCTCGCCCGCCGAGCCGAAGGCCGCGCCCGACAGGTCGGCGACCACCTGGTCCAGATCGGCATCGGGCATGACGATGCCATGGTTCTTGGCCCCGCCCATCGCCTGGACGCGCTTGCCCGCCTCGACGCCGCGCCGATAGACATAATGGGCGATGTCGGACGAGCCGACGAAGCTGACCGCGCCGATCGCGGGATGGTCCAGGATCGCATCGACCATCGCCTTGTCGCCGTGCACGACCTGCAGGATGCCCTCGGGCGCGCCCGCCTCGCGCATCAGCTCGGCCAGGCGGACGGGAACCGAGGGATCGCGCTCGGACGGTTTCAGAATGAAGGCGTTGCCGCAGGCGATGGCGATGCCGAACATCCACATCGGGATCATCGCGGGGAAGTTGAACGGGGTGATGCCCGCCCCGATGCCCAGCGGCATGCGCATCGAATAGACGTCGATGCCGGGCCCGGCGCCTTGCGTATATTCGCCCTTCAGCGCGTGGGGGATGCCGCAGGCGAACTCGATCACCTCCAGCCCGCGCTGGATGTCGCCTTTCGCATCGGCGATCACCTTGCCATGTTCGGAGGAGAGCAGATGCGCCAGCGCGTCCATATTCTGCTCGACCAGTTCCTTGAACCGGAACATCACGCGCGCCCGGCGTTGCGGATTGGTCGCGGCCCAGGCGGGTTGCGCGGCTTGCGCGGCGGCGACCGCCCGGTCGAGCAGCGCGGCATCGCCCAGCGGCACGCGCGCCTGCACCTGGCCGCTATTGGGGTCGAACACATCACCCTGACGGGTCAAAGCGGCGTCGGTCGCGGTCTGTCCACCGGCGACCACATGGTCGATCACGCGCATAGGCTCTCCTGTCGCGGGTCTGCTGCCCGACTCTAGGTCTTGTAATTATATTACTCGCGCGTGAAATCCAAGTCGGACCGTAACAAAAGCCGACCAGCGCCCCGCCGGAACGCCCCCGATGCGCGTCAGGCCGCCGGACGCCAGCGCCATGCAACCGCCGCCGCCGCCAGCGCGCCGATACCCGCGCCGTGCAACGCCGCCATGCCCCAAAAGGGATAGAGCCACGCGCCCAGCCCCGCCCCCGCGACGAATCCCGCCCAGAGCAGCGTATAGGGCAGCCAGCGCCACCGCTCGCGCCCCGCCACGGCCTGCGCCAGATGCTGGCCGATCTTGACCAGCGTGCCGGTCATGTAGGTGACGCCGATGCTGACCTCGCCGTCCCGCTCGAAGGTGGCGTTGGCCGCGCCCATCGCCACCGCCATCCCCCAGCCGAGCCGCACATTGAATCCCGCCAGCCCCAGCAGTAGCGCGACCAGCAGCAGCACCGCCGCCTGTCCGCCACGCGGCAGGACCAGGCGGATCAACGTGCCCCCCATCACCCCGCCGACGAACAGCGCGAGGAGCATGGCCAGCATCGCCACGCTCCCGTCCGCCGGACCGGGACGAACGAGATGCACGGCCAGCATCGTGCCGTTGCCGCTCATGAAAGAGACGAAATAACCGCCCAGATGCTGGAACCCGATCGCGTCGACATAGCCCGCGAGCAGCGCCAGCCCGATGGCCAGGGGCCAGGAACGTCGATCGGATCGGATCATGATGCGCCGTCATAAAGCCAGGCCGTGCGCGCGTCATGATCGTATTTCGCCGCGCATGGCCATCATCGGCCCCTATGGGCGCCTTCCGTCACTTTATTTTTATCTGTGGGGAGCAAAGCCGCATACGGGCCGTTGGCCCGGCTCACGCAGGGGATATCGGATGGCGGGTGCGCTGCTAGAGATATGGCTCACGATATCCGCTTTGTCGTCGCTGTCGATCGTCCTGATCGCGATCGGACATAGCGATATCGGCATGGAGCGGCACTTTCGCCTGCGCGCTGTCCGGAGCGGTCAACCCGCCCGCCGCAAGCGCCGGATGACGGCCGGACACTGACGATCCGCCGGGAAGGCCCCGGCGGCGGCAAATTTCAGAACAGGTGAAGCAGGCGGTCGAACAGGCCCGATTTGCGGTCCCGCATCGCCATATAGCGCGCGCGATCGTCGGCGGCGCGACGATACAAGGCATCCAGACGTTCCTCGCGCGGCAGGTCCGAAATCCGCGGTGGCGGTCTATGGCTGGCCATCTTCACCCTCCCTCAGTTGAGCCGTTCGATTCGAACGACGAACCGAAACTTTTGTTCCCTGCCAGGTGACATGCTGTTCATGACGCGTCCGCAATGACCAAGCATTTGAATAGATGAGGAAGATGCCAAGAACGGCATCGCCATCGATGCCGCAATGCCCGCACAGATGAACGTCTCGTAAGATTTCCGCAAGGAAAGCGTCAGAGCCTTGCCCGTATTGGCCGAAGCAATTCCGTTCCTTGCGCCGAAAGACTCCGATGCACGTCAATCCTGCCGACGCGACATTACCCGAAACCCGCCGCCTGTCCTCCGCGCAGCAATGGCGCTGGATCGGGATCGCCGCCGCCGTGCTGGTGGGTGCGCTGATCCTGATCACGGTGATCGGCAAGCTGACCCACAAGGAGGAAACGCCCCCCGCCCCGCCGCCGCCGGGCACGCTGCGCCTGTCCAGGGAACAGCTGGCGGCGATGCCGACGGTGCGCGTCGGGCTGGGCGCGTCGGGCGACCAGACCATGGCGACGGGCGCGATCACGGTCGATGCGACCCGCTCGACCCCCGTGCTGATGCCCTATGCGGGGCAGGTCGTGCGCGTGCTGGCCGAAGCGGGCCAGGCGGTACGCCAGGGCCAGCCGCTGCTGCAGATCAAGACCAGCGATTTCGTCGATGCGCGCTCGGGGCTGTTCTCGGCCCGCGCGGCCTATCAGAATGCGCAGGCGCAGCTGGTCGCGGCGCAGCGCAATGCCGACCGCCAGCAGCAAATCTATGAGACCGCGGGCGGCGCGCTGAAGGATTATCAGCAGGCCAAGGTCGACCTGACCGCCGCGCAGGCGACCGCACGCACCGCCGCCGCCTCGCTGGGTGCCGCGCGCGACAAGCTGGCGATCCTCGGCAAGTCGCAGGGCGAGATCAACCGGCTGGAGAATGTCGGCGAGGTCGCGGGCATCCACGACATCACCACGCTGCACGCCCCGATCAGTGGCGTCGTCGCCTCGCGCGATGTCGCGCCGGGGCAATATGTCTCGCAGGGCGGCGACAAGCCGGTGATGACGATCACCGACCCCTCGCGCGTCTGGCTGGTCGCGCAGGTGGCCGAGAGCGATGCCGAGAATGTCCGCGTCGGCGATCCCGTCGAGGTGACGACCCCCGCCATCCCCGGCCGCGTCTTCCACGCCACCATCGACCTGGTCGGTGCCGCGCTCGACCCGCAGACCCACCGCCTGCCGGTGCGCGCCTCGATCCCCAACCCCGACAAGGCGCTGAAGCCGCAGATGTTCGCCAGCTTCGCGATCCAGCATCGCGGTGCGGGTCAGGCGATCCGCGTCCCCGCCGCCGCCGTCATCCATGAAGGCGACGCGGCCCGCGTCTGGATCATGCGGCCCGACGGCCTGCTGGTCGCGCGCGACGTGACGACCGGCGACTCGGCCAACGGGCTCGTCACCATCACGTCGGGTCTGAAGCCGGGCGAGAAGATCGTCACCTCGGGCGCGCTGTTCGTCAACGAAGCGGGGATCGGCGAGTAATGAACCGCATCGTCGACTTTGCGCTGCGTCAGCGACTGCTGATCGTCGGCCTGTTCTTCGCGATGATCGTCGCTGGCGTCATCGGTTTCATCAACCTCAACATCGAAGCCTATCCCGATCCCGTCCCGCCGATGGTCGAGGTCATCACCCAGACGCAAGGGTTGTCGGCCGAGGAGATGGAGCGCAACGTCACCATCCCGATCGAGGTCCAGATGGCGGGCATCCCGCATCTGACCGCGATCCGCGCGATCAGCCTGTTCGGCCTGTCGGACATCAAGATCCAGTTCACCTACGACTATACCAACGAACAGGCGCGCCAGCAGGTCATCAACCGCCTGTCGCAGCTGCCGCCGCTGGCCGGTGGCGCGCAGCCGACGCTGTCGCCGACCTCGCCGGTGGGCGAGATCTATCGCTACCGCATCTCCGCGCCCAAGGGCTATTCGGTGATGGACCTGAAGACGTTGCAGGACTGGGTGCTCCAGCGCCGGTTCAAGCGGATTCCGGGCGTGATCGACGTCACCGGCTGGGGCGGCAAGCTGCGCGCCTATGACGTGGTGATCGACCAGAACCGGCTGAACGCGCACGGCGTGACCGTGTCGCAGGTGCTGGCGGCGCTGTCCAAGAGCGACGGCAATGTCGGCGGCCAGACGATCAACTTCGGCGAACAGGCCGCGATCGTGCGCGGCATCGGCCTGATCCAGTCGCCCGACGCGATCCAGAACGTCCTGGTCGGCCAGGCGGGCGGCCAGCCCGTGCTCGTCAAGGACGTCGCCACCGTCAAGATCGGCAACGCCCCGCGCATGGGCATCGCCGGGTATAATAACGACGACGACATCGTGCAGGGCATCGTCCTGATGCAGCGCGGTGCCCAGTCGATGCCGACGATCAAGGCCGTGCAGGCCGAGGTCGCCAACATCAACGACAGCGGCATCCTGCCCCCCGGCGTCCATCTGGAGCGGATCTACGACCGGTCCGACCTGATCAACCTGACCATCCACACCGTCATGGAAAACATGGTGGTCGGCATCCTGCTGATCTTCGCGCTGCAATGGCTGTTCCTCGGCAATCTGCGCTCGGCGATCATCGTGGCGGCCACCATTCCCTTCGCGCTGGCCTTCGCGATCCTGATCCTGGTGCTCCAGGGGGAGAGTGCGAACCTGCTGTCGGTGGGTGCGCTCGACTTCGGCCTTGTCGTCGATGCCTGCGTCATCATGGTCGAGAATATCTTCCGCCACATGGTCGAACGCTCGACCGCGGTGGAGAATGGCCAGGGCCGCTATACCCTGGCCAGCCGCTTCGGCGCGGTGCTGGGCGCCTCGTCGGAGGTCAGCCGCGGTATCTTCTTCGCCGCCGCGATCATCATCGCCAGCTTCCTGCCGCTGTTCACCCTGACCGGCGTGGAGGGGCATATCTTCGGTCCGATGGCCAAGACCTATGCCTATGCCATCACCGGCGGCCTGCTCGCGACCTTCACCGTCGCGCCCGTCCTCTCGACGCTGCTCCTGCCGGACAAGCTGGCCGAGACCGAGACGTTCATCGTCGGCAAGCTGCGTGCCGTCTATGAACCCGCCGCGTCCTTTGCGCTGCGCAACAAGATTGTGACGATCGGCGGCGGCCTGCTGATGATGGGCCTGGCGGTCGTCGGCGTGCGCTCGCTGGGCATCGAGTTCCTGCCGCACCTCGAAGAAGGCAATATGTACATCCGCGCCACCCTCCCCTCCTCGATCAGCCTCGAGGCGGGCGAGAAGGTGACCAACGAGGTGCGCAAGATCATCGCCAGCTATCCGGAGACCACGGCGGTGCTGTCCGCGCATGGCCGCCCGGACGACGGCACCGATGCGACCGGCTTCTTCAACATCGAGTTCTTCGTGCCGCTCAAGCCCTTCGACAGCTGGCCGAGCGGCATGACCAAGGAAAAGCTGATCGAGGAACTGTCGAGCCGCCTCGCCAAGAAATATCCGGGCGTCGACTTCTCCTTCTCGCAGATCATCGAGGATAATGTCGAGGAAGCCGCCTCGGGCGTGAAGGGCGCTAATTCGATCAAGCTGTTCGGCCCCGACCTCGTCACGCTGGAAAAGCTGGCCAACCAGATCAAGGCGCAGATGGCCAAGGTGAAGGGCATCGAGGATCTCGGCGTGTTCGAGATTCTGGGCCAGCCGACCGTGCGGATCGACGTCGATCGCGCCAAGGCCGCGCGCTATGGCCTGACGCCCGACGACATCAACCAGACGGTGGCCGCCGCCATCGGTGGCCAGTCGCCCGCCGACCTGTACGAACCCGGCACCGACCGCCACTTCCCGATCATCGTGCGGTTGAAGCCCGCCCAGCGCGACTCGCTGGAATCGGTGCGCAACATTACGATCGGCGCGCCTTCGCCCGACGGCAACGGGACCATCCAGGTGCCGCTGTCCGAAGTCGCCAACGTCAAGCTGACCAGCGGCGCCTCGTTCATCTATCGCGAGCATCAGGAACGCTATGTCCCGATCAAATTCTCGGTGCGTGGCCGCGATCTGGGCGGTGCGGTCGAGGAGGCGCGCGCGCGGATCAACCAGAATGTCCACCTCCCGCCGGGCTATCACCTGGAATGGGCGGGCGAGCTGGACAATCTGAAGAACGCGATCGCCCGGCTGGAGATCGTGGTCCCGATCAGCCTCGTGCTCATCCTGCTGCTGCTCTATGCGAACTTCGGATCGATGCGCGACAGCCTGCTCGCCTTCTCCGCGATCCCGATGGCGATCGTGGGCGGTGTGCTGGCGCTGGCCCTGACCGGCACGGCGTTCAGCATCTCGGCGGCGATCGGCTTCGTGGCCTTGTTCGGCATCGCGGTGATGGATGGCATCCTGGTCGTCACCACCTTCAACAACGCCATCGACGAGGGCGCCCCGCGCGAGAATGCGCTGGCCAACACCGTCAAGAACAGCCTGCGCCCGGTCGTCATGACCTGTCTGGTCGCCGCGATCGGCCTGCTGCCCGCCGCCCTGTCGCACGGGATCGGCAGCCAGGTGCAGAAGCCGCTGGCGCTGGTCGTCGTCGGCGGCATGACGCTGGCCCCCGTGCTGATCCTGCTGGTCCTGCCGGTGCTCATCAGCCGCTATTCGACCCGCCTGCCGCTGTCGCAGCGCAAGAAGAAGCATGATCCGATGGTCGACGACCAGGACGATACCACCATCTCCGACTCTGGGGTTCCGGCATGAAGCGTTTCCTGACCCTGCCGCTGCTGGCGTGCGTTTCGGCCAGTATCTCGGGCTGCGCCGTGGGACCGCATGACCTGGACGCGCATGCCAGCCTGCCGCCGCTGGCGCCTGCGCCGGTCATCGCACCCGCGACCGGCCCGGCGCAGACGGTGTCCGCCACTGTCGCGCCCCAATGGTGGCACGCCTTCGGCAATGCCCAGCTCGATGCGCTGGTCGCCGAGGCGCTGGCGCACAATAACGACGTGGCCGTCGCGCAAGCCTCGCTGAAGCAGGCGCAGGAACAGGCGCGGGCGACGCGCGGCTCGCTGCTGTTCCCGCAAGGGGGCCTGAACTATCAGGCGCAGCGGACCCGCGTGTCCAACGCGCTGTCGCCGGCGGTCGCCGACCAGAACCAGCAGCTTTATACGCTGCACACCGCGCAGGTCAGCGTGTCCTATGATGTCGACGCGTTCGGCGGGAACCGGGCGCAAGTCCGCTCCGCCGCCGCGCGCGCCGAGGTCGAGCGGCACCAGCTGGACGCGGCGCGGATGACAGTGGCGGCCAACCTCGTCACCGCGCTGATCGAGCGGGCGAGCTTGGCCGAACAGGTCGCCGCCGCGCAGACGGCGGTGCAGGTCAATCGCGACATATTGGGCGCGCTGCAACAGCGACAGCGGCTGGGCGCGGTCGGCGCGTCGGACGTGTCGACGCAGCAAGCCGCGCTGGCGACCGCCGAGGGCGCGCTGCCCCCGCTGGTCCGTGCCGAGGCGGCGCAGCGCACCATCATCGCGACGCTGATCGGCCGCCCGGCGGGCTCGGCGCTGCCGCCGCTGCCCGAGCTGGCGCAGCTGACGCTGCCGACCGAGCTGCCCGCCATCGTCCCCTCCGATCTGGTGCATCGCCGTCCCGACGTGCTGGCCGCCGAAGCCCAGTTGCGAGGTGCCGGGGCCGATGTCGGCGCCGCCATCGCCGCGCGGCTGCCCAGCATCCAGCTTTCCGCCAATGCGGGCGGCTCGGCACAGAATTTCGGCGACATGTTCAAGAGCGGCAATCCCTTTTGGGCGCTGCTCGGCGGGATCACCCAGCCGCTGTTCCACGCCAATGCGCTGCGCCACCAGCAAAAGGCGGCCGAGGCGGCGCTGGAGGGCGCCAAGGCGCAATATCGTCAGGCGGTGCTCCAGGCGTTCGGCGATGTCGCCGACTCGCTGACCGGCCTGTCCACCGACGCGCAGGCGCTGGACGCCGCACAGCGGGCGAGCAACGCGGCGGGCCAGGCGCTGACCTTCGCACGGCGGCAGCTGGCGCTGGGCGATGTCGGGACGTTGCAGTTGCTCAACGCCACCGCGACCGACGCGCAGGCCCGGTCGCAGCTGATCCAGGCCAAGGCGGCGCGCATGACCGACTCGGTCGCGCTGTTCCAGGCCGCCGGGGGGCCGGTCACGGGATCTTGAAGGTTTGGGGGGCGGATGAAGGAGTCCGCCCCCCAACTCACCTCCGTTCAGCCTGAGCGAAGTCGAAGGCCACGGGATTCGGTTCGCGCAGAGGCGCGGAGGACGCAGAGATCGCGTTCTTTGGGATAACGCCCCCCCTCAATGCTGCTCCGTTCCCCGGCGAAGGCCGGGGACCAGTTACTATATGCGCGGCGTCGGTGCGTGGGAGGCAAGAGCGGCCCGCCGTCGATGGTGGGCCGCAACTGGGCCCCGGCCTTCGCCAGGGAACAGAAGGATGTTGAGGTGGCGTTCTAGAGAAGGCGCTCTCGGTGTCCTCTGCGCGAACCGACTCCCTTGGCCTTCGACTTCGCTCAGGCTGAACGGAGAGTAGGATGATGCCCAACGAAAAAGGGGAGGACCTTCGCCCTCCCCCTTGTCAGAACAACCGGGTCAGCAGGTAGAAGCCCGCCCCCATCACCGCCGAGGCGGGGATGGTGATGATCCAGGCGATCACGACATTGCCCGCCACGCCCCAGCGCACCGCCGAGGCCCGTCGGGCCACGCCCGCGCCAATGATCGAGCCGGTGATGGTGTGCGTCGTCGACACCGGAATGCCCAGCGCCGAAGCGCAGAAGATCACGATCGACCCCGCGGTCGAGGCGCTGAACCCCTGGTGCTGCGACAGCTTGGTGATGCGGGTGCCCATCGTCTCGATGATCCGCCAGCCGCCGGTCATCGTGCCCAGCGCGATCGCGACATAGCAGGAGATGGCGACCCAGTGCGGCACCTCGAACGGGCCGGACAGCCGCCCGGTCGAATAGAGGAGGACGGTGATGATCCCCATCGTCTTCTGCGCGTCGTTCAGCCCGTGGCTGAGCGAATAGGCCGCCGAGGAGACCAGGTGCATCGCGCGGAAGCTGCGCTCCGCCTGTCCCGCGCTCGACCGGCGCATGGCCCAGCTGCTCGCCAGCATGACCAGCATGGCCAGCATCATGCCCAGCATCGGCGACAGCACGATGGCGAGCAGCGTCTTGTTCAGACCCGCCCACTTCACCGCGTCCATGCCCGCATGCGCCACGCCCGCGCCGACCAGCCCGCCGACCAGCGCATGGCTGCTCGACGAGGGGATGCCGCGCAGCCAGGTGATGACGTTCCAGGCCATCGCTCCGCCCAGCGCGCCGAAGATGACGGCGGGGGTGACGATGCTCTGGTCGATCAGGCCCTTGCCGATCGTCTCGGCCACCTTGTG
This sequence comes from Sphingomonas sp. SORGH_AS_0789, assembly GCF_031453055.1. Taxonomy (NCBI): domain Bacteria; kingdom Pseudomonadati; phylum Pseudomonadota; class Alphaproteobacteria; order Sphingomonadales; family Sphingomonadaceae; genus Sphingomonas; species Sphingomonas sp. SORGH_AS_0789. The sequence goes on from NZ_JAVIYV010000001.1 coordinate 780,549, forward strand.
CAGGCTGGGAAAGGCGACGGTCAGGAAATAGGCCGCGAAGTTGAAGAAGGCGGCAAAGCCCACCGCCGCGACCGGCGGCAGCAGCCGGGTCGCCACCACCGTCGCGATCGAATTGGCCGCATCGTGCAGCCCGTTGAGATAATCGAACGCCAGCGCGACCAGGATCAGGCCGACCAGCAACGGAAAGGCGAGTTCGTGCATCTCCGACGCCTCAGGCGTGATCGATGACGATGCCGTCGATCTCGTCGGCGACATCCTCGAACGCGTCGAGGATGCGCTCCAGATGCTTGTACACTTCCTTCTCGATCACGAAGCGCAGCGTGTCGCGCTCGCCGCATTCGTCCAGCGTGCGCTTCAGGCCCGCCGCATGGATCTCGTCGGCACGCCCTTCCAGCCGGACCAGCTCTTCGGTCAGCGCATGCAGGCGGTCGCCGTTGCGCGCGACGTCGCGCATCAGCGGCATCGCCTCGACGGTCAGCTTGGCCGCCTCGACCGCGACCGCCGCCATTTCGCGCATCTCGGGCGCGAAGCTGGTCACACGGTACAGGCCGATCGCGGTGGCGGCGGCGTGCATCTCGTCGATCGTATCGTCCAGCGAACCGATCAGCGAGGTGATCGAGGCGCGGTCGAACGGCGTCAGGAAGGTCGAGCGGACCGAGGTCAGCACATCGCGCGTGATCGCGTCGGCCTCATGCTCGCGCGCGGCGACGGCGGCGATCTCGTGGGCGGTATTGCCCTGCGTATCGAACAGCCGGACGGTGGCTTCGGCCCCCGCCAGGATGGTGGCGGCTTGCGCCTCGAACAGCTCGAAGAAATTCCCCGTCTTCGGCAGGAGGCGTTGGAACCAGGCGAACATCAGTCGGTAACCCCGATAGTGATCCGATAGCGTGCGTGTTCAGCACCCATGGCTTTGCGGGCCACGGCGGAACGCCGGACCGTCGAAATGGACCCTGGGATCGAAGCTTGCACGAACGCCGCCCCCCTGACCAGCCGAACGCCCCGCGTCAAGCAAAACACTGTTACAGCAATGTGACAGAAACGGGATTCCGGCCCCTTTGCCGGTGGGCGACTGGCGAGGTTTCGTGGACCGCCATGGCCTGTGTTCCCCCTGCATTTCCGCCGCTCCGCCCTGTCATGGCTGCCTCCCGGCCATTCCGTTCCGCCCCCGCAACGGCGGGCAGGACGCAGTCTGGCCGGGGCACAACCTCGCATGACGGTCGCGCCATGTCGTCATGAATTTTTCATGTCCCGCTGTGCTTTTTGCGCATCAGTCCTGTCACGTAAGCGCCATAATGCACTTTTAACCGCTCGGCGTACCGGGAGAAAATCAATCGGGCGGACGGCATCGACCGATCCGCCGAGCGTGGGGAACGACATGAAATCCGTAATCAAGACCGTGGCGCTGCTGGGCGCGGCGTGGGGAACGCTGGCGGCCGTGCCCGCCTTTGCCCAGACCGCCGATCAGGCGGCGGCCACCCCGGCCGACAATGGCCCCGAACAGGGGCTGGGCGAAATCACCGTCACCGCCGAGCGTCGCTCGGAGAATCTGAACCGCGTGCCCGTGTCGGTGGGCGTGGTCAGCGGTTCGAACCTGCGCGCCTTCCAGCAGGGCGGCGAGGATATTCTGGCGCTGTCGGGCCGGGTGCCCGGCCTGTATGCCGAAACCACCACCGGCCGCATCTTCCCGCGCTTCTACATTCGCGGCCTGGGCAATATCGACTTCTATCTCGGCGCGTCGCAGCCGGTGTCGATCATCCAGGACGATGTGGTGCTGGAACATGTCGTGCTGAAGTCGAACCCGGTGTTCGACGTCGACCAGGTCGAGGTGCTGCGCGGGCCGCAGGGCTCGCTGTTCGGTCGCAACACGACCGCGGGCATCATCAAGTTCGACACGATCAAGCCGACGCAGAGCTTCCAGAGCCGCGCGACCGCCTCGATCGGCAGCTACAACACGATCAGCATGGACGCCGGTGTCGGCGGCCCCCTGATCCGCGACGTGCTGGCCTTCCGCCTGTCGGCGCTGGTGCAGCACCGCGACGATTGGGTCGACAATGTCTATTCGGGTCCCAGCGCCGACGGCACGCTGACGCCGAAGAAGGACGCGATGGGCGGCTTCACCGAGCGCGACGTCCGGCTCCAGCTGCTCTTCACGCCGACCGACACGCTGTCGTTCAACCTGTCGGGCCATGCCCGCTGGTATGACGGCACCTCGACCCTGTTCCATCGCGGCGCGATCAAGAAGGGTTCGCGCGACGTCTCGGCCGAACCGCGCGACCGGGTGGCCTATGACGAAGGGCGCGGCAATCCGCAGTCCTATGACACGCAAGGCACCTCGCTGCGCGCCGCCTGGGACCTGGGCGCGGCCGAGCTGACCTCGATCACCGCCTATGAGACCACGGCCGGTTTCAGCAAGGGCGACACCGATGGCGGCGCGGCGGCCAACTTCCCGGTCAACGGCGTGGCCAATGGCTATGGCCTGAGCATGGGCCAGGTCCGCGGGCTCGACCAGTGGACGCAGGAAGTCCGCCTCGCCTCGACCGGCAGCGGGCCGTTCAAGTGGCAGGTCGGCGGCATCTATTTCGACAGCCGCGACATCACCGACTTCTACCAGCGCGCGTTCCTGATCGGGGCGAACCCGAACAACTGGGTCCGCCTGCACGACGTCAACACCAGCTGGGGCGTGTTCGGGCAGGTCAGCTATCAGGCGACCGACCGCCTGACCCTGACCGCCGGGGGCCGGATCAGCGAGGATACCAAGCGGACCCGGCTGCTGCGCACCGCCGACAGCGCCGCCGGCGTCTCGACCTATCGTGGTCGTCGCGACGTGCGTCTGTCGGACACCCAGCCCAGCTGGGACCTGTCGGCGCTCTATGAGGTCAATCCGAACCTGAACGTCTATGTCCGCGCGGCGCAGGGCTTCCGCGGTCCGACCATCCAGGGTCGCTCGGCGGTGTTCAACTCGGACTTCTCGACCGCCGGTTCGGAGACGAACCTGTCGTTCGAGACCGGCTTCAAGTCGAAGCTGTTCGACAACACGCTGCGCCTGAACGCCGCCGCCTTCGCGTACCGCGTGAAGAACATCCAGCTGAACGGCAACGACTCGGACGGCAACGGCGTGCTCCTGAATGCCGACAAGGCCGTCGCCTACGGTCTGGAAGCCGATGCCCAGTGGCTGCCGGTGCGCAACCTGGCGCTGTCGGCGGGTGTCAGCCTGCTGCATTCGGAAATCCGCGACCGCAATGTCAGCGTCCAGACCTGCGGCCTGAACGGCGTGATGGTCTGCACCGTGCTGAACGGCCCGGTGACGACGCGCCGCATCTTCGGGGCGAACGCATTCTTCGTGCCGATCAACGGCAACCCGCTGCCCAACGCGCCGGAATATAACGTCAACCTGGCGGCCAAGTACGACCTGCCGCTGTCCGATGGCGGCAAGGCGTTCATCTCGACCGACTGGAATCTTCAGGGCTACACCAACTTCGTCCTGTACCGGACCAAGGAGTTCACCTCGAACGGCAATTTCGAGGGCGGCCTGAGCATCGGCTATTCGGCGCCGAACGACGACTGGAGCCTGTCGGTCTTCGCCCGCAACATCACGAACGAGAAGAACCTCAAGGGCGTGATCGAGAACTATATGGCGGCCGTGTTCAACGAACCGCGCATCATCGGCATCTCGTTCAGCGGCAAGTATCGCTGATCGGCACGACCGGATGACGCGAAAGGCCCGTCCCTCCATGCGAGGGGCGGGCCTTTTTCGTTGGGCTATGTCCTCGCCCGCGCATGGCGCTCGGCATGGGCGAGCAGCATGTCGAGATCCTCGCGCGCGATGTCGAAGCTCTCATGCATGTCCGCCAGCGCCGCCTCGACATCCTCCGGCCGGATCACGGCGGCGGGCGCGGGCGGGGTCACGCCCGGTTCGTGCGGATAGCTGCGCCCCGTCGCGCGGTGGAAGAACATGCCCAGCGCCACCAGCGCGATCGAGTTGATCGCCACCGGCGCGAAGGCGAAGGAAAAGCCCGCCGCATGGATTCCCTGGCTGCCGATCACCGCGGTCAGCGCCGCCGCGCCGCCCGGCGGGTGCAGGCACCGGGCCAGCGACATGACCAGGATCGCCCCACCCACCGCGCATCCCGCCGCCAGCGGCAGCGAAGGGATCGCATGGAACATCGCCACTCCGACCAGCGTGGACAGGACATTGCCCCCGACCACCGACCAGGGCTGCGCGAGCGGGCTGGCGGGGACGGCGAAGACCAGCACGGCGGACGCCCCCAGCGGCGCGACGATGATCGGCAGGTCAGGGCCCAGCGGGGGCAACCCGCCACAGACGATAATGGTCAGCGCGATGCCGATGACCGCCCCGATACAGGCGAGCAGACGGCCGGACAGGGTGGCGCCGGCCAGCAGGGGTTGGAAGAAACGCATGGAGGCTCTGGTCGCTCAGGATGGAAAGGCGTGGAATGGCGATCGGACCTAGCCAAGAGCCTGTCCGTCGGCCACCGCCAATAACTTGCCGCGATACCAGCGGAACTTGGCGCAAGGCCCGCCGCCTAGGGGGATCGACATTCACGATTGCGTCTTCTTCCCCTCTCCCCTGGACAGGGGAGAGGGTTAGCGAAGCTTGCCAGCCTGCTGGCTAGCGCAGCTTGGGTAAGGGTTTGAGCGAGCTCAAAGGCTCGCAGCGCTCGCCAAAGCGAGCGCCCACGCCTCACCCAGCTCCGACTAAGCCTTTGCTACGCAAAGACCAAGTCTGCGCAACCCTCTCCCCTCTGCGAGGGGCGAGGGAAAGATAAGGCATCGCTGAATGGCGATCCACTCAAGAACGGGGTTGGAGTGCGCCCCTCAAACCTCGGCGAGGAAGACCACGCCCGGAATGGCGATGCTGCGGCCGGTGGCGGTCAGGCGGCCGTCCTTGCCGATCCGGAAGGCGTTCACCGTACCCGAACGCTCGTTCGCCACCAGCATCTCGCCTCGCCCCTCGCGCAGCAGGAAGAAGCGCGGCCAGTCGCCGCCGGTCGGGACATGCTGGACCGGCTCGGGATCGCCCTTGGCGTTCAGGCGGAAGACGGTGATGCTGTTCGCCCCGCGATTGGAGACATAGAGCGTCCGCCCCGCCCGATCGATCGCGATATGCGCCGCATAGGAGGGCGTGGTCGTGCCCTCGGCCAGCAGCGCCCGTTCGCCCGCCGTGCGGAAGCGCCCCTCGGGCAGCGCGTCGAGGACGAACAGCCGGGGCTGCAACTCGCAGGCGACATAGGCGCGCGGCAGGGTCGGGTGGCGGACCATGTGGCGCGGCCCCGCCCCCGCCGGGGCCTGCCAGCCGATCACCGGCTCGGCCAGCGTCCGCGCGGCGGGGTCGAAGCGATAGGCGAAGATCGCATCCGCCCCCAGATCGACCGCGTGCAGCCAGCGCCGGTCGGGGCTGAACCCCACCCAATGCGCATGCGGTCCCGCCTGCCGCTCGGCATTGGGGCCGTGACCCCGATGGCGAAAGACCTGCGCCTCGCCCGGCGCGCCGGTCCGCCGGTCGAGCCGATAGAAGGCGACCGAGCCGCTGGAATAATTGGCAACCGCCAGACAGGCGGAGGACCGGTCGAGCGCGACATGGCAGGGATCGGCCCCGCCGGTCGACGCCCCGCCCCGCGACGCCCAGCCGGGGCCATAGCCGGTGACGCGCCCCTCGGCCTGCTCCCGCAACAGGTAAAAGGCGCCGCCCGGCCCGTTGCCCACGCCGTAAGAGGCGTTGACGATCCCCGCCACCGGCGGTCCCACACGGCCATCGACGATCGGATAGAGGCCCCGGCCCCCTTCATTGGCATAGGTGCCCGCGATCAGCCTGTCGCGGCCCGGCACCTGCGCCAGCACCGGCCCGATCGCCGTTCCCAGCCCGATGGCGGCCGCGCCCGCCATCACCTCGCGCCGTGTCGTCGTCATGCCGCCCCTCCCTTGTCCGCCAGCCCTTGAACGCGAAAGGGGGCGGGAAGGCAATCACTTCCCGCCCCCTCATGGGGTCACGATGCGACCAGCCGATCAGATCGCAACGACGCCGCCGTCATTCTTGGTGATGACGATCGTGGCCGAGCGCGGGCGGACCGATGCGGCCGCGCTGCCGCTCTGGCTGTCGGGCCAGTTGCTGGTCGGCGCGGCGACGCTGCTGGCGTCCTCGCCCGGATGCTGGATATTGACGAAGACCGAGGTGCCGTCCGGCGTCGAGTGGATGCCGGTGATCTCGCATTGTTTCGGCCCCACCAGGAAACGCTTCAGCGTCACGCCCGGTGCCTTGCCGATCCGGGTGGTGACGGTCGCCGAGGCGCCCCCTGCGCTGCTGGTGACCGAACGCGTGCCGCCATCGCCGACCCGGCCGGGGATCGCGGCCAGCATCATGCAGTTGGTGACGTCGGTGAAGGCGCCGTCATCGGTCTGGATCCACATCACCGGCGTCTGCTGCCCGGCGACATTGCTCGGCAGGCTGAACCACAGGCCGTCGGGCGACGAGAAGTCGTTGGTCGCGTCCAGCCCCGACAGGTTGATGTTCGTCGCATCCAGGTCCGCCCCCGCCCCGAAGGCGTACACGTCCCAGGTGAAGCTGGTCGCCTCGGTCGTGTCGTTCGCTTCACGGATGCGGATGATATGGCCGTTGCGGTTGCCGACCGAGGTCGAGGGCGGATCGACATAGGCGCGCGGGTTGGCCGCATCGACCCCGGTCAGGCTGCCTGAGGCGACGGGGCGGCGCGAGGCGTTGTTGGTCAGCGTGCAATACATCTCGCCGGTCGCCGGATTGACCGCAGTCCACTCCGGCCGGTCCATCTTGGTCGCGCCCAGCGCGTCGCCCGCCAGCCGCGTGTTGATCAGGACATCGGCCTGGTCGGCGAAGGGATAGACGCTGTTCGAGGCGGTCAGCCCGTTCTGCCCGAACACCAGCGGCATCCAAATGCCGGTGCCGTCCGCATTGAACTTGGCGACATAGAGCGTGCCGTTGTCGAGATATTTGTCGCCCACCGCCAGCCGGTCGCTGGCGCTGGCGTCCGAGGTGCTCCACGGCGTGGCCGACACGAACTTGTAGATATATTCGTTCTGCGCATCGTCACCCATGTAGAAGGCGGGGCGGACGCCCGCGATCATCCGGCCGCTCTGGCAGCCTTCATGGTTCATGCGGCCCAGTGCGGTGCGCTTGCGCGGGGTCGAGGCGGGGTTGAACGGATCGATCTCGACCACCCAGCCGAACTGGAACGGCTCGTGCCGGAAATCGGCGGTGCCGTCCGCCGCCAGTGCGGCATTGGCGGTCGCGTTCCAGCGGCGGAAGACCGTGCTCGACGAATCCGACGGCGTGACGGTCGTCCAGCCATAATTGCCCGAGCGCCCCTCGCCGATGCCATAGCGGGCGAGCGAGACATTCTGCTTGGGCGTCGTGGCGGCGCGCACCGCCGCATCGCCGCTGGTGCGACGGAAATAGCCCGCCCAGTTTTCCTCGTTGGTCAGGTACGTGTTCCACGCCATCGTGCCGTTGGCGCAATTGTTGATCGTACCGCGCCCGCCGGTGCCATCGGTCGAATAAGCGGTCTTCAGCCAGGCATTGCCCTTCACCGGGCCGCTGAACGCCATCGGGGTGTTGGGGGTGATGCGACGGTTCAGCGCCGAGGCCTGGACATAGGTCCAGGCCCCGTTCGTGCGGGTGACCTCGACCACCGAGACGCCGTGGCACTCGATCTCCTTGATCGCCTCCGATTCGGGGCGCGGCGACGGCGTGGGGCCGTTGGCGTGGAGATAGAGCTGGGTGATGTTCTCGTGATTCAGGACGAGCAGCCCGCGCGTGCTGTTGGTCGGATCGGGGGTCGCCCCGCTGGCGGCGAGGCCGAAATAGCTCATGCCGTCATGATGGTCGCCCGCACGCTGCGCGAAATTGCTGTCGGTGCCGTTATTGGCGGCCGCCGCCACGCCCGAGGCGATCGGATCGCCCAGACGATAGAGCACGCTGACGCTATAGCCCGAGGGCACCGTCACCACGTCCGCCAGGCTGTGCGGGACGGCGGTGAAGTCGAGCGCGATCGGCGTCACCGTGATCGTCACGCTGTTGTTGGTGACCAGGCCGTCGCGGCTGGTGATCTCCAGCTTGAACGCCAGCTGGGTCGCGGTCGCCACGGCGGGCGCGCGGAACGTGGCGACGAGCTGGTTGGCGTTGGTCAGCGTGACCGAGGGGCCCGCCGTCTGGCTCCAGTTGACATTGGCGACCTGGCCGCTGTTCACCGTGCCGGTCAGCGTGACCAGCCGCCCCGCCGCGACGCTGGCGGTGCTGCCCGCCGCCGTGGCGGTGACGCCCTGCGGATTCTCGTCGTCGCAGCCCGCCAGCAACATGCCGCCGAACAGCGCGGTGGTCATCGCCGACACCCCGTGGCGCAGCGTCTGGCGGCGCGACAGGCGGGTGGCGATCAGCTCGCTCATATGCGTGTTGGTCGAGCGGTTGGTATCGACGTCACCATCGTCATAGGCGACCATGCTATTGATATCGGACATGGAATTTCCCCCGATACCGCGTCGGGAAAGATGCGCGGCCTCGCGCCGGGCTTTGCCGCGCAACCAAGTCACACAGGCTTCACTTCCGCGTCATGACGGTGACATCGCCATGACTCCCAGATGACGCTTGCTTCATCATGCCAGCCTGCTTGACTCCCCATGACGATCGGCCTAAGGGCAGCCCCGCATCCGGATGGGCTTGCCCGTTCGGATTCCGTCCTAGACAGCAGGTGCCGGGGAATATGCCCTGGCTTAATGGCCTGCCGAGACGGGGAAAAGGATTTTGCCGGTCGTGCCACTCGCTGGTTCCGTCCGGTCTGCCCCGCGTTTCTCACGCGTCGGTTGCCCATTCCCCATCGCTGGACACCCCGAGGGGTGGTCACACCCCCCGGTCAAGCAACCGGGATGACCGTTCGCGGTCGTTCCAACCATGGAGAATGGCATGGATCGCGATCAAAAGACCCAGGCCGTCGCCGAACTGAACCGCAACTTCAACGAGGTTGGCGTGGTGGTCATCACCCGCAACCACGGCATGACCGTCGCCCAGTCGACGGCCCTGCGCACGAAGATGCGGGAAGCCGGCGCGACCTACAAGGTCTCGAAGAACCGGCTTGCCAAGATCGCAGCCCAGGGCACCGACTATGCCGGTGTCGCTGACATGCTGACGGGTCCCGTCGGCATCGCCAGCTCGATCGATCCCGTGGCCGCCGCCAAGGTGGCCGTGGAATTCGCCAAGACGACCGACAAGTTCGAGATCGTCGGCGGATCGATGGGTGCGAACGTCCTTGATGTCGCAGGCGTGCAGGCGCTGGCGACTCTGCCCTCGCTGGACGAGCTCCGGGCGAAGCTGGTTGGTCTCATCGTCGCTCCGGCGACGAAGCTGGCCACCATCACCCAGGCTCCCGCGGCGCAGATCGCCCGCGTCCTCGCGGCTTATGCCGACAAGGACAAGGAAGCCGCCTGATCTTCGGGCGAATACGATTTGAACTGACACACTCGGGCCATTTTAGACGGCCCGTATTGGAGATAAGATCATGGCAGACCTGAACGCGCTGGTTGACCAGCTGAGCGAGCTGACCGTCCTCGAGGCCGCCGAGCTCTCGAAGATGCTCGAAGAGAAGTGGGGCGTCTCGGCCGCTGCGGCCGTTGCCGCTGCTCCTGCTGCTGGCGGCGCTGCTGCTCCGGCCGCTGAAGAGAAGACCGAGTTCGACGTGATCCTCACCGGCGACGGTGGCAAGAAGATCAACGTCATCAAGGAAGTCCGTGCGATCACCGGCCTGGGCCTGACCGAAGCCAAGGCGCTGGTCGAAGGCGCTCCGAAGCCCGTCAAGGAAGGCATTGCCAAGGACGAGGCCGAGAAGATCAAGAAGCAGCTCGAAGAAGCCGGCGCGACCGTCGAGCTCAAGTAATCGGACTGCGGGGGGCAACCCCCGCACCCGTTCGCTTGGCGAGCTAAAGAAAGGGCGGCCCCTTTGCGGGGGTCGCCCTTTTTCTTTGGCCCAAATCCCTATCCCGCCATCCGGCTCCACGGCCGCACGGACCGCATATCCAGCCGACAGACGTGCCGCAGCCCATGCGCCCGGACATAGGCCCGTGCCCGGGCATCATAATCGGCCGCCTGTGGATCGGCGAAATGCCAGTCGGGCGGATTGAAGGTCGAGAAGCCGTTGATCGTCGGCACCCGCCACCGCTCCGCCAGGAACATCGCATCGACATTGTGCGGATAGAGCGCGTTGAGCTCGGCATTGATATAGAGCGGCTCGTTCACCCGCGTCGCGACGACGTAGAAGACCGCGCAGTCGCGGGGCGGCGCGGGGATGGCCGCCAGCGCGTCGTGATGGACGGCATGGCTGATCTGGTTGGGCGTCTCCGCGCTCAGATTCTCGGCGACCAGCAAGGCGACGATCCCCGCCAGCCACCAGGGACGCGTGGCCGCCAGCCGCGCCGCCTGCTCGCGCCACGCCGCCAGGACGATCAGCAGGAACGGCAGGCTCAGCCATAGTTGATAGCGCGACACGGTGCGCAGCCCCTTGGCCCCCGGCACCAGCCAGAAGGCGAGGTTCCAGGGCGACGCCACCCAGAATTGCAGCGTCAGCGCCCAGGCGACGATCATCGCCAGCGCAAAGGCGCGCCACGCCACCGGCGCCTCCCCCGCGATCCCGATCCGCCGCCGCACCACGATCCGCCACGCCGCGACGAACAGCAACGCGCACAGCAACGGCGGAAACCCCGCCTCATGCTCTCCGCCCAGCACCCGCCCCGGCAATAGCGGGTCGGCGGGGAACAGCGCGTGCAGCAGCGCGAACAGCGGGCGGAAGAGCCAGCCCCACAGATAATTGCCCGGCCCGACATTGATCATGTCGATCCCCGGCGTCACCAGATAGCCGAGCATCTCATAATAGCCCTCGCCCCCCGTCTCGCGCAGCTTGGGCAGATAGACGGCCAGGAAGGGCAGGATCAGCACGGCAAAGGCACCGCCGCCCCAGGCCAGCGTCCCGGCATGTCGCCGGACCAGCCCGGCCAGCGCTGCCGGCCTGGCGTTCCCGCTCAGCATCGCCCAGCAGAGCACGAACAGACAGGCGGAGAAGATGGTGAACCAGGCCATGTAATAGGAGGTCAACAGCCACGCCGCCATCAGCGCCGCCAGCACGACCGCCCGCCAGCGCGCGGCGATGCGATCGCCACACCCTTCGGCGCGGACGCAGCCTATCGCCAGGATCATCGCCACCGGCAGCAGCGCGACGCTCTGCAACTGGGCATGGACGGCCTGGAGGTGGATATTGCTGGCGATGCTCCAGAGCAGTGCCACCAGCAGCGCGCTCCCCCGCCCCCAGCCCAGCGTCCGCTTCACCAGATGATATGCGGCCGCGAACCCTATCGTCTTGAAGGTCAGGATGTTGAGCGTGTCGGCATGGAACGGGTCCGCGACCAGCCGCCAGACCGAATAGGACAGGCCATAGAGGAAATAACCGTCATTATAGCCCAGCGAGCCGCCATAGGGATGGAAGTAGAAGGCCGCATCCCAGGGCGACACGCCCGACAGGACGTTGCGCCAATGTTCGAGAATGGTCATCTCGATCAGCGCGTCCCCCCGCTCGCCAAAGCCCAGATCGAAGCCGCTCGCAATCACCGTGCGAAAGAAGATCGCCATGGCCAGCGCATAGGTGGCCACCCAGGCCATCACGCCGCCCGAAGCCGGGGCCCCTGACGGGAAGGGAAGCGAAACGGGGGCGTCATGCGGGCGGGAAAGAGCCATGGCTGCCGCCTATGGCCAGCCCGAGCCTCTGTCGAGCCTTCGCCCATCGTCGCGCAAGGCCCATTCCCGCCGCGCGCATACAGCCGCCATATTCCTTGCGCTTGCCCAAAGACTTAACCGGGGATCCCGGGTTTCTTCCAAGTCCACCGATTCTCCTTTTCGACGGCAGTAGAATGGCCTGGCTGTCGGTGTCGGGCACTGGAGGATCGCCAATCCCTCCGCATCTTGCACGGATGCCCGATATCGGTTGTGATGCCGGACCGGATGAGAGGGGGATCGCAATGAACATTCTGGCCTTGGGACTGGCCGTCGCGGGAATCGGCATGACACCGACGGCCTCCGCCCAGGAGGCGCCGCTACGCCACCTGGTCGACCGCTTCGAGACGGCGCGGAGCCGGTTCGACCCCGCTGCACTGGCCGACACGCTGGCCCCCGATTATGAGGAAATCTCGCCGATCGGCGATGTCGATTCCCGCGCCCAAGTGCTGGGCTTTTATGCGCCGACCGCCAAGGCTCCGGTGCCGCCCATCACGACCGATGACGTCGTCGTCAGAGCGCAAGGGCCGGTCGCGCTCGTCACCGCCAGGCGATCGATCACCTTTCCCAACGGCACGACCCGCGCAGTTCGAGCCCGCTATGTCGCGCGACGGGATCGCGGCCAATGGCGACTGATCTCCACGCAATATACGCCGATCCCGCCGGCCAAGACGCCCTGACCGGGCGATGGCCATAGGGGCTCCGTGCACCGAGTTCTTGGCGAGAAACATGCCAGGAGATCGCCGGGGGTGGGGAGCCTCCGCAAGCGTGGGGTTCGCGGCGATGCCCGCCCCCCTTCTCTGAAGGAGAGGGGCTCGCGTCAACTCAACACCGTATTACTATGCCCCAGGTCGTATCACCATTCCGCCCCGCCTACCCTTTCTCCTCCATGATGCGAGAGGGTTGCGAAGACTAGGCGGGACCGACATTCGGGATTTCCTCTTCCCTCTCCCCTGGACAGGGGAGAGGGTTAGCGGAGCTTGCCAGCCTGCTGGCTAGCGCAGCTTGGGTGAGGGGTTGAGCGAGCCAGAGGCTCGCGCGCGCTTCGCGAGCGCCCACCCCTCACCCAGCTCCGACTAAGCCTTTGCTCTCGCAAAGACCAAGTCTACGCAACCCTCTCCCCTCTGCGAAGGGCGAGGGAAGGAAAGGCATCGCTGAATGTCGATCGGCCCCCTTAGCCCTTGGGAAAAAAGGGGGCCCCGCAGGCCCCCTTTTCGTTACTCCGCTGCTTCGATCACCTCGCCATGGGCGGGCTGGTTATAGGCGCGATCCAGATAGTGGTTCGCGATGATGTAATGGGCTCGAACCGCGGCGGGGTGGGTCGCTTTCTGGGCCAGTTCGAGTTCGGTTTCGGCACGCTGATAGAAATAGTCTTCGTCAATCTCGGGGGACGTCATTTCAGGTCTCCGGGGTCCCATCGGCACGCCAACAACCCGCGCGCGTCCGGGATCTTCTCCAATATTCGTATATGGTTGGGAGGGCATTTCGGTTCCCGTATCCGGCTCTACGCACCCTCCATTCGGCGCAAATCCGGGACTTTCATCGCGTTGGCCTCTCGATCAGCCATGCATCCGCGTCAACGATAAAACCCGATCGGCGGCGTTCCAAAAAAAGCCGCCGCCCGGTTGCCCGGACGGCGGCCCTTTGTTTCCAATCCGTTAGCTGGATCAGTCGTTCAGATACTCACCGGCATCCGCATCGGTGCCGTGACCCGAAGGCGCGACCTCGGCGAGCGGGTCATTGCCGGTGCCGACGTCTTCGCGCGGCGAACGGGCGTTTTCCGCCGCCCGCTGCTCGGCCGCGCTGACCGGCGCGACGATCGCCTCGGCCAGCTTGCGCTGCTGCGCGCGGAGCGCGGCGTCGCGGCTGGAGGCCGCCACGCGCAGGCGGTTCATGCCCGCACCGGTACCCGCCGGGATCAGGCGGCCGACGATGACATTCTCCTTCAGGCCCATCAGCGTGTCCTGCTTGCCCTGGACCGCCGCCTCGGTGAGGACGCGGGTGGTCTCCTGGAACGACGCCGCCGAGATGAAGCTGCGGGTCTGCAAGCTCGCCTTGGTGATGCCGAGCAGGACGGGCTTGCCCTGCGCACGGACCTGGTTCGCATCGAGCTTGTCGTTGATCGCGTCCATTTCCTCGCGATCGACCTGCTCGCCCTTCAGCAGCGTGGTGTCGCCGCCGTCGGTGATCTCGACCTTCTGCAGCATCTGACGAACGATCGTCTCGATGTGCTTGTCGTTGATCTTGACGCCCTGGAGACGGTAAACTTCCTGGATTTCGCTGACCAGATATTCGGCCAGCGGCTCCACGCCCATCGTTTCCAGAATGTCGTGCGGATCGGGCGAGCCGCCGATCAGGTTGTCGCCACGCTTGACGTAGTCGCCTTCCTGAACGTCGATCACCTTCGACTTGGGCACCAGATACTCGACGACCTCGCCGCCATCCTCGGGCTGGATGCCGATCTTGCGCTTCGCCTTGTAGTCCTTGCCGAACACGACACGACCCGAGACCTTGGCGATGATCGCCGAGTCCTTGGGAACGCGTGCCTCGAACAGCTCGGCGACGCGCGGCAGACCGCCGGTGATGTCGCGGGTCTTGGCCGACTCGCGAGCCACACGGGCCAGAACGTCACCGCCCTGCACCTGCGCCCCGTCCTCGACCGAGAGCGTCGCACCCGGCGCCAGCATGTAGCGGCCGGCCTCGCCCGAATTGTCGTCGAGCAGGGTCATGCGCGGACGCAGATCCTCCTTCGACTTGGTCGAGGCACGGTATTCGGTGACGACGCGCTGGGCGATACCCGTGGCTTCGTCGACCTGCTCGGTCAGGGTCTTGCCCTCGATGAGGTCCTGGAACTTCACCGTACCGGGGTTTTCGGTAATCACCGGCATGGTGAACGGATCCCACTCGGCCATGCGGTCGCCCTTCGACACGATGTGGCCATCGTCGAACAGCACGTACGCACCGTAGGGGATACGGTCGACCGACAGCTCGCGGCCGTCCATGTCGACGATCGCGATCTCACCCGAACGGCTGAGCACCACGCGGCGACCGCGCTGGTCGACGATCAGGCGCAGGTCGCGGAACTGGACGACACCGTCCACCGCAGCTTCCAGGTTCGACTGCTCGTTCAGCTGCGCCGCACCACCGATGTGGAAGGTACGCATGGTCAGCTGCGTACCCGGCTCACCGATCGACTGCGCCGCAATGACGCCGACCGCTTCGCCGATGTTCACCGGCGTACCGCGGGCGAGGTCACGGCCATAGCACTTACCGCAGACGCCGACCTTCGATTCGCAGACCAGCGGGCTGCGGATCTTGACCGACTGGGTGTTTGCCGCCTCGATCCGTGCCACCATCGGCTCGTCGAGCAGGACACCCGACGGGATGATGACTTCGCCGGTCTTGGCGTTGACGATGTCCTCGGCCGTGGTGCGGCCCAGGATACGCTCGCCGAGCGAGGCGATGGTCGAACCGCCCTGCACGATCGCCTTCATCTCGAGGGCGCGGGTCGTGCCGCAATCCTCTTCGATGATGACGCAGTCCTGCGACACGTCCACCAGACGGCGGGTCAGGTAACCCGAGTTCGCCGTCTTCAGTGCCGTGTCGGCCAGGCCCTTACGCGCGCCGTGGGTCGAGTTGAAATATTCAAGAACGGTCAGACCTTCCTTGAAGTTCGAGATGATCGGCGTCTCGATGATCTCGCCCGACGGCTTGGCCATCAGGCCGCGCATACCCGCCAGCTGCTTGATCTGGGCGGGGCTACCACGCGCGCCCGAGTGGGCCATCATGTAGATCGAGTTGATCGGCTTCTCACGGCCTTCCATCGGGCCGTCCTCGTAATGCCGGACCGCCTTGATCTCGTTCATCATCGAGTTCGCGACCTGGTCGCCGCAACGGCTCCAGGCGTCGATCACCTTGTTATACTTCTCCTGCTGCGTGATCAGGCCGTCCTGATACTGCTGCTCGAAGTCCTTCACCTGCTCGCGCGTCTCATCGACCAGACGATCCTTGTCCGGCGCGATGATCATGTCGTCCTTGCCGAACGAGATGCCGGCGCGGAACGCGTGACGGAAGCCCAGCGCCATGATCGCGTCGGCGAACAGCACGGTCTCCTTCTGGCCGGTGTGACGATACACCTCGTCGATCACCTCGCCGACGTCCTTCTTGGTCAGGACGCGGTTGACGATGTCGAAGGGCACCTTGTGGCTCTTGGGCAGGCACTCGCCCAGCAGCATGCGACCCGGCGTGGTCTCATAGCGCTTGAGATACTGGTTGCCCTGCTCATCGGTCTGCGGAACGCGGCTGATGATCTTGGTGTGCAGCGTGACGGCACCCGCGAAGAGGGCCTGATGGACCTCCTCCATGTCCGCCAGCATCATGCCCTCGCCCGGTTCCTTCTGCTTTTCGAGCGAGAGGTAATACAGGCCCAGCACCATGTCCTGCGACGGCACGATGATCGGCTTGCCGTTGGCGGGCGACAGGATGTTGTTGGTCGACATCATCAGGACGCGCGCTTCCAGCTGCGCTTCCAGCGACAGCGGGACGTGCACGGCCATCTGGTCGCCGTCGAAGTCGGCGTTGAACGCCGAGCAGACCAGCGGGTGAAGCTGGATCGCCTTGCCCTCGATCAGCACCGGCTCGAACGCCTGGATGCCCAGACGGTGAAGTGTCGGCGCGCGGTTCAGCATGACCGGATGCTCGCGGATCACCTCGTCCAGGATGTCCCAGACTTCCTTGCGCTCCTTCTCGACCCACTTCTTGGCCTGCTTCAGGGTCATCGACAGACCCTTGGCGTCCAGACGGGCGTAGATGAACGGCTTGAACAGCTCGAGCGCCATCTTCTTCGGCAGGCCGCACTGGTGCAGCTTCAGCTCCGGACCGGTCACGATGACCGAACGGCCCGAATAGTCGACGCGCTTGCCGAGCAGGTTCTGACGGAAGCGGCCCTGCTTGCCCTTCAGCATGTCGGACAGCGACTTCAGCGGACGCTTGTTGGCGCCCGTGATCGTGCGGCCGCGACGGCCGTTATCGAACAGCGCGTCGACCGCTTCCTGCAACATGCGCTTTTCGTTGCGGACGATGATGTCCGGCGCACGCAGCTCCATCAGGCGCTTCAGGCGGTTGTTGCGGTTGATGACGCGGCGATACAGGTCGTTCAGGTCCGAGGTCGCGAAGCGGCCACCGTCCAGCGGCACCAGCGGGCGCAGCTCGGGCGGGATGACCGGGATCACTTCCAGGATCATCCATTCGGGACGGTTGCCCGATTCGATGAAGCTCTCGACGACCTTCAGGCGCTTGATGATCTTCTTGGGCTTCAGCTCCGACTTGGTCGTCGCCAGCTCTTCCAGAAGCTGCACGCGCTCGCCCTCGAGGTCGAGGCTCTCGAGCATGATGCGGACCGCTTCCGCGCCGATCCCGGCCGAGAAGGCATCCTCGCCATATTCATCCTGCGCGTCGAGCAGTTCGTCCTCGGTGAGAAGCTGATACTTCTCCAGCGGGGTCAGGCCCGGCTCGATGACGATATAGGCTTCGAAGTACAGCACCCGCTCGAGCTGCTTCAACTGCATGTCGAGCAGCAGGCCGATGCGCGACGGCAGCGACTTCAGGAACCAGATGTGCGCGACCGGTGCGGCCAGTTCGATATGGCCCATCCGCTCGCGGCGGACCTTCGACACCGTGACTTCGACACCGCACTTTTCGCAGACGATGCCCTTGTACTTCATGCGCTTGTACTTGCCGCACAAGCATTCGTAATCCTTGATCGGACCGAAGATGCGCGCGCAGAACAGGCCGTCACGTTCCGGCTTGAACGTGCGATAGTTGATCGTCTCGGGCTTCTTGATCTCGCCGAACGACCAGGAACGGATCTTGTCGGGCGACGCGATGCCGATCTGAATCTGGTCGAAGGTTTCCGGCTTGGCCACCGGATTGGCGAAGTTGGTCAGTTCGTTCATTTTGCTTTCCTCACAGGGAGGGAAAATTCATCGGGCGAGCGAGAAAGGTGCCGGCGGGGCGGGTGGCCCCACCGGCTCCGTTTCTTACTCCGCCGCCTCGGCCAGACCGTCGTCCTGCGCCTCTTCCATCGACTTGAGGTCGACGTTGAGACCCAGCGAGCGCATTTCCTTGACCAGCACGTTGAAGCTCTCCGGAATGCCCGCCTCGAAGGTGTCGTCGCCCTTGACGATCGCTTCGTAGACCTTGGTGCGGCCGACCACGTCGTCCGACTTCACCGTCAGCATTTCCTGGAGCGTGTACGCCGCGCCATAAGCCTGCAGCGCCCACACTTCCATCTCACCGAAGCGCTGGCCACCGAACTGCGCCTTACCACCCAGCGGCTGCTGGGTGACGAGCGAGTACGGGCCGATCGAACGGGCGTGGATCTTGTCGTCGACCAGGTGGTGGAGCTTCAGCATGTAGATGATGCCCACGGTCACCTTGCGGTCGAACTGATCGCCGGTGCGCCCGTCGAACAGGTCCGACTGGCCCGAGGTGTGCAGGCCCGCCAGTTCCAGCATCTCCGACACGTCGCTCTCGCGCGCGCCGTCGAACACCGGGGTCCCCATCGGCACGCCGGTGCGGATGTTCTGGACCAGCTCGGCCACTTCCTCGTCATCACGGTTCTGGATGTCTTCGGCATAGTGATCGCCGTAGATTTCCACGAGCCGCGCCTTCACCGCTTCCGGCACCGCGCCCGGCTTGGCGTCGGGATTGGCTTCGCGCCAATCCTCCAGCTGCGCCGCGACCTGCATACCCAGGTTGCGCGCCGCCCAGCCGAGATGGGTCTCGAAGATCTGACCGACGTTCATGCGCGACGGCACGCCCAGCGGGTTCAGCACGAGATCGACCGGCGTACCGTCCGCGAGGAAGGGCATATCCTCCTGCGGCAGGATGCGGCTGATGACGCCCTTGTTGCCGTGACGGCCGGCCATCTTGTCGCCCGGCTGCAGCTTGCGCTTCACCGCGACGAAGACCTTGACCATCTTCAGCACGCCCGGCGGCAGCTCGTCACCACGCTCCAGCTTGTCGCGGCGGTCATGGAACTTGTCCGTGATCCGCTTGGCGGCTTCGTCATACTGGGCCTTGACCGCTTCCAGATCGCTCTGGCGCGCATCGTCGGCGACGGCGAACTTCCACCATTCGTGACGATCGACCGATTCCAGCACCTCGGCATCGATCACGATGCCCTTCTTCACGCCCTTGGGCGCGGCGGTGGCGGTCTGGTCGAGCAGCATCTCGCGCAGGCGGCTCCAGGTCGCCCGGTTGAGGATCGTGCGCTCGTCGTCGGCGTCCTTCTTCAGACGCTCGATCTCCTCACGCTCGATCGCCATCGCGCGCTCGTCCTTGTCGATGCCGTGACGATTGAAGACGCGCACGTCGACGATCGTACCGGCGACGCCCGGCGGCAGGCGGAGCGAGGTGTCGCGCACGTCGCTGGCCTTTTCACCGAAGATCGCGCGGAGGAGCTTTTCTTCCGGCGTCATCGGCGATTCGCCCTTCGGCGTGATCTTGCCGACCAGGATGTCGCCCGGCTCCACTTCGGCCCCGACATAGACGATGCCCGCCTCGTCGAGGTTGCGCAGCGCCTCTTCACCCACGTTCGGAATGTCGCGGGTGATGTCTTCCGGCCCGAGCTTGGTGTCGCGCGCCATGACTTCGAACTCGTCGATATGGATCGACGTGAACACGTCGTCCTTCACGATCCGCTCGGAGATGAGGATCGAGTCCTCATAGTTGTAGCCGTTCCAGGGCATGAACGCGACGAGCGCGTTACGGCCCAGCGCCAGCTCGCCAAACTCGGTCGAGGGGCCGTCGGCGATCACATCGCCCGCCTTCACGACGTCGCCCACCTTCACCAGCGGACGCTGGTTGATGCAGGTCGACTGGTTCGAACGCTGGAACTTCATCAGCGTGTAGATGTCGACGCCCGACTTGCCCGCATCGACCTCACCGGTCGCGCGAACCACGATGCGGCTCGCATCGACCTGGTCGACGATACCAGCGCGCTTCGCCGCGATCGCCGCGCCCGAGTCGCGCGCCACGGTCTCTTCCATGCCGGTGCCAACGAAGGGCGCTTCCGCCTTCACCAGCGGCACGGCCTGACGCTGCATGTTCGAGCCCATGAGCGCGCGGTTGGCGTCGTCGTTTTCCAGGAACGGAATGAGCGAGGCGGCGACCGAGACGAGCTGCTTGGGGCTGACGTCCATCAGAGTGATCTGATCGGGCAGCGCCATCAGGAACTCGCCCGCCTGACGCGCCGAGACCAGATCCTCGGTGAAGCGGTTGTCCGCATCCGTCGCGGCCGAAGCCTGGGCGACGGTGTGCTTCTGCTCTTCCATCGCCGACAGGTACACGACCTCGTCGGTGACGCGGCCGTCGATCACCTTGCGGTACGGCGTCTCGATGAAGCCATACTTGTTGACGCGCGCGAAGGTCGACAGCGAGTTGATCAGACCGATGTTCGGGCCTTCCGGCGTTTCGATCGGGCAGATACGGCCATAGTGCGTCGGGTGAACGTCGCGGACCTCGAAGCCCGCACGCTCACGCGTCAGACCGCCCGGCCCGAGCGCCGAGACGCGACGCTTGTGCGTCACTTCGGACAGCGGGTTGGTCTGATCCATGAACTGCGACAGCTGCGACGAACCGAAGAACTCGCGCACCGCAGCGACCGCAGGCTTGGCGTTGATCAGGTCGTTCGGCATCACCGTCGACACGTCGACCGACGACATGCGCTCCTTCACGGCACGCTCCATGCGCAGCAGGCCGACGCGATACTGGTTTTCCAGCAGCTCGCCCACCGAACGCACGCGGCGGTTGCCGAGATTGTCGATATCGTCGATTTCGCCCTTGCCGTCCTTCAGATCGACCAGCGTCTTGACGACCGCCAGAATGTCCTCGGTGCGCAGCGTCGTCACCGTGTCCGGGCAGTCGAGGTCGAGGCGCATGTTCAGCTTCACGCGACCCACGGCCGACAGGTCGTAGCGGTCGGGATCGAAGAACAGGCCGGCGAACAGCGCCTCGGCCGTTTCCAGCGTCGGCGGCTCACCGGGGCGCATGACGCGGTAGATGTCGGACAGCGCCTGCTCGCGCTCTTCGGCCTTGTCGGCCTTCAGCGTGTTGCGGATCCACGGACCCGTGGCGACATGGTCGATGTCGAGCAGCTCGATCGTGTCGACGCCCGCCTTGTCCAGCGCTTCGAGATTCTCGGCGCTGATCTCGTCACCGGCCTCGACGTAGATTTCGCCGGTCTGCTCGTTGATGAGGTCATAGGCCGAGTAACGACCGAAGATTTCCTCGGTCGGGATCAGCAGCTGGGTCAGGCCGTCCTTGGCCGCCTTGTTGGCGGCGCGGGGCGAAATCTTCTGACCGGCGGGGAACACGACCTCGCCCGAGTTCGCATCGACGATGTCGAACATCGGCTTGGCGCCGCGCCAGTTCTCGGCCTGGAACGGGATCTTCCAGCCGCCGTCGCCGCGGACGAAGGTCAGGCGGTTGTAGAAATAGTTGAGGATCTCTTCCGAGTTCATGCCCAGCGCATAGAGCAGCGCCGTCACCGGCAGCTTGCGCTTGCGGTCGATACGGACGTTGACGATGTCCTTGGCGTCGAACTCGAAGTCCAGCCACGAGCCGCGATACGGGATCACGCGCGCGGCGAACAGATACTTGCCCGAGGCATGGGTCTTGCCGCGGTCATGGTCGAACAGCACGCCCGGCGAACGGTGCATCTGGCTGACGATGACGCGCTCGGTGCCGTTGATGAAGAAGGTGCCGTTCTCCGTCATCAGGGGCATGTCGCCCATGTAGACGTCCTGCTCCTTGATATCGATGACCGACTTGGCTTCGGTGTCGGGATCGACCTCGAACGCGGTCAGGCGCAGCGTGACGCGCATCGGCGCGGCATAGGTGATGCCCCGCTGGCGGCATTCCTCGACGTCGAACTTCGGGTCCTCGAGGACGTAGTCGTCGAAGTCGAGATACGCCGTCCCGGCGAAATCCTGGATCGGGAAGACGCTGCGCAGCGTCTTTTCCAGCCCGGAGACATGGCCCCGCGACTTGTCCGAACGGAGGAACTGTTCGTAGCTTTCGCGCTGAACCTCGATCAGGTTCGGCATCTGCACCACTTCGTGGATGTCGCCGAACACCTTGCGGATACGCCGCTTGGCGGTGCCGCCATCGCCCTTGCGCGGGGCGGAGCCGCTGTCGATCGCCTTGGTTGCCATGGGTCTGTCTGCCTCGTCAGCCGTCAATTCGCTGCCCGGATGCCTCCGGACGGGACGCAACATCGGACGCCGAAAGGCCGCTCGCATTCACATGCGGCGGCATCCGGCGTCCGTTGAACCAGCAATCTTCCATTCGACCGACACGCTGCGCGAAGGCGCATCATTTCCCGAAGATTGTGGTGGATGATTGCCATATAGGGACGGACACCCGAACTGTCCAGCCGCCGCACGCCACAAGGGCGGGAAAGTTCCGGCCCCGGCGCGCTCTGCCATATATTGGCCGCATATCGCGCTACACAAGGGGTTGCATCCGCCGGGCCTACCGGGCACGGCTATATGGTCGGGTCGATGGCCCAGGCGGCCGGTGAAGATTGTAGTTACCACGAGGAATGCAGTTGATGACATCGTCCGGGCCGCGTCGCATCGCGCGCCTTCTTGCCCTGACGCTGGCGCCGGTGCTTGCCCCGATGCTCGCCAGCCCCGTCCTCGCCCAGACCACCACGCAGGACAGTGACGCTGCGGGCCGTTCCTCCGGCGGGCTGGACGGATTCAGCCTGACGCCGCGCGCATCCTCGCCGCAATCCACCCAGACCCCGGTGCCGACGCCGCCGACGCCGCGCCTGGTCCTGCCCGGCCAGTCCACGCCCGAGGCGACGCCAACGCCGACCCCGCGTGCGACCCCCGCCCCCCGGCCGACGCCGCGCCCCACGCCCGCGCCGTCGCCGACACCGACGCCCAGCCCGGCCGCCGAGCCGACGCCGCTGCCCTCGCCCGAGCCGCCCGCGACGCGCCTGCCCGATCCCGAGACGCCGATGGTCGACCGGACCGAATCGATGGACGGCATGACGATCAGCAATGGCCAGGCCCCGGCCATCGTCGCGCCGGGCACCACCGCGCCCGAACAGGCCGACACGGATCGCGCCCTGCCCTTCTGGCCGCTGCTGATCGGCACCGGGCTGACGGCGTTGCTGATCGGAATCTGGCTGGGTCGGCGCAGCCGCCCCGCGCGCGCGCTGCCCGCGCCGTCGCCCCGCGCAGAACCCGCCGCCGAGCCGGTGGCGACGCGTCCGGCGGGGCCCGACCCGCGCCCCGCCCCCGCCGCGCCCGAGCCGATCGCCCCCCCGGCCCCGCCAGCGCTGCCGCCGCTGCCGCCCGAGCCCAGCTTCCTGGCGGTCGAGGCGCGCCCGCTACGCGTCGGACTCAACATGCTGTCGGCGACGATCGAGGCGGAGGTGACGGTCCGCAACACCGGCGCGACCCCGATCGGGCGGGTCGCGGTCGATCTGCGGCTGCTCAGCGCGCATGCCGGGCTCGACGAGCAGCTCGTCGAACTCGCCTATCAGCCGCAGGGACGGCCGGTGGTTCCGCCCTTCGCGCTGGCGCCGGGCGAGAGCCGGACGGTCCGCGGGGTCACCGCGCTGCCGCGCGAGGCGATCCATGTGATCGATGCGGCGGGCCGCCCCATGTTCGTGCCCATCCTGGCCGCCGCCGCGCATACCGACTGGGGTGTGGCGCGCTGCACCTATGCGGTCGGGCTGGCGCGGGCGGACTCGACCAAGCTGTCGCCGATCTGGCTCGACCAGCCGGGGCGGATGTACGACCAGATCGCGGCGCGGCCGCATGTGATGCGGGGGTGATTTTCGGCGAGGTCGGGGCCTGGGCTTCGACTTCGCTCAGCCCGAACGGCTGGCGATCAGAAAGCGGGCCCCAACCTCCGTTCCGCCTGAGCGAAGTCGAAGGCCAGGGCCCAACTCCTCCGATCACCCCGCCCGCATATCCTCGGTAATGACATGCGGCGGGGCTTTATCGAGGCTGCGGACCAGCGTCTCGAACCCCAGCCCCTCGATCCGCAGCTCGTTGAAGGCGGGCGGCGTCTTGCGCGTCCGCTTGGACAGGGTGCCCGCGCCGATCATCCGGATGATCCGGCCATCGCGGTCGATCGGCACGTCGAACGGGTCATGGACATGCCCGCTCAGCACCGCATGCGCGCCCGCCGCCGCGAGCTGGGTCAGCGCGACATCGCCGTTGCGGGTCTTGGCGGTGCCC
This sequence comes from Sphingomonas sp. SORGH_AS_0789, assembly GCF_031453055.1. NCBI lineage: Bacteria > Pseudomonadati > Pseudomonadota > Alphaproteobacteria > Sphingomonadales > Sphingomonadaceae > Sphingomonas > Sphingomonas sp. SORGH_AS_0789. The sequence continues at coordinate 804,609 of NZ_JAVIYV010000001.1, forward strand.
TTGGTCGGCCCCTCGATCAGCGGATGGTGCGCCGCGACCAGGATCAGGTGATCCTTGGGCGCCTGCTCGATCAGCGCCAGCGCGCGGCGCAGCGACCCCGTGCTGACCCGCCCCTTGGACCAGTTCCACCGCCACTGGGCGCGCGCCGTGGTCTTGAGCGGCACCACGGTCACGCCGGGCAGGTCGAGCGGCTTCTCGATCATCCGCTCGACCGCGGCATAGCGTTGATAGGGCGCGAACAGCCGCCGGAACGGGTCCCAATAATAGGGGATGTCGTGATTGCCGACCTCGACCGTCACCGGCACGCCGAGCGATTGCAGCCACGCGCCGCCCGCCTGGAACTCGCGCTTGGTCGCGCGCATGGTCAGGTCGCCCGTCATGATGACGGCATCAGGCTTTTCCACCGCCACGCGCTCGGCGAACCAGGCGAGCGCGGCGGGGTCCTCGGCACCGAAATGCACGTCGCTGACATGAAACAGGCGGATCATGCGGCCCGTCCTAGCCTGCGCGCGCCCGTCACGGCAACTCGGCCATGGCACGCGGCTCGTGCATCGGGCAGCCATTCACCCGGCCGCGATACTCGGCGGAGAAGCGGTACGTGTCCTTGCGCGCGCGGTTGATATTGCCCAGCGGCCGGTGCGCCGCCAGCCCGTGCCAGATGCTGTAGGACAACGCGTCGTCGATCGCATTCGTCTCGCCGTCGCGCCAGCTGATCTGCGGTTCGGCGGTGAAGGTCGCGACGGTGACATAGGGGCTGTCCGCCTCGCTCCATTCGACGCTCGCATCCTCGATCGGCATGGAGTCCAGGTCGCGGTTGAGCTGGACACGCAGCTCCCATTGGCCGCCCTGCTCGATCATCACCTCGCGCACCACCTCGCGCAGCGCATCGGGACGGTCATGGGTGTCGACCGTGTCGCCGGTCAGCTGGGTCAGCGCGGGGCTGACCGGGAATAGCGCGAACTTGGCGATATGGTCGCCATAGCGGAACGGCGTCTGGCTGTAATAGGTTTCGCCCAGCGGGTGGACCTGCTTGGCCCCGCCCAGCGTCTTGAGCGTCGCGCTTTCGATCCCGACCGTCTCCAACGTCGCCTCGATCCCGCGCAATATGCCGGACAGCAGCTTCTTGCCGCCCTCCGCCTTGTCGGTGGTTGCGGCCAGCATCTTCAGGTTCTTGGCAAAGGCGTCCGCCGTCGGTGCGGTGAAGACCGGCGCATTGGCCATCACGAAGTCCTGGGTCGCATCGCCCTCCGAACCGGGCAGCCGCTCGCCCTCGACCCCGATCACCTTCAGCGCCAATCCGCGCGGCAACGCGATCGCATCGTCCAATATGTCCCCCGGATTGGTCGAGATGCGCGCCACCGCCTCATACTCGCCCGGCGTCGCGAACAGCCCCTGCGCCAGCTCGGGCGGGAGATTGCCATGCACCGTCAGCTTACCCCGGATGATGCCATGCGCCTTGGCATGGACCGCGCGGACGCCGTGGCCATAGTCCCTGGACGTGGTGTCGAGGATATGCGCGAAGGATTGTTTCATCTGGTCGACGGTTTCGCCTTCATCGGGCTTCACGTCTTCGACCTGGGGGGTGAATGCGACGGGGGTCTTCATCGGGGGGATCTCCCTGTGGGTCCCCACCAACCCATGTTGGGTGATAGCGTTCCTTTACGGGCACTGACTCAATGATGGCGCACGCTGCTTCGATCTTGCCGCTCCCCCCCCCCCCCCCCCCCCGCAAGCGAGTTTCAGGCCGGTCATGCCCCCGGCATGACCTGAACGATGCGGGGCATCGTTTACCTGAGACTGGGATGAGGGAGGGAAGGGCCACGGGCGGCAGGCTCGGTGAGACACCCTGCCCTCCCCCCTACCCCCTCCCGCCTGCGGGAGGGGGAGCGGAGAAATTGACGGAAGAAAGCACAATCTTCCCCCTCCCCCCGCAATCCGCTAACCGGGCCGACATGGCCTTTTATCACCCGCTCCTCTTCGCCCTCGATGCCGAGCGCGCCCATGGTCTGACGGTTTCGATGCTGTCGCGCTGGGGGTCGCTGGGCGCGCCGATGGGGGCCGATCCGGCGCGCTATCCCCGGCTGGCGACGCGGGTGGCTGGGATCGACTTCGCCAACCCGCTGGGGCTGGCGGCGGGGGTCGACAAGAATGGCGAGGCGATCGACGGCTTTTTCGGGCTGGGCTTCGGCATGGTGGAGATCGGCACGCTGACCCCCAGGCCCCAGCCCGGCAACCCCAAGCCCCGCCTGTTCCGGCTGGTCGAGGACAAGGCGGTGGTCAACCGCTATGGCTTCAACAATGGCGGGCTGGATGCGGGACTGGCGCGGGCGCGCGCCGCGAAGCGCAAGGGCGTGTTGGGCATCAATGTCGGCGCGAACAAGGACGCGGCCGACCGCATCGCCGACTATCGCCACGGCGTGACCCAGGCCGCGCCGATCGCCGATTATGTCACGATCAACATCTCCAGCCCCAACACGCCGGGCCTGCGCGATCTGCAACACGGCCCCGCCCTCGCCGAGCTTCTGGCCGCCTCGCGCGAAGCCGCGGGCGCCGTGCCGCTGTTCCTGAAGGTCGCCCCCGACCTGGAGCCCGCGCAGATCGACGAGATCGCCCGCGCCGCGATCGACAACCGGCTGGACGCGATCATCATCGGCAACACCACCATCACCCGGCCGGACGTGAAGAGCGGCAACGCCGCCGAGACCGGCGGACTGTCGGGCCGTCCGCTCGCCCCGCTGGCCCGCGCACGGCTCGCCGATTTCCGCAAGGCCACCGGGGCGGCGATGACGCTGATCGCGGCGGGCGGGATCGATTCGGGCGCGGAGGCCTATGCCCGCATCCGCAGCGGCGCGAGCCTGGTCCAGCTCTACTCCGCGCTGGTCTATGAAGGGCCGGGGCTGGCCGCGCGCATCCTCGCCGATCTCGACGCGCTGCTCGCCCGCGACGGTTTCGCCAGCATCGCCGAAGCGGTCGGCGCCTGACGTTACGGCTTGGCGGGGGCCGACCCTTGCCGCTAGGGTCGGCGGCATGAAGCACTGGCTCCTCTCCGTGGCGGCGCTCGCGCTGGCCCCCGTCGCGCCCGTCGAGGCGCGCCAGCCCGCCGTCAAGGCCCCCGCCCAGGGCATGGTCAGCGCCGCCGATCCCCGCGCCGCCGCCGCCGGGGTCGAGATCCTGCGCGCCGGGGGCAGCGCCACCGACGCCGCGATCGCGACCATGCTGGCGCTCAACGTGGTCGAGCCGCAAAGCTCCGGCATCGGCGGCGGCAGCTACTGGGTCCGCCACGGCGCGCGCGGCACCGACACGATCGACGCGCGCGAGACCGCGCCGATGGCCGCCACCCCCGACTGGTTCTACGGCCCCGATGGCCGCCCGCTATCCCATGCCGAGGCGGTTCCCGGCGGGCGCAGCGTCGGCGTCCCCGGCGCGCTGCGCGGCATGGCGCTGGCGCATGCCAAAGGCGGCAGGCTGCCCTGGGCGCGGCTGTTCCAGCCCGCGATCCGACTGGCGCGCGACGGGTTCCAGCTGACCCCGCGGCTCCAGACCGCGCTGACCCGCTATGGCGGCCATGTCGATGCCGCGACCCGCGCGCGGCTGACCGGCCCCGATGGCCAGGTCCTCCCGCTGGGCAGCATCATCCGCAATCCCGAACAGGCCGCGCTGCTCGAGCGGATCGCACGGCTCGGCCCCGACAGTTTCTATGTCGGCCCCCAGGCGCAGAAGCTGGTCACGACCGTCAACACCGCCCCGCGCAACCCGTCGAAGATGACGACCGGCGATCTCGCCACCTATGCCGCCAAGCCCCGCCCGCCGCTCTGCGCGCCCTATCGCGGCTACCGGATTTGCAGCATGGGCCCATCCTCGGGCGGCGGATCGACCATGTTGTCGATCCTGAAGCTGCTCGAACGCTTCGACATGGCCAAGCTGGGCAAGGATTCGCCGGTCTCCTGGCATCTCTTCGCCGAGGCCTCGCGGCTCGCCTATGCCGATCGCGACATGTATCTGGGCGACCCCGATTATGTCCGCGTACCGCTGAAAGGGTTGTTCGATCCGGCCTATATCGCCGACCGCTCGGCGCTGATCTCGCCCGATCGCACCATGGCCTCGGTGTCGCCCGGCACGCCGCCCGGCGCCCCGCCGCGCGTCCGCGCGCCGGTCAGCGAGGTGCCCGGCACCACCGACCTCGTGACCGTGGACGACGCGGGCAATGTCGCCGAAGTGACGACCACCGTCGAGGGCTCGTTCGGATCGGGCCTGTCGGTCGACGGCACGATGCTCAACAACGAACTGACCGATTTCGACATCGTGCCGGTCAAGGACGGCGATCTCGTCGCCAACCGGGTCGAGGGCGGCAAGCGTCCGCGCAGCTCGATGTCGCCGACCATCGTCTATGGCCCCGACGGCAAGGTCCGGCTGGCGATCGGCGCGGCGGGCGGGTCGACCATCATCGCGCAGGTCGCCAAGGCGATCATCGGCGTCATCGACTGGAAGCTGAGTGCGCAGGATGCGATCGCGCAGGGGCTGCTCTTCGCGCCGGGCCATGTGGCGACGGTCGAACAGGGCACTTCGCTGGTTGCGCTGGTCCCCGGCCTCCAGGCGCTGGGCGAGACAGTGACGGTCGCGCCGATGGGGCTGAAGGCCAATGCCATCGAGCGCGTCGGCGGCCGCTGGGTCGGCGCTGCCGATCCGCGCAGCGAGGGCGTGGCGATCGACGTGACGGGTCGCATGACGGCGATCCGGCGTGTCGGCGACAAGCCGGGCCGTCCGGCCGAGTAAGCGACGAACCAGCAAACAAAGAGCCCGATCGCGCGTTGACGTGCACGATACGGGCCGGTGGGAGAGGCACCATGCGTACGCTCGAATATTTCCCCAATCTCGTCACCATGTTCTTCACCCGCGCCGCCGAGAAGGGCGACGCGCCGTTCCTGTGGCGCAAGCAGGGCGGCGCGTGGCACGCGATCAGCTGGGCCGAGGCGGCGCGGCAGGTGGCCAGCCTGTCGGCGGGGCTGCGCGCGACCGGGCTGCAACGCGGCGACCGGGTGATGCTGGTGTCGGAGAACCGCCCCGAATGGTGCATCGCCGACCTCGCCATCATGGCGGCGGGCTGCGTCACGGTGCCGACCTACACCACCAATACCGAGCGCGATCATACCCACATCATCGAGAATTCGGGCGCGCGCGCGGTCATCGTCTCGACCCAGAAACTGGCGACGACGCTGCTGCCCGCCGCGCTGCGCTCCAACCATGTCCAGACGGTGATCGGGTTCGAGCCGCTCAAGCTCGGCCCCGCGCAGATCGAGTGCCGCCAATATGACGCGCTGATCGCCGCGCATCCGACCGCGCCCGATGCGGTGGCCGCGCAGGCCGATTTCGGCCGCAAGGACCTGGCCTGCATCATCTACACCTCGGGCACCGGCGGCGCGCCGCGCGGGGTGATGCAGCATCACGGCGCGATCCTGCACAATTGCGCCGGGTGCAGCGCGGTGATCGCGGAGGATTTTGGCTGGGAGGACGAGGTGTTCCTGTCCTTCCTCCCCCTCTCCCACGCCTATGAGCATACCGGGGGCCAGCATTTCCCGATCGCGCTCGGCGGGCAGATCTATTACGCCGAGGGCCTCGACAAGCTGGCCGCCAATATCGAGGAGGTGCGCCCGACGATCATGTTCGTCGTGCCCCGCCTGTTCGAGGTGCTGCACACCCGCATCGCCAAGGCGATCGAGAAGAAGGGCGGGCTCGGCGCGCGTCTGCTCGACCAGGCGCTGGCGCTGGGCGCGCGCAGCTATGACGGCAAGCTCCGGCTGGTCGACCGGCCCGCGCAACTGGCGGTGGCGACGCTGTTCAAGCCCAAGATTGCCAAGAGGTTCGGCGGAAGGCTGAAGGCGATGGTGTCGGGCGGCGCGCCGCTGAACCCCCAGGTCGGGCTGTTCTTCCATTCGATCGGCCTCACCTTGCTGCAAGGCTATGGCCAGACCGAGGCCGCGCCGGTCATCGCCTGCAACCGGCCGCGCGCCGGCGTGCGGATGGAAACGGTCGGCCCGCCGCTGGCGGATACCGAGGTCCGCATCGCCGAGGATGGCGAGATACTGGTGCGCGGCGAGCTGGTCATGCACGGCTATTGGCGCAATCCGGTCGAGACCGAGCGCGTGCTGAAGGATGGCTGGCTGCATACCGGCGATATCGGCGAGTTCGACACGGCCGGTCGCCTGCGCATCACCGACCGCAAGAAGGACCTGATCATCAACGACAAGGGCGAGAATGTCGCCCCCCAGAAGGTCGAGGGGATGCTGACCCTGCAACCCGAGATCGGCCAGGCGATGATCGCGGGCGACCGGCGCCCCTATATGGTCGCGCTGATCGTGCCCGATGCCGAATGGACGGCGGAATGGTGCGCGAAGTCGGGGACGGGGTGCAACCGCACCGCGCTGGACGACGATCTGGATTTTCGCGCGGCGGTCTCGGCGGCGGTCGACCGGGTCAATCGCGACCTGTCGGTGACCGAACGCATCCGCCGCTTCATCATCGCCGACGAACCCTTCACGATCGAGAACGAGCAGCTGACCCCGTCCTTGAAGATCCGCCGCCACGTCCTGCGCGAGATCTATGGCGAGCGACTGGACGCGCTCTACAGGAATTGAACGGACGGATGGCGATCGCGTCCGACGCTTGAGAACCGCCCTCGCCCCTCGCAGAGGGGAGAGGGTTGCGCAGACTTGGCCTTTGCGAAAGCAAAGGCTTAGTCGGAGCTGGGTGAGGGGTGGGCACTCGCTTCGCGAGTGCGCGAGCCTTCAGGCTCGCTCAACCCCTCACCCAAGCTGCGCTAGCCAGCAGGCTGGCAAGCTTCGCTAACCCTCTCCCCTGTCCAGGGGAGAGGGAAAGAAGAAGCGGTACTGAATGTCGATCAGCCCTGAGTCGCCCCCATCACGCGGGGGTCAGCAGGCCTTCCTTGGCGATCTTGTCCCGCCAGACCAGCGGGGCCAGGGTGTGGACGTTCTGGCCCTCGGAGTCGACCGCGACGGTGACGGGGAAATTCTCAACGTCGAACTCGTAGATCGCCTCCATGCCCAGATCCTCGAAGCCGACGACCTTCGATCCCTTGATCGCGCGGGCGACCAGGTACGCCGCACCGCCGACCGCCATCAGATAGGCGGACTGATATTCGCGGATCGCGTCGGTCGCCGCCGGACCGCGCTCGGCCTTGCCGACCATCGCGAGCAGGCCCTGGTCGAGCATCATGCGGGTGAACTTGTCCATGCGGGTCGCGGTCGTCGGGCCCGCCGGGCCGACCACTTCCTCGCCCACCGGATCGACCGGCCCGACATAATAGATCACGCGGCCGCGAAACTCGACCGGCAGCTCCTCGCCACGGTCGAGCATGTCCTTGATCCGCTTGTGCGCGGCGTCGCGGCCGGTGAGCATCTTGCCGTTCAGCAGCAGCCGGTCGCCATGCTTCCAGCTCTTCACCTCTTCTGCGGTCAGCGTGTTCAGGTCGACGCGGCGAGCGGCCTGGAGGTCGGGCTTCCAGTCGACCTTGGGCCATTCCTCAAGCTTGGGGGCTTCGAGATAGACCGGGCCCGAGCCGTCGAGCGTGAAATGCGCATGGCGGGTCGCGGCGCAATTGGGGATCATCGCCACCGGCTTGGACGCGGCATGGGTCGGCCAGTCGAGAATCTTGACGTCGAGGATGGTGGACAGGCCGCCCAGCCCCTGCGCGCCGATGCCCAGCGCATTGACCTTGTCGAACAGCTCGATGCGCAGCGCCTCGATATCGTTGCGGGGGCCGCGCTCCTTCAGCTGGCCCATGTCGATCGCGCCCATCAGCGATTCCTTGGCGAGCAGCACGGCCTTCTCCGCCGTGCCGCCGATGCCGATGCCGAGCATCCCCGGCGGGCACCAGCCCGCGCCCATCTGCGGCACCATCTCCAGCACCCAGTCGACGATCGAGTCGGACGGGTTCATCATCTTGAACTTGGACTTGTTCTCCGACCCGCCGCCCTTGGCCGCGACGTCGACGGTGACCTTGTTGCCCGGCACCATCTCGACATGGAGGACGCTAGGCGTGTTGTCCTTGGTGTTGCGGCGGGTGAAGGCGGGGTCGGCGAGGATCGAGGCGCGCAACTTGTTCTCCGGGTGGAGATAGGCGCGGCGCACGCCTTCATCGACCACTTCCTGCAGCGACCGGTCGCCCGACAGGCGGCAATCCTGGCCCCATTTGACGAAGACGGTGACGATGCCGGTGTCCTGGCAGATCGGGCGATGCCCCTCCGCGCACATGCGGCTGTTGGTCAGGATCTGGGCGATGGCATCCTTGGCCGCCGGGCTCTTCTCGGCCTCATAGGCTTTGCCGAGCGCGCGGATATAATCCATCGGGTGGTAATAGCTGATGAACTGGAGCGCGTCGGCCACGCTCTCGATCAGGTCGGTGTCGCGGATCAGGGTCGTCATGCGCGCCTTTTGCGACAGCGGCGCGTGGCTTGCAACGCCGCAGCGGAGCCATGACGGCATTTCGCGTCCGGCCAAACTTTAATCTATCTTAACTTCGCTGAGGCAAGACGGGGGACCACCGATCGGGACCCCCTTTCGCGCATGCCTTCCGCTTCCGACCGCCTATCGTTTCTGGCCTTGCTGGGGCTCGTCGAGGACAATGACGAGCTGCTGGTCGAGGTGCATCTCAAGCGGTTGCAGACGCTGTGCCGGACCTGGCCGCTAGCGATCCTGCAGAATCTGGTCGCGGTCGCGCTCGTCCTCAGCTTCAGCCTGCGCGACGACCCGTCCTGGATGCAGGTCCAGAAGGAGATTGCGAGCGGCGTGCTGGTCGGCAGCACGCTGATCTTCGGCATCGTGCTCGCCTGCGGCGAGGCGCGCCAATGGCCCTTCTACCGGCTCAAGCAATATCTAGTCGGACTGGGTTTCCTCGTGGCGCTGGCGACCGGCGCGCTGCTGGCGCTGGTCATCGGGTCGCAGCATGCCCCCGGCCCCTGGACGCCGACGCTGGCGTTGATCTGCGCGATGTGGACGACCGCCGCGATGCTGCATCCGGTGCGCGGGGCGATGATCGGCTATTCCTTCGGTTTCGCCTTCATGGCGGTGATCGCGGCGCTGGCCTGGCGGGTGCCGCTGGCCCCGATTCTCGGCGCGGTGGTGCCACCGCTGATCATCCTGGTCCTCAACGCCCGGCGCGTCGGCCGCCTGGACTATAATGTCGCGGACGCCCGCGCCCGCGCCTTTGGCGAGGGGCAGCAGGCGGTCAAGATGATCGCCGAGTTCGAGGAACATGGCACCGGCTGGTTCTGGGAAACCGACCGGCATGGGCGCCTGACCTATCTGTCGAGGAAGGTGGCCGAGGATCTCCAGTCCACCGGCCTCGCCTGCAAGGGCCGGTTGCTGACCGATCTGTTCCAGATGGACCCCTCGGCACCGGGGACCGAACGGACGCTGTCCTTCCACATGGCCTCGCGCACCAGTTTTTCCGACTATACCGTCTGCGCGGTCGATTCGGGCGCGGGCGATCCGGAACGATGGTGGTCGATCTCGGGCCGTCCGATCATCGACGGCATCGGCCGGTTCCGCGGCTTTATCGGCTCGGGCTCGGACCTGACCGAAAAGCGCCGCTCGGAGGCGGAGATCACCCGGCTGGCGCTGTTCGACAGCCTGACTGGCCTCGCCAATCGCCAGCGGATGAAGCTGTCGCTCGACACGATGCTCAAGCAATCGGTCAGCCCCTATCGCCCGACCGCGCTGTTCCTGATGGACCTCGACCGGTTCAAGGCGGTCAATGACACGCTGGGCCACCAGGCGGGCGACCTGTTGCTGCAACAGGTGGCGCGGCGGCTGGAGCAGGCGGTGGGCGATGCCGGGCTGGTCGGCCGTCTGGGCGGCGACGAGTTCCAGATCCTGCTGCCCGGCACCGATTCGCGCGAAAGGCTGGCGACGCTGGCCAGGGTCATCATCGATACCTTGTCGCAACCCTATGGCATCCAGGGCCATGACGTGACGATCGGCTGTTCGATCGGCATCGCCATCGCGCCCCAGGACGGCGCCGACTCGCAGACGCTGATCCGCAACGCCGATCTGGGGCTCTATGCCGCCAAGGGCGACGGGCGCGGCGTCCACCGATTCTATGCCGAGGCGATGCTGGAGGGCGCGCGCAGCCGCAAGCGGATGGAGGAGGATCTGCGCACCGCCATCGCGCAGAACCAGTTCCGCCTCGCCTATCAGCCGGTCGTGTCGACCCGCGACGAAGAGATTGTCGGGTTCGAGGCGCTGCTGCGCTGGTCCCATCCGACCCAGGGCGACATCTCGCCCGCGCAGTTCGTACCGGTGGCCGAGGAATGCGGCCTGATCGAACAGATCGGCGAATGGGTGCTGCGCACCGCCTGTCTCGAGGCGGCGAGCTGGCCGCGTGCCGCGCGGGTGGCGGTCAACGTCTCGTCCATCCAGTTCGCCAAGCCGCATCTGCCCGTGCTGATCGGTCAGGCGCTGGAGCAATCGGGACTGGCCCCGTCGCGGCTGGAGCTGGAGATCACCGAGAGCGTCTTCCTGAACGACGATCTGGAATCGCAGCGCCAGTTCGTGGCGCTCAAGGCGCTGGGCGTGCGGCTGGCGCTGGACGATTTCGGCACCGGCTATTCCTCGCTCGGCTATCTGCGCCATGCGCCGTTCGACAAGATCAAGATAGACCAGTCCTTCGTGCGCGGCGCGGTCGGGACCGGCAGCCGCAATGCCGCGATCATCCGCGCGATCGTGACGCTGGCCGACACGCTGGGCATGGAGACGACCGCCGAGGGCGTCGAGTTGCAGGACGAGATCGCGCTGATCCGCGATCTGGGGTGCAGCCATATCCAGGGCTATGTCTATGGCAAGCCGAGCGGCGTGGAGGAGGTCCACCGCCTGCTGAGCGAACAGGGCGCGCGCGCCACGCCGGTGGGCATGAAGTCGCACCGTCGGCCGCGCACCAAGGTCCTGCGCGTCGCGCAGATCGTCTCGGGCGGGGCGACCGTCGATGTCCGGCTTCGCGACCTGTCGACCACCGGCATGATGATCGAGGGGCTGCCCCCCGCCTATATCGTAGGCGGCGCGGCGGTGGGTGTCCGGCTGGGTGTCGACCCGCCCTTGCGCGGCTATATCCGCTGGGAGCGCGAAGGGCGGGTCGGCATCGCCTTCGCCACCCCGCTGCCCGACGACCACCCCTGGCTGGAGGTCGCGCGCGACGAGGCCGAGCCGCATCACCGATCGGCATGAGGCGGATGGCGGGATAGGAAAGGGTCGCCGCACGTTCGCGCCGTCATGTCTTCCCCCGCACCGTCCCCCGCCCCCGGCCCCCTCCCCATGGCGGAGGCCGCCGACGCGCGCATTCCCCCGCTCAGCCTGATCTTCGGCTATGGGCCGGTGCTGGTCCTGCCGATCGCGGCGCTGGCGGCTTGGGCGAAGGTGCCGCTGGCGCTGCTGATCGGGCAGATCTGGGGGGCGGCGATCCTGATCTTCCTGGCGGGCGTGGCGCGCGGCCTGAGCTTCTTCACGCCCGGCGGGCCCCATGTGTCGCAGATGCTGACCATGATCCTGCGCTTCTCGCTGGGGCTGCTGGCGCTGGTTGCGGGGCCGGCGACGGGCTTTGCGCTGTTGCTGATCGGCTATGCCTCAATCGCGCTGACCGATCCCTGGCTGGCCCGGTGGGGCGGGGCGCCGCGCCACTTCGCGCGGCTGCGCCCGCCCCAGATGCTGGTCGCCCTGGCCGGGCTGGCGGCGCTGTTCTGGCTGTCGCTCGGCTGACCGGGGCGGGCACCGTCGGCGCTCAAAAATATTTCTTTGGGGCTTGCGCTTCGCGAACCCCGCAGACATCCATGCGTCGCGGGTTTCGACACCGCTTTGACGACCGCCATTCGTCGCAACCAACCCCCTTTCCGCGCTTTACCCCCCTTGCGGTGATCGCCGGGATTTTCCACTATGGATAGTGGAAGAGGTCGGGGACAACCCCAATCGCTGGTAGGAAGGGATCGGACCGACAGGTCCGGTCGGGATCGCGGAAGCGCCGGAAAACGGCCTTTGCGATGCTATTTCCCACCGTTCGCGACGCCTGTGGCACGGCTGTGCCGGGGGCGGGGCACCGACCCGAACGGATCAGGAACAAAGGAGCGGCATCAATGATGGACTTCAGGGATGACCGGGATAGCGACATGACGACTGACATGCTTGAGAAGATGGCGGCGGACATTGCCGCCCCGGCCCCGACGCCCGCCGACACCAAGTCGGTCCGGCCGCAGCCCTATCCGGTCGAGGTCGACCATGCCCGCGACGCGCGGCTGACCGATTTCGGCAAGGAAACGCTGAACGACCGCTACCTCCTGCCCGGCGAAAGCTATCAGGACCTGTTCGTGCGCGTCGCCTCGGCCTATGCCGACAATGCCGAACATGCCCAGCGGCTGTACGATTATATCTCGAAGCTGTGGTTCATGCCCGCCACGCCCGTCCTGTCGAACGGCGGCACGGGTCGCGGCCTGCCGATCAGCTGCTACCTCAACTCGGTGCCCGACAGCCTGGACGGCATCGTCACCACCTGGAACGAGAATGTCTGGCTCGCCTCGCGTGGCGGCGGCATCGGCACCTATTGGGGCCAGGTGCGCGGCATCGGCGAGCCGGTCGGCCTGAACGGCAAGACCAGCGGCATCATCCCCTTCGTCCGCGTGATGGACTCGCTGACGCTGGCGATCAGCCAGGGTAGCCTGCGTCGCGGTTCGGCCGCCTGCTATCTCGACATCTCGCACCCCGAGATCGAGGAGTTCCTGGAAATCCGGAAGCCCTCGGGCGACTTCAACCGCAAGGCGCTGAACCTCCATCACGGCGTGCTGATCCCCGACGCCTTCATGGAGGCGGTGCGCGACGGCGCCGAATGGCATCTCAAGAGCCCGAAGACCGGCGAGGTCCGCGCCACGGTCGACGCGCGCGCGCTGTTCCAGAAGCTGGTCGAGACCCGTCTGGCGACCGGCGAGCCGTACATCGTCTTCGCCGACCATGTGAACAAGAACATGCCCAAGCACCACCGCGAGCTGGGGCTGAAGGTGTCGACCTCGAACCTGTGTTCGGAAATCACGCTGCCGACCGGCATCGACCATAAGGGCAAGGACCGCACCGCCGTCTGCTGCCTGTCGTCGCTGAACCTGGAAACCTGGGACGAGTGGAAGGACGACAAGCAGTTCATCGAGGACGTGATGCGCTTCCTCGACAACGTCCTTCAGGACTATATCGACCGCCACGAGCCGGGCATGGAGCGGGCCGCCTATTCGGCCGGTCGCGAGCGTTCGGTAGGCCTGGGCGTGATGGGCTTCCACAGCTTCCTCCAGGCGCGTGGCATTCCCTTCGAGGGCGCGATGGCCAAGTCGTGGAACCTGCGCATGTTCAAGCACATCAACGCGCAGGTGAACCAGGCGTCGATGACGCTGGCGGTCGAGCGTGGCCCGTGCCCCGATGCGGCCGACGTCGGCGTGATGGAGCGTTTCAGCTGCAAGATGGCGATCGCGCCGACCGCGTCGATCAGCATCATCTGCGGCGGTACCAGCGCGTGCATCGAGCCGATCCCGGCGAACATCTATACCCACAAGACGCTGTCGGGTTCGTTCTCGGTCAAGAACACCTATCTTGAAAAGCTGCTGATCGAGAAGTCGAAGAACTCGGACGCGGTGTGGAACTCGATCCTCGAACATGGCGGCTCGGTCCAGCATCTCGACTTTCTGAGCCAAGAAGAGAAGGACACGTTCAAGACCTCGTTCGAGATCGACCAGCGCTGGCTGCTCGAACTGGCGGGGGATCGCACGCCCTATATCGACCAGGCGCAGTCGCTGAACCTGTTCATCCCGGCCGACGTGGAGAAGTGGGACCTGCTGATGCTCCACTTCCGCGCGTGGGAGCTGGGCATCAAGTCGCTCTATTATCTGCGGTCGAAGTCGGTGCAGCGCGCCGGTTTCGCAGGGAGCGGCGGCGTCGAGGCGGACAACACGATCAGCGCACCCAAGTTCGAGATCGGCGAGACGACCGATTACGACGAGTGCCTGGCCTGTCAGTGAGGCAGGAGCAATGCTGATCGCCTGACGGGAAGGCAGAGCCATGGCCCCTCATTCCTCCAATCCTCCCTCTCCCCTTGTGGGAGAGGGAAGGGGCCCGCGGCCACAGGCCGTGGGAAGGGTGAGGGGCAACGCTCAGGGCCTGACCAAGCGCCAGCTGCTCCCCGCCACCACCGTCACCCGCTCGCGCGAGCTGCGTCAGAACGCCGGCGAACCCGAACGCCGACTATGGCGTGCCTTGCGTGAGTCGCTGCCGACCATGAAGTTTCGCCGTCAGGTTCCGATCGGCCCGTACCACGCGGATTTCTGCTCGCACGCGGCACGGTTGATCGTCGAAATCGACGGCGACGACCATGCCGTGAAGTCGGAAAGCGACGCCGTACGCACTCGCGTCCTCAAACATGAAGGCTATGACGTGATCCGTTTCGCCAATGCCGATGTGATGACCAACCTCGACGGTGTCGTGGCGGCGATCGGCGTGCGGATCGCGCACAGGCAAAAGGGCCGCCCATGATGGACGGCCCCCTCACCCTCCCACGGCCTGCGGCCGCGGGCCCCTCCCTCTCCCACAAGGGGAGAGGGGTTGGGAGTTCACTCCGCCTCTTCGAACTGGTCGACGGCGTTCTGTGCGGTCGCCGACAGGCGGACCTGATCGCCCTCGACTTCGGCGACCAGGCCGATCGGCAGGTAATGATGCTTGGCGCCCTGTCCGTCCTCGGTCTGGGGACTGTCGTTCTTGGTCAGCTTGATGCGGTCGCCCTGGACATGGTCGACCGTCCCGACATGGACGCCGTCCGCACCGATGACTTCGGCATGTTCCTTGATCTGGCTGACATCGACCATCTTGAATCTCCTGTGTTGGGTTCGGTTTCGGAACGCGCCACACCGGAATTGGTCGCATGACATCGGCGTTCATCATGTACGCCGTCGCGGCCTTGCTCGGCGGGATCGGGCTGATCCTGCTGTTGCAGCTCCGCACGCCCCGGTCGGAGCAGGGCCGTTACGCCCGGCTGATCGCGGGCACCATGTTCGCCATGGGCGGGATCATTCTCGCCGGTTTCGCCACCGCTCTGCGCTCCTGGGCCAGCAGCGGCTGAACCGGCCTTCACCCTCTTCACGTCATTCGTATCCGGAGTAACCCCGATGCCACTTCTCCAAGCCTCCAAGCAGTACAAGCCCTTCGAATACCCCTGGGCGTTCGAGTTCTGGAAGCGCCAGCAACAGCTCCACTGGCTGCCCGAAGAGGTGCCGCTGGGCGAGGATTGCCGCGACTGGGCGCAGAAGCTGACCGATCACGAGCGCAACCTGCTGACCCAGATCTTCCGCTTCTTCACCCAAGCGGACGTCGAGGTGCAGGACTGCTATCACGAGAAATATGGCCGGGTGTTCAAGCCGACCGAGATCAAGATGATGCTGACCGCCTTCTCCAACATGGAGACGGTGCACATCGCGGCGTACAGCCATCTGCTCGACACGATCGGCATGCCCGAGAGCGAATATGGCGCCTTCCTCGAATATGCCGAGATGAAGGACAAGCATGATTACATGCAGAATTTCGGCGTCGACAGCGACGAGGACATCGCGCGCACGCTGGCGATGTTCGGCGGCTTCACCGAAGGCGTCCAGCTGTTCGCGTCCTTCGCGATGCTGATGAACTTCCCGCGCTTCAACAAGATGAAGGGCATGGGCCAGATCGTCAGCTGGTCGGTGCGCGACGAGAGCCTGCACTGCGAAGGCATCATCCGCATGTTCCACGCCTTCTGCCAAGAGCGCCAGTGCCTGACCAAGGCGGTGAAGGACGACATCGCCGATGTATGCCAGACGACGATCCGCCTGGAGGACAATTTCATCGACCTCGCCTTTGAAATGGGCCCGGTCGAGGGGATGAAGCCCAAGGAGATCAAGAAGTATATCCGCTACATCGCCGACTGGCGCCTGGGCCAGCTCGGCCTGAAGCCGATCTATATGATCGACGAGCATCCCCTGCCCTGGCTGACCCCGCTGCTCAACGGCGTGGAGCATGCGAACTTCTTCGAGACGCGCGCGACCGAATATTCCAAGGCGGCGACGCGCGGCCAGTGGAACGACGTCTGGGACGCGTTCGATACCCGGCAAAAGGCCAAGACCGCCAAGGCGGCGAACGAGGAGCCGGGCGAGACCGGCGACATGTTCTCGGCCGCGGGCGTCGCGGCGGAGTGATTGCCGAAAGGGCGGGCTTCGGTCCGCCCTTTTTTTTCGCGCGAAGCCGCGATGGCGCGAATAGGTGTGGTTCGCGCAGAGGCGCGGAGGGCGCGGAGATCATTTGGATGCGCCCCGCGCTCCCCACTCTCCGTTCAGCCTGAGCGTAGTCGAAGGCCAAGGGAAACCGTGTCCCCACAGCCCTTACGGCCGTAGGCCAAACTCGACATTTCATAGTGTAACAGGCGTTATCCCGTGGCCTTCGACTACGCTCAGGCTGAACGGATGTGAGGATATAATCCCCGCCCTCTTTTCTCCGCGCCCTCCGCGCCTCTGCGCGAACCACACCTATTCGCGCCATCGCGGCTTCGCGCGAACTAAATCACCGCGCCGCCCGCGTCGGCGCATGGAAGTCCGCCGGTTTCCCTGCAATCCACCGCAGGAACCGCGCCATCTCCGGATGCGCGCGCAATACCGCGAAGTCCGAAAACCCCCGCGCCAGTTCCGCGTTGGAAAAGGTCGCATGGATGGTCCGATGACAGATGGGATGGACCGGCACTGTCTCGCGCCCGCCTTCGCTCTTGGGTACGGGGTGGTGCCATTCCACCTTCGCCCCCAGCGGCCGGTCGCACAGCGCGCAGGATCGAGGCGGTGCCCGCTCGACCCGTTGGGCGGCGGCCGCCAGTCCCGCCTTGCGTTTTACCCGACCGACCATCGCCATCGATATGGGAAGCCTGTCCACAAAGGAAAACGGGGTCCGGCATCACTGCCGAACCCCGCCACCTTACGCCAACTGGACCCCGAGGGATCAGAAGTGTGCGACGACACCCGCCATCGGACGGAACGAGTGCGCGTCGTCAAAGGTCGAGACTTCCAGACGCAGACGCAGACCCGAGTTGCCGGTCAGGCCGCCCAGACCGATGTCCTTCGGGCCGACTTCGGCGCCGACGCCATAGACGGTCGCGTGATAGTCACGCTTCAGGTCGCCAGCGACGCCCGGAGCGAAGTTGTGGAAGTTGTTCCAGCGATAGCCGACCTTGCCGTAGAACAGGCCGCTCTCACCGGCGCGGAAGCCCGCGCGGCCATAGGCGCCATACTGCCAGTCGATGTCACCCGACACGCCCTTGGCGACCGCGCCCTCGGCGCCGACGAACACGGGGCCCAGCGGCACGTTGAAGCCGACGATGCCCTCGACCAGCGCGCCGTCCAGGTTATAGCCCTTGGGCTGCGTGGGAATGCCGGCGACCGACTGGCGATCGAACTGCTCCCAACCACCCATGACCGCGACGTACGGCTCGATACCGAAGGCGCGGGTGCCATCGGGAGCGGTCGCGGTGTCGGCGGCCGGGGCGGGTGCCGCAGCCGTCGTGTCGGTGGTGTTCATGTCCTGTGCCATGGCAGGCACGGCAACGAACGCGGCCGCCGCAGCGGCGACGAGGGAAAGCTTACGCATGTGAGATACCCTTCTCTTATTCTATGTGGGGCGGCGGATCGAACCGCTCAGCCCAGGCCCGCTTAACCGGCAAAACCGTGCTGGGTTGCACGAAGATCGTCATTTTGGTCGCGTTGTGGGAACCTGTTGCCGTGATGACACAGTTCCTGTCACCTAGATGAACCAATTGAGGGGAGAATGCGGCGGCCCAGATTTTCCGCCATTTTTTCGCCTTGAATGATGGCTGCGCCTCAGCGGACGGCCTGGCAGCGGAGGGAATCGCCGGTGGGGCGTGTCAAAACAACCTCACCCCCCTTGCCGCGCAGGTCATGGCCGAATCCGGCATAATGGATGCCGGATGCGACCGGCTGACCGGTCAGGCGTATCGCCAGATCGCCGTCCAGCCGCATCAGCGCGCTGTCGTCGCGATTGTCGAAACGGACCCAAAAGCGACTGCCATTCTCGCACCGGAAATCGGTCGAGACCATCGGCGGCATGGAGGAGCGGGGATCGGGCATGGTCGAACAGCCGACCAGCACGATCCCCCCGGCCGCCAGCGCGACTGGCAGGCGGTTCATGGCCGCAGCGCGGCGTCGTCGGCTTCGTCGATATCGCCATCGGCGACGGTGTCGTCCTCGAAATCCTCCTGGAGATCGTCCTCGTCGATGTCTTCGGCGGCCATGTCGACCGAGGCATCGCTCTCGCCCACCTCTTCGGAGTCCATGTCGAGTTCGTCGATCGGCTCGTCCTCCATCGTATCGTCGCCCAGATCGGGGTCGATATCGGTGATCAGCACGCCATCGCTGGGGCCGTCGCGCGTCGCCTCCAGGATTTCGGCACGCTGGCTCTCGTCATAGCCTTCCTCGTCCCAGCCATCGTCGCCGGGTCCCTGGCTGGAAACCTGATGTCCGCCCATCCTTGCCTCCTGTGATCTGTGGAGGGTGGAACGGTGCGGCGGCCCGGCCGGTTCCCGGCGCGGGCCGTGCGCGTGTCAGAGGGGGCGGAACATTCGCCCGCGCTCGGTCGCGAACACGAAGGCGAAGGCCGCGCATCCCGCCACCAGGAAGCCCAGCGTCAAGGGCCGGGTCGTCCCGTCAAAGGCTTGGCCGATCCCGGCGCCGATGACCGATCCGATGGTGACGCTGGCAAAGCCCTGCACGCTCGACGCGGTGCCCGCGATGCCGCCCATATTCTCCATCGCCATCGCCGAGAAATTGGAGGTCGCCAGACCGAAACAGGCCATGGTGATCGCCTGAAGCACCGCGAACACGACCAGCGACTCGCCGCCGAACCAAGCGATCGCCAGATGCAGCGCCGAGACGACGATCAGGATCGTCACCGAGCTGTGGCTGATCAGCCGCGTGCCCAGCCGCATGACGATCCGCGAGTTGAGCAGATTGGCCGCCGCCATCGTCACCGAGGTCGTGGCAAAGATCAGCGCGAGCAGCTTCTCGCGCCCGAACGTCACCGCCATGATCGGCTGCACCGAGTTGAGATAGCCATAGAGCGCGGCCATCAGCGCGGTCGCCGCCAGCGTATAGCCCAGCGACAGCCGGTCGGCCGCGGTCTGCCGCCAGCCGCGCCAGATCCGGTCGAGCGAGATGGGCAGCCGCGCCTCGGGCTTCAGCGTCTCGGGCATGCGGACTGCGAACCAGATCAGCACCAGCGTGGCGAGGCCCGCAATGGTCCAGAAGATCAGCCGCCAGTTGCCGAACAAGAGCACCAGTTCACCGAAGGCGGGCGCCAGGATCGGTACCACCATGAACACCATGAAGGCGATCGACATGACCTGCGCCATGGCGCGACCATGATAGCAGTCGCGGACCAGCGCCACCGTCGCCACCCGCGTCGCCGCAATCGCCGCGCCCGCACAGACGCGCGCGACCATCAACAGCAGGAAGCTGCCCGCCATCGCCGCCGCGCCATTGGCGATGATATAGATGACCAGCGCCACGATCAGCACCCGCCGCCGCCCATAACGGTCCGCCAGCGGCCCATGCACCAGCTGCGCCACGCCGAACCCGATCAGGAAGGCGGTGACGACGAACGGCCGCTGGGTGGGCGACGCGTTCAGCGCCTCGCCGATGGCGGGCAGCGCGGGCAGCATCGAATCGATCCCCAGCGCGGTCAGCGCCATCAGCGCCGCGATCAGCAGGACGAATTCGACAAAGCCGATGGGCGCGCCGGGGGTGTCGGCGGCGACGGGGGTCGCCGGATCAGCGGAACGGGATTCGGACATGATGCCTGTCCCATAAGCGCGTTCGGACGCCAGGGAAACCGGGAAAACCCAACCGAGCCGATCACCTTCGCCGTCAACCGCGTTCAGCGCGTCGACAGCTTGTGCGCGCCACACACCACCCCCACGTGTATCGGACCGACAGGACACTGGAGGGAGTTTGCCGTCATGACCATCCTGCATCGAACCGCCCTGCCCCTTTCGCTGGGCATGGCATTGGCGCTGGCGGGGGCGCTGGCGGGTTGCGACCGGCCGACTGACGGGACCTCGGTGACGATCAACAGCTCGGACGGCCAGACGGTGGCGGCGGTCGACGGCAGGTCGGGCGAGGTGAAGCTGGCGCTGCCCGGATTCACCGGCGCGTTCAAGCTGCCCAAGGTGTCGCTGGAGGCGGATAATTTCGAGCTGAACGGCGTCCATCTCTATCCCGGCTCGAAGATCCGCAACGTCGATGTCGGCAATGGCCGCGACAAGGCGTTCGTGATGACCTTCGACAGCCCCGCCGATCCGCAGACGGTGCGCGACTGGTTCCGCGACAAGATGACGGATGCCGATTTCACCCTGACCGATCGCGGCGAGGGGCTGGTCGGCACCACCGCCGAGAACAAGCGCTTCCGCCTCGAGCTGCGCGATGCGGGCGGCGACCGATCGACGGGCACGATCACGCTCGGCGGATAAATTGACCGCCGACCGGCTGGCCTGTTCGGGCCGGTAGGGACATTATATAGCCTTACGCCTATTCGATTTTCTGGACGACATATTCATGACCGACACCCGCTCCGCCGAGGTCCCGACGCTCAGCCTGGCCGATCAGGACCGCGATCCCGAGGCGTTCGCCGCCGCACTGGGCGGTTCGTTCGAGCGGTTCGGCTTTGCGATCGTCGCCGATCACGGCGTCCCCGCCGAGCTGATCGACCGCGCCTGGGCGCAGACCAAGGCGCTGTTCGACCTGCCTGAGGAGGAGAAGCGCGGCTATCACATCCCCGGCGGCGGCGGCGCGCGCGGCTATACCCCGTTCAAGACCGAGATTGCCAAGGATGCCAAGGTCGTCGACCTCAAGGAATTCTGGCATGTCGGCCGCGAACTGCCCGAGGGCCATGCCTATGCCGACCGGATGCCCGCCAATATCTGGCCCACCCGGCCCGAGGGGTTCCGCGACGACTTTCTCGAACTTTTCACCGCGTTCGACCGGGCGGGGGATCGCCTGCTGTCGGCCATCGCCCGCCATCTGAAGCTCGATCCGCACTGGTTCGATCCGGCGGTCAAGGACGGCAATTCGGTGCTGCGCCTGCTCCATTATCCCCCCATCCCGGCGGATGCCGAGGGCGTGCGGGCGGGCGCGCATGAGGATATCAACCTCATCACCCTGTTGCTGGGCGCGGAAGAGGCCGGGCTGGAACTGCTCGACCGCGATTCGGGCGAATGGCTGGCGATCCGCCCGCCCGAGGGGGCGATGGTGGTCAATGTCGGCGACATGCTCCAGCGGCTGACCAACCATGTCCTGCCCTCGACCACGCACCGGGTGGTCAACCCGCCGGTCGAGCGGCGCGGTTTCTCGCGTTACTCCATGCCCTTCTTCCTGCACCCCGCGCCCGATTTCCTGATCGAGACGCTGCCAGGCACGGTGACGGCGGACAATCCGAACCGCTATCCGACGCCGATCACGGCGCATGACTATCTGTACGAGCGGCTGGTCGAGATCGGGTTGATCAAGAAGTAAGGGAAGGGCTCGGTGAGACACCGCCCTCCCCCAGCCCCTCCCGCCTGCGGGAGGGGAGCGGCAAGGACGAAACGCCGAATTCCATAAACTTCTCTCCCGCAAGCGGGAGGCATCACCCTAAAACTCCCCTCCCGCAGGCGGGAGGGGCTGGGGGAGGGCAAGGGGCCTCGCAGAGACCTTACGCCCCCGAAAATTACCCCAGAATATGCATCAACAGCGGCTGCCCCACGAGGCTCTGGCTGCCGCGCAACCGCTCCAGCGCCTGGGCGACCGCGCGCTCCGGCCCTTCATGCGTCACGATAGCGATCATCACGCCGCCATCGGCCGCCTCGCCGCGCTGGATCAGGCTTTCGATCGACACGCCCGCATCGCGCATCGCCGCCGCGATCTCGGCCAGCACGCCGACCTTGTCCTGCACGGTGAAGCGCAGATAGGCACGCCCGCGCCGCTCGCCGCTATCGGCCTTGGCCGCCGGGATCAGTTCGTGCGCGGGCATGGCGAAGGATGCGCCATATTCGCCGCGCGCAATGTCGATCAGGTCGGCGACCACCGCGCTGGCGGTCGGGCCATCGCCCGCGCCCGCACCCTGGAACAGCAGGCGGCCGACGAAATTGCCCTCCGCGACCACGGCATTGGTCGATCCGGTGACATGCGCCAGAGGATGGTCGAGCGGGACGAGATGCGGATGCACCCGCTGGAACAGGCCGTTCGCCCCTTCCTCCGCCACGCCGACCAGCCGCACCCGGTAGCCCAGCGAGGCCGCCTGCGCGATATCGGCGGCCAGGACATGGCGCACCCCGCCGATCGCGACATCGCCGAACGCCGGCTGGGTGCCGAAGGCGATGGCGGCCAGTATCGACAGCTTGTGCGCGGCATCCACCCCGTCAATGTCGAAGCTGGGGTCCGCCTCGGCATAGCCCAGCGCCTGCGCCTCGGCGAGCACCTCGGCGAAGTCGCGGCCCTCCGCCTCCATCTTGGACAGGATGAAATTGCAGGTGCCGTTCAGGATGCCATAGACGCGCGCGATGGCATTGGCCGCCGCGCCTTCGCGCAGCCCCTTGATGACCGGGATGCCGCCCGCCACCGCCGCCTCGAACTTCAGCGCGGCCTTCGACGCCTCCGCCTTCTGCGCCAGTTCCAGCCCGTGATGCGCCAGCATCGCCTTGTTGGCGGTGACGAAGCCCCGCCCGGCCTCCAGCGCGGTGCGCGCCAGCGTCAGCGCGGGGCCGTCCGATCCGCCGATCAGCTCGACCACCACATCGGCATCCTCGCGCGCGGCGAGCGCGGCGGTGTCGTCCACCCACTCGAACCGCGACAGGTCGACGCCGCGATCCTTGGTCCGGTCGCGCGCGGAGACGGCGACGATCTCAATCGGGCGACCGGCGCGCCGGGTAATCAGCTCCCGGTTCGCGTCGAGCAGGCGAATGACGCCGCCCCCCACCGTACCGAGTCCCGCCAAAGCCACCCGCAATGCGTCGCCCATCATCTTTTCCCGTATCCAGAGCGTTCGTTGAGCCTGGGCGGGTAGCGGATAGAAATGGTCGCTGTCGAGCAGGCAGGCGACCTTTTATTGCTCGAAACGCCAGATCGCGCTAAAGCAGCAGGATGATTTCCCCCGATTTCGTGGTCATCGACGTCGAAACCGCCTGTTCGCGTACCAGCAGCATCTGCCAGATCGGTATCGTCGGCTATACGGACGGGATCGAGGTGCTCGCCTATGAAACGCTGGTCGATCCGTGCGACGAGTTCAGCCCCTTCAATATCGGCATCCATGGCATCACCGCCGATCATGTCCTGGGCAAGCCCAATTTCGCCGCGCTCCATCCCGAACTGGCCGGGCATCTGGGCGGGCGGGTGACGGTGGCGCATTCGGGGTTCGACAAGGGGGCGCTGGGCCGCGCCTGCGAACGCGACGCGCTGCCCCCGATCGCCGCACGCTGGCTGGACAGCGTGACCATCGCCCGGCGGGCCTGGCCCGAGCTGCCCAATCACAAGCTGAGCACGCTGGCCGCCTTCCTCGAGCTGGAACACCGCCACCATGACGCGCTGAGCGATGCGCGCGCGGCGGGACAGGTGGTGCTGCGCGCGATGGCGCAGACCGGGCTGACCCTGGCCGACTGGTTCGCCCCGCCGCCCTCGGCCCGGTCGCGGCGACAGGCGCGCGGCTGAGGCGCGCGCGCCCGCTTCATCGGCGCGGGCGTCTCGATCGGATCGACATTCCGTCCATTCCTCCCCTGGAAGGAGAGGATTTGGGGGGCGATCCGGCCTATGGCTCCAAATGCCCTCGCGGCCCCGGACCGTCGAGCGCGATCGGCACGCGATTGCGCTTGTCGCGCGCCTTGTCGACGATCTTGCTGAGCCCGATCCGCGCCTCGTTCGCCAGCATCAGCACGGGCGTCACGACGTCCACCATCCCCCCGCATCCCGCAAGCCGCGCGGCGCAGGGCGTGCTCGCGGCCCGCAACGCCCCGATGCCGGTCAGATCGGGGTTGGACATCAGCGGCTTGGCGGGCGGCGCATCCGGATCGGGGGGCAGGCGATTGTCGCCCAGGCGCCGTCCGCACACGATCACCTCGTCCTTCGTCCCGGCCGAGGGCGGGCAGGGATCGGGAGCCAGGATCGAGAAACGCTGGGTGCCCGGTGGAGGCCCGGCCGCCGCCGGAGTCGCCTGGAGCGCGAGGATCAGCGGCACCAGCATCATGGCGCGGGCTTCCGCAGGGTCAGCGCGCCGCTTCGCCCACCTGTTCCGACCGTGACGCCAGCAAGGCCGCCGCCGACCTGAAAGGGGGACAGATCCTTCAACGGCGTACTGCGCGCCAGTATCCGGGTGCGCTCGGCCATCACCCCCTCATGCCTGGGGTCGCCGGGATCGGGTGCGGATTGATAGGGAAAGCGAAAGCGATCGGCATTGCGACGACCGCACACGGTCACATCGGTCGAGTTGGGATCATAGATGCAGCGGCTCTCGACGCTGGTCAGTCGCCGGGTCCTGGCCATGATCGCGTCGACCGATGGCTGGGGCGGCGGCATCTCCCCCTGAATGGGTGCCACCATCATCCCTATCGCCCAAATCGTCGCAACCATGACGCTCTCCCGGCATCGTGCATGCGCGCGGTCGGATGACCGCCACGGTCGGGATCATGCCTGTTTCGCGGGCATCGCGCCAGTATTGCTTTGCACCAGTGCCGATCGATTACTGGTCGATCGGCATCCGGAACAGGGTTCGCGGCTTGCTGGTGCAATATTTGTCCCCGACAACAGCACAATAGGTGCCGTCATTGGCAAAGGCGCGGGACTTGGAATCGATCGCGCTCGTCCTGTCGGGGCCCAACCGATAGGGCGATGGGCGTGCCGTCATCGGACAGCGACCCGGCACACATCCCGTCGTCAGTCGGGGAAGTGTCACCAGCTGACGCTCCGGTGCTTGCGGCGCGCCCAGCAGGATCAGGAACGGCATCATCATCGTCGCATCTCCCTGTTCTTCGCCCCCGATCTCAGCCCCCGATCACCGGCGCGATGCCCAGCCGGGGTATCTCGATCGCCGGACAGCGGTTCATGACCACCTTCAGCCCGGCCGCCTCGGCGCGCGCCGCCGCTTCGTCATTGACGACGCCCAGCTGCATCCAGATCGCCCTGGCCCCGACCGCGATCGCCTCGTCCACGATGGCGCCGACCGCGTCCGAGCGGCGGAAGATGTCGACGATGTCGATGGGATCGCCCAGCTGGCCCAGCTCGCGGAACACGAACTCGCCATGCACATGCTCCCCGGTGATCTGCGGATTGACCGGGATCACGCGATAGCCATGATCCTGCAACCGCTTCATCACCCCGTAGGAGGGCCGGTCGGGGCGGTCCGAGGCGCCGACCAGCGCGATGGTGCGCGCCTCGCTCAGCAGGGCGCGGATATCCTCGTCGGCGGTCAGCGGCATGGACGGTCCCTTTTGTCGAACCGCCCGTCCAGCTTGCGGGATCAAGGGGATGCGGGCGGCTTATCCGGCTCTAACGCCCTGCCGCCGCGCCGGTTTCATGCCGCCGCCGGGCTCGCGTCCAGCCACTGCGCCACCCGTTCGGCCAGCGGGGCGAAGACCGTGTCCCCCTCCCCCGCCGCAGGCGGCTGCCCCGCGTCGGAGGCGGTGCGAATCGCGATGGTCAGCGGCACCCGGCCCAGGAAGGGAATGCCCAGCTCCGCCGCAGCCGCTTCCGCCCCGCCCGAACCGAACGGGTCCGAGATGCCGCCGCAATGCGGACAGCAATAGCCCGCCATATTCTCGACCAGCCCGATGATCGGCACCCCGGCCTTGGCGAACAGGTCGATCGCGCGGCGCGCATCGATCAGCGCCAGGTCCTGCGGCGTCGAAACGATGACCGCGCCCGCCGGGCGGTGCTTCTGCACCATGGTCAGCTGGACGTCCCCCGTCCCCGGCGGCAGGTCGAGCACCAGCAGCTCGGTCGCGCCCCAGTCGCCATCGACCAGCTGGCTGAGCGCCCCCGCCGCCATCGGCCCCCGCCAGGCGATCGCCTTGTCCGGCTCGACCAGCTGGCCCATCGACAGCAGGGGAACACCGTGAGGGGTCGGCACGGGTTGCAGCTTGCCGTCCTGCGCGACGGGCTTCACCCCCTCGGCCGCCATCAGCCGGGGCTGCGACGGGCCATAGATGTCCGCATCGACCAGCCCGACCTTGCGCCCGCCCCGCGCCAGCGCGATGGCGAGATTGGCCGACAGGGTGGACTTGCCCACCCCGCCCTTGCCGCTGGCGACGGCGACGATCCGGCGCTCGCGTTTCTCGGCGGTCAGGACGACACGGACATCCTCCGCCCCCGACTGGATCGCGGCGGCCTTGACCCCGTCCTCCAGCGCCTGTCGGCCCGCGCCGTCCAGCCCCGTGGCGTCGAGCACGACGCCCGCGCGCGCGCCCTCCATCCGCACGCTCGCGCGCTTGCCCGCCACCGCGGCCACCGCCGCCTTCACCGTCTCGATCATGCTCATGGGGGGCAGATAGGATGGGTTACGCGGCTTGGCACTGTTTTTGTCGGCGAACCGTTCCTATAACGATGACTATGAGAAAGCTGACGGGTCGCTTCCGACGCCCCCCCATTCTTGCCGCCGAGACGCCGAAGGGCCCATGGGGCGGGTCCGGTGAGGACTCCGATGGCGGGCCCCGCAATCCCTGGGCCGTCCCGCCGGGCGGTCGCAAGGCCCCTGCCAAGCCGACCGCGCTGGACGAGTTCATCCGCAAGGCGCGCGGATCGGGCGGCGGCGGACCGGGCGAAGGCCCCGGCGGATCGGGCGGCGGCTTTGGCGGCCTGCCCGGCGCGCCCGGCGGACGCACCCTCTGGGCGATCGGTGCCGCGATCCTGGTCGGCATCTGGCTGCTCTACACCTCGATCCATCCGATCGGCCCGCAGCAGCGCGGCGTCGTCACCTATTTCGGTCGCTATACCGGCGTGCTCGAACCCGGCATCCAGCTGACCGCCCCCGCCCCCATCGCCGCCGTCCGCGTCCTGGACGTGCAGAAGATCCGGACCGAGAATTTCCCCGAGGGCTCGGGCGAGAATCTGGTCCTGACCGGCGACCAGAACATCATCGACCTGACCTATTCGGTCCGCTGGGACATCGCCAATCCGCGCGACTTCGCCTTCCGCCTCGCCCAGCCGCAGGAGACGGTGCGCGCCGCCGCCGAGAGCGCGATGCGCGCGGTGATCGCCGAGACGACGCTGGACCAGGCGCTGGGTTCGGGCCGCACCGGCATCGAACAGCGGGTGCAGGAGCTGACCCAGTCCATCCTGAACGAATATCGCTCGGGCGTGCGTATCCAGGGCGTGGCGATCAAGCAGGCCGCCCCGCCGCAGCAGATCGTCGACGACTTCAACAAGGTGACGGCGGCGCAGCAGCGCGCGGTGGCCGATGTGAACCAGGCCAAATCCTATGCGCAGCAGGTGATCGCCCGCGCCCAGGGTGAGGCGGCGCAGTTCGACAAGGTGTACGAACAATATCGCCTGGCCCCCGAAGTGACCCGTCGCCGCATGTATTACGAGACCATGGAGGCCGTGCTGGCCAAGTCGGACAAGACCATCGTCGAGGCGCCGGGCGTCGTGCCCTATCTGCCGCTGCAAAAGGCGCGCCCCGCCCCCGAAATGGTGGCCCCCGAACCCGCCGCGCCCGTCGCGACGCAGGGAGGCGGCCAGTGAACGGCCTGTCGATGCGCAATCCGATCGTGCTGGGCGTCGCCCTGCTGGTCGCGGTGATCGTGGCGGCGGCGACCTTCGCCATCGTGCCCGAGACCAAGCAGGCCGTGATCTATCGGTTCGAGCAGCCGCGCCGGATCGTCAACGGCTATCGCCCGAACGAGGAACTGGGTGACAGCGGCGCCGGGCTGATCGCGCGCATTCCCTTCATCGACCGCATCGTCTGGGTCGACAAGCGGGTGCTCGACCTCGACCTGGAAAAGACCCAGGTGCTGTCGACCGACCAGCTGCGCATGAACGTCGATGCCTTTGCCCGTTTCCGCGTGATCGACCCGCGCCGGATGCTGGCGACGGCGGGCAGCGTCGACGGTGTCATCAACCAGCTTCGCCCGATCTTCGGATCGGCGCTGCGCAACGAACTGGGCAAGCGGCGGTCGTCCGAACTGCTCAGCCCCGAGCGCGGGCAGGTGATGGACGCGATCCAGGTCCGGCTCGACCGGATCGCGCGCCAGTATGGCGTGCAGATCGTCGACGTGCGGATCAAGGAAGCCGAACTGCCGCCGGGCACCCCGCTGCAAAGCGCGCTCGCCCGGATGCAAACCGCGCGCCAGCAGGAGGCGATCACCATTGCCGCGCAAGGCCAGAAGCAGGCGCAGATCGTCCGCGCCGACGCCGATGCCCAGGCCGCGCAAATCTATGCCCAGGCCTTTGGCAAGGATGCGGATTTCTATGACTTCTACCGGGCCATGCAGTCCTATCGCCACACCTTCGGCGCGGACGGCTCGACCCAGGAACATGGGAGCACCCAGATCATTCTGTCGCCGCAGAACAGCTATTTGAAGGAATTCACCGCGCCGGGCCGATAGGTGGTTTCGCCACCTTTCCGCTCGTTCATATTCAAGCGTCGTTCAGCCAGACCGTGACAAATAGGACACGGTCAAACTGAATTTTCTTTGAGAGGACCCTAGCCCAGTGCGCTACGCCTACGCCATTACCAGTGCGCTCCTCCTCGGTGGCGCGACCGCGACCCTGGCCCTCCAGCCCGGCACCGCCCAGGTCGCGCAGAACGAACCGGGCGCGATCCAGGCGGTCGCCCCCCGCGCCGGCGCGCCTATGAGCTTTGCCGACATGGTCGCCAAGCTCCAGCCCGCCGTCGTCAACATCTCCACCAAGCAGTCGATCACCGTCAAGCAGCAGCCGAACCCGTTCGCGGGCACGCCGTTCGAGGGCATGTTCGGCCAGTTCGGCGGCCAGACCGGGCCGCAGCCGCAGAAGCGCGAAGGCGCCTCGCTGGGCTCGGGCTTCCTGATCTCGCCCGACGGCTATATCGTCACCAACAACCACGTCATCGCACCGGGCGCGCAGGGCGCCTCGGTCGATTCGATCACCGTCACGCTCAACGACCGCAAGGAATATACCGCCAAGGTCGTCGGCCGCGACGAGACCTCGGACCTGGCGGTCCTGAAGATCGACGGCCAGAACCTGCCCTTCGTCCGCTTCGGCGATTCGTCGCGCGCGCGGCCGGGCGACTGGGTGCTGGCGATCGGCCAGCCCTTCGGCCTGTCGAGCACCGTGACCGCCGGTATCGTCTCGGCCGTCCACCGCGTCACCGGCCAGGGCGGCGCGAACGACCGCTTCATCCAGACCGACGCCGCGATCAACCAGGGCAATTCGGGCGGCCCGATGTTCGACATGAACGGCAATGTGATCGGCATCAACAGCCAGATCTATTCGCAGTCGGGCGGCAATATCGGCATCGGCTTCGCCATCCCGGCCGAAGACGCCAAGCCGATCATCGACAAGCTGATGAAGGGCCAGAAGATCGAGCGCGGCTATCTGGGCGTGCAGATCGGCGGCCCGGTCACCGACGATGTCGCCGCGTCGCTGGGCATCCCCAAGAACCAGGGCGAGGTCATCGCCAAGGTCGAGCCCAACGGCCCCGCCGCCAAGGCCGGGCTGAAGGCGTTCGACGTGGTGACGAAGGTCAACGGCCAGTCGGTCACGCCCGAACAGACGCTGTCCTATCTGATCGCCAATGTCCCGCCGGGCGGCCGCGTCAACCTCGAGGTGCTGCGCGGCGGCAAGCCGGTCTCGCTGACCGCGACCGCCGCGACGCGTCCGTCCAACGAGGAACTGGCCGCGTCGCTGGGTGACGGCTCCGACGCCTTCCCCGACAGCGACGACGATGCGCAGGTCGCTCCGGCGGCCGGTGGCGGCCTGGGCCTGTCGGTGCAGACGCTGACCCCGGCGATCGCCCGCGCGATCAATGTCGAGCCATCGACCCAGGGCGTGGTGATCGCGGCGGTCGACCCGTCGAGCGATGCCGCCTCCAAGCTGAAGCGCGGCGACGTCATCACGGCGATCAACGGCACCCCGGTCCGCAGCGCCGCCGACGTCCAGCGCGTCGTCGCCGCCGCCAAGGCCGCCGGTCGTCCGCAGGTGCTGGCGCAGATCACCCGCGGCCGGATCGCCGACCGCCTGATGCCGCTGCGCATCAAGTAACGGTCCCGCCCGTCCGAAAAGGGCCGTCGCATCTCCCCGATGCGGCGGCCCTTTTGCTATTCCCGTCACCGAACGCCGCGATAATATGCCGCCATGGACGGCATCTTCATCGGCATGGGCGGCGGCAAGCCGCAGGCGATCGACCTCAAGCGCGCGAACCGGCACGGCCTGATCGCGGGCGCGACCGGCACCGGCAAGACGGTGACGTTGCAGACCATGGTCGAGGGCTTCTCGCGCGCCGGGGTGCCCAGCTTCGTCGCCGATGTGAAGGGCGACCTGTCGGGGCTGGGGCTGGCCGGATCGGCGCTGGGCAAGACCCATACCGCCTTCGCCGCGCGCACCGCCGAGCTGGGGATGACCGACTGGTCCTATGAGGCCGCGCCCGTGCAGTTCTGGGACCTGTTCGGGACCCAGGGGCATCCGGTCCGCGCCACCGTGTCGGAGATGGGGCCGCTGCTGCTCGCGCGGATGATGGGGCTGAACGAGACGCAGGAGGGGGTGCTGACCATCGCCTTCCATGTCGCGGACAAGGAGGGGTTGCTGCTCCTCGACCTCGACGACCTCCAGGCGATGCTGGCCGAATGCGCCGCGCGGGCCGACGAACTGACCACCACCTATGGCAATGTCTCCAAACAGTCGGTCGGTGCGATCCAGCGCGCCTTGCTCCAGCTGCGCACGCAGGGGGGCGAGCATTTCTTCGGCGAACCCGCGCTCGAACTCGCCGACCTGATCCGCACCGACGATGCGGGGCGCGGCGTCGTCAACATCCTGGCCGCCGACCAGCTTATGGCGAGCCCCAAGCTCTATGCCACCTTCCTCCTGTGGCTGCTGTCCGAACTGTTCGAGCAGCTTCCCGAGATTGGCGACCCCGACAAGCCCAGGCTCGTCTTCTTCTTCGACGAGGCGCATCTGTTGTTCGACGGGGCCGCCCCCGCCTTGGTCGACACGATCGAGCGGGTCGTGCGGCTGATCCGGTCGAAGGGTGTCGGCGTCTATTTCATCACCCAGAACCCGATCGACGTGCCCGACAAGATCGCCGGGCAGCTGGGCAACCGCGTCCAGCACGCGCTGCGCGCCTTCACCCCGCGCGACCAGGCGGCGGTGCGCTCGGCCGCCGAGACGTTCCGCGCCAATCCCGGCGTCGATGTCGCCAGCGCGATCACCGAGCTGAAGGTCGGCGAGGCGCTGGTGTCGCTGCTCCAGCCCGACGGCTCGCCCTCGCCGGTCGAACGCACGATGATCGCCCCGCCGCGCAGCCGGGTCGGCCCCGCCACGCCCGAGGAGCGCAAGGTCCTGGTCGAAACCGACGCGGTCGGCGCGAAATATGACCAGGCGATCGACCGCGAATCGGCCGAGGAACTGCTCGCCGCCAAGACGCAGGAAGCCGCCGCCGCCGCTGCGGAAGCGCGGGCCGCGACCGAAGCCGACAAACAGGCGGCGCAGGCAGCCAAGGCCGAAGCGAAGGCCGCGAAGGAGGCCGAACGCGCCCGCATCGCCGAACAGCGCGAGGCCGCCAACTCCCCCTGGGCCAAGATCGCGACCAGCGCGGCACGCTCGGCCAGCTCCTCGATCGGGCGACAGGTCGCCAACGAGATCGGCAAGCAGGTGTTCGGCGGTGGTTCGCGGCGGCGGTCGAACAGCGGGGGGATCATGGGCGCGGTGGTGCGCGGGGTTTTGGGGAATCTGTTCCGGGGTTGACCCTCCCCAACATCCGTTCAGCCTGAGCGAAGTCGAAGGCCAAGCGATACCGCCTGCCACAGACTTGGGACGGAACGACATGCAGTATTGCGGTCTTCTTCCCCTCTCCCCTGGACAGGGGAGAGGGTTAGCGAAGCTTGCCAGCCTGGTGGCTAGCGCAGCTTGGGTGAGGGGTTGAGCGAGCCCAAGGGCTCGCGCGCTCGCAAAGCGAGCGCCCACCCCTCACCCAGCTCCGACTAAGCCTTTGCTTTCGCAAAGACCAAGTCTGCGCAACCCTCTCCCCTCTGCGAGGGGCGAGGGAGGGAAAGGCATCGGTGAATGGCGATCGGCCTTGGTGGTGCCTGGACCCCGGCCTCCGCCGGGATGGGGGCTTGAGATAACGGGTTTCCCTTGGCCTTCGACTTCGCTCAGGCTGAACGGAGGTTGGGGCCCGTTCAACGGATGTCAGAGGATACCCCCCGCCCGCCAACCGAGGGTGGGTGATCCATTCGCCGCCCGTTCGCGCCGGGCGAAGTCGAAGTGCACGCCCCGCCCCCCGGCCACGAAACCCTAGTCGCGCGCCCCGCCATCTGCCACATCTGCGCGCATGAGCCGTACCTCTGCCACCGCCGCCCCCGTCGTCGAGCTGACCCTTCGCGGGATCGCGCTGGGCGGGATCATCACCCTGCTGTTCACCGCCGCCAATGTCTATCTGGGGCTCAAGGTCGGGCTGACCTTCGCGACCTCGATTCCCGCAGCGGTCATCTCGATGGCAATCCTGCGCTATCTGCCGAACAGCTCGGTGCTGGAGAACAATATCGTCCAGACCGTCGCCTCGGCGGCGGGGACGCTGGCGGCGATCATCTTCGTACTGCCCGGCCTGGTCATGATCGGCTGGTGGCAGGGTTTCCCCTATCTGCTGACCGCCGGGATCACCGCGACGGGCGGCATATTGGGGGTGATGTTCTCGGTCCCGCTGCGCCGCGCGCTCGTGGTCGACACCGACCTGCCCTATCCCGAGGGCCGCGCCGCTGCCGAGGTGCTGAAGGTTGGTGCAGGCAGCCGCGAGGGCGAGGTGGAGAGCGCGGTCGGGCTGCGGCTGATCGTCGTCAACGCGCTTGCCTCGGCCGCGTTCGCGATCCTGACCCAGACCAAGCTGGCGGTGGCCG
Source organism: Sphingomonas sp. SORGH_AS_0789 (assembly GCF_031453055.1). Classification (NCBI taxonomy): domain Bacteria; kingdom Pseudomonadati; phylum Pseudomonadota; class Alphaproteobacteria; order Sphingomonadales; family Sphingomonadaceae; genus Sphingomonas; species Sphingomonas sp. SORGH_AS_0789. The sequence continues at coordinate 837,757 of NZ_JAVIYV010000001.1, forward strand.
AGGCGGCGGTCTTCTTCCGCACCGGCGCGGGCGCGACCGGGATCGCGGGCGGGCTGTCCTTCGCGCTGATCGGGGTCGGGCATCTGGTCGGTCTGTCGGTCGGCATGGCGATGCTGGCGGGGATCGCGATCGGATGGTGGGGGGCGTTGCCGATCCTGACCGCCATGGCCCCCTCGACCGGGCCCGTCGCCGAATGGGCGGGCAGCATCTTTTCCCGCGACGTCCGCTTCCTGGGCGCGGGCGTGATCGGGGTGGCGGCGATCTGGACGCTCCTCAAGATCATCGGGCCGGTCATCGGCGGCATCCGCTCGTCGCTCGCCGCCGCCTCGGCCAGGCGCGACGGGGCGGTGCTGGCGGTGGGCGAGCGTGACCTGCCGATTGGGATCGTCGCGGCGGTCGCGCTGGCGACGCTGGTGCCCATCGCCGGGCTGCTTTGGTCGGTGATCGCGGGCGGGCCGCTGGCGGCGTCGGGCGTCGCGCTGATCGGCGGCGCGCTGCTCTTCATCCTGCTGATCGGCCTCGTGATCGCGGCCGTGTGCGGCTATATGGCGGGGCTGATCGGCGCGTCCAACAGCCCGGTGTCGGGGATCGGCATCCTGTCGGTCCTGGCCGCCGCGCTGCTGCTGGTCGGACTGTTCGGGCGCGGCACCCCGCCCGAGACGACGCAGGCGCTGGTCGCCTATGCGCTGATCGTCACCGGCGTCGTGTTCGGCGTGGCGACCATCTCCAACGACAATCTCCAGGACCTGAAGACCGGCGAGCTGGTCGGCGCGACGCCGTGGAAGCAGCAGGTGGCGCTGGTCATCGGCGTCGTCTTCGGCAGCCTGGTGATCCCGCCGGTGCTCGACCTGCTCAACGCGACGCTGGGATTCGCGGGCACGCCGGGCGCGGGGCCCAATGCGCTGTCCGCACCGCAGGCCGCTTTGATCTCGGCCCTGGCCAAGGGGGTGCTGGGCGGCGATCTCAACTGGACGATGATCGGCGTCGGCGCGCTGATCGGCGTCGGCGTCATCATCGCCGACGAGCTCTGCGGCAAGATGGGCTGGCTGCGCCTCCCGCCGCTGGGCGTGGGGCTGGGCATCTATCTGCCGATGACCGCGACGCTGCCCGTCGTGCTGGGCGCGGTCATCGGCCATGGCTATGACCGCTGGGCGCGGCGCAGCGCCAATCCGGAGACGGCGGAGCGGCTGGGCGTGCTGGCGGCGACCGGGCTGATCGTGGGCGAAAGCCTGTGGGGCGTGGGCTTTGCGGGAATCGTCTATCTGACCGATTCGGACGCGCCGCTGGCGCTGGTCGGCGACGGCTTCGCCACCCCCGCGCTGGTCGGGGGGACGCTGCTGTTCCTGGGGCTGTTGGCGGCGCTGTATCGCTATACGCGCCGCCAGGTCGTCAGCTTGCCGCACGAGCAAACCACCATTCCTCCCCTGTAAGGGGAGGTGGCAGGGCGCAGCCCTGACGGAGGGGTGTCCCGGTGAGAGGGGCGGGCTTCGCTTCGCCACGACAACACCCCTCTACCATGCTCCGCATGGTCCCCCTCCTTTTACAGGGAAGGAATGGAGGGGGCCGCAGGGCGTTACATTGCCGCCAGCAACTCGCTGATCTTCACGAAGGCGAAGCCGATCGAGCTGTCCGCGATGCCGTAAGGAAGGAACAGCGAGTCGCCGTGCCGGATCGCGCCGCACGAATAGACGACGTTGGGCACATAGCCTTCGCGGTCCTGGTCCTTGGCGGCCAGGATCGGCTGCTTCGTCCGGCCCAGCACCTTGGAGGGGTCGTCCTTGTCGAGCAGCGCGGCGCCGATCGAATATTTGCGCATCGCACCGACGCCGTGCGTCAGCAGCAGCCAGCCCTCGTCCGTCTCGATGGGCGGGCCGCAATTGCCGATCTGCACCAGCTCCCACGGATAGACGGGGGTCAGGATCTTCTCACCCTCGTCCCAATGGGTCAGGGAGTCGGACTTGAGCAGGAACAGATTCTCGCCGTCCTGCCGCCCGATCATCATATATTGCCCGGCGACCTTGCGCGGGAACAGCGCCATACCCTTGTTGCGCGCCGCCGAGCCGGTCATCGGCACGAGGTCGAACGCGCGGAAGTCGCGGGTGCGCATCAGTTCGGACTGGATGCCCGAGCCGTCATAGGCGGTATAGGTGCCGATCCACTCGACCGCGCCGTCGTCATGCGTGAACTGGACGATGCGCATGTCCTCCAGCCCCTTGGACTGGGCCTGGGTGATCGGGAAGATGACCGTGCCCGACAGCGTCGAGTCGCGGTGGCGATGCACCGTGACGGGGCCGCCCGGCACATCGTCGTCGCCCCAGCCATGCACGTCGGTCGCGGTCGCGAAGGGCGGCTCGGGCGCGAGGCGAAGCTGGTTCTGGTCGTTGATGATGCCTTCGCGAAAGGCGACCGAGGAAATATGCCCCTCGCCCACCGCGCGCATCGACATCAGGATGCGCTGCGACCCCGGCTGGATGCCCGTCTGGTCGAAATGCGGGACCGCAGATGGGTTCATCAGCGCGGCGGCGGCATAGCTGTATTCGTGACAGAAATACGCACCGATAAGCTGCCGCTTCTCGTCGCTGATCGTCGCCCCGTCGAGCTTCAGCAGATCCTCGATCTGGTCGTAGCGGGTCATGAAGACGCGCCGTGTCTGCCAGTGCCGCGCTTCGAAATCCTTCAGCACGGTTTCCAGCTGGTCGCGCGCCTCCTGCGGGGTCATCGCCAGCACCTCGCCCACCAGCCGTTCGGTCCGGCTGGGCGGCGCGCCATTGCCACCGCCCCAGGCGATGTGAAACGGCCGCACCACGACGCGGGAAGGATCGGCATGAAGCCGCAGCCGGTGGTTGAAAAGATCCATCGCGCTACCGTCTCGCCACTTTACCCAAAACGCTCATCCCATCCCCCATGCTGGACGCATCAGGCGATGTGACGATCGGCTCCTGCCATGGATGATGCGGAATGGCAAAGGCTGGCGATCGCGCAATTGGCGAGCTGCAGGGCCAGGATCGACTCCGCGCCCTGGTTGCGGTTGAGGCCGGTGGGCATCAATCCGTCGAAACAGCCGCCGTCCTGCGCCGTCGCCAGCGGCAGGTCGAGGTCGTTCAGACCCAGGAACCAGCCATAGGCGCGCTCGCCCTCGGCGATCCAGCGCGGGTCCTGCGTGGCAGCATAGGCCGATTGGCAGGCCTCGACCGTCGCCTGCGCCTCCAGCGGCTGCTGGTCGAACTGCAACGGCTCGGCATAGGGGCGACCGAAGCTCTCGCTGCCGACCGCGCGGAAACGGCCTTCCGGCGAGGTCTGCTTGGCGACGATCCAGTCCAGCGTGGAAATGCCGCAGTCGATCAGGTCCTGACGCCCCAGCGCACGCCCCGCCTCGATCAGCGCCTGCGGCACGCGGGCATTGTCATAGGCGAGCACGATCTCGAACCACTGCCATTCGGGCCGCCGCGCTTCTTCCAGCAGCGCCAGATGCAGCGGGGGCAGCTTTTCCAGGATGGTGCGGGCCAGCTGATGCCCCGGCCGCGCCTCCAGCATGGCGGCGGCGCCCAGCATCGCAAAGGCCTGGGCCCGCAGCGAACCGAGGTCGAGCGCCAGCGAGGCGGTCGCGTCGAACCACATCTGCGCCCAGTCGCGATGCTTGGCGAGCTGCGCGTCGCGCGCGGCGACGCCCAGCGCCCACAGGGTACGACCGTTGGAATCCTCGGACCCCACATCCTCGCACCAGCTGCGATCGAACCGCATGAAGTTGCGATAGCGCCGCGCTTCGGGATTCCAGGCATATTGCAGGAACGAGGCGTAGATGGTGGTCCATTTGTCGCGCGTGACGGGATCGATACCGGGCGCCTGGGTCATGAAGATCAGTGCGCGGGCATTGTCGTCGATGCAATAGCCATGGCGGCGATCGGGCACCGAATAGATGGCATGCTGCAACATGCCGGTCGAATCGCTCATCCGCTCGACGGCGGCCAGATCGGGGGCCAGCGGCTTGATCGTCGGCGTATGGCCGGTGGCGATGCGGCGCGGGCGGGTGGTGATCGCGGTGCCGATCTGCTTGATCGCCGCCTCGGCCAGACGCGGCCAGATCATCGTGCGGCCGCGCGCATAGGCACGCTGCGACAGCCGCTCGCGCGCCGTGTCGTCGCCGAGCAGCCGGTCGATCTCGCGCGCGAATCCCTCGACGTCGCCGAAGGGGACGAGCACGCCGTGATCGTCGTCCAGTATCTCGGCGGCATGGACATAGGGGGTGGAGATCACCGCCTTGCCGACGCCGACCGCATAGGACAGCGTCCCGCTCGTGATCTGGGCGGGGTTGGTATAGGGCGTGGCGTAGATGTCGGCGGCCTGGAGATATTCGATCAGGTCGTCATGGTCGACGAACGCATCGACGAAGGCGACATTGTCCGCCACGCCGCGCGCCTCGGCCAGCGCCTTCAGCCGGTCGCGATAGGCCTCGCCCTCATGCGCGATCAGATTGGGATGGGTCGCGCCCAGCACGACATAGAGCAGCTCGGGATGACGCGCGGCGACGGCGGGCAGCGCCTTGATGATCGTCTCGATCCCCTTGTTGGGCGCCAGCAACCCGAAGGTGAAGACGACCTTGCGACCTTCCCAGCCGAACCGGGCCTTCAACATATCCGGCGAGATCAGCTCGCGGTCGGGCACGCCGTGCGGGATCATCGCGATCTGGCGCGGATCGGCGCCATAGACGCGCTTGAGGATGTCGCAGCCCTTGTCCGCCATGACGATGATCTTGGCGCAACGGCGGAGCAGCCCCTCCATCACCCGGCGTTCGTCGGCCGAGGGCTTTTCGAGAACCGTGTGGAGCGTCGCGATGACGGGCAGCGTGGTACGGTCGAGCAGCGCGAGCAGATGCTCGCCCGCCGCGCCGCCATAGATGCCATATTCGTGCTGGACCCAGATGGCCTGCGCGCCGCTCGCCTCGATCCGGCGGGCCATGTCGATATAGGCGGAGCGCTCGTTCTGCGGGATGGCGGCGGTCACGGCCGGGGGATAGGCGTAGCGGCCGGGATGATCGTCCATCGCGTATACGTCGACCGCCAGATTGGGAAAGCGATCGCGAAGGGCCGAATAGACGTCGGTGGTGAATGTCGCGAGCCCGCATTGCCGGGGCAGGAAGTTTCCGATCAGCGCCAGTCGTTCGATCACGGTTCCGTTCGCATCCGCCATATTGCCAGTCCTTAAGCACGACACGTCGGGGCGGGTTTCCCACCGGACACATCGTTTCAAGGTTAACCCGCATTTGGCAGGAAGGTTGCAGACCGTATTACATATTTGCTGCACCGCAACCGTCTCAGGCGACCGGGCGCTGCAAAGGCCCGGTCTGCCGACGAAAAGGGTCGCTCAGGCCCCCATTGCGAAGCGGAATGTCCTATCAAAAGGGATTGTGCCGGGGCGAGGGCTTCTTGCCGTCGAACATCCGGTACAGCGTCCATTCCTCGACGATCTTCTTGCCGGGCAGATAGCACAGGCCGAGCTGCGACCGGTCCGGCAGCGTGGCGTTGACCGAGCGGCCGCCCATCTTCTGGCAGAAGACCGATGCCGGGTTGGGCATGGCCTGCGCCGCGGTCGGCAGGACGGCGGCGGCAAGACAGAGGGGAAGGGAAGCGGCGATCATCAACCTGGTCTTCACGACGGAACCTCCATTCTGTGAGGCGCTCCGTCTAGCATGGCCCGCTGAACCCCCGCTGACCGGCCCGGCCGGGGGTCGTCAGCCCCGGCCGCGATAGCCCGCGACGCCCTGGTCGGGCAGCCACAGATCGGCGGGCGGGGCCGAGGACTGCCAGAACACGTCGATCGGAATGCCGCCGCGCGGATACCAATATCCGCCGATGCGCAGCCAGACCGGCTTCATCTCCTCGAACAGACGCTCGCCGATGCCGACGGTGCAATCCTCATGGAAACCGGCATGGTTGCGGAAGCTGCCCAGGAACAATTTCAATGACTTGGACTCGACGATCGTCTCGCCGGGCACATAGTCGATCACCAGATGCGCGAAGTCGGGCTGGCCGGTCACCGGGCAGAGCGAGGTGAACTCGGGTGCCGCGAACCGGATCAGATAGGTGCGCCCCGGTCGGGGGTTGGGAACATAATCGAGCACCGCCTCTTCCGGGGAAGCGGGCAGCGCGCTGGTCTGGCCGAGATGCTTCATGAAAGGCCATGTAGGACAACCATGCCCGAATCGCCAACGCTGATCCCGATATTGGGCGATCAATTGTCGATGAACCTGTCGTCGCTGGAGGGTGCCGATCCCGAAAGCGCGGTCCTGCTGATGATGGAGGTGGCGGACGAGACGGCCTATGTCCGCCATCACAAGGCCAAGATCGCCTATATCCTGTCCGCGATGCGCCATCATGCCGAGGCGTTGCGTGAGGCGGGCTGGACGGTCGATTACGTCCGGCTGGACGACCCCGACAATATGGGCAGCTTCACCGGCGAAGTCGCGCGCGCGGTCGGACGCCACGACCCCGCGCGGATCGTCGTCACCCAGGCGGGCGAATGGCGCGTCGCCGCGATGCTGGAAGCGTGGGAGACGATGTTCGGCATCCCCGTCGACATCCGTCCCGACACGCGCTTCATCGCCAGCCAGGCCGAGTTCGAGGCCTGGGCGGAGGACCGCCAGGAACTGCGCATGGAGTATTTCTATCGGCTGATGCGGCGCAAGACCGGCCTGTTGATGAAGGGCGACAAGCCCGAGGGCGGCAAGTGGAATTACGACGCCGACAACCGCAAGCCCGCCCCCAGGAAGGACAGGCCGCCCGAACCGCTCGCCTTCGCCCCCGATGCGATCACGCGCGAGGTGCTGACGCTGGTCGCCGCGCGGTTCGACAACCATCCCGGCTCGCTCGACGGTTTCGCCTATGCGACCACGGCGGAGGACGCGCAGAAACAGGCCGAGGCGTTCATGGCGAACGGCCTGTCCAAATTCGGCGACTATCAGGATGCGATGCTGACCGGGCAGCACCAGCTGTGGCACTCGGTCCTGTCGCCCTATATCAATTCGGGGCTGCTCGACCCGCTCGAGCTCTGCCGGATGGCGGAAGGGGAATATGAGGACGGGCGTGTCAGCCTCAATTCGGTCGAGGGCTATATCCGCCAGATCATCGGCTGGCGCGAATATGTGCGCGGGCTCTACTGGCATGTCGGGCCGGACTATGTGAACCGAAACGCCCTGCGCGCGACCCGGCCGCTGCCCGGCTTCTACTGGACGGGCCAGACCGACATGCACTGCATGGCCGAGGCGCTGGGCCAGACGCTCGACACCGCGCATGCCCATCACATCCAGCGGCTGATGGTGACGGGCAATTTCGCCATCCTGATCGGCGCGGACCCGGCGGAGGTGCATCGCTGGTATCTGGAAATCTATATCGACGCCTATGAATGGGTCGAGCTGCCCAATGTCGTGGGCATGAGCCAGTTCGCCGATGGCGGCATCATCGCCTCCAAGCCCTATGTCTCGTCGGGGGCCTATATCAACCGCATGTCGGATTATTGCGGGGCGTGCCGCTATGATGTGAAGCAGCGGGTGGGTGAGGACGCCTGCCCGTTCAACGCGCTCTATTGGGATTTCCTGGCGCGGCACGAGGAGCGTTTCGGCGAGAATCCGCGCATGGCGATGCCCTATCGCAACTGGAACCGGATGGCGGAGGAAGACCGCAAGGCGATCCGGGCGCAGGCGGCGGGATTTCTGGAGGGGTTGGAATAGCGAGATTCTCGTGGCCTTCGTCTTCGCTCAGAGTGAACGAAGCGAGGAATAACCTATACTCGCCTCTGGCCGCTCCCCTCCCGCAAGCGGGAGGGGATGGGGGAGGGTCTGGAGTCTCACCGAGACCAGCCCCCGTGGCCCTTGCCCCTCCCCAACCCCTCCCCCTGCCGGGAGAGGGGCTTTAGCTTGGCTTGCGACCCCGCCCCGAACACGCCTAGGTACGGCACTCGACCAAGGGGACCCCAGGATGCCGCCACTCATCAACCCGGACGAACTCGCCGCCATCGCGGGCGAAGCGGATGTGCGCATCCTAGACGTCACATACTTCCTCGACGATCCCGGCGACGCGAAAGCACGGCGCGGGTTCGAGGACGGGCATATTCCCGGCGCGCGCTTCCTGGCGCTGGGAGGGCTGGCCGATCCCGACAGCGACTTGCCCATGACCCTGCCCATGGCCGAGCATTTCGCCCATGCGATGAGCGAGGCGGGCGTCGGCCATGCCGACCGGATCGTCCTCTACGACCGCTCCCCGCTGCACAGCGCGGCGCGGGCCTGGTGGATGCTGACGCTGTTCGGCGCGAAGTCGGTCGCCCTGCTCGATGGCGGGCTGGAGGCTTGGACCGCCGCGGGGCATCCGGTCATGACGGGCCCGGCGGGTGCGGTCGATACGCCCGGCCTGTTCGTCGCCCATGCCGATCTGGCCCGGCTGCGCACGCTCCGCGAAGTCCATGCCCATGTCGAGGCGGGGGATGCGCAACTGGTCGATGCCCGCTCGCCCGGCCGCTTCGCCGGGTCCGAGCCCGAACCCCGCCCCGGCGTCGAGCCGGGCCATATTCCGACCGCGCTGAACCTGCCCTATTCCCGGCTGTTCGAGGCCGATGGCCGCTGGAAATCCCCCACCGCCATTGCCGAGGCCTTTGCCGCCGCCGGGGTGGACCCGACCAGGCCGATGGTCGCCACCTGCGGCTCCGGCATCACCGCCTGCGTGCTGGCCTTCGGGGCCGAGCGGATCGGCGGGATGATGCCGGTCTATGACGGCAGCTGGACCGAATGGGGCTCCGACCCCAGCACCCCCAAAGCGAAAGACGCGTGACCCCGATGACCGACGACGACCTGCCCATCAAGCCCGCCACCCGTCTGGTCCAGGCGGGCCGCCGCGCGGAATGGACGAAGGGCGTGGTCAACGTCCCCGTCTGGCGAGGCTCCACGGTCCTCTACGACAATGTCGCGCATATGCGCGCCACCGGTGCGGGCAATTTGCACGAAAAGCTGTTCTATGGTCGCAAGGGCCTGCCCACCCAATGGTCGCTGGCCGATGCGCTGACCAGCCTGGAGCCGGGGGCGGAGGCGACCTTCCTCTACCCCTCGGGCGTGGCGGCGATCGCGGCGGCGTTGCTGTCGGTCCTGTCGCCGGGCGACGAATTGCTGCTGGTCGACAGCGCCTATGACCCGACGCGCGGGCTCGCCACCGGATTGCTGGCGCGGATGGGGATTACCACGCGCTTCTACGACCCGCTGGTGGGGGCGGGCATTGCCGAGCTGATCGGTCCGGCGACCCGCGCGATCTTCCTCGAAAGCCCCGGCTCGCTCAGCTTCGAGGTGCAGGACATTCCCGCCATCGTCGCCGTCGCCAAGGAACGCGGGATCACCACGATCCTCGACAATACCTGGGCGACGCCGCTGTTCTTCCCGGCGATCGAGAAGGGCATCGACCTGACGGTGCTGGCCTGCACCAAATATGTCGTCGGCCATTCTGACGCGATGCTGGGCTCGGTGACGGCAGCGCCGTCGCACTGGGCGGCGCTTCGCGACACCAGCTTCCAGCTGGGGCAGGTCGCCAGTCCCGACGACGCCTATCTGGGCAGCCGGGGACTGCGCTCCATGGGCGTGCGGCTGGCGCAGCATCAGCAAAGCGCGCTGACCATCGCGAAATGGCTCGCCGAACAGCCGGGCGTCGCGCAGGTGCTCCATCCCGCGCTCCCCTCCTGCCCCGGCCATGCGATATTCGCGCGCGATTTCCTGGGGTCGAGCGGGCTGTTCGCCTTCGTCCTCGACGGCGGCAACGATGCGGCGCGCACCGCGATGCTCGACGGGCTGGCGCATTTCGGGCTGGGGTTCAGCTGGGGCGGCTATGAGAGTCTCGCCATCCCCGCCGACCCGCACCGCTATCGCAGCGTCACCAAACGCGATTTCGCCGGGCCGTTGATCCGGCTCCAGATCGGGCTGGAGGACACGGACGACCTGATCGCCGATCTCGACCGGGGGCTTGCCCGCTTCCGGGCCGCGCGCGGGTGACGCTGGTCGAATGGCTTCAGGCGAGCGGCATCGAACTGCCGACCCGCGTCGAGGCCATCGAGGCCGGGGTCGCCTCGGTCCTGACGCTCGCCATGCTGGCGGGCGGCGTGGTCGCGGGGCGCAAGCTCGGCCCGCATGTCGCGGCGCTGGTCCAGCGTTTCGCCGCGACCCAAGGCGAGGCGCTGCAAGCGCGCATCTGTGCGATCACCCGCCATCTGGCCGCCGCCCTCCTGCTGATGACGCTGGGTGCGATCTGGCCGTGGGAGTCGCTGGCGGGCGTGCCCATCGGGCTGGCGCTGGGCAGTTCGGTGGCGCGGGCGGGGTTCCAGCTGCTGCGCGGGCTGAACCTGCCGCGCTGGCTGGCCTGGGTCTTCGCCACCGTCTGTTTCGTCGCGCTGTTCAGCCGCGAGATCGGCGGGCTGGAGCCGGTCACCCGGCTGGCCGAGCAGATCGGCTTTACCGTGGGATCGCGGCGATTCTCGGTGATGCTGCTGGTGACGATGCTGGTCACGGTGGTCGCCATCCTGGCTCTGACCCGTGCGGTGACGCGGATCACCGAGCAGTGGATCGGCCATGCGCGCGGGCTGGACCCGACCCAGAAGCTGCTGGCGCAGAAGCTCGCCAGCATCGGCATCGTCGTCATCGCCTTCTTCTTCGCCATCGACCTGCTGGAGATCGACCTGACCAGCCTGGCGCTGTTCTCGGGCGGCTTCGGCCTGGCGATCGGCTTTGGGTTGCAGAAGACGATCGGCAATCTGATCGCGGGCATCATCCTGTTGATGGACCGGTCGATCAAGCCGGGCGACGTCATCGCGCTCCAGAATGAGATCGGCTGGGTCAACAAGATCGGGGTGCGCGCGGTGTCGATCATCACCCGCGACGGCAAGGAGCATCTGATCCCCAACGAGAATCTGATGACCCAGGAGGTGGAGAACTGGTCCTATTCCGACCGCAACGTCCGCGTCCGCATTCCCGTCTCGATCGCCTATGACAACGATCTGAAACTCGCGCAGGAGCTGATGCTGCGCGCCGCGCGCGAATCGCCGCGCGTGCTCAAAAGCCCCAAGCCGACCGTCTGGCTGATGAGCTTTGGCGACCATGCGCTCCAGCACGAGATACTGGCCTGGATCAGCGATCCCGAAAGCGGGGTCGGCAATGTCCGCTCCGACGTGCTCAACCGCCTGTGGTTCCTGTTCAAGGAGCATGGCATCGGCCTGCCCTATCCCCAGCGCGACATTCACATCCGTTCGCTGCCGGGCGGGGCGCGTCACGAAAATCTGGGGGCATGACCTGTGCTGTTTGCGCAACATCGCGTCACATGAAAGCCAACCTGCGTTAGATTATACTTGTGCGGCGCACCACGTCCTGCCAATTCTTGCCAACTCGCTACGGCAGACGGTCCGCCGGGTTTGACCCGACATGATAGAGGCCGCACCCATGCGGGGTTGCAGGTGAGAACATCGAATTTCCGTTTGAAAGGGAAACGATGCGCTTCTCCACGATCCTCCTCGGCGGCCTCTCGCTGGTCGCCGCGACGCCCGCCTTCGCGCAGGACAGCGGCACCGAAACCGCACCGCCCTCGCCGATCACGGTCAGCGGCAGCGCGGCGATCCTGACCGACTACCGCCTGCGCGGCATCTCGCAGACCAACAAGAACGCCGCGGTCCAGGCCGCGCTGACGGTCAGCCACGAAAGCGGATTCTATATCGGCACCTTCGCCTCCAACCTGGCGGGCTGGGGCACGTTCGGCGGCGCCAATATGGAGCTGGACGGCATTGCCGGGTACAAGCACAGCTATGGCACCGCGACCGTCGATGCGGGCGTGACCTGGTACACCTATCCGGGCGGCGCGTCCGAATCGGACGTGGTCGAATTCTTCGGCCGCCTGTCGGGGACCGCCGGTCCCGCCACGCTGACCGCCGGCGTCTATTACGCGCCCAAGCAGACCTCGCTCGGCAACTTCTCCAACACCTCGTACAGCCGGGGCCAGCGTTGGGACAATCTGTACCTGACCGGCGACGGCGCGGTCGGCATTCCCAACACCCCGATCACCGCCAAGGCGCATATCGGTTATTCCAAGGGCAATCCGGGCCTGGGCCCGAACGGCACCAGCCTGTCGCCGACGGGCCAATATTGGGACTGGTCGCTGGGCGCCGATGTCGCGGCGTACAAGAACTTCACCTTCAACGTGTCCTATATCGACACCGACATCACCCGCTCCAAGTCGGCCTATCTCCAGCCCAATTTCTCCAAGGGGCAGGTTCCGGGCGGCGACACCATCGCGGGGGCGACGGTGGTGTTCTCGGTGACCGCGGCGTTCTAAACGACGAAATGGCTTTTCGGGGATGAAGGGGCGGCGCCGGCAACGGTGCCGCCCTTTTGCTGTCCGATGACATTCCCGTCACTGGCATTGCCGCTGTCCGGGCCTTAGAACGTTCCCCTGGCCCGGCTCCGGTGTCCGGGACATCAGGGGAGCGCCGCCACATGCCTCAGCCGTCACGCCCGACCGCCTGGACCGCCACGTTGCTGGCGACTGTCGCGATACTGACCCCGGCCCTGCCCGCCCGCGCGCTGACGCCGATCGCGCCCGGGGGACAATGGCTGATCCGCTGGATACCGGGCGAGGTCCGGTGCGAGGGCGCGGTGGTGAGCGCGCAGATGATCCGCCGCCCATGGAATTCGCTCAGCTGGGCGCCGCGCACCCCGCAGGACTCGGTCACGCTGCGCTTCGCGATCGATGCGAGCGGCCGACCGATCTCGATCACGCGCCAGGGCACCGGCTATGCCCCCCTCAGCGAGGATGTGGCGCCCGCCTTCACCGCCAGCCGGTTCGCGGCGGGGGCGCCCCATTCGGAATGCAGCGTGACCTACACCCCCGGCGGTTCGCCGCTGGCCGACGCCGATCCGGTCGAGCTGATGGCCTATACGCTGCACCCGATGTCGGGGGTTCTGCCCCGCGCGGGCTGGGACCGGATTCGCGCCGGCGCGGGCGATTGCCTCACCGCCCCCTACCCTGCGCCGTTGATCCGGCATTTCCCCGATTTCCAGGCGATCCCCGCGACGCCTGGCGCGTCCGACTGGTCGATGGTCCGCTATGATCTGGACAAGGGCGGCAGGCCGGTCGGCGCGGCCATCCTGGCGGGCACTGGCAATGCCGCGCTCGATAAGGCTTCGCTGGTCGCGGTCAACGCCTCGCGCTTCACCAACGGCGCGCGGACCGGCTGCCTCTATCCCTTCCGCCGTGCGCCCGCCACGCTACCCGCGCCGGACATGCCCGCGATGATCCGCGATACCAAGATGCCGGGCAACTGCCCCGAGGATCATGGCTGGGCGACCCCGCCCAGGCTATTCTTCGCCGAAGCCTATCGCCGTCGCTCGATCGAAGGCTGGGCGGTCGTCGCCTATGACGTCGCGCCCTGGGGCGAGATCGGCAATCTGAAGGTGATTGCCGCCCAGCCCTCCAGCGATTTCGGCGAGCAGGCGATCTCGGTCCTGCGCACCGCGCGGTTCCCGGCGGGCGGACAGGGCTATACCGGCTGCGTCGACCGCGTCCGCTTCAGGATCGGGCCGGAGACCATGGCCTATGCCGATGGCGAAGGGGCTCCGCCGCCCGCTTATTGAGAGGCGATCCGGGCGCGCATCCCGGCGATGAAAAAAGGGGCCGGAACGCATATTGCGCCCCGGCCCCTTCCCTCTCGAACCTGTCGCGGGATCAGCGCGTGCCAGCGGCGGCGCGCGCGTCCTGGCCGTCACCCTCGGGCGCCGCCACGATGTCGCGCGTGGTCGCACCCTTGTCGACGACGTTCGTGCCCGGATCGCCGACCGAGGAGCGGATGCCCGCATCGGCGCTGTCGCCGCCGGCATTCTGCACCAGGCCATATTCGGACTGGCTGCGTGCCGCCTGGCCGCCGAACAGCGCGTCGAGCGTCTGCTGCTGGTTGCTACGCGCCTGGACCGGCGCGGCGCCCGGCTGGGGCGGGACCAGCGCGAAATCGGGCGGGATGATCAGCGAGGGCTGACGCGCGACGGCGAACTCGTCGGGACGCGCCCGGTCGAGGCCGCGCCCGGCCCCACATCCCGTCAGCAACGCGGCGCAGGACAGACCTGCGATGACGGGCACCAACTTACGCATTGCTCTTCTCCACGGGAGCAGGCCGATCGCGCACGAGAAGCGCGCGCGCCAGCAGAACCAGAACGCCTATCGTAATCGCTGCATCGGCGACATTGAAGACCAAAAAGGGCCGCCACTCGCCGAAGTGCAGATCGGCGAAATCGACGACATAGCCGAACCGCACCCGGTCCAGGATATTACCCAGCGCCCCGCCCAGCACACAGCCGAGCGCGACCTGGTCGACCGGGTTGCGCTCGCGCGTCATCCAATAGCCGACCGCCAGCGCGATCGCCCCGGTCATCGCGACCAGCGCCCAGCGCGAGGCGTTGCTGTCGGCGGTCAGCAACCCCAGCGAAATGCCGAAATTGGGGACGAAGCGCAGGTTGAAGATCGGCGCGATCTCGCGCACGTCGCCGAGCGACCGCAGGCCCATCGGCCCGGTGATCGCCCATTTGATGACCTGATCGAGCAGGAACAGCGCAACCGCCGTCACCAGCCCCAGCCGGGGGAACTTAGCCATGCGCGACCACCTCGGCACAGCGCCCGCACAGCTCGCCGTCCACCGCCACATCGGGCAGATGACGCCAGCAGCGACCGCATTTGTGCTTCGTGGTGCGCGTCACCGTCACCGTATCGGCCAGCGCCACATCGGCGACGATGAACGCCTCGGCCAGCGCATGCGGCTCGAGCGGCAGCGACGGCACCGTCACCTCGGCCTCGTTGGACGAGCGCACGGTCTTTTCGCGGCGCAGCGGCTCGATCGCCTCGGTCACCTGCGCGCGCAGGCCCCGGATCTCAGTCCAGCGCGCCATCAGCGCCTCGTCCTCGCCCAGCTGCGGCAGCTCCGGCCATTCGAGCAGATGGACCGAGCCATCCTCCGACGGATAGCGCGACTGCCACACTTCCTCGGCGGTGAAGCACAGGATCGGCGCGGCATAGCGGACCAGCGCATGGAACAGGATGTCGAGCACGGTGCGATAGCTGCGCCGCTTCGGATCGGTCGCGGCGTCGCAATAGAGCGAGTCCTTGCGGATATCGAAGAAGAAGGCCGACAGGTCCTCATTCGCGAAATCGGTCAGCGCGCGCAGGTAGCGGTTGAACTCATAGGCGTCCGCCGCCCGGCGCAGCTCGGCGTCGAGCGTGGTCAGGCGGGCTAGGACGTAACGCTCCAGCTCGGGCATCGCGTCGAACGAGATGCGCTCCTCCTCGCTGAACCCGTCGAGCGCGCCCAGCATGTAGCGGAAGGTGTTGCGCAGCTTGCGATAGCTGTCCGAGGCGGTGGCGAGCACCTCCTTGCCGATGCGCACATCCTCAAAATAATCGGTCGAGGCGGTCCAGATGCGCAGGATGTCGGCGCCCGACTCGCCGATGATCTTCAGCGGATCGACGACATTGCCCAGCGACTTGGACATTTTGCGCCCCTGCCCGTCGAGCGCGAAGCCATGGGTCAGCACCGCGTCATAGGGTGCGCGCCCACGCGTGCCGCACGACTCCAGCAGCGACGACTGGAACCAGCCGCGATGCTGGTCCGACCCTTCGAGATACAGGTTCGCGCGCGTCCCCTCGCCATAGCGCGCCTCGATCACGAAGGCATGGGTCGAGCCCGAGTCGAACCACACGTCGAGGATGTCGTTGACCGGCTCGAAATCGGCGAGGGCGTAATCGGCCCCGAGCAGCGCCTGGTGGTCGGCGGTGAACCACGCATCCGCCCCGCCTTCGCGGAAGGCGTCGAGGATGCGGGCATTGACCGCCTTGTCGGCCAGATATTCGCCGGTCTGGCGGTTCACATAGAGCGCGATCGGCACGCCCCAGGCGCGCTGGCGGCTGATGACCCAGTCGGGGCGCCCCTCGACCATCGAACGGATGCGGTTGCGGCTGCGCTCGGGCACCCAGCGGGTCCGCTCGATCGCGTCGAGTGCGGTCTGGCGCAGCGTCGCGCCATTGCCCAGCGGCACGGTGAGGAGCGGCGTCACGCCCGAGATCGGATCGACATTCGCCATGGCGAGCGTCGGATCGACCGGTGCCTCGGCGCGGTCCATCGGGATGAACCATTGCGGCGTCGCGCGGAAGATGACCTTGGCCTTCGAGCGCCAGCTATGCGGATAGCTGTGCTGGAAATCGTCCGAGGCTGACAGCAGCGCGCCGACTTCGCGCAGGTCCGAACAGATCGGCCCTTCGGCGGAGACGAACTTCTTGTTGATGACGCTGCCCTGGCCGCCCAGCCAGGCCCAGTCGGCGCGGTAGGTGCCGTCGCCCTGCACCGCGAAGACCGGGTCGATCCCATGCGCCTTGCACAGCAGGAAGTCGTCCTCGCCGTGATCGGGGGCCATGTGGACCAGACCCGTACCCGCGTCGGTGGTGACGAACTCGCCCGCCAGGAACGGACGCGGCCTGGCGAAGAAACCGCCCAGCGCGTGCATCGGGTGCCTGGCCGTCGCGCCTTCCAGCACCGGGCCCTTCACCAGACCGATAAAGCCCTTCATCGTGATGCCGGTGCGCTTGGTGAAGGCGGGCAGCAGCGGCTCGGCGACGAGATAGCGGCGGCCATCGCATTCGAAATGCAGATAGTCGATCGCCTCGCCATAGCTCAGCGCCTGGTTGACCGGGATCGTCCACGGGGTCGTCGTCCAGATGACCGCCAGCGCGCCGACCAGATCGGGATATTCGGGGCAGGATGCGACCTCGAACCCGACATCGATCTGGGTCGAGACGATATCCTCATATTCGACCTCGGCCTCGGCCAGCGCGGTCTTTTCGACCGGCGACCACATCACCGGCTTGGCGCCGCGATAGAGCTGGCCCGACTCGGCGAACTTCAACAGCTCGCCCGCGATCACCGCCTCGGCGTCATAGGTCATGGTCAGATAGGGGTTCGCCCAGTCGCCCATGATGCCCAGCCGCTCGAACTGCGCCTTTTGCGTGCCGACCCAGGTATCGGCATAGGCGCGGCACTCGGCGCGGAACTGCGCGACGGGCACCTCGTCCTTGTTCAGCTTCTTGGCGCGATACGCCTCCTCGACCTTCCACTCGATCGGCAGGCCGTGGCAGTCCCAGCCGGGGACGTAAGGAGCGTCCTTGCCCAACAAGGTCTGCGAACGGACGATGATGTCCTTCAGCACCTTGTTGAGCGCATGGCCCATATGGATGTCGCCATTCGCATAAGGCGGGCCGTCATGCAGGATGAACCGCTCGCGCCCGGCCCGCTCGCGGCGGAGGCGGTCGTACAGCCCCATCTTGGCCCAGCGATCCAGAATCGCCGGTTCCTTGGCGGCAAGCCCCGCCTTCATGGGGAAATCGGTCTTCGGCAGGAAGACGGTGTCGCGATAATCGGGCGCGTCGGTCATAGGGGACACGCCCTTAACGACTTTAGGTTAACACGTCATGCCGGATTATGCACGGGCGAGAATGTCGCGCGCGCGGGCGCAATCGCCGTCCATCTGCGCGATCAGCGCGTCGAGCGTGTCGAACTTCGCCTCGGGCCGCAGATACTCGATCAGCGCGACCGACAGGGTCCGCCCGTACAGATCGCCCGCAAAGTCGAAGAAATGCGGCTCCAGCAATTCCTTGGGCGGGTCGAAGCTGGGCCGGATGCCCAGATTGGCCGCACCGTCCAGCACCCGCCCGTCGTCCAGCGTCCCGCGCACCGCATAGATGCCGTAAGCGGGGCGCAGATAATGCCCCATGTCGAGATTGGCGGTGGGATAGCCGATGGTGCGGCCCAGCTTGTCGCCATGCTGGACCATGCCTTCTATCGCGAACGGCCGGGTCAACAGCCGGGCCGCCTCGCGCGGGTTTCCGGCGGTCAGCGCGGCGCGGATCCGGCTCGACGAGACCGGCTCGCCGTCCAGCGTCACCGGCGCGACCGTCTCGGCCGAGAAGCCCTGCCGCCGCCCCCATTCGCGCAGGGTCGCGACCGTGCCGCTGCGCCCCCGGCCGAAGGTGAAGTCCTCGCCGGTCACGACGCCGCCGACCCGCAGCGCACCCAGCAGCCGCTGCTCGACGAATTCCTGCGCGCTAAGGGCCGCCAGCGCGGTGTCGAAGCCGAACACGACCATCGCATCCACCCCAGCCTCGGCGAACAACCGCTCGCGCTGGTCGAGCGTGGTCAGGCGGAACGGCGCGGCGTCGGGCTTAAACAGGCGAATCGGATGCGGATCGAAGGTCGCGACCAGCGCCGGACGCCCCTCGGCACGGGCACGCGAAACCGCGGCCCCGACCACCGCCTGGTGGCCGAGATGGAATCCGTCGAAATTGCCCAGCGCGACGATCCCCCCGGCCAGATGGGCCGGAACGGGGCTCACGCCATCAAGACGCTGCATGGGCGCGCGCTATAACAGGCCCGCGCAAATTGGCTAGGCGCGCGACACGACGCGATTGCCCTGCCCCGCGCTGGCCACGGCGCGAAAGGCCTCAGCCCGGTCGAGCACCTCCGGCAGCTCCGCGCCCTGCCCCATGGCGACACCCGCCGACAGAGTGACGACCCCGATCGGCTCGCCCGATCCGCGCAGCCGCAGCGTGCGCGCCAGCATCGCCCCGCGCGCCTCCTCCATCATCATCGCCAGATGCGACAGCGGGCGGCCGCGCAACAGCAGGACGAACAGATTGTCCTGCCAGCGGATGATGTCGGCACCGACACAGCTCTGGCGCAGCGTCGCGACGAAGGCACGCACGACATTGTCCGCCACCGACCGGCCATATCGCGCCTCGATCGCGTCGAGATCGTCCAGCCCGCAACTCGCCAGGACATAGCCATGCGCAAGGTCGGGCAGCTCCGCGATCATCTGGCGGGCGCCGGTCGGGGTCATCACGCCGGTCAGCGGGTCGACATCCTCGTTGCGCGGCACCGTGTCGATCCGATCACGCAGCGCCGCGATATGGCCCGACAGCTCGGCCAGCTCGCGCTCGGTTTTCGCGATACGCGCGATCAGCTGTTCGAGCAGACCGGCGACGTCGCCCGCGCTCCTCGCCTCCGGCGCATCCCGGTCCACGCCGGACAGCGCGGCCATGTCGCTGGTGAAGTCGCGGGTGATCTGTCGCGCGTCGGTGGTCAGCGACTCGAGCCGTTCGGCCTGGACGCCCAGGTCGCGCTGCCAGGCCTCATGGCTGTGCCCCGCCTCCTCGTGCACGCGCAGCAGCGGGCGGAGCGAATCGACATCGTCGGGCGTGAGGCGGACGCCGCCATCGGTCCGCCGCGCGACCTCGCGACCCAGCACGCTGCCGGGATGGCGCAGGGCGTGAAGCGCCACCGCATGGCTGTCGGGCGTATGCGCCAGCCGGTGCGCCTCCAGGAACAGCATGGCCTCCCGCTCGGCATCCCATCGTTCCTCCGCCTGCCGCTGCGCTTCCCAGATCATGCGATCTTGCCCGTCCGATAGGATCATCGCGCCTCATGATCGACGCGCCCGCCCGTCATAGAAGGCTTTGCGGCGCTTGCCGATGCCCATCGCGCAACGGACAGCGGAAATCCCGGTCAGCCGATCATCGTCTCACCAGTGAGACAAAGGCATAAGCGGGACGCCCCTCTTCGGCCGGATGCGTCTCGCGCCGGGTCTCGTGCCATCCGGTAAAGGCCGGGACCACCGCATCGCCCTCGGGCTCCGCGTCGATCTCGGTCAGTTCGATCCGATCGGCGCGGGGCAGGAAGAGCGCGAAGATCTCCGCGCCGCCGATCACCGCGACATCGCCCGATCCCGCCAGCGCCAAGGCGGCCTCGACGTCATGCGCGACCTCGGCCCCCTCGGCGCTCCAGCGCGGATCGCGGGTCAGGACGATGTGCCGCCGTCCGGGCAAGGGTGCCGGAAAGCTCTCGAAGGTCTTGCGGCCCATGATCATCGGCTTGCCGATGGTCTGCGCCTTGAAATGCTTCAGGTCGGCGGGGAGGTGCCAGGGAAGCTGGCCGTCGCGCCCGATCACGCCGTTGCGCGCCCGCGCCAGCACGAAGACGATCATATCGCCACTGCCGCCTTGATATGCGGCTGTGCGACATAATCGTGCAGGACGAAATCC
This sequence comes from Sphingomonas sp. SORGH_AS_0789, assembly GCF_031453055.1. Lineage (NCBI taxonomy): Bacteria > Pseudomonadati > Pseudomonadota > Alphaproteobacteria > Sphingomonadales > Sphingomonadaceae > Sphingomonas > Sphingomonas sp. SORGH_AS_0789. The sequence goes on from NZ_JAVIYV010000001.1 coordinate 857,892, forward strand.
TCGGGCTCATAGCCGTCGATCGCATCGGGTTTGCGCACGATCTCCAGCCGGGGCAGCGCGCCGGGCTTGCGGCCCAGCTGGGTGCGCGCCTGGTCAAGATGGTTCAGGTACAGATGGCAGTCGCCGCCGGTCCAGATGAACTCGCCCACCTCCAGATCGCATTGCTGCGCCAGCATATGGGTCAGCAGCGCATAGGAGGCGATGTTGAACGGAACGCCCAGGAAGATGTCGGCCGAGCGCTGATAGAGTTGCAGCGACAGCCGCCCGTTCGCGACATGCGTCTGGAACAGGCAATGGCAGGGCGCCAGCGCCATGGCGTGCAGGTCGCCGGGGTTCCAGGCGGACACGATCTGGCGACGCGAGGCGGGCTGCGTGCGGATCTGCTCCACCAGCTCGGCGATCTGGTCGATATGGCGGCCGTCCGCCGTCGCCCAGTCGCGCCACTGCTTGCCATAGACGGGGCCGAGATCGCCCTGCGCATCGGCCCACTCGTCCCAGATGCTGACCTTCCGCTCCTGCAGCCAGCGGACATTGGTGTCGCCGCGCAGGAACCACAAAAGCTCGACGATGATCGAGCGCAGGTGGAGCTTCTTGGTGGTCAGGGCGGGAAAGCCCTGGGCCAGATCGAATCGCATCTGATGGCCGAACACCGACAGGGTGCCGGTGCCGGTCCGGTCCATCTGTTGCACGCCGTGGGTCAGAACCCGGTCCATGAGGTCGAGATATTGCCGCATGCCCCGGGCCTAGCGCCGCGCACGCCCCGCGCCAAGCGCGACCGGATCGGTGCGGGCTGAAGATGCTTTCGACGCCGGGGTGAAGCAGGGCCGGGAATGCCCGCCCTTCTTCGCCCTCCCTTGCGAATCCGCACGCGCCAGGATGCGTGTCGGCTGTTCGCGGGGCTGGACCGGACCGGCGGCGAGGCCCTGGGGATCGCCTTTCTGGGTTCGGAACGGACCTTGTTGGGATTGCGCCATGTCGCGGGTCATGCCGATTCGGTCGGCGTGCCCCTGGCGCGGGTGGCGCGCGACGCGATCCTGCTGGCGGCGAAGGCGGTGGTGATGGCGCACAACCACCCGGATGGCGATCCCCGCCCCAGCGCCGCCGACCTGACGCTGACCCGGCGGCTGGCACAGGGGCTGGCGGCGCTGGACGTGAAGCTGCTCGACCATCTGATCCTGTCGCGGGGCGCGGTGGTCAGCCTGCGCGATCAGGGGATGCTATGAGGGCCGATCGGCGCCGCGATCCGTTCAGAAGGAGAACCGCACGCGCCCGACCAGCCGGTCGCCCGAATGCCGCGCATCGGCCAGCGGAAAGGCCGATGCCGCCCGCTCCGACACGTCGGTGCCGACATAGTCCAGCCCCAGCGTCACCGGCCCCGCGACATGCTCCACGCCGATCCGCCAGTCGCTATAGTCGCCGCCGGGCCGCAGCCGGGCGGCGCGCGCGGCATTGTCGGTCTGGCCGGTCGAATGGCCGACCCCGGCCAGCACGGTCCAGGGCGTACCGGGCACGCCCGCCTGCGCACCCGCATGGAGATAGAGATTGTCGCCGCCGATCGCGTCCTGCGACGGGGCGTAATCCGCGCCGGCGTCCAGCTGGACCGGCCCCAGCGTATAGGATGCGGCACCGCCCAGTTCGACATAATCGGCGCCGAAGCCCGCGCCGCCGAACAGGTGCCCCGTCACCCGGCCGCGCAGCGTCACCGGCCCCACCAGCCTGCTGGCGCCGAGCGTCAGGTCGCCGACCAGGCCCGCGCCGCCATGGCGGTCCGATTCGCGCAACGCCACGATCCGGCCGCTCGCCTCCAGCGCGCCACGGGTCGCGAAGATGTCGGCGGAGGGCGACACCCGCCCCCCGCTCCAGCTCAGGCCACGGCGATTCTCGTCGCTGTCCAGCTCGACCCCGATGGCGGGGCGATCCTGCGCGGTGGCGGGATGCGCCGCGACGATCGGGGCGAGCATCGACGCCGCCGCCCACAGGGCCTTGTGCGTCATGGTCATCCGGCGCGCGTCTCGGCATGGAGACGATCCATCTCGGCGCGCAGCGTGGGATGATCCTCCTGCGCCACCGCCTGGACATGATCGCGCACCGCGTCCTGGCGCTGCGCCACCTCGCGCGCGATCGCCGCGCGCTGGGTGCTGCACCAGCCCGGACGGCTGCCCTCGATCACGCCGTCGCGCGCCGCGCTGCGGCTCAGGGTCGTGCCGGTGGTCGCCCGCGCCTCGCGATGGACGGTCACATTGGCGCTCCAAAGGCACCGCAGCGTCGAGGGGCGGCCGCCGGTGGCGACCGCGCCGATCTGTTTATGGGTCACGCCGACATCGGCGCTGTAGCGGACCGCGACCGGCCCGGAATGATGGTCCAGCTGCATCCGGTGCTCGATCGCTCCATCGGATGCGGCGGCGGTGCCGAGCACCAGCCCGGCGATCAACAACATGGTCATGGTCTTCTCCTTGGCGTGCCCCGGCCCATGCTGGCCGGTGGCGTATCGGCCCCGTGCGGGACCGATGACCGATCAATACATGACAGATATGTCATGTTCCAAGTCTGTCGGCGCAATGATGACGTAAGGGTCCCGGCTCAGTTGCCCGGCATCCGACAGGGCCGGATCGTGTCGGGTTCGGGGCGCGGCCCGGTCGCGCGGAACGTGGCCAGATAACCGCCCGCCGAGGGCATGTTCTCGATCGAGACCTGAGTGAAGCCGACCGCCTCGAACTCGCATTTCAACAGTTCGGGCGGGGTGCCGTGCGCGCGGGTGCGGCGATTGGCGTCGACCACCACGACCAGCCCGTCGGGCTTCAGCGCGGGGAACAGCCGCCAGAGGAACTCATAGGGCTGGTCGATCTCGTGATACATATGGACCATCAGCACCCGGTCGAAGCTGTTCGGCGGCAGCTTGGGATCGGCGGGCTCACCCAGCCGGACGCTGACATTGTCCAGCCGCTCGCGCGCGACGCGGTCGGCCAGCCGGTCGCGCCAGGCCGCGACGATGTCCTCGGCCAGCACCCGCCCCTGCTTGCCGACGCGCTGCGCCAGGCGGACGGTGTAATAGCCCTCGCCCGCGCCGATATCGGCGACGGTCATGCCGGGGCGGATCTTCGCGCGGTCCATCACCTGGTCCGCCTCGCGCAGCCGGTCCCGCGCATCCTCGCTCGACCAGCGCGCCGACACCACGTCGGCGACCGGGCGGTCCGCCGCCGGAAAGGGTCCGGGCTTGTCCTCGTCGCGCTGGATCAGCGGCTTGGAGCCGTCGCACGCCGCCACCGCGCCCCCCAGCGCGATGACGAGTGCCGCCGCCAGGATCGATCCCGCCCCCTGGATACGCATCTTAGTCGACATCCTCCACCGCGACCGCCTCGCCGGTCACGCGCTGCGACAGCGCCGCCGCCATGAACGAGTCGAGATCGCCGTCCAGCACGTCGCCGGGCGCGGTCGAGGTGACGCCGGTCCGCAGATCCTTCACCAGCTGATAGGGCTGGAGGACATAGGAGCGGATCTGGTGGCCCCAGCCGATATCGGTCTTGGTCGCGTTCTGCGCATTGGCCGCCGCCTCGCGCTCGGCCAGTTCGCGTTCGTACAGGCGGGCACGGAGCTGGTTATAGGCCTCGGCCTTGTTCTTGTGCTGCGACCGCTGATTCTGACACTGCACGACGATGCCGGTCGGCAAGTGGGTGATGCGCACCGCCGAGTCGGTGGTGTTGATGTGCTGACCACCCGCGCCCGACGCGCGGTACGTGTCGATGCGCAGCTCGCTCTCGTTGATCTCGACCTCGATATTGTCGTCGATCACCGGATAGACCCAGACGCTCGAAAAGCTGGTGTGGCGGCGCGCGGCGGAGTCGTACGGGCTGATCCGCACCAGCCGGTGCACGCCCGACTCGGTCTTGGCATAGCCATAGGCGTTCTCGCCCTTGACCAGCAGCGTCGCCGACTTGATCCCGGCCTGCTCGCCCGCATGGAAGTCGATCAGCTCGACCTTCATGCCGTGCCGCTCGGCCCAGCGCGTGTACATGCGCTGGAGCATCCCGGCCCAGTCCTGGCTCTCGGTGCCGCCCGCGCCCGCGTTGATTTCCAGGTACGTGTCGTTGGCGTCGGCCTCGCCGGCCAGCAGCGCCTTGACCTTGTCGGCCTCGGCCCGCTTGGCGAGTTCGCCCAGGCTGGTGACGGCTTCCTTCTCCAGCTCCTCGTCGCCCTCCATCTCGGCCAGCTCGATCAGCTCGACCGTGCCCGACAGCTCGTTCTCGATGGCGCGGGTGGCGGTGATCGCCTCGTCCAGACGACGACGCTCGCGCATCACGGCCTGGGCCTGTTTGGGGTCGTTCCACAGCGCCTGATCCTCGACGCGCGCGTTCAGCTCGTCCAGGCGGCGCAGCGCGCGGTCCCAGTCGAGGAAGCGGCGCAGCAGCTCCAGGGCATCCTTGATCGTGTCGACATGAGCCTGCGCTTCAGCGCGCATGAAAATTCTCCGAATCGGTCGTGCGGCCGTCCGAACGGGGACGGCAAAACGAATATGGGAAGCGGGCTAGTAGATTCCGCCTTCTCTTTGCAAGAAATCGCTGTCGCGGGGCGCCGCCGGGGTGGCGGGGCCGGTCGGCGTCGCGGGGGCCTCGGTCGCGGGCCCTGCGCGGCGGGCGCGGCGGCGCGGCTCGCTCTCGGGCTTGAACGCTTCCCATATCACCGCGGGCTTGGGATCGTCGCCGGTCGGGAAGGTGCCATAGACCGGCCGTCCGCTCGCCCGGTCGATCCGCACCATGCGAATGCCCGGCGGCGCACGGAAGGGCAGCTTGTCGAGCCCCTCATAGGCCTTTTCGGCGAATTCGCGGAAGATCGGCACCGCGACCGTCCCGCCCTGCGCATAGCCGCCCAGCGAACGCGGATGGTCATAGCCGATATAGAGGCCGCCGACGAATTGCGGGGTGCCGCCGACGAACCAGACATCGGTCGGGCCGTTATTGGTGCCGGTCTTGCCGAACATCGGACGGTCGAGGTCGCGCAGGCCGGTCGCGGTGCCGCGCTGGATCACGCCCTCGGTGATATGGACCATCTGATAGGCGGTCATCGCGTCCAGCACCTGCCGCTGGTGCGTGACCGGGCGCGGCATCGGCTTGCCGTCATAATCGGCCATGTTGCAACGGTCGCAGGCGCGCCAATTCTCCGGCCAGATGACCTTGCCATGCCGGTCCTGCACGAAGTCGATCAGCGAGGGATCGCCGCCGCGCCCGTTATTGGCCAGGATCGCATAGGCGTTGACCATCTGCCCCACCGTCGTCTCGCCCGCGCCCAGCGCATAGGCCAGATAGGGCGGGAAGTCGCCGATCCCCATCTGCTTGATGGTGGCGACGACGTTCTTCATGCCCACGGTCGCGGCGGTGCGCACCGTCATCAGGTTGCGCGACTGCTCGATGCCCCAGCGCATGGTGTGCGGCCCGGCGCCCGCCGAATTGCCGAAGTTGCGGAAGCATTTCGTGCCCAGATTGGCGCCCTGGTCGACGCAGAACGGCCCGTCGACGATGATCGAGGCGGGCGTCATGCCATGGTCGAGCGCGGCGGAATAGACGATCGGCTTGATCGTCGAGCCCGGCTGGCGCTGCGCCTGGGTGGCGCGGTTGAACGCCTGGAGCCGCGCGTCGAAGCCGCCCTGCATCGCCAGCACGCGGCCGCTGGCGGGTTCCTCGACCACGAAGCCGCCCGAGATGCGCGGGATCGAGCGCAGGCCGAACACGCTGCCCTCCGGCGCGACCGCGACGATGTCGCCGACCTTCAGCGCGCTGAACGCGGTCGCCGCCGTCCCCCGGCGCGGCATCTGCGCCAGGCTGCGGGGCAGCGTGCCGGTGCGGCCGTTGGCGAAGCCGATCGTCGCCTCGCTGCCACCCTTGCCGGTCACGATCCCGGCGCGCCAGTCGCGATAGTCCAGCGCGATATTGGTGTTGAGCAGCACCTGTTGCCAATTGCTGTCGTCGATCGTCTCGTGCCGGATCGGCCCGGACCAGCCGCGCCCGCCCTCGAACCGGACCAGCCCGTCGCGCAGCGCCTGGGTCGCCAGGTCCTGGAGCCGCGTGTCGAGCGAGGTGCGCACCCACAGCCCGCCGTCATAGACGCTGTGCGGCCCGCTCTTGGCGTTCTCGCCGAACTGCTTGATCAGCTGGCGGCGGACCTCCTCGACGAAATAGCCGCCGACCTGCGCATATTTGGGGGTGCGGCGCAGCACGGTGCCCAGCGGCTCGGCCATCGCCGCGTCATATTGCGCGCGGGTGATGAAGTTGTTGCGCAGCATCTCCCCCAGCACATAGCCGCGCCGCTCCAGCGCGCGGTCGGGATGGCGGATGGGATCGTAATTGGACGGCCCCTTGGGCAGCACCGCCAGATAGGCCATCTGGCCGAGCGTCAGCTCGTTCAGTTCCTTGTCGAAATAGGCATGCGACGCCGCCTCGACGCCAAAGGCGTTACGCCCCAGCGCGATCTGATTGAGATACAGTTCCAGGATCTGCGGCTTGGTCAGCGCATTCTCGATCTTATACGCCAGGATCGCCTCGCGCACCTTGCGCGTCGGGGAATAGGCGTTGCCGATCAGCAGGTTCTTGGCGACCTGCTGGGTGATGGTCGAACCGCCGCGCGCACGCCGCCCGGTGCCCCATTTCTGCGCATAGTCGAGCACCGCGCCCGCCAGACCCGGATAGTCGACGCCGCCATGTTCGAAAAAGGTCTTGTCCTCCGCCGCCAGGAACGCGCGCACGAGCAGCGGCGGATATTCGTTATAGGACAGCTCGACCCGGCGTTCGCGCGCATAGGACTGGATCGGGGTGCCGTCGATGCCGCGGACATGGGTGGGCAGCGGCGGCTCATAGGCCTTAAGCGCATCGACCGAGGGCAGGTCGCGCATGAACAGGAACCAGAACAGGCCCGCGCCGATCACGGCCAGCAGGGCGAGCGCGGCCGACAGCCTCACCCACCAGCGGCGCCATGGCGGGCGACGCGGCGTTTCGGGGGCTTCGGACGGATGGGAGAAGGTGACGGCCATGATTTTGCGACGGTCCGTGTAGCAGGTTCGCTCCGGCTTGCCACCTGCCAGCCGTCACGCCCGCGTCAGGCGGCGGGCGGCTCGTCGCGATCCGGGCCGAGGGCGGGGTCGGCACCGGCCGAGGGAGCAAGGCGCGCGCCGACATGCGCCTGCCCCCGCGCCGCCGCCAGCCGCTCCTGCCGGTGCCGCTCGGCATAGGCGGCCAGCCGCTCGGGGTCGCGGGTGCCGTGACAGGCGGGGCAGCTGACCCCCTCGACATAGAGCGGCGATGCGCGATCCTCGGGGCTGACCGGCATCCGGCAACCATGGCATAGCGCATGCGAGCCCTGCGCCAGCCCGTGCCCCACCGCCACGCGCGCATCGAAGACGAAGCATTCGCCCTGCCAGCGGCTCTCCTCCTCGGGCATCGTCTCCAGATATTTCAGGATGCCGCCGTCCAGGTGGAAGACATCCTCCACCCCCTCGGCCTTGAGGAAGGCGGTCGCCTTTTCGCAGCGTATCCCACCGGTGCAGAACATCGCGACCCGGCTCTTGCCCGCCATCAGTTCGTCACGGTGATCGCGGAACCAGGCGGGAAAGTCGCGGAAGCTCTTCGTCTTCGGGTCGACCGCGCCGTCGAAGCTGCCGATCGCGACCTCGTAATCGTTGCGCGTGTCGATCAGCACGGTCTGCGGATCGGCGATCAGCGCGTTCCATTCCGCCCCCGCGACATAGGTCCCGACCTCGCGGGTCGGGTCGATGCCGTCCACGCCCATCGACACGATCTCGCGCTTCAGCCGCACCTTCATCCGGTGGAACGGCATGGTCTCGGCGGTCGAGTCCTTATAGTCCAGGTCGGCGCAGCCGGGCAGCGTGCGGATATGGTCCAGCACCGCCGCGATCCCGTCATGGCTGCCCGCAATGGTGCCGTTGATCCCCTCGGCCGCCAACAGCAGCGTGCCGCGAATCCCGTTCGCCTCGGCAACGGCGAGCAGCGGTTCGCGCAGCGCGGCGGGGTCGGGGAAAGGGGCGAAACGGTAAAGGGCACAGACGCGGATCATCACCCGCCCCTTACGCCGATCCGGCGATGGGGGCCAGACATGGCGCCCCGCGCCGCCGCGGCATCACGCCCGCACGGGCAGCGACGCCTCCGCCAGCCACGCCACGGCCTCGTCATGGCGGAGGAAGGTCCGGCAATTGGGACCGACCAGATAGCGCTCGGTCTGCAACTTGGCGAGGCTGGACCCCGCGACCGCCGCGATCGGGGCGGAGGTCAGCTTCAGCGCCTTGGGCATCATCGCCGCGAGCGCATCGATCACCGGCAGCGGCTGGATGGGCGCCTTGCGCAGATCGGCCAGCGTGCAGAACGTCCCGTGCCGGATCCGGATCGCGGTCCCGCGCGCCAGCAGATCGGCCGAGAACATCGTCGTCACCGCGAGCGACCAGAAGCCGTTGGTCGTGATGTGCAGAATCCGGGCGCGCTCGTCGAACGCGATGTCGTAATAGTCCTTCATTGGTCGCGCCCGTTACGCCACGCGCCGCATCGCCAGCGTGCGAAGCGCGGGCAGGATGACCGCTTTCTCGAGCACCAGGCGCGTCTCCACTAGGCGAACGATTTGCGCCGAAGCCACCTTATAGCCCGGCCAATCCGCCTGCACCGCCGCCGTCGACCACTGCGCGATATGTCCGCTCGACAGCCGCCGCTTGACGGCGAGGTCCCTGTCGAGTTCCTCGATGCGGGCCGCGAAGGCATCGCCCTGGCCGCGCAGGATCAGCGGATAGATTTCCGTCTGGAGGAATTTGGCGCGCGCGGTGCTGGCGGAAAGCAGGCCGTGCCGGGCGGCGCACAGCGCGGCCAGGTCCAGCACCGGCGACGCGCAGGCACGGCGATACAGGGCCAGCTGCTCCGTCGTGCGCCGATACTGCCCCTCAAGCTGTTCTACATATTCGGTCATTGGAAAATGACCCTAACCGCAAAAGTTTAACGAGTGTTGCCGGACGGGTTCGCCCCGATCTCCGGCGGGCTCAGCGCGACGCCATCCGCCGCGCGAAATGCACCTCGACCGCCTGGAGCACCGCCTGCGCGATCCGCTTCTGCCCGTCCTTGCTGGCCAGGAACGCGGCGTCCTGCATGTTCGAGATATAGCCCGTCTCGAACAGGATCGAGGGCATGTCGGGCGCCTTGAGCACCATCAGCGAGGCCATGCGGTGGAAGACCGGCTTGACCGGGATCAGCGGCTGCGCCTCGCGGCCCAGCAGGCGCGCGAAGCTGGCCGAGGCGTTCATCGTCTCGCGCTGGGTCAGGTCGATCAGGATCGAGGATACGTCGCTGTTCCCGCCCAGATCGACGCCCGCGATCACGTCCGCCTTGTTCTCGCGCGCCGCCAGCCGCGCGGCTTCCTTGTCGGAGGCGACGTCGGACAGGGTATAGGCGGTGGCCCCGCGCGCCTCGCCCGCGCCCGCGCTGTCGCAATGGATCGAGATGAACAGGTCGGCATGCAGCCGCCGCGCGATATTATAGCGTTCGCGGTGCAGGATATAGCGGTCGTCCTCGCGGGTCAGCGCCGCGCGGACCCGGCCCGATGCCACCAGCGTATCGCGAATCGCCTTGGCGATGGCGAGCGTCACATCCTTTTCGCGCAATCCCGTCTGCGGATTGATCGCGCCGGGATCGACCCCGCCATGGCCCGCATCGATCACCACCAGCGGGCGGTCGTCGGCGCCCTTGACCCGTGGCAGCGGCAAAGTGCGCGTCGCCGCCGGGACCGGCACCGACAGCGCATAGGTGGGCTTGCGCTGGAAATGAAAGGGAAAGAAGTCGAGCGCGCCGGCGAAGCTCGCCTGGGTATAGCCCTGGCGCACCGGCTTCAGGGTCAGCGACAATTGCCGCCCGTCATCGTCGAAGCCGCCGTCGAAGATCGTCGCATTCTCCGCCAGGTCGAAATCCAGGCGGGTGACGTCGGGCTTGATTCGCCGCTGGGTCAGGCCGCGCACCACCCCTTCGCGCACCGCCAGCGCGTTGGGCGAGGCGCCGGTCACGTCGATCGACACGCGGCGCGGCTCGTCCAGCATGACGCTGCGCGCGCGTTTGACGGGTGTATCGAACCGGATGATCACCTGCGCGCCGCGCACCACGACCTTGCGAATCGTGGCAGCCCACGCACCCGCCGGCGCGAACACCCCCATCAGAAAAGCGATCAGCATCAACACGACGCGGCGTACATGCCGCGCCCGCCGGCCGCTGGTCCAGCGAAAAGCCATCACCCCAAAACCCTTTTCGGCGATCGGTCGATCGACATTCGGGGGTAACGCCGCGCAGCTGTATCCAGCCTTTCCACCCATGGTTAACCGGCAATTCGGCATTTTCTGGCCGGGAGAATCGGCAGTTTTCCGCCTGTTGCGCAAACGTTCCGATGATGCTAGCAATCCGGTGGACCCCGACCCCGATCACCTCTCCCACGATCGGGGCGGGGCCATCCATCAAGGGCCGGGAACGCGAAGGCTTTCGCGCCAGGGCCAACCAGGTTGACGCTCGCATGACGCATATGATCCACCCCGCAGTCCGACCGGCCTATGCCGGCGGGAACGCGGTGTCGTGGATCCGCACCGGCCCCGTTGCCGGCGCTGCGGCTGCGGCCGACACGCATTCCGTTTTTTCCAGCGGACCGGCGCCCCGCGCCGCCGCCCACCTTATTTACCGCGCGCGACGGCTGCCACCGGGCCCGACGCGCGCGTGGAGACTTCATAATGACCACGCGTATGCTGATCGACGCACGCCACCGGGAAGAAACCCGCGTGGCGGTCGTCAAGGGTAACCGGATCGAGGAATTCGACTTCGAGTCGGCCGAGCGCAAGCAGCTCAAGGGCAATATCTACCTCGCCAAGGTGACCCGCGTCGAACCGTCGCTGCAGGCGGCCTTCGTCGATTACGGCGGCAACCGTCACGGCTTCCTGGCCTTTTCGGAAATCCACCCCGACTATTACCAGATCCCCAAGGAAGACCGCGAAGCCCTGCTGCGCGAAGAGGCCGAGCATGCCGCCGAAGAGGCCGCGCTGCGCGCCGAGCTCGATGCCGAGGATGATGAGGATCACGACGGCGACGATCATGACGATCACGCCGACGACCATCACGACGACGAGGACGGTGAAGAGAATGGCGCCGCCCCGCGCGCCCGCAAGTCGACCGTCAATGACGACCAGGTCGAGGCGCTGCGCCAGCGTCGCCAGAATCTGCGCCGCCGCTACAAGATCCAGGACGTCATCCATCGCCGACAGGTGCTGCTGGTCCAGATCGTCAAGGAAGAGCGCGGCAACAAGGGCGCGGCGCTGACCACCTATCTGTCGCTGGCGGGTCGTTACTGCGTGCTGATGCCCAACACGAGCCACGGCGGCGGCATCAGCCGGAAGATCTCGAACGCGGCCGACCGCAAGCGCCTGAAGACCATCATGGCCGACATGGCGCTGCCCTCGACCATGGGCTGCATCGTCCGCACCGCCGGGCTCCAGCGGACCAAGACCGAAATCAAGCGCGACTTCGACTATCTGGCGCGCCTGTGGGACGGCATCCGCGAAAAGACGCTGCATTCGTCGGCGCCCGCGCTGATCTATGGCGACAGCGACCTGATCAAGCGCGCGATCCGCGACATCTACAACCGCGAGATCGAGGAAGTGATCGTCGAGGGCGAGGAAGGCTATCGCCAGGCGAAGGACTTCATGCGCCTGCTCATGCCCGCCCATGCCCGCCGGGTGAAGCAATATGCCGACGCCGTGCCGCTGTTCCAGCGCGCGCATGTCGAGGACCAGCTGGCCGCGATGTACAATCCGGTCGTGCAGCTGAAGTCGGGCGGCTATCTGGTCATCAATCCGACCGAGGCGCTGGTGTCGATCGACATCAACTCGGGGCGTTCGACCCGCGAACATAATATCGAACAGACCGCGACCGCGACCAACCTGGAAGCCGCACAGGAAATCGCGCGCCAGCTGCGTCTGCGCGACATGGCGGGCCTGGTCGTCATCGACTTCATCGACATGGACAACAACTCCAATGTCCGGAAGGTCGAGAAGGCGATGAAGGAGGCGCTGAAGAACGATCGCGCCCGTATCCAGGTCGGCCGCATCTCGTCCTTCGGGCTGATGGAAATGAGCCGCCAGCGGCTGCGCACCGGCGTGCTCGAGGCCTCGACCCGCCCCTGCCCGCATTGCGAGGGCACCGGCCTGGTCCGCACCGCCTCGTCCTCGGGCCTGTCGGCGCTGCGGCTGATCGAGGACGAGGCCGCGCGCGGTCGCGGCTCGATCCTGACGCTGCGCGCCAGCCAGGAAGCCGCCATCTATGTGCTGAACCGCAAGCGCGCGGACATCGCCGAGATCGAGGATCGCTACGGCGTCACCGTCGAGATCATCCCGGACCGCGAGGAAGAGGGTGCGCGCATGACGGTCGAGGCCTCCGGCCCGCCGCCCGCCTATGCCCCCAAGATCGACACGCTCCTGCCCGTCGAGGAGGATGAGGACGATCTGATCGACGAGATCGAGGAGGAAGAAGAGGACGAGGTCGAGGAGGAGGCCACCGAAGCCGCCGCGCCGCGCGAGCCCCGCGAGGAAGGCGAAGGCGGCCGCAAGCGTCGCCGCCGCCGTCGTGGTCGCCGCAACCGTGGCGAAGGCGAGCAGGGCGAAGGTGCCGAGGCGACCGAGGAAGTCGAATCCGATGAGGCCGAGGAAGGCGAGGAGAACGCCGCCGAAGCCGTCGAGGCGACCGAGGCCGAGGCCGAGTCCGGTGAGCCGCGCGAAGGCGGTCGCCGCCGTCGTGGCCGTCGCGGCCGTCGCGGTGGCCGTCGCCAGGACGGCGGCGCGACCGAGGTTGCGGCCGACGCCGGTGCCGAAACGGTCGCCGAGGGCGATGACGACGCGGCCGAAACGCCGCTGACCATCGAGGAGCCGATCGAGGCGGGCGATGCCGCCCCCGTGACCACCCCGCTGGCGGTGGCCGAGGCCGAGGCGGAAACCGCGCCCAAGACCCGTCGTCGCCCGCGCGCCCGCAAGGCCGCGCCGGTGGTGAGCGAAACGGTCGAGGCGCCGGTGGCCGAAGAGGCTCCGGCGGCGGACGCCCCGGTCGCCGAGGTCGAGGCGGAAGCCCCCGCCAAGCCCAAGCGCACCCGCAAGAAGGCTGCCCCCAAGGCAGCCGCCGAGCCGGTCGCCGAGGAGGCCCCCGCCGCCGAGGCGGAAGCCCCCGCCAAGCCCAAGCGCACCCGCAAGAAGGCCGCCCCCAAGGCAGCCGCCGAACCGGTCGCCGAGGAAGCCCCCGTCGAGGCCGAAGCCGTGACCGCCGAGGAACCGGCCCCGACCGCCGAGCCGGACGCCGCCACGGGCGAAACCCCGCGTCGCGGCTGGTGGCAGCGGACCTTCGGCGCCTGATCGCCGAACCCTGAACGCGAAGACGCCCTCCTTCCCCGGCGGAAGGAGGGCGTTTTTGTTGGGGGGTGGACGCTACGGTTCGGGCGCCACCCTCACCCTTCCGGCGCTCCGCGCCTCCCTCCCTCTCCCACCGGGAGAGGGAAGGGGCCCGCCCGCGTCAGCGGGTGGGAAGGGTGAGGGTAGCGCGACGACCACCGGAAGCCATGCCGCCCCGCCCTATCCCCGCTGCGCCGCCGCCAACTTGCGCGACGCGGCGCATAGCCCCATCCGGCCCGGATTCGTCGGAACCGTCGCCACCATGCCATGCGGCGCGTCCCGGAACCCCAACACATCGTAACGATGCGCGATCCCGCCGCGCTCCACCCAGACCAGCCACAGGTCGCGCACCCGATAGGCGCGCAGGAAGCGGACCCCCGGCGGCGCATCGCGGTGCGCGACGTCGGTGGCATGGAAGGGCTGGCCCGCCTCGGCCACGACACCCCCGGCCGCCGCGTCCATCGCAGCGGCGACGGAGGCGGGCAGGTCGGCGATCCGCCGGATCTCCGCACCACTGGCCCGAATCCGGCAGGGTGGCAGGCCCTGTCGCACCGTCACTGGCGCGGGTCGTTCGTCGATCGTTATCGCCACCATCCCCGTCTCCCCTTTCGTTCGCCCGGCGTTCAGCCATGCGCTGCCAGAGGCTATCCATCGCACCCGCGCCTGCAAAGCCGGTTGTGCGCGGGGCCCGACCCGACGATAGAGGATATCATGAAGCGCCTGATCGCCGCCTTCGCCGCCACCGCCCTGCTCTGGGCCCAGCCGGCCGCCGCGCAGTCGATCCTGCGCGATGCGGAAACCGAGACGCTGTTCGCCGACATGTCCGCGCCGCTGATCAAGGCGGCGGGGCTGTCGCCGCGCGATGTGAAGATCGTCCTGATCAACGACGATTCGATCAACGCCTTCGTGGCGGGCGGCCAGATCGTCTATGTCCATTCGGGGCTGATCCAGGCGGCGGACAATGTGAACGAGGTGCAGGGCGTCGTCGCGCACGAACTGGGCCATATCGCCGACGGCCATGTCGTGCTGGGCGATGCCGCGATGAAGCCCGCCATGGGCATGTACCTGCTCTCGATGGTGCTGGGGCTGGCCGCGATGGCGGCGGGCGGCGGCGAGGCGGGCGCGGGGATCATGGCGGCGGGACAGCAGGCCGCGATGGGCAAGGTGCTGGCGTTCAGCCGTACGCAGGAATCCAGCGCCGACGCGGCGGGCGCGCGCTACCTGACCACCGCGGGGATCACCGGCAAGGGGATGCTGAGCTTCTTCAAGAAGTTGCAGAACCAGCAATATCGCTACGGCTACACCAATATCGACCCCTTCGCGCAGACCCACCCGCTATCGGCCGACCGCATCCAGGCGCTCACCGCCGATCTCCAGGCCGCGCCCGCCTGGAACAAGCCGGTCGACGCGAAATTGCAGGAACGCTTCCTGCGGGTGAAGGCCAAGCTGCTGGGCTATGTCGCCACGCCCGAGGCGACGCTGATCAAATATCCGGTCAGCGACCAGTCGGTCTATGCGCATTATGCGCGCGCCTATGCCTATCACAAGGCGGGATACCCCGACAAAGCCGAGGCGGAGGCCGCCGCGCTGATCGCGCGCGACCCGCACGATCCCTATTTCGAGGAAATCCAGGGCCAGATCCTGCTCGAATCGGGCAAGCCCGAAGAGGCCCTGGCCCCGCTTCGCGCCGCGACCATGGGGTCGGGCCAGAATGCGCTGATCGCCACGACCTTCGGCCATGCGCTGATCGCGACCGAGGACAAGCGCCATCTGGCCGAGGCGGTGAAGGTGCTGAAGGTCGCGGTGCAGCGCGACGACGACAATCCCTTTGCCTGGATCCAGCTCGGCACCGCCTATGAACAGCTGGGCGACGAGCCGCGCGCCGCGCTCGCCACCGCCGAGCGGGCCAGCATGATGGGCGACACCCGCACCGCCATCCAGAGCGCCCGCTATGCGATGGCCAATCTCACCCCCAATACGTCCGAATGGATTCGGGCGCAGGATATTGCGATGACCTCTGCCGACGCCGCCGCCAGTTCCAAGAAGAAGCGCCGCAAATGAGCATGAAGGCCTTGGCCGCCGTCGCGGTGATCGGCGGCCTGATCGGTGGCGGCGCCGCGATCGGCATCCAGCAACTGGCCGCGCCGCACGGCGCCTCGGGCGAGGCGATGCGCGCCTATCTGCTCGACCATCCCGAGGTGATCCCGGAGGCGATGCAGCGGCTTCAGGACCGCGAACAGGGCAAGGCGGTGGCGGCGATCGGCGGCGACCTGACCAAGCCGTTCGGCAACGCCTATTCGGGCAACCCCAAGGGCGATGTCACGCTGGTCGAATTCTACGACTATAATTGCGGCTATTGCCGGGCCAGCCTGCCGCTGCTCAAGCAGTTGGCCGAGGCCGATCCGAAACTGCGCATCGTCTATCGCGAGCTGCCGATCCTGGCGCCGTCCAGCCGGGCGGCGGCGCGGATGAGCCTGCTCGCCGCGTCGCAGGGCAAGTTCCAGGCGTTCCACGACGCGCTCTATGCCGGAGGGCCGGTCAGCGACGCGACGATCGCGGCGGCGGCCAGGGTGGCCGGGGTCGACACGACCAAGCTCGCCGCCTTCCAGCCCCAGGCCGATGCCGAGATCGCGCGCAACATGGAGGCGGCGAGTCGCCTGGGCCTGAACGGCACACCCAGCTGGATCGTCGGCAACCGCGTCCTGTCGGGCGCGCTGCCGATCGAACAATTGCAAAAGGCCATCGCCGACGCGCGAAACGGTTGATAAAGCGGCAGTCTTCCAACGGGGGCCAAATACGGGGGACTGCCGCATGACCGACCCGATCCTGTCCATCCAGGGGGTGACGAAGACCTATAAGAGCGGCGTCACCGCGCTGCATCCGGTCGACCTGGCCATCCGGCGCGGCGAGATCTTCGCGCTGCTCGGCCCCAATGGCGCGGGCAAGACCACGCTGATCTCGATCGTCTGCGGCATCGTCACGCCATCTGCGGGTACGATCCGGGTCGACGGGCATGACGCGCTGCGCGATTACAAGGGCGCGCGGCGGAAAGTCGGGTTGGTGCCGCAGGAATTGTCGGTCGACATGTTCGAGCGGGTCATCGACACGGTGAATTTCAGCCGGGGCCTGTTCGGCCGCGCGCCCAACCCTGCTTATGTCGAGCAGGTGCTCCGCGACCTGTCGCTCTGGGACAAGCGCCATGCCAAGCTGATGGAATTGTCGGGCGGCATGAAGCGCCGGGTGCTGATCGCAAAGGCGCTCGCCCACGAACCCGACCTGCTGTTCCTCGACGAACCCACCGCAGGCGTCGATGTCGAACTGCGCCGCGATATGTGGAAGCTGGTCCACCGTCTGCGGGAACGTGGCGTCACCATCATCCTGACCACCCATTATATCGAGGAGGCCGAGGAGATGGCCGACCGGGTGGGCGTGATCGCCAAGGGCCAGCTTCTTCTGGTCGAGGAAAAGGCCGAGATGATGAAGAAGCTCGGCAAGCGCGAAATGGTGCTGACGCTGGCCGAGCCGATGGCGGCGATCCCCGCCGCGCTGGCGGAATGGGAATTGACGCTGGAGGATGAAGGGCGCCGCCTGCGCTACATCTTCGACGCGCGGGCCGAGCATACCGGCATCCCCTCGCTCCTGCGAATGCTGGGCGAGATGGGGATCGGGTTCGTCGATCTGGAAACCTACAAATCCTCACTGGAGGATATTTTCGTCGATCTGGTCGAGGGGACGCGCGCATGAACCTGCATGGCATATGGGCGATCTATCGCTTCGAAATGGCGCGGTTCCGGCGGACCGTGTGGACCAGCCTGATGGTGCCGGTCATCACCACGACGCTGTACTTCGTGGTGTTCGGTACCGCGATCGGCTCTGCGATGAATCAGGTTTCGGGCGTGCCGTACGGCGCATTCATCGTGCCGGGGCTGATGCTGCTGTCGATCTTTTCGGAAAGCATCCTGAACGCCAGCCTGGGCATCTACATGCCCAAATTCACCGGGACGATGTACGAGATCCTGTCCGCGCCCTTGTCGCCGATCGAGACGGTGCTGGGCTATGTCGGCGCGGCGGCGAGCAAGTCGATGGTGATCGGGCTGGTGATCCTGGCGACCGCCTATCTGTTCGTCGATCTGTCGATCCTGCATCCGGTGGCGATGATCTTTTACCTGTTGCTGGTCGCGACGACCTTCTCGCTGTTCGGCTTCGCGATCGGCATCTGGGCGCGCGGGTTCGAGCAGTTGCAGGTCATCCCGCTGCTGATCGTCACGCCGCTGACCTTTCTGGGCGGCGCCTTCTACTCGGTGACGATCCTGCCCGAGCCGTGGCGGACCGTGACGCTGTTCAATCCGGTCGTGTATCTGATCAACGGCTTCCGCTGGACCTTTTTCGGCACGTCGGACGTGGCCCCGACGGTCAGCCTGGGGGTGACGGGGCTGTTCCTGCTGGCGTGCCTGGCGTGGATCGGCTGGATCTTCCGCACCGGCTGGCGGCTGAAGAATTGAGCGCGGCCTGAAACCTATCTGTTCCCCGGCGAAGGCCGGGGCCAGTTGCGGTGGGTTGTCGAGGATGCGGGACATGGGCCTCCCCCTCGCCGTTTCGACGCACCATAAACATTGCGTCAGCCCCGGCCTTCGCCGGGGAGCAGGTTATCTTTTGAGTGCTCCGCCCAGCAGCGGCGTCACCACCAGGCCGTTCAGGTCGACCAGCGCGTGGACCAGCATCACGACCCACAGGCTGCCGGTCATCAGGTACAGCCCCGTCATCACCGCCCCCAGCGCGGTGGTGGCGAGAATCCCCGCCCAACCCTGATAGCGGTGCATCGCCCCGAACAGCACCAGCGAGGCGACGAAGCCGATCCAGGCCTGTCCCGTCACCAGCGCAACCAGCAACGGCAGATAGAGGCGGAAGAACGCCTCCTCGCTCACCCCGGCCATGACACTGAGCGCGGCGGCATATTTCAATTCGCGCCGGTCACGCGGCAACAGCGCGGAGACATCGCCCAGCGGCCTGCGCTTCAACACGCGCGCCAGCACCGCGCCGACGACGAGCCCACCCACCGCGCCACCCAGCAACAGCCCCAGCGCCCCGTCGTCACTGGCAAGGACCGACGGCAGCAGCGCGGATAGGGGTGCGAACTCGCCCGGCATGGTGACCAGCGCCACCAGCCGCCCGAGCAGCGCCAGCCCGATCCCCACCGGCACGACGAAGACCAGCGCCGCGCGCACCAGCCACAGCCGGAAGCGCATCCGCCGCGAATGACCGTCGTTCAGCGCCTTGAACCGCCGATACTCGCCCAGATCGCCCTTCTGGAACCACCAGACGCCACCCAGCGCGGCGAGCAGCAGAAGGGCGGCTAGAATGGGCGACATCATGACCATTGCCCTTCCACATCCGATCGCACTTCACCCCTCCGTTCGCGCTGAGCGAAGTCGAAGCGCACGCCCCGCGTTCGCGGCTTGGCGACGCTTATCCCATGGCCTTCGACTTCGCTCAGGCTGAACGGCGCGGGTGTGAAGGTCACGGCGCTACGTCGTCGGAAAGACGATCAACCTGGCAAATCACAGCCGGTGCTGCCCCTTGACCCAGCGCACCGTGCCCGACGAGGCGCGCATGACCACGCTTTCGGTCGTCATCACCTTGGGCCGCCGCTTGACCCCCGCCAGCAGCGAGCCGTCGGTCACGCCGGTCGCCGCGAAGATGCAGTCGCCCTGCGCCAGCTCGGTCAGGTCATATTGCTTGTCGAGATCGGTCACGCCCCATTTATACGCCCGCGCCCGCTCGGCATCATTCCGGAACAGCAGCCGCCCCTTGAACTGCCCCCCGACGCACCGCAACGCCGCGCAGGCCAGCACCCCCTCCGGCGCGCCGCCAGAGCCCATATAGACGTCGATCGTCGTGTCCGGATCGGTCGTCGCGATCACCCCCGCCACGTCGCCATCGCCGATCAGCACCACCCCGCAGCCCAGCGACCGCAGTTCGGCGATCAACGTCTCGTGGCGCGGCCGGTCGAGCACGCAGACCACGATGTCGCCGGGCTTCACCCCCTTGGCCTCGGCGATGGCGCGGATATTCTCGCTGGGGCTGCGGTCCAGATCGATGATGCCCGCCGGATAGCCGGGGCCGACCGCGATCTTGTCCATATAGACGTCGGGCGCGTTGAGCAGATGGCCCTTCTCGGCGATCGCCAGCACCGCCAGGCTGTTGGGCCCCGCCTTGGCGCAGATGGTCGTGCCCTCCAGCGGGTCGAGCGCGATGTCGATCTCCGGACCATGGCCGGTGCCAACCTTCTCGCCGATGAACAGCATCGGGGCTTCGTCGCGCTCGCCCTCGCCGATGACGACGGTACCGTCCATCTCCAGCTCGTTGAGCGCGGCGCGCATCGCCTCGACCGCCGCCGCGTCCGCCGCCTTCTCGTCACCGCGCCCGACCAATGTCGAGGCGGCGATCGCCGCCGCCTCGGTCACGCGGACCATTTCGAGGACGAGGACACGGTCTAGTACATGGCTGGCGGGCTGTGCGATAGTGTTCATGGGACTCTC
The DNA here is from genome assembly GCF_031453055.1 of Sphingomonas sp. SORGH_AS_0789. Taxonomy (NCBI): domain Bacteria; kingdom Pseudomonadati; phylum Pseudomonadota; class Alphaproteobacteria; order Sphingomonadales; family Sphingomonadaceae; genus Sphingomonas; species Sphingomonas sp. SORGH_AS_0789. Next base: position 877,872 of record NZ_JAVIYV010000001.1, read on the forward strand.
CTGACGCGGCATTTTGTTGAACATGTTTTACACGCCATACCGCGTCTCGTTCCCCGCGAACAGAGCGAAAGGCGATGGACGGTGGGGCGGAAACGGCCGACCCTGCGTTGGACATGCCGATGCCATCCCCCGCTCCCGCCATGATCGCCCCCGCCATGATCGACCTGGCCGATGTCAGCCGCCGCTACGGATCGGTTGCGGCGGTGGACCGGGTTTCGCTGACCGTCACGCGGGGCAGCTTCGTCGCGCTGGTCGGGGCGTCGGGATCGGGCAAGTCGACGCTGTTGCGGATGATCAACCGGCTGGAGGCGCCCGATACGGGCCGCGTCACCATCGACGGAGACGATGCCGGCGCGCGGCCCGCGCCCGAATGGCGGCGGCGGATCGGCTATGTCTTCCAGCAGCACGGCCTGTTCCCGCACATGACGGTCGCAGCCAATATCGCGATCGGGCTGCGCATCGCGGGGCGGCCGGTGGGGGATCGCGTGGGCGAACTGCTCGATCTGGTCGACCTGCCCCGCGAGCTGGCCGGGCGGATGCCCGACGCGCTGTCGGGCGGCCAGCGCCAGCGGGTGGCGATCGCCCGCGCGCTGGCGACCGAGCCGCCGATCCTGCTGCTGGATGAAGCGCTGGGCGCGCTCGATCCCGTCACGCGCGATGCGGTGGCGGGGCGGCTGGTGGAGCTGCACGAGCGACTGGACCTGACTACGGTGCTGGTGACGCACGACATGGCCGAGGCGCTGCTGACCGCGCGCCGCGTGCTGGTGATGGAGGCGGGCCGGATCGTCGCCGATGCGACACCCGCCGAACTGGTCGCCGGACAAGGCGGCGAAGCGGCACAGGCGCTTATGGCGGTGCCCAGGCGTCAGGCCGATCGGTTGGCGACGCTCCGGTCATGAGTTCCTTTCTCGACGCCCTCGCCCGCGTCCCCCCGCTCCTCGCTCAGCATGTGCTGGTCAGCATGGCGGCACTGCTGCTCGGCATCCTGATTGCGGTGCCGCTGGCCTTTGCATGCGCGCGGCGGCCGGGGCTGTCGCGGGTCGCGCTGGGATTGGCCAGTCTGGTCCAGACCATTCCGGCGCTGGCGCTGCTCGCGCTCTTCTATCCGGTACTGCTCAGCCTGTCCGGGCTGGTCGGCGGCGGGATACCGGCGCTGGGCTTCCTGCCCTCGCTGCTGGCGCTGACGCTCTATGCGCTGCTGCCGATCCTGCGCAACGGCGTGACGGGGCTGGCCGGGCTCGATCCGGCGGTGTTGCAGGCGGCCGATGCGGTCGGGATGACCCGCGCGCAGAAGCTGCGGCTGGTCGAGGCGCCGCTGATCGCGCCGGTGCTGGCGGCGGGAATCCGGACGGCGGCGGTCTGGACGATCGGCGCCGCGACCCTGTCGACGACGGTGGGCCAGCCCTCGTTGGGCGACATGATCTTTGCCGGGCTCCAGACCCAGGCCTGGGCGCTGGTGCTGGCGGGCTGCGTCGCCGCCGCCGCGTTGGCGCTGGGGGTGGACGCGCTGATCGGGCTGATCGAGCGCGGGCTGGCGACGCGACGGAAGGGCCTGTGGATCGGCGGGCTGATCGCGCTGGCGCTGGGCTGTGCGCTGGCGACGCAGCCACTATGGCCGCGCGGCTCGCAACAGCGGCGCCAGGTGGTGATCGGCGCGAAGAATTTTTCCGAGCAATATATCCTGGCGCGCCTGATCGGCGACCGGCTGACCCGTGCGGGCTATTCGGTCAGCTATCGCGACGGGCTGGGCTCGGCGGTGGCGTTCGAGGCGACGGCGGGGGGCCGGGTCGACGTCTATGTCGATTATGCGGGCACGCTGTGGACCACCGCGATGCACCGGCAGGATTCGCCGCCCCGCGCCGCCATGCTGGGCACGCTCCAGCAATGGGCCGCGACGCGCGACGTGGCGATGCTGGGGCCGCTGGGGTTCGAGAATGCCTATGCCTTTGCGATGAAGGCCCCGGTCGCGCAGCGGCTGGGCGTGCGGTCGCTCGCCGATCTGGGCCATGTGGCGCCCCGACTGAAGCTGGGCAGCGACCTGGAGTTTCTAGACCGCCCCGAATGGGCGGCGGTGCGCGATGCCTATGGCCTGCGCTTCGCCGGGCAGACGCCGTACAGCCCGACCTTCATGTACCGCGCGCTGGAGAGCGGGCGGGCGGATGTGATCTCCGCTTTCTCTTCGGACGGGCGGATCGCGGCGGACCGGCTGGTGGTGCTGGGCGATCCGAAGCGCGCGATACCGGGTTATGACGCGGTGCTACTGGTCGCTAAGGACCGGGCGGCGGATGCGGCATTCGTGGAGGCGCTGCGGCCGATGCTGAACCGGATTCCGGTCGAGGCGATGCGCGAGGCGAACTACCGGGTGGACCGAGATGACGCGGCGAAGGAAAGCCCGGAGGCTGCGGCGCGGTGGCTGGCGGAGCGGGTCGGTTTGTAGTTTGGGTTCACGCGAAGCCGCGATGCCGCGAAGCAGGGAAGATTTTGTTCGCGCGGAGACGCGGAGGCGCGGAGGGGTATCGCTTTGGGCGGACATCCCGTTTTCATCATAGGCCGGGGGAGCAATATTGAGGCTGCCGCCGGGCGAGACACCTCTGCGTTCTCCGCGCCTCCGCGCGAAACCCATTCTTCTTCGCGACTTCGCGGCTTCGCGTGAGGGATAAGCCCCTCCCGTAAACGGGAGGGGAGGGTATGGTGTCTCACTGAGCCTATCGCCTGTGGCCAGGCCCTCCCCCATCCCCTCCCGCCTGCGGGAGGGGCGTGCCAAGGATCGCGCGTCCGGCGCGTTTAGTCGCGCAGCAGATCGTTGATGCTGGTCTTGGAGCGCGTCTGCGCGTCCACGCGCTTGACGATCACCGCGCAGTACAGGCCCGGCTTGCCGTCGACCGAGGGGGTCGTGCCCGGAACGACGACCGAATAGGGCGGCACATGGCCGCGGAAGACTTCGCCCGTCTCGCGGTCGATGATCTTGGTCGAGGCGCCGAGATATACACCCATCGACAGCACCGCGCCCTCGCCGACGCGCACGCCCTCGGCCACCTCGGCGCGCGCGCCGATGAACGCGCCGTCCTCGATGATGACGGGACCCGCCTGCAGCGGCTCGAGCACGCCGCCGATGCCCGCACCGCCCGACAGATGGACGTTCTTGCCGATCTGCGCGCAGCTGCCCACCGTCGCCCAGGTATCGACCATCGTGCCTTCACCGACATAGGCGCCGATATTGACGAAGCTGGGCATCAGGATCGCGCCCTTGGCGACATGCGCGCCGCGCCGCACGACCGAGCCGGGCACCGCGCGGAAACCGGCGGCGCGGAATTCGGCTTCCGACCAGCCGCTGAACTTCGACGGCACCTTGTCGAACCAGTGGCCCGCACCCGGGCCGTTGTCGATCAGGACATTGTCGTTGAGGCGGAACGACAGCAGCACCGCCTTTTTCAGCCACTGGTTGACCGTCCAGCCGCCATTGCCGTCGGGCTCGGCAACGCGCGCCTCGCCCCGGTCGAGCAGCGCCAGCGCGCGGTCGACGGCGATCCGCGCCTCACCCTGCGTGGCGAAACCCAGCTCGGCCCGGTTTTCCCAGGCGGCATCGATGGTGGCGGCCAGTTCGTGAGCCATCGTCAGTCCTCCAATATGCTCGTCAGCCACGGCGTCAGCGCGTGGACGGTATAGTCGATATGGTCGCGGGCGGCCTCGGGCCCCTGTTCGGAGCCGTTGTCGACCCACACGGTCGTCATCCCGATCGCCTTGGCTGGGATCAGGTTGCGCGCCATGTCCTCGAAGAAGATGGCACGGGTCGGATCGATGTCGAACGCCGCGCACAGCCCCGCATAGGCGGAGGGCTGCGGCTTGGGGACCAGGCCCATGGCGGTGATGTCGTGCACCGCCTCGAAATGCTCGCCCAGCCCCAGCCGGTCGAGGACCTTCAGCGCATAGGGCTTGTCGCCATTGGTGAAGACCAGCTTGCGCCCCGGCAGCTTGGCCAGCGCGGCGGCGAGCGGCGCGTCCTGTTCCAGCACGTCCATCTCGATATCGTGGACATAGGCGAGGAAGGCGGCGGGATCGACGTCATGCTCGGCCATCAGCCCGGCCAGTGTGGTGCCGTGCGCGTGGAAATATTCCTTCTGCACGCGAAACGCCTCGGCGGGGTCCAGGCCCAGCAGCTCGCCGACGAACGCGGTCATCCGCCGGTCGATATGCGCGAACAGATTGGCGCTCGCCGGATACAGCGTATTGTCCAGATCGAAGATCCATGCGTCGATATGGGCAAGGGCGGGCAGCATGGTCGGGCGTGTAGGCGGGCCGTCGCCTCGCCGCAAGCCGCCGGGCTCGTCAGGATGCAGGATCGGCGATAAGGATCGCACACGGGGTCGGACGAAGGGGGATATGTGAGGATCGAGCGCCTGCGGGGCATGACCGGCATTGCGACGGTGCTGGTGACCGGCCTGACGCTCGGCGCGTGCGGCGGGGCCGGATCGGGCATCCAGCCGACACCGACGCCGCCCTTGGTCACGCCGACGCCCAGCCCCACGCCGGCTCCAACACCGACACCCACCCCGATCCCCAATTACGACACCGCCGGGTATCGTGCGACGACGGGGGCGGTCGCGATGAACGCGCTGGCCGCCTATCAGCGCGGGGCGACCGGCAAGGGCGTCGCGCTCGGCATCATCGATTCGGGGATCGACACGACGAACGCGCTGTTCGCCGGACGGATCGCCAGCGCTTCCTCGGACGTCGCGGGAACGCGCGGCATCACCGACGAGGACGGGCACGGCACCGCCGTCGCCTTCACTGCCGCAGGGGGGCGCGATGGCGTTCGGGCGCAGGGCGTCGCGTTCGACGCGACACTGGTGGTCCTGCGCGCCGACCGGCCCGGCAGCTGCTCCAGCACCGCCGGGGGCGACGCGGGCAGCGGTTGCGCCTTTCCGCTCGATGCGATCACGCGCGGGCTGGACGTGGCGCGGCAATCGGGTGCGAAGGTGGTCAACATCTCGCTGGGCGCCAATGAGACTCCGCCCGCCAGCCTGACCGCCGCGATCGGCCGCGCGACGGCGGCGGGGATGGTCGTGGTGATCGCGGCGGGCAATGACGGCGAGGCCGATCCCACCGCGCTGGCCCAGATCGCCAACGATGCCGGCGTCGCGCGCGGCCAGGTCATCATCGCCGGGTCGGTCAATGCCAGCGGCGTCATCTCCAGCTTCAGCAACCGCGCGGGCCAGTCCGCCGCGCACTACCTGACCGCGCTGGGCGAGATGGTCGAGGCGCCCGACCAGACCGGCACGCGCAAGCTATGGTCGGGCACCTCCTTCGCCGCGCCCCAGATCAGCGGCGCCGCCGCGCTGCTGGCCCAGGCCTTTCCCAACCTGACCGCCGCGCAGATCGTCGAGCTGTTGCTGCGCACCGCGCGCGACACGGGAACGGCGGGCAGCGACGGCGTCTATGGCCGGGGGACGCTGGACCTGACCAACGCCTTCCAGCCGGTCGGCGCGTTGAACGTGGCTGGCACGGGAGCGGCCGGAGCCGCCGTCTCGCTGTCGGTCAATGCGCGCCTGTCCCCCGCCATGGGCGACGCGGCCGTCGCGGGGCTGCGCATGGTTGCGCTCGACGGCTATGCGCGCGCCTATCAGCTCGATCTGTCGGGCACGGTGGCGCGCGCCGCGCCGCGCGCGCTGCTCGCCCCCAGCCTGCTCGGCCGGATCGAAGGCGCGAGCTTCTCCGACGGCGTCCGCACGATCGCGGTCACCAGCGCGATCACCACGGCGGGCGAGGCGCGGCTGCGCGCCATCGTCCCCTCCGACGCGCCCGCCGCCGGTCGCCGGATCGTCGCGGGCACGATGACCCAGGCGCTGGCGCCCGGCACCGCCATCGGCTTCGGCTTTGCCAGCGGTGCCGACGCGCTGGTGGCCGGGTGGACCGGACAGGCGGGGCCGGGCTTTCTGCTGACCGATCCGGGCTTCGGCATCGACCGGGCACCGCGCGCCTCGGCGGCGCTGCGCCAGCGGCTGGGCGCGCTCGGCATCAGCCTGTCGGCGGAGAATGGCCGCTTCGCCGCCGCCGTGCCGGGGATGACGCCACCGCGCTACGACCAGATGGCGCTGGGGCTCGACCGGCGCGTCGGGGCGATCGCGACGACGCTGGGCCTGACCCGGCTGGCCGAGCGGTCGACGGTGCTGGGCGGCTGGTTTGGCGGCGCGCTGGGGCAACCGCGCGCGACCAGCTGGTTCGCCGATGCCGCTGCACGCTGGCGCGGCGATGGCGGCTGGACGCTGGCGGGGCATTGGCGCCGGGGCTGGACCGACGCGTTTGGCGGCATGGGCGGCGGGCTGCTGGTCAGCCGGTCCTGGTCGGTCGAGGCGGGCAAGCGCGGCCTGTTCGGCGGCGACCGGCTGGACGTGCGGCTGTCGCAACCGCTGCGCGTCACCGGCGGCGGGCTCGACCTGCGGCTCCCGGCGCATTGGGATTATGCCGCCGGGCAGGTCGACGGCTGGACCACGCAGCGACTGGCGCTGGCGCCGACCGGGCGCGAGACGCTGATCGAGGCGCGCCATGCCGTGCCGCTGGGCGCGGGCGAGCTGTCCACCCATTTGTTCTGGCGGCACGATCCGGGGCAGATCGCCGCCCTGCCCGACGAGCGCGGGGCGGCGGTGAAGTATGGCTTGACCTTCTGATACCCGGTCTTGGCTGGCGAAGGGCGCGCGCCACCCCCATCTTGCTCTTATGACACGTTATTCCTTGCTCGATCTGGTGCCCGTCATCCAGGGCGGCACCGTGGCGCAGGCGCTGGCCAATGCCGCCGATCTGGCCGCTCATGCCGAGGCGAACGGCTATCACCGATACTGGACCGCCGAGCATCACGGCATGACCGGCATCGCCTCGGCCGCGACCGCCGTCGTGCTGGCGCATGTCGGGCAGGCAACGAAGACGATCCGCATCGGTGCTGGCGGCATCATGCTGCCCAACCATGCCCCGCTGACCATCGCCGAGCAGTTCGGGACGCTCGATGCGCTGTTCCCCGGCCGGATCGACCTGGGGCTGGGCCGCGCGCCCGGATCGGACCAGCGCGTCGCGCGCGCGCTGCGGCGGACGCTGGACAGCGATCCCAATGGCTTCCCGCGCGACGTGATGGAGCTGCAAAGCTATTTCGCCGATGACGGCCAGACCGGCATCGTCGCGACGCCGGGCGCGGGCGCGCGGCCGCAAATGTGGATTTTGGGATCGAGCCTCTACGGCGCGCAGCTCGCCGCCGCGCTCGGCCTGCCCTATGCCTTCGCCTCGCACTTCGCGCCCGACGCGCTGGACGACGCGCTGGCCATCTATCGCCGCGACTTCCGGCCGTCGGCGGTGCTCGACAAGCCCCATGCGATGGCGGGGTTCAATGTCTTCGCCGCCGACACCGACGAAGAGGCGGAACTGCTGGCGAGTTCGCAGCAACAGGCCTTTGTCGCGCTGCGCACCGGCAACCCCGGCAAGCTGCCCCCGCCCGTCCCCGGCTATCGCGAAAGCCTGGGCGCGCAGGGGGCCGCGATCCTCGATCATGTCCTGTCCTGCTCGGCGATCGGCGCGCCCGCGACCGTGGAACGGCAGCTCGCCGCCTTTGTCGAGCGGACCAAGGTGGACGAGGTGATAGTGGTCAGTTCGATCTTCGACCACGAGGCGCGCAAACGGTCCATCGGGATCGCGGCGCGGGCGATGGAGGCGCTGGAGACGGTGGCGGCCTGATTCGTTGATTCACGCGAAGGCGCGAAGGCGCGAAGATTTTTTGTTCGCGCGGAGACGCGGAGGCGCGGAGAGGACGTGCCCAGCGGCCCGCTCAATATTCTCCAGCAAACCGGGCGAGATACATGGGGTGGCGGTGCCACCGGGTACGAAATCTCCGCGCCTCCGCGTGAACTATTCTGTTTCTCTTCGCGTCATCGCGGCTTCGCGCGAACCCGGAAAGCCCATAGCCCGATCCAAACGTCATCCCAGCAAAGGCTGTGATCTTGTCGTAAAGGGACGAGGGCCGCACAAGGCCCCAGCCTTCGCTGGGGCGACGAGCCCGGGGTGGACGGCCTACCCCACCGCCGCCGGAAGCCTGAGCCGCACCAGCAGGCCGCCCAGGTCCTCGCTCTCCTCCAGCGACACGGTGCCGCCGTAAATCTCCGCCACGTCGCGCACGATGGCGAGGCCCAGTCCCGTGCCGGGCTTGCCCGTGTCCAGCCGGACGCCGCGATCGAAGATGCGGACGCGTTCGCTTTCGGGGATGCCGGTGCCGTCGTCCTCGACCAGGATCTCGACGAAGCCCGCCTGCGCGGCCACCGTCACGAAGACGCTGCCGCCGCCATATTTGGCCGCGTTCTCGACCAGGTTGCCCAGCATCTCGTCCAGGTCCTGGCGCTCGACATGGACGACCAGATCCTTCGGCCCGTCGACATCGATCCGGGCGTGGCGATAGAGGCGGCCGACCGCGCGCTCGACCGATTGCAGGCTGGGCCAGACCTCCGCCCGGCTGTGCGCCGAGCCGCGCCGCCCGACCGCGCGGGCGCGCGCCAGATGGTGGTCGACCTGCCGCCGCATCGTCCGCGCCTCGCGAATGACCGTCTCGGCCAGATCGTCGGCATGCGCGGTGGCGGCGTTCATGATAACGGTCAGCGGGGTCTTGAGCGCGTGCGCCAGATTGCCCGCATGCCGCCGCGCTTCCTCGGCCTGCTTCTCGTTATGCTCGACCAGCGCGTTGAGCTCCTCGACCAGCGGCGCGACCTCGTCGGGCATGGCGTCGGAAATCCGGTCCGCCCGACCGGCGCGCATCGCCGCGATATCCTCGCGCACCCGGCGTAGCGGATAGAGGCCGTAAAAGGTCTGGATCGCCGCCATCAGCAACAGCCCGACCGCCAGCAGCGCAAAGCTGCGCACCAGCGTCCGCCGGAGCGCGGCGATCTGCGCATCCAGCCCCTGGCGGCTCTGCGCGACCTGGAACCGCCAGCGCACCTCCGATCCGGGCAGCTTCACATCGCGTTCGACGATGCGCAGCTTTTCCTCGGGGAACTGGTCGCTGTTATAGGTATGGATGCTGTCGTCATTGTGCGGCGTGCCATAGGCCAGCTGCCGGTCCCACAGGGATCGCGAGGGAAACGCCTCGCGCCCCGGTGCCGACACCTGCCAATAGACGCCCGAGCCCGGCTCCAGGAACGCCTGGTCGGCGGGCTCGCGGCTGAACCACACCTCGCCCTGCTGGATCTCCGCCGAGACGAGCAGCGAGCGCAGCACATAGGCCAGCCGGTCGTCGAAATTCTGCGTGACCGCCGACACCAGCACCCGGTCGAGCGCGAAGCCGCCGCCCGCCAGCAAGACCGTGATCCACCCGGCGGCGATCAGGATCATGCGGCGCGACAGCGATCCGGTGCGCCGTGTCGGGCGCAGGGTGGCACCGTCCTTCATGGCAATGTCCCGGTGCGGCCGCCGGTCAGGCCGCCGCGCCCGCCGACCCGGCCGCCGGATCGTCCAGGCTGTAGCCCAGGCCGCGAATGGTGGTGATCACGTCCTGGCCCAGCTTCTTGCGGATGCGCGTCACGAACACCTCGATCGTGTTCGAATCGCGGTCGAAATCCTGGTCGTAGATATGCTCGATCAGCTCGGTGCGGCTGACCACCTTGCCCTTGTGGTGGAGCAGATAGGACAGCAGCTTATATTCCTGCGCGGTCAGCTTCACCGGCTCGCCCGCGCGCGTGACCTTACCCGAACGGGTGTCGAGGCGGACGTCGCCGGCGGTCAGCTCGGACGAGGCGTTGCCGCTGGCCCGCCGGATCAGCGCGCGCAGACGGGCGATCAGCTCCTCGGTCTGGAACGGCTTGGCGACATAGTCGTCGGCGCCCGCGTCGAGCCCGGCGACCTTGTCCGACCAGCTGTCCCGCGCGGTCAGGACGAGGACGGGCATGGTCTTGCCCTCCTTCCGCCAGCGGTCGAGCACGGTCAGCCCGTCAATCTCGGGCAGGCCCAGGTCGAGCACGATCGCGTCATAGCTTTCGGTCGAACCCAGGAAATGCCCCTCCTCGCCATCGGTGGCCAGGTCGATGGCATAGCCCGCGCCCTCCAGCGTGGACTTCAGCTGCTGGCCGAGATTGGGCTCGTCCTCGACGATCAGAACGCGCATCGCAAAACTCCTGTTGTTCGATTGCAACCGGCGGGGGTCGCGCTCACCCGTCGGTCCGGCCGATGACGCGGCCGGTGCGACCGTCGACCTCCACCCAGATGACCGTGCCATTGCGCAGGAACTTCAGCGTGTAAATGGCCGCGCCCGCATCATAGTCGAAGCCGATATATTGCGAATCGCGCATGGTGGGCACCACCCGCGCCTCGATCTCGCGCAGCGACAAATTGCCTTCCCGGCGGGCCTGGGCCGCGCGCATCTGGTCGCCGCGACGTTGATCGGGGGGCGACCCGATCATCGGCGGCGGACCCATCGGTGCGGCGAGCAGAGCCAGAAGGACGGTCATCGACATGAAACTGGCATAGCGGGAAACCGTTGAACAGCCTCTGAATGGATCATGCGGCCGTGCGACAGCGCATGGAGCGCTTGCCGGGTTCCCCCTTCGCGCCTAACTGCCAATCCATCATGGCAGCACCCGTTCTTTCCTATGAAGACCTGGGCCTTGTGCAAGGCTCGGGCTGGCTCTTCCGGCATCTCGACATCCATATCGGTCCGCGCGACCGGCTGGCGCTGATCGGGCGTAACGGGGCGGGCAAATCGACGCTCCTCAAGCTGATCGCCGGGATCATCGATTCGGACGAGGGGCGGCGTATGATCGTGCCGGGCACCCATGTCGTTTATCTCGAGCAAGACCCCGACCTGACCGGCTGCGCCACGCTGATGGACTATGTCCTGTCGGGCGAGGGCGCGCCGGAAAGCTATGAGGCGGAGGCGATCGCCGGACAGCTGGGCATCGACCTGACCCGCGAGGCCTCGACCGCCAGCGGCGGCGAGAAGCGGCGCGCCGCGATCGTCCGCGCGCTGGCGATGAACCCCGACGTGCTGCTGCTCGACGAGCCGACCAACCATCTCGACCTCGCCGCCATCGAATGGCTGGAGGACTGGCTGAAGCGCTTCACCGGCGCGTTCGTCGTCATCAGCCACGACCGCACCTTCCTGACCCGCCTGACCAAGTCGACGCTGTGGCTGGATCGCGGGCAGATGCGGCGCAACGAGGTGGGTTTCGGCGGCTTCGACGCCTGGACCGAACAGGTCTATGCCGAGGAACAGCGCGCCGCCGAGAAGCTCGACGCCAAGCTCAAGATCGAGGAGCATTGGCTTCACCGCGGCGTCACCGCGCGGCGCAAGCGCAACCAGGGCCGTCTGGAAAAGCTGCACCAGATGCGCGCCACCCGCGCCGCGATGATCGGGCCGCAGGGCGCGGCCAAGCTGGGCATCGCGTCGGACGATGTGAAGACCAAGGAGGTCATCAAGGCCGAGCATGTCACCAAGCGCTATGGCGACCGCACGATCATCAAGGACCTGAGCCTGAAGGTGACGCGCGGCGACCGGATCGGCCTGGTCGGCGCGAACGGCGCGGGCAAGACCACCCTGCTCAAGCTGCTGACCGGCGAGATCGAGCCCGACGAAGGCACGGTGTTCCTGGCCAAGACGCTGGACGGCGTCATCATCGACCAGCAACGCAAGCTGATGGCCCCGGAAAAGCGGGTGCGCGAGGTGCTGGCGGATGGCGGCGACTGGATCGACGTGCGCGGCGTCCGCAAGCACATCCACGGCTATCTCAAGGAGTTCCTGTTCGATCCCTCGCTGGCCGAGGCGAAGATCGGGACGCTGTCGGGCGGCGAGCGGTCGCGCCTGTTGCTCGCCCGCGAATTTGCGCGCGAATCCAACCTGCTGGTCCTCGACGAGCCGACCAACGACCTCGACCTCGAAACGCTCGACCTGTTGCAGGAGGTGATCGGCGATTATGACGGCACCGTCCTGATCGTCAGCCACGACCGCGACTTCCTCGACCGCACCGTCACGGTGACGCTGGGGCTGGACGGATCGGGCACGGTCGATGTGGTGGCGGGCGGCTATGCCGACTGGGTCGCCAAGCGCAAGCCGGTCGCGGAGAAGAAGGCTCCGGCCAAGGCCGCCGCCCCGGCATCCCCCGCGCCGGTCCAGGCCAAGACCAAGCTCAGCTACAAGGACCAGCGCGATTACGAGCTGCTGCCCAAGCGGATCGAGGAGCTGGAAGCGGCCATCGCGCGCGACGAGGTGAAGCTGGCCGACCCCGATCTCTATGCCAAGGACCCCGCCCAGTTCGACCGGCTGATGAAGGCGATCGAAAAGGCGAGGGAGGAAAAGGACGCGGCCGAGATGCGCTGGCTGGAGCTGGCCGAACAGGTCGAGGCGCTGGCGGGCTGACCCCGCGTCCCTGCGCGCATCCTACCGGGTGATGCGCGCGGTCGCGACGGCGCTCTGGAACAGGCCATCCATGGCGGCGAAGATATCCTGGTCGGTCGTGACCTTGGTATACAGGCCGGGCGAAGCGCATTTCTGCAACGCCGGTTCGAGCTGGTACAGATAGGGCGCGACATTCTTCTGGGACCAGCTGTGGTTGTCCATCGCTTCGCGCAGATACTCGGTATAGAGAACCGCGATACGGATGTTGCGGGCCTTGATCGCATCGCAAAGCGTCGTGTCGATCGCCACCTCGGGTCGGCCATTGGTGCGGGCCTCATCCCGCATGCCGTCGGTGACGATGAACATCACGCCCTGCGGAGCCTGGTTGTCGGTGCCGCTGCCCGGCGTTTCCATATTGTCGCGCATCCAGCTCAGGATGTCGCTATGCGCCGAGTCCCTGTCGCCAAAGCCGACCTCGTCCGGATCGCAGGCGCGGGTCGGGCAGTTGTTGGTGTAGTATAGCGGCACCTTCAGCGTCTTGGCCTTGCTGGCCACGATCGTCATGTCCGGTGTCCGCTTCGTCAGAACGGTGATGCCGCCCTTGCCGCGAAAGGTCACCACCGCCGCCCGGTACGCCGCGCCGTTCTTGCTCGACGCGCTGCGGATATTGGTGCTGAGGCGCGACAGGGCGGTGCCCTCGTCATCGATGCGCAAGGTCAGGCCATAGGATGTCGCGACCCCGTACAGGTCCGTTATCCTGCCGTTCGCATCGCGCCCGGTCTGATCGGCCTGGGAATGACAGGCGAATTTGCAGCCCTGGCTGTTGCTCTGCGCCACCTTGGCCAGCCCCGCCGAGGTCGTCGGCAGCGCCATCGAGGCCGAGACGTCCAGCACCATGTAGAAGTCGATATCGGGCGCCACCGCGTTGGTGGTGGCCGACAGGCCCGATATGGGCAGGGTCTTGAGCCCCAATATCTGGGCGAATGCGTTCGAGGATGTGGCGGTGTATCTGACCGTGGCGTTGCGCCGTCCGTTGGCGTCGGTCGGCGCCTGCACGGTCAGCCCGGTGACCTGGATCGCCCCCTCCCCGCCGACGCCCTTGGCCTGCGCCTGGAAGACCTGGGCCGCATAGGCCGCCGCATCGCTGTCGCTGACGCCCAGCTTGGCCTTGCTGACCGCCGAGAGCGCCGCCGCATCGGCGATCGCGTTGAGCTTGGTCTGGGCCTTCATCGCGCGCGCATAGTCGACCCCCATGCCGATGGCGAAGGTCAGCACCGGCAGGGCCAGGGCGAACAGCATCATCACGTTCCCGCGACGATGGCGAAGCGCCGCGCGAAGCAGGCGGACGGACAGGATGCGACGGATCATTGGCAGTTCGAACAATCGATCTTGTCGGTATTGCGCGGCACCATGAACAGACGATCCTGGAAGGTCATCGGACCGATGGTGCCGAACGATACCGGAGGGGAATAGGCGTAGCTGACCTCGGCGAGCAGGAAATAGGTGCCCGCACCGCGCATCGCGGCCGGAACCGCAAGGGTGGTGCCGACGGCATAGCCGGTGGTGTTCAGTCCTTGGCTCCACTGCACGGTCGTATTGCCGCGGGCATCGGTCGCGATCTCGGTGATCCGGAAGCGCGCCTTGTCCGCGGCATAGGGTTGCAGCACCTGCGCGGCCGCGACCAGATTGTCCTGGATCTCGGCGGCCGACATGATACCGGTCGTGTTCTGCGCGATCAGGTCGGCCGCCGCGCGGGTGGCGATCGTCACCTTGCGATTGCAGGCGATCCCGTCCTGAAGCTGGACGCCGCCCAGATAGAGCAACAGCATCACCGGCAGGATCAGCGCGAATTCGACGAGGGCGACCCCGCGCGTGTCGCCTCGCATCGTCGCCAGGAGCCGCCGCCTCACGTATAGGGTTCCGACTTGGACACCGATGTCGCCATCAGGATCGACGAACCGGCATTGCCGCTCAGATCGGGCTGCGGCGTGATCCGCATCGGCCACACATAGACGAACCGCACGATCACGACCGCCCCCTGCTCGCCCAGGCTATAGGACAGCGGCGCGGACAATTTGTCATTGGCATCGAGACGCAGATCGAGCGGCGCGATGGCCAGCCCGCCGCCGGGCGCGCTCTTCACATCGACATAGAGACGCGAGCAGGACAGGAAGATGGGCAGTTGCGCGCAGCCCGACTTGCGAAACCGCTCGGCAAGCTGTGCCTGGGTCATCCCCTGCGCCAGGGACTTGATGTCCGCCGACTGGGTCTGTCCGGTCACGATGCCGCGCGCCGCGACCTCAACCGCGGTTTCGAGCGATTCCTGCGCCAGATAGGCGAGGCTGGTCTGCAGGATCGCCAGCAGCAGCGCCAGGAACGGCGCCGCGACCAGCGCGAATTCGACGATCGCAGCCCCCCGCCGATCGCTCAGGACCGAGCGCCGGGCGCGTGCGCGACGAAGCGAGGGGGGACGAAGGATCATGGAAGGGCGGTCTCGTTTCCGCCCATATCGGTCACAAAGGGTTAAACATCCGCAAATGTCCCGCGATTTCGGGATGATACCGCAGTACGATCAACGCAGCGTCCGCGCATAGAGCGCGAGGGTCCATTGCATCGCCTGGAGGAACAACGCGGGGTCGTAGCGCGGCCCCTCGTCGCGCAGAAAGGCGTGCTGGCCGTTCACCTCATGCCATTCATAGCGGGCGCCGACCGCTTCCAGCCGGGCGCGGATCGCCTCGCGTCCGGCATAGGGGACATGCGGGTCCTGCCGTCCCCAGACGAACATCGCCTCGGCCTTCAGCTCGTCCATCCGCGCCAGGCTGTCGTCGCTGCGCCCCTCGCCTAGCGTGCCCGAATGGATGTCGGTGGCATAGAAGCATGCCGCCGCCGACACGCGCGGGTCGAGCGCGGCGCGATAGGCCAGATGCCCGCCCAGGCACACGCCGAACGTGCCCAGCCGCCCGGTGCACGCCGGATGCGCCGCCAGCGCGGTCAGCGCCGCCGTCGCATCGGCGTCATAGGCCGCGACCGGCTTGGTGAATTTCAGGTCGTTGCCGCGATCGGTGCCCGGCTTGTCATAGGCCAGCACCGTGCCGGCGGGCTCATATTCGTGATAGACCTCGGGGATGCCGACGACATAGCCCTGCCCCGCCAGCATCGTCGCCAGCCGCCGGATCGGCGCGGTCACCTGATAGATTTCGGAAAACAGCAGGATGGCGGGAAAGCGCCCCTCGACCGCCGGACGGATCAGGTGGATCCGCATCGCGCCGCTGCCCGGCACCTCGACATCCTGAAACTCATCGCCGCGCACGATCATCGCCGGTCCCTTCCATTCTCCGCGGCGTCCTTGGCACCGGCGAGCGCCCCCGGCAATCCGGTGCGGGCGTTGCATGGGGTCGCCACGCCGCTATCGTCGGCGCATGCAACGGGAACGATGGAAGCGCGACGACCGGCGGCTGGTGCTGCTGACCCTGATCTGGGCGGCGGGGCTGGTCGCATCGGGGTGGCGGCCGTTCGACCGGGCGACCTGGGCGATGGAGGTCGCGCCGGTGCTGATCGTGCTGCCGATCCTCTGGGCGACGCGGCGGCGCTTTGCCTGGACCGGGCTGGCGCTGGCGCTGGTCGGGTTGCACGGGCTGATCCTGATGCTGGGCGGGGCCTATAGCTATGCGCGGGTGCCCGCCGGGGCCTGGGTGCAGGACTGGCTGCATCTGGCGCGCAATCCCTATGACCGGCTGGGCCATTTCGCGCAGGGCTTCGTGCCCGCCATCGTGTTTCGCGAGGCGCTGATCCGGCGGGGCGGGTTGCCGCGCGGCGGGCTGACGACCTTTCTCGTCCTCGCCTGCTGCCTGGCGGTCAGCGCCACCTATGAGCTGATCGAATTCGCCGCCGCGTCGGTGCTGGGCCAGGGGGCGGAGGCGTTTCTGGGCACGCAGGGCGATGTCTGGGACACGCAATGGGACATGCTGATGTGCCTGATCGGCGCGGCGACCGCGCTGCTGACCCTGTCGCGGCTGCACGACCGGCAGTTGATTCGATGGAAGCGCTGAAGGGGTGATGACCCGCGCCATTCGTGCAAGGACCGATCGACATTCAGCGACGCCTTTCCGTCCCTCGCCCCTCGCAGAGGGGAGAGGGTTGCGCAGACTTGGCCTTTGCGAGAGCAAAGGCTTAGTCGGAGCTGGGTGAGGGGTGGGCGCTCGCTCTGCGAGCGCGCGAGCCTTTGGGCTCGCTCAACCCCTCACCCAAGCTGCGCTAGCCAGCAGGCTGGCAAGCTTCGCTAACCCTCTCCCCTTTCCAGGGGAGAGGGGAAGAAGAAGCAATGCTGAATATCGATCCGCCCTAGAAGACGCGATCGAACGGGAGTTTTTTTGAAATGATCCAGCGGCACCGCTGACGCGGCACAGGTCTTCCCGGACGGCACCTTCCTGGGCTGTCGCTATGCCATCGGCGCGATGAAGGCAAAGGGCAGCGGATCGATCATCAACATCTCGTCGCGCTCCGGGCTGGTCGGGATTCCGGCGGCGGCGGCCTATGCCTCGTCCAAGGCGGCGATCCGCAACCACAGCAAGACGGTCGCACTCTATTGCGCGCAGCGGGGCTGGACGATCCGCTGCAACGCGATCCACCCGGCCGCGATCCTGACCCCGATCTGGGAACCGATGCTGGGCGACGGACCCGACCGCGCGGCGCGCATGGCGGCGCTGGTCGCCGATACCCCGCTGAAACGCTTCGGCGAACCCGACGAGGTCGCGGCGATCGCGGTGATGCTGGCCTCGGACGAGGCGACCTATGTCACCGGCGCGGAGTTCAACATCGATGGCGGGCTGCTCGCGGGATCGGCGGCGAGCCCGGGCTAAGCCTATGGCGTCGGGCAGTTTCGGCCGATAGGCTGACCCCATGAACCGCAACCTCACCGAAGACCGCCCGACCTTCGTCACCCATCTGGAATGCTCGCTGACCGGCGAACGCTATGAGGCGGACCGGCTCCACGGCCTGTCGCGCGCGGGCCGTCCGCTGCTGGTGCGGTACGATCTGGAGGCGATGGGCCGCGCGGTGTCGCGCGATGCGATCGCCGCGCGCGACACCGATCTGTGGCGCTGGCGCGAGCTGCTGCCCGTCCGGCGCACGGAGAGCATCGTGTCGCTGGGCGAGATCGAGACGCCGCTGATCCCGATTCCCCGCTCGGGCGGCGGACAGGTGCTGGTCAAGGACGAGGGGCGGCTGCCCACCGGATCGTTCAAGGCGCGCGGGCTGGTCATGGCGGTGGCGATGGCGCGCGAGCTGGGCGTGACCCGGATCGCGATGCCGACCAACGGCAATGCGGGCGCGGCGCTGGCCGCCTATGCCGCGCGGTGCGGGATCGAGACGGTGATCCTGTGCCCCGAGGAAACGCCGGAAGTGAATGTCCGCGAGATCGCCGCGCAGGGCGCACGCGTATGGCGGGTCAACGGCCAGATCGACGAATGCGGCGCGATCGTCGGGCGCGGCGCGGCGGAGGGGCGCTGGTTCGACTTCTCGACGCTGAAGGAGCCCTATCGGATCGAGGGCAAAAAGACGATGGGGCTGGAACTGGCCGCGCAGCTGGGCTGGGAACTGCCCGATGCGATCTTCTACCCGACCGGCGGCGGCACCGGCCTGATCGGCATGTGGAAGGCGTTCGACGAGATGGAGCGGCTGGGCTGGATCGGGTCCAGGCGACCGCGCATGTATGCGGTCCAGGCCAGCGGCTGCGCCCCCATCGTCCGCGCCTATGAGGCGGGCGAGGAGCATGCCGAACGCTGGGAAGACGCCGCGACGGTGGCGGCGGGCATCCGGGTGCCCAAGGCGGTCGGCGACTTCCTGATCCTTCGCGCGGTGCGCGAGTCCGGCGGCGCGGCGCTGGCGGTCGGCGATCCTGCCATCCTGAAGGCAGTGGAGGACTGCGCGAAGCGGGACGGGTTGCTGCTCTGCCCCGAAGGGGGCGCGACACTGGCGGCGTACAAGCAGGCGGTGCGCGACAATCTGGTCGACGAGGATGAGCGGGTGGTGCTGTTCAACTGCGCCACCGGGCTGAAATACCCGATGCCGGAGGCGGGGCAGTGGCTGGACAAGAATGGGGCGATCGATCTGGCGGCGCTCTAGGCCCTTGGCCTTCGACTTCGCTCAGGCTGAACGGAGGTTGGGATCCCTTCCCCCACTCCGTTCACGCTGAGCGAAGTCGAAGGCCACGCCCCCCCTCACCCACGGACTTTCACCCGATCAGCAACCGAATCCCCAGCGCCGCCAGCAAGGCCAGCGGCATCGCCACCGCGCCGATCTTGAGGAAGGCGAGGAAGCCGACATCCTCCCCCTCGCGCCGGATCGCCTGAAGCCACAGGATCGTCGCCAGCGAGCCCGTCACCGACAGGTTGGGGCCCAGATCGACACCGATCAGCAGCGCGTCGGTGACGATCTGCGGCGGCTGCGCCTGGGCGATCGCGCTGCTCGCGATCAGCCCGGCGGGCAGGTTGTTCATCAGGTTGCTGCCGAACGCCAGCACCGTCCCCGACACCGCCGCCGCGCGCGTCGGATCGGCCAGCATGCCGCGCAGGCCGTTCGCCACCCAGGCGATCACACCCGTCCGGTCGAGCGCCTCGACCAGCACGAACAGCCCGGCGACCAGCGGCAGCACGCCCCAGCTCACCGACCGCGCCAGCGTCAGCGGCGAGCGTCCCGCCAGCAGCGACACGATCACCGCCGTCGCGATCCCCGCAATCGCGGTCGGCAACCCCAGCGGCTCGTCCAGCGCCGACATGGTGAGGAGGAGCAGCGCGGTCAGCACGATGCCCGCAATCGCCAGCTTGCCGCCATTGGTCAGCGGGTCGCGCGCGACGTCGCGCTCGCAACCGCCCGCGATCCGCTGGCGCTCGATGGTGCGCAGCACGAGGAAGGTCATGACGATCGACCCGATCGAGGGCAGCGCAAAGGCCGCCATCCATGCGCCCAGCGGCGGCATATGCCCGCCATAAAGCACTAGGTTGGCGGGGTTGGAGATCGGCAGCACGAAGCTGGCGGCATTGGCGATCAGCGCGCAGGCGAACAGCAGCGGCAGCGGGTCGGCCTTCGCCTTCTTCGCCGCGACGAAGACCGCCGGGGTCAGCACGACGGCGGTCGCGTCATTGGACATGAAGGTCGTGACGACCACCCCGGTCGCATAGACCAGCGCGAAGAGCCGCGCGCGCGACCCCTTCGCCGCGTTGACCGCCGTGGCGGCGATCCAGTCGAACGCGCCATGTTCGCGCGCCGTCTCGCTGAGCAGCATCATGCCGATCAGGAACAGATAGACGTCGCCCCCCTTGGCCACCGCCTGCCCCGCTTCTGCCAGCGGCATCAGGCCCAGGACGATCAGCAACGCCGCCCCTGCCACCGCCCAGATCCATTCGGGCCAGCGCATCGGCCGCGCGATGACTCCGGCGGTCGACAGACCCGCAATCGCCCAGGTCGCACCCGTCGCCAGAGTCACCATCCGCATCCATTCTTGTTCGGCCCCAGCCGGGCCCCGTCGATCCCGGCGATAGGCCAGGGGCCGATCGCATGGCAATCCTCGCCCGGCGCGACGGGCAGGCGCCGCTTGGGGATCGCGTCCACGCCCCGCACCAGGCAGTCGATGCGGTCGCGCCCTTCGCCGCACGCCACCTCGACCGCGTGCAGCCCGGCGTCGAGCGTCACCGCGGCGTGCCAGTATCCATCCTCCCCGCGCGTCATCGGCGTCGCTGCGCCGCCATCCGCCGCAACCATCGGCACCGCATCGGCATCGGCGCCGAACAGCCTGGCCGTGATCGTCACCGGGCCCGGTCGGGGGACCTGATGCGGGTCGGTCGATCGGGTGATCAGGCGGACATCGCCGGGGGCCACGATCTGGACATGCGGCCAGGGCGCGTCCAGCCGCCGAAAGCGCCAGCTGACCACCCGGTCCTGGACATGGACGATGGCAAAGCCCGCCGCGCCGCCATCCTCCTCGATCTGCCCGGTCGAGCGGGTCGCGCCATAGATGACCCGGCCATCGTTCAGCAGCTCGTTATAATGGGTATGGCCGGTATCGACGAAGGCGACCTCGCCATCGATGAACTGGCGCGCGATCGTCTCGCCATCGGCGGCCAGATCGCCGGGATAGGCGTGCATGAAGACCAGCGGCACCTGCCCCGCCGCCCTGGCCCGCGCGAGTTCCTCGGCCAGCCGGTTGCGGTCGTGCATGGTCAGCCGGAAATCCGGCCCGCCCGCGCCAGCCGATACGATGTCGAGGAACAGGCAGCGATGCCCGGCGATCACCTCCGTCTCGGGCCGGTTGGCCCCGGGGATGGCGGCGTCATAGGCGGTGAGGTCGCCAGGCTCGAAATCATGGTCGCCGGGGATGATCCGCCAGGGTCGCGACAGCGGCGCCAGCGCGTCCAGCATCCGGGCATATTGTTCGGGCGTGCCGTGATTGGCATTGTCGCCGGGCAGGAAGACGAAGTCCGCGCCCTCGCCGATCCGCGCGTTGACCTGCGCCACGATGGCGCGCAGCCGGTCGAGGCTTTGCCAGCCGTCGTCCGCGTCCAGATGCAGGTCGCCGATATGGGCCCAGCAGATGCCGCCGCTCATGCCTTGGCCTCCTTTCCGGCATCGCCCCCGCAGGCCGGGCGCAGCGTGCCCGCAAAGCCGATCCACAGCGCGAGGCTGGCGACCGCGAAGCCGCCCAATATGTAGAAGGCCGTGCTGTAGCCCAGCTCCTGCGCCAGCCACCCGCCGATCGCGGGCGACAGGCTGGCCCCGACGCCCTGGATCGTCATCACCGCGCCCTGCCCGACATTGACCCGGCCGGTGCCGTTCAACAGGCAGGCGACGAGCCCCGGCACGGCGACGCTCTGAAGCCCCGCGCCGATCCCGTCGAGCGCCTGGACCGGCCAGACGCCCCAATGCTCGATAAAGGTCCCCGCCAGGAATCCCCGCAGCGGAAGCGCGGCGAAGGAGATCAGCAGGACCAGCCAGTAACCGCGCCCGGCGGCGACCTTCATCGCGACCAGGCTGGCGACGATCATCACCGCCTGTGCGACCATCACCGTCGTCGCGGTGAACATCGCCGCATCGCCCTTGCCCGCGCCGACCACCGCCATGCCATAGAGCGGCAGCATCGCGCCGTTGCCCAGATGGAAGCACGCCAGCGCCGCCGCCAGGATCAGCATCGGCTTGTTGGACAGCAGCGCCTTGAACCCCTCGGCCTGCCCGCCGTCCTGATCCTCGCCCTTGTCATCCTCCAGCCCGCGCGCGGCCCGGTGATCGATGGCGCGCTCGGGGATCGACAGGACCGAGATGACCGCCAGCACCCCGAAGGCGGCGGCCAGGAAGAAGATGGCGGGCATCCCGAACTTCCAGCCGAGAAAACCCGACAGCCCCGCGCCGACCATGTTCCCGGCATGGTTCCAGGCCTGGTTGCGGCCATTCTGCGCGTTGAAGCCCTTTTGCCGGACGACGCCCAGCGTCATGCCGGTCACCGCCGGCCCGATCGCCGCGCCCGCAATGGCGGTCGCCACCTGGCTGATCCCGACGACCAGCCCGGTCTGCGACCAGAGGATCAGGAAGGACGCCAGCACCGTGCAGATGCCGGTGATGACCACCACCCAGCGTTTCTTGTCGGTATGGTCGATAAAGGCGCCCGCAGGCACGGTCATCACCATCCCCGCCACGCCGCCCAGCGTCATGACGGTGCCGATCGGCCCCGTCTGCCACCCGCGCTGTTGCAGGAAGACGCCCAGAAAAGGGCCGATCCCCGCCTGCATGTCGGCCATGAAGAAATTGAGCGCCTGTAGCCAGCGCGTCGCGCGGCGGCGGTCGGCGTCCGGCGCATGGGCGCCGGAGGCGTCGGGTAGGGCAGCTGTCGCCATGGATCGTCTCCGCAAGATGCGGGGCCCCAACTCAGCAATGTTTTGAAATATCCGCAGTCAGGCTGATTTATGTTGGCCGGCGACCGCTCGCCGGGCGTTCGGTGAAATCAACCGTCTCGAAATCCCACGCTATTTCCGACGACCCTGCCCATGACACGAAGAAATGGCCCGCTCTCGAAAGAATCGGAGCGACCGGGAACAAAATCCAGCGGCCATGAAAACTCTGGCTATGCTCGGGCGTGACATATCAGGAATTTCAGATTCGCGTCATCTTTGCTGCTTCGGTGTCCCGCTATGCTGCATCACCAAGGCAGCCGGCATGGGGAGATGGCGCGATGATGGGGACGATGGGGCGATATGTCGTGGCGGCGGGCCTGCTGGCGGGCTGCGCCGCGCCCGCCATGGCGGCCACGGGGTGTCAGGTGGGGATGATGGCCGCGATCCCCGTCACCATGCAGGGGCTTCGCCCGGTGGTCGAGACGCAGATCAACGGCAGGCCCGCCCCCTTCCTGCTCGATAGCGGGGCCTTTTACAGCAACATCGCGCCGCCCGTCGCGCGCGAGTTCGGGCTGTCGCTGAGCCCGCTTCCCGACGGGTATCGCGTGAACGGGGTCGGCGGCAGTTCGGAGGCCCGCGTCACCACCGTCCGCCGCTTCACGCTGGCCGGGTTCGACCTGGCCCATGTCGAATTCATCGTCAGCGGCAGCGATGTCGGAGAGACCGGACTGCTCGGCCAGAATGTGCTGGGGCTGGCCGATGTCGAATATGACCTGCCCGGCGGCATGGTGCGGCTGTTCAAGCCCAGCAACTGCGCCAAGGCCGCCATGGCCTATTGGACCAAGGGGCAGCCCTTCTTCGAAATGCCGATCGAGCCGCGCGACAGCCGCCAGCACCACACGGTCGGCACGGTCGAGCTGGACGGCGCGAAGCTGCGCGCCACCTTCGACACCGGTGCGGACGGCACCGTGCTGACCCTGCGCGCCGCCGCGCGGGCCGGGGTGCATCCCGGCGATCCGGGGGTGGAGCCCGCAGGCTGGTCGACCGGGATCGGGCATCATGTCGTCAAGGGCTGGGTCGCGCGGTTCAAGCTGCTGCGGATCGGCAATGAGGAACTGCACAATGTCCGGCTGCATATCGCCGATCTGGGCGGACTGGACACCGACATGCTGCTGGGCGCGGATTATTTCGTGTCGCACCGCCTCTATGTCTCGAATGCGCAGCACCGGCTGTATTTCACCTATAATGGCGGACGATTGTTCGACGCCGCCGCGCATGTCGATCCCGCCGCGTCGGGCGCGGTGCAGGTCGTCGCCGAGGCCGCCGCACCGACCGATGCCGAGGGCTATAGCCGTCGCGGCGCGATGCTGCAGACCCAGCACGACCTGCCCGGCGCGATCGACGCCTTCACCCATGCCATGACGCTCGCGCCCCGCGACCCGCGCTTCCCCCGCCAGCGCGCGCTCGCCTATCTGGAGCAGCGGCGGCCGGTGCTGGCGATCGACGACCTCAACACCACGCTGACGCTCGACCCCGCCGACACCCGCGCCCGTTTCCTGCGCGCCGAGCTTCGCCAGCGGGCGGGCAATCCGGCGGGCGCGGTCGCCGATCTCGACCAGATCAGCGCCGCCCTGCCGCGCGAGGACATGCAGCGGCTTCAGATCGCACAGCTTTATGCCAATGCCGACGCCTTCACCCCCGCGATCGCGCAATATGGCCTATGGCTGGACACGCATCGCGACGATGCCCGGCGCGGCACCGCGCTCAATGGGCGATGCTGGGCCCGGATGCTCGCGAATGTCGAGTTGGACAAGGCGATGAGCGACTGCAACGCCGCCATCCATGCGGTGCCGGGCAATCCCAGCTATCTCGACAGCCGCGGCTTCGTCCGGCTGCGGCGCCACGAGGATCAGGCCGCGCTTGCCGATTTCGACGCCGCGCTCGCCATCGATCCCAAGCGCGCCTGGGCGCTCTATGGCCGCGCCATCGTCGAGCAGCGGCTGGGCAGGACCGCCGAGGCCGATCGCGACCGCGCCGCCGCCATCGCGCTCGACCGGCACATGCCCGACCGGATCAGGACGTTCGGCATCGCCTGACCGGGTGGCGGGGCGGCGGTTCGCGCCGCCCCGCCACCCCTCCTCAGAACGACTTGGACACGCCGACGAAGAAGCCGCGACGCGGCCCATATTGCGGCGCCCCGACACCCACGCCGGTTCCGTCGCGGATCTCGTATTTGTGGTCGAGCGCGTTGATGACGTCGAAGCGGATGTCGATGTTCGGCCCGGCCAGATGGTGGCTCGCGGTCAGGTTGAACTGGGCATAGGGCGCGATCTTGGCGCCGTTGGGAATGCTCCGCACATCGTCGTCGCGGCGCAGGCCCGAGCCATAGATCATGCTGCCGCCCAGCTTCGTGCCCCCCGCAAAGGCATAGGACACACCCGCCGATCCGGTGAAGGTCTGGTCGTGATCCAGATAGATATAGTGCCGGGCGATATAGTCGAGATCGTCCTGGCCGAAGCTGAACTGGCTGGAGACGATGCCCCGGCCCTTGGCCTTGGCGGCGGCGAAATTGGCATAGGCGAGCAGCGGCCCGCGCTGATAGCTCATATTCGCCTCGATCCCGCCGATGCGCCCCTGCCGATAGTTGAACGGGGTCAGGATAATCGGCGCGCCGAACTGCCCCTCGTCGATCAGGTTCTTCGAGATGCGGTAATAGGCGTCGATGCCATAGGTGAAGTAGCGGCTGAGCCGCGCCTGGAACCCGGCGTCGAAATAATCCTGCCGCTCGGCATAGGGGACGTCGTTGACGGTGACCGAGGGATAGGCGCTGGTGCCGACGAACTTGTTGATACTGGTATTGCCGACCAGCTCGAAGGGCGGCGGCACGAAATAGCGCGAATAGCCCGCGTGCAGCGTATAGACATCGTCCGGCTGCCACACCAGGTTGACGCGCGGCGACAGCTGCCCCTCTCGGCGATAGCCGTTATAGAGGTCGTAGCGCGCGCCATAGTTCAGCGTCAGCCTGGGCAGCAGCTTCCATTCGTCCTGCACATAGGCGCTGACGCTGGTCGCGGTCTTGCCGCTATTGTCGACGATCGCGATCGGCTCGCCTGCCTGGGTGGTGACGGGCTGGCCGTTTTGGTCCGTGCCGGTGGTGACGGGGAAGACATTGGTCGTGGTCGCACTGGTCGAGCGGTCGCGCGACAGCAGCAGGCCGCCGCGCAGCGTGTGCGCATCGCCCAGATGATAGACGGCATCGACCTGCCCGCCGATCGCGAAATCCTGCTTGTACGCCTGTTGCGCCTGCCCGTTATAGAGCAGCTCGCCCAGCACGTCGGGCCGATAGCGCAGCGAGGAATAGCGCGCGAACAGCGACGCCTGCACGGTGAACGGCTCGGCATCGTGGAGGAAGGCCAGTTGGCCGAAGCCGGTCTTCTCCAGCTGCGTCTCGTTCAGCTTCTCGCTGGGGAACGTCTTCTGTCCGCCGACGCTCCAGGTGCCGCCCGGCTGTTGGCCGACCGGGTTGGGGATCTGGAACCACTGGTTGGAATAGCCGCCGACGAACGACACCCGGTTCTGGTCGTCCAGGATATGGTCGACATAGGCGAAGCCCTGATACTGGTCGGTATCGTCATGCACCGGATTGGACCGGCCGTCGACGCTCTCGATGCCCAGGCCACTGTGCCGGTAATCGCCCGACACGAAGTAATTGGTGCTTCCCGAAGAGCCGCCATAGGTCAGGCTGGGCTGGATGGTGTTGTGGCTGCCGCCATAGATGGAGGCGGTGCCGCCATTGTCGAACAGCCCGCTCTTGGTCGTGATGTCGATCACGCCCGCGGTGCGCAGGCCATATTGCGCCGGCAGCGCGCCGGTCAGGATGTTGACCTTGTCGACCAGGCGCGGCGACAGGGTTTGGCCGAACACCGCCAGGCCTTCGGGCAGGATGGTGCCGTTGATGCGATATTGCAGGCCATTATGGTCGTCGCGGACGTGGAACTGGCCGAAACCGTCCTGCACGATGCCGGGCGCCTGGAGCAGGATCTGGTTGAACTGCTGGTTCTCGCCGCCGGGCAGCGCCTTGATCGTCGCGCTGGTGATCTCGTAATTCGACGCGCCGAGGCTGGGCTGGATATGCGCACGCGCCGTGTCCAGCCGCTTGGCGGTCACGACGATGTCGCTGCTGTCGCCGCCCTGCGTCTGGTCCGCGTCAGGCGTGGGCACGCCGCGCGTCTGCGCCATCGCCGGCATGGCGATCGCGGCCGTGGCTACGCAACACAACAGGGCGTATAAGCGCATAGAGATACTCGCATGATATATAGTCTCCCGGACGCTCTGCTTCGCCTTGCTGCGGTGCGAAGGCAAGCGCCGTCGCGCTCCATGACGCATTTGTAAGACAGTCATCATCCGCCCGCCCGCCATGGCCAGCGGGGTCGGATCACGCTATCATGCGGATATGGCCGAACGTTTTGAGAGACACCGCCAGCCGTGGCGGCCCGACGAGATTCAGAAACTCCACACGCTCGCCAAGAAGGGCATGGCGCTGAAGGCGATCGCCAAGGCGCTGACCCGCAGCGAGGAGTCGGTCAAGGCGCGCGCCAAGGAAGACGGGCTGTCGATCGCCAAGCTGCACTGAGCCGGACGGGCGGCGCTATCCCGCGACCCGCCCGATCCGCACCAGCACGCCGCTGGGGTCGCTGACCGCGAACTCATAGGTGCCCCAGGGCTTGAGGTGGGGGGCGCCGGGCTCGATGATCCGGTCGCGCACCCGGTCGGCGACCGCCTCGACGTCCTCGACATAGAGATAGAGGCCGAAGGGATTCTCCTCCACGCGGGGTGGCCAACCGGGCATGTGGTTCAAATGCAGATGCCAGCCGCGCCCGTCCTCCATTATCCGATAGCCGCCGAAATCGGCCGCGACGGTAAAGCCGAGCAGCCGGTAGAAGGCGGTGCTGGCCGCCATGTCGCCAGCCGGCACGATCGCGACGCAATGATGACTCATGGCCCTCTCCCGTCCCGTTGGCGGGACCGGCGCATCCTATCGCATGGCGTCGTTCGCGAAAGTCGTTTGCCGCTATAGCGGATAGCCGTCGCGGCACCGCTCCCATTCGACCGGATCATGCGCGCAGACCAGCGTGACCGTGTCGCGGCGTGCGATCGACAGGTCGCGCAGCTGGGCCTGGTTGGCCAGACGCGCACGCGCATCGACCTCCATCAGCCGCTGATAGGCGCGCAGGCCCGGCGTGCAGCGGCGCCTCGCCTCGCGCATCTCGCCGCGATAGAAATAGGCGTCCCCGGCATGGAGCAGCCATCGCCCGCCGGGCTGTCGGATCGCCACGCCCGCATGGCCCCAGGTGTGGCCGGGCAGCGGCACCAGCAGGATCTCGGGCGGCAGGCCGGGCAGGTCGCGGACCGCATCGAACCCGAACCAGCCCTCGCCCCCGGCGCTGTGGAACTGCCACCGCGCGACCTGATCCCATTGCCGGGGCCGCCAGCGGTTGCGCGCGACGATCCCCGCATGCGGCCCGGCGGCATCGTCATATTCGCGGCGCATGACATGCACGGCCGCATTGGGAAAATCCTCCAGCCCGCCCGCATGGTCGAAGTCGAGATGGGTCAGCACGATGTGCCGGACATCCCCGGCGCGATGGCCCAGCGCCTCGATCTGGCGGATCGCGGTTTCCGACTCGCGCAGTCGGATGTTGAGCATGGCCCGCCACGGCAGGGTGATGCGAGGATCGGGGCGGCGATGCGGATGCGCCACGTCGCGCAGGCCATAGCCGGTATCGACCAGCACCAGCCCGCTCGCCTCGGTCTCGACCAACAGGCAGTGACAGACCAGATGCCCCAGCGGCCCATGGCTGCGCCCGTCGAACAACGCACCCCCCAGGGGGCAGTCGGTCCCGCAGTTGAGATGGTGGATTCGCATCGGACCCCAACCCGATCGATCGGGCGATCGTTCCCTCTTATCCATATTTTACAACAGGATAAACCGCATCATCTGGATCAGGAAGCCCGCCATCACGGCTCAGGCGGTCAGGGTGATCCGCCGCCCTTCCCGCGCGGAGCGATAGATCGCCTCGATGACGCGCAGATCGGCCAGGCCTTCCTCGCCGGGGACCAGCGGTCGGGTGTCGTTCAGGATGCACTCGGCGAAATGGTCGAGCTGTCCGGCATGCTGCCCCTTGCTCGGCGGCAGGCGCCGCTCCTCGGTCCGGCCGTCGCGGTGGACGAACATCCGCTGCCCCTCATAGGCGGTGGCGGGTTCCAGCTCGATCCAGCCCTTCGTGCCCGTCACGCGGTAGATATTATGCCCCGAGCTGTAGCTCGACACGCAGGTCGCCTCGATCCCGGAGGGGAAGCGCAACAGGAAGGTGATGCGGTCCTCGACGGTGTGGAAGCGCGGGTCGTTGCGGTCGGTCGATTCCACCGCGCTGACCTCCACCGGCTCCTCGCCGGTCAGGTAACGGACCGCGTTCAGGCTGTAGATGCCGATGTCCATCAGCGACCCGCCTCCCGACAGCGCACGGTCGAGCCGCCACTGGTTGGGCTGCGCATCAAAGCCATGGTCGGAGGTGACGATCCGCGTCGGCCCGACAAAGCCCTTGCGCGCCAGATCGATCGCCAGCCGGTTATACGGCTCGAACCGCGAGCGATAGCCGATCATCAGCTTGCGCCCCGCCGCCTGGCAGGCCTCGATCATCGTCCGGCAGTCCGACGACGACACCGCCATGGGCTTCTCGCACATCACATGCTTGCCCGCCCGCGCCGCGCGCACCGTATATTCGGCGTGCAGGGCGTTGGGCAGGATCACATAGACGACGTCGACATCGGGATTGTCGCGGATCGTGTCGAAGTCCGCATAGCTATAGCGATGGCTGGCGGGCACGCCATATGTCTCGCCGAAGCGGGCCAGCTTCCCGGGCGTGCCGCTGACCAGCGCGGTCAGGCGCGCATGGTCGCACTCGGCGAATTTGGACATGATCAGTTCGGCATAGCGGCCCAGTCCGACAATGGCATAGCCGATCCTGCGCCCGCCCGGCGCGGCGCAGGCACCCCCGGCCGCCATGGCCAGTCCGGCGCCCAGCCCTGTGATGACGGTTCGACGGCTGGTGTCGCGCATGATCCTCTCCCGATCGGTTATGGCTATATCTGTCAATGGCTTAGCATCATCCGCCGATCCGCACCACCGCGCGCCGTTTCCGCCGCCCCCCGTCCCCCCTTGCCAGGATTTCCGACGCGCCATAGCGTCGCGGCCGGGGATCTGGGGGGAATAGAGACGTGCGTACCATATTCGTGCCGCGGCACCGGCTGGCGCCGGCGCTTCTGATGGCGGGCGTCGCCGCCTTTCCGCTTCACGCCACCCGACCGGTCGCCGTGGCGGTGGAGACTGCGGGCCCCGCCGCCGCGCAGGCCCCGGCGGTCGAGCCGATGCCCGACTGGGTCCGCACGCTTGCCATCCCCGAGGCGACGAAGCCGCGCGTCGAGCGGGCGCAGGACGGCGTCGTCTATCTGCTCAACGATGCGCAATATCGCTCGCGCCCGGACGGTCATGACGACTGGTTCCGCTTGACGAGCAAGGTCATCAACCGCAGCGGGCTGGAGTCGGCCGGTCAGATCACCATGGCCTATAATCCGGCCTTCGAGACGCTGGGCGTCCATTTCGTCCACCTGATCCGCGACGGCAAGGTCATCGACCTGACCCGCGACACACAGTTCCGCGTGGTCGAGCGCGAGGACGATCTGGAGGACGGGATCGTCAGCGGCACGATGAAGGTCATCGCCAATCTGCGCGACGTGCGGGTCGGCGACATCGTCGATTACGCGACCACGGTCCATGCCCGGTCCAGCCTGTGGGAGGGCCACGCCTTTTACGGTTTCTCCCAGCGTTTCTCCGAGCCACTGGCGATGCGCAGCCTGCGGTTCGTCTGGCCCGAGGGGATGACGCCGCGTTTCAAGGCGATCAACAGCGACATCGCCTTTCCGCCGCGCAAGACCGATCGCGGCACCGAATGGGAATGGAGCGTCACCGATCCCGCGCCGATGAAGGGCGAGGACAATGTGCCCGGCGGCGTGTTCCAGTGGGGACTGGGCGAAATCTCGACGATGCGCGACTGGGGCGAGGTCGCAGCCTGGGCGACCGGGCTCTACCGGGGCGACGACACGCTGCCCGCCGACTTCGCCGCGCGGCTGGACGCCATCGCCAAGGCGTCGCCCGCCCCCGCCGACCGGCTGACCGCCGCGACCCGCTATATCCAGGACAATATCCGCTATGTCGGCGAGGAGCTGGGCGAGGGCTCGTTCGTGCCGCGGCGGCCCGGCGTGGTGCTGGCGCGCGGTTACGGCGACTGCAAGGACAAGAGCCTGTTGCTGGCGGTGGCGCTGCGGCGGCTGGGCATCGACGCGGTGCCTGCGCTGGTGTCGACCACCGACGGCCCCCGGCTGACCGAGCGCCTGCCCTCGCCGCTGGTGTTCGACCATGTCATCGTCCGTGCGGTCCTCGACGGGCGGGTGCTGTGGATCGACCCGACCGGCACCCATCGCGGCGGCCGGGGAAGCGCGATCGTCCCCTCCAATCTGGGCCATGCGCTGCCGATCCGCGACGGCCAGGCGGCGCTCGAGCCGATGGCGGGCTATGGCGAGCGGGCCGGGCGCATGACCGTGGTCGAGGAATTCGCGGTCGACGAAAAGGCCGAGGTCGCGATGACCCTGCACGTCGTGACCCGCTATACCGACGCCCGCGCCGACCAGGTGCGCGGCAGTTGGGCCTCGACCTCCGCGCGCAAGATCGCGGACAACAATCTCGCTTTCTATCGCAAGCGCTTTCCCGAACTGGTCGAGGGCAAGCCGCTGGTCCAGACCGACGATCGCGACGCCAATGTGGTGACGATGGTCGAGGACTATACGATGTCGCGCGCCGCGTTCGACAAGGCCAAGCTGTCCGCCAAGCTGATCACCCGCGCCTATGCCGCGCAGGATATCCTGCCCGACCGGCAGGATGATCCGCGCCGCCAGCCGCTGGCGCTGCCCGACCATGTGGTGAACGAGCAGACGATCGACCTGCGGGTCAAGGACCGGCTGCTCGAGCCGCTGGACGATGTCGAGGCCAAGGGCGGGCCGGTCGCCTTCTCGCGCCGCTCGACCAAGCTGCCCGACGGCCTGCACATCGTCTATCGACTCGACACCGGCCCGCGCGACATGGTGCCCGCCGCCGAGGCGGAGGCGGTCTATGCCGTGTCGGAGAAGGTCTCGAACGAGACGGGCATCGAATTCTATCTGGAAAAGTCCCCGCGCCCCTCGGGAATGCCCGCCGGGCTCGACCCCGCCCTGGCGGCGACGATCCGGCCCGACCTGGAAAAGCTGATGGCGCTGATCCAGAAGCCGGACCAGCCGTCGAAGATCGAGGCGCTGTCGCTGATCGCCGCAATGTCCGAAAAGCTGCCGCACCCCTCGCCGATGGCGGGGATGGTCGACGGGCTGAAGGCGGCGGTGCTGTCCGATCTGCGGCGTCCGCAGGCGGCGCTCGCCGCATTCCAGTCGGCGACCGCGCAGTTCGACGGCAATCCCGAGGTGTTCCGCATGTGGATCGCCTATGAGCTGGACCTGGGAACGCCGGACTCGGTCGTGAAGGCCTTGCAGCGCACCCGCGCCGCCCAGCCCGCGATCGTCACCGGACTCGAAGATGCATGGGTTCGCGCCGCACTCCAGAAGATCCAGGCCTTGCCCACCGAGGCGCGGACGAAGGCCCATGAGGATCTGTGCATCGTCCTGTCCGACAGCGAATGGCAGCAATCGCCGCGCACCGCCTTCGGCGGCAGCATGCTGGGCTGCGCGATCGTGGCGCAGAGCCGCCGGGGCGATCTCGCCGCCGCGCGGGCCGGGCTGGCCAGGACCCCGCCGACGCCCGCGCTGCTGGCGCTGGCCACCGACAGGCGGCACCAGCCGCTGTGGGGCGACATGGAGCGGCTGGTCGCCGACGGCTTCCGCCAGTCGCTGACCAGCGCCGCCGCCAGCGCGGAGGCCGCCGCCCGCGCCGCGCCGCGCGATTACAAGGCGGTCACCGAACAGATGCGCACGCTGCGCACGCTCGGCCGTTCTCAGGAGGCACTTGAGGCGGGCAAGGCGCTCGCCACCGACACCGCGCGGATCGAGATGGTCGGCCATGACGGCTTCTGGCTGGCCAACGAATATGCCGAGAATCTGCGCTCGCTGGGCCGGACCGACGAGGCGGTGGCGCAATATGACCGGATGCTGGCGCTGGGGATGGAGCAATATCCCGAGCTGGTCTCGCTGGCGATCAACCGCGCCGAGATGCTGACCGCCGCCGGACGCTATCAGGCGAGCATCGACAGCCTGACCGCGCTGGAGGCCGGGCAGGGCGCGAAGATCAGCCTCTATGGCAAGATGTGGATCTGGTCCAACCGCGCCTGTGCGCAGCACCGGCTGGGCCATGCGGCGGAGGCGAAGGCCGACGAGGACCGGCTGGCCGCCAAGCCCGCCGAAAACTGGAGCGCGACGACCGCCGCCGCGGCATGCCGGGGCGACGTGAAGGCGATCGGCGAGCATCTGGTCGCCCGCCTGCGCGCCGAGGACAGCCGGGGGCAGGCGATCGGCCTGTTCCTGATCCTGCCGCCCTCCCCGCACCGCACGCCGTTGGAGGCCGAGATGGTCGAGACGATGGACAAGGCCCGCGCACTGCCCGAGGTGCAGGCCGAACTCGCCAAATATGGCCGCGCGGTCCGCTATGCCGGGATGGCGGGGGGTTGGGGTACGTTCTGACGCCCGTTCGGACCTCTCCCCTCCCGCAAGCGGGTGGGGTCGGGGGAGGGCATGGGGTCTCACCGAGACCATAACCCGTGGCCCTCGCCCCTCCCCAACCCCTCCCCCTGCCGGGAGAGGGGCTTTATGGGCCGAGTCCTCCGCTATGACGAATAGGCGCAGGGCTGGTGAACGATCCGACGCCCGTCCGAACCTCCTCCCCTCCCGCAAGCGGGAGGGGTCGGGGGAGGGCATGGGGTCTCACCGAGCCCATAACCCGTGGCCCTCGCCCCACCCCAACCCCTCCCCTTGCCGGGAGAGGGGCTTTATGGGCCGGGCCCTCCGCTATGACGAATGGGCGCAGGGCTGGTGGAACGATCCGACGCCCGTCCGAACCTCTCCCCTCCCGCAAGCGGGAGGGGTCGGGGGAGGGCATGGGGTCTCACCGAGCCCAAAGCCTGTGGCCCTCGCCCCTCCCCAACCCCTCCCCCTGCCGGGAGAGGGGCTTCACCGGACTACCCCGCGCCACCCAGACGGCGGCGTGCGCTGTCCAGTGCCGCATCGCGCCATGCCCTCAGTGTCGCCGCCGGGACCTCCGCCAGATCGAAGCGCAATTCGTGCATCGTCATGCCCGAGCGATAACCCTGGGGCCAGACGGCGGTCTGTTCGAAGCCGCAGCGCTGGAAAAAGGGCGCGACCCGTGGCGAGGTGTCGACGGTGACATAGCGGGTCGGCGGATCGGCATGGGTGGCAATATGGAGCAGCCGCTCGAACAGCAGCAACCGGCCCAGCCCCATGCCGTGGCAACGCCGCGCCGCCATGCCCCAATAGAGCAGCGCCCTGTTGTAATGCTCCCAGAGTTCATAGCCGCCGAACGCCACCGCCACCCCGTCCAGCACGACCACGAAGGCCGGGCCGTCGGGGTCGTCCAGCGTCTCCTCCAGCCATTCGCGGTCGCCCGCGCCGAAATAGTCCGCCCGATTGTCGTCAAAGATCGCCAGCACGGCGGCGCGGTCGGCCTGTTCATAGGCGCGGACGAGAATGTCGATCATGGCGTGCGGTCCCAGAGTGCGACGGTGTCGATGGCGCCCCCCGCCTCGCGGCTCCAGCAGCGGGACGTGCCCTCGCAGCTCGCGGTCGCCATGACCGGGTCGAGCAGCCGGGTCTCGATCGCCTCCGCCGCCAGCCGCCGGGGCTCTCCGACCAGCTTGGCGTGCGCTTCCTTGATCGTCCAGCGGCGCAGCCATTGCCGCGATCGGTCACCCGGCGGCGCGGCGCGCAGCGCCTGTGCTTCCAGCGGGGTCAGCATGTCCCAGAGCGGCGGGGCATCCTCGATCATCTCGCGGTCGACCGCGATCGGCCGGCACGCCGCACCGATCAGGCACTGGCCGCCGCGCCCCGACAGGCCGAGATGCCAGCCACGCGGAACCACGACCTGCGGCTGCCCCGCCGGGCTGCGCGCCAGCATAACCGCCTGCGGATCAAGGCCGCCAAGCCGGGCGAGCAGCCGCGCGGCCAGAGCCCCTCGCCGCCCCGCCCCCGGATCCTCGGTCCGCCAGACCACCGGGCCATCCGCGTCCAGCGCCTCCAGCGCGCCGTCATGCCAAAGCGGCGTCATCCCCCGGTGACGATGCGCGCCGGGCTGCCTTCCCAGTTGGTGCCGTCGGGCAGCGTCTCGCCCTTCATCACCACCGACAGGTCGCCCAGCTGCGCATCCGCCCCGATCTCGGCATCGTAGAGCACGATCGCCAGCGAGCCGATGGTCGCGCGGTCGCCGACGGTGATCGCGCCGACCTTCATCACCCGGTCCTCGAACAGATGCGTCTGGAGCCCGGCATAGTCGTTCAGCGCGACATCGTCGCCGATCGTGACCAGATCATGCTCGGTCAGGTCGGTGGTGTCGATATAGCAGCGTCTGCCGACCTTCGCGCCCATCAGCCGCAGGTAGAGCCCGATCCAAGGCGTCCCGCGCAACGGTTCGAGCAGGTTGCTGACCGCCAGATTTTCATAGGTCGCCGTCACCAGCTCGGTCCGCCAGACAAAGGTGCTCCACAGCGGCGCGGTGGTCGCCTTGTACCGCCCGACGACCAGCCATTTCAGCGCCAGCACGAACGCCCCGCAGGCCAGGCAAAAGCCCAGATAGAGGAAGGGGAAGGTCGAGACGATGACCAGCCCGCCGCGCTCCAGATCGTCGAGATCGCCGACCACCGAGAGCAACATGCTGAAGAACACCAGAAAGGCGGTCAGCGACAGGGTGGTGCGGATCGCCTCGATGGAAAGACGCGTGGCGATCAGCCCGCGCGACGGGTTGAAGCGTGCGCCCTCGTCGAACATCGTTGCGATCTGGCGCACCGGCAGCTTGAAGGCGGGCGAGCCGAACCAGGTGCTCCCCGCCTCGGTCGCCAGCGCGGGGTCGGCGGGGGGCTTGGACAGGACGCCGATCAGCACCTCGTCGCCGATCTGCGCGCCGGTCGGCAGCAGCGCGGAATTGCCGATGAAGCTGCGGCGGCCGATCCGGGTATGCGCCAGCTCGATGGTGCCGTACCCGATCTTGGCCGCGCCGAAGATCACCGAGTCGGCGATGAAGCTCTCCGGCCCGATCTCGACCAGGTCGGGGATGATCGCGCTGGCGGTCGAAATCTCCGCGCGCCGCCCGACCTTCACGCCCAGCGCGCGATACCAAGGGATGACGTAGAGCGTCGCGAAGATCGGGTGCAGCAGCCGGAGCGCCAGATCGTTGATCTGCTTGACCATCCAGTAGCGGACATAGAAGCCGCTGTTCAGATCATAGACGCCCGGCGCGACCCGGCCGAGCAGCAACCGCTTGGCGAGCACGGTCAGCACGCACATCATCACGATATAGGTCGCGGCAAGCAGCGGCGAGACGAGCATATAGCCATAGCCGGTCGTCGCCCAGTCCAGCTCGATCAGCGCGATCAGGCCCGGCGCGATGGGCAGGATGGCCAGGATCGGCAGCAGCAGCGCGCCGATCAGCAGCCCCAGCGACGCCGTGCCGCTCCTGGCGGTCCGCACTGTGCCGGGTTCGACCACCGTATCGAAGGCGGCGGGCGATCCGGTCCAGCGTTGCCGCGCGGGGATCACCGTATCGGCGGGGAGCGCGGACATGTCGTCGAGGATCGCATCCTCCTCCAGCCGCGCATTCCGCCCGACCACCGCCTGCGACCCGACAAAGGACCGCGCGCCGAGATGGACCGTACCCAGCCGCAGCAGCCCGCGCTCGACCGAGCTGGTCGCCAGCACCGCCTGGTCGCTGACGATGGCATCGTCGCCGCACGCGAACAGGTCGGCGGTGTCGATGATGCCGGTGCCGATATAGGCGCGCTTGCCGATCCTGGCCCCCAGCATCCGATAATATCCCCGGATCATCGGGGTGCCCGCCAGATAGGGGGTCGCCGTCACCGCGATGATCCGGCGCACCAGCCACCAGCGGAAATAGGTCCAGCCCCAGAGCGGATAGTCGCCCGCCTTGAACCGCCCGGCGATCAGCCACTTGGCCGCAATCGAGAACAGCATCGAGGCGACGGGCACGATGGTGAAGAATAGCGCGCTGAGGATCAGCGCGTCGATCCGGCTCATCCGCCCCGCCAGATGGGTATAGGCGACATAGGGGAAGAACCATTGCAGCCCGGCAATGGTATAGATGGGCAGCAGCGCGACGGTCTGCGCCGCGACGCACAGCATCCGCTGCCATTCGGGGACGCGGTGGAAACTCGCCTCGGTCGCGACCGCCACGGGTGCGGTCCCGCCGATGCGCAGCGCCAGTGCGCGGATGGTCGGCGCGGCGTAGAGATCCTCCAGCGACAACCCCGCCAGCCCCGGCACCTTGCGCGCCGCCGAGACGAGCCGTGCGGCCTTGAGCGAATGGCCGCCCAGATCCTCGAACAGGTCGTCGGTGACGGATACCGGCTGCGGCGCGAAGGCTTCCGCCCAGATGCGGTGGAGCTGTTCCTCCATCGGCGTCGCGGGCGCCTCGATGGCGCGGCCGGTGTCGACCGTCACCTCGGGCTTGACCAGCGCCTTGCGGTCGACCTTGCCCGAGGCGGGCAGCGTCGGCAGCGCGGCGAGCAGCTGATAGGCGGCGGGGCGCATGTAATTGGGCAGGCGTTCGGTGACCCGTGCCTTGATCGCGGGGATGTCGACGCCCTCGCCGCTGCGCGCGACGAGGAAGGCCGCCAGGAATTCGGCGCCATCGGCATCGGTGAACAGATGGACGACCGCCTGCGCCACGCCCGGCGCCTCGCCGATCACCGCCTCGATCTCGGCCAGTTCGACGCGGAAGCCGCGAATCTTGACCTGGGTGTCGATGCGCCCGACGAAATCGATGTCGCCCGCCGCGTCCAGCCGGACGAGATCGCCCGAGCGATAGATGCGCTCCGGCCCGCCCGACACGGTGTCGAACGGGGTCATGGTGAATTTCTCGGCGGTCAGGTCGGGGCGGTTGACGTAACCGACGCCGACGCCGGGGCCGCCGATCACCAGCTCGCCCTCCTGCCCCGCCTCCACGGGTTGCAACGCCTCGTCGACGATCCAGGCGGTATAGCCGGGCAGCGGCTTGCCGATGGTGATGCGCTTGCCCGGCTGTACCTCGGTCCAGGTCGCGGTCACCGAAGTCTCGGTCGGGCCATAGGTGTTGAGCAGCCGCAAGCCCGGCCGCGCGAGGCGACGCGGCAGGTCCGCCGGGCACGCCTCGCCCCCCATGTTGATCAGGCGGAGCGTGGGCACCGGATGCTCGACCAGCGCGATCAGCGAGGGGACGACGTGCCAGACCGTCGCCTTTTCCTCGGCCAGCGCGATCGCGACATCGGGCCCGCTCGACGCCAGCGCCTCGGTCGCGACGAGCAGCTTCGCGCCGACGAAGAAGGCGCTCCACATCGTCTCGACCGACATGTCGAAGGCCAGGCTGAACCCGCCAAACACGATGTCGCCCGGCTCCAGCGCCAGGATCGCGCTTTCGGAGCGGACCAGGTGGCAGGCATTGGCATGGGTGATCATCACCCCCTTGGGCCGCCCGGTCGTGCCCGAGGTATAGATGATATAGGCCAGGTCGTGCGGGTCCGATCCGGTGGCCTCGCGCCCCATCGGCAGCGGCGGCTCGGCGGCGAGATCGCCCAATTCGGCGTCCAGGCACAAAGTCCGCCGCGGAATCTCCCCCGCCCGCGCGCTCGTGGTGATGGTCAGCGCCGCGCCGCTATCCTCGATGATGTAGGCGATGCGGTCCTGCGGATAGCCCCAGTCGACCGGCACATAGGCGGCACCGGCGCGCAGCACCCCCAGGATCGCCATATACTGGTCCAGCCCGCGCGGCAGGCACAGGACGACGCGGTCGCCCCTGCCCACCCCCAGCGCGCGGAGCCGGTGCGCCAGCGACAGGCTGCGCTGCGCCAGCATGTCATAGGTCCATTCGGTCGAGCGGCCGAATTCCTCGTCCGCGCCGATCAGCTTCAGCGCGGTGGTCCAGCCCCGGTCCCGGCAGGTCGCGTCGAACAGCTCGTGGAGCAACTCGTCCCGCGCATAGGGGCGGTCGGGCCGCAGCGCCGGGGCCGGAGCGATCGAGGCATGGATGCTCGGCGCGACGGAGGCTTCGGTATCTGCGGACATCGATACGCTTTCCTGGGGAACAAGGACGGGAGACGGCTCAACTGCGCCGGATGAGCGCCCGTGACAATCGCCGATCCTCCAGCGAATAGTAAAGCCAGATGCCATCCTCGGCCACCACCACCGACGCGGCGAAGGCGATGTCGGTGGCGCCCCGATCATCGGCGGGCGGCGGCAGGATCAGCGGCTCGATCCCGCGCGCGACGACGCGGGTATAATGTTCGTCGAACGCGACCCAGCCGATCCGCCAGCGCGCGTCCCGCGTCGCGCCGTTGTAGAACATGACCGGACACGCCTTGTCGTCGGTCAGCAGCGGGCCGGTCGACAGATGCCAGTCGTCCCAGCTGTTCTCACGCGGCATGAAGGGGGTGGGCTGTTCGGTCCAGGGGCCCGCGACATCCGCGCCGATCGCCATGCCGATGCGCGATGCCTCATCGGCGGCATATTCGTAGAACAGCCGCCAGCGGCCGTCGGCGGTGCGGTCGACCGTCGCTTCCTTCGTATTGCCCTCCGACTTGGAGGAAGCCAGCGCGACGCCGCTCTTTGCCAGCCGGTCGAGTGCGGGGCCGGTGGCATAGGACAGCTCGCCATGCGAATGGTCCGCCAGCACGCCCGAATAATAGACGAGATAGCCGTCCTCGCGGCGCACGACGGTCGGGTCCTCGACCCCGCCCGCGTCATGGTCGCCCGGCCCCGGCGCGATCGAGGGGGTGTCGAGCATGGTGAAATGCCGCCCGTCCTCGCTCCATCCCGACCAGATCACGCCGGTATCGGTTAGCGTCTCGCCCGGACGGACCACCGCGCGGACCATCATGCCCCATCGCCCGTCCGCCTCGCGCCAGACATAGGGGCTCATCAGGTCGCGGGCCATCAGCGCGGGCGGGCCCGACAGCGTGACCTCCTCGATCCGCTTGACGTTGAAGTCGAGGTCGAGCGGGGCGTCGACCACCCGGTCCTTGCGGTGCGGATCGGCGACCGGGCCCTGCGCGTCGGGGGCCATCATGCGCCGAGCGCCTGCATCAGCGACAGGCCGCCATCGATGACGATCCGTGCCCCGGTGATGTAGCGCGCCTTGTCGGAGGCGAGGAAGACGGCGAGGTCGGCCACCTCCGAGGCATTCCCCGCGCGCCCCATCGGGATATTCTGCTCGAGTGTTCGGCGATAGACCGGATCGGCCTGCGCATGCGCGTTCATCGGGGTCAGGATCATGCCCGGCTCGATCGCGTTCACACGGATGCCGTGCGGCGCTTCCTCGATCGCCAGCGTCTCGACCAGGTTGGACAGCCCGCCCTTGGCCGCGCAGTAATCGGCGCCCCCGGCGCGCACCGCATAGGCGTGGATCGACGAGATGTGCAGGATCGCGGCATCGCCCGTCGCCGCACCCCGCCCGGTCAGGAACCGGCGCGAGGTCAGAAACGCGCCCGTCAGGTCGGTGTCGAGCAGCCGCCGCCACTGGGCCAGCGTCATGTCGCGCACCGTCACGCCCGACATGTTCAGCCCGGCCGAATTGACCATCACATCGGCGGGGCCCCAATGCCGTTCGACGGTCGCGAAGGCATGATCGACCGAGGCCTCGTCATCGACATGCGCCTGGACGGTGATCGCCTCGCCTCCGGCGGCGCGCACCGCCCCGGCGGTCTTTTCGGCGGCGGCGGCATCCGCATAATAGAGCACCGCCACCCGCGCCTGCCGAGCGCCGAACGCCTCCGCGCATGCCGCGCCGATGCCCGATTCCGCGCCCGTCACGATCACTGTCTGACCCGCCACGTCCTGTCCTCCATCGATGATCGGGCGTAACGATTCTTGATCCAGATCGGTTCAGCGGCATTTTCGCGGAGCCGCGGAATGTCGGGCGCGACTGACATGCGCGCTACATATTCGCGCGGTATCGGCGCGCATCCGTCGATGGCGATGCCGGGGCGGCGGCGCGCAAGGGCGCGGCTCCTGTGGTGGCGGAATGGGTGGCGACGGTCGGACAGTGATGGGCGCGCGGGACACGGCGGGGCGGCGATGATGCTGCTCGCCGCGCTGGTGCTGGCCGCCGGGCAGGACGACCCGATGCTGCGTGTCGACCTGCCCGCCGGGACAGTCGCGGCCGGGCTCGACCGGCTGGCGCGGCAGGCGGGGCAGGCGCTCGTCGCGCGGCCCGCCGACCTGGCCGGTCGCCAGGCGCCCGCGCTGAAGGGGACGCTGCGGCTGTCACGCGCGCTCGACCGCTGGTGTCGCCCGGCCGGGCTGTCCTGTCGCCGGATGCCGGGCGGGATCGTGGTGCGCGCCGGCCGACCGCTGCCGCCCAAGGTCACGCCGCCGCGCCGCGCCGCCTCCCCGCCCCCGCCGCCGGTGGTCGGCGAGGAGGTGATCGTGTCCGGACGACGCGGCACCGACGTGCAAGGCGAACTGGATCGCAGCTATTCCGCCTCGCATCTGGACGCGGTGGAACTGGCGCGGCGGCCGCCGCAAAGCCTGGCCGAGATGCTGTCGGGCCTGCCCGGCCTGTGGGTCGACACCTCGGCGGGAACCGCGGCCAACACCGTCCGGGTGCGCGGCATCCCGCTCGACGGCTATCAGGCGATCGCGGTGCAGGAGGACGGCCTGCCGGTACAGCACGACACGCTGCCCTGGACCGATATCGACCAGTTCGTCCGCCCCGACCTGATGGTCGAGACGGTCGATTATGTACGCGGCGGCCCCTCCGCGATCTTTGCCAGCAACGCGCCGGGCGGCGTGATCAACATGCGCACCCGCGCCCCCGCCGGGCGGCCCGGCGGCGAGATGCGCGCGACGCTGACCGATTACGGGCTGGTCCGCTGGGAAGGCTATGCGACCGGCCCCGTCGCCCCCGGCTGGCGCGCGATCATCGGCGGGTCTGTGGCGCGCGATCCGACGGTGCGGCGCATCGCCGCGACGCTGGGCGGCGGCCAGATCCGCGCGCGGGTCGATCACGACTGGCGGGGCGGGCGGCTGACGCTGGCCTGGCGCGGGCTGGCCGACGACACGCTCAACATCTCGTCCTTTCCGATGCGCTATGTCGGTGGCGGGCTGGAGCCGCTGCCCGGTTTCGATCCGCGCCGGGACAGTTTCTTCGGCCCCGAGCTGGCGACCCTGCGCTTCGCCGCGCTGGGCGAGCGGCCGCTGGGGCGGAACAATCGCAACCGGCTCACCATGCCCTCGCTGGCGCTGACCCAGGATATGGGCGGGGGCACGCTGACGTTACGCGCGCATGGCCGCCGGTCGCGCACCGCGCGCTATGCGCTGTCCTCCTCGGGCAGCGCGGTTCCGGCGGCGAGCGCCATCGCCGAGGCGCTGCCCCGCCTCGCCGCCGCCTTTCCGGGCACCGTCTCAGCCGCTCTGCGCCATGCGAGCGACGACAGCCCCTTTGCCGCCATTCCCGGCAACGACCGGGTCGTGACGCTGAACCCCGTCGCCGCCGATGTCCGCCTGTCCGAAGCGATCGCCGACCTGTCCTATTCGCGCGCGCTGGAGGCGGCGGGGCATCACGAACTGACGCTGGGGCTGTACGGCGTCGGCTATGACTGGCGCTTCCGCCGCGCGGTCGCGCGCGCGCTGGTCGAGGCGCGGGGACAGGGCCGGTTGCTCGATCTCGTCGCGCTGGATGCCGCCGGACAGGTGCTGGGCCGCGCGACCGATGGCGGATTGTCGAGCCGGGGATCGACCTATGAGGCGGTCGACGGGCACCAGCGCATGGTCGCGCTCTATGCCGCCGACGAATGGCGGTTCGCGCCGGGCTGGCGGCTCGACTGGGGCCTGCGGCACGAGCGCGCCGCGCTGTCCGCCCGGGTCGAGCGCGCAACGACAGTGAATGGCGGCGATCCGACGACACTGGCGGATGACCGGATCGCGATCGGTTCGGGGATATGGGACCAGCGCCGGGCCCGCATCGCGCGGACGGCGGCGACGCTGGCGCTGCACTGGCGGGCGTCCGATCGGCTGGGGCTGTTCACCCGCGCGACCCATGCGATGCGGCTGCCCGATCCCGGCGCATTCCGCATCGGCAGCGGCGATGCCGTCCGCGCCCTGTCGGTCGAACAGGCCGAGCTGGGGCTGATCTGGCGGCGTGGCGGCGCGGGGCTGGACGCGACCTTGTTCGCCAGCCGCTTTCCCGACATCGCGCTGCCCGACCTGTCGCTCGATCCCGCGACCGGCGCGGTGCAGGTGGGGCAGCATGACGCGACCGCGCGCACGCTGGGGCTGGAGCTCAGCGGCCATGCCAGCCCCCGGCCGGGCATTACCCTGCGCGGCACCCTGACCTGGCAGGACCCCAGGCTGCGCCATTATCGCTTCGCCGACGCCACTAGCGGCGCCCCCGTCATCACCGACCTGAGCGGCCGGATGCCGCGCCGGGTGCCTCGTCTGATGGCCAGCCTGTCGGCCAGCGCCACCCTGCCCGGCACCGGCTGGACGCTGGACGGCGATGTCTCGGCAATGGGGCGGCGCTTTGCCGACGATGCCAATACGCTGGCGCTGCCCGGCTTCGCGCTGGTCGATCTGGGCGCGAGCTGGGCGGCGACGCCCGTCCTGACGCTGCGGCTGCGCGCGACCAATATCCTTGACCGGATCGCGGTGATGCAGGGCGACGCGCTGGGCGGCGAGATCCGCGCCGGGGCCAGCGACGGCGTCATCACCGTCCGCGCGCAGCAGGGGCGCGTCGTGGCGTTCAGCGTCGACTGGCGGCTGTAAGGCCCCGGCGGTAGCGCGCCAGCTCCTCGGCCGCCGCCGCCATGTCGCGGCGGAATGCGGGCTGGCCCTGTTCGCGCGCGAACACCGCGCTGGCAGCCAGATAGCCGCCCTCGACCGCGCTCTGGCTGTGTGATCCGCAGATCCAGCGGCTGTCGCCATAGTCGCGCCCGCGCGCCAGGATCGCCTGCGCCCGGTCGGGGATCAGCGCCGCCATCAGCAGCGCAAAGCCCCAGCCATGTGCGGTATGGCCGGAGGGATAATCGCCATTGGCGATCAGCGAGGCGGTGCGCGGTTCGCAAATGGGCAGGTCGGTGTCGATGAAGGGGCGCGGCGACTGCCAGTGCCGCTTGGCCGCGCCGATCGCCGTCGAACGGTCGGCATCGAACCGCGCGATCAGCGCGCGGGTGACGGGCAGCTTGCTCCAGTCCGGCCGAAAGCCCAGCGCCCCGGCAAAGCGATCGCCCAGATCGCTCGACACGTCCGCCGTCGCCTGTTGCCAGCGCGCGGTGCCGGCGAGCGTCCGGCTGTCGCGAAAGACCCGCGCATCGGCCAGCGCGCGCGGACTGCTGGGAGCGGGCGGGCCGGGGAGGATCGCGGCGAGGTCCAGCCCCTCGCCCGCCGCCAGATAGCCCGCCGTCTCCCGCGCGACCGCGCCGCCCGGCATCGCCAGCGCAACCATCAGGACCGCTGCCATTCCCCAGCCCGTTCGCATCGTCCGCATCCGTTCGCCCCCTGCCCAAGTTGTCGTTCGCCTATCCCAAGACGTTTTTCCCCGGCAACCGGGGACATGGCCCGCGGATTCTTCGGGTCATTCTCAAATCCGTAGAAAAACCGTAACAAAAACGCCATAAATGTCTTAAAACTTTTACAAATTTCCTTGTCCCCGTTTTGCGCGAACCCCCGTCTTCCCCGCGACCGTCCGTTTGGCCGGACGCGTGATTTCATTCCTTGGGGGGTTATTCGAGATGTGGACGAAGAGAACGCTGCTGCTGGCGTCGAGCGCACTGTTCGCTGTGCAGCCGGCGGTAGCGCAGGAAGCGCCGAAGCAGGACGGGGCGGCGGACCAGGGCGAGGTGGTCGTCACCGGCTATCGCACCAGCCTGGCCGCCGCCCGCGATTCCAAGCGCGAGGCGTCGATCATCAAGGATTCGATCGCGGCCAGCGACATCGCCGCCTTTCCCGACCTGAACCTGGCCGAAGCGCTGCAGCGCCTGCCCGGCGTCGCGATCAACCGTGAAGCGGGCGAGGGCCGCCGCATCTCGCTGCGCGGCCTGGGCCCCGACTTCACCCGCGTCCAGCTCGACGGGATGGAGGTGCTGGGCAATGTCGACTCGCCGCAGGACAGCCGCGGCCAGACGACGCGCGACCGCGCCTTCGACTTCAACCTGTTCGCCGCCGAACTGTTCAACCATGTCGATGTCGAAAAGTCGTACCAGGCCAAGCAGACCGAGGGCGGCCTGGCGGGCACGGTCGGGCTCTACACCGCGCGTCCGTTCGACTTCAAAGGCACCAAGATCGCCATGTCGGCGCAGGGCGGCACCAATACGCTGACCCGCGATTTCCAGCCG
Source organism: Sphingomonas sp. SORGH_AS_0789 (assembly GCF_031453055.1). NCBI lineage: Bacteria > Pseudomonadati > Pseudomonadota > Alphaproteobacteria > Sphingomonadales > Sphingomonadaceae > Sphingomonas > Sphingomonas sp. SORGH_AS_0789. The sequence continues at coordinate 922,739 of NZ_JAVIYV010000001.1, forward strand.
CGCCTGACCGGCCTGATCTCCAAGAACTGGGGCGATTTCGGCATCCTCGTCTCGGCCGCCTATAGCCGCCGCAACACCCGCGAGGAGGGGTTCGACACCTATCGCTGGCGCCGCAACAAGGCGAATGGCAGCAACATCAGCGGCCTGACCGCCGCCGAACAGGCCAAGATCAACTCGGGCGACCTGTTGTTCGCGCGGGGCAACCGCCTGTCGGTATGGGACAGCAAGCAGGAGCGGATCGGGCTGACCACCTCGGTCCAGTGGGCGCCGACCGACAAGGTGCATCTGACGCTCGACGGCCTTTACGGCCAGTTCAAGGGCGACCGTTTCGAGACCCACCTGGCCTCGCGCGGCGGCGGCAGCTCGACCTGGCTGGGCGGCGGCGAGACGTTCGCGGGCGTGGTCTATCCCAATTCGCGGGTCAACGCGCTCCAGTGGAACGACCGTAACGAGGTCGTCTATCTCGACGTGTCGGGCGGCAAGGCATCGACCGAGACGCGCATCCAGAACACCAAGAACATCTTCAAGCAGCTGGTGCTGAGCGGTGACGCCGAGCTGGCCGAGGGGCTGACCTTCACCTGGCTGGGCGGGGTCGAGCGGTCGGCCTATTCGATGCCGGTCAACGACAAGTTCACGGTCGAGGGGTTCGGCGACGTCACCTCCGACTATCGCGGCGGCACCTATTCGCTGGTCAACACCTATAAGTTCAACCCGGCCGACGCCAATTTCTGGCATGCCAAGCGGCTGTACGTGAACAACACCTATCAGGACACGGCGTTCGACAACATCAAAGGCCGGTTCGACTATAAATTCTCGCCCGACGACACGATCAGCATCGGCGGCGAGTGGCGACGCTTCGCCAATACCGGCTATTATGGCGAGCAGGACAATATCCTGACCAGCCAGTTCCAGTCGGGCAAGGTCAGCGCCAATGTCGCGGCCTATGCGCAGGTTTACGGCGGCTATACCGGCCAGGACTGGACCATCGTCGACTTCCCCCGGATGCTCCAGACGCTGGGCATCGACCGCGCGCAATATCTGTCCAGCAAGCTGGGCGTCTTCGCGGTCGAGGAGCGCACCGGCGCGGCCTTTGTCCAATATGACTGGAACCATGTGCTGGGCGGCGTGCCCTTCCGCGGCAATATCGGGGCGCGCTATTATCGCACCACCGTCACCTCGGACGGGCTGGCCAGTGTCGGCCCGGTCACGGTGCGCGGCGAATATCAGGGCGTGCTGCCCGCCGCGAACCTGATCTTCGAGCTGAATCCGGGGCTGATGCTGCGCTTCGCCGCGTCGCAGAACATCAACCGCCCGGCGCTGGGCGCGCTGGCGGTCAACGGGTCGGTCAGCAACAACAATGGCGACATCACCGTGTCGATCGGCAACCCGAACCTGCGCCCCTACAAGTCGAACGACTTCGACATCTCGGCCGAGCAGTATTTCGGCTCGGTCGGCTATGTCGCCGCCGCCCTGTTCTACAAGCATCTCGACGGCTATATCTCGACCCAGACGGTCAGCGACGTGCCCTATTCGCAGACCGGGCTGCCCGACAATCTCTATCCGGGCGTCACCGGCAAGACGATCATCGACAGCTTCTCGCGCCCCGTGAACCTGCTGGCGACGAACCTGTTCGGGGTCGAGCTGTCGGGCCAGACCGACTTCAAGTTCCTGCCCGCGCCGTTCGACCGGCTGGGGACCGCGATGAACTTCACCTATGTCGACTCGCGGCTGGACTATTCCAAAATCTACGCGGGCAGCATCCCGACGACGCTGGAGGGGTTGAGCAAGTATAACGCCAACGCCACCCTCTATTACCAGGACAAGGCGTTCGACGCGCGCGTCTCGGCCAATTACCGCAGCGGCTATATCTTCAGCGCCTCGCCGGTGCTGACGTCGCTCGGCCCCGACCAGGACGTCACCGGGTTCGAGGGCACCGTCTATGTCGACATGTCGGCGCATTATGCGGTCACCAAGAACGTGCAGCTGACGCTGAACGGCATCAACCTGACCAACCAGCGCGAGAAGCAATATTCGAACAGCACCAAGCGGCTCTATGTCGTGACCCGTTCGGGCACGACGCTGCTGGGCGGTGTGCGGGTCACCTTCTGATCCTGACGCCACTTGATGTCCTGCCCGCGCAGGATATCGGATCATGGTGCGTCGGCCTCTCCCCGAGGCCGACGCATCCTGTTTTTCGCGAGGGAATGTCCCCGGATGCGGTGCGACCGGCTCTTCATGGACGGGACCGAATGAGCGGGCCGCTCGCCTGGGTGGCGGACGGGCGCGACCGGCTGCTGACCTATGTCCGCAGGCGGATCCGCGAGCCCGAACAGGCCGAGGACATCGTGCAGGAGGCGATCATGCGCGTCATCGAGCAGGAGCGCAGACAGGTGATCGAACAGCCGCTCGCCTATGCCTTTCGCGTGGCCGACTCGGTCATCCATAACCGCGCCCGGCGCATCGTCGCCGACCATGGCCCGGTCGACACCGAACTGGCCTGCGCGCTGCCGCTGGCGGACGAGGTGCTGGACTATCGCCAGCGTTTCGACCGGTTCCGCGCCGTGCTGGACACCCTGCCGCCGCAGCGCCGCGCGGTCTTTGTCGAACGCCATCTGGAGGGCAAGTCGCGCCAGCAGATCGCCGAGGAGATGAACATCAGCGTCGAGGCGGTGAAGAAGCATCTGGTCCGCGCCATGGTCGACCTCGCCGGATGCGTGGACGACGGCCCCATCCGCCCCCTTCCCCGGAGCCGGGCGCATGACTGACGGGCTGATCGAAGAGGCGGCGGACTGGGCCGACCGGCTGGACGCGCTGTCGCCGGACGATCGCGCCGAACTGGGCGCATGGCTGAACCGCTCCCCCGCGCATCGCGACGCCTTGGGGCGGATGGTGCGGCTGCTGGGCGACCCGGCGCTGTTCCATGTCGTCGAGCAGGCAGAGCGGGCGAGCCTGTCCGTTCCGGCGCCCCCACCCCGGCCCCGCCTCCGCCGCTGGCGCGCGCCGACCGCCCTCGCGACCCGCCGCCGGGCGATCGGCGTCGCCGCCGCGCTCGCCGCCATGGCGGTCGCGCCGGTGCTGTGGCACGCCCTGCCCTCCGGCGGGACGGTGCGCGCAGACTATGCCAGCGCGGTCGGGCAGCAGCGCCGGGTCACGCTGCCCGACGGATCGGACATGACGCTCGACGCCGCCTCGCGCGTCGCCATCGCCTTTTCGGACGGCGCACGCGACCTGACGTTGCAAGGCGGCGCAGCGCGGTTCGAGGTGCGGCACGACGCCGACCGCCCCTTCGCCGTCTCGACACCCGAGGGGCAGATGGTCGCGCTGGGCACCAATTTCAGCGTCGATCGCGGCGCGGGGCGTAGCGAGTTGCGCGTCTATCGCGGCCGGGTGCGGCTGACCGTGCCGGGGCAGCCGCCGGTGGTCGTCACCGCCGGTTACTGGGCCGAGGCCGGGCGCGACCGGATCGCGCTCCACCGCTTCGACATCGCCAGCTATCAGGGGTGGCAGGATCGCTGGCTGACCGGCGACCGCATCCGGCTGGGCGATGCGGTGGCGCGGATCGGGCGCTACAGCCCCCGCCCCATCCGGCTGGCCGATCCGGCGCTGGCGGACGAGACGTTCAACGGCCGCTTTCGGCTGGACCGCCCGGTCGAGAGCCTGACGCTGATCGGCGCGCTGTTCGACCTGTCGGTGCGCGAGCGGCCGGACGGGATCACCCTCGCGCGCAGGTAGCTATTGCGAGTCCCTATCAAAAGTATATGAGGCGCTCGCAAAGGGGACATCCTATGCGAACGATCACCGGCGGGTTGCTGGTCCTGGGCCTGACCGCCGCTTCCACGCAGGCGGCGACGCTCGATGACGACGGCACCACCGGGCAGGAGATCGTCGTCACCGGCCGCGCCTCGCCTGCGCCCAGGGCGGCAGACGATCGGTACAAGCCGACCCCCGACGCCTCGACCCTGCGCTCCTCGGCCGGGCCGCTGGAAACGCCGCAGGCGGTCAATATCGTGCCCGCGCAGGTGATCCGCGACCAGCGCCCGCGCTTCCTGGACGATGTGCTCGCCAATGTCAGCGGCATCACCCAGGGCAATACGCTGGCCGCGACGCAGGACACGGTGCTCAAGCGCGGCTTCGGCGGCAATCGCGACGGGTCGGTGATGCGCAACGGCATGCCACTGGTGCAGGGCCGCGCCTTCAACGCCGCCAACCAGAGCGTCGAGGTGCTGAAGGGCCCCGCCTCGCTGCTCTATGGCATCATGGACCCCGGCGGGGTCATCAACACCGTCGCGAAGAAGCCGCTGCTCGACCCGCATCTGGCGGTCGCGCTGACCGGATCGGCCTATGCCGCATCGCGCACCGGGCTGGAGGCGATGGCCGACCTGACCGGCCCGATCGCGGGTCCTCTGGCCGGGCGGCTGGTGCTCGACCATCAGGACGAGGATTATTGGCGCAATTTCGGCGAGCGCCGCGACACGCTGATCGCGCCCTCGCTCGGCTGGTATGGCGGCGATACCCAGGCGGTGCTGTGGTATGAATATCGCCGGTTCGACACGCCCTTCGACCGGGGGACGGTGCTCGATCCCCGCACCATGACCCCGCTGGCGGTGCCGCGTCGCGAGCGGCTGGACGATCGCAACAACCGGATGGTCGGCGACAGCCACCTGGTCCAGCTGGCGCTCGACCACCGGCTGGGCGGCACATGGGCGGCGCATCTGGCGGCCAGCTTCAATAGCGAGCGTTACGATGCCGGGCAGTTGCGGGTGACGGCGGTCAACACGACGCGCGGCACGCTGACCCGCCGGAACGACGCCACGGTCGGCTCGCTCAGCACCGACGCCTATGTCCAGGCCTATCTCGACGGCCAGGTCGAGGCGCTGGGGATGCGGCACCAGATCATCCTGGGCGTGGAGGGCGAATATCGCCGCTATTACCGCCGCGACCTGATCCGCCAGGCGACCGCCACGACCTTCAGCTATCTGCGCCCCGTCTATGGGCGTGAGCCCTTTCCGACCACCGTGTCGCCCTCCGACAGCGACCAGACCGACCGGCTGTATAACTATTCGCTGTTCGGCCAGGACGCGATCCATTTGGGTGAGCGCTGGATCGTGACGGCGGGCGGAAGGCTGGTCGGGTTCGACCAGCGGGCGGGGCGCGGGCGGCCCTTCACCGCCAACACCGATCTGGACCGCTGGGAGTTCGTGCCCCAGGCCGGGCTGGTCTGGCGCGCGACCGATACACTGTCGCTCTATGGCGGCTATACCCGCTCGCTGAAGCCGACCTCGACCATCGCGCCGCTGGCCAGCGGCGTCACCCTCACCTCGGCCTTCGCGCCAGAGCGGGGACGCTCGTTCGAGGTCGGGGCCAAGCTGGACGTGCCCGACCGCGTCACCGCGACGCTGGCGCTGTACGATATCGACAAGCGCAACGTGCTGGTGTCGCAGTTCAATCCGGCGACCGCGCTGACCGATTACCGCACTGCGGGCCGTGCCATCTCGCGCGGGGTGGAGCTGGACGTGGCGGGCCAGGTGACGCGCGCGCTCAGCCTGATCGGCAGCTATGCCTATACTTATGCGCGCACCGTCGATGACCCGGCATTTTCGGGCAACCAGCTCGCCAATGTCGCGCCGCATACCGCGTCGCTGTCGGCGGCCTATGATGTCGGGGCGATCGCGGGCGAGGATCGGCTGAGGCTGGGCGCGGGCGGACGCTATGTCGCGCGGCGGCCGGGGGACGATGCCAACAGCTTCTGGCTGGCATCCTATGTCGTGGCTGACGCCTTCATGACCTATGACACGCAAATGGCGGGGCGGCGGATGACGTTCCAGTTCAACCTGAAGAACATCTTCGACCGGACCTATTACACCTCGGCGGTCAACCAATATGGCGTCGCGATCGGCGACCCGCGTCGCGCGATCGGCACGGTCAGCTTCGCCTTTTGAGAAGGGGCGGCGCGCATACCCGCCGCCCCTGTCCCTCAGCTCAGGCCTTCAGGCCCTTCGCCATGTTCAGATGCGCGGCGACGGTCGGGATCAGCCCGTTGGCAAAGGTCTTCAGCTGAGGCACGTCGCCGGTCGCGGCATAGGCCTTCAGCGCATCGAGCGTCTGCTGGTGCCCGGCCGCCTGCGCGGCGATATAGGCTTGGTCGAACGCCGCGCCGTTGAGCGACTTCAGCTGGTCGATCGTCTGCTGCTGCTCGGCATTGAGCGCGGGGTCGGGGGTGAGCGCGGGGCTCAGCGTGGCGGTGGTCGCCTTCAGCTTGGCGGTCGAGGCGGTGTGCGCCTCGATCATCTTGCGGGCATAGGACTTGACCGAGGCGGACGAACCATTGGTCAGCGCCAGCTTCGAGCTTTCGATCTCGAACGCGTCGCTGGCGGCGGCGGTGTTGACGAAGCTCTGCGACGCGCTGACGGCGGCGGGGGTCGGCGTCGCGGCGTCGAGCTGGTTGGCGGCGGCGACGCTGTTCGTCGTGTCGGCGGGCGTCGCATCCTGTTTCTTGCCGCACCCCGCCAGCGCGAGAAGGGCGGTCGTGGCGATGAGCGTCGTACGAATGGTCATGGCAAACCCCTGAAAAAGCGTCGGGAGATGGGGTGTAAGCGTCTGTCGGGCGATGACGTTCCCAACAGGGAAGCGACCCGTGACGGACCCGGACGCCACTTTTCGTCGTTGAGGCGGGCATCGCCGTCATCCGTATCAGCGAAGGAACTCGGTCATGAGCATTTTCGGCAATATCCTGAACAAGATATTCCACCATGGCAGCAAGACGTCTGCCCCCGCTCCCACCCCGGCGCCCGCCACGATCCAGGCGGAACCGACCCAGCCCGCCCCGGCCGCCGCCGCCCCTGCCCCTGAACCCGCATCGCCCCAGGCGGTCGATGTCGGTGCGGTCCTGTCCGAAATGGCGTCGATGAAGGGCGGCGGTGGTAACTACCAAAGCTCGATCGTCGATCTGCTCAAGCTGCTCGACTTGGATTCCAGCCTGTCGGCGCGCAAGGAACTGGCCGACGAACTGGGCGTCCACGCCGCCCAGGACGGGTCGGCCGAACAGAATATCGCGCTGCACAAGGCGGTGATGGCCAAGCTCGCCGAAAATGGCGGCGTCGTGCCCGACAGCCTGCGCAACTGATGGCGTAAGGTCGGCGGCGCATCACCGCCGCCGACCCCGTCCCCTTCAGTCGCGGAACAGCAGCGGCGCCATGGCGTGGAGGCTGCGCCGCCATGTCTGGAATTCGTGCCCCGTATCCGGCGAGACGAAGAAGACGCTGTTGAGCCCGGCCTTCTTCAACGCTTCGGCATTGGCGCGCGGATCGCTGCGCGGACCGCCCGGCGGGCCGGTGCGACCGCCCTCCAGTTCGCGACTGCCGAAGCTGACAAAGGTCAGCCGCACCTTGTCGCGATAGCCGGGTGCCGCCTTCACATCCTCCATCGACACGGTCCCGCCGCTCAGCAATCCGATCGCGCCGAAGGTGTCGAGATGTTTGGGGGCGATCAGCTTGGTCTCGAACCCGCCCATGGACAGCCCCGCCATCGCGCGGTGACGCTGGTCGGACAGGGTGCGGAAATGCCCGTCGATATAGGGGATCAGCTCGTTCAGCAGCACCGTCTGGAACGGCCGGATATCGAACGCGGCCAGCCCGCCTGGACCGCCGGGGCGCAGGTCGTTGGTCATGCCATAGGTCATGACGATGAGGAACGGCCGCGTCTTTCGGGCGGCGATCAGATTGTCCATGATGAGGTTGGCATGGCCCTGGTTGGACCAGGCGGTCTCGTCCTCACCCCAGCCATGCTGGAGATAGAGGACCGGATAGCGTTCGCCCGCGCTCCGGTCATAGCCGGGCGGGGTGTAGACGAAGGCGCGCCGCTGCGTGCCCGTGCTGGGCGAGGCGAACAGGATCTGCTCGACCCGGCCATGGGGCACGTCCTTCAGCGCATAGAAGTCCGCGTCATGCGCGGGAATCTCGATCCCGCTTTCCCAGCGCGTCGAGCCGTAGAAGTTCAGCGTCCCCGGATCGTTGAACGTGCCGCCGTCGACGGTCAGGTGGTAATAATGAAATCCCTCGTCCAGCGGCCCTTCGGACGTGCCCATCCATGACCCGTCGGGTGCTCTGGTCAGCACGGTCCCGCCGCGTCCACCCAGCCCCAGGCTGACCTTCACCGCCCTGGCATCGGGGGCAAGGATGCGGAAACGGGCATAACCCTGCGAATTGACCTGCGGATAGAGCTGGCCCGGCTGGTTGAGCGAGGAGGGTCTGAAATCCTCCTTCACCGGCGCGGGCGTGGGCGGGGTCTGGGCCGACGGGGTATGGGCCGACCCGGCCGCCGCCACGCCCGCCATGCCCATCGCCAGCGCCGCGAATGCGATCCTCATAGCTCATCCTCCCTCGTCTCCCGGTTCCGAACGCCGGTTCGTTTCCGCGAGGGTGATCGCAAGGACAGGACAACACAAGCGCCGATCGGCACAGGTCCGGAAACGGATCAGATGCTGTCCCGGCCGCTCGACAGGGCAGTGAAGAACGGGTCGGCCTTACGGCGTTTCGAACATGATCGGGGAGTGCGGCATATGGCGGAGACGGAGGGATTCGAACCCTCGGTACGGTTTCCCGTACGACGCTTTAGCAAAGCGTTGGTTTCAGCCACTCACCCACGTCTCCGGTTGCGGCGAGGTGCGGCTATAGCGGGGCCGGGGGAGGCAATCAACCGGGGTTGGACGGGATTTTGTGGAGAAAATCGACTAGGGGCCTTCAGGTCGTTCATTGCACTGCAAGGCGGCGGCTGGTTAACGTGCCGCATCGGCTTGCCGGGGGAGTTGAAGGTCATGCGTTTCGTCCATCTGGGTCTGTCGGTCCTGTGCGGCCTGTCCGCCGTCGCCGCGACCGCCATGCCCGCCGTCGCCCAGGTCCGGACCATCGATCCGAACCAGGGAATCGACAGCGACCTGGCGACCCAGCCCTCGCGCCCGGCACAGCGGGATCCCGTACCGGTCGAGCCGCCGGTCCAGTCCCTGCCCCCCGCCCAGACCACCACCCCGCCCCCGGTCACCACCCCCATTCCCGATTCGCGCGCGACGCAGACGACCCAGGCCTCCGAAACCTTCGAGCGCGACGATCTGATGGCCGCGGGCGAGGATGTGTTCGGCAAGGGCGCCGAGGGCCTGGCGGGGATGATCGAGCGCATCCTGCGCGAGCAGGGCCGCCCCAATGCCTATATCGCGGGGCGCGAGGCGTCGGGCGCGTTCGTCGTCGGGCTTCGCTATGGCTCGGGCGTGATGACGCACAAGGTCGAGGGGCAGATGCCGGTCTATTGGACCGGCCCCTCGCTGGGCTTCGACATTGGCGGCGACGCGAACAAGGTGTTCGTGCTGGTCTACAACCTCTACGACACCGAGGAGCTGTTCCACCGCTTCCCGGCGGCCGAGGGGCGGCTCTATTTCGTCGGCGGGTTCGCCGCGACCTATTTGCGGCGCGGCAATGTCGTGCTGATCCCGGTGCGGCTGGGCGTCGGTTGGCGCGCGGGCGTCAATGTCGGCTATATGAACTTCACGCACAAGGCGCGGTGGTTGCCGTTCTGATCGGGGCTGGGGGATTCCCTTGGCCTTCGACTTCGCTCAGGCTGAACGGACGGAGCGGGTGATTCCCAAACAGCCGTTCAGGCTGAGCGAAGTCGAAGCCCGCCCCTATCCGCGCATCAGCAAGCGATAGGGCTCGCTGACCGCGATCACCGGCACGTCCCAGGGATGCGCGGCGAGCAGCCGTTCCGCCAGGCCCGACACATCCGCCTCCGCATCATAGATCGCGGTCAGGATGACGGTGGGCGACCAGCTCGCCTCGCCCACCGTCCCCAGGGTCGGCACCGCGCCCTCGGCCGGGCGGAAGCCCTCATAGCCGAGCGCGAGTTCCACCACCTCGCGATACCGCCCGAAATCGCCCAGCGGCGGCGTCCGCAGGATCGCGAGCAGCGCGGCGGCGGTCGCGTCGCGCTCGACCGCCATCGGATCGCCCGCGATCATCGCCGCCAGCGTGGGGTGCGCGACCGGGCAATAGACCCGGATGTCGCGCACCCGGCGCTCTGCGATCATCCGAAATCGACCGCCTCGAAACGGATTGGCTGGCCGGTCGGGGCCTCCGCCAGCTGGTCTTCCCACATCGCCACCTGGCCGCGCACGATCGTGCCGATCGGCTTGCCGGTCAGCTCCATGCCGGTGAAGGGCGACCAGCCGCACTTGGACTGAAGCCACTGTTCCTCGATCGTCCAGCGCTTCTTGAGGTCGACGATGGTGAAGTCGGCGTCATAGCCCGCCGCGATCCGCCCCTTGCCGACGATGCCGAAGATGCGCTGCGCACCGGCGCTGGTCAGCTCGATCACGCGCTGGAGCGACAGGCGGCCGTTCGCGGCATGGTCGAGCAGCAGCGGCAGCAGCGTCTGGACACCCGGCATCCCGCTGGGGCTGCCCGGATAGGGCTTGGCCTTTTCCTCGAGCGTGTGCGGCGCATGGTCCGAGCCGATGACGTCGGGCACGCCCTGGTTCAGCCAGTGCCACAGCCCGTCGCGATGCGCGCCCGAACGGATCGGCGGGTTCATCTGCGCCAGCGTGCCGAGCCGCGGATAAGCCTCCTCGCCCGCCAGCGTCAGATGCTGCGGCGTGACCTCGCAGGTCGCGATGTCCTTGTGCTTGGCGATATATTCCAGCTCGGCGGGCGTGGTGACGTGCAGGATGTGGATGCGGCGATTGGCCGCGCGCGCCAGCCGCAGGATGCGATGGGTGGCGAGCAGCGCGCTTTCGTCGTCGCGCCAGACCGGGTGCGACGACGGATCGCCCTCGATCCGTTCGCCCGCACGCGCGTTCATCCGGTCCTCGTCCTCGGCATGGATGGCGACGCGGCGATGGCCCGAGGCGAGCACCTCGGCCAGCCGCACATCCTCGGACACCAGCAGGTCGCCGGTCGACGCGCCCATGAAGATCTTGACGCCCGCCGTGCCCGGCATCCGCTCCAGCTCGGCCAGGTCGCGCGCATTGTGGTTGGTCGCGCCGACATAGAAGGCGTGGTCGCAATACATCGTCTTCGCGCGGGTCAGCTTGTCGGTGATCGCGTCGGCCGAATCGGTGTTCGGCTTGGTGTTGGGCATTTCGAAGACGGCGGTCACGCCGCCCATCACCGCCGCGCGGCTTCCGCTCGCCAGGTCTTCCTTGTGCATCAGGCCGGGCTCGCGGAAATGGACCTGGCTGTCGATCACGCCGGGCAGGATGTCGAGCCCGGTGCAGTCGATCACCCGCCCCGCATCGCCCTTCGCCCCGATGGCGACGATCCGGCCGTTCGTCACGCCGACATCGGCACGAACGGGGCCGCCGGGGGTATGAACGGTGCCGCCGGAGAGAAGCAGATCGAAGGTCATGACAAACGGGCCTTTCGCGATTGGTCGCGCCCTCCTACCTTGCCGCCATGAGCGATACCACCCCGACGACGCAGCCCGGCGCCACGCCCGCCACGACCCTGGCCGACCGGCGCCTGATCCGCGTGGCGGGCGAGGATGTGCGCGGTTTCCTGCAAGGCTTGGTGACGCAGGACGTGATCGGCCTGACGCCCGACCGGCCGCGCTGGGCGGGGCTGCTGACCCCGCAGGGCAAGGCGCTGTTCGACTTCCTGCTATGGGCGGACGGCGATGCGGTGCTGATCGATGCGGAGGCCGCGCAGGCCGAGGCGCTGGCGCGGCGGCTGTCGATCTATCGCCTGCGCCGGGCGATCACGATCGAGCCCATGGAGGATCTGGCGGTGCATTGGAGCCGCGACGCCGATGGCCATGCCGAGGACCCGCGCCTGCCCGAATTGGGCAAGCGCTGGCTGGCCCCCGCCGGTGACCCAGCGACCGATTGGGTCGCGCACCGCCTGTCGCTGGGTGTTACCGAGGGCGTGGGCGAGCTGGGGTCGGGCGAGACGCTCTGGCTGGAATGCAATGCGCGCGAGTTGAACGGGGTCAGCTTCACCAAGGGCTGCTATGTCGGGCAGGAAAATACCGCCCGGATGCATCACCGCTCGAAGGTCAACCGGCGGCTGGTGGTGGCGCCCCTGGGCGATGCGGGCGACCGGACGCGGGCGACCTATCCGGAGCTGGGGCTGATGGTCGAGCATCGCCGGGTCGAGACGCTGGGCGATGCGCTGTGCCCCGCCTGGCTGGCGGCGGCGATCGGGGCGGACGAACCGGCCTGATCCCCTTCGCGGATCAGGGGCGCGCGTCGGGCTTTACCGCCAGCGCCTGGGTGATGCGGCCGGTGGGAATGGCGAGCATCTGCGCCACTTGCAGGGCGATGACGATGGCGGCGACCAGCCCGAAGACACAGAGCGCGCCGAATTGCAGATTGCCAGCCAGCCAGCGGCTCCGGTCCAGGCCATGCGCGGTGTCGATGCGGCTGACCGCGCGGCTGCGACTGGTGCGGCGATCGGCCTCGGCGGCGGACTGGACCGGACGCCCTTCCAGGCGCGGTTCGTTGATGAGGGTATCGGCGCTGATCACGTCCTGGGTTCGGATGCCGGTATAGCAATCGCGCCGCCAGATGACGCGGCCGATCACCACCTGGCGGCCCCGGCGGATATCGACATAGTCACCGGGCACCAGCGGATCGTCGGAGGCGATCATCATGCCGCGCGACGAGATATTGTGGATGCAGGCGTCGCCCCATCCCCGCACCGACTTCATCCGGCACGGAATCATGACCTGCCGACGCGCTTCCCGGCTTCGATGATGTTGTCCTCCGCGCGGCATGGCGGCCTTGCCCCTTCGTGTCCCCAGTCACCTGTTCATATTGGGCAGGGGCGAAGAAAGTATGAATCGCCGAAATCGATTACGGCCCGTGTACAGGCCGCGCGCGCATGAAAAAAGGAGGCCAGCTTTCGCCGACCTCCCTTTTTGCAATCAGCCTTGGCTGAGCGTGGCTTACTGGCCAGCGCCCGGACCGTAGGTGATTTCCACGCGACGGTTCTGGACCTCGCGGACGCCGTCCGCAGTCTGAACGCGCAGGTGGTCGCGGTCTTCGCCGAACGCTTCGGTCGAGATCGAGCCATCCGGGATCGAACGCGACGTCATGTACGCCTTCACCGCGTCGGCACGACGCTGCGACAGACCCATGTTGTAGCGCGGCGTACCCGAGGTGTCGGTGAAGCCGGCGACCATCACGCGGGCATTGCCGCAGCTCTGGTACTGGGTGATCGCGTTGTCGAGGATCGACGCCGCTTCCGGGGTGACGTCCGACTTGTTCCACTCGAAGAACACGATGAACGGACCCGGCGAGCACACCACGGGCTCCGGAGCCGGAGGCGGGGGCGGCGGGGGAGGAGGCGGCGGGGGCGGCGGGGGCGGCGGCGGGGGCGGCGGAGCTGCCGGTTCGCCGAAGTTGTACGCCACGCCACCCAGGATCGAGTGCGAACGGAAGCGGCCGTCGAACGTGTTGTTCGCAACGTCGACCAGCTTGACGTTCTCGGCGTTGAAGAAGCGATACTTCAGCGTCGCGTCGATGTGGTCGGTCAGCGGCGCGCGGATGCCCGCCAGAGCCTGCCACGCGAACACGGTGTCCGAGTCGTTCAGGAAGTCGGCGCGGTTGTTCAGGGCGTAGTTCGCCTTGACGCGCGCGACGCCGACGCCGCCGCCGACGAAGCCCTGGATGCCGTCATCGGCACCGAAGTCCAGCAAGCCGTTCAGCATGAAGCTGAGCGCCGAGGTGGAGCCACCGGCATAGTCATAGTTGCCGGCCGGAACGGTACCCGTGCCGATGCCGGTGTTGGTCAGCGTGGTCGAGCTGAAGCTGTCGACCGTCGCGCGGCGATAGCCGACTTCGGTTTCCAGACGGAAACCACCGAAGTCGTAACCCATCACGCCGTCAATGTCATAACCATAGTCATGGTCGACGGTGGCGGTGCCGGTACGCGTGCCGGTGATATCATAGTTGATATCTTCGACGATCATCCCGCCGCCTTCGATGCCGACATACCACGACTTGTCGCGGGCGAGGGCAGGCGAAGCGAGGGCGGTGGAGGCAAGTGCCAGAACAATGGCAAGCTTCCGCATCATAGTCCCCTTTCTTGGTTGTCACTACGGACAGCGCAAACTCACTATCGGAGGGTTGGTTTCCACGCAAGCAAACAAAAGCCCCCGACTGTGGCATTAAAAGCACAGATTTTGGGTCATGCCGAGGCGATCAAGCCATGGTTCCGCAGCGCGCGGATCACCGCGTCGACCGCCGATCTTGCCTGTGAATCAATGACTTGGCCACCTTCTGTAAGCGCAATGCCACTTTGTTGCGGGCCAACAACCTTTTTTCCCTCCACCAGCAACTCGCGCGCCATCACCCGGCCCGTCCGCCAGCCATCCTCACCCCAATCCGATCGGCAGCGATCGGCCCGACTCCATACCGACAGGCCGGGCCGCGGAATCAGGAACCGCCAGCCCCCGGCGGTCCAGCCCGCCAGATGCCGGGCATGGCCGGTCCAGGCGCCGGTCGGCTGGTCGCCGACCACCCAGGCCTGACCCGGTGTCGCATCGGTGGGCGGCGCGTTCAGCCCGACCGCCTCGACACAGGGCTGCACGACCAGATCGAGCAGGCTCAGCGCCTCGTTATGCGTCACCTCTTTCTGCGCCTGCCCCGCCGACAGCAGCGGCAGCGTCCAGCGCGGCGTTTCCTCACCCATCTCGTCCCTCCCCCAATATCGCGACCAGCGGCAGCGATGCCGCCAGCGTTCCCAATTGCCGCACCGCCACCCGCGTCCCGGCGGGCGCGCTGCCCGTCCAGACGGGTGCCGAAACCTCCTCCTCCCGCTCGCCGATCGTCACGCGGTAGCGCTCGCTCTCCTCGCCCAGCGGCGCATCGACCCGGTCCGTCCAGCCCCAGCCGATGCGACTCCGCCGGGTCCAGCCGATGGTGACCCGCCCGTCCTCGCCTCGCCGCCAGCGCAGATGGACCGGCGCGGGCGGGCGGACCGACTGGCCGGTCACCATCGCCGATGCCTGCACCCCCTCGACGCCGTCGCCCACGCCATGCGCCAGGAAGCGGACCCGAGTGCCCAGCATCGTGACGGGAATGTCGATCGTCCGGACGCTGGCCGCCGCGATCAGGACGAAGGCGTCGCCGGGTCCGGCCTGGCCGACCATCGCCTCGGTCCCGCGCAGGCCGCGTCGCAGCTGGCTGAGCCGCCATTGCCCGTCGCCCAGCGGCTCGGCGCGCGCGAACTGCAACAGCTCGCCGCCGACCCAGGCGAGATTGGCCCCCGCATCGATCGCGGCCGGATCGGCATCCGCCAAATCCTCCGCCACCGCGACGACGAAGGCCCCGCGCCGGTCGATCAGGCCGATCGCCCCGCCGGGGGAGACCGCCGTCACCCGCCCGATCACGCCCGGCATCGCCGTCAGGCCCAGCGCGGTCCAACTCGCGCCGTCGTCCAGGCTATAGGCGAGCGAGGCCTGCCGCCATCCGGGACCGCCCGCCGCCACCACCGACAGGCGCGGCGTGCCGAGCGGCTGGTCGTCGAGCGGCGGCGCTTCGAAGGCGATCAGCCGGGTGGCGCCGATGGCCCGGTCCGGCGCGGGCGCGATCCGGCCGGATGCGGCGGGCAGCATCGGCCCGCCCCGGCCCAGCGGCACGCAGGTCAGCCGCACCGCCATATTCTCCCAGGCGGATTCGATCACCCGCCAGCGCCCCGCCTCTCCCGCGATCGCGACAATGGTGCCCGGCGCGATGGCCAGCGCTTCGGGGCCGAGAGTCACCGTGCGACGCACCCGCTCGACCGACAGCCGCGCCAGCCGGTCCTGCGCCAATGTCCGCGCGGTCGCCGCATCCAGCGCGGCGGCCAGCTCCAGCCGCTCGTCGCGCACCCCGCCGGGGCGGCGCGCGCGCTGCTGCCCGATCTGATAGTCGCGGGCGGGGTCGTAATGCGCCACCGTCACGCTGGCGGCGATGCTCGCCTCGCTGGCGATGGCGCGCTGGCCGCGCCGCCCATGGCCGTCCGCCGCCACGGCATCGTCGCGGATCGTGACGGCGGGCGTGGCGGATGCGGACGGCGCGACCAGCCGGATGCCGTCGCCCTCGGCGACCCATTGCCCGCCGCTCATATCGGCCAGCATGTCCAGCACCGCACGCACGCTGCCCCCGCTTGCGGCGAATCCCGCGACGGTCGCGCCCGCATCGCCGCCGCGCACCTGCCCGCACAATGCCTGCGCGATGGCACGGCAGGACAGCGGCGCCTCGTCCGCCTCGACCTCGAAGGTCAGCTGGGGGATGCGATTGCCGAACTCGGCCAGCGCCAGCCCCTCGAACACCGCATAGGCGAGGCCCCGACAGGCCGAGGCGCGCACCCCCTCGACCGAGGCGATCAGCGGGTCGACCGGCTGATCCTCGGTGCCGGGATGAAGGCGAAAGCCCGTCGCCACCTTGAAATCGCCCGCCGCCCCGCGCAGCAACCGGCCATCGGCCCAGATACGCCCCACCCGCCGGATCGGCCGCCCCGACAAGGCGACCGCGAAATTGGCGGTATAGCTATAGCTTTCGGTCGCCGGACGCCCCTTGCCCCCGCCGGTCAACCCGCGCGCCTCGACCAGGTCGGTCGCCCAGATCACCGGCCCGGCGACCCGCATCGTGCCGAAGACGGCGGGCATCTGCGTGCCATAGGTCGAGGTCTGGACCGACAGCTCGGTCAGGCGCGGGCCCTGCTGCCGTCGCGGGCCCAGCACCGCATGATCCACGCGGTTGCCGATCAGCGCACCGATCGCGCCGCCCACCGGCCCCAGCAGCGCCCGCCCCACCGTGCCCAATACCAAGGTCGCCATTATCCCTCCCCCTTCCAACAGCCCAGCACCGGCCAGGGCGGTGCCCCCGGCCGCCAGGCGACCCGGCGCAGGCCCGCATCGGCATGGACGATCCCGTCACCGACCCGGATCGCCAGATGGAGCTGCCCCGGCCCGGCGCGCAGCAGCAGCACCGCGCCCGGCGAATCCGTCGTCCTCTGAAATTGCGCATCGAGCGCCGCCGCCGCCGTCGCCGCGTCGCCGCTGCGCCAGCCATAGCCGGTCGGCGCCGCCCGCCCGGTCGCCGCCGCGACCAGCCCGACACAGTCCAGCCCATGCGCCGGGTCGCGCCCGTGCAGCCGGAACCGCACGCCGACCAGCGCGACCGCCGCCGCCGCCACCGCGCTCATGCGCCGGGATAGCGGGTGAGCAGGTCGATGCCGGGCAGGAACGGCTCGCCCCGGAAATTCAGGACATTGCCGAACCGCGCGACACAGGTCTCCAGCCGCTTGTCGCACCCCTCGACCAGCTCGACCAGCGGCGTGCCCTCGACCGCGAAGGCGGGCGTGGCGGCCAGCCACAGACGCCGCCCCTCCGACCGCAACACCACCGCCTCCAGCCCGCTGTTCGCGCCGCCGAACCAGATCAGCCGCCCCTGGCCATAGGCATTGGCGACCGGCTCGTCATGCGCGACGGTCAGCATCGCCTCGCCGTCCCAGTCGGTCACCCGCGCGATGCGCCGCCGCCCCGCCATCGGCACGCGGCACCGCCGGTCGCCCAGCGCGGCGCGGCAGTCGGGCGAGGTCTCCGCCGCCACCGGTCGGTCGAGCAGCGCGCCGACGCCGCGCAGTTCGGCGGTGAAGCCCCCCTCGCCCAGCTGCACCGCGCCGATCGTCCCCTGGCCCAGCGGCACCGGGTCGCCCGCCCCGCTCCAGTCGACCGCGATCGCCGCCACGCGCGCGCCGTCCCAGCGGCCCGCCAACAGGTCGCGCTCGCCGATCGCCTCGCTGGTGAGTGCGCCCGAGGCATCCATCAGATCGGGGTCGAGGCCGTCGCCGCGCAGGATCGCGCTGGGCATCAGGCCGGGCGCGGCGCGGTAGCGCAGGCCGTCGATCCACAGGTCATGGTCATGGCCGGTCAGCCCGATCGTCACCCCGTCGGAACGCTCGATCCGCCAGCACAGCACCCAGCCGGTCAGCGTATCGCCGCTCATGGCTCGCGCACCTCGACCAGCGGCACCGACGCCGCCGCCCCGGCGCGAAACCCGGCCAGCGTGACGCTCAGCCGGTCCTCGGCGAAGCGGACGGGCACGTCGAAGGCGAAGCTGGCGGCGATCGCCGCGCCCGCCACGGGAGCGGTGTCGAACAACAGCCACCCGCCCGGCTCGACGACGAAGCCCGTCACGCCCCGGCCCGCCACCCTGACCGAGACGCTGCCCGCGACCGGCCGGGTGATCCGGCGCGGCTGGTCGCCATAATGGCGGACCAGCGCGAAGCGGCGGGTGGTGCCGTCGCCGGTGCCGATCGCCTCGTCAGTGGCGCTGCTGTCGAACGGATCGCGCAGCCGGAATCCGCGTGCCGGGCCCAGCCGCGCGCGGAAGAAGGAGAGTAGCGTCGCGATATCCTCGGCCGAGCGGAGGCCGGGGCCGACATCATAGGTGGTCCGCGCCTCCGCCCAGGCGGCATTGCGCGCCTCGCGCCCACCCGCGCTCGTCAGGATCGCGGTGGAAAAGCCCGGCGTCACCTCTGCCTCGCGGCCCAGCGCCAGCGGGAACAGCACATCGTCGAAAGCCTGCACGCGATCCTCTCCCCCTTCCCAACAGACAAACCCGTCGCGCATCACCTGCGGCATCGCCCAGACGAAGGTCGCCGCGATTCCGCGCGCCCGCGCGACCCCGGCCGCCTCCGCGATCCGGCCCCATTGCGCCCGCTGATCGGCGCGCAGCACGAAGCCCGAGAAATAATGTTGCCGCTCCGGCGGATAGCCCAGCCGCGCCTCGGCCAGCGCGACGCCCTTGCGGGTCGAGGCGGTGTCGCCCGCCGTCACCCAGTCATAATCCTCCAGTTGCAGGATATCGAAGGCCGGACTCGCCCAGCCGACCGGCATGTTCGCGCGGACGGCTTCGGGCGCGGCCGGGTCGAGCACGGTCGGCAGATAGGTGAGCAAATGGGTGACGCAGCCCGGCGCCGCCGCCTTCGCCGCCGCGCACAACGCCGCCGTCGATGCCGCCAGGCACGCCCCCGCCCGGTCGAGCGTATCGCGCTGCGCCTGGCTCCGCGCCTCCGCCATGCTCGCCATCGGCACCGGCGCGAAGGCCGCCACCGCCGCCGCGTCATACAGGCACGGCGCGCCGTCGGCGGGACGCACCCACCACCAGGGCTCGCCCACCTGGAATTTCGGGGCGAGCCCCGCCGCCTGCCCGATCGCCAGGAATGCGCGCGCCACCGCCTGGAGATACGCCATCGCCCCGCCTTGCGCCGGGCTGAGCAGCGTCGAGGGCGGCGACCAGCCGGTCAGCGCCGGCGCGCCATCGGCCGAACGCTGCTTCCAGTCGCCCCAGCAATGCGCGTCGAACAGTTCATAGGACAGCGACCAGATCGGGTCATAGCCCAGCGCCCTGGCCTCGACCGCGAACCCGCGATGCCAGGCGGTGCAGGGCGCGTTGAGCACGCCGCCCGCCAGGCTGGCGTACAGCCCGTCGCCGCTGCGTTCGAGCCGGAAATAATGGCTCATGCCGACATAATGGACGAGGTCGCCGCGATAGCCGAGGTGCAGCATGTTGCGCAGCAAACGCTGCGGCGTCAGGTGATAGCTGTCGTCATAGCCGCTGGCGATGCGGAACCCCTGTTCGGGCAGCACCGCCGCGCCGATCCCGATCACCGCGCCCGGCCCGTCGCAGGCGATGCCGGTCAGCTCGACCCACCCCTCCTGCGGTCGCGCCAGAAAGGCCGTCCCGGCATCGTAATCGGGCGCGACCAGCGAGACGAACATGCGGTCGACATCGCCCGCCCAGACGGGATCGCGCTCCTCGGGAAATCTGAACCCGCCCGCCAGGTTCGCGAAGTCGATCGCGACCTCCGCATCCTCCGCCGTGCCGGTCGCATAATTCCACAGCCGGACATACCAGGCGCGGGCCTTGCCGCTTGCGTCGCGCCCCTCGATGGTCAGCGTCGGCCCATGCCGCGCGTCGAGCGGCTTGATCCCGCCCGAACGCCAGCGGAACCGCAACCGGCAATCGCGATAGTCGCGCACCGTGTCATAGCGAAGCAGCGGATGGTCGTGCCGGTCGGCCGACTCCCAGATCAGCCCCGCCAGATCGTCGGTGCGATAGAAGACCGTGTCGACGCGCAGGCTGTCCGCCCCGCTCGCGACCACCGCCGCCATCATCGGGCGCGGAAAGTCGACGGTCCAGTAACGGGGATCGAAGCGCGACAGGTGATCGCTCCGCTGATCCCGCCGCTGCTCATGCAGACACCATTGCACCGCTTTTCCCCTCCCCTTGTCCCTTGGGCCGTCGCGGGCGCCTCAATCCTCCGCCAGCGCCGCGCGAACCGCACGCGCCACCTGGCGGCCGGAGCGTTGCAGCACCCCCGCCGCCTCGCCCGCCCCGGCGTTGATCGTGATCGCTACCCGCACGTCGCGCGGTGATGCGGCGGGGCGCAACGGCTCGACCAGGCCGCTGCTGGTCGGCACGAAGACCTCCGGCCCCCGCTCGCCGACCAGATAGGGGCGGGCGGGCGATACCGGCCCGCCGGTCGCCCGCCCCGGCAGGCCCGACGCCAGTCCGCCCAGCAGGCCCAGCAGGCCGCCGTCACCGACCGCCCCCACCCCCTGCCGCAACGCCGCGCGGGCGATCTGGTCGAGCGCGGACAGCGCGGTCGCCTTCAGCTCCTCGAAACCGAACCGGCCGGTCCGCGCCGCCCGGAGCAGCGCCCCCTCGACGCTACGCGCGCCCAGCTCGGCGGCATCGCCCAGCCCATGCGACAGGTCGGCGCGCATCGCGGCCATGTCCGCGGTGAAGCCACGCATATCGATGCGCGGCGCGAAATCCTGCTCATCCATCCGGATACATCTCCCGCAACCGGGCGAGCGTGGCGCGCGACGGCGGATCGCCCCCGCCCTGCCCCGCCCCCGTCAAGGCCCCGACCACCGCGTGAAGCTCGGCCGGGGTGGCGCGCCAGAAGCGGTCGGGCGACCAGCCCAGCACCGCGCCCGCCATCCCCGCCAGCCGCGCCGCATCGTCGGCAAAGCTCATCGCCCGCCCAGGATCTGGCGCAGCAATTGCCGCAGCACCGGCGCCAGCGCCGCCAGCCCCAGCTCGACCAGCGCCTCGCCCAGCTGCTCGCGGCTGAGCCCCTCGGGCACCTCGCGCAGGCAGTGCCAGATCAGCGCCGCCGCCTCGCCCAGCGACAATTTCCCCTCGCCCGCGCGCTCGACCAGTTCGAACAGCGGGCCCAGCTCGCCCTCCGCCGCGACCAGCGCCTGGAAGCTCGGCCGCACGACCAGCTCGGCGCCGCCGACCCGCAAGGCCGCCTCGCCGCGCACCGGATTGGCCCCGGCGCTCATGCCGCCACCACCGGGCCGGAGCTTTCGAGCGCCAGCGTGTAGGTCCGCTCGCCGCCGAAATCGCCGCTATAGTCGAGGCGCGTGACCAGGAACCGGCCGGTCATCGACCCGCCGCTCTCGAAGCTCAGCCGATAGGTCTCGATCGTGCCCGCCAGCGCATGGCCGCGCATCCGCGCTTCCGCCGCCGATCCGGTGAACACGCCCGCGCCCGCGACGCTGACATGCCGCACCCCCGCGCCGGACAACAGCTCGCGCCAGCCGCCCGAATCCTTGTTCGTCACCACCACCGTCTCGCCGTTGATCGACAGTTGCGTCGTGCGCAGCCCCGCCATCGTCGCGAAGGCGGGCGGCTCGGCCCCGTCGCCGATCTTGAGCAGAAAGGCGCTTCCCTTTTCGATCGCCATGATGTCCCCCCTTATTGTCCCGCGCGCCACAAACGGGCGCGCCATTCGACGTTCGCGGTCCAGCGCGCGCCCGTCTTCGCCATGCGGGTCGCGATGACCGCCAGCCCGGCGACCCGCCATCCGTCCGACAGCGCGGCAGGCAGCGCGATCCCCTCGACCGCCTGCATCGCCATGCGCAGCCGCCGGGGCTGTTCGCCCTCGTCACTCAGCGTCACGGTCACGCGCAGCTCGCGTCCCTCGATCCCCGCCGCGCCCCAGTCGCTGTCGCTCGGCTCGCCCAGCACCGCCTGCGGGACGCCGCCGCGCACCGGGACCGCGTCGAACACCGTCACCGCCAGCGGCTGCAAAACGGTGCGCAGGCCGGTCAACAGGCCGGTGCGCAGCGCCTCGCGCGCGGTCACGACCGCCTCGGCGTATCGAGCCGCATCCGCCGCCAGGGCCGCCACAGCGCCGCGACCGCCGCGGGCGGCACGGCGGCGGCCTCGCGATTGTCGAACAGATGCGCGCCCATGATCGCCACGCCATGCGCGATCTCGGGCGGCAGGCCCGCCCAGTCCGCTGCCAGCCCGGCGCGATAACGCACCGTGATCGCCGCGCCGGTACGGACCCAGCCACGACCATCACGGTCTATCGCCCCCTCGCCCTCCGACAGGATCGCGCCGACCGGCGTCGCCGATAGCGCCTGCCACGCGACCGACGCCGTCACCGGCTCCTCGACGACTCGCGCGATCAGCACCTGCCCGCAAAAGGACTCGGCCAGCCCCAGCGCGACGCCCGCGACCCGCTCGACCAGCGCCGCCTCATTGCCCTCGTCCAGCCGCAACAGCGCGCGCACCGCGCCCGCCGCCGCCGTCACGGTCGCGGCGGGCAGGGGCTCCATCGTCCCGCTCATCATGAATTCTCCTTCACCGATACAAGTTGCGACAGGCGCGACATATGATCGTCACACTTGGGGAGCAGAGACCTGCTCAGCCGCTGCCCGCCTCCCCCTTGGGCACCGGCCATGCCGACCCCGCGCCCCCCGGCCGGGTCCGGCATCCTCCCTGAACTACGGGGCAGCCGCCTGCCGGCTGCCCCGATTTTTCCGAGGGGTCAGTTCGTCGCGAACTTCATCAGCTTGATCGCCTCCGAGTCGCTGACACAGCCGCCGACCCGCCGCGTGGCGTAGAAGGTGACGAACGGCTTGTTGCTGTACGGATCGCGCAGGATCGCCGTCTCGGCGCGCTCGGCGATCAGATAGCCGAGCCGGAAATTGCCGAACGCGATCGCGCAGCTATTCTCCGCAATGTCGGGCATGTCCTCCGCCTCGACCACCGGATAGCCGAGCAGCGTCGCGGGCTGCCCCGCCACCAGCCCCGGCGCCCACAGGAACTGGCCGTCGCCCGACTTGATCTTGCGGATGCGCGCCGAGGTCGCGGCGTTCATCACGAAGCACGCCCCCTGGCGATAGGGCGCACGAAGCGACTGGATCAGGTCGACCAGCCGTTCGTCGGGGGCGGGCCCGAACGCGCCGGGCGCCCCGCTCGCCAGATATTGCAGCGTGCCGAAGGGACGGGTGCCGTCCCGGGCCGAGGATATCGGGCTGGTCAGCAAGCCGCGCGGCCGGTTGACGCCCGATCCGGTGATGAAGGCCTGGCCCTCGGCCCGTGCGAACTCGGTGGCGATCTCCTCCGCCAGCCAGCCCTCGACGTCGAACGCCGCATCGTCCAGCATCGCCTGGCTGGCCGAGGGATTGGCATAGAGCTCGCCCATCGGCGGCGCCAGCTCGACAAAGGCGGGCGTCGCGGTCTCGGGCCGCGCCGCCGTCTCGCTCGCCCAGCCCGACGGCGTGCCGCCGGTGGTGATCAGCTTGCGATAGCCCGCCGATCCCACCGCCACGACATTGGCGATGCCCCGGATCGGCGAGACGGTCTTCAGGACCGAGGCGATCGCCGCATCGATCTCACGCGGGACGGCATAGCCGCCGCTGTCCCCGGTCGTGCCGGTAAAGGCCTTCAGCTCGACGGTGGTGCCGCTGCGCACATAGCCGCCGAACGCGCCGTCGCTCTTGTCGCGCGCGCCGTCCAGCACGGGTCGTTCGATCACGTCCATATCAATTCCCCTTGGTTGAAAGGTGATTCACGCGGGCGAGCGGTTGCATCGGCACCGTCACCAGGCTGATCTCGACCAGCTCGGCCGACAGGATCGCGCGGGCCGCGCCCTGATGGACGACGCGCGGCCGATAACCGACCGACAGCCCCGCCACCGCGCCCGACCGGACCAGCGCGGCGAGCGCGGGGTCCTCGACCACGCCCGCGACCGCCAGCCCGGTGGCGTCCTCGACGAGCGACTCGATCCGCCCCATCGCCGCCCCGCGATGCTGCCAGAGGAGCGGCACCCGCCCCGCGCCCGCGAACGCGCCGCGCCGCATGACGTCGCCCACGCGGTCCATCCGGTCCCAGATCGCGGCATAGCCGGTGAAGGAAAGGCTCATTTCAGCCAGTCCTCCATCCCCAGCCGCATCGCGATTCCCGCCAGCAGCAGCGCGCCGAGCAACCGGCTGATCCAGCCGACCATGCTCTTCCACACCGACGACTTGGCCTCGCGCCACGCGGTCAGCAGCTCGCGCAGTTCCGCGACATCCCCCGCCGCCTCGGCGTCCGAAAGGCCCAGCCGGGTCAGCGCACGCGTCGCGCCCAGCTCGCCCGCCTCCTCGGCGACCGCGCGCAGCGTCACGAGGTCCGCACCGCTGTCTGCCGCCTGCGCCAAGAGCCGCGCCAGAACATTGGTGTCGAGTTGTGGGCCGCTCATGACAGGCCGACCCCGGACAGGCCCACCATGGCGCGCTTCTCCGCCGGATCGAGGAAGTCCGCGCTCGCCGCCATTTGCCACAGCATCTGGCGCTCCTCGGCCAGCGCGGTGACGCGATTCACATCGACCGACAGGCTCGCCCCCTCGAACCAGCCCGCCAGCCCCTGCGCCAGTCCGCTCAGGATCGCGCCCGCCAGCGGCAGGATCGCCTGCCGCCACAGCGCGCGGTTGGCTTCGCGGTAATTGGCATAGGTGTTGTCGCCGGGCAGGCCGAGCAGCATCGGCGGCACGCCAAAGGCCAGCGCGATCTCGCGCGCTGCGGACGACTTTGCGGCGATGAAGTCCAGCTCCGCCGGGGTCAGGCTCATCGCCTGCCACTTCAGCCCGCCTTCCAGCAGCAACGGCCGCCCCGCATTGCCGCTGCCCGCAAAGCCCTCCATCTCGGCGCGCAGCCGCTCGAACTGGTCGGGGGTCAGGGTCGAGCCGTCGCCCGGATCATAGACCAGCGCCCCCGACGGCCGCGCCGCATTGTCGAGCAGCGCGCGGTTCCACGCCGCGGCCGCATTGTGGATCGCGATCGCCCCCGCCGCCGCGCCCAGACAGCCCAGCCCATAATGATCGTCGAGCGGGTGACAGCTTTTCAGATGCACCACCTGCGGCCGGATCGGATCGACCGGCAGCGTCGTCACCCGCCCCCCTGCGCGGTAGAGATAGGCGGCGGGCCAGCCGCTCGCGTCCAGCT
This sequence comes from Sphingomonas sp. SORGH_AS_0789, assembly GCF_031453055.1. Taxonomy (NCBI): domain Bacteria; kingdom Pseudomonadati; phylum Pseudomonadota; class Alphaproteobacteria; order Sphingomonadales; family Sphingomonadaceae; genus Sphingomonas; species Sphingomonas sp. SORGH_AS_0789. The sequence continues at coordinate 948,002 of NZ_JAVIYV010000001.1, forward strand.
CCATCGTCACCCGTTCGGGACGCAGCGCGAACAACTCGACGACCGCACCATCGCCGTCGCGCAGCAGCTGCACATAGGCATTGCCGTGCAGCAGCATATGCGTCGCGACCGTCTCCAGCAGCGCCTGCCCCTCACTGCGCGCCGCGACCAGCGCGACCAGTTCGGGGTGCGAGGCGACCAGCGGCGCTTCCGCCAGTCCGCCCGCGACCATCCGCACCGCGCGCTGCGCCACCGGGTTGCGCAGATAGCCCTCGCGCACCTGGCTTTCATAGGACGGCGCCGCCCCCGTCAGCGGCACCCCCGACCGGGCCAAGCCCAGCCCGAGCAAGGGACGCGCAGCCCCCCGCCCGGCCTTGCGACCGAACATCCTCATCGTCGAATCTCCTCGAAAACCATTCCTCCCCTGCAAGGGGAGGGGGACCATCCGCAGGATGGTGGAGGGGTGTCACCGCCCGCGAAGACAGTCCCACATCTCCAACCAGGACATCCCTCCGTCAGGCCTTCGGCCTGCCACCTCCCCTTGCAGGGGAGGAAAAGCTGACCTCATAAATTCCGTATCCCCGGCACCCCGCGCCCCGACAGCATCAGCTCGGTCAGCGCCCAGACCAGCGCATCGGCGCGATCCGGCGAGCGGCCCGGTCCGTCATAGGCTCCCGCCACGCCCAGCCCGCACAGCTCGTCCTCCAGCGCGGGGAAGCCACGCGAATGCCACACGCGGCCTTGCGCATAGAGAAACGACACCGGCTCCGCCCGCGCGGCTTTCCCGATCGAGGCATAGACCAGATGCACCGGCAGGGTCGGGTCGGCGAGCCGCAGCACGCTTTCCACCATGTCGCCGCCCTGGTTGCGCTCGGCCACCACCCGGTCCGCGCGGTTGCGCCTGGCGCAGCCCGCGACCCGCGCCGCCCAGCCCTCGGGCGACAGCCCCGCCTCGCTGGCGTCCTCCAGCACATAGCCATGGCCGTCGCGGCCCAGCCCGACCGCGACGATCCCGCAGGCATCGCCGCTGCTGGTCGCGGGCGGATCGACGCCGACCACCACCCGGTCGAGCGCGGGCACCGTCTTCGCCCGCTGCCGGTCGAGCAGCGCGCGGGTCCACAGCGCCCCCTCGCGGTCGTCGACCATCTCGCCGTCCAGTTCCTGCCGCCCCAGCCGCGTGTCGCCATATTGCGCCAGCATCGCGTCCTGGAAGCTGTCGGGCAGATGCGCATTGTCGCTGGTCCGCCCGATCGTCTCGACGCAATCGGGCAGCGCCATGACCTTGCGCATCAGCGGCGTCGCGCGCGGCGTGGTCGTGACCAGCACGCGGGGACGCTCCCCCAGCCGGAGCGTCATCATCAGATTGTCCCACCCGGCCTCCCCCTTCCATTTGCCCAGTTCGTCGCACCAGGCCGCATGATGCTGCGGCCCGCGCAAAGCCTCGGGCGCGGCCGCCGAATAGGCGAAGCCGATCGCGCCCGATGCGAAATGCACCTGCCCCAGACTGCCGATCCAGCGCGGCGTCTCCCCCTTGCGCGCCACCGCCAGCAGGCCACTTTCGCCGCGCACCATCACCCGCTCGACATCGCGAAGGGTCGCCCCCATCAGCGCAATCCGCGCGCCCGGATTGTCGCGGGCGAGCGCACTCACCCACTCCGCCCCCGCGCGCGTCTTGCCGAAGCCGCGTCCCGCGCGGATCAGCCAGACCCGCCAGTCGCCCGGCGGCGCGATCTGTCCGTCATGCGCCCATAATTCCCATCGCTCGACCAGCTCGCGCTTCTGCGCCGGGGTCAGCGCCGCCAGCGCCTGCCCCCGCGCCTCCGGTTCCAGCATCGCCAGCGTGGCGAGCCGCGTCGCCGCATCCTCTCCCGCCATCACGCCATCCCCTTCAACCGCCGCCGCGCCAGGCCGTCGAGCGCGCGTTCCAGCGCCGCATCGGTTTCCGCCGCATCGGCGCGCACCGCCGCGTTCGCCCCGTCACCGGCCTGCGCCAGCGCATCCCGCCGGGCGAGCAGCTTCAAATAGAGTTGCACCTCGGTGGCCGAAAGCGGCGGGGTGATGGAGAGGCCGGTGGTCCCCGCACCGGCCTCTCCGCCCTCCTCCCCACCCTGGGCCAACAGGGTCAGCATCCGGCGCAGCAGGCCTTCCTCGACCAGCGCGTGCGCCGCACCGATCGCCTCGGCCCAGCCCTCCGCGAAGGTCGGATCGCGTCGCCGCAACCCGCGCACGGCGCCCAGCGTCTCTCCCACCGCGCGCGCCGCCACGCCCGCATCCGCGCTGACCGCCAGCGCCGCCAGGAATTGCCGTCGCCGCGCCTGCGTCCACCGCGCGCCCTCCCCCGTTCCGGCCATCCCCGCTCCCCCCGAAGCACCGGACGCCCCCGACCGCTCCCCCGGTCAGGCCGCCTCCGATGTTCCTGTTATGTACCGGATGCGATCGGCTTTGTATCCAACAAAGGAACCGCTGCGGTTCGCGACGCAAAAGCGGCTTGCCAGATGCCCGACACCCCGGCATTAGGCGGGGCTTCCCGAGAGGGGGGCGCTTAGCTCAGCTGGTAGAGCGGCTCGTTTACACCGAGTAGGTCGGCGGTTCGAACCCGTCAGCGCCCACCACTTCAGACATCATCGGATAGGCCCGACTCGGCGAAAGCCGGGGTCCAGATGCCGTGCGGGGCAGTGGATCAGAAGAGATTGTGTTCGTGCGGAGGCGCGGAGAACGCGGAGGTGTTTCGCCCGTGGCAACCTATGCCTCTCTCCACCGCATAAAGATGAAGACGTGCCGCAGCCGATCGGACAGCCTCTCTGCGTCCTCCGCGCCTCCGCGCGAACAAATCTTCTAGGATCTTGTAATCGGATAGTGACTCAACCCCGGCCTTCGCCGGGGCGGTCGAATCGTGATCAGGCCAGCTTCCAATAGGTCGCGTACCGCTCATGCGCGATCCGGTGGTAGGGGACCAGTCGCACCGGCTGGCCGTCCGCGGCCGGGATGGTGAATTCGAGCGGCTTGCCCGAGGCCCGGATCTTCTGCGTCAGTTCCTCCGGCTCGCCCGCCAGCGTCGGGGCCTGGAACGGCGTGTTGTTGTAATCACCATATTTGCGCTCGCTGACGATGATGTCCGCACCTGGCGCCAGCCCCTCGCGGCCCAGCGCACCGGCCAGCACCAGCGGGCCATAGGTGAAGGCGACGATCTCCGGCGCGGCAGGGGCGCTTTCGACGCCGGGCTCCATCACCATCCGCCATTCGACCGTGTCGCCGGTCTTCCACGTCCGGGTCAGCTCGGCATAGCGGCCGGGCTTGTCCGAGCGCTCCACCTCGGCGCCATTGACCAGCAGGGTCGCGGTCCGGCTCCATTTCGGGTGGCGCAGCTTCAGCGTCAGTTCGGTCGGCTGGCGGAGTTTCCACTGGAACCGGGTGGTCGCCGTCTCCGGGAAGGTCGTCACCTGGGTCAGCACCGCGCCCTTGTCGGCCCAGGTCACGCTCGAGGGGATGAACAGGTTCACATAGAGCGCGCGGTCGTCATGGAAGTAGATCGAGTCGCGATACTTCACATGATTTTCCATCCCCGTGCCGGTGCAGCACCAGAAACTGTCTTCGGGGGTGTGATAGAGCTTCATGTAACCCGGCCGTGCGCCCTGGAAATAGGTCGCCATGCCCGTATCCGGGTCCTGCGAAGCGAGGATGCCGTTGTAGAGCGTGCGCTCGTAATAATCGGCATATTCGGCGCGCGGATCGTGCAGGAACAGCGCGCGGGTCAGCTTCAGCATATTGTGCTGGCAACAGGTTTCCGACCCCTTGGCCGAAAAGACATGCTTGTCGAAATCGGCCATGGCGAAGAAATGCTCGCCATCGCCATGCCCGCCGGTCGCGAAGGAGCGGGTATGCGCCACGGTCCGCCAGAAGAACGCCGCCGCATTCTGATATTTGGGCTCGCCGGTCGCCTCGAACACGCGCTGGAAGCCGATGATCTTGGGCACCTGCGTATTGGCGTGCAGCCCGTCGAGATAATCGCGCCCCTGCGCCAGCGGGTTCATGATCGCCTTTTGCGAGAAACGCTCGGCGACGCGGCGGTAATCGGCGTTGCCGGTCATGACATACAGGTCGGCATAGATTTCGTTCATGCCGCCATATTCGGTTTCCAGCATCGTCTCGAACTGCGCATCCGATAGCGGCTTGGTGGCGACGACGCCCCAATCGGCCAGCCGGATCAGCACCGCCCGCGCCGGTTCGCTGTCCGCCAGCAAGGCGGCGTCGCGCAGGCCCGCATAGACCTTGTGCAGCGTGTACCACGGCACGCCGGTGATCGGTTCGCCGCGCAGATGCGCCGCGACCAGCGCGGCCCCCTTGGGAAAGGCGCAGACCAGCCCGGTGCCCGCCGCCTTCTGGCACTCGGCCAGTTCGTTCGCGATATAGTCGATGCGCTGGCGGTATTTCCGGTCGCCGGTCGCGCGATAGGCCAGCGCGCAGGCCGACAGATAATGGCCCAGCGTATGGCCATGGCAGTTGATGTCGTCCCACTGGGCCTCCGACTCCCAGCCGCCATAGACCGGGGCCTTGGGCTTCAGTCCGGCATTCTTGCGGAAATTGGCGAGCATCCGATCGGGCTGCAACCGCATCAGATACGCCTCGGTCATCTTCTGCGCATGGAGGAACGGCCCGTCCGCCAGCGTGACATCGGCCATGTCGAAGGGCTGGACCATGGCGGCGGATGCGGTGGCGATCGGCCGCGCCCCCAGCCCCGGCCCGTTCTGCGCCCAGGCGCTGGCGGGCATCGCCGCGCCCCAGGCGGTGGCCATCGCCCCCACGCTGGCGGTGGCAAGGACGTCGCGACGCGACGGGGCGTGGCAGCATGAGGGCACCGATCTTCTCCGACTATTTATCTTTACCCATGGGGTAGCGGGCTTCGATCGGGATTCGCAACCGCTTTCGCGCGCGGAGGGGATCGACGGCGAAAAGGCGCGCATTCCGCCACGGCGCCGTTTTTTCTTGTCGGACAGATAGGGGCGATCAGGAGGCTGTCAGATGGCTCCGCCCGGCACGCAGGCTCATGCGCCAGAGATGCTGGACGAGCGGCTCGTCCGTTGACCGGCCCGGCAGCCGGGCGACCACGCCTTTGGCGAGCGCCAGCCCCAGATCGCCCAGCGTCAGCGTGAAGCAGGTCAGATCGGGTGACAGCGCCCGGCACGCCGGACTGTCGCGCAAGCCGATCACCGCGACATCGCACCCAGGCTCCAGCCCGATGCTGCGCAGCGCGCGATAGGCCCCGACCGGCGCGGTCTCGCCCATCAGCAGCAAGGCGGTCGGCGGATCGGCCAGCGCCATCAGCGCGCGCGCGGTTTCCTCGCCGTCGCTCTCGTCCGTCTCGCCATGATGGACCAGCACCGGGTCGAAGGGCAGCCCCGCCCGCTCCAGCGCGGCGCGGTAGCAGGCGAGGACGATCTGGCTGTTGTTGATCGACACGGGCGGCGCGACCAGCCCGATACGCCGGTGCCCGGCCTGGGTGAACAGGCCCATCGCCTCGGCCACCACCCCCTCGAAATCCAGGTCGATCCAGGCATAGTCCTGCGCCGTCGCGGTCCGCCCCAGCGCGATGAAGGGAATCCCCCGCTCGAGCAGGAACGCGATCCGCGCATCGTCCTGCTGCGTCCCCGACAGCACCCAGCCATCGACCGTCCCGCGCGACACGTGCCGCCGCAAAAAGGTCAGCCCGTCCTCGCCCTTGCGCGCCAGCAGGACGACGAGGTCCAGGTCATGCTCGCCCAGCCCGCTCTGCAATCCCTCCAGGAGCGCCATGAAGAACGGGTCGCCATGGATCGCGCTGTCATTCTCCAGCGTCAGCATGAAGCCGATCGTGCCCGTCCGCCCGCTGCGCAGCGTCCGCCCCGACTGGTTGGGGATATAGCCATGGGTCCGCGCCGCCGCGATCACCCGCTCGCGCGTGGCGGGGCTGACATCCTTGCGATCGTTCAGCGCGCGCGAAACCGTGCCGATCGAAAGCCCCAAATGCTTGGCGAGCTGGCGTATGTCCATCCGCCCGTGATTGCGGGACGACGCGATCCGCACAAGGGTCATTGACAGTCCCGATTGTTCCGATCACTATTCGTAAACGTTTACGGACGTACAAAGATCGGGAGGGTGACAGGGTTGGACACGCTGTGTCTGGAATCGCGCGCGATCGCATGGCGCTACAATGGCGACTGGCTGCGGATCGAGGCGCATGGTCCCGACGGGCTTCGGCTGCGCGCCTCGACCTTTCCGGCGACCGATGCCAAGACCCATGCGCTGCTCGATACCGTCACCCATGACGGCACGCCGCACGTCACCCGCGACGGGGCCATCGCCCGCATCACCCATGGGCGGATCACCGCCGAGGTCGACCTTCAGGGCCGGGTCCGCTTCCTGAACGCGCGGGGGCAGCTTCTGCTCGAGGAGAAATGGCGGCAGCGCGATACGATCAACACATTCTGGACGGTCGGCACCGACGAGGTGCGCACGATCAGCGCGCTCGGCCTGTCGGGGCGCGAGTTCAAGCCGCTGCCCGGCGAGGTCGCCGCGATCAGCGTGCGGTTCGAGGCCAAGCGCGGCGAACGGCTCTATGGCATGGGCCAGTATCAGCAGCCCAATCTCGATCTGGCGGGCTGCTCGCTGGAACTGGCGCAGCGCAATTCGCAGGCCAGTGTCCCCTTCGTCGTGTCGAGCGAAGGCTATGGCTTTCTGTGGAACAACCCGGCGGTGGGCGAGGTGCATTTCGCCGCCAACGGCACCGTCTGGACCGCACGCGCCGCGCGCGAGATCGACTATTGGATCACCGCCGCCGACACCCCCGCCGAGATCGTGCGCAACTATGCCCGCGTCACCGGGACCGTGCCGATGATGCCCGACTTCGCGCTGGGCCTGTGGCAGAGCAAGCTGCGCTATCGCACCCAGGAGGAGTTGCTGGCGGTCGCGCGCGACTATCACCGGCGCGGCATTCCGCTGGCGGTGATCGTCGCCGACTTCTTCCACTGGCCGGTCCAGGGCGACTGGCGGTTCGATCCGCGCGAATGGCCCGACCCGGCGGCGATGACCGCCGAGTTGAAGGCGATGGGCACCGAATTGCTCGTCTCGATCTGGCCGACCGTCGACCCCAGGTCGGAAAATTACGCCGAGATGGCCGAAAAGGGCTATCTGGTCCGCGCCAATCGCGGGCTGGACGTGCAACAGGAATTTCTGGGCAATACCCGCTTCATCGACACCACCCATCCGGGCGCGCGCGCCTTTCTGTGGGAAAAGGCGAAGCGCAACTATCGCGACCAGGGGGTGGCGCTGTTCTGGCTGGACGAGGCCGAACCTGAATATAGCGCCTATGATTTCGACACCTATCGCTATCATGCGGGCAGCGTGCTGGCGGTCGGCAACGCCTATCCGCTCCATTATGCCCAGGCGTTTCACGACGGGCTCGCGGCGGAGGGCGAGACCGAGATCGTCAGCCTGATCCGCTGCGCCTGGGCGGGCAGCCAGCGTTACGGCGCGCTGGTCTGGTCGGGCGACATCCATTCCTCGTTCGAGGCGATGCGCAACCAGCTGAGCGCCGGGCTGAACATGGGAATGGCGGGAATCCCCTGGTGGACGACCGATATCGGCGGCTTCCACGGCGGCGATGTCGGCGACCCGGCCTTTCACGAACTGATGGTCCGCTGGTTCCAATGGGCGGTATTCACCCCCGTGCTGCGGATGCACGGCCATCGCGACCCCATCACCCCGCCGTCCGAGCCGTTCCGCGACGGCGTGGCGCAATGCGATACGGGCGCTGGCAACGAACTCTGGAGTTTCGGCGAGCCGGTTTTCGCGATCCTGCACCGCTATGCCGCGCTTCGCGAGCGGTTGCGCCCCTATGTCGCCGGCCTGATGCGCGATGCGCACGAGCGCGGCGATCCGCTGATGCGGCCGATGTTCTACGACCATCCGGACGATCCGCGCTGCTGGGCGGTGGACGATCAATATATGTTCGGCCCCGACCTGCTCGTCGCGCCGGTGACGGCGGCGGGGGAGACGATGCGCTGCGTCTATCTTCCTGCCGGGGTGTGGCGCGACGCATGGAACGGTGACCTGATCGAAGGCGGCGGCGACCTGTCGGTCGCGGCGCCGCTCGACCATATTCCGGTCTTCGTACGCGACGGCGCGGCGGTCGCCGCGGCCTTCGATCGGGACGGTTGGGAATAAGGGAAAGCGGAATCGGAATCGTCAGGCGATAGACGGGGGAGCAAGGGAGAGGGTCATGGCGGCATCGGGGGCGGACCACGCCATAGCGGCGAACGGAGCACAGCGGAGCGAGGCCGCCGTCGCCGCTTCGATCCCGTTCGTCGAGAAGGTCTGTTACGGGCTGGGCGACGCCGGGGGCACGATCGTCACCGGGCTGATCGCCAATTTCCTGACCTTCTATTACACCGACGTGTTCGGGCTGGCGCCGGGGATCGTCGGCATCCTGTTCCTGTCGCTGCGCATCTTCGACGCGATCTCCGACCCGCTGATCGGGATCATGGCCGACCGCACCTCCACCCGCTGGGGGCGGTTCCGCCCCTATCTGCTGTGGACCGCGATCCCCGTGGGCCTGAGCTGTTTCCTGACCTTCCAGTCGCCCGATCTCGGCTATGACGGCAAGGTCGCCTATGCGGCGGCGACCTATTTCCTGCTCGCCTTCTCCTATTCGCTCAACAACGTGCCTTATTGCGCGCTGATCACCCGCATGACCGACAGCGCGCGCGAGGGCGTGGCGTGCCAGTCGGTGCGGTTCGCGCTGGTCGCCATCGCCTCCTTCTGCGTGTCGGTCGGCCTGCCCATCATGGTCCGCCAGCTGGGCGGCACCGACATCGCGCGCGGTTACCGGGACGGGGTGGCGATCCTGTCGCTGGCGGCGGTCGCGATGTTCCTGATCTGCTTCCTGTTCGTACGCGAGCGGGTGGTCGCCGCCGACTCGGCCGAGGTGCCGCTGAAGGTCGCGGTCGCCACCACGCTGAAGAACGACCAGCTGCGCCTGACCTTCGTCATGACGCTGCTGCTGATCGGCATCTTCAACACCAAGGGGGGCGCCGCCCTCTATTTCATCACCTATGTGCTGGGCGGCGACACGACCTATCAGGCGCTGTTCTTCGGCACCGCGACGGCGGGCGGGTTCCTGGGATCGGTGATCGTGCCCTTCTTCACCCGGCGGTTCGACGTGAAGACCGTCTATGTCGGGGTGAACCTGATCCTGGTCGCGGGGCATTTCGCCGCCTTCTTCGTGCCGGGCGGCCATCCGATGCTGTGGCTGGTGCTGGTCGGGCTGTGCTGCGTCGTGCTGGGCTGCACCCTGCCGCTGCACTTCACCCTGATCCAGCTGGCCGACCAATATGGCGAGTGGAAGCTGGGCATGCGATCCTCGGGCATGAGCTTCGCCTTCAACCAGTTCTTCGTGAAGCTGGCCTGGGCGCTGGCGGGCGTGCTGATCAGCGGGGTGCTGGTCATCGTGTCGTACCGGGCGGGGGCGGGCAACCAGACGCCGCTGTCGCTGACCGGCATCCGCGCGCTGTCGACCCTCATCCCCGGCCTGATGCACCTGGCGCTCGCCGCCACCGCCGCCCGCCTGATCCTGACCCGCGCGACGATCGAGCGCATGACCGCCGAGCGCACCCCATGCTCCTCCTGACGAAAGCCCGCCTGATGCCCTCCCCGCTTCGCCTGATGCTTGCCGCGCTGCTCGGATCGACCGCGACCTTGGCCACCGCGCAGGACCGGATCACGGTCGACCTGTCGAGCGACACCGGCGCCTTTCACGGCGGCGCATCGGGCACGCTTTACGGCCTGTACGATGCGCGGTTGCCGCATCCCAATCTGGTCGAGGGCATCGGCCTGCGCACCGTCTCGACCAAGGCGCAGGACGGGCCACAGCATCCCGGCGCCGACGCGCTGGAGGTGGCGACGCTGCTGACCGATGCGTCGGGCGGCGACACCTATATCTACATGACCGACATCAACCGCGAATTCCCGTACAACTGGAAGACGGGCGACTGCGCCCAGTCGGTCGCGGCCTATATCGAAAAGCTCCGCGCGCAGGTCCGCCAGGTGAAGGGCATGGCCAAGCGCTATCGCGACCGCATCGTCTTCGTCCCCTATAACGAGCCCGACGGGAACATGTTCGCCGACGGTCCCAAGAGCTGCAACGGCGTGCGCTGGCAGAAGGACCCGACCGTCTTCAACGACGCCTGGGACCGCGCCTATCGCATGATCCGGCAGGAGATGCCCGATGCGCGGATCGCCGGGCCCAATACCAGCATCCTGTTCCCCGAGGTGGAGGGCTTCCTGCGCCACGCCATCGCGGCCGACACGGTGCCCGACGTCATCACCTGGCACGAACTCAGCAACCCGGCGACGGTGCGCACCAGCGTGCGCCAATATCGGCAATGGGAGGACAGGCTGTTCGCCGGGACCAGGTGGCAGGGCCGCCACCTGCCGATCAACATCAACGAATATGCCTATAACTACCACACCTCCGTCCCCGGCCAGATGGTGCAATGGGTCGCCGCGATCGAGGATTCCAAGGTCGATGCTGACATCGCCTATTGGAATATCGACGGCAATCTCAGCGACTCGGCGGTGCAGGCCAATCGCGGCAACGGGCAATGGTGGCTACTCAACGCCTATGCGACGATGAGCGGCCATACGCTGGCGGTCACGCCGCCGCATCCCGACCAGAGCTATACGCTGCAGGGGCTGGCGACGCTCGATCCCGCCCGGCACCAGGCGCGGCTGTTGTTCGGTGGCAAGAGCGGCGACGCGATCGTCGCGCTCGACCGGATTCCCGCGCTGTTCGGCGGGACGGTGCGCGCGCGGGTGCGCGAGATCGGCTGGACAGGCCAGCTGGGCGACGCCACCCCGCCCGACCTGATCGCCGACCGCGTCCTGCCGGTCCGCGACGGGCGGGTGGAGATGCGCTTCGGCCAGGACGGCCTGCCCGCCCTGCGCGAGGAAGCCGCCTATGAGCTGGTCCTGACCCCCGGCCAGGCCGCGCGGCCCGCCGCCGTCACCCTGCCCTGGCGGCAGGATTACGAGGCGGAACAGGCGACCCGCCGGGGCACCGGCCTGACGCTGCGCGGGCCGGAGGGATCGCCCGACAATGTCGATCGCTTCCACACCTCGGGCCGCTATTCGGTCGAGGGATTCGCGACCGGCCATGACGCCGCGCTGGACTTCGCGGTCGATGTGCCGCGCACCGGCCGCTACGACCTGCGGGTGCTGGCCAGCACCTTCAACAAGGACCCGCTGGCGCAGGCGCAGGGGGCGACCAACGTCTTCCTGACCATCGACGGCAAGGCGGCGGGCGAGACCGAGCTGCTGCTGCCGCTGGGCTACAAGCCATCGGTACTCGATCATGTCGATACGGTCGTGTCGCTGACGCAGGGGCGGCACGTGCTGACCCTCTCGACGCGCAGCCGGGACGGGCGCCGCCACACCCAGGGCAATGCGCTGGTCGACCGGATCACCCTGACCGCCGCCGACCCGGCGCCGACGACCGCGCTGTACGACGTGCAGGACTCGGTGCTGCACGGCGATCCCGCCCCGGCGGGCGACGGCATCACCCTGTCGCCGGGGACGAGCGCGACCTTCTGGGTCTATGCGCCGCAGGACGGGCCGATGCGGCTGGCGGCGGATATGCGCGGCGGCACGGCGCGCATGACGGTCAATGGCCGCACGCTGACCGACGGGCGCGCCTTCCTGCTGGGCGGGATCAACAAGGTGGTGATCGGCGGCGCAGGCGGATCGCCCGTGCTGCGCGCGCTGCGCGTCACCCGCGAGGCCGCCTCCGCCGCCCCGCATCGCTATCAGGCCGAGGAGGCACAGGTCGCCGGAACCGCGCGGATCGGCGCCGCCTCGCGCGCCGAGGGCGGACGCGCGGTGTTCGACATCGGCGGCGCGCCCGGCAACGGCAACACGCTGACCTTCCCTCGCGTCATGGCCGACCGGGCGGGCACCTATGCGCTGACCATCCGCTTTTCCAACGACGAACAGTCCAAGGCGACGCATTACAATCCCGACCCGCTCGCCCGGATCGCACGCATCTCGGTCAACGGCGCCAAGCCGCTGCTCGCCACCTTCCCCAACAGCTTCCATGCCAACAACTGGTGGGAGATGACGGTGCCCGTCACGCTGCGCGCCGGTGCGAACACGATCCGCATCTCGGGCGAGGAACAGCCCGAATGGGACGGCCGCACCTATGCGTCGCAGACCTGGCCCGGCGTCCTGCTGCGGTCGCGCTACGCCCCCAATATCGACCGCATCACGATCGCGCCGATGCCCGGCCGATGACCTCCCACGGCTAGGCCCGGCGGAACAGCAACCGTTCCGCCACCCAGTGAAGCGCCGCGCCGATCGCGACGCCCAGCAGCACCTCCTGCGCGCGGGCGAGCGCGGCGGTCAGGATGGTGCCGCCGGGCGGTACGGTCAGCAGGACGATGACCGAGGTCCACATGCACACGCGCAGCTCGGTGCGCAGCCGCGCGACGGCGGCGGTGATCCCCACCGCCACCGCCAGCATCGCCACCGGCCCCGCCCCGTGCAGGATCAGCGCGACCAGCACCGCAACCCCCACCCCGATCACCGTCGCGACGATCCGCCAGCTCAGCGACCGGTGCGTGTCGCCCAGCGTGTCCTGCGACACGACCAGCGCGGAAACGCTGGCCCAGACCGGATGGTCGAGCCCCAGCCGGTTCGCCACCACCAGCGCCAGCACCGCCGCGCCGGTGCAGCGCGCGACGAACGCCACGCTGCGGATCGTGTCCGCCCGCGACAGGCGCTGCCCGACCCAGTCCCTCAGGGCAAGCCGCCGGATCACCGGAAGAGATTGGCCCTGGCCAGTTCGATCACCTCGTCCCCGCGTCCGCTCAGCACCGCGCGCGCGGCGTACAGGCTGAAGCCCTTGACCTGCTCGGCCTGGATCTTGGGGGGCATGATCAGTTCCTGGGTCTCGGTCACGACATCGACCAGCGCGGGCCCGTCATGCGCGAACGCCGCGCGCAGGGCCTCCTCCAAGGCGTCCGAGCGGGTGACGCGCACCCCGAAATAGCCCATCTCGCGCGCGATGGCGGCGAAGTCGGGATTGTGCAGCGACACATTGGTATCGACATAGCCCGCCGCCTTCTGCTCCATCTGGACGAAACCCAGCGAGCGATTGTTAAAGACGACGATCTTGACCGGCAACTTCATCTGCACGGCGGTCAGCATGTCGCCCATCAACATGGTCAGCCCGCCATCGCCCGACAGCGACACCACCTGCCGCGCGGGATACGCCCCCTGCACGCCCAGCGCCTGGGGCAGCGCATTGGCCATCGATCCGTGGTTGAACGATCCGATCAGCCGCCGCTTGCCGTTCATCGTCAGATAGCGCGCCGCCCAGACGGCGGGCGTGCCGACATCGGCGGTGAAGACCGCATCCTCGGCCGCGATCCGGTCGACCAGCCGGGCGACATATTGCGGGTGGAGCGGCTTGTCGCCGTCGCGCGGGGTGGCGAGATCGTCCAGCCCCTTTCGCGCGTCGCGGTAATGCGCGCGCGCCTTGTCCAGGAAGCGCCCGTCGCGCTCGCCCGCGATCAGCGGGATCAGGCCGCGCGCGACCTCGCCGACATCGGCGACCACCCCCAGGTCGAGCGGCACGCGCCGCCCCAGCGCGCCGGGATCGCGGTCGACCTGCACCACCTTCGCCTTTTCGGGATAGAAGTTGCGATAGGGAAAGTCGGTGCCCAGCATCAGCAGCGTGTCGCACTCCATCATCGCGTGATAGCCCGACGAGAAGCCGATCAGCCCGGTCATCCCGACATCATAGGGATTGTCATATTCGATCCATTCCTTGCCGCGATAGGCATGGACGATCGGGGCCTTCAGCGCCTCGGCCAGCGCGACCACCTCGTCATGCGCGCCCGCCGTGCCCGCGCCGCACAGCAGCGTCACCGCCCTGGATTCGTTGAGCAGCGCGGCGACCTGCCCCAGCGCCTGCGCGTCGGGCACGAGGCGCGGCGCGGCAAGGGCGGGGAAGGGAATGGCGCGCGTCGCGGGCGCGGCCTGCAACGCGACGTCGCCGGGGATCACCAGCACCGCGACGCCGCGCTGGCCGATTGCGGTGCGGATCGCACGGTGGAGGATCTCGGGCATCTGCCGCGCATCCTGCACCATCTCGCAGAAATGGCTGCACTCGCGGAACAGCTCGGTCGGATGGGTCTCCTGGAAATAGTTCAGGCCGATTTCGCTCGACGGGATATGCGCGGCGATGGCGAGCACGGGAACGCGATTGCGGTGGCAGTCGAACAGGCCGTTGATGAGATGGAGATTGCCCGGCCCGCAACTGCCCGCGCACACCGCCAGCGCGCCGGTCGCCGCCGCCTCGGCCCCCGCGGCGAAGGCGCCCGCCTCCTCGTTGCGGACATGCATCCATGCGATCTTGCCCGACTTGCGGAGCGAATCGTTGAACGCGTTCAGGCTGTCGCCCGTCACGCCCCAGATACGCGCCACACCCCGCCTCGATCAGCGTGCGGTTCAAAAGGTCGGCGATCGTCTCGGCCATCTCGCATAGTCCCTTGCTGTGCCACGGGGACAGGCGTGTCCCCGTTCATGCTGCAGGAGCGAAACGATTGGTGAGCCGATTGGCTTCGTGACGGACGGGTGAAGCTATCGTAACCCTCGCCCGCCCCGCCGCCGGGACGGGCGCGGCCCGCGAACCGGATCAGAACAGCCCGTCATCGTCGTCGTCGAAGGTGACCGCCGCGACCGACGGCGCGGGAACCGCCATGCCGGGCAACAGGAAGTCCGCATGGATCACCCGCTCGCACGCCATGGTGTAGAGGCTTCCCGCCCAGGGCAGCAGTTCGGTCAGCGCGGCGAAATCCTCGGCGGTCAGCGCACCCGCATCGGCCGCATGACCCTGCTGCTCGGCATAGAGTGCCAGCCCCTGCGCGGCGGTCGCCAGCGTGTCGGCAAAGGCGCGCTGTTCGGCCAGGTCGCTGGCACTCGCCTGGAGCGACGCCAGCACGCGCTGCGCGTCGCCATCGCCCTTGGCCATCACCGCGCTGGAACTTTCGCAGGCCGCGCGGACCACCGCCAGCGCGTCGTTCAGCGCGCCGCGCGTGCGCACCGTGCCGTCCTGCGTGCTGTCCTGCACCAGATCGATCGCCGCCAGCACGCCGACCAGCCGACCGACCGCGACGCTCAACTGGTCCAGACGGCTGGCGCAGGGGGCGACCTCCTTGGCGATGACCGCGACCGCGCGGCCCAGGGTGCCGTGGCGACGGCACAGCAACTGGGTATTGGTCGAGATGTCCTGCACGCTGGTCGCGATGTTGCGGATCCGGCTGAGCCCCTGGGTCAGATCGGCCAGCGTCCGACTGACGAAGCCGGTCAGTTCGGCGAGATGCCCGTCGGCGTCGCACAGCTGGTCGGTGACGCTGGTCAGCTTGGCGATGTCCAGTTCCAGCCGGACCAGGATCTGCCCGTCATCGGCATTGTGCGAACCCAGCAGCGTGCGCAGATGATCGGCCAGCGGCCCCAGCCGTTCGAGCGACTGGACGATCGCGACGATCTCCCGCCCGAAATCATCGGCCATCGCCTCCATCTGCGCGGCGGCCAGCCGGGCCAGATGCGCGGCGGCGCCAGGCGGCACCGGCGGCACGTCGCCGATGGTCGCGGGCGCGATGCGGCGCAGGATCGTGATCACATGCTCGGCGCGCTGGCGCACGCTGTCGCCGATCTGGATCGCGCCCAGGATGCGCGCCACCTCGCCCTGCACGGTGCGCATGATGCCCGCCACCTCGTCGGTGGTGCGCATCACCGCGTTCACATGGTCCTGCAACGCATTGGCATTGCCGGTCAGTTCGGACGGCACCGTCCCCCCGGCGCTCGCGCATTCGCGGGCCAGCCGCTGGTCGGCGGCCTGCACCTCGCCGATGACCTGGTTGAACTGGCCCAGATCCTGTTCGATGTGGCGCAGCTCGTTCCGGCCGCTGGCCAGCTTCTCGTCCATGCCGACCACGAAGTTCAGGAAGGACGGCTCGCCCGACGAGGCGATCTTGATGTTCATGCCATAGATGCCGAGCAGCTTCAGGATCATGCCCACTTCGCCCAGCAGCCCGCGCAGCTCGCGCGTGCGGCCGTTCAGCGTCTCGACCTCGACCGCGCGGCGCGCCTGGATCATCGGCAGGGTGATCAGGCGATAGGCGACGTCGCGCAGCCGCGTGACGGCGACCCCGGCGGTCTCGGGCGACAGCGACTCGCGGATCACCGCCAGCCCCTGCGCCAGCCCGTCGATGGTGTCGATCGCCGAGGCCAGCGCCTCGCCGGTCTGGCGAAAGGCATCCTCCAGCCCCGTCATCTCGCCTTGCAGATGATCGGCCAGTTCCCCGACCGACGGGGCACCCGGAACAGGTCCCAGGACGGGGGTGGCCAGGGGCGTATCGATCCGTGCCATCAACATGGTATTTCCCCTTCTCAGCGGGCCGTGGCTTGCAGCAGTTCGCGCGCGACGCTGCCCAGCGGGATGATCCTGTCATGCGCGCCGCGCGCGATCGCTTCCTTGGGCATGCCGAAGACGATCGAGGTCGCCTCGTCCTGCGCGAAGGTGCGCGCGCCCGCCTGCTTCATCTCCAGCAGGCCGCGCGCGCCGTCGTCGCCCATGCCGGTCAGGATGATGCCGACCGCATTGGCCCCGGCGTTGCGCGCCGCCGAACGGAACAGCACGTCGACCGACGGGCGATGGCGCGAAACCAGCGGTCCTTCGCGCACCGACACGACATAGCGCGCGCCCTGCCGTTCCAGCATGGTGTGGCGCAGGCCGCCGGGCGCGATCAGCACCCGGCCGCGCATCACCGTGTCGCCGTCCTCGGCCTCCTTGACGTCGACCTGGCACAGCCCGTCGAGCCGCTTGGCGAAGGCGCGGGTGAAGCTCTCGGGCATATGCTGGACGATGACGATGCCGGGCGAATTGGCGGGCAGCGCCTCCAGCACCTCGCGCAGCGCCTCGGTCCCGCCGGTCGACGCGCCGATGCACACCACCATCTCGGTCGTGCGGCTCATCGCGCGGCCGGTCGGCGGCGGCAGGACGGCATCGGCGGTCAGCTTCTGCGCGGGGGCGGTGGTCCGCCCCTGGCGCCGCGCGCCCAGCCGCGCGGTGGCGGCGCCCTTGACCGTCTCGCGGATCATCAGATGCGCCTCGGCCAGATGGTCCGCCACCCCCACGCGCGGCTTCAGGATCACGTCGACCGCGCCGGCCTCCAGCGCCTGGAGCAGCGTCTCCGACCCCTCCTCGACCAGCGAGGAGCACATGACGACCGGCACCGGGCGCTGCGCCATCAGCTTGCGCAGGAAGGTGATGCCGTCCATGCGCGGCATCTCGACGTCGAGCGTGATGACGTCGGGCACCTCCTCCTGGATGTAGCGCGCGGCGGCGAAGGGATCGGCGGCCGCCGCGATGACCTCGATCGCCGGATCGGCGGACAGGATCGCGGTCATCGCCTGGCGGACGCTGGCGCTGTCGTCGATGACGAGGACGCGGATCTTCTTGACCGGCATCAGACGCGCTCGAACACGGTGTTGGCGACCGGGCGCAGCGGTAGCTGGAATCCGGCGATCGACTCGGAATGGCCCAGGAAGATCAGCCCGCCGGGCCGCAGACAGGCGACCAGCCGCGACACCACCTTTTCCTGGGTCGGCTTGTCGAAATAGATCAGCACGTTGCGGCAGAAGATGATGTCCATCGCATCGCCCACCGGATAGCGTTCGTCCATCAGGTTCATCTGCGCGAAGCCGATTGCCGAGCGGAGGGCGGGCGCGATCCGCATCTCGCCGCGCTTGGGATCGCTCGGCCGCATCACATAACGGTTGCGCAGCGCGGTCGGCACCGGGTCCAGCATCGCCGCCGGATAGACGCCGCGCCGGGCGGTGCGCAGCACCTCGCTGTCCAGATCGGTCGCCAGGATGCCGAAATCGGGGCCGCCCTTGTCCTGGGCATAGGCATCGAGCAGCATCGCCAGCGTATAGGGCTCCGCCCCCGTCGAGCAGGCCGCGCTCCACACCCGCAGCTGGCGCACGCCCTCACGGTGCATCTTGGGCAGCGCGGTATCGACCAGATAGTCGAAATGCTTGGGTTCGCGGAAAAAGTCGGTCTTGTTGGTGGTAACCGCGTTCAGCAGATGCTCGCGCTCCCCCTCCAGATGATTGCCGTCGAACAGCCAGCCGCAATAGTCGCGCAGGCTGGACAGGCCGTTGGCGCGCACCCGGCGGCGCAACCGCCCCTCGATCATGGTGATCTTGACCGGCGGCAGGCGGATGCCGCACTCCTTGTAGATATAGGCGGCAAGCCGATCGAAATCGCGCGGTTGCAGCGCATCGGTCGTGTCTGCCACGCGGGCCAGATTGCTCAAGGGGTCGGTTCCTGTTCGCCGGAAGGAAAGGGACCGGCCGCCGCGCCGGGCGGCCGGTTGCAAGAAGGATCAGGCCGCCAGGCCCAGGGTCGCCAGCGCGTCGGGCCCGTCATCGGCGCCGAACAGCCGGGCGGGGTCGAGCAGCGCGACGAAGCCCGCCCCGCGCCGCAGGATCGCCTCGATCTGCTGCGACCGCCAGCGGCCGCCGATATCGGGCGAGCCCTCCACCGAGTCGGCGGCGAAGGTGCTGACGTCGAGCACCCGGTCGACCACCAGCCCCAGCGCGAGCGGCGCGCCCCCCGCGCCGGTCATGTCCACGACCAGAATGCGGGTCGTCAGCGTCGGCTCGACCGGCGGCAATCCCAGCCGCGACCGCAGATCGACCATCGGCACCGACAGGCCGCGCACATCGGTCAGGCCCAGGAACCATTCGGGCGCGGCGGGCACCCGATAGGCCGGACGATGGTCCAGGATCTCCCGGACCGCGGTCACGGGAAGCGCGAACTCCTCGTCCCCCAGACCGAAGACCACGACCTGGATGTCTCCCCCCGCCGCGCTCATGCCGCGCGTCCGAATTCGGCGTCTTCGCCGTCCGGGCCGCCATTGGTCAGGTCGAGCGCGAAGCCGCGCACCCGCGCCTGCTGGTCGGCGACCGAACCGGGCCGCGCGGGCGACGGAGCCTTGGCCCTGACCTTGGCGACGGCCGGGCGCGAGGCCGGGCGGCGATTGTGCGGCGTGCGGGCGGCAGCCCCATGGCCGATCGTGTCGACCTGGAAGAAGGCGATGCCCTCCTGAAGCTCCTCGGCCTGGCTGGCCAGTTCCTCCGAGGTGGACGAGATCTGTTCGGACGCCGAGGCGTTCTGCTGGGTGACCTTGTCGAGCTGCTGGATCGCCTCGTTGATCTGGACCGCGCCGATATCCTGTTCGCGGCACGCGGCGCTGATCTCGGCGACCAGCTCGGCGGTGCGGCGGATGTCGGGGACCAGCCTGGTCAGCATCTCGCCCGCCTGGGTCGCGGCGGCGACGGTGTCCGAGGACATGCCGCTGATCTCGGCGGCCGCCGTCTGGCTGCGCTCGGCCAGCTTGCGGACCTCGGCGGCGACGACCGCGAAGCCGCGACCATGTTCGCCTGCGCGGGCCGCCTCGACCGCCGCGTTCAGCGCTAGAAGGTCGGTCTGGCGGGCGATTTCCTGCACGATGCCGATCTTCTCGGCGATGGTGCGCATCGCGACGACCGCCTTCTGCACCGCCGCACCGCTCTGTTCGGCGTCCTGAGAGGACTGGCGTGCGATCTTCTCGGTCTGGGTGGCGTTGTCGGCATTCTGTTTGATGTTGGCGGCCATCTGCTCCATCGAGGCCGAGGCCTCTTCGGCGGCGGCGGCCTGTTCGGTCGCGCCCTGGCTCACCTGCTCCGACGAAGAGGACAGCTGCTGGCTGCCGCTCGCGACATTCTGCGCCGCCTGGGCGGTCTGGGTGATCGTGTCGCGCAGGCGGCCGGTCATGCGGTTCACCGTGTCGACCAGATCCTTGATCTCGTCATTGCTGCGGACCGACACTTCGTTGTTCAGGTCGCCTTCGGCCACGGCGGACATGGCCTCGCCGACCTTGCGCAGCCCGTTGGACACCAGCAGCGCGATCCACACCGCACCGCAGATCGCGATCAGCAGCGCGACCGCGGCGGTGGCGAACATGGTGGTGCGCGCCGATGCGTAGAGCGCGTCCGACTCGGCATTGGCCTTGACCATCTGCCCCTGGGTGATGATCGCCAGCTTGCCCAGCGTCTCGCTCAGATTGCTGGCGATGGCGCGCCCCTCGGTCACCGAGATCTGCGCGGCCTCGGCATTGCGATTCTCCATCGCCAGGCCGCGCGCCCGCTCGCTGACCGTCTTGTAGGCGCGCCATTCCTCCAGCGCCTTGGTCCAGACCGGACGCCCCTGCTCGGTGGCGATCTTCAGCCCGCCGTTCAGGCTTTCCTGGATCTTGGCGTCATATTGCGCGAACAGCGCCTCGAAATTGCGGTTCGCCGCCGCATCCTGGGTCAGCATCATGTTCTTTTCGGCGCGGATCGCGCGGCCGATATCCCCATCGGCGGTCAACGAGAGCTGGATGCGCCTGGCCGGTCCATCAATGATGTCCGCGATCATGGTGTTCAAAACGTTGATCTTGGAAATGCCGACCCCGACGACCACCGCCAATAGCAACAATACTACCGCGAATGTCCCGGCCAACTTCATCTTGATGGTTGCGCGCATCGTCAGTCCCCGTAAGAACCACCTTTCGAGGTGGTTTCGAATCACCCATAAAATTCCGATCATCAATTAACCGGCAACTGATGAAGGATTGGTTCAGAGCGGATGCTCTTGTGCCGATTTTACGCGGCCTTGCGCGGCGATGGCGTCCGGGAGCGAGGCAATGCGACGCCCCGCCCCCGATACCCGCCCCCGGATGGCGACGTCAGGCGACTCGGCCGAAATCCACATCCTCGCCGTCCGGGCCGCCGCTGGTCATGTCGAGCGCGAAGCCGCGCAGGCGCGCCTGCTGGTCGGCGACCGATCCCGCACGTCCGCCACCGGGCCGCGCCTTGGCCGCCGCCGGACGCGGCGCGGGCTTGCGCGCCGCCGACTTGGCCGCCGCCGGTCGCGCCTCCTGCGCCACGCGGAAGAAGGCGATGCTCTCCTGCAATTCCTCGGCCTGGCCCGCCAGTTCGGTCGACGTGCCCGAAATCTGCTCGGAGGCCGAGGCGTTCTGCTGGGTCACCTTGTCGAGCTGCTGGATCGCCTCGTTGATCTGGACCGCACCGATATCCTGTTCGCGGCAGGCGGCGCTGATCTCGGCGACCAGTTCGGCGGTGCGGCGGATGTCGGGGACCAGCCTGGTCAGCATGTCGCCCGCCTGGGTCGCGGCCGCCACCGTATCCGAAGACATGCCGCTGATCTCGGCCGCCGCCGTCTGGCTGCGCTCGGCCAGCTTGCGGACCTCGGCGGCGACGACCGCGAAGCCACGACCATGTTCGCCCGCGCGCGCCGCCTCGACCGCCGCGTTGAGGGCCAGCAGGTCGGTCTGACGGGCGATCTCCTGCACGATGCTGATCTTCTCGGCGATGGTGCGCATCGCGACGACCGCCTTCTGCACTGCCGCCCCGCTGATCTCGGCATCCTGCGAGGACTGGCGCGCGATCTTCTCGGTCTGGGTGGCGTTGTCGGCATTCTGTTTGATGTTGGCGGCCATCTGCTCCATCGACGCCGAGGCCTCTTCCGCCGCCGCAGCCTGCTCGGTCGCGCCGCCCGACACCTGCTCCGACGAGGAGGACAGCTGCTGGCTGCCCGCCGCGACCAGATCCGCCGCGCCCGACACGTTGATCGCAAAGCTGGTCAGATTGTCGACCAGATTGTTGATCGCATCCTTCATCCGGCGATGATCGCCCTCGCACGCAATCTCGACCCGTTCGAGCAGCGAGCCCGTGCTGACGAGATTGAGCACCCGGTTGCCCTCGCCGATCGGCAGCAGGATCGCGTCGAGCATCCCGTTGATGCCCTGGACCAGACGCGCGAAGTCGCCGGGGAAGCGCTGGGCCTCGCCCCGCTCGCTCAGCTGCCCCGCGGTCGAGGCGGCGATCAGCCGCTGGATCTCGCCGATGATCGCCTTGAAATTGGTGCGCAGCAGCTCGATCGTCTCGTTGATAAAGGCCTTCTTGCCGGGCAGCTGCTCCATCGGCGCGTCGAAATCGCCCTCGCCGAACTGCTTGATGCAGGCCATCGCCTTCTTCTTGGCGGCGATATGGTTGGCCACCATGTCGTTGAGGCCCTTGGCCATCGCCGCGAAGTCGCCCTGGAACCGCTCGACCGGCACGAAGACGTCGATATCGCCGCGATCATGCTCGGCCGACATGGTGTTCATCTCGGCGATCAGGCCCTTCAGATTGCCGCGAAGCTGCTCGATCGTGTCGTTGATGAACGCCTTCTTGCCGGGCAGCGGCGCCAGCGGCGCCTCGAAATCGCCCTCGCCCAGCGACTTGACGCAGGCCATGGCCATCTTCTTG
Source organism: Sphingomonas sp. SORGH_AS_0789 (assembly GCF_031453055.1). Classification (NCBI taxonomy): domain Bacteria; kingdom Pseudomonadati; phylum Pseudomonadota; class Alphaproteobacteria; order Sphingomonadales; family Sphingomonadaceae; genus Sphingomonas; species Sphingomonas sp. SORGH_AS_0789. Next base: position 970,433 of record NZ_JAVIYV010000001.1, read on the forward strand.
ACCGCGATATGGCTGGCGACCAGGTCGTTGATCAGGCGGGCGGCGGCGGCGAGGTCGCCGTGGAAATCGTCGACCGGCAGCATCGCGTCGATGTCGCCGCGGTCATGCTCGGCGGCCATGTGCGACAGCCGCCGGGTAAAGGCGGCGGTGGGGGACGCCGCCGCTTCGATCATGTCGTTCACCGCGACCAGAATGTCGCGCGCCTTGCCGGTCGCGCCGGTCAGATCGGCCCGCTCCTGCGTCCGCCCCTGGGCGAAGGCGCGCTGCAACCGGGTGATCTCCATCGTGGCGACATCGACATGCGATGTGGTCTTGAGCGAGGCATGGAAACGCATTTTACTGCTCCGAAGAGGTTATGATCTTGAAAAAGGAAGCGGGGCGGTATCGATCGATACCGCCCCCGAAAGTCAGGCCGCCGCCGCAAGGGACATGGGGCCGTCCAGATCGTCCGCCGCGAACAGCCGACCGGGATCGAGCAACGCGACGAAGCCCGTGCCGCGTCGCAGGATCGCCTCGATCTGCTGCGATCGCCATCGGCCGCCGATACCGGGCGAATCCTCGATCATGTCCGCCGCGAAGATGCTGACGTCGAGCACCCGGTCGACGACCAGCCCGAGCGAGAGCGGCACGTCCCCCGCCCCGGCCAAGTCGACGACCAGGATCCGGGTCGTCAACGTCGGCTCGACCGGCGAGAGGCCCAACCGCGCGCGCAGGTCGACCATCGGCACCGACAGGCCGCGCACATCGGCCAGCCCCAGGAACCAGTCGGGCGCGGCCGGCACCCGATAGGCCGGACGATGGTCCAGGATCTCGCGGACGCTGGTCACGGGAAGCGCGAATTCCTCCTCCCCCAGCCCGAAGACCACGACCTGGATGTCGCCGCGCGCGCTCATGCCGCGCGTCCGAATTCGGCGTCCTCGCCGTCCGGGCCGCCATTGCTCAGGTCGAGCGCGAAGCCGTGCGCGCGGGCCTGCTGATCGGCAACCGACTGGGAACGCGGCGCGGGCTTGGCCTTTCGGGCGGCGGCGCGGCGATCGGCCGGCTTGGCGGCACGCGACGATCGGGCCGACCCGGTGCGGTCGCGGTCATCCACGTTGAAATAGGAAATGCTCTCCTGAAGCTCCTCGGCCTGACTCGCCAGTTCCTCCGAGGTGGACGAGATCTGTTCGGCGGCCGAGGCGTTCTGCTGGGTCACCTTGTCGAGCTGCTGGATGGCGCCGTTGATCTGGACCGCGCCGACATCCTGTTCGCGGCACGCGGCGCTGATCTCGGCGACCAGCTCGGCGGTGCGGCGGATGTCGGGGACGAGGCGGCTGAGCATCTCGCCCGCCTCGACGGCGGCGGTGACGGTGTCCGAGGACATGCCGCTGATCTCGGCCGCCGCCATCTGGCTGCGCTCGGCCAGCTTGCGGACCTCGGCGGCGACCACCGCGAAGCCGCGACCATGTTCGCCCGCGCGTGCCGCCTCGACCGCCGCGTTGAGCGCCAGCAGGTCGGTCTGGCGCGCGATTTCCTGCACGATGCCGATCTTCTCGGCGATGGTGCGCATCGCGACGACCGCCTTCTGCACCGCCGCGCCGCTCTGTTCGGCATCCTGCGAGGACTGGCGCGCGATCTTCTCGGTCTGGGTCGCGTTGTCGGCATTCTGTTTGATGTTGGCGGCCATCTGCTCCATCGACGCCGAGGCCTCTTCGGCGGCGGCGGCCTGTTCGGTCGCGCCCTGGCTCACCTGCTCCGACGAAGAGGACAGCTGCTGGCTGCCGCTCGCGACATTCTGTGCCGCCTGGGTCGCATCGCCGACGACGCCGCGCAGACGCTCGACCATCGTGACCAGCGCATGGCCCAGCCGGTCCTTGTCCGACAGCGGCTTGGGCTGGACGGTCAGGTCGCCCCCGGCAATCTCTCCGGCGATGGCGGCGATCCCCTCGAAGCTGCGGCGCAGCGCGTCGAGATTGGCGTTCAGCTGATCGGTCAGGCCGCCGAAACGCTGGGTCATGCCGACCGTCGTGTCGCCCTTCGACACGGCATCCAGCACGCCCGAAATCTGGTCGAACGCGCCCTCGACCGCGCCGACGCTGCCCTGCATCTGCCCGATCTCGTCGCGGCGATTGGTCGCCAGCGGCTCGGCGATGCGGGCCAGCGCCTGGGACAACAGGCCGATGGGGCGGGCGATCGTGCGGGTCATCAACAGGCCGATCGCGACCGCCGCCAGCACGCTGGCCGCCATGCCGATCCAGATGGCCAGGGTGATCGTCGAGAAGGCGTCCCGCTGCGCCTCCTGCCGCTGGGCGAGCAGGGTGCGTTCGGTGGCGACCAGTTCACCGACCCGGCCACGCAACTGGTCCATCGCCGCCTTGCCCGCACCGCTGCTCTCCAGCGCGCGCGCGCTTTCGCGGGTTTCAGGATGCGCCATCAGGCGGATGGCCTTTTCGGCGACATCGTTATGCCAGCTTTCCGCCAGCCGCCGGATATCGTCCAGCCGCGACTGCTGCGCCGGATTGTCGCTGGTCATCGCCTTGACCTCGGTCCAGGCATGCGAAAAATCGGTCCAGCCCTTGTGATAGGGCTTCAGGAAGTCATCGTTGCCCGACACCAGATAGCCGCGATAGCCGGTTTCCTGGTTGACCATGTTGGTGACGATATCGTCCGCCGTGGCGATGACCTTATAGGTATGTTCGTTGATCTCGGTGGTCGATTTGACCTTGCCAGCATTGGACAGGATCACCCCGTCGACGCCGACCGTAATCGCGATGATCGCGCCCAGACATAATGTCAGCTTCTTCGATATCGACAGATTGTTGAACAGCGTCAGCATGTGATGTCCCAAGGAGGAAAAAAGGGCGCACGCCGGGGCCTCCGCGTCTTGGCGCGCGGATGACGGTCGGCGTTACGGATGGGAAAGGGTTGGTGGGGGAGGCGACCCGCCTCCCCCGGTCACGCAGCGATCAGGCGGCGCGTCCGAAATCGGCGTCCTCGCTGTCGGGACCGCCATTGGCCAGGTCGAGCGCGAAGCCGCGCACCCGCGCCTGCTGGTCGGCGATCGAGCCGGGTCGCGAGGCCGGGCTGGCCTTCTTGGCTGGCGCGGCGCGCTGGACGACCGGCTTGCGAACCGCCGAGCTGCGCACATGCTGGCCACCGGCCTTCTCGACGCGGAAATAGGCGATGCCTTCCTGAAGCTCCTCGGCCTGGCTGGCCAGTTCCTCCGAGGTGGACGAGATCTGCTCGGAGGCCGAGGCGTTCTGCTGGGTCACCTTGTCGAGCTGCTGGATCGCCTCGTTGATCTGGACCGCCCCGATATCCTGTTCGCGGCACGCGGCGCTGATCTCGGCGACCAGTTCGGCGGTGCGGCGGATGTCGGGGACCAGCCTGGTCAGCATCTCGCCCGCCTGGGTGGCGGCGGCGACGGTATCCGAGGACATGCCGCTGATCTCGGCGGCCGCCGTCTGGCTGCGCTCGGCCAGCTTGCGGACCTCGGCGGCGACGACCGCGAAGCCGCGTCCATGTTCGCCCGCGCGCGCCGCCTCGACCGCCGCGTTCAGCGCCAGCAGGTCGGTCTGACGCGCGATCTCCTGCACGATGCCGATCTTCTCGGCGATGGTGCGCATCGCCACGACCGCCTTCTGCACCGCCGCGCCGCTCTGCTCGGCGTCCTGCGACGACTGACGCGCGATCTTCTCGGTCTGGGTCGCGTTGTCGGCATTCTGTTTGATATTGGCGGCCATCTGCTCCATCGACGCCGAGGCTTCCTCGGCGGCGGCGGCCTGTTCGGTCGCGCCCTGGCTCACCTGTTCCGACGAGGAGGACAGCTGCTGCGAGCCCGCCGCGACATTCTGCGCCGCCTGGGTCGAGTCGCTCACCACGCCGCGCAGACGCTCGACCATCGAGACCAGCGCATGGCCCAGCACGTCCTTGTCCGACAGGGGCTGGTGGCTGATGGTCAGGTCGCCGCTGGCGATCGTATCGGCCAGCTGGGCGCTTTCGCGCAGATTGGCGGTCATGCGGTTGACGGTGTCGACCAGGTCCTTGATCTCGTCATTGGTCTTGACGGTCACATCCTGGCTGAGATCGCCGATGGCCACCGCGTCGAGCGCGACCGACACCTTGCTCAGCCCCTGCGACACCAGGCGCGCGATCCAGAAGGCCGCACCGATCGCGATCAGGATCGCCGCCACCGCCGTCGCCAGCAGGATGTTGCGCGCCTGCTCATATTGCGCATTGGTATCGGCATCGGCCTGCTTCATCGCGTCCTGCGCGATATTGACGATCTGGTCGATCTGTTCGGACATGGTGCCCGCGATCTCGCGCGACTTGGACACCGAAAGCTGTCCGGCCTCGGCATTCTTGTTGACCAGCGCCAGGCTGCGGATCTGGTCGTTGATCGGCACATATTGCTCGAAGAGCGACTGGACCTGCATCCAGCGCGGCTTGCCGTCGGCGCTGGCGATGTTCAGCCCCGTCGCGATCAAGTTGCGCGTCTCGCTGCGCGCCTTCATCACCTGTTCGTCGAACTTGCGGGTCAGCGCATCGTCGTTGGTCAGCGCCATGTTCTTTTCGAAGCGCAGCGTCTTGTTCATCCGCTCATTGACCATGAGCGCGATCTCCAGCCGCTTGGCGGGGCCCGCGATGACCTCGGTGATCGCGGAGTTCAGTGCGTTCATCTTGGCGATGCCGACGCCGATGACGGCCAGCAAAAGCAATATCGTGACGGCAAAGCTGGCCGCCAGTTTCATTTTTATCGTTGCTCGCATGATTTTGTCCCCACGCGCAAATGGCTGATATGTCGTATGTTTTAGTGGATGCTTGCCGCCTCGGTCGCATGAGCGGTCAGACGCGAGAACAGGGCCGCCAGATCGGGCAGGACGACGACGTCGCCCTCGCGCCGGACCAGGCAGCGAACATGGTCGCGCGGCCAGCGCATGCCGATGACGGGCGCCTCCTCCGCATCGCGCGCATGCAGCACGGTCACCTCGTTCACCCGGTCGGCGGTCAGGCCGATCAGGATCGGATTGCCGTCCAGGTCGAGCTCGATCACGATGATCCGACTGTCGGCGGTGGTGCTCAGCGCCTCCATCCCGAACGAACCGCGCAGATCGGCCAGCGGCACGATGCGCCCGCGAAAGTTGATGACCGCCGCGGCCAGCGGATCGGCGCCCGGCACCGCGGTGACCGGCATCATGTCCAGTATCTCGCGGACGATGCCCGCCTCCAGTGCGAAGGTCTCTCCGCCCAGGCCGAAGGTCAGGACCTCCAGCCCCTGGTCGGGCGTCCAATGGGGTACTTTGTGATAGGGCATGGGCTTATCCAGCGGCCAGACGCCGCTCCTCCCTGGGCTGGCTCAGCGCGATCAGCTGGGCGATGTCGAGGATCAGGGCGACCGAACCGTCGCCCAATATGGTCGCGCCCGCAAAGGCCGCGACGTTGCGGTGAAGCGGCGACATCGCCTTGATCACCGTCTGGTGGTTGCCGATGATCTGGTCGACGACCAGGCCGACCCGCTCCTGGCCGGTGCCGACCACGACGATCTTCTGATAGGTGTCGGGCTTGGTCCCGGTGTCGAACAGGTCGCGCAGCCGCAGGAACGGCACCAGCCGCTCGCGCAGCGTGATGATGCTGCGCCCGCGCGAGCGCAGATCCTCCTCCAGCGACAACTCCAGGCATTCTTCGACCGCCGCGAGCGGGATGACATAGCGTCCCTCGCCCACCCGGACGAGCAGCCCCTCGATGATCGCCAGCGTCAGCGGGATGCGCAGCGTGATGGTCGAACCCTGGCCGGGCACGCTCTTCACGTCGATAGAGCCGCGCAGGCTTTCGATCGTGCGCTTGACCACGTCCATGCCGACGCCGCGCCCGGACAGGTTGGTGACCTGCGCCGCCGTCGAGAAGCCGGGGTGGAAGATCAGGCCCAGCAGTTCGTCCTCGCCGACCACCTGCCCCGGCTGGATCAGGCCATTGGCCTCCGCCTTGGCACGGACGCGCTCGACATCGATGCCGCGCCCGTCGTCGGTGATGGTGATCAGCACCTCGCCGCCCGCCTGATGCGCGCTGAGGCGGATCAGACCGCTGGCCGACTTGCCCGCCGCGAGGCGGTCCTCGGCCCGTTCCAGGCCATGGTCGCAACTGTTGCGGATGATATGGACCAGCGGGTCGAACAGCCGCTCGATCACCGTCTTGTCGACCTCGGTCGTCTCGCCCTCGGTGACGAGCTCGATCGTCTTGCCGGTTTCGATCGCCAGGTCGTGGATCAGGCGGCGGAAGCGGCCGAACAGCGTCGAGACCGGCACCATGCGCAGGATCATCATCGTGTCGCGCATCTCGCCCGCCAGCCGCTCGATCTCCTCGGAGACGGAGCGCAGGCTCAGGTCATGGCCATGGCCCGCCAGCTGCGACAAGCGGCTCTGCGCGATGACGAGCTCGCCGACCCGGTCCATCAGTTCGTCGAGACGCTCGGCGGGGACGCGGACATGCTCGCCCTGCGACCGGTTGGCCGGGGTGCGCGCGGGCTGGTCGTTCGCCGCGACCGGGGCCGTGACGGCGGGTGCGGGGGCCGAAGCCGCGACGGGCGATGCCGCCGCCGGTTCGTCCGCCACCGCCGGTTCCTCGCTCGCCTCGACCGCCAGCGGGGCGATGGTGATCTCCATATCGTCCATGACGAACAGGAAGACGTCCTCGATCGCATCGCGCGAAATGTCGCCGATCAGCGTGCAGTCCCAGCCGACGACGCAGTGGCCGGGCTCGAAGGTGCCGAGCGCGGGAATCTCGTCGGTCCGCGCAACGATCGTCGCCTCGCCCAGCTCGCGCAGCTCGTCGAGCAGCGCCAGCGGATTGGTGCCATTGGCCATCGCGTCGGGCGGCAGGCGGAAGGACAGCGTCCAGCCCGTCCTGACCGGCCCGGCGACGGGCGCGGGCGCTTCGCCGGCCCCGCCCGCCGCGGCATCGACCGCCGCCGCCAGCCGGGTCAGGATCGCCTGCCCCTCGGCCTCGGGCGCATCGCCCTCGACCAGCGCGCGCATATGGTCGCCCGCCGACAGGATGACCGACACCAGGTCCGGCGTCGCGCGGACATCGCCCTTGCGGACGCGGTCGAACGCGGTTTCGCAGTGATGGGTGAAGGCCGCCAGCTTGTCGAAGCCGAACATCGCGCCCGAGCCCTTGAGCGTGTGAAGCCCCCGGAACACGGCATTGACCAGGCTCATGTCGTCCAGCCGGTGCCCCAGGTCGAGCAGCCCCTGTTCGACCTGCTCCAGAAGCTCGCCCGCCTCGATCCGGAAGGCGGCTGTCGGATCCTCGCCGCTCACCGTGCGAGGACCTTCTGCGCGACGCGGATCAGCTGTTCGGGCTGGAAGGGCTTGACCAGCCAGCCGGTCGCGCCCGCCGCCTTGGCCTGCGCCTTCATCGCGTCGTCCGATTCGGTGGTCAGGAAGATGATCGGCACACCCGCCTGCGCGGGTTGCTGGCGCAGCGCGCGGATCATCTCCAACCCGTCCATATTGGGCATGTTCAGGTCGGTGACGATCAGGTCGAACCGGGTCGCGGTCGCCTTGCTCAGCCCCTCGACGCCGTCCGCGGCTTCGGTCACCGCATAGCCCGCGCCGGTCAGCGCGATGCGGATCGCCATGCGCAAGGAGGCGCTGTCGTCAACGGTAAGGATCGAGGCGGTCATTGGTCCGTATCTCCGTGGAACCAGAATTGGCTGTGTTCGGGGTTGGGGTGGGGCAGGAAGGCCGCCCGGTTGAGAAGCGCGCGGAAGGACTCGCCCGCCGGGGCCGCCAGGGCGAAATCGCAATCGACCTCCGCCGCGCCGACCCGTGCCGCCTGGACGAGCTGGACGACGCTCAGATCGGGGGCGGCGACCTCGGAGAGATCCAGCCGGACCGTCGCGCCCGGCGTGATGACGGCCTGCAATTCCTCGGCAAGCGTGCCGATGTTCGGCAGGCACAGATTCTCGCTTGCCATCACTGTCGTGATCGACATGATTTTATCCTTCGCAGCAAAGATTCGACGGCGCAGGATCGCGCCTGCGTCGAGGATCACTTATCTATCGGGACGATCGTCAAGATTTCGGCGCCCGGTTCCGTATCCCAATCGGGAGTCACCCTTGTCGCGCGGCTGCACCCGGCTTGCCTTGGCACGGGTGAAGGGGCGTCTTTAAGGGTCGACTCATTTGTAATTCCCCCGCATTCATTTGGAGGGATAGGGAACAAAGGTAAAATGCCCCTTAAATGGGCAAGATTTTCTGCCCAAAATGGCGAATTATTGGCCGCGCCTGTGCGATGTCCTGGAAAGCCGCCATTTCGTCGGCATCAGATGACGTGGCGCGCACGGGAAAACCCGTCCGGGCGAGCATCCGCCGGACGGCATTTCGGTGGAGATCGATCGGGCGCGTCCGCGAATCGCACCGCCACCGGGCGACGGCGCGATTCGCTGACGGGGTTCGGGATTATTCGGCGAACAGGGTCGCGGTTTCGTCGGCGGTCAGGTCGATGCCGAACATCAGGCTCATCCGCATCCGATAGACGCGCGGATCGGTGATCGTCCCTTCCGTCACCTCCTGCCCGACACAGCGGCGATAATGCCGGCCGGTCAGCGTCGCAAAGCCGCGCGGCAGGATGATGCTGACGATATTGGCCAGGCGGAACCGGCTCTCTTCATAGGTCGAGGTCCAGTGGTTGCCCATCGCCAGATCGGCATCCCAGACATGGTCGGTGGTGAAGCTGTATTGCGGCTCCCACCCCTCGCCCATCGAGCGGCCGTCGGTGTTGCCCGGATGCCCGTCGCGCAGCAGCATCCAGCCATGCTGGACGTCACGGGCCAGCCGAAAGCGCGCGCCGTCGGGGCCCTCCGCCTCCGCTCCGTCGATCAAAGGCATCGGTGGCGAATAGCTGCCCCCGAAGCCCGCATCGGCGATCCAGTCCTGGCCGTCGATATGGACGAGGCTGAACGTATGGGTGGTCGGCGGCACGTCGGTCGCGCGCAGCCAGACCCGCGCCAGCAGCGGCCGCGCGGCAAAGCCATGCGCCGCCAGCACGTCGAGGAGCAGCCGGTTCTGCTCGAAACAATATCCGCCGCGCCGGGCCCCGACCAGCTTGGCGAAGACGCTGGCACTGTCGATCGCGATCGGACGACCGAGGCGGACGTCGAGATTCTCGAATGGGATGGCCAGCCGGTGCGCGCGCTGCAACCGCGCCAGCCCTTCGGCATCGACGGTCACGCGCGAGGGAAGGGCGATGCGGGCGAGATAGGAATCGAGGTCGAACATGGCCCAGCAGATAGGATGCCGGACCGCGATTGTCGAAGGGGCGCGCGAATGGCCCTGCCCCGCCCCCTTATCGCGCACGTCCCGACAGGATATAGGCCGCGTCAGCCATGACCTTTCCCGACCACGACCCGACCCTGCCCTTCGGCCCTTCCGCGATCCGTGCCGCCGCCGCGGTGATCGCGGCGGGCGGGATCGTCGCGGTGCCGACCGAGACGGTCTATGGCCTCGCCGCCGACGCGACCGACGCGGCGGCGGTGGCGCGTATCTATGCGGCCAAGGGGCGGCCGTCCTTCAACCCGCTGATCGTCCATGTCGCCGATCTGGCGGCGGCGCAGGCGCTGGCCGCGTTCGATGCCGAGGCGCTGGCGCTGGCCGAGGCCTTCTGGCCCGGCCCGCTGACGCTGGTGCGCCCGGTCCGGGCGGGGTCGGGCATCGCCTCGCTGGTGACGGCGGGGCTGGACACGGTGGCGATCCGGGTGCCGCGCCACCGCGCGATGCAGGCGCTGCTGGCGGAGAGCGGCCGTCCGCTCGCCGCCCCCTCGGCCAATGCCAGCGGCGGGATCAGCCCGACCCGCGCCGCCCATGTCCGCGCCAGCCTGGGGCCGGACGTACCCATTCTGGACGACGGCGCGACCGAGGCGGGGCTGGAATCGACGATCGTCGCGGGCCGCACCATCCTGCGCCCCGGTCCGGTCACGGCGGCGATGCTGGCGGGCATGCTGGGCACGGTCGAACAGGGGCCGGACACTCCCGCAATCGTCACCGCGCCGGGGCAGCTTGCCAGCCATTATGCCCCGCGCAAGGCGCTGCGGCTGAACGCCACGGCAGCGGATGCGGACGAATGGCTGATCGGCTTCGGCGCGGTCGCGGGACACGACACGCTGTCGGCGAGCGGCGATACGGTCGAGGCCGCCGCTCGGCTGTTCGACGCCCTCCACCGCGCCGATGCGAGCGACCACGCCCGCCTGGCGGTCGCCCCGATCCCGGCGGACGGGATCGGCGAGGCGATCAACGACCGGCTGCGGCGCGCGGCGACGCGATAGTGTTTGCGGCGAGGCCCTGGATTTCGCTCAGCGCGAAGGAAAAACCCTCCCTCCGTTCAGCCTGAGCGAAGTCGAAGGCCAAGGGATCAACCGACACCACAAGGGCATTTTTGGCAAAGGTCCGGGGCGTGGCCTTCGACTACGCTCAGGCTGAGCGGGAGGATGGGATCGCTCCAATGCTCCGTTCACGCTGAGCGAAATCGAAGCGTACGCCCCGACCTCGCCCCGGAATTTACGCCGTCACCGCCTTCGACCGCGCGGCGAAGCTCTTGCGCAGTTTCTGGAGCTTGGGCGGGATCACCGCCATGCAATAGGGGTTGGACCGTCCCGAGGTTTCCCAATAATCCTGGTGATAATCCTCCGCCGGATACCATTCGGCCATCGGCTCGATCGTGGTGACGATCGGCTTGTCGCTGCCGTCCTGCGCGCGCGCCTTCGCCGCCACCATCGCGGCCTCCTGCGCCTCGTCGGCCGGGAACATCGCCGAGCGATATTGCGTGCCGACGTCATTGCCCTGGCGGTTCAGCTGCGTCGGGTCATGCGTCGCGAAATAGATGTCGAGCAGATCGTCCAGCGCCAGCTGCTCGGGGTCGAAACCGATACGGATCGCCTCGGCATGGCCGGTATCGCCGCCGCACACCTGCTTGTAGGTCGGGTTGGGCACGGTCCCGCCGATATAGCCGCTCTCGACCGACTCGACCCCGATCACGTCCTTGAACACCGCCTCGGTGCACCAGAAACATCCGCCGGCCAGCGTCACATATTCGGTCACTCGGAATCTCCTTGTCGTCTTGTGTGCCTAGATAGGAAGGCGCTAGGCGACGACAATCCAAGGCTTTGGGACAAAAGATGATGGCGACGATCGACGGCAAGGTGATGGTGACCGGCGGCGCCGGCTATATCGGCAGCCATGCCGTGCTGGCGCTGCTGGATGCGGGCTATGAGGTCGTCGTGCTCGACAATCTCGTCACCGGCTTCGACTGGGCGGTCGATCCGCGTGCCTCGCTGGTGGTCGCCAATGTCGCCGACGACGAAGCGGTGCGCACCGCGATCCGCGAGCATGGCGTGCGCGCGATCATGCACTTCGCCGGATCGGTCGTCGTCCCTGAGTCGGTCAGCGACCCGCTCAAATATTACCGCAACAACACCGCCGCCAGCCGTTCGCTGATCGAAAGCGCGGTGGCCGAGGGCGTGGCCCACTTCATCTTCTCCTCGACTGCCGCCACCTATGGCACGCCCGAACGCGTGCCGATCAAGGAGAGCGATCCCAAGGCGCCGATCAATCCCTATGGCATGTCCAAGCTGATGACCGAGATCATGCTGAAGGACGTCGCCGCCGCGCATCCGATCAACTATTGCGCGCTGCGATATTTCAACGTGGCGGGGGCCGATCCGCAGGGCCGCTCGGGCCAGTCGACGGTCGGCGCGACCCATCTCATCAAGATCGCGGTCGAGGCGGCGATCGGCAAGCGTGAGGCGGTCGGCGTCTATGGCACCGACTTCGCGACCCGCGACGGCACCGGCGTGCGCGACTATATCCATGTCTCCGACCTCGCCGCCGCGCATGTCGCCGCGCTGGAGCTGCTGGTCGCGCAGCCGGGCGAGAGCCACACGCTCAACTGCGGCTATGGTCGCGGCTTCTCGGTCCTCGAAGTGCTCGACGCGGTCGACCGGGTGACGAACCTGACCATCGAGCGCCGGATGGAGGGCCGCCGCGCGGGCGATCCTGCGGAGCTGGTCGCCGACAACAGCGCGATCCTGGCGGCGCTGCCCTGGCGCCCGCAGCGCGACGACCTCGACGGCATCGTCCGCGACGCGCTGGCCTGGGAGCGCAAGCTGGCCGAAATGGGCCGCTGACGCCGATGCGGCTGCGTTCGCTCCTGTTCGTGCCGGGCGACCAGCCCAGCCTGATGGCCAAGGCGCTGCGGACGGAGGCGGACGCGCTGATCATCGATCTGGAGGATTCGGTCGCGACCCAGGCCAAACCGGCGGCGCGCGAGGCGGTCGCCCGGTTCCTGTCCGCCCCGCGCGAGACGGACAAGGCGATCTTCGTCCGGATCAACCCGGTCGACGGACCGCTGGCCGCCGACGATCTCGCCATCATCCTGCCCACGAGTCCCGACGGCCTCGTCCTGCCCAAGGCGGAGGGGCTGGCCAGCCTGGACGCGCTGGCGGCGCTGGGGGTGGCGGACATCCCCGTCCTGCCCCCCATCCTGCCCATCGCCACCGAGACCCCGGCGGCGATCTTCCGGCTGGGCGACTATGCGCGCGCGCGCCTGCCGCTCGCCGGGTTGACCTGGGGCGCGGAGGATCTGCCCGCCGCAATCGGCGCCACGACCGCGCGCCAGGCCGATGGCGGCTATACCGCCCCCTATCAGCTGGCCCGTTCGCTGACCCTGTTCGGGGCGCATGCGGCGGGCGTCGCGGCGATCGAGACGGTCTATCCCGATTTCGGCGACGCGGAGGGGCTGGCCGATTATGCCGCGCGCGGGCGGCGCGACGGCTTTACCGGCATGATGGCGATCCATCCCCGGCAGGTGCCGGTGATCAACGCCGCCTTCACCCCGACGCCGGAAGAAGTGATCCGGGCGCAGGCGATCGTCGACCTGTTCGCGGCGAATCCCGGCGCGGGGGTGCTCCAGCTGGACGGCAAGATGCTCGATGCGCCGCACCTGAAGGCGGCGCAGCGGCTATTGGCGCGCGCCGCGCCATGACTCGCGGGCGGCGGCGGTCGCCCACCACCAGCCCAGCGCCCAGAGCGTTCCGAAACACCATCCGGCGGCCACGTCGGACGGCCAGTGCACGCCCAGATAGACGCGGCTGACCCCGATCATCCCGACCAGCAGCACCGCCAGGATCACGATCATGTGGCGCACCCGCCGCTCCTGCGTCACCTGCGTCGCGAGCGCGGCCAGCGTCAGATAGACCATCGCGCTGCCCGCCGCATGGCCGCTGGGAAAGCTGGCATTGGACACGTCGACCCAGTGCGGCACCAGATCGGGCCGCGCCCGCGCGACGATCGTCTTGACCAGGGTCACCGCCATGCCCCCGCTGATCCCCGCCGCCGCCGTGGCGATCGCGGTCAGCCACAGCCGACGCGCGGCCAGCAGCGATACGGCCCCCGCCATGATGAGGATCAGCACCGGCACGCTGCCCAACGCGGTGACATCGACCGCCGCCCGCATCAGCGCGCGCGACTGGCCGTGCGCGCGCAGCCCGGTCAGAATCGCCCGGTCCCAGGCAAAGGGCCAATGATCGATCAGCAGGCCCAGAATCAGCAGAAGCGCCAGCGCCGTTGCGCCCGCGGCGGCGCCACGCAAGGCCAGCGGCATGGTCGAGGGTCGAACACCGGGTTCGCTCAATACGGACGCGGGATGCATATCGGGGACGGGGTTCGGGTCTGTCATACGAGGGTGCTGATCGTGCCATCTCCCTGGCAAGGCAAGGGGAAATGCCCGATTTCCGGGCCTGGCGAGGCCAAGGCGCGCATTTCCCCCTTCCCTTTTTCCTGAACGGAGAATTTATCAATCAGGCTGATTTGAAAAATGGGTTTGCTTCTCGGCGAATTTTGTCGCAGAAATGTCTCATACCGGCAGGCAGACCGGTCGGAGAGGACCGATGACCATGAACGATAACGCCATTTCGCCCGTCGACCGTTTGCTGATCCTGGCCTTCGGTGCGATGGCTAGCTGGGTCGCCGTTGGCGGCGTCGCGCTGGGCGCCTCGCGACTGGTTCATCATCTTTTCTGATTTTTCCGGGGCTTGCGGATCGACAAGCCCGGCTCCCAAGACGCATTGATTGCCATCCCCCGCGCAGCCCCCTCTGCGCGGGCTTTTGTTTGGGCCGTCCGCAAGCGGCCCTTCCCGATCCCGAAGCGCGACGTCGGCGAGGCGAATCACCCCTTGGGCGATTCGTTTTCGACGGTGGATGAGTCCGATTCCGGGCGGATGCGACGCAGCTGCCGCACCGCGCCGATCGCGCGCCAGCGCAACAGATCGTCCAGCCCCGCATAGCCCAGCCCCAGATGCGGCGGCCGCGCGCTCAGCACATCGCCGAGCGTCACGCGGCCCGAGCGTAACGCGGCGCGCGCCAGTTGCCGCCATCGCCGCGCGGTTTCCCAACGGATCAGCGCGAGGGATTCGTCGCGCGGCGCGACCTCGGCGACGAAGGCCGCCTGCAATCCGGCGATCGCCCGTCCCAGCCGCCGGAACGTCGCCCCGTCCGCGACCGGCAGGCCGCCCATATTGTGCCGGACCAGCAGCCGCGCGACCGCCTCGGCCTCCGCGCCCAGATGCCGCCGATGCGCCTCGGCCAGGACCCGCGTCGCGCTGTCCCGCATCGTGTCGGTGAAGCGCTTGGACACGCCCCCGGCATGCTGGCGATAGATCAGCAGCGGCTCGTCCAGCCGCGCGATCCGGCCGAATCGGCGGATGCGATGATACAGGTCGAAATCCTCGGCATAGAGGATGTCGGGCCGCGTGAACGGATCGAGCCGCCGCGCGACCTCGGCACGGACCATCACCGTCGACCAGACCAGCGGATTCTCGATCCAGCTCAGCCAGGCTATCAGATCGGGGGTGGTGTGCGGCGCATAATTCATGGGCAGGATCCGCCCCTCGACCCATTGCTCCGCCTGCGCCCCCACCAGCACGACATCGGGATTCGCCTCCAGATAGGCGACCTGCCGCGCCAGCCTTTCGGGACGGCAGAGATCGTCCTGGTCCAGCCCCGCCAGATAGCGCCCCCGCGCTTCGGCAAAGCCGCGATTGCGCGTCCGCACCGGGCCGCCATTCACCGCATTCTCGATCAGGCGGACACGCGGATCGCGCCAGTGGCGCACCAGCGCGCGGGTGTCGTCGGACGAACAATCGTCGACGACCAGCGCCTCCCACCGGGTCATCGTCTGGGTTTCCAGGCTGGCCAGGGTCTCACCGATCAGCGCCGCGCCGTTATAGGCAGGAATGACGACGCTGACGATCGGATCGCTCATGCCGCCGCCGCACCCGATTGCGCATCGCCCTGCCCCAGCACCTGATCGACGATCATCCGGCCGACATCGTTCTGCCACAGCCACAGCCCGTTGGCCTGCCCCCGGAAGCTCTTCTCTCCCCCCAGCGGCCCCCAGGGCACGAAACCGGCGGACAGGCCGATGCCATAGGCGCCCTGCACCGGCCGATCCTGCGCATCGAGGATATGGCAATGGCGGTCGACCATCGGCCGCCCCTCCTCATGCGCCAAAGCGATGGCCACCCCATCGGCGTCGAACAGCGGCAACGCGCGCGGGCGATAACCGAGCGCCCCGATCACCAGATCGGCCGCGCCGACGATGGCGCGCGCGTGCAGGTCCGCCTCTCCCGCGATCCGGTGAAGCGCCAGCCGCGGATCGGGCGTGCGCCCGCCAAGCGCCAGCATCCGCAGGACCAGTTCGCGCGACTCCAGCCGCAACCCGGCAAGGCGCAGCACGAAGCCGCTGACCGGGCAGATGTCGTCCGGGGTGAAATCGGTGAACCCCTCGGCATGGGCGGCCTCGACCGTCGGGAAGAAGGGCTTGGGTGGCGTCCGGGCGAGCAGGGTGATCGCCTCCGCTCCGAAGGGCAGATCATGGCATTTGAGCAGTTGCACGGCGCAGGCGATCGCGCTGGTCGATGCGCCGATGATCGCGACGCGCGGCGCGCGGACACCCGCCAGCCGCTCCCGCACCCGGTCGATCCCGTCATGCCGCAGCAGCGTGTCGGATCGCATCAGCCGCTCCCCCGCCATGTCGCCCAGCCGCACGCCCGCCACCATCGTGTCGGCGATCTGTTCGTCGTTCTGGTATCCCCCCGTGGCAATGACGATATGCCGCGAGGTGAGGGTGCGGACGCCATCGGGACCGTTCAGGGTGGTGCGCCACCCGCCATCCGGCAAGCGGTCCGCGCGCAATGCCTCGGTCGCGGTCAGGACCGCCCCGCCATGATCCATGACGATCCCGCGCAGCCGCTGCGCCGTCGCCTCCAGCAGCGGCGCGGTATCGCGGAGCGGCGCGCCCAGCGCCCCGCAATAGCCCGCCATCACCTGCCCCGCCGGATGCGCCTCCAGCGCGGCCAGTTCGGGATGTGGATTGCCCTTCACCGCCGACAGGAAGGTCTCGGCGGTGGTGTCCGAGCGGATGGCATAGCCGCCCAGCTCGCCCGCGCCGATCCGGTTCGACCGCTCGACCAGGACCAGTCCCTGCCGGGCCAGCGGCACGAGTTGTCCCGTCTTGCTCGCCGCGATCAGGATCGCGGTCCCCGCCGGACCGCCCCCCACCACCAGGCAACCACAGGCCCGGTCGCGGTCCGGCGCGGGCGCGGGCTCGCCCCCGGCGGCGATGCGCGCGACCACCGCCTTCAGCCGCTCGGCGACGATCCCGGCATCGCCCGGCTTCATCCCGTCCGTGATCGGCAGGCTCAACATCCGCGCCGACAGCGCATCCGCCACTGGGGTCGGCTGGATCAGCGCGGTGTCGCGGAACAGCGGCTGCTCGCCGAGATGCGGGCTGAAATAATGGCCCGCCCCGACGCCGTCCGCCGCCAGGGCGGCGATCACCGCATCGCGGCGCCCGGCAATCGCTGGCGGCAACAGCACCGGCATGAACTGCGTCGCCTGCCGCCGCCCCCGCTCCGCCTGAAAGCCATAGCCGGGCAGGCTGTCGCGATATTCGCGGTCCAGATCCGCGCGCGCGGCGCAGACGGCGTCGATCTCCGCCAGTTTCGCGCGCGCCATCAGGGCCAGTATCTCGGGCATCTTGGCGTTGATGCCGGGCAGCGTCGCGACCCGCCCGCGCTCGAAACCGAAATTCACCATCGCGCGCAACTGGTCGATGCGGTCGCCATCGCCGCTATAGACCAGCCCGCCCTCCCCGACCGAAAAGGTCTTGGTCGCGTGCATCGAATAGACCAGCGTGAAGGGCGCGCCCGTGCCGAACCCCTGCCCCCGTTCGTCCAGCGTGCCCAGCGAGGCCGCCGCATCGACGACCACCCCCACGCCATGGCGCCTGGCCAACCAGGCGTAGCGATCCAGGTCGATGTCCGTGCCGAACGTGGCATAGGGCACGATCGCCCCGATCCGGTCGCCATGGCGCGCGAGCATCCGCTCCTCCTCGCCCGGGTCGGCCGTCCAGCTTTGCGGATCGACATCGACGATCAACGGAGTCAGCCCCGCCCAGATCGCCGCCTGCGCGGTCGCGGCAAAGGTCATGGCGGGCATCATCGCCAGCATGCCGGGCTTCGGCGTCATGCCTGCCGCCTGCCGGATGGCGATCATCAGCCCCAGCGTCGCATTGCCCACCGCCAGCGCCGCCCCCCGGCCGTCGAAGAGCCGGTCCACCATCTCCCCCTCGAGCGCGCGGACTTCGGGGCCGTTGTTGCTGAACTGCCCGGACGCCTCGATCCGCTTCAGCCCGTCCAGATGTTCGGACAGCCGGGGCGGTCGGGGGGCGATCAGCGGAAAATCCATGCGGCGCTCGTCCTGTTCGGCGCGCCAGCATCCTACGTCATTGGCGCCGCTACGGATTACCATGGGGCAGCCCCTGCCGCCATGACCCCATCGCGCCACGCGTATCAGGCGGGGACTTGCGGGGCGCTTATGCCACCCGCCGATCGGGAAAGGTCCGCAATGTCTTGAAACACCCCGTGGTGGGTCCGCCGGGACTCGAACCCGGGACCTCTCGATTAAAAGTCGCTTGCTCTACCAACTGAGCTACGGACCCTCCATCGGGGTGGAAGCGACCTAGGGGCGCGGACGCCTGCGGTCAACACCATGTCGCAAATGTCTCACCCGGCGGCCGTCGCGCGGATCGCGCCAGTCCGCGGCGATGGCGGCCAGCGGGTGCAGCACGAAGGCGCGTGCAGCATAGGCGATGTGCGGGACGACCAGCCCCGGCGACCGCCAGGCCCCGCCCGACCACAGGATGATGTCGAGGTCGATCACCCGCGTCCCCCAGCGCTGCCCGCGCCGCCGCCCGAAGGCGCGCTCGATCGCCTTCAGTCGCGCCAGCATCGCGGGCGGATCGAGCGGGCTGTCGACCAGCGCGGCGGCATTGGCGAAGGCCCGGATCGACGGGCCGACCGGCGCGGTGACGATGATCGGCGACACCGCGCGAACGCCGCCCAGTTCGGCCAGCGCCGCGCGGATCTCGGCGCGCGGCGAGCCATGCCGCCCCGGACGGTTGGAACCCAGCGCGATGGCATAGCTTGTCGTCGTCATGCCCGACGACTACCCGAGCGCGATGTCCGATGCATCCTTTCCCGCCATCCCCGCACCGCTCGTGCCCGTCCAGCCGCCCCATGACTGCCCGCTATGCCCCCGCCTGGTCGAAGTCCGCCACGCGGTCGCGGCCGAATATCCCGGCTGGTGGAACGGCCCCGTGCCGCCCTTCGGCGATGCCGATCCCTGGCTGGCGATCGTCGGCCTGGCCCCCGGCAAGCATGGCGCGCATCGCACCGGCCGCCCCTTTACCGGCGATGGCGCCGGGCCGCTGCTCTATGGCACGCTCGCCCGGTTCGGGCTGGCCGAGGGCAATTTCGACGCGCGGGTCGATGACGACCTGACACTGAACGGCGCGGTGATCCTGAACGCGGTCAAGTGCCTGCCGCCCGAGAACAAGCCGACGCCCGACGAAATCCGCACCTGCCGCACCTTCCTGGAGCACGAACTCGCCGCGCTGCCCCGGCTGTCGGTCGTCATCGCACTGGGCGAGATCGCGCACCGATCGGTCATCAAGGCGCTGGGCGGGCGCCTGCCCAAGGCGCGGTTCGCGCATCTGGCCGAGCACCGCCTGCCCGGCGGCGGGCCGGTGGTGCTGGATAGCTATCACTGCTCCCGCTACAACCAGAATACCGGGCGACTGACCCCCGCCATGTTCGAGGCGGTGTTCGAACGGGCGCTGGCCTTGCGGGGATGATCCCCCTCCTCCCCAAGCGCGCCTGGGGAGGAACAAGACGTCAGATATCCTGGACCAGCCGCCCGTACAGCTCGGGACGGCGGTCGCGGAAGAAGCCGAACGCCGCGCGGTGGCGCTTCACCCGGTCGATGTCGAGCGTGGCGACGATCACGCCCTCTTCCTCCCGGTCCAGCTCGGCCAGGATGTCGCCGCGCTCGTCGCAGATGAAGCTGGTGCCGTAGAAGGTCTGGCCATGCTCGCAGCCGACCCGGTTGGCTGCGACGATCGGCACGACGTTCGACACCGCATGGCCGACCATCGCCCGCCGCCACAGCCGGGCGGTGTCGAGGCTATCGTCATGCGGCTCGCTGCCGATCGCGGTGGGGTAGAACAGGATCTCCGCGCCCATCAGCATCATCGCGCGCGCCGTCTCAGGGTACCATTGGTCCCAGCAGATGCCGACGCCCAGCTTGGTCGCGGGGCCGTCCCACACCTTGAACCCGGTATTGCCGGGGCGGAAATAGAATTTCTCCTCATAGCCCGGACCGTCCGGGATATGGCTCTTGCGATAGACGCCCGCGACCTGCCCGTCGGGATTGATCATCGCCAGCGAGTTATAGTGATGCGGGCCGTCCGCCTCGAAGAAGCTGGTCGGGATATGGACCTTCAGCTCGGAGGCCAGCGCCTGCATCGCGCGCACCGCCTTGTGCTCGGCGGTCGGCTTGGCGTTGGCGAACAGCCCCTCGTCCTCGACACGGCAGAAATATTCGCCCTCGAACAATTCGGGCGGCAGGATCACCTGCGCCCCCTGGGCCGCCGCCTCGCGGACGAGGCGCGACACCTCTGCGATGTTGCGGTCGATATCGGCGGTGAAGGCCAGTTGCAGCGCGGCGACGGTGATCTGGGTCATGGCCACGCCCTTTAATGGCTCAGGACCGGCCCGTCACCCGCCGAGTGACCAGCCGGGCGCGCAATTCGTCGAGGAAGCGACCGGGCTCGTCGAGCCGCAAGGCGATCGCTTGAACCGGCGCGCCATGCCAGGGCGAACGGGGCGGCAGCGGCGTTTCGAGCCGGAGCATCAGGTTAGGCCAGGCAAGCAACGCCACGTCCCAGCTGCCCGGAGCCCGCACCGTTTCGCCATCGGGATTCGCCGTGACTTCGGCGATCGCTTCATAGGGGATTATCCGGTCGATCAGAATCCCGGCGCGAATCCGTACCCCCGTCGGGGTCAGCAACACAGGTGCCAGCCGCAGCGACTTGATGAGGCCGACCAGATAGAGAAGCGACACGTCGCTGATCGCGAACAGGATCCACGCCAGCGTCCGGTTCCAATGCGCGATGAGCAGGTGCGTGACCCCGATCTCGACGCAGGATAGCAGCAGCAGCGCGATCATCATCGGCTGGAGATAGCGGTGATAGGCAAAGCCGATCGTCCCCGGCGGCACGTCGGGTGCGCCGTTCCAGCGAAACAGGGCCAGATGCAGCAGCCTCGCCTCGGCCATGGCGAAGCGCGCGAGTGGCGGGGGTAGAATTTCGCCAAGCAATGCGCCCCAGCGATCGGGATCACGCGCATCCCAATGTCGCACCCGCTCCGCCACGCGCCACAGGCCCCAGCCGCCATGAAGGCCGATCGCGACCACCGGCACCGCCAGCGCCCAGGGCATGTCGACCAGGGCGGCGCGGATCGGCACCGGCGACAGGGAAAGGACCGCCGAACCCGCCATCGCCATGGCAGCAATGCCCGCGCGCCAGCCGGGACGGCGATGGCGGGCGATCAGGCCGAGCATCATCGCGTCGGAAGCGATCCACAGGAACAGCAATGCCGCCGCATGGGGATGGGCCAGTGCGATCGGCAGGCGGAGCAGGGGCCGCCGCCGCCATGATAACGAGGGGAGGGACGATGGCCGACCAGACGGAACGACCGGGCGTGGCAGTCGAGCGGACGATCATCATGGCGCATCCCCCTTCTATCATGGGAGGAGTAGCACCTTATGCGAGGGGCCGCATCCCTGATCCCCCTCCGCCGGAAGCGCTACACAGCAAAAAGGCCCGCGCTCCCCTCTGGAAGCGCGGGCCCTTTGTCGGCCGCGATTCGGATCAGCGCGCCGGGATCTGCTGCGAGATGCAGTGGAAGCTGCCGCCGCCGGTCAGGATCGCGTCGGCGCGCAGGCCGACGACCTGGTGGTCGGGGAAGATCGCCTGGATCGCCGCAACGCCCGCATCGTCATTCTCGCTGCCATAGATTGGCACGACGACCGCCGCATTGCCGATATAGAAGTTCATATAGCTGGCGGGCACCACCTCTTCGTCGCGCAGCACGCGGCCGGGCGACGGGATGGTCACGACCTCCAGCCTGGCCGCCTCGGCGGTCCGCTTGGCGGCGGCATAGACCTGCCAGTTGGGGTCGTTCTCGGCGGCCTCGGGCATGGCGACCCGGTTCGGGCCGACGAAGCGCGCCAGATTGTCGACATGGCCGTCGGTATGGTCGTTGAGCAGGCCGTCGCCCAGCCAGACGATCCGCGTCAGCCCCAGGTCGCGCGCCAGCCGGTCGGCGATCGCCGCCTCGCTCAGCTCGGGATTGCGATTGGGGTTGAGCAGGCACTGGCGCGTGGTGACGACCAGGCCGGTGCCGTCGCCATCGATCGCGCCGCCTTCCAGCACCCAGTCGCACACCGTCGCCGCGATACCGCGATCCTCGGCCAGCCGCGCGCCGACCGTATCGTCGCCGGGCAGGTCGTATTTGCCGCCCCAGCCGTTGAACTGGAACAGCCGCGCCGATCCGTCGCCGGTGACGATCGGGCCGGTGTCGCGCAGCCAGATATCGCCGAAGGGCTGGACGATCACCTCCGCCGCATCGCCCGCCATGGCCCGCGCGGCGTCGGCCGCCTCGCCGTCTGCGGCGACCAGGATCACCCGCTCGCCCCGGCCATCGGCATGGACGGCGCGGGCAAAGGCCAGCACCTCCTCGCGCGCAGGCTCCAGATCCTCCTGCCACAGCTCGGGATGGCTGGGAAAGCCGATCCACACGGCGTCATGCGGGGCCCATTCGGGCGGCGGGGGCGTGGTCACGGTCTGCGTGGTCACTGGACGTTCTTCCTGCTTTGATCGCGAATGGCGCGAAATTCGGCGGTGGGATACCAGTTGGGCCACAGGCCCGGCCGGTCGGCCAGCGTCCTGCCCAATTGATAATAGACCGTCAAATCCTCGACCGCGCCCGACCAATCCCAGCGGGGATCATATTCGTCGGCGGGCTTGTGATAGCGGTTGGCGACATAATCCTCGGTCGCCTTCTTTCCCGCGGCGATACCGCCCATCACCTTGTCCTGCCCCGACCCGCCGTCGAGCATCGGCACGCCCAGCTTGGCGAAGGAGAAATGGTCGGAGCGGTAATAGCTGCCGCGCTCGGGATTGGCTTCCTCGCCGATATAGCGGCCCTGCCGGCCGACAAAGCCCTTGGCCAGATCCTCGATCTCGGACTTGCCCTTGCCGACCAGCACGAAGTCCTTCGAGCGGCCCGTCACGTTCAGCCCGTCCATGTTCACGCCCCCCACGGTCCGCGCCAGCGGGAACACGGGATGCTGTGCGTAATAGCCCGAGCCGAGCAGCCCGCTTTCCTCCGCCGTCACCGCCAGGAACGCGATCGATCGCTTGGCAGGCCCCGCCTTTGCTTGCGCCTCGGCCAGCGCGACCAGCCCGGCGATGCCCGTGGCATTGTCGAGCGCGCCGTTGCAAATATCGTCGCCGTCCACCGCGTCGCAGCGGCCCAGATGGTCCCAATGCGCCGAATAGAGGACGTAATCGCCCGGCTCGGTGGTGCCGGGCAGGACGCCGATCACATTCTTGGATGCCTGGCGCCGGATCGTGTTGGTAAAGCCGCCCGACAGGGTCAGGCCCAGCGGCACCGCCTTGAACCCCTTTTGCTGCGCCGCCTTGGTCAGCGTGGCGAGGTCCTTGCCCGCCGCCTTCAGGATGCGCTCGGCCACGGGCTGCTGGATCCAGCCGATCACCTGGCTCTGGTCCCTATGATCCCCCGCCTCGTCCAGCTCCAGCTGCGGCCCGGTCCAGGAGGACTGGACCACCGCCCAGGGGTAAGCGGCGGGTTCGGTCTGGTGCACGATCAGCGCGGCGGCGGCGCCGTGCTTCGCGGCATTCTCGAACTTATAGGGCCAGCGACCATACCAGGTCATCGCGCGGCCCTCGAACGGCCCTTCGCGCCCCATGGTCTGCCAGTCGGCATCGTTGATTAGGATGACCACCGTCTTGCCGCGCACATCCACCCCGGCATAATCGTCCCAGCCCTTTTCGGGCGCGGTGATGCCATAGCCGACAAAGACCATCTCGCTGTCCTTCACGTCGATCCGGGGCGTGACGCGATAGGTCCCCGCCACCATGTCGGTGCGATAGGCCAGCGAAATGGGCTGCCCCTTGCCCGCCACCGTGAAGGGCTGGACGTCGGTCGCGGTGATCTCGACCATCGGCACGTCCTGGGTCCAGCTGCCCTTGTTGCCGGGCTTCAGCCCGGCCTTTTGGAAACGGTCGATGATATAGGCGACGGTCTTGTCCTCGGCGGGCGTGGTCGGCGCGCGGCCTTCATATTCGTCGGAGGACAGGACCTGCGTCACGGTCTTGAGCGTGTCGACCGAAATGGCGGGCCGTTCCTGCGCGATGGCGGTGCCCGAAAGCAGGAGGGACAATAGGACCAGACGACGCATGATGTGCTTTCCCCTTGTGTTTGGGGAGGTTGTGCCGGGCGGCGTCGCCGAGGGCAAGCATGCCGGCGTTTGTCCTCAATCCAGCGTCAGTCCCAGAAACGCCGTTCCGGGCAAGGGATTATAGGATACCGCGTCGGCTGCAACGAAGCCGAACTCGGCATAGAGTTTTTGCGCCTGAGTAAATTCAGCCAGCACATCGAGACGGATTTCCGAATAGCCCGCGCCCCGCGCCTCTTCGATCAACCGCTCGACCAGCCTATGGCCCAGCCTCTCGCCACGCGCTCTGGGACGAACGTAAAGCCGCTTCATCTCGGCGATGGCGGGGGTCACGCGACGAAAGGCGATGCAACCATCGATCGCGCCGCCCCGCTCGGCGAGCAAGACGCATCCTGCCGGACGGGCATATTTGCCGGGGAGCAGGGCAAACTCGGCCTCATTGTTCTGATGATCCAGACTGACGCTGGGGCTTGCGACGAACTCTCGCCAAATGTCCACAACGGCCATCATATCGTCCGGAAAGCGGGCAGTCCGTATGATCGTCATGACGGGTAGTCTTCAGGGGAATCTTGGCACCACGACGACGAAAAGCGGGCAGATCATGACGGAATCGAAACGCCTCATAACCCCGTCCCTTCGAACGAGCGGAGCATGGAGACGCCCGGCATCCTCCGCCACGCGACGCCGAAACGAAAAAAGGCGGCCCCGAAGGACCGCCTCTTCGCATTCGGTAAGACCCGAAAACTTAGCGCGAATAGAATTCGACGACCAGGTTCGGCTCCATCTTCACCGGATAGGGCACCTCGTCCAGGGTCGGGATGCGGGTCAGCGCGACCTTGGTGTTGCCGTCGGCGGTGACGTAATCGGGCACTTCACGCTCGGCGAGCTGCTGCGCTTCCATGACCAGCGCCATTTCGGTCGCCTTCGAACCCAGCGAGATTTCGTCGCCGACGAAGCAGCGACGCGACGCGACGTTGCACTTCACGCCGTTGACGCGGATGTGGCCGTGGCTGACCAGCTGGCGCGCGGCGAAGATCGTCGGCGCGAACTTGGCGCGGTACACGATCATGTCCAGACGCTGCTCGAGCAGGCCGATCAGGTTCTGCGAGGTGTCGCCCTTCATGCGGGCGGCTTCCTGGTAGCAGGCCTTGAACTGCTTCTCGGTCACGTCGCCATAGTAGCCCTTCAGCTTCTGCTTGGCACGCAGCTGCAGACCGAAGTCCGACATCTTGCCCTTGCGACGCTGACCGTGCTGGCCGGGGCCATATTCACGCTTGTTGACGGGGCTCTTGGGGCGGCCCCAGATGTTCTCGCCCATACGGCGATCGAGCTTGTACTTCGCGCTCTGACGCTTCGACATCTTAAATCCTTGGCAATTACGAACGACGTTGGTCCCGGTATCGCACCATGCAAGCCTTTATGGGGACAAGCGCAGGCCCACCGCTTCACCGGGATGCGGGGGCAATTGCGAAGGGGCGCGCCTAACCGAGACGCACCCCGGAGTCAAGCGAAGCGGCGGATCAGCGGCCGTTGGCGGTGCTCAGCCGTCCGGCGGTGCTTTCCACATCGTTGCGGGCATTGGCAGCGATCTCGTCCCATTCCGCCTGGGTCTTGCAGATCCGCTTGCTGGCGAGGCGCGAGCCGGTGGTTTCCTGCGCGCGGCAGATCTTCTTTTCCTTCACCGGTGCGGGGGTGGGTTCGGCCTGTTGGCCGGAAAGCGCAAGCAGCAGCAAGGTGGTCAGCATCGTCCTATCTCCCAATTGGAACGAAGCCCCAGCCTATCCCGCGCCAGTCCCGACCCGCAAGCCGGACTGGACAGCGCGAACGCCGCCCGGCAGAGCTTGGCCATGACCCAGATTCTCGCCGGACCCGATTGCACCACCATGGCGGAGGTTCGCGCGGGCGTCGACCAGCTCGACCGCGAGCTGGTGGCGCTGCTTGCGCGCCGCTTCGGCTATATGGACGCCGCCGCGCGGATCAAGCCGAGCCGCGACCGCGTGCGCGACGAGGATCGCAAGACCCAGGTGATCGAACAGGCGCGCGCCGAGGCCGAACGGCTGGGCCTGCCCGGCGCCGTGATCGCCGAGATGTGGGACGTTCTGGTCGAAGGGTCGATCGCCTATGAACTGGCGACCTTCGACCGGACTCGGGGGTAAGGCGGCCCCACCTCCGTTCGGCCTGAGCGTAGTCGAAGGCCAAGGGCCATCCCCCGCCAAGCGGCCCCCGTGGCGGAGATCACGGTGTGGCCTTCGACTACGCTCAGGCTGAACGGAGTTTGGACGCGCGGTCTTTACCGCTCGCGCGGGCGGGCCAGCGTCGACAGCACGCCGCGCAGGGTGCGGATTTCCTGGCTCGACCAGCCGGGCTTGGTCAGCAGGGTGCGCAGCGTCCGCTTGGTGGCGGGCGTCCGGTCGGGCGGGAAGAAATAGCCCGCGCCGTCCAGCATCTCCTCCAACTGGCCGATCATGCCGTCCAGCTCGAATTGCGGCGCGACCTCGGGCAGTTCGACCTCGGGCGGCTGGGCCAGCTCGACGCCCTTCGACCATTCATAGGCGATCAGGATCACCGCCTGGGCCAGGTTCAGGCTGCCGAATTCGGGGTTGATCGGCACGGTGACGATCTTGCGCGCGATCGCCACGTCGTCGGTCTCCAGCCCCGATCGCTCGGGCCCGAAAAGGAAGGCCGCCCGGCCGGTCGTGTCGGCATGGATTTCGCGCGCCGCCTCTTCCGGGGTCACGACCGGCTTGGTGACGCCGCGCTTGCGCACGGTGGTGGCATAGACCTGCGCACAGTCGGCGACCGCATCGGCGACGCTCTCATAGACCTTGGCCTGTTCCAGCACGCTGTCCGCGCCCGAGGCGGCGGGCCCCGCCTGCGGATTGGGCCAGCCGTCGCGCGGGGTGACGAGGCGCATCTCGACCAGCCCGAAATTGAGCATGGCACGCGCGGCCTTGCCGATATTCTCGCCCAGCTGCGGGCGGACCAGGACGATGACGGGGGGCTGGGATTTGTTCACGTTCACTCTTCCGTTCGCCCTGAGCGAAGTCGAAGGGCACGTTCCGCGCGCGGTATCGCGGCTTCTTTCAGCGCCGTCCAGTCCGATGCGATTAACGCGGCCTTCTTGGTGCGGGACCAGCCCTTGATCTGGTGCTCGGCGGTGAGGGCTTCGTGGCGGGTGGGGAAGTCCTGCGACCAAGCCAATTCCACCGGGCGGCGGGTTTGGGTGTAGCAGGGGAGTTCGCCGGTCTGATGTTGGGCGATGCGGTGTTCGAGGTTTTCGGTGTGGCCGGTGTAGAAGCTGCCGTCGGAGCAGCGGAGGATGTAGCAGTAGAAGGCCATTCACTTTCCCCGAAAGCGAGCACCGCAAGGCTATCGCTTTCGGGATTTGGGGCAAGGGAATTCCCTTGGGCTTCGACTTCGCTCAGCCTGAACGGCTGCCTTGTTAAAGCCAGATAACTCCTAACCTCCGTTCAGGCTGAGCGAAGTCGAAGCCCACGCCCCGCCCTCACCAAAACCTCACTCCCCCTTCGGCGCCACTTCCTCAACCGTCCCGGCAAACGCCTCGAAATCCTTGGCCTCGCCGAACTCGCGATACACGCTGGCGAAGCGGATATAGGCCACCGAATCCAGGCGCTTCAGCCCTTCCATCACCATCTCGCCGATCCGCTTGGACGATACCTCGCCCTCGCCGCTGGTCTCCAGCTGGCGCTGGATGCCGGACACCAGCTTTTCCACCCGCACCGGGTCGATCGGGCGCTTGCGGGTCGCGATGGCGATGGAGCGGAGCAGCTTTTCGCGGTCGAACGGCTCGCGCCGCTCTTCGCTCTTCATCACGGTCAATTCGCGCAGCTGGATGCGCTCGAACGTGGTGAAGCGCGCGCCGCAGCCCTCGCACTGGCGGCGGCGGCGGATCGCCGCCCCATCTTCGGTGGGGCGGCTGTCCTTTACCTGACTGTCTTCATGGCCGCAAAAGGGGCAGCGCATTCAGGCCTTCTTCTTTGCCTTGAAATAGGCGTAACCGGCACCCGCCGCCGCGCCGAGGACCGGACCGACGAACGGCACCGGGATCGCGACCACGGCGCCGAGCGCGCCCCATTTCGCCATGCTCTTGCCGAGGCCGGGGGTCGACTTGATGTCGTTCTGCACCTCGGAAAACTTCTCGTCGAACTTGGCCATGCGTTTACGTCCTTATCCCTGATAGATCGGAAAGCGTGCGCAAAGCTCACGCACACGAGCACGAACGTTCGCCTCAACCTCGGGGTCCCCATGCTCGCCCTTGGCCTTCAGACCGTCGAGCACATCGGCGACCATATGGCCGATCTGCTCGAACTCCGCCGGGCCGAAACCGCGCGTGGTGCCCGCGGGCGAGCCGACGCGGATGCCGCTGGTCTTCATCGGCGGCAGCGGGTCGTTGGGGATGCCGTTCTTGTTGCAGGTGATGCCCGCGCGCTCCAGCGCCTCGTCGGCGTCGCGGCCGGTGATGCCCAGCGGGGTCAGGTCGACCAGCGCCAGATGCGTGTCGGTGCCGCCCGCGACCAGGTTCGCGCCGCGCGCCTTCAGCGTCGCCGCCAGCACGCGGGCATTCTCCACGACCGCCGCGATATAGGTCTTGAACTCCGGCTGGAGCGCTTCGCCGAACGCGACCGCCTTGGCGGCGATGACGTGCATCAGCGGGCCGCCCTGAAGGCCGGGGAAGACCGCCGAGTTGATCTTCTTGGCGATCGCCTCGTCATTGGTCATGATCATGCCGCCGCGAGGGCCCCGCAGCGTCTTGTGCGTGGTGGTGGTCACGACATGCGCATGGCCGAACGGGGTCGGGTGCAGGCCGCCCGCGACGATGCCCGCAAAGTGCGCCATGTCGACCATGAAGTACGCGCCGACCTCATCCGCAATCGCGCGGAACTTGGCGAAGTCGATGACGCGGGGATAGGCCGATCCGCCCGCGATGATGATCTTGGGCTGGCACTCGCGCGCGATGCGGGCGACCTCGTCATAGTCGATCAGGTGCGTCTCGGGGTCGACGCCGTATTGGACCGCGTTGAACCACTTGCCCGACAGCGCCGCCTTGGCACCGTGGGTCAGGTGGCCACCGGCGTCGAGCGACAGGCCCATGATCGTGTCGCCGGGCTTGGCCAGCGCCAGCATCACCGCGCCGTTCGCCTGCGCGCCCGAATGCGGCTGCACGTTGACGAAGTCGCAGCCGAAGATCTGCTTGGCGCGGTCGATCGCCAGCTGCTCGACCTCGTCGGACGGCGCGCAGCCCTGATAATAGCGCTTGCCCGGATAGCCCTCGGCGTACTTGTTGGTGAAGACCGAGCCTTGCGCTTCCATCACCGCCTTGGAGACGATGTTCTCGCTGGCGATCAGCTCGATCTGGGTCTGCTCGCGCTCCAGCTCGTGCGACACACCGGCGAAGACGGCGGGGTCGGCATCGGCCAGGGTGCGGGTGAAGAAGCCGGCGGGCTGGACGTCGTTAAGCGTGCTCATTGCGGATATCCTTGGGCGTTCAATTCTGGGCGGATGCGGCGGACAGCATGTCGACGCGGCGCTGATGACGTCCGCCCTCGAACGGGGTGGACAGGAAGGCGGTCAGGCAGGCCTTGGCCATTTCCTCGCCGATGACGCGCGCGCCCATGGCGATGGCGTTGGCGTCGTTATGCTGGCGGGCGAGCGCGGCGGACAGCGGCTCGGAGACGAGCGCGCAGCGGCAGGCGGGATGGCGGTTGGCGGCGATCGAGATGCCGATGCCCGAGCCGCACAGCGCCACGCCGCGCTCGGCGCGACCATCGGCCAGGGCCTCGGCCACCGCATGGCCGAAATCGGGATAATCGACGCTCGCCGTGCCGTCGGTGCCCAGGTCGAGCACCTCATGCCCCTGTTCGCGCAGCCAGTCCGCCAGCACGGTCTTCAACGAGACGGCGGCATGATCGGATGCGATCGCGATGCGCATGGGACGGGCGCTCCTGACGGGGTAGGAATGGAATGAGCGCGCCTTTACGCGCGCACGGGGCGGATGGCTACCCCTTCGCGCAACGGAACGTGCGCCATGGCCAGGGGTTCTGCGCGGCATGACGCGTATCCTGATCCTCGCCGCCCTCGCCACCCTCTCCGCCTGCTCGCGCGAGGCGCCCGACTCGGTGACCAACGGCGCCGCCCCGGCCAGCGGGCCCCAGGCGGCCGCGACGGCGGGACCGGCGGGCGACGGCGCGACCTTCAACGGCGTGCCGAAGAAGAAGGCACCGGATTATGTCGGCCGCTGGATCGGGGTGGAGGGCATGGTCCTGAACGTGAAACATGCCGCAACGCCCGGCCGCTATCGGCTGGAGATGCAATGGGACCTCGACCACAGGGGCGAGTTCCGGGGCGATGCGGTGGGCGACACCATCGTCTTCGAGCGCAACGGCGTGCGCGAGACGCTGCGCCCGACGGGCGGCGATGCGACCGGGCTGAAATATCTGGCGGGAAAGACCGAGTGCCTGACGGTCAAGACGGGCGAAGGCTATTGCAAGACGTAAAGCGGGGCCGAGCCGTCGATCACGGACTCGCTTCCCCGCGAATTCCGGCGTCCGACAGCCCTATCGACTCCCGTTCCCCGGCGAAGGCCCGGGCCCAGTTGCCACGACCTTGATGGAGCGGACTGGTCAAGCGTGGGAGGCCCAAGCGACGCCTTGCCGCATGCCTCCCACGCATAGTTCTGCGTACCATTGCCTTTGCAGCAACTGGGCCCCGGCCTTCGCCGGGGAACATGGAATGATGGAGAGGCCTTAGGGCGGATCGAATTCACAATCGCGTCTTCTTCCCCTCTCCCCTGGACAGGGGAGAGGGTTAGCGAAGCTTGCCAGTCTGCTGGCTAGCGCAGCTTGGGTGAGGGGTTGAGCGAGCCCAAAGGCTCGCGCGCTCACTTCGCGAGCGCCCACCCCTCACCCAGCTTCGACTAAGCCTTTGCTTTCGCAAAGGCCAAGTCTGCGCAACCCTCTCCCCTCTGCGAGGGGCGAGGGACGGAAAGGCATCGCTGAATGGTGAGCGCCCTTACGCCGCCATCTTTAGTTCGAGGCGTTCCCAGATCTCGACCAGGGCCGACACCAGTTCCGCCATCATCGCCTCGTCATGCGCCGGGCCCGGCGTGAAGCGCAGGCGTTCGGTGCCGCGCGGGACCGTGGGATAATTGATCGGCTGGACGTACATGCCATATTCGGCGAGCAGGATGTCGCTGATCTTCTTGGCCTTGACCGGGTCGCCGACCATCACCGGCACGATATGCGTCTCGCCCAGCATCACCGGCAGTCCCGCGTCACGCATCATCGCCTTCAGCCGGGCGGCGGCGGCCTGTTGCCCCTCGCGCTCGACCGCGCTTTGCTTGAGGTGGCGGACGCTCGCCAGCACGCCCGCGACCAGCACCGGCGACAGCGAGGTGGTGAAGATGAAACCCGGCGCATAGGAGCGGATCACGTCGACGATCATCCGGTCGGCCGCGATATAGCCGCCCATGACGCCGAACGCCTTGCCCAGCGTCCCCTCGATCACGGTCAGCCGGTGCGCTACCCCGTCCCGCTCCGAAATCCCGCCGCCGCGCGCGCCGTACATGCCGACCGCATGGACCTCGTCCAGATAGGTCAGCGCATTATACTTGTCGGCGAGATCACAGATCGCCGCGATCGGGGCGACATCGCCCTCCATCGAATAGACGCTCTCGAACGCGATCAGCTTGGGCACGCCCGGATCGGCCGCCGCCAGCAATTCTTCCAGATGCGCCAGGTCGTTGTGGCGGAAGACCCGCTTCTCGCACCCCGAATTGCGGATGCCCGCGATCATCGAGGCGTGGTTGAGTTCGTCGGAGAAGATCACGCAACCGGGCAGTATCTTGGCGAGCGTCGCCAGCGTCGCCTCGTTGGAGACATAGCCGCTGGTGAACAGCAGCGCGGCTTCCTTGCCGTGCAGGTCGGCCAGTTCGCCTTCCAGATCGACATGATAATGGGTGTTACCGCCGATATTGCGCGTGCCGCCCGAGCCCGCGCCGACATCGTGCAGCGCCTCCTCCATCGCGGCGATGACCTTGGGATGCTGTCCCATCGCCAGATAGTCGTTGGAGCACCAGACCGTGATCGGCTTGGGCCCGTTATGACCGGCGAAGCAGCGCGCATTGGGGAACATGCCCTTGTTGCGCAGAATGTCGATGAAGACGCGGTAACGTCCCTCGGCGTGCAGGCGATCGATCGCCTGGGTGAAGACGCGGGAATAATCCACGCGCGCGTCCGTACCGTCCATGCTCATAGGTTGGGAATGTAGGACGATGCGGCGGGCGATGCGAGTCGATAACCGCGATGACTGTGATCGATCATGGTGGACATATTGTCCCAGCGTCCCCACGGTTCCCGATGCGGATGGCCCGCAAGCCCCGTTCGGGCGGTGCGAGCGATGCTATAGCGCCTCGATCCGCGAAAAGCCGCGCGCCGCCAGTCCCGGTCGCAGGGCGGCCTCGCGCGCGCCCAGATGCGTGAACACCGCCACCCCCTCTCCCGCCGAGTCAGGCCAATCCTGCCCCTGGGTCAGAAACGCGATTCGCCGCGCGATTCCCGGCCCGCCATCGACAAAGCGCACCGGACGCGATGCCGCCGCCGTCAGTTCGGCCTCGACCAGCGGGAAATGGGTGCAGGCGTTGACGATCACGTCGATCGCCTCGCCCCCCGGCTGCCCGAACAGCCCGTCCAGCACCGCCGCGAAGGATTCGGACGGCGGCGTCTCGCCGCGCAGCCTGGCCTCGGCCAGTTCGACCAGCTCGGCCGAGCCGTGCCGGATCACCCGGCAATCGCCCGCGAACCGCGCCGCCAGATCGTCGACATAGGCCTGTCGCACCGTCGCGCGCGTGCCGAGCACGCCGATCACCCGCGTCTCGCTCATCGCCGCCGCCGGCTTGATCGCGGGCACGGTGCCCACCACGGCCACGTCGAGCGCGGCGCGGACCGCGGGCAGCGCGATGGTCGAGGCCGTATTGCACGCGACGACGATCAGCCTTGGCCGATACCGCTCCGCCAGCCGCCCCAGCAGGGCGGGCACCCGCCCGGCAATCTCCGCCTCGGTCTTTTCGCCATAGGGAAAGCCCGCGCTGTCCGCGACATAGACGAAGGGCGCGGTCGGCAGCAGGGCGCGCGCGGGCCCCGCGATCGACAGTCCGCCGACACCGGAATCGAAGAACAGGATGGGACGCGCATCGCTCATCCCGCCGTCTTTAAGCGCCCCCCGACGCCGAGGCCAGAGCGGGCCGCGATTGGACAGGCCGGGATCACTGTTCTATGTCTGTCCCGGAGAACCGGGGGAAGACCATTGCCGACCGACATCATCTGGGGACCGCCGAGCTGGGCCTTGCTGATCGGCTATCTGCTGGGGTCGATTCCCTTCGGCATCATCCTGACCCGGATGGCGGGCGCGGGCGATCTGCGCAGCATCGGATCGGGCAATATCGGCGCGACCAACGTGTTGCGGACCGGCCGCAAGGGGCTGGCCGCCGCGACGCTGATCCTCGACATGTTGAAGGGAGTCGCCGCCGTGCTGCTGGTCCGCCACTGGCTGCCCGGCCAGGAGGTGCTGGCGGCGGCGGCGGCATTCGTCGGCCATTGCTATCCCGTCTGGCTGAAGTTTCGCGGCGGCAAGGGCGTCGCCACGCTGATGGGCGTCGTCACCGCGCTCTACTGGCCGCTGGGCCTGGTCTATGCGGTGGTCTGGCTGGGCCTGCTCGCCACCATCCGCATCTCGGCGGTGGCGGGGATGATCGCGGCGATCAGTGCGCCGCTGGCCGCCGCCGTGCTCGGCCGGTTCGACCTGGTCCTGCTGCTGATCGCGCTCGCGCTGATCGTCGTGTGGAAGCACGGGTCAAACATCGAACGGCTGCTGGCGGGCACCGAACCGCGCATCGGCAAGACGCGTGGCTGACGCCCGGTTCGCGCAGCTCCGGCTGCTGCGGACGCATGGCATCGGTCCTGTCACCTGGCGACAATTGATGGCGCGCTTCGGCGCGGCGGAGGCGGCGCTGGACGCGGTGCCGATGCTCGCCCGGCGCGGCGGCGGCGATGGCCCGCGCATCCCCGATCCCGCGCTGATCGCCCGTGAGATCGAGGCGGTCGCACGGTTCGGCGCGCGGCATGTCCTGCTGGGCGAGGCCGAGTATCCGCCGCTGCTCGCCGAGCTCGACACCGCGCCGCCCGCGCTGATCGTGCGCGGCGACATCGGGCTGGCGCATCGCGGCGGAGTGGCGCTGGTCGGCGCGCGCAATGCCTCGGCCGCGTCCTGCCGCTTCGCGCGCGGGCTGGCACAGGATCTGGCGGCGCAGCATGTGCCCGTCACCTCGGGCCTGGCGCGGGGGATCGACACCGCGGCGCATCTCGGCGCGCTGGAGGGCGGCACGATCGGCGTCATCGCCAGCGGCATCGACATCGCCTTTCCCCCCGAAAATGCCCGGTTGCAGGAAGAGGTGGCGACGCGCGGCCTGCTGATCGCCGAGCAGCCGCCGGGCACGCAGCCGCTGGCCCGCCACTTCCCCTCGCGCAACCGGATCATCGCAGGACTCGCGCAAGGGACGGTGGTGGTCGAGGCCGCGCCGCGTTCGGGCTCGCTGATCACCGCGCGGCTGGCGGGCGAGGCGGGGCGCGAGGTGATGGCGGTGCCCGGCCACCCGGCGGACCCGCGCGCGCAAGGCTGCAACATGCTGATCCGCGAGGGCGCGACGCTGATCCAGTCGGCGGGGGACATATTGGAACAGATCCGCCCCATCGACCCGCGCATGGTCCGCGCGCCGGACAGCGCCTACACCCCGCCGCCGCCGCAGGAGGCGAGCGATGCCGACCGGCGGCGGGTCGGCGACCTGCTCGGCCCGGTGGCGGTGAGCGTGGACGAACTCATCCGCCAGAGCGGTCGCCCGCCCGCCATCGTCCAGACGATCCTGCTGGAACTGGAACTGGCCGGACGGCTGGAGCGCCACGCGGGCGGGCGGGTGGCGCTGGCATGATCCAGACCGAACGCCTGACCCTGCGTCCCTATGAGGTGGCGGATTTCGATGCCTATGCCGCGATGGTCGCCGATCCCGTCGTGGTCCGTCACGCCGGTGCGCCGATGTCGGGCGAGGAAGCATGGATGCGGCTGTTGCGCTTCATCGGCCATTGGTCGGTATTCGGCCATGGGATGTTCGCGGTGTTCGACCGGGCCACCGGGCAGTATCTCGGCGAGACCGGCTTCATGGACTTCCGTCGCGAGGTGATGCCGAAACTTTCACCCTCTCCGCCCGAAGCCGCCTGGGTGTTCACCAGCGCCGCGCATGGCAAGGGCTATGCGTTCGAGGCCGCGACCGCCGCGCATCGCTGGATGGAGCAGCATCATGCGCCCGCCGCGACCCAGTGCATCATATCGCCCGCCAATCTCGGCTCGATCCGCCTGGCGGAGCGGCTGGGCTATGCTTTGCACGACCGGCCGACCTATCGGGGGGAGGCGCTGCGTTTCGTCCGAGAGCGTTAACGGGGCACCCGCCCCCGCCCGAACCTCCACCGCCAACGACCCAACCCCGCTTGACGGCCCCCCGCCCCCTCCCCATCCTCGCGTACGCACATAAGGGACGCGTTTCACCACTCATGCAGCTTGTCATCGTCGAATCGCCCGCCAAGGCGAAGACCATCGAGAAATATCTGGGTTCGGACTACCGCGTCCTGGCGAGCTATGGTCACGTCCGCGATCTGCCGCCCAAGGACGGCTCGGTCGATCCCGACCAGAATTTCGCGATGGAGTGGGAGAATTACGCGGACAAGGCGCGCCAGCTTAAGGCGATCGCCGACGAGGCCAAGAAGGCCGACCGCCTGATCCTGGCCACCGACCCTGATCGCGAGGGCGAGGCGATTTCGTGGCATGTCCAGGAAGTGCTGAAGAACCGCAAGGCGCTGCCCGACAAGGTCGAGCGGGTGACCTTCAACGCGATCACCAAGCCCGCCATCCTGCACGCGATGCAGAACCCGCGCGAGCTGGATACCGACCTGATCGACGCGTACCGGGCGCGCCGCGCGCTCGACTATCTGGTCGGCTTCACGCTGTCGCCGGTGCTGTGGCGCAAGCTGCCCGGCGCCAAGTCGGCGGGGCGCGTGCAGTCGGTGGCGCTGCGCCTGATCGTCGGGCGCGAGCGCGAGATCGAGGCGTTCAAGCCCCAGGAATATTGGTCGGTGACGGCCGATATGGAGCAGGACGGCACGCCCTTCGTCGCGCGGCTGGTCCAGTGGGAGGGCAAGAAGCTCGACCGCCTGTCGATCGGCAATGAAGGCGACGCGACCCGCGCCAAGGCGGATGTCGAGGCGGCCCGTTTCCAGGTCCAGTCGGTCGAGACCAAGCCCGCGACGCGCAACCCGCCGCCGCCCTTCACCACCTCCACGCTGCAACAGGAGGCCGCGCGCAAGCTGGGCTTCTCGGCCGATCACACCATGCGGATCGCGCAGCAACTCTATGAGGACGGCGCGATCACCTATATGCGTACCGACGGCGTCCAGATGGACGGGTCGGCCATCTCGGCGGCGCGGAAAGCCGTGGCCGATCGCTATGACGCCTCCTATGTCCCCGACAAGCCGCGCGTCTATCAGTCCAAGGCGAAGAACGCCCAGGAAGCGCACGAGGCGATCCGCCCGACCGACTTCTCGCGCGATCGTGCCGGTTCGGGCGATCATGGCCGCCTCTACGACCTGATCTGGAAGCGCGCGCTGGCAAGCCAGATGGCCTCGGCGCGGATGGAGCGGACCACCATCGACATGGCCGACGGCACCGGCCGCCATGTGCTGCGCGCGACCGGCCAGGTCGTGCTCTTCCCCGGCTATCTGGCGCTCTATGAGGAAGGCCAGGACGACAGCCAGGACGAGGAGGCGCGCCGCCTCCCCCGCCTGCGCGAGGGCGATGCGCCCGCCAAGAAGGAGGTGAAGGCCGAACAGCACTTCACCCAGCCGCCGCCGCGCTTCTCCGAGGCGTCGCTGGTCAAGCGGATGGAGGAACTCGGCATCGGGCGGCCGTCCACCTATGCGTCGATCATCAAGACGCTGAAGGACCGCGCCTATGTCCGCGTCGAGAAGAACCGCTTCTTCGCCGAGGAGAGCGGGCGGCTGGTGACGGCGTTCCTCGAACGCTTCTTCGAGAAATATGTCGGTTACGACTATACCGCCGAGCTGGAAGAGGAGCTGGACGACGTATCCGGTGGCCGCGCCCAGTGGCAGGCGGTGCTCGACGCCTTCTGGCGCGACTTCAAGCCGCGCACGTCCGAAGTCATGGAACAGCAACCCTCGGCGATCACCGCCGAGCTGGACCAGTTCCTGGCGCCCTATCTCTTCCCCGAAAAGGCCGATGGCTCGGACCCGCGCCTCTGCCCCAATTGCGGCGAGGGCAGGCTGGCGCTGCGCGGCGGCCGGTTCGGCGCGTTCATCGCCTGCTCCAACTATCCCGAGTGCAAATATACCCGCCGCTTCGCGCAGGGGGGCGAGGGCGCGGGTGAGGATACGGGGCCGGAAACGCTGGGACAGGACCCCGAAACCGGGCTGCCGGTCGAGCGCAAGTCGGGGCGCTTCGGCCCCTATATCCAGCTCGGCGAGGGCAAGGACGCCAAGCGCGCCTCCATCCCCAAGGATGTCGATCTCGACCTGGAATGGGCGCTCAAGCTGCTCAGCCTGCCGCGCACCATCGGCAACCATCCCGAGACGGGCGAGCCGATCACCGCGTCGATCGGGCGCTATGGCCCCTATCTGGCGCATAGCGGCAAATATGCCCGCCTGACCTCGACCGCCGAAGTGTTCGAAACGGGCATGAACGCCGCCGTGGTCAAACTGGCCGAGGCGGCGGCGGGCGGCGGGCGTGCCGCGCGCGGCACGGCGTCGCGCGAACCGCTCAAGGTGCTGGGCAAGCATCCGCGCACCGAGGCGGAGATCAAGCTGATGGAGGGGCGCTATGGCCCCTATGTCACGGATGGCGAGACGAACGCGACCATCCCCAAGACGGTCGACAAGGACCAGCTGACGTTGGAGGAAGCCGCGCAGCTGATCGACGCGCGGGCGGCGGCGGCTCCGGCCCGCAAGAAACCGGCGAAGAAGGCCGCAGCCAAGAAGGCGCCTGCCAAGACGGCGGCCAAATCCGCGACGGAGAAGAAGGCCCCGGCCAAAAAGGCCGCGCCCAAAAAGACGGCTGCGAAAAAG
Source organism: Sphingomonas sp. SORGH_AS_0789 (assembly GCF_031453055.1). Taxonomy (NCBI): domain Bacteria; kingdom Pseudomonadati; phylum Pseudomonadota; class Alphaproteobacteria; order Sphingomonadales; family Sphingomonadaceae; genus Sphingomonas; species Sphingomonas sp. SORGH_AS_0789. Next base: position 1,008,539 of record NZ_JAVIYV010000001.1, read on the forward strand.
GCGGCGGACTGATCGCGATTGCATGACGGCGTAAATGGTCGGCGGGGATTAAGCCTCGTCGATCATTCCCGTCGGCCGATGACGGAGCCGTCACCGCCCCTGCGATCCCGAATCCCTCATGTCGCGGACATGGCGGCCTCTACGCTCCGCCTTTCCCCTGCACCGGGAACACCTTGTTCAGCATTCGCCATGCGAGAGAACCGAGCAACAGCCCGATCAGCCAGACGAACGACCTGCCTCTTGCGTTATTGACCACCATCCAGTGCGGTAAATGGCCGTATCGCTCCAGCATGATCGTGACCGACATGCCCACCAATGTCGCGACCCCGACATGAACGGCGACGCGCCCAAGACTGAGGGTCACCTGGCCGTCACTCTTGTCGTCCATCGCCCCCCCCCCCAATCGAAAACGATCAGGGCCATCTATCGGCGGGGTGTCAGGACCTCAAGCCGCACGCATCTGCGGGAGATGGCCGTAGAGCATGGCGCGGGCCTGGCGCTGCGCTTCGGCGATTTCGCGCGCGGTCATGTCTTCGGCCACTTCGGACCGTGCGATCTGCGCGGGCAGGAAGCCCGCGACCGCCGCCAGGTTGAACCATTTGTGCGCTTCGATCAGGTCCAGGCGGGTGCCGCCCGAGCCGGTCGAAAAGGCGACGCCCAGATCGTACATCGCCGCGCCGTCGGTCGCCATCTGGTCGGCGATCCGGCTTTCCATCAGGAACTGCGCGGATTTGCTGCTATTGGCCATATCCATGCCCCTCTTGCGGACACCGTGTCCACGAGCATGGTTCTATGGCCATAACGGTCACAAATTGGTTAACTCATTAACCGAGTGTGATAGCGATATTATCGATCAGTCTGGTCGAACCCATGCGTGCCGCCGCGAGCAGGCGGCGGGGGCGGTCGGCGGCGGGATCGGGGGCCAGCGTCTCGGCATCGGCCAGGGCGACATAGTCCACCTCGAACCCGGCGGCGGTCAGCGTGGCGCGGGCATCGGCCAGCACCGTCGCCACCTCCTCGCCCCGCCCGATCGCCCGTGCCGCGACGCCCAGCGCGCGGGGCAGCGCCACCGCCTTGGCCCGCTGTTCCTCGTCGAGATAGATGTTGCGCGACGACAGCGCCAAACCGTCATCGTCGCGCTGGGTCGGCACGCCGACGATATCGATGGGGAAGTCGAGATCGGCGACCATGCGGCGGATCACCGCCAGCTGCTGGAAATCCTTTTCGCCGAAATAGGCGGCGTCGGGGCGGACCTGGTTGAACAGCTTGGCGACGACGGTGGCGACGCCGTCGAAATGGCCGGGACGCGCCTCGCCGTCAAAGCCCTCGCTGACGCCCGCGACATGGATCGTGGTCGCATGCCCCTCCGGGTACATTGCCTCGACGCTGGGCATCCAGACGGCATCGCATCCCGCCTCGGTCAGCATGCGCAGGTCTGACGCCTCGCGCCGGGGATAGCGGCCCAGATCCTCGCCCGCGCCGAATTGCCGGGGATTGACGAAGATCGACGCGACCACCTTGGTTCCCGGCCGCTTCGCCGCCTCGATCAGCGCGATATGCCCGGCATGGAGCGCGCCCATGGTCGGCACGAACGCCACGCGCGCCCCCTCGGCCCGCAACGTGCCGAGCGTCGCGGCCAGCGCTTCGCGATCCCGAATGACTTCCACTGATTTTACCCCTCGTTCCCCACGCCGAGGGCTTCTATGAAGGGTGGCAACGGGGATCAATAAGGAAGCGACGAGTTGCCGGAGCGGCTATCTTCAACCCACGTAATTGTTTTTGCCAATGAAAAAGGTGGCACTGGCAAATCGACGACGGCGGTCCATGTCGCCATCGCTTTGGCCGCCAAGGGGGCCCGAGTCGCCTGTCTTGATCTGGATCATCGTCAGCGCACTGTCGGCCGGTATCTGGAGAATCGCGCCGAGACGATCCGGCGCACCGGCCATGCCCTGCCCATGCCGGTCCATGCGACCCACACCACCCAGACCGAGGAGGGGTTCGAGGAGCTGTGGTTCGGCCTGTCGCAGGATGCCGACTTCCTGATCGTCGACACGCCGGGCCGCGACGACCATTTCGCGCGGACGGCGGCGGCCTTGTCCAACACGCTGGTCACGCCGATGAACGACAGCTTCGTCGATTTCGACCTGATCGGCCAGGTCGATCCGGAGAGTTTCCAGGTCACGCGCCCCAGCTTCTATTCCGAGCTGATCTGGGACGCGCGCAAGCAGCGGGCGCGGGCCGACGGCACCACCATCGACTGGGTCGTGCTGCGCAACCGGCTTCAGCATATCGAGGCGCGCAACATGCGCCGCGTGTCGGACGCGCTGACCCAGCTGTCGCGCCGGGTCGGCTTCCGGATCATTCCGGGGCTGGGCGAGCGGGTCATCTATCGCGAGATGTTCCCCAACGGCCTGACCATGATCGACTCCAAGGAATTCGGCGCGATGGGGCTGGGCCATGTCGCCGCGCGGCAGGAACTGCGCGAGATGATGGCCGCGCTCCAGCTGCCCGAGCCGGGCGAGGACGGTTCCGCGCTGGGCGGCACGACCGAAACCGACGCGGCCGCATGATCGGATACGGGATGCGGACGGCGTGAAATGGCTGATCGCGCTGGCGGTGATCTGGCTGGTGTGGCGCTACATGCCCCGCCCCGCCAGAGCGGCGCGCACGCCCCGCCTGCCGCGTGACGAGGCGGAGGCGCTGGCGATCCTCGACCTGCCGCCGCATGCCGATGCCGACGCGATTCGCCAGGCACATCGACGGCTGGTGAGCCAGGTCCATCCCGATCGCGGCGGATCGGCCGAACTCGCGCGGCGGGTGAACGCCGCGCGCGACCTGTTGCTGGACCGGCGTGGTGGCTGAACGCGCCGCCGCGATCCATCCCAGCGCGTGCCGCGAATATGACGTGCGCGGCACCGTGCCCGAGACGCTGGACGAAGCCGCCGCCTATGCGGTCGGGCGCGGCTTTGCCAGCCGGGTGCGGCGGGCGGGCGGTTCCCGCGTCGCGGTCGGGCGCGACGGCCGGCTCAGCTCGCCCGCACTCGAGGCCGCGCTGGTCGAGGGGCTGTGCGAAAGCGGCGTCGATGTCGTCCGGCTGGGACTGGGCCCCACCCCGATGGTCTATTTCGCCGAGGCGACCCTAGGGGTGGACGGCGCCGTACAGGTAACGGGCAGCCACAATCCCCGCGACGACAATGGCTTCAAGATGGTGCTGCACCACCGCCCGTTTTTCGGCGAAGACGTGCAGGACCTGGCGCGGATGGCGCGGACGCGCGACTGGACCATAGGCCAGGGGCGGGTGAGCGAGCACGCCATTCTCGACACCTATGTCGACCGGCTGATGGCGGGCTATGCCGGGGGTGCCTATCGCATCGGCTGGGACTGCGGCAGCGGCGCGGCGGGCCCGGTCATCGAGAAGCTGGTCCAGCGCCTGCCGGGTGAGCATCACACGCTGTTCACCGATGTGGACGGTCATTTCCCGCATCATCACCCCGATCCGACGGTCGAGAGCAACCTAGACGCGCTGAAGCGACTCGTGACCGAGAAGTCGCTCGACTTCGGATTCGCTTTCGACGGCGACGGCGACCGGATCGGCGCGATCGACGGGCTGGGCCGCGTGATCTGGGGCGACCAGATCCTGATGCTGCTGGCCGGGCCCGCACTCGCCGAGCATCCCGGCGCGCCGATCGTCGCGGACGTGAAGGCCAGCCAGGCGCTGTTCGACCATATCACGACGCTGGGCGGCCAGCCGGTGATGTGGAAGACCGGGCACAGCCTGATGAAGACCAAGATGGCCGAAACCGACGCGCCGCTGGGCGGCGAGATGTCGGGCCATATGTTCTTCGCGGGCGAATGGTACGGCTTCGACGATGCGCATTATGCCGCGATCCGCCTGATCCGCGCGGCGCATCTGGCAGGCCGCTCGATGACCGAGCTGCGCGGGGCGATGCCCGTAATGGTCGATATTCCCGAAACGCGGATCGTCATATCCGAATCGGACAAGTTCGCGATCGTCGACCGGGTGGCGGCGGCGCTGGTCCGTGACGGGGCCCAGGTCAACGACACGGATGGCGTCCGGGTGCGGACGGCGGATGGCTGGTGGCTGTTGCGAGCGTCCAACACGCAAGCCGCGCTGACCGTGCGGGCCGAGGCCGGGGATGCGGCGGGGCTGGAGCGGGTGCTGGCGGAGCTGGACCATTACCTCGCGATGGAGGGGGTGCGGCGGTAGCGCCGGGCGTGGCCTTCGACTTCGCTCAGGCTGAACGGAGGTTCGGGAAATCGGAACGTCCGTCGCTCCGTTCGGCCGGAGCGAAGTCGAAGGCCAAGGGACGCCCTTTCCCGGAGCGTCCCCCCACTCCCGGATCAGATGTCCCCGATCATCTCCGACAGCACTTCCAGGCACGACACGCCCAGCTTCGCCGACCGCTCGCCCGACCAGCCATGGACTGCGTCGGGATTGGGATCATGGTCCTTGAACGGCATTTCCAGCGTCACCGACACCGCGCCGAACCGCTCGGCGAGCTGGTTGGTGGACATGGCGAGGTTGGCATTGCCCGCGCTCGCCTTTTCATAGCCCATCTGGGTCTGGAAATCGGGGGTGTGCGCAGCCAGGCGGCGACCGAATTCATAGAATTTGGCGCCATGCTCCTCGGTCCAGCTGGGAATCCCCTCGAACCCGGCGATGAAGTTCGCCGGAATCGCCTCGTCGCCATGGACGTCGATCGCGAAGTCGACGCCGGTCCGGTCCATGCGGTCGCGCACGCACAGCACTTCGGGGCTGCGCTCGGGGCTGGGCGCGTGCCATTCGCGGTTGAGGTTCACCCCCACCGCATTGGTGCGCAGATGCCCGCGCCGCGTGCCGTCCGGATTCATGTTGGGCACGACATGCACGGTCGCCGCCGCCAGCAGCGACTCCGCCGCCGGACTGGTCAGCCAGTCGAGCGCGCCTTCCATCCACCATTCGGCCATCGATTCGCCCGGATGCTGGCGGGCATAGAGCCACACCTGCTTCGCACCCGAACCGAGGCGGAAATAGTCGATCGGCTGGCCGTCGAGCGTCTGGCCGATCTCTTCGTGATGGACGCCGCGCCCGGCGATCCGCGCGACCAGGTCGTGGTGGCGCTCCATCGTATAGGGCTCGAAATAGGCGAACCAGACCAGGTCCGACCCGCCGGTCCACTGCCACTCGATCACCCCGTCGGCATAGCGGGTCGGGGTCATGCGCCAGTCCTGCCGGTCGGTCGAGGCCCGGACATGATAGCCCGGCCAGCCATCGGCAAAGGCCGAGCCTGCGCCGTTCAGGATCCGGAAGGTCAGCGTGCGCCCCTTCACCCCACCGGCCCGGAAATAGAACCACTGGTAGAAGTCCGAATCCCGGTCGTTCACGATCTCCAGGTCGACCCGGTCGCCCTCGATCCCGACAAGGCGGATATTACCGCCGTCGAAGGCGGCGTTGATGGTCAGCGTCATCGCCTTACTTCACCTCGATGGTGCGGCCCGACTCGCCGGGGAATTTGGTGAACAGCGCATCGGCCAGCTTGGCGGCCTGAGCCTGGGCATCGACCTTCGCCACCGCCTCGATCGGGGCGATGTTGCGCGCGCTGCCTTCCCAGATCGGCGACTGGTCGGCGCGGCGCTTGATCTGGACCGACAGCTCGGTGCCGATGATCTCCTGCGGACGGCTCTTGCCGATCGGGAAGCTGACGCCCCCGCCCAGCCCGACGCCGCCGCCACGACCGCCCGAGAAGCTGCCGCCGCCCAGGCCGATCGAGAAGGGCGACGGGCGCGGCGGGCCCAGCCGGTTGGCGCGGGTGAAGGCCACGGTCGCGATATAGTCGGGCTGCGCATCGCCCTGGGGCAGCGTATAGCCGTTGCGCAGCAGCGCGGTTTCGACCGCGGCGGCATAGGTCTTGAACTCGATGCTGGCCGGGCCGGTGTTCGACAGCGGCTCGACCCGGACGGTCCCGCGCGCGATCGGCTCGCCCAGGTGATAGCGAATCACCTCGGTCGGCGGCAGGCGCCCACCCGTGGTGGAACAGGCGGCCAGCGTTCCGGCGGCGGCCGCGAGGATCAGGAGCGAGCGGGCTTTCATGAGTGGGGGGCACCTTGAAGATGTTACGGATGGGCAACGCATGACATATGGGGGTTGATCCAGCGGCGGAAGAGGCCGCGTGGCGGATGACCGCCATGTCATGCCCCAACCTTGACTTGGCCGCCCTTTGCCACTAGGCGGCGACGCTTTCCAGATCACCCTCCAGTTCAAAAGAAGCGAATCGATCATGAAGATCCGCAATTCCCTGAAGTCGCTCAAGGATCGCCACCGGGACAACCGCGTGATCCGCCGTCGCGGCCGCACCTATGTCATCAACAAGACCAACCGTCGTTTCAAGGCGCGCCAGGGCTAATCGCTCTTGGGGCTGATCGAACAGGACGAGGCTGGCGGCGTGTCCGCGGCCCGTTCCGATCGGCCGACCGCCGTCATCTTCGACGTCGGTCGCGTACTCTACGACTGGGATCCCCGGATCCTGTATCGGCGCCTGATCGCGGACGATCGGGCGCTCGATGCATTTGTCCGCGATGTCGTCACGACCGAATGGCATTTCCAGCATGATGCGGGCCGCGACTTCGCCGACACCTCGGCGGAGCTGATCGCGCTATACCCGCAGCATCGCGACCTGATCGCCGCCTGGGGCCCGCGCTTCGGCGAGAGCATCGGCGATCCGATACCGGGGATGCACGAACTGGTCGCCGAACTCGATTCGGCGGGCGTGCCGCTGTTCGCGATCACGAACTTCAGCCATGAATTCTGGCCGCCCTTCCGGGCGCGCGAGGCGGCGTTGTTCGATCGCTTCCGCGCCATCGTGGTGTCGGGCGACGAGAAGCTAGTGAAGCCCGACCCCGCCATCTACGCCATCGCGCTCGCCCGGTTCGGGCTGGAGCCGGGGCAGGCGGTGTTCATCGACGACAACCGCGCCAATATCGATGCGGCGGCGGCGATGGGAATCCATGCGCTGCATTTCACCGACGAGGCGACGCTTCGGCCGCAGCTTCGGGAACTGGGGTTGGTGGCCTAGCCGCACGGCCAGCCCGTGCGCTTCGACTTCGCTCAGCGTGAACGGAGCGCGGGAGCAAACTCCGTTCAGCCTGAGCGTAGTCGAAGGCCACGCCCCGACCTCACCGCGCCAGCGACGCCAGCTGCGCCTGATTGGCCTGGCTCGCCTCGGTATCCAGCAGCGCCGGATCCAGATGATCCCCGACCATCTGGTCGGTGACGATCACATTGGTCCCGACCGTGGTGATCGAAAACAGCTTCTTGGCGAAAGCGCTGGGCAGCCGGATGCAGCCATGCGAATCCGGAAATCCGGGATTGTTGCCTGCGTGCAGCGCCACGCCGTCCCAGGTCAGCCGCTGCATGAACGGCATAGGCGCCGAATTGTAGAGATTGCTGCGATGCATCTCGCGCTTCTGCAGGATCGGGAAGATGCCGACCGGCGTGTCCTTGCCGTCCTTGCCCGTCGACACCGAAGCCGCCGCGATCATCGTATCGCCACGATAGACATAGGCGCGCTGCATCGGCAGGCTGACGACGACCGTCACCGGCTGGATGACCGGATCGACCGCCGCCATTTGCGGATCGGCCCAGACGAATCGGTTGGGCGCCAGCGCGGCGGCGGCCTGGGCGATGGTGGCGGTGGCAGGCCCCTCTTCGGCAAAAGCGGGTGCGGCGAAACCCAGAGTGGTCACCCCGAGCAGGGCGGCAAAAGCGAAAGCCTTCATATCCCTTTTCCTTGGCGAGTTCATAATTTCTTAAACACGTCAAGCCACATTTGGTGCCGAGCGAAATTTTTTACGCTGAGCCGGAACTTTCGCCGAATCGATGGAACCAAGCGATCAACCGATAGGGGGAAGGGCAGAAAAACGGCCCCTTCCCTGCTATCTAGGAGTCGCGGGAATTCTGGGGTTTGAAGGATCATAATGCTCGAAAATCTGGACGCTGCGCCGGGTCGGCGCGCGCTGTTGAAGAACGCGCTGGTGTTGGCCGGGGCGCTCGCGGTTCCGGGTGCGGCAACGGCCCGGGGTCGCCTGACCGCGGGGGATCTCCGCCCTCTTCGCCAGCCGCCGGTTCCGAAACATCCCACGCTGCCCGGTGCGCCCGATCCGATCCCGGCCCAGCCGATCCTGGCCTCGTCGCGGGTGGTGCGTCCGGAACTGCTGCGCGCGGCGATGGCCTCGCTGCAACGGCATAACGGACGGATCGGCCAGCGCGACCGGATGGCGATCGTCGACTTCGCGGTCGGCTCGTCCGAACCGCGCCTCCACCTGATCGATCTGGTCAGCGGCAAGAGCCAGTCGCTGCTCGTCTCGCACGGCAGCGGGTCGGACCCGTCGCACAGCGGCTATCTCCAGCGCTTCTCGAATGCGTTCAACTCGAACGCCAGCAGCGAGGGCGCCTTCCTGACCGACGATTATTATGTCGGCAAGCATGGCCGGTCGCAGCGTCTCGTCGGGCTGGACCCGACCAACGACAATGCGCTGGGCCGCGCGATCGTGATCCATTCGGCCTGGTACGCCAATCGCGACATGATCCGCACCCATGGGATGCTGGGCCGCAGCCAGGGTTGCTTCGCGGTCGGCGAAAGCGACCTGGACCGGGTGTTCGCCAATCTCGGCCCCGGCCGGATGATCTACGCCGCGAAGGTGTAAATCCAAACCTCCCCAATCTTTGCTTGGGGAGGGGGGACCGCCGCGAAGCGGTGGTGGAGGGGCAGGGGCGTTCTCGACAGGGTGACACCCCTCCGTCATCGCCGACGCGATGCCACCTCCCCTTGCAGGGGAGGAAGGGAAACGACATTGCGATCCCCGATGGCGGGGGTTAAGCCCCCGATCCTCATGGTCCAGCCGCTCATCATCGCCGTCCCCAAGGGACGCATCCTGGCCGAGGCGCTGCCGCTGCTCGCCGCCGCCGGCATCCGGCCCGAACCGGCCTTCACCGACAAGGACAGCCGCGCGCTGCGCTTCGCGACCGATGTCCCCGGCATCGAGCTGATCCGCGTCCGCGCCTTCGACGTCGCCACCTTCGTCGCGCATGGCGCGGCACAGCTGGGCATCGTCGGATCGGACGTGCTGTCCGAATTCGGCTATTCCGAGCTGTACGCGCCCGTCGACCTGAAGATCGGCCATTGCCGCATCTCGGTCGCCGAGCCCGTCGCGATGGCCGAGGGCGACGATCCGCGCGGATGGAGTCATGTCCGCGTCGCAACCAAATATCCGCATATCACCAGCCGCCACTTCGCCGCGCGGGGCGTGCAGGCCGAGTGCGTCAAGCTGAACGGCGCGATGGAGCTGGCCCCGACGCTGGGCCTGGCGCCGCGCATCGTCGATCTGGTGTCGTCGGGCCGCACGCTGAAGGAAAACGGGCTGGTCGAGGTGGAGGTGATCGAGGAGGTCACCTCGCGGCTGGTCGTCAACCGCGCCGCGATGAAGACGCGCAGCGCCGTGGTGCCGCTGGTCGAGGCGTTCCGCCGCGCGGTGGCCGAGAGGGAAGCGGCATGATCCGGCTGAACACGCAAGAATCGGGCTTTGCCGCCGCGTTCGACGAACTGGTCGACGCCCGGCGCGAGAGCGATGCCGATGTCGCGCGCGACGTGCAGGTGATCCTGCGTGCGGTCCGCGACGATGGCGAGGCGGCGGTGGCAGCCTTCACCAAGCAGTTTGACGGCCATGACCTGAGCGAAACGGGCTGGCGGATCGAACCGACCGACTGTCGCGCCGCCTATGACGCGCTGGAGCCCGAACTGCGCGCCGCGCTCGACCTCGCTGCCGCGCGCATCCGGGCCTATCACGAAAAGCAGAAGCCGACCGACACCGACTATGTCGATGCGCAAGGGGTTCGTCTGGGCGCGCGCTGGACGGCGGTGGACGCGGCCGGGATCTATGTCCCCGGCGGCCGCGCGGCCTATCCCTCCTCGCTGCTGATGAACGCGATTCCCGCCAAGGTGGCAGGCGTCGAGCGGCTGGTGATGGTCACGCCGACCCCGAAGGGCGAGATCAACCATCTCGTCCTCGCCGCCGCGCATCTGGCGGGCGTGGACGAGGTATGGCGGGTCGGCGGCGCACAGGCCGTGGGCGCGCTGGCTTATGGTGCGGGCCGCATCCAGCGGGTCGATGTCGTCACCGGGCCCGGCAATGCCTGGGTCGCGGAGGCCAAGCGCCAGGTGTACGGCATGGTCGGCATCGACATGGTCGCGGGGCCTTCCGAGATCGTGGTGGTGGCCGACGGCAAGAACGATCCCGACTGGATCGCCGCCGACCTGCTGAGCCAGGCCGAGCACGACACCGTCACCCAGTCGATCCTGTTCACCGACGATGCCGACTTCGCGACCCGCGTGGCCGAAGCCGTCGACCGGCAGATTCCCGAACTGGCGACCGCCAGCGTCGCGCGCACCGCCTGGGATGCGAATGGCGCGATCATCGTGGTCGATTCGCTGGAGGCCGCGATGCCGCTGGTCGACCGGCTCGCGCCCGAGCATCTGGAACTGGCGGTGGACGATCCACAGGCCCTGTTTGACCGGCTGCGCCATGCGGGCTCGGTGTTCCTGGGCCGCCATACCCCCGAAGCGATCGGCGATTATGTCGCCGGGCCGAACCATGTCCTGCCCACGGGACGCCGCGCGCGCTTCGCCAGCGGGCTGTCGGTGCTCGACTTCATGAAGCGGACCAGCTTCCTGGGCCTGACCGAGACTGCGCTGGCGGAACTCGGCCCCGCGACGGTGGCGCTGGCGCATGCCGAGGGGCTTCCGGCGCACGCCAAGTCGGTGGCGCTGCGGTTGCGGCTCAACCGGTGATCGTCACGCCCGCCGCGCCAGAGCATCGGGAAGGATGGCTGGCGTTGCGGGCGGCGCTCTGGGGCGACGAGGCGGGCGATCCGGCGGATTTGCCCGAGGGTGACGGCAATTTCGTCGCGCTGCTGGACGGCCGGGTGATCGGCTTTGCCGAGGCGGCGGTGCGGCGCGATTACGTCAATGGCTGCGACGGCTCGCCGGTGCTTTTTCTCGAAGGGCTGTATGTCGATCCGGGCCATCGCCGCCAAGGGGTGGCCGGGGCGCTGGTCGCGGCGGTGGCGGATTGGGGCCGGGCGCAGGATTGTGCCGAGTTCGCGTCGGACGCCGAGCTGGCCAATACCGACTCGCATGCGATGCACCGCGCGTTGGGGTTCGTCGAGACCGAGCGGGTGGTCTATTTCCGTCGGGAATTGTGAGGGTTTCGGCCCTTTGGCCTTCGACTTCGCTCAGGCCGAGCGGGGTTTGGTATCCAGCCCAGCTCCCGAACCTCCGTTCAGCCTGAGCGAAGTCGAAGGCCACGCCCCGCACCCGTCCCACCCAGCCTCTCCCAAAATACGTGACGAATTGGCGACAGCCCGGTAAAGGCCCGCCAATGACTCGTCCCACCGCCCGTACCCAGGCGCGCGCCGCCGCGCGCCTTGCCGCCGTTCAGGCGCTTTACCAGCATGACATGGAACAGACGCCGCTGGCCACGCTGCTCCACGAATTCCACAATCACCGCATCGGCGCGACCATCGAGGATGTCGAATATGCCGATGCCGACATCGATTTCTTCGACGACATCGTGAAGGGCGTGCATGCCCGCCTGGGCGAGATCGACCGGGCGATCGAGGACAAGCTGGCCAAGGGCTGGTCGCTGAACCGGCTCGACAAGCCGATGAAGGCGATCCTGCGCGCCGGGACCTATGAACTGCTCGCGCGGCACGACGTGCCGGTCGGCGCGGTCATCAGCGAATATGTCGACGTCGCCCACGCTTTTTATGAAAAGCGCGAATCGGGCTTCGTCAACGGCCTGCTCGACGCGATCGCCAAGGTCGCACGGGCCTGAAGCCCCGACCGCCCCGATGACCGAGGCGGAGTTCATCGCCGCGTTGCGCCGGATGCCGCTGCATCCCGGCGCGCGCGGGCTGATCGACGACAGCGCGGTGCTGACCGCCGCGCCGCTGGTTGTCACCACCGATACGCTGGTCGAGGGGGTGCATTTCCTGCCCCATGACCCGCCCGCCGATGTGGCGTGGAAGCTGGTCGCGACCAACCTGTCCGACCTCGCCGCCAAGGGCGCGCTGGTCGAGGGCGTCCTGCTCAACTATCCGCTGGGCGACGCCGCCTGGGACCGCGCGTTCCTCGCCGGGCTCGACGCCGTGCTGACCCGGTTCCGGGCCCGGCTGATCGGCGGCGACACGGTGACGATGCGCGGGCCCCGCACACTGACGCTGACCGCCTTCGGCCGCGACGCCGCCGCCCCGTCGCGCGACGGGGCCAAGGCGGGGGACGGCCTGTGGGTCACCGGGACGATCGGCGATGCCGGACTGGGCCTCGCGATCGCGATGAAGGGCGATGGCCCCACGATCCTGCGCGACGCCTATCGCCGCCCCGTCCCGCGCCTGACCGAAGGCCGCACGCTGGGCCCCGTGGTTCATGCCATGATGGACGTGTCGGACGGCCTGCTGATCGACGCGATGCGCATGGCGGGCGCGAGCGGGCTGGCGGTGGCGATCGACCTCGACTCGGTTCCGCTCTCCGCCGAGGCGCGCAGCCATGGCGGCGAGGATCGCGCCGCCCGGCTGGCCGCAGCGACCGCGGGCGACGATTACGAACTCCTCTTCGCCCTGCCCCCCGACACCCCGCCCCCCGTCACGGCAACGCGGGTCGGCCAGTTCGATCCGGGCGAAGGACTGTGCCTGTTCGACGCTGGCGGCCCGGTTCCCCTGCCCGCACGGCTTGGTTTCGAGCACGCGCCCTCGCGCTGAATTTCCTTTTCCACGCCGATCGCCCGCTGCTAACCTGCATCATCCGGGCATGGGGAGATCGCCCGGACAAGGGGGGATAGCGTGACGACGGGTGTGACGAGGATGCTGGGCGCGTCGGTGATGGCGCTTGCCCTGATGAGCCTGACCGCGATGACTCAGGAACAGGCCGCCCCGCCGCCCATGGCCGCCAGTCCGTCGGCGGCCGCCGCGCCCGTCCCGGTCGAGGCCTTTGCCGCGCTGCCCGAATTCGATAGCCCGGCCTTGTCGCCCGACGGCACCCGCATCGCCGCCAAGCGCGCGATCGACGGCAAGCAATATCTGATGGTCGCCCCGCTGATCAAGGGACAGGGCAAGCCCGCGCTGGCCGCGCTCAGCGACAAGGTCGACGTGAATTGGTGGCGCTGGGTCAATGACGAATGGCTGGTCGTCGGGCTGGGCAGCCAGGACACGATCCGGGGCGAGGATTATTATGTCACCCGCCTGATCGGCATCCGCGCCGACATGACCAAGATGGTGCGGATCGATTGGGAGAATTCGGGCTTCCGCGCCGACGAACTGCTGTGGACCGCACGCGATGGCAGCACCCGCATCCTGTTCGCCAAGCAGACCGGCATCTACGAGATGCAGGACGTCTATCCCTCGGTGTACGAGGCGGATGTCGCGACCGGGCGGGTCAAGCGGATTGCCTCCGGCCAGACCGATGTGTGGGACTGGTATGCCGATGGTGACGGCCAGTTGCGCATGGGCGTCCGCTATAGCGACGATACCCGGCAGAAGAGCGTCCTCTATCGCCGGTCCAATGCCGAATCGTTCCACACCATCGCGCGCGCCAATGGCCGCAAGGACGAATCGGTGTTGATTCCGCGCATCTTCCGCGCCGACGGCACCGCACTCGCGATCGATGACAGCGACGGCTATGACGCGCTCTACGAAGTCACGCTTCCCGACCTGAAGCTGGGCCGCAAGCTCAGCAGCGTCACCGGCTATGACATTGACGGGGTCATCGGCAACGAAGCGGGCAACGACATTTCCGCCATCCGCTATACCGACCAATCCTATCACGATGCCTGGACCGATCCGCGGATCAAGGAATTGCAGGGCCTGATCGACAAGGCCGTCGCGCCGCGTCGCGCCGAGATCACCTCCTGGGACAAGGTGCGGAACCGCTTCCTGGTCGAAGTCGGCGGCGCGTCCCAGGCGGGCGCGCTCTATTATTGGGATATCGATTACGGGACCATGCAGTTCCTGACCTGGAACAATGCGCAGTTGCGCGGGCGGCGCCTCTCCCCGGTGCGCAGCGTCCGCTATAGCGCGCGCGACGGCACGTCGATCGAGGCGATACTGACGTTGCCGCGTGGCAAGCCGGACCGGAACCTGCCGCTGATCGTGCTGCCCCATGGCGGGCCGTTCGCCCGCGATTCGGAAAGCTGGGACTGGTGGACCCAGTATCTGGCGGAGCTGGGCTATGCCGTGATCCAGCCCAATTATCGCGGCTCCTCCGGCTATGGCACCGCCTTTGCCCGCAAGGGAGAAGGCGAATGGGGCCTGAAGATGCAGGACGACCTCAACGACGCGGTCACCTATCTCGCCAAGGAAGGCATTGCCGACCCCAAGCGGGTCTGCATGGTCGGCGCCTCCTATGGCGGTTATGCGGCCATGCGCGCGGCACAACGCGACGGAGCGCTGTATCGCTGCGCCATCTCCTATGCGGGCGTCTCCGACCTTCAGGCGATGAAGCGCTACGACTCGCGCTTCCTGTTCAGCAAGACGCGCGCCGACTGGCTGCAGAAACAGGCGCCCGACTATCACGCGGTGTCGCCGCGTTTCGGCGCCGCCGACATGACGATCCCGCTGTTGATCGTGCACGGCAAGGCGGACAAGCGCGTGCCCGTCAACCAGTCGCGGATGATGGTGGCGGCGCTGAAGGCGGCGGGCAAGCCGGTCAACTATATCGAACAACCGCTGGCCGACCACCACTTCACCCGCGCCGAAGACCGGCTGGAATTCCTGAAAGCCATGGCCGCCTTCCTGGCCAAGCATAACCCGGCCTGACCGTTCCCTCGCGGTTGCGGGGTGCCGCCTCCACCTTGTCGAAGGCGTCCCGCAACCCCATATCCTAGGTGGATTCGGCGCGCCTTTCCTTTTGGGGCCATTGCGGCTATGGCGGCGCCTCTTCGACATACCCTATAACACGACGAACCGAGGTATTTTTTGGCCAAGGAAGAACTGCTCGAGATGCGCGGCCGCGTGGTGGAACTCCTCCCCAACGCGATGTTCCGCGTCCAGCTCGAGAATGATCACGAGATCCTGGGGCATACGGCAGGCAAGATGCGCAAGAACCGCATCCGCGTGCTGGTCGGCGACGAAGTGCTCGTCGAGCTGACGCCGTACGACCTGACCAAGGGCCGGATCACCTACCGCTTCAAGTGAGCGACCGGCCCCACATGCCGCTCGTCCTTGCATCCTCCTCCCCGCGCCGCCGCGATCTGCTGGCGCGGCTGGGAGTCGTGCCCGACCGAGTCGCCTCCCCCGATATCGACGAAGCGCCGCGCCCCGCCGAGCTTCCCCGTGTCTATGCGCTGCGGCTGGCGGTGGAAAAGGCGCAGGCCGTCGAGCGTGCCGAGGGCGAGATCGTCGTCGCGGGCGACACCACCATCGCGCTGGGCCGCCGCATCCTGCCCCCCGCCGAGACGCAAGACGTTCAGCGCAAGCTGCTGCGCCTGATGTCCGGACGGCGGCACCATGCGCTGTCGGCGGTGTGCGTGATCGATGCCACCGGCAAGGCGCGCACCCGGCTGGCCGACACCATCGTCGCGTTCAAGCCGCTCTCCGAGGACGAGATCGACGCCTATGTCGCGTGCGGCGAAGGGCTGGGCAAGGCCGGAGGCTATGCCATCCAGGGCCGTGCCGAGGCGTTCGTCCGCTTCCTGCAAGGGTCGCATTCGGGCGTGATCGGCCTGCCACTGTTCGAGACCCGCGCCCTGTTGAAAGCCGCCGGGCTGCCGCTTGTCTGAATGGCTCTATGAGGCCGGGATCGGCGAGGCGCGCGCCGCGCTGGTTGCGGATGGCCGGATCGTCCAGGCCGCAATCGAGCCGACCGCCACGCTGACCGTCGGCACGGTGGCCGAAGGGCGGCTGGTCGAACTGCTCCCCGGTCGACAGGGCCGGGTGACGCTGGCGGGCGGCGGCGAGGTGCTGCTGTCGCCGGTGCCCAAGGGGATGACGCAAGGCTCCGCGCTGACCGTCATCGTCACCCGCGAAGCCATACCCGAGCGCGGCCGCGCCAAGCTGCCCAAGGCGCAACAGGCCCCCGACGACGCGACGCCCGCCCCCGGCCCCGATCTGCGCGCCCGCATCGCCGCCACCGGCCTGCCGGTCCGCGAATTGCGCGCGCATCAGGCGGACGCTCTGGAAGCGGCGGGCTGGTCCGAACTGCTCGACGAGGCGGTGACGGGGGAGATCGGCTTTGGCGCGGGCGTGCTGCGGATGACGCCGACCCCGGCGATGACGCTGTTCGATGTCGACGGCTCGCCCCCGCATGAGCCGCTGGCGATCGCGGCGGCGCGTGCGGTGGCCGGGGCGATCCTGCGCCACGGCATTGGCGGGTCGATCGGGATCGACTTTCCGACGCTGGAGGGCAAGGCGCCGCGCCAGGCGGTGGCGGAGGCGCTGGATGCGGCGCTCCCCCTTCCCTTCGAGCGGACGGCGGTCAACGGTTTCGGCTTCCTCCAGATCGTGCGCCCGCGCCCGCGTGCCTCGATCCCCGAGCGGCTGGGGATCGACCCCGTCGGCGCCCGCGCCCGCGCAATCCTGCGCCAATGGGAGCGCGAGCCGCCCGGCCCGGCGATGGTCCACCGGCTCCCCGGCCCCCTTTACGATCGATTGATGGCCCAGCCCGACTGGCGCGACGAATGCGCGCGCCGCACGGGTCGCCCGCTGCAACTGGAACGCGCATGACCACCTGCCCCATCTGCGACAAGCCGACCGCCGCCGACCACGCCCCCTTCTGCTCGCGCGGATGCAAGGACCGCGACCTGCTGCAATGGCTGGGCGAGGGTTATCGCATTCCGGTCAAAGAAAATGACGAAGAGGGGCTGGACACGGGGCAAAGCCACCCGTAAAGGCACGCCTCCAATCGCAATCGCGGTGTGGGCCCAAGTAGCTCAGTTGGTAGAGCATGCGACTGAAAATCGCAGTGTCGGTGGTTCGATCCCGCCCTTGGGCACCATTTTTCTGACATCGATGGTGTTTTGACGGTTCGCCTCTTGCGGGCTGTTTTCGTGTGGTTGGCGTTGACCCATGGCCTTCGACTTCGCTCAGGCTGAACGGATGTTTGTAAATAGGACCTGATCCTACGCCCCGTTCAGCCTGAGCGAAGTCGAAGGCCATGCCAACACCACTCCCCTCCCGCAGGCGGGAGGGGCTGGGGGAGGGCAAGGAGCCTCACCGAGTGGGCAGCCCGCGACTCTCCCCCCTCACGGATAGCTGACGGTCTTCGGAATCTCCGGAATCTCGATCCGCTCGGCATCATCCCCCGGCACGGTCGGAAACTCCCGCGCGCGCCAGGCCCGCTTGGCCTCCTCGATCCGCTCGCGGCGTGAGGAGACGAAGTTCCACCACACATGGCGCGGCGTGGTGAAGGCATCGCCGCCGCACAACATCACCCGCCCGCCCGATCCGGACCGCAGCGTCGCCGCGATCCCCGGCTTCAGGATGTACAGCCGTTGCGGCTCCAGCGGCATCCCCTCCAGGCTCGCCTCGCCCAGCGCGCAATAGACGGCGCGCTCCTCGGCCGACGCATCGATGGGCACGCTTCCGCCCGGCTCCAGCGCGATGTCGGCATAGATGGTGCCCGCATAGGTGGTCGTCGGCGCACGCTGTCCCCACAGCTCGCCCATGATGACCCGCGCGGTCGCCCCCTGCCCCGCGATCACCGGCAGCGCCTCGGCCCCGATATGCTCGAAGGCGGGGTCGATCTCCTCCTGCGCTTCGGGCAGCGCCAGCCAGGTCTGGATGCCCGACAGGATCGGCCCCTGCGGCCGCGTCTCGCCGGGCGAGCGTTCGGAATGGACGATGCCGTGTCCGGCGGTCATCAGGTTCACCGCCCCCGGCTCGATCACCAGGTCGGTGCCCAGCGAATCGCGGTGCCCCAGCGCTCCGTCGAACAGATAGGTCACGGTCGACAGGTTGATATGCGGATGCGGCCGCACGTCGATCCCCGATCCGGGCGCCAGCTGCGCCGGGCCCATCTGGTCGAAGAACAGGAAGGGGCCGACCATCGTCCGCTCCTTGTTGGGCAGCGTCCGGTGCACCTTGAACCCGCCCAGGTCGTGGGTGGACGGTTGCAGCGTGCGCAGCAGGAAATCGTCAAACATGGGTCGCCTCCGTGGCGTCGAGCAGCTCGATCAGGTCGGTCGGGAAATAGGGTTCGGCGTGCGCGGCCAGTTCGTCGCGGGTGAACCAGCGCCAGCTCTGCATGACCCGCTGTTCGAGCGCGGTATGGCCCGCGCCCGTCACCTCATGCGCGTCGATGTCGACGCGGAAATAGCGTTCGTCGGCATCCACCTCGACCCCCTCGATGGTGCGGAACGCGACCTGCCGCCGCGCGACCTGCGGCCCGCAATCGCGGTCGAGCCCGGTTTCCTCCAGCAGCTCGCGGCGCGCGGCGTCCTCATAGCTCTCGCCCGGATCGACCGCGCCGCCCGGCGTGCACCAGAAGGGCGGGCGATCGCCGGGGGTGAAGCGGAACATCAGCGTCCGGCCCGCCCCATCCACCAGGAGGATGCGCGCGGCGGGACGGGGCAAGCGGGTCATTCGGCATCAAGCTCCGGATAATGGCGGAAGATTCCGTCTTCATTGAACGCCTGTCGCCGCTCGCTGTCCAGATAGGCGGCGATGCCGGGCAGGGTCTTCACACGGTCGTGCAAGCCGATCAGCGCGGGATAGTCGCCTTCGACCGCCGCCATCCGTTTCGGGAACATGTAGCGCAGGCCCGCGACCAGCTGGAACAGCGAGGTGTCGACCGGCGACCAGCGTCCGCCCGCCATCCAGTCGCGGTCCTCGAGCGCATCCTCGAAATAGCCAAGGAATTTGGGGAGCCGCTCGCCCCGAAACTGCACGGCGGCGCGCGCGGCCTCGGGCTTCTGCTCGTGATAATAGGCGCCGGCCGCGACCGGGTGATGGACGTTGTGCACCTCGGCGACCATGTCGCTGATCGTCAGTTGCAGCTGGTGGAGCCAGACACGCTCGGGCGCGGGCGCCAAGTCGTGCCGCTCGGTCAGCCAGTGGAGGATGTTGGCGACCTGCGCGATCGCCTGTCCCCCGGCGCGCAGATAGGGCGGCGCGAATGGCAGGCGGCTGCCCTTGCGCATATCGGCAAGCAGCGCCTCCGCGCCCTCCTCCACGCCCCGGTCGCGATAGGGCAGACCTGCGGCCTCCAGCACCAGCCGGACGAACTCGCCGCGTCCCGGCAGGCCGGGCCAGTACCACAGGTCATAGGGCATGGGCTTATTCTCCGGGCGCCTTCGCGCTGATCGCCAGCGCATGGATACGCTCGGACAACAGATCGGCTAGCGCGTGGTTCACCCGGCGCTGGCGGGCGACGCGCGACTCCCCGGCGAACAGGGGCGATTCGACGACGACGCGAAAATGGCTCTCGCCGGTGCCGTCATCGCCCAGATGGCCCCGGTGCATCGCGCTTTCGTTGATGACCTCCAAATGGGTGGGGGCCAGCGCCTGCGTCAGGCGGGCGGTGATCTGGTCGGCGACAGGAGCGGTGGTGATATCGGTCATGGCCCCTATATAGACGGTTTTTCGGGACAAGCGGATAGCCGTGGTACGTCGGTCGAGCAGCGATACCTCCAAGGACAAACCCGGCGCGCGGTTTCACGGCCGGGTCGAAAATACCGGCCGCGCCTGCGACCATGCCGGTTGCGCCGAAGCGGGCGAGTTTCGCGCGCCCCCGCCCGAGGGCACGCGCAGCGGCGACGGGCCGGGGCAGTTCCGCTGGTTCTGCCTGGAGCATGTCCGCGCGTTCAACAGCCGGTACAATTTTTTCGAGGGCATGAGCGCCGACGAGATTCACCGCGCGCAACGCCCCTATGCGGGCTGGGAGCGCGAGACGCGCGCCTTTGCGCAAGGCGGCACTGATCCGGGGCCGCGCTGGGCCGATTTCTCCGACCCGCTCGACGCCATCGCCGCGCGCTATCGCCGCGAGGCCGCACCCGAGCGCAGCGACGGCAAGCCGCTGTCGGGGCAGGATCGCGAAAGCCTGAAAGTACTGGGGCTGGAGGCGAATGCGGATCGCAGCGCGCTGCGCCGCCGCTATAGCGAACTGGTGCGACGCTATCACCCCGACCGCAATGGCGGCGACCGGAGCCATGAGGGACGGCTGCAAAAGGTGATCGCGGCCTATCAGCAGTTGCGCCAGGCCCCGGCGTTCGCCTGAACCCCTTATTTCTCCTCTGTAAAGGGAAGGGGACCAGCGAAGCGGGTGAAGCTTTCGATAGCGGGACACCCCTCCGTCAGGCCTGCGGCCTGCCACCTCCCCTTGCAGGGGAGGAATAAGGGGCCGATCGCGATTCAGGACTTCTTCTTCCCCTCTCCCCTGGACAGGGGAGAGGGTTAGCGAAGCTTGCCAGCCTGCTGGCTAGCGCAGCTTGGGTGAGGGGTTGAGCGAGCCCAAAGGCTCGCGCGCTCGCTTCGCGAGCGCCCACCCCTCACCCAGCTCCGACTAAGTCTTTGCTCTCGCAAAGGCCAAGTCTGCGCAACCCTCTCCCCTCTGCGAGGGGCGAGGGAAGGAAAGGATTCGCCCCAGTTACTTTCGCGGCCCGACCAACCCGAATCGCGCGCCCTGCGGGTCCAGCGCCGACAGCGAATAATCGCCGCCGGGAATCTCCATCGGCCCGAACGCGATCGTGCCACCATGCTCGGTCACGCGCGCCGCCGCGGCATCGATATCGTCCACCGCAAAGTAGAAATGCCATCCCGGCACGCCCCCCGGTGGGCACCCCATCAACGCGCCCAGCACCACCGGCCCATCGGCCAGGAAGCGATATTCGCCCAGCTCGCCCATCGGCATCCCGCCGCGATGGGCCCAGCCGAAATGCCGCTGGAAAAAGGCGAGCGCCCGGTCGGGGTCGCTGGCGATCCGCTCGTTCCACACGACATGCCCGGTTGCGGGGCCGGTGCCATGCTCGACAAAGGCGCGCGACGGGCGCTGCTCCTCCGCCGCCATGATATAGAAGGGCGCGCCCAGCGGATCGGCGACCAGTGCCAGCCGCCCGACGCCCGCCATGGTCCAGGCGGGCATCAGCACCGATCCGCCATCCTCGACGATGGTGGCCAGCGACTCGTCGACATCCACGACCGGCAGATAGCCCAGCCAGACCGGCTTGCCCGCCGCCCCCGGCGGCCGCTGCATCAAGCCGCCGATCGCCTCGCCCTCGGTCGTGGCGAAGATTCGGTAATCCAGGTCGGCAATGCCGCTGTCGCCCACCTGCCATCCGATCACGCCCGCATAAAAGGCCTGCGCCGCCGCCGCATCGTCGGTCAGCAATTCGTACCAGATGAAATTCGCCATCACCCCACCCCATCTTATTGCCGATCTCTCAGGGCGTTATGACGCTCCCCGGAGCCGATTCGGCGGCCCGTCGGCTCCCCCGACGATGACGCCCAAGCCCCGCCGACGCAATCGCCGCGACCGGGCCGATCCGCCATCTTCCTGCGATCACCGCCATTGAGTAGGGAGCCGCGCTTGGCCTAAGGCGTTGAGCGACGAGACGAGGGCCTGATGACCAACATCCCGAATACGCTTCCCGACAGCCGCGATACGACGATCCTCGACGCACCCGACAAGATGGTGTCGGTGCGCGACCTGTTCGGCATCGATACCGACATGGAGGTGCCCGCCTTCTCCGAGGCCGATGAGCGCGTCCCCGATCTCGATCCCGCCTATGTGTTCGATCCCGACACGACGCTGGCGATCCTGGCCGGTTTCGCGCACAATCGCCGCGTGATGGTGCAGGGCTATCACGGCACCGGCAAGTCGAGCCATATCGAACAGGTCGCCGCCCGCCTGAACTGGCCGTGCATCCGCATCAACCTGGACGCGCATATCAGCCGTATCGACCTGATCGGCCGCGACGCCATCGTCCTGAAGGACGGGCAGCAGGTGACCGAGTTCCGCGAGGGCCTGCTCCCCTGGGCACTCCAGACGCCGACCGCGCTCGTCTTCGACGAATATGATGCGGGCCGTCCCGACGTGATGTTCGTGATCCAGCGCGTGCTGGAGACCGAGGGCAAGCTGACCCTGCTCGACCAGAATCGCGTCATCCGCCCCAGCAAGTGGTTCCGCCTGTTCGCCACCGCCAACACCATCGGCCTGGGCGACACCAGCGGCCTGTATCACGGCACGCAGCAGATCAACCAGGGCCAGATGGACCGCTGGAACATCGTGGTGACGCTCAACTATCTGCCCGCCGCGACCGAGGCGCAGATCGTGCTCGCCAAATCGGGCGAATATGACAAGCCCGAGGGCAAGCAGCTGGTCGAGAACATGGTCCGCGTCGCCGACATGACCCGCAAGGGCTTCATCAACGGCGACATCTCGACCGTGATGAGCCCGCGCACGGTCATCACCTGGGCGCAGAACACGCTGATCTTCAACAACGATCCGGGCTTTGCCTTCCGCCTGTCGTTCCTGAACAAGTGCGACGAGAACGAACGCGCGCTGGTTGCGGAATATTATCAGCGCGTGTTCGGCAAGGACCTGCCCGAGAGCGTCGTCAGCCGGGCCTGACTCCCTTGGGCAACGAAACCCCTCTCGACCGGTTCAAGGCGGTCCTCGGCGGCACGGCGCGCACCATCGCGCAGGAGCCGGAGGTGGAGCTGGCCTTCACCGCCGACGCGCCCGCGCAATCGGGCAAGCATATCCGCGTGCCGATGCCCGGCCGCGCGCTGCCGCCCGAACAGGTGGCCGAGGCGCGCGGCTTTGCCGATGCCTTCGCGCTGCGGCTGAAGCTGCACGACACCGCGCTCCATGCCCGCGCCGCGCCGACCGAAGCGGTGGCGCGCGCGGTCTATGACGCGGTGGAAACCGCACGGATCGAGGCGCTGGGTGCGCGGGGCTATGCCGGGATCGGCGACAATCTGGCGCATGCGCTCGACGTGCGGCTGCGCTCCGATCCGATGACGCGCGCGCGCAACCGCGACGAGGTGCCGCTGTCGACCGCGCTGGGGCTGCTGCTGCGCGAGCGGATGACGGGGCGCCCCTCGCCCGCCGAGACGGCGCCCGCGCTGGCGCTGGTCCGCGACTGGCTGGAGGGGGCGACCGATCTCGACGCGCTGGCGGGCGCGATGGACGATCAGAAGAGGTTCCAGACGCTGGCCGCGCGCATGCTCGCCGACCTCGAACTCGCCGAGCCCCCCGCCGAGCCCGAACAGGCCGATGAGGGCGGCGACGACCAGGAGGGCGAGGACCAGCAGAATGAGGACGAAAGCGACGATCAGGACGACGAACAGGGCCAGGGCGAAGGCGAGGTAGAAGCCCGCGCCGAGAAGCGCGACTCGGACAGCGAGGACGGCGAATCGCAGGAGCAGAGCCAGGATTCGCTCGACGATCTCGATGGCGAACCCGGCGAGGATGGCGACGAAGGCAGCCAGCCGACCCGCCCCAACCGCCCGATGAACGATCTGGCGTCGCAATTCGACTATAAGCCCTGGACCACCCAATATGACGAGGTGATCGCGGCGGGCGAGCTGTGCGACGCCGACGAGCTGGCGCGGCTTCGCGGTTATCTGGACCAGCAACTGGCGCATCTGCAATCGGCGGTGTCGAAGCTGGCCAACCGGCTGCAACGCCGGTTGATGGCGCAACAGTCGCGGTCGTGGGATTTCGACCAGGAAGAGGGGATTCTCGACGCGGCGCGGCTGGCGCGCGTGGTGGTCAATCCCGGCCAGTCGCTGTCCTACAAGATCGAGCGCGACACCGATTTCCGCGATACCGTCGTCACCCTGCTGATCGACAATTCGGGCTCGATGCGCGGGCGGCCGATCGGCATCGCGGCCATCTCCGCCGACATCCTCGCGCGCACGCTGGAGCGGTGCGGGGTGAAGACCGAGATTCTCGGCTTCACCACCCGTGCGTGGAAGGGCGGGCAGAGCCGTGAGACCTGGCTGGCCGCCGGGCGTCCGCCGCAGCCGGGGCGGCTGAACGACATTCGCCACATCGTCTACAAGCAAGCCGACGAGCCGTGGCGGCGCGCGCGCAACAATCTCGGCCTGATGATGCGCGAGGGGCTGCTCAAGGAAAATATCGACGGCGAGGCGCTGATGTGGGCGCACAGCCGCCTGGTCGCGCGGCCCGAGGAGCGGCGCATCCTGATGGTCATCTCCGACGGCGCGCCGGTCGACGACTCGACGCTGTCGGTCAATTCGGGCAGCTATCTGGAGCGGCATCTGCGCCAGGTGATCGGCTGGATCGAGAGCAAGAGCCCGGTCGAGCTGGTCGCGATCGGCATCGGCCATGACGTGACCCGCTATTACGCCCGCGCGGTGACGATCATGGACGCCGAGCAGCTGGGCGGCACGATCATCGAGCAGCTGGCCAGCCTGTTCGACACCCCGTGAGCCGGATCGCGCCCCCGGCGGAGGGTTTCGTCGGGCCGGTCAAACGCTCGATCACGATCGCGGGCCACGCGACCTCGATCAGCCTGGAGCCGGTCTTCTGGACCGCGCTGGAAGAGGCGGCGGTGGCGCATGCCCTGCCGCTGTCCGCGCTGGTGGCGGAGATCGACGCGCTCAGGATCGGCGCGGAGGATCCCCCCAATCTGGCAAGCGCGATCCGGTCCTGGCTGTTCCTGCGGCGGTGATCGGGTTCGCGAAGCGGCGGAGCTGGGCGTTGTCGACGCGCCACGGATGAGTATTGCCCTTGAGGGGAAGGCGGGGCGTGGGCTTCGACTTCGCTCAGCCTGAACGGATGGAGGGACTTATGCCACCCGGACCCTTGGCATGACCGCAGCATGATCGCTTTCGACACAGACCATGCCCCCATTCCCTCCCCCCGTTCGGCCTGAGCGAAGTCGAAGGCCATGGGATGACGGTTGCCCCCGGGGCGAAGGACGGGGCGTGGGCTTCGACTTCGCTCAGCCTGAACGGATGGAGGGACCTACGCCACCCGAACCCTTGGCATGATCAGGGCTTAATCGCTGTCGACACCGACAACACCCCCATCCCCTCCCTCCGTTCAGCCTGAGCGAAGTCGAAGGCCATGGGATGACGGTTGCCCCCTGAGGCAAAGGACCGGGCGCGGGCTTCGACGTCGCTCCGCCTGAGCGGAGGTGGGGAAGACGCCCCTCCCCGATTGACGCCGCCGCGCGGCTCCGGCAGGGCGCGCCGTCTGTTTCGGGGTATGTGTGGCCGGCATTACGCATCGCGACCGGGGATTGCGGGTCCATCGCTGGCTGGGGCTGGTGAGCGGGCTGTTCGCGGTCGCGCTGGCGCTGTCCGGCGTGATCCTGGCCTGCGCGCCGCTGATCGATCGGATCGCCGCGCCGGACCGATACCGGACCAGTGGCGAAACCCGGATCGCCGCACAGGCCTATAGCGACGCCGCGTCTCGCCGCCTTCGTCCCGGCGAGCGGATCGCCACGCTGGCGCTCGGCGAGGGATCGACGCCGGTCGTCGTGACGCTCGACCGGGCGAGCGACCGTGCGCAGCGCCAGCTGTTCCTCGACCCGCCGACCGCGCATATCCTCGCCAGCGGCTGGCGCGACGGCGGGGTGATCGGCGCGGTCCGGCGCCTGCATGACGGGCTGTTCCTGGCGGCGGCGGGGCGATGGATCGTGGGGATCGCCGGGATCGCCATCGTCCTGACCGGCCTGAGCGGGTTCTGGGCAGCGCTGGCCCGCAAACGGCCCGCCAGGCGGTTTGCCCGGAGAGGCGACGCCGTCAGGGCCTGGCATCGGGGGGTCGGATTCTGGTCGGCGGTCCCGGTGCTGGCGATGACCGTCAGCGGCATCGCGCTCGCCTTGTCCGATACGGCCACCGCGCCGCGCCCCGCGCCGCCGGTCGCCCGCCCCGCCCTGCCCGTCGCGCGGGTGGTCGCCAGCGCGCAGCGCTGGTCACGAGGGTCGCTCCTGGCGATCGACTGGCCGACCGAACGCTCGGCGGACTGGACCTTGTATTTCGCGGGGTCCGCGCCCGGCATCGTCAAGGTCGCCGATGACAGCGTCGGGGCGGTCGCCGCGCCGGGTCATGCCGCGCCGGTGATGCTGTCCTGGGCGCGCCGCCTGCATGATGGTCGCGCCATGTCCTGGGCCGGGCGCGCGCTGGCGGTGCTGGTCGGCCTGCTGGCGCTGGGAACCGCAGCGACCGGGCTGATCGCCTGGACGCGGCGTCCGAAGGTCAGACCCGCTCGACGCTGAGCAGGTCGGTCGCGTCCAGGCCGAGCAGGTCGATATGGTCGCGGATGCGCGGCCATTGCACCGCCAGGAAGCTCTCGCGCTCGGCGGCGCGCAGCCGGTCGGCGGCCCCCGGCATCACGAACATGCCGACGCCGCGCCGCACCTCGACATAGCCGTCGTCCTGAAAGCTCTGATAGGCCTTGGCGACCGTCAGGGGGTTCGCCCCCTGGTCCGCCGCCAGCGCGCGGACCGAGGGAAGCTGGTCCCCGGTCCGGTAGGTGCCGTTGAGAATGCCCGCCGCGATCGTCCCGCGCAGGCGGATGTAAACCGGGCTGTCGTCGCCGCTAAGAGCTGTCATGCCAAGTTAATACAGCAACGCCTCGGGAAAGTCGAGGGGCTATGGTGACAACGTTTGCACGATCGTCGCGGCAGCGGCTCGGCCTATCCGCCCCAGGTCGACACGATCCGCGCCATGTCCGGGCGCGGCCGTTCGTCGAGCGGGCGGCCGGGCGTGCCGAGGAAGACGAAGCCGACGATCCGCTCGGGCGCGGCGCCGAACGCGTCGCGCACCGCATCGGAAAAGGCGGGCCAGCCGGTCAGCCAGCCCCCGGCATAGCCCATGGCATGCGCGGCATGGAGCAGGTTCATGCACGCCGCCCCCGCCGACAATTCCTGTTCCCACAAGGGGATGTGGCTTTCGGTGCGGGGAGAGGACAGGACGACGACCAGCGACGGCGCCTGATGCGCGAACTGGTCCAGCGCGGCGATCTCGGTCGCGCCCGCCTGGGGCCGTTCGGCGCGGTACGCCGTCGTGATGACCTCCGCCAGTCGGCCGCGCGCCTCCGTCGGCACGATCACGAAGCGCCACGGCCCCAGCTTGCCGTGGTCCGGGGTGCGCGCGGCGATGGTCAGCATCTCGGCCAGCTGGGCGGCGTCCGGCCCCGGCGCGACCAGATCGCGCGGCTTGCCCGAGCGGCGCGTCGCCAGCAGCGAAAGCGGGGTCGTACGGTCGTTGAACACCATGTCGGAGGAGGAATCGCTCATGGGTTCGATCCTTACGGCGTCGCGCATGATATTTACAGTCGCGGCTTTGCCGCTAGGTTACCGAACCATTACGCCCCAGCGTGCCGACCGGCGCGCGGGGCGATTTCGATGGAGTAAACGCCGGCATGGCGACTGCGTATGAGGCCGCCGCGCGCGGCAAGACGGTTTTGGGGCATCCCCGAGGCCTGTTCCTGTTGTTCTTCACCGAAATGTGGGAGCGTTTTTCCTTCTACGGGATGCGCGCTATCCTGGTCTTCTACCTGACCAAGCATTTCCTGTTCACCGACGAACCGGCCTTCGGCATCTACGCCGCCTATATGTCGCTGGTCTATTTCACGCCGGTGATCGGCGGTTATCTGGCCGACCGCTATCTGGGGGCCAGACGCGCGGTGCTGGCGGGCGGTATCTTCATCGCCTTCGGCCATTTGCTGATCGCCGTGATGGAAGGGCCGCAGGGCGCGCAAGGCGTCTATCTGGAGGGCTTCTACCTGGCGCTGGCCGCGATCGTGATCGGCACCGGGTTCCTCAAGGCCAATATCTCGGTGCTGGTCGGGCAACTCTATGCCCGCGACGACATGCGGCGCGATCCCGCCTTCTCGATCTTCTATATGGGGATCAACGGCGGCGGCGCGCTGGGGCCGATCGTGTGCGGCGTGCTGGGCGAGACGGTGGGCTGGGCCTATGGCTTCGGCGCGGCGGGCATCGGCATGTTGCTGGGCCTGGTCGCCTTTATCGGGCTGAAGCGCGAACTCCATGGCGCGGGTGAAGCGCCCTCGCTGCCCGCGTTGCGCGCCCCGGTCGTGGCCGGTCTGTCGCGCGAATGGCTGATCTATCTGGGCGCGATCGTGGCGACGCTGGTGACGTGGCAGCTGATCCGGCACCAGGATGCGGTCGGCACGCTGCTGATCGTGTTCAGCATCGGCACGGTGGGCTTCATCCTGTGGCGGGCGGTGTTCACCCTGGGCAAAATCGACCGCGACCGTATCCTGGCCGCGCTGTTCCTGATCGCGCTGTGCCCGCTCTTCTGGGCGCTGTTCGAACAGGCGGGCTCCTCGCTCAACGTCTATACCGACCGCTCGGTCGATCGCAGCCTGCTAGGCTGGACGATCCCGGCCTCGGCCTTCCAGTCGGTCAACTCGATCTTCATCATCCTGCTGGCCCCGGTCTTCGCGGCGGTCTGGACCCTGCTCGCCAAGCGGGGATGGGAGCCGAGCGCGCCGTTCAAGTTCGGCATCGGGCTGGTCGGCGTGGGCGCGGGCTTTCTCGTCCTGGTGGCGGGGGCCGCGCTATATGCCGGGGCGCCGACGCCGGTGATCTTCGTCATCCTCGTCTATCTGATCCACACCATGGCCGAGCTGTGCTTCTCGCCGGTCGGGCTGTCGGCGATGACGCGGCTGTCGCTGCCCAGCATGACCGGGCTGATGATGGGCACCTGGTTCCTCGCGACGGCGGCGGGCAATTTCATCGCCGGGCTGATCGCGCAGGCGACCGGCGGCGAGGGCGCGGGGCCGGACAAGGTGCTCGACGTCTATACGCGGATCGGCTGGTTCTCGATCGGGATCGGCGTCGTCGTGCTGGTCGTGTCGCCCTTCATCGCCAGGCTGATGCACCTCGACCTGCTGAAGGCCGATGCCGCACTGGCGGGCGACAAGGAACTGGCCGAACCGGCGGCGGCGGGCGTCGATACGCGGCTGGAGCAGAAGCCGCTGTGAACCAAATGGGGCGGTTTGGAATGACCCAGCCGCCCCTTTTTCCCTACCCCCCTGCTCTTCCGATCACCCCCACCTCCGTTCGCACTGAGCGAAGTCGAAGTGCACGGGATGACGCCTGCGAACAGGCCGGGGCGTGGGCTTCGACTTCGCTCAGCCTGAACGGAGGTTCGGGGGTATTACTCCGGCGAGCGGCTCAGAGCCGCGTCATCGCCATCGCCCGCTCGCCATAACGCGGCCCGGCCGTGCCGCCCCGCGGAGCCGCTTCGTCCAGCGTCGCCAGCTCCCCGGCCGAGAGCGTCAGTTCGGCCGCCTTCATCGAATCCTCCAGCGTCACGCGCCGCTTGGAGCCGGGGATCGGCACGATGTCGTCGCCCTGCGCCAGCAGCCATGCCAGCGCCACCTGCGCGGCACTCGCGTCATGCGCGGCGGCGATGGACTTCACCACCTCGACCAGTGCCATGTTCCGGTCGAAATTCTCCTCCGAATAACGGGGATCGTTCCGCCGATAATCGTCCTCGGGCAGATCCTCGCGCCGGGTGATCTGCCCGGTCAGGAAACCGCGCCCCAAGGGGCTGTACGGCACGAAGCCGATGCCCAGTTCGCGCACCACGGGCAGGATGTCGGCCTCGACATCGCGTTCCCACAGCGAATATTCCGACTGGACCGCCGCGATCGGGTGGACGGCGGCGGCGCGGCGGATCGTCTCGGCGCCGGCCTCGGACAGACCCAGCCGCCGGACCTTGCCCTGTTCGACCAGCCGCCCCATCGCGCCGATCGTATCCTCGATGGGGACATTGGGATCGACCCGGTGCTGGTAGAACAGGTCGATCGTCTCGACCCCCAGCCGCCTGAGCGAGCCCTCGCACGCGCGCTGGACATTGGCGGGGGTGGAATCGACCCCCGTCATGCCGTTCTCGTCATAGCGGAAACCGAATTTGGTCGCGATCACCACCGCGTCGCGCTGGCCGCGAATGGCACGGCCGACCAGTTCCTCATTGACCAGCGGGCCATAGATTTCGGCGGTGTCGAACAGGGTCACGCCCAACTCGATCGCGCGGTGGATGGTCGCGATGCTCTCCGCCTCGTCGGCCTGGCCGTACATGTTCCGGCCGACACCGGCCATCGGCATGCAGCCGAGACCCAGCGCGGAAACCTCGAATTCGGGGCCGAGCGTGCGGTATTTCATGGGGTGTCCTCGTCGATGGTGCGGCTGGCTCGGGAAACGGTCGCGGTGGCGGCAAGGTCCATGCTGACATTGCCGAGCGTCCGGAAGATGTCCGGAATCGTCTCCACCGCGATCAACAGCCCCAAAGGCGCGGCGGGCACCCCCAGCGCGACGCAGACCGGCGCGATCGAGGCGAAGAAGGTGATCTGCGACGGCAGGCTGGCCGAGCCCAGCGAGCACAGGATCGCCACGACCACGGCGGCCGCGACCGAGGCCATGCCGGGCACGATCCCGAACCAGTCGGCGATATAGAGCGCCACCGCGACGTTCATCGCGGGCTGGGTCGCGCGGAACATCGCGACCGCCATCGGCAGGACCAGGCTGGCGGTGCCCGGCGCGATGCGCAGCACCTTCGTCCCCTCGACCATCGCGGGCAGGCTGGCGAGCGAGGATTGGGTGGAGATCGCCACCGCCTGCGCCGGGGCCAGCGCGCGGGCGAAGCGCGCCAGCGGCACCCGCGCGCCCAGCATCGCCACGCCGTAAGCCATCAGCATGACGATCACCCCGATGCTGGCGATGATCGCGATATAATGGGCCAGCGCCCCGAACGCGCCCCCGCCCGCGCTCGCCCCGACGACGAAGGCCAGCGCGAACACGCCCAACGGCGCCAGCCACAGCACCCATCCGATCAGGACCAGCATCGCGTCGCGGATCGCGGTGAAGAAACGCAGCAGCAGCGCGCGCCCCTCGCCCTCGATCCGGGTGATCGCAAAGGCGAAGGCCAGCGTGAACAGGATCAGCGACAGCAGCGCATTGTTGGTGGCGGCCGCGAAGATGTTGGTCGGCACGATGCCGGTCACGAACTCGGCGATGGGCGGCGGGGCGGCGACCGGCTCGGCATGGCCCAGCGCCGCCTTCAGCGCCTCCGCCGCGTCGCGCGGGATCGGCACCGCGTGCAGCAGCGCGGGCGTGACGACGGCGGCCATCGTCGCGGTCAGCGTGACCAGGATCAGGAAGGTCAGGATCGCCCGCGCGGCGATCCGCCCGGCCTGCGCCGCCTCGGCGGTGGCGGTCACGCCGGTGATCAGCAGCGTGACGACCAGCGGGATGACCGTCATCTGCAACCCGTTCAGCCAGAGCGTGCCGACCGGCCGCGCGACCGCGACACCCGCTTGCGCCACCCCGGGCGAGCCCGCCGCCAGCCCCACCCCCACCAACAGACCGGCGGCCAGACACAATAGGATCAGCGTGGCACGGGACATGAAGGGCCCTCGGTTCCTTTGAGCTTTTGGAAAGGTCACGCTAAACGGGGCGCGACCGCATGGTGTTTCCTCTTAATCCGGCAGGGACTTGGCCGCATGGCAAGAAAATATTTCGGCACTGATGGCATTCGCGGCGCGACCAACGGCGCGGTGATGACCGCCGAGATGGCGATGAAGGTCGGCATGGCGGCCGGTGCCTATTTCCAGCGCGGCGATCACCGCCACCGCGTGGTGATCGGCAAGGACACCCGCCTGTCGGGCTATATGCTCGAATCGGCGCTGGTCGCGGGCTTCACCAGCGTCGGCATGGACGTGGTGATGCTCGGCCCGCTGCCCACGCCTGCGGTCGCGATGCTGACCCATTCGATGCGTGCCGATATCGGCGTGATGATCTCGGCCAGCCACAATCCCTTTGCCGACAATGGCATCAAGCTGTTCGGCCCCGATGGCTACAAGCTGTCCGACGAGGCCGAGGAATCGATCGAGAGCCTGATCGAGCAGAATGTCCCGCTGGTCCCCTCGGGCAAGATCGGCCGCGCGCGCCGGGTCGACGACGCCGCCGGGCGCTATATCCACTTCGCCAAGTCGACCTTCCCGCAGGCCCTGCGCCTCGACGGGTTGCGGGTCGTGATCGACTGCGCGAACGGCGCGGCGTACAAGGTCGCCCCCGCCGCCCTGTGGGAACTGGGCGCGGACGTGGTCGCGATCGGCGTGACCCCCAATGGCACCAACATCAATGACGGCGTCGGCTCGACCGCGCCGCAGACCCTGGCCGAGACGGTGGTCGCGAGCGGCGCGGATATCGGCATTGCCCTTGACGGCGATGCCGACCGCCTCATCATCGTCGACGAGACCGGCGCGGTGGTCGATGGCGACCAGCTGATGGCGATGATCGCAACCAGCTATGCCCGCGAAGGGCGGCTGGCGGGCGGCGGCCTGGTCGCCACCGTCATGTCGAATCTGGGGCTGGAGCGGCACCTGGCCGCGCAGGGGCTGGGCCTGATCCGTACCAAGGTCGGCGACCGCCATGTGCTGGAGGCGATGCGGACACGCGGATACAATGTCGGCGGCGAGCAGTCGGGGCATATCATCCTGTCCGACTATGCCCGCACCGGCGACGGGCTGGTCGCCGCGCTCCAGGTGCTGGCCGAGCTGAAGCGCGCGGGCGCACCCGCCAGCGAGGTGCTGCACCGTTTCGATCCCCTCCCCCAGCTCCTGAAGAATGTCCGCTTCGCGGGCGGCAAGCCGCTGGAGCATGAAAAGGTGCAGGGCGTCATCGCCGCCGCCGAGGCCGAACTGGCCGGGCGCGGCCGCCTGGTCATCCGCCCCTCGGGCACCGAACCGGTCATCCGCGTGATGGCCGAGGGCGAGGACAAGCGCCAGGTCGAAACCCTGGTCGACCGTATCTGCGACGTGGTGCGCGAGGTGGCCGCCTGATGCTGGAGATGCGTCCCGATTGCGAGCGTTGCGGCGCGGACCTGCCCCCCAGCCAGGGTGGCGCCTTCATCTGTTCGCTGGAAACCACCTTCTGCGCCGAATGCGCGGACGAGCTGGACGAGATCTGCCCCGATTGCGGCGGCGAGCTGCTCGACCGGCCGACCCGCATGGGCCGCGTGCTGAAGGCCAATCCCGCCTCCACGCAAGGCCGCTTTCGCGGCTGACCTCGACCCCGCGTGCCCGCCGCTCTATGCGGGCATCATCACATTGAAGGAGTTTCCATGCCCCAGCTCGTCCTGATCCGCCACGGCCAGTCCGCCTGGAATCTCGAGAACCGCTTCACCGGCTGGTGGGATGTCGACGTGACCGCGCAGGGCGCCGCCGAGGCGCGGGCGGCGGGTGCGATGATGGCCGAGAAGGGCCTCGACTTCGACCTGACCTTCACCAGCCTGCAGACCCGCGCGATCAAGACGCTGAACCTGGCGCTGGAGACGATGGGCCGCCTCTGGCTGCCGACCGAGAAGCATTGGCGGCTGAACGAGCGCCATTATGGCGGGCTGACCGGCCTCGACAAGGCGGAGACGGCGGCCAAGCATGGCGACGAGCAGGTCAAGATCTGGCGCCGCAGCTTCGACGTGCCGCCGCCCCCGGCGGATGCGGGCGGCGAGTTCGACGTGTCGGGCGACCGCCGCTATGCGGGCATCGACGTGCCGCAGACCGAAAGCCTGAAGGACACGATCGCGCGCGTTCTGCCCTATTGGGAAGAGCGCATCGCGCCTGCCCTGCGCGACGGCAACCGCGTGCTGATCTCCGCGCACGGCAACTCGCTGCGCGCGCTGGTCAAGCATCTGTCGAACATCCCCGACGCCGAGATCACCGGCCTGGAAATTCCGACCGCGCAGCCGATCGTCTATGAACTGGCCGACGACCTGACCCCGACCGACCGTTATTATCTGTCGGAGCGGTAAGCGATCGGGAGACGAGGGGCGGTCTGACGTGCGATCGCCTCGCGCCCCGACCTCTTCGCGCCATCGCGGCTTCGCGTGAGCCATTTGATTTCACGCGAAGCCGCGAAGACACGAAGATTTTTGTTCGCGCGGAGGCGCGGAGGCGCGGAGATTTGGTCCGCGCGGCAGGTCTATTGTTCCCATCGGAGCCTGCCATCGTCTTCCGTTCGACAGGGAGGGCTACGCGGCGGCCCATACCGACACCTCCGCGTCTCCGCGTCTCCGCGCGAACCAAACTCCATCCTCCGTTCAGGCTGAGCGACGTCGAAGCCCACGCCCCCACGCTCCGGCAAAATCACCCGCCACCATGCCCGAACGCATACGGAAACTTGCCCCCCTCGCCCCGTCCCGCTAGGCAGCCCGCTTCCCCGGCAACGGGGCCAAAGGGGCTAAGGCGGAACAGCGGATATGACGTCGGTCGGGATCATCATGGGGTCCACTTCGGACTGGGAAACCATGCGGCATGCCGCCGAGACGCTGGAGGCGCTGGGCGTGGCGCATGAGACCCGCGTCGTCTCCGCGCACCGCACGCCGCAGCGTCTGTACGATTACGCCACCACCGCCGCCGATCGCGGGATCAAGGTCGTCATCGCGGGCGCAGGCGGCGCGGCGCACCTCCCCGGCATGGCCGCGTCGATGACCCATCTGCCCGTGCTGGGCGTGCCGGTCGAGTCCAAGGCGCTGAAGGGCATGGATAGCCTGCTGTCGATCGTCCAGATGCCCGGCGGCATCCCCGTCGGTACGCTGGCCATCGGCAAGGCGGGTGCGATCAATGCGGGCCTGCTGGCCGCCTCGATCCTGTCGCTGTCCGACGAAGACCTCGCCGAGCGTCTGAAGGACTGGCGTCAACGCCAGACCGACGGCGTCGCCAACGATCCACAAGGGTAAGCCGATGCTGAAGCCGGGTTCGACGATCGGGATTCTGGGTGGCGGCCAGCTGGGCCGGATGCTGGCGGTGGCGGCCGCGCAACTGGGGTATCGCACCCATGTGCTGGCCCCCGACGAGGAAAGCGTCGCGGCGCAGACCGCGTCCGCGCTGACCCGCGCCGATTATCACAATACGGTCGTGCTCGCCGACTTCGCCGCCGCCTGCGATGTCGTCACCTATGAGTTCGAGAATGTCGACGTGACGCCGGTCGAATGGCTGGCCGAGCGGCTGCCCGTCCATCCCGCACCCGCCGCGCTGCGCGTCGCGCAGGACCGGATCGCCGAGAAGAGCTTCGTCGAGAAGGTCGGCGGCCGCCCCGCCCCCTGGGCGGCGGTGAACTGCGCCGCCGACCTGACCGCCGCGCTGGAGCGGATCGGCTGTCCCGCGATCCTGAAGACCACGCGCTTCGGCTATGACGGCAAGGGCCAGGCGTTGATCCGCGAGATGGCCGATGCCCCCGCCGCCTGGGAAGCGATCGGCGGCCCCGCCGTGCTGGAGGGGTTCATCCATTTCAGCCACGAATTCTCGATCCTGGTGGCGCGTGGGACCGACGGGACGACCGTCCGCTACGACCCGCCGCATAACATCCACCGCGACGCGATCCTGCGCACCTCCACCCTGCCCGCGCCGCCCGAGATCGTGGCGCAGGCCGAGGAAGCGACCGCGCTCGCCATCCGCATCGCCGAGCAGCTGGGCTATGTCGGGGTGCTGGCCTGCGAGTTCTTCGCGACCGAGAACGGCCCCGTCTTCAACGAGATGGCCCCGCGCGTCCACAATTCGGGCCATTGGACGATCGAGGGCGCCGAAACCTCGCAGTTCGAGAATCATATCCGCGCGATCTGCGGCCTGCCGCTGGGCGACACGTCGCTGACGGGTGCGTGGGTGCAGATGGAGAATCTGATCGGCGACGATGCCTGGGACGGCGCGTTCACCGAAAAGGGCACCCATCTCCACCTCTATGGCAAGGCCGAGTCGCGGCCGGGGCGCAAGATGGGGCATATCACGCGCGTGACGCGCTGAGCGGGCGTCACGCTATCGCCGGACGGTGAAGGTCACGGGCACCAGCACCTGCGGCTGATAGACCTGATCGCCCTTCATCACCGGCCGGATCCGGAATTGCCGGTAGAGCCCCAATGCCGCCGCGCCGAAACCACGCCCCTTGGGACGCTCCGCCGCGATCGAACAGCTTTTGGGCGTTCCCGGCCTAGGCACATCGCATAGCAGCACCGCGATACCGCTGACCCCGCCCGCCCAAGCCATTTTGGGAAAGGCTTTGTCGATCAGCTCCTGCGGCGGCTTCTCGATCCATTCGGCAAGCGCGTAGCGGAGCCGTCCTTCGCCCGGACCATCGCCGTCGCCGCGTCCATTGCCGGTGCCGCGCCCCTCGCCGCCCGTCCCGCGCCCGCTGGCGATTCCCGTCCCCAGCCCATCCGAAATCGCCGTCCCGACGCGCAAGGCCGGCTCGGCCGCCAATCCCGCCGCCGGGGCGGGCAGGTCGACCATGTCGAACCGGGCAGGCGCAACCGCCGCCGGAGCGGCCTGTCGGGCTGGGCGCGCGGGCGCCGGGCGTGGCGATCCGCCCCCGGCGGTCGGACGCGGCACCATGCTCTCGCGCTTGACCGGGGCGGGTGCGACCGGCGGCGGCGGCACGGGGACGGGCGGAGGCTCCGGCGGGCGGGGCACGTCGAACAGCGTCAGCACCGGCCGGGCCGGGTCGTCGATCAGGCGATGCCGGGGCTGCCCCCAGATCAGCAGCGCCAGGATCGCGGCATGGACCGCGACCGTGGCGACGACCGCCACCGATCGCCGCCCATGATCCCGCCGGACCGAAACGCTGTCCTGCATCGCGCTATTCTCCCGGACGGAGGATCACCGCGACGCTGATCGACGTCAAGTCCGCGCCCAGTCCTCACCGATCCGGCGCAGCACGTCGAGCGGCACGCGGCCGTGGCGCAGCACGGCGGTGTGGAACGCCTTCAGGTCGAACCGCGCGCCCTGCTGCTTCCGGGCGGACTCGCGAATGTCGACAAAGACCGAATGGCCCAGCTTGTAGCTCGCCGCCTGGCCGGGATTGACGCAGTAACGCTCGACCTCGCGCGTCGCGAACCCCTCCGCCTCGCCCTCGGCCTCGACGAAATGGCGGATCGCCTGTTCGCGGGTCCAGCGCAGGTGATGCAGCCCGGTATCGACCACGCAGCGATTGGCGCGGAACAGCAGGAACTTCAGATAGCCCAGCTGCCCCAGCGGATCGTCATCATACATGCCGATCTCGTCCGCCAGCTGCTCGGCATAGAGCGCCCAGCCCTCGCCATAGCCCGAAAAGCCGTTGATCTTGCGGATCAGCGGCAGCCGCGTGTTGGACAGCGCCAGCCCGCCCTCCATCTGATGCCCCGGCAACCCTTCGTGATAGACGGTCGTCGCCAGGCAGAATTTGGGCCAGTCGGCGCTGTCCTTCAGGTTGAAATAGACCAGGCCGGGGCGCGATCCGTCGATGGCGGGCCCCTGCGCAAAGGCCGCCGCCGCGCCCGCCTCGGTCTGCGGGGGCACACGGCGCACCTCGAAGCCATAGGGCGGCATGCGTTCGAACACCTGCGGCAGGCGCGTCCGGATCGCATCCAGCCGCGCGTTGCAATAGGCGATGGCGGCGCGCTTGCCCTCGTCGGTATTGGGATAGAGCTGGTCGGGATTCTTGTAGAGCGCGGCCATGCGCTGCCCCACCGTGCCCTTGGTGAAGCCCTGCTTCTTCAGCAGCGCGTCGAGCCGGGCGGACAGCATCGCCGCCTGGTCGCGGCCGAAGCGATGGACCTCGTCGGGCGAGAAGCTGGTCGTCGTATTGGCCTTGAGCGCGACCGGATAATAGGCCGCCCCCTCGCGCAGTTTCCACACGCCCGCATCATGCGTCGCCTTGGCGCGCAACGCCTTGGCATAGGCGAGCTGGCGATCCAGCGCGGGCAGCACCTCCGCCTCATAGATTTTCGCGGCCGCCTGCGCATGGCGGTCGCCCAGCCCCTTGTCGGCGGCGCGGCGCGCGAGCGACCGGACGACCAGCGCCTCGCTCGCGGGCTGGCGGGTCTTGCCCATCTGTTCGATCGCGAGGTCGAGGATGAAGTCGGGCGGCACCACCCCCTGCCCCGCATCGTGGCGCATCCGGTCGGTCTGCGCGTCCATCTGCTGCCCGAAGGCACGCAGCCGCATCAGATAGGCATCGGCATCGCCCGCATTGGCGATCTTGTGCTTGGTGTCGAGAAAGTCGGGAACCGACTGATAGGCGCCCGACAGCTGCGACACGACATAGGGGCTGGGGCCATAGGAATAGCCGCCGAAATCGAACGCCTGCACCGCTTCCGCCGAGCGCCGGGTATAGAGGACCGATTCCAGGTCGATCCGCTCCTCGGGCGACAAGGTGGCGGGGTCGATCGCCTGGAGCCGGGCCAGATCGGCCTTCGTCGCCGCCTTCGCCGCCGCGATCCCGGCGGGGGACTGGTCGGACAGACGCCCCCGCAGATCGGCATTGGTACCGGTGTCGAGGCCGAGGCTGGTCGCGCCCTCCGGACTGCGGCGGAGCTGTTCCTGGACCAGCGTGTCGAACAGCGCGGTCAGGCGGGCGGATGCGCTGGTCTGGGCCAGAACCCCCTCGCTGCCCGCCGCCACGGCCAGCGCCGCCGTGCCCCCCAGGAAATGCCGCCGGTCGATCATGCTTGCCCCCTTTTGGTTTTCGATGGGCAGCGTAACGGGATTTGGCGGGAATTGAAGCGGTTATGGGGCGGGTAGGGTGATTGCGGTTCACACTCTTCGACGCGCACCGTGATCCGGGCCGGCTGGTATCGGCCGGTCCACATCAAGAGCCCCGTTCGGCCAGGAGTTGCGCATGCTGCTGGCCAACCGCAAGACCCTGCTGGTCAAGTACGGCGACATTGAAAACGAAGTACGCGGCACGCTCCGCGCCTTCGGACTGAAACTCTCGGGCCGGATAGCGTCGGGGCGGTTCGAGCAGCGCGCTATGGTGAGGCCGATGCTCATCGCGCGGGCCGCTCTCCGCTCCACCTTTACCAGCTCCGCCGCGAGGCGGGGGCAACCCGAGAGAACGAGGTCGAGGCGACTGCGCTGTAACCAGAGTGCCACCAGAGCCGGTCCAAGGTAGATAGCAGCCCTCGATCAGCCATCGAACGACCCATGGTGAGGCGGCCCAGCGCCGACCTCGGACACAAGCGCGAACCTCGGCAGCCCAATTGTAGTATCGTCCGGTCAGGCGTCCCGCTTGGTCGCGCTTTGCATCGCCTGCTCTCCCAAATAGCCTTCACTTGCCGAAAAATGGACGTCACACCTGATAGAATGACAGCCCAAAATCGGCTCCTTCCAGTACGAAAGCGCAAAAGTTGCGATCCGGAAATTCGCTCTTCAGCTTCGCAACGAGCATATTGGACATAATAGTGGCCAGGCGGTTGAGTTGAGCGCTCTTCAGTTCGACTGGGGCGACATCATCTGGGAACATGTAATCAAATAGGAAGGCGTTCATAGCCGCCTCAACCTGCTGCTTAGAATGCCCGGTGCTTTCCCAACCTCTTAACCGATCAACATCGAGTGGGGCGCGCAACACGTAATCGTCTATTTGCACAAAATCCGGCCAGAAAAGGGCGCAGAAGCCAAGCGCGTGGTCGGCTCGCCCTTCGATGTATATCCAATCTTCAGGCGAAATGCCGGTGCCTTCGTTCCACCTTTTCAATTCAGGAATTAGGTCAGCGACTTTAGCCATGGCGCGATGTTAGCGGTCCAGCGAACGTCCGCAAGCGGAATGCCGCAGAGCCGTTTCCCGCTTGCGGCGGGACCGCAATCACACAAGATGTTTGCACATGGGCTTCGGCTTCGCTCAGCCTGAACGGCGGTCGGGTGCGGGGCTTTCCCCTACAGCCGTTCAGCCTGAGCGAAGTCGAAGGCCAAGGGAAACCCCCCAAAGAAAAAGGGCGGCCCGTCCCGCGACGCACCGCCCTTCCCCCGCTCAAGGCGTGGAAATCACCCCGCGCGCGTGCCCGACAGCGGGAAGCTGCCGAACGCGCCCGCGCCGACCGATCCGGTCAGCGCGTCGCCATCGGCGGTCGCTTCGCAGTCCAGCGTCATCGGCATGGGCGAGGAGATCGACATCTTCCAGTGGATCGTGTTGCCCGACACGCTTCCCTCGATATCCATCGCCCCCATCTGGCCACCGCCCGAGCCGGTGAAGCGATCACCCTCGGTGGCGACGGTCAGGGTCATCTCCTGGTCGCCCAGCGGCGATTTGACGGTGCAGTTCCAGGTGCCGTCGATGTCGGCCATATTCGCTCTCCCTTATTGTCCGGCGGCGGGGGCGGGCCCCGCCACATCGGCCGCCTCGACCACCTCGACCGGCAGGCCCAGCGTATCGAGCTGCGGCTTGACCGTCTTGGCATCGCCGACCACGACCCAGATGAATTGCCTGGGGTTCAACGCCGCCTCGATCGACTTGTTCAGCTCGGGCAGCGTCATCGCCTGATACCGCCGGGTGATCGTCGCATAATAATCGTCGGGACGGCGGAACAGGTCGTTGGCCTGCATCGCCGACAGCACCGCGCCCGACGTCTCGAAGCTGCCCGACAGCGATCGGATCGCCCCGGTGATCGCGCGGTCGAACTCCACCTGGTCCATCGGCTTGGTGGTCAGGAATTCGGTGACGTCGGTGCGCAGCGCGTCGATCGACGGGCCGGTCTTGTCCGCCTGCACCGGCGCCGACATGACATAGGGCGCCGCGAATTCCGAGGTCTGGAACCCGCCGCGCACGCCATAGGACCAGTGCTTGTTCTCGCGGATATCGGTGTTGATCCGGCTGAGGAAGCTGCCGCCCAGCGCATCGTTGGCGGTGTTCTGCACCAGCAGATTGTCGATGCCCTTCAGCCCCGTCGGCGCGCCCGCCAGGATCATCGACTGCGGGCTGTCGGGCCGGTTGACCAGCACGATCCTGGGTGCCGAGGGCTGCCCCGCCGCGAAGTTCTTGACCCCCGCCGCGCCCGTGCCGCGCCAGTCGCCCAGCACCCGGTCGAGCGCCGCCTTCACCTCGGCCAGCGGACGGTCGGAGGTGACGAAGATCTTCGCCTTGTCGGGCCGCAGCCACGCCTGCTGGAACGCGATCAGGTCGGCGCGGGTCAGCGCCGCCACCGCCCGCGGATCGCCCGCGCCCTGCGCCTTGGCATAGGGGCTGGTCGGCCCATAGACGAGCGGCGGCAGGACACGGCTCGCCAGCCCCTGCGGGCTGGTCAGCTCCTGCTTGATGCCCGCCAGCGTCTGCGCCTTGACCCGCGCCAGTTCGGCATCGGGGAAAGCGGGGTTGCGGACGATATCGGCATAGAGGTCGAGCGCGGGCGCCAGATTGGCGCTCGGCACGTCGAGGCCGACGACCGTGCGGTCGTTCGACGCGCTCGACCCGATCGAGGCGCCCAGCCGCTCCTGCTCCTCGGCGATCGCGATCGTGTTGCGGTGGGTGGTGCCCTCGTCCAGCATCGACTGGACCAGGCGCTGCGTCCCCAGCTTGCCGGGCACGTCGGCGGCGATCCCGGCGTCGAACGACATCGCGATCTGGGTCACCGGCACGGCGGTCCGCTGCGCGTAGATCAGCTCGATCCCGTTCGCCAGGCGGCTGCGCTCGACCGCCGGGAAGCTCAGCGGCTTGACCTCGCCGACTTCGGGCAGGCTGCCGCGCGTCCCCTTGACGGGCTGGTCGGGCGCGGCGGGCACATCGGCGCGCGGCGGCACCTTGGCCTCCTCATAGGCGTCGCGCGCGCCGGGCACGACGGTCAGCGTATAGGCCGGGCGCGACAGCCATTTGTCGGCCGCCGCCTTGACGGTCGCGGGCGTCTGCGCCGCGATCGCCAGCAACTGCTTCTTATATTTGCCCGGATCGTTGGAGTAGAGCGCCCCCTCGGCCAGTGCCACCGCCTTGCCGCCGAAGCCGCCGACCGATTCCAGCCCCTCGACACGGCCCGACACGAACCGGGTCACCGCGCGCCGCACCTCGTCGGCGGTCGGGCCGTTCTTCAGGAAGTCGGCCAGGATCTCCTGCATCCGCTTGTCGACCAGCGCCGGATCGACGCCGGGGCGGACGATCGCGGTCATGTTGAACATGCCGACCTGTGCGAAGGGACGGTCGCTGGCCGACACCTGCACCGCCAGCTTCTCCTGCTTGACCAGGATATTGTCGAGCCGCGACGAGGCCAGCCCGCCCAGGATCGACCCCGCGACCACCAGCGGCGCGCTTTCGGGATCGTTCAGCCCCGGCACCGCCCAGTTGCGGCTGATCATGACCGCCGCCACGCGGTCCTTCATCACCTCGTTGACGGGGGCGGGCAGGGTCGGGATGGCGACGGTCGGCAGGACGCTCTTGGGGCCCGGCTGGATCGCGCCGAAATATTTTTCCACCAACGGCTTGGCGGTGGCGACGTCGATATCGCCCGCCAGCACCAGCACGGCGTTGTTGGGGCCGTAATGCTGCCGGAACCAGTCCTTCACCGTGTCGAGCGTCGCGGCGTCGAGATCGGTCATCGAGCCGATCGTGGTATGGGCATAGGGATGACCCGCAGGGAACAGCCCCTCCAGGATCTTGTACTGGGTCAGGCCGTAAGGCTGGTTGTCGCCCTGGCGCTTCTCGTTCTGGACGACGCCGCGCTGCTCGTCGAGCACGCTTTGCGTCACCGCGCCGAGCAGATAGCCCATGCGGTCCGATTCCAGGAACAGCGCGCGGTCGAGCGCGGCGGTCGGCACCGTCTCGAAATAATTTGTCCGGTCGAAATAGGTGGTGCCGTTATAGTCGGTCGCGCCCACCGACTTAAGCGGCGCGAAGAAATCGCCCGGCGCATTCTCCGACCCGTTGAACATCAGATGCTCGAACAGATGCGCAAAGCCGGTCTTGCCCTTGGGCTCGTGCTTCGAGCCGACGTCATACCAGACGCTGACCGCGACGACGGGCGCCTTGCGGTCGGTATGGACGACGACGCGCAGGCCGTTCTTCAGGGTGAAGGTTTGATAGGGGATGTCGACCGCCTTCACGAGGGTCGATACGGGCGCGGGCTTCGCGGTGGCGGCGGCCTTGACCGCGGTCTGTGCAAAAACGGCCTGGCCCGGCAGGACGAACGCGAGGGCGGCGGCGCCGGTCAGCGCCACGGACTTGATACGCATGATCTTTTGAGTCTCCCCACTCAGTAAGGGGTCGAGCATAGCGGGCGCGCGACGGACCGCAATCCCGGTCCGACACAGTGATTTCGCCGCATCCCGCTTGCCACCCTTTCGCAATCGAAACGGCCATCCCATCTTGCGGACAGCATCGTGCGCCCACCCCTTGTGTTGCCAATTTGCAACACCATCTGACCTGGAAAGCGACAGGAACCCCAGATGAACCTCGAAAAATTCACCGACCGCGCAAAAGGCTTTTTGCAAGCCGCGCAGACCGTGGCGATCCGCAACAACCATCAGCGTATCGCCCCCGAACATCTCCTCAAGGCGCTGATCGAGGACGATCAGGGCATGGCTGCCGGTCTGATCCAGGCGGCGGGCGGCGACGCCAAGCGCGTCGAGCGCGAGACCGATGCGGCGCTCAGCCGTATTCCGGCCGTCTCCGGCTCGGGGGCGCAGTCGTCGCCCGGCCTCGACAATGACCTGGTGCGCGTGCTCGACCAGGCCGAGCAGGTCGCGCAAAAGGCGGGCGACAGCTTCGTCACCGTCGAGCGGCTGCTGCTCGCGCTGGCGCTCGCCTCCACCACGGCGGCGGGCAAGGCGCTGGCGGCGGGCGGGGTCAATCCGCAAGGACTGAACGGCGCGATCGAACAGCTGCGCCAGGGCCGCACCGCCGACACGGCGGGCGCCGAGGACCGTTATGACGCGCTGAAGAAATTCGCCCGCGACCTCACCCAAGTGGCGCGCGACGGCAAGCTCGACCCCGTGATCGGCCGCGACGAGGAAATCCGCCGCACCATCCAGATCCTGGCGCGCCGGACCAAGAACAACCCCGCGCTGATCGGCGAACCCGGCGTCGGCAAGACCGCGATCGCGGAAGGGCTGGCGCTGCGCATCGCGAACGGCGACGTGCCGGATACGCTCAAGGACCGCAGGCTCATGGCGCTCGACATGGGCGCGCTGATCGCGGGTGCCAAATATCGCGGCGAGTTCGAGGAGCGGCTGAAGGGCGTGCTGGACGAGGTGAAGGCCGCCGAGGGCGACATCATCCTGTTCATCGATGAGATGCACACGCTGATCGGCGCGGGCAAGGGCGACGGGGCGATGGACGCCTCCAACCTGCTCAAGCCCGCTCTGGCGCGCGGCGAGCTGCACTGTGTCGGCGCGACCACGCTCGACGAATATCGCAAGTACGTCGAGAAGGATCCCGCGCTCCAGCGGCGGTTCCAGCCGGTCTTCGTCGGCGAGCCCACGGTCGAGGACACCATCTCGATCCTGCGTGGCCTGAAGGAGAAATATGAACTCCATCACGGCGTGCGTATCACCGACGGCGCGTTGGTGGCGGCGGCGACGCTGTCCAACCGCTACATCACCGACCGCTTCCTGCCCGACAAGGCGATCGACCTGATGGACGAGGCCGCCAGCCGCATCCGCATGGAGGTGGAGTCCAAGCCCGAGGAGATCGAGACGCTCGACCGCCGCATCCTGCGCCTGAAGATCGAGCGCGAGGGGCTGCGCCGCGAGAGCGACGCCGCCAGCATCGACCGGCTCGGCCATCTGGAGGAGGAACTCGCCAATCTGGAGGAACAGTCGCACGCGCTGACCCAGCGCTGGCAGGCCGAGAAGGACAAGATCGCGGGCGAGGCGAAGCTCAAGGAACAGCTCGACCAGGCGCGGATCGAACTCGACCAGGCGCAGCGTAGCGGCGACCTCGCGCGGGCGGGCGAGCTGTCCTATGGCCGCATCCCGCAGCTGGAGAAGCAGCTTGCCGAAGCCCAGTCCGCGACCGAGGGCGCGATGCTGCGCGAGGAAGTCACCGCCGACGATATTGCGGGCGTGGTCAGCCGCTGGACCGGGGTGCCGGTCGACCGGATGATGCAGGGCGAAC
This sequence comes from Sphingomonas sp. SORGH_AS_0789, assembly GCF_031453055.1. NCBI lineage: Bacteria > Pseudomonadati > Pseudomonadota > Alphaproteobacteria > Sphingomonadales > Sphingomonadaceae > Sphingomonas > Sphingomonas sp. SORGH_AS_0789. The sequence continues at coordinate 1,053,368 of NZ_JAVIYV010000001.1, forward strand.
GCGAAAAGCTGCTCCGCATGGAGGAGGTGATCGGTGCGCGCGTGATCGGCCAGGAGGATGCGGTCCGCGCCGTCTCCACCGCCGTCCGCCGGGCGCGCGCCGGGCTACAGGACCCGAACCGGCCGCTGGGCAGCTTCCTGTTCCTGGGGCCCACGGGCGTCGGCAAGACCGAGCTGACCAAGGCGCTGGCCGAATTCCTGTTCGACGATCCCTCCGCGATGGTGCGCCTCGACATGAGCGAGTTCATGGAGAAGCACAGCGTCGCGCGGCTGATCGGCGCCCCTCCCGGCTATGTCGGCTATGAGGAAGGCGGCGTGCTGACCGAGGCGGTGCGGCGGCGGCCCTATCAGGTCGTGCTGTTCGACGAGGTGGAGAAGGCGCATGGCGACGTGTTCAACGTGCTGCTCCAGGTGCTGGACGACGGTCGCCTGACCGATGGCCAGGGGCGGACGGTCGACTTCTCGAACACGCTGATCATCCTGACCTCCAACCTGGGCAGCCAGTATCTGGCCAATGTCGAGGACGGGCAGAGCGTCGAAAGCGTCGAGCCGCAGGTGATGGAGATCGTCCGCGCGCATTTCCGCCCGGAATTCCTCAACCGGCTGGACGAGATCATCCTGTTCCACCGGCTGGGCCAGAGCCATATGGGCCCGATCGTCGACATCCAGGTCGGCCGCGTCGCCAAATTGCTCAGCGATCGCAAGATCACCCTGCACCTGACCGACGCCGCGCGCGAATGGCTGGGCCGGGTGGGCTACGACCCGGTCTATGGCGCACGCCCCTTGCGCCGCGCGGTCCAGCGGCACCTCCAGGACCCGCTGGCCGAGGAAATCCTGCGCGGGCATGTGAAGGACGGCGCGACCGTCACCGTGGACGAAGGCGACGGCAAACTGGCGTTGTCGGTGGGGTGATGTCCATGCGAAGCCGGGATGATATGCCCGGCTTCGCCCGCCCTGCCCGATCAGGCCGGAATCGGCCCGCGTCGCAGCCAGCCCGTGATCGCATAACGACGATAGGGCGCGGCGCGGGTCACTTCCGACACGCTATGCGGTTGCGGCACCGCGAAGATGTTGAGCGTGTTGAATCGGGGCACCCAGGCTTCCGCCGCATCCCCATCCGCCTGTGTCGGGTGGAACAGCAGCAGGCCGCCCCACTCGCATCGCCATGCCGGCGTCAGGCCCAGGACATAGGCCGCCACCCTGTTCTTGCCCGCCATGCCATCGTCATGGCCGGTCAGGAAGTCCCCCGGCGCATAGGCGGTCGCCTGCGTATCGGCCATGGCGACGGCAGGGTCGCCCACGATCCTGCGCAAGAGGTCGGACACGGCCCCTTCGGACATCCAGCGACCAAAGGCCGTCAGCGGATCGTCGCTCGCCTCGCGAGCGGCGGTGCCATCGGGCGTGCGGATCGTCTCATAGCGATATTGGAACCCGGTTCGGGCGCCCGCATAGACGGCATCGTCCAGCGCCTGTCGCTGCGCGGCGCTCATCCCTTCGCGCGTCGTACGATCCAGTTCGAATATCCGGTCGCCGCTGTTCACCACCTGCCGCCAATCGGTGCGCTGACGCAGATGATCGTACCACCAGCCCGCGCATTCATCGGTCAGGATATCGGGAATCCGCACCCGGCGGTCACGCGCGAAATCCCCGGCCAGACGATCCGGGTCGAGGGATGGATTGAGGTGAAGCGGGGGCAGGTTCATGCCGTTATTGTTCGGCGATCCGCCACCCGCCAGCAACCCTTAACATGCGCGGCCGGTCGCGCTTGTCCGCTCCACAAAATTGGGGGCGGCTCCCGAAGGAACCGCCCCCGAGTAGGGCTCGCCGAAGCGAACCCTGGGGTTAGAAGTTGAACTTGGCGCCGGCGCGGAACTGACGGCCGAAGATGCCGTCGCCGCCCTGCACCGCGTTGTACAGATACGCGCCATACGTGACCGGATCGATCGGAGGCAGGCGGTTGAACACGTTCAGGACGTTCACGTAGAAGGTGAACTTGTCGTTGACCTTGAACGACGCGTTCGCATCCGCCGTGATGTAGCTCTTCACGCGGCAGCCGAAATAGGCCGGTGCCTGGCCGCAATCCTTGTACGCATCGCCCTGGTCCATGGCCGACAGGTCATAGCCCGAGGTGTAGTTGACCGTACCCGTGAAGGCGAAGTTGCCGAAGTCGAAGGTGTTGACCCAGTTGCCCTTCCACTCGAACGTGCCCGAACCCGCCGTCAGGTTGAAGTTGCCCAGCGTGTCGACATAGGTCTGCCGCACGCCGTTCACCGTCGTGCTCAGCTCCAGGATCAGGCTGGCATTCAGGTTGGTGTTCCAGCGGAACGTGCCGAAGTCGTAGAAGCCGTTCATGCCGAAATCGATGCCCTCGGACTTGATGGTCTGGGCGTTGATCAGCTGCGAACGGACGAAGGCGATCTTCGGCGTGGCGGTCGGGTTGTTGACGTCGACGGCATCCGGGATGACCTGGAACCCGGACGGGATCGCGCCGCCCGCATAATAAGCGGCGATGGCAGGCGACAGGTCGGGGGTGGTGATCGCCCCGGTCTTGCGGATGTTGTAATAGTCGACGGTCAGCGACAGGCCGCGCACCGGATCGACCTTGATGCCCGCGGTGAAGCTGCGCGACTTTTCAGGGTCGAGATTCTGCGAGGCCAGCGTCGTCTGCCCGATCGAGTAGCTGGTGATGTAGGACGAGCAGAATTGCGGCGTCTGGGCCGAGCAGATCTGGTTGGCGCCCGGATTGATGCTGTACTGGCGCAGGAACGCCGCCGGGATGCTCGTCAGCTGCTGGGTCACGTAACCCGTGGTGGGCAGCGCATTCGCCTCGCCGAACGAGGGGATGCGGAAGCCGCGCGAGTAGGTGCCACGCAGCGAGACCTGGCGGATCGGCTTGAAGATCGCGCCGAACTTGGGCGAGAAGGCGCTCTGGCCGCTCGAATAATGGTCATAACGACCCGAGGCGTTGAGCGTCAGCTGGTCGAACACCGGCGCATTGACCTCGTAGAAGGCCGACGAGACGGTACGATTGCCCTGGGTGCCGAACGCGTTCAGGCGGAAATAGCGCTGGGTCGGGCCGTTCTCGTCCGAATTGGCGCTGGGCGCGTCGATCGCTTCGTAGAAGATCGAGCCACCGACCGCGACGCGCAGGTCGCCGCCCGGCAATGCCATGATCGCCTTGCCCAGGGTGAACTGCGCCTGCAGCAGGTCCGAGCTGTCGTTGGTGATGTTGGTCGGCGTCAGATAGTTCAGCGTCGCCTGGCTGTTCAGGCCCGGATTGACGAAGTTGTAGCTGCCGTCCTTGATCACATCGAGCAGGTGCTGGATGTAGACATAGCCGTTCTGCTCGAGACGCAGATCGGTGTGCATCGCGGTCGCATCGAAACGATAGTCGACATCGTCGAAGATCGTGCCGTGGATGCCGAAGGCGGCGCGATAGACGCGGCTGCGGGTCTGGGTCGATTCAAAGCTGCCCGGCAGTTGGCCGACCAGACGCGCGACCTGGCCCTGGGCCGCGAACGGGTTATTCGGGTTCAGCGTGCCGTTGGTCGCGTTGCACGCGCCGACGGTCGAGCGCGGGCAGATATAGATCGGCAGCGCCAGGATCGACGAGTTGGGATCGATCGAGGGCGTGGCGTTCTGCGACGTCGAATATTGCGGGAACAGGATACCGGCCGGCGCATTGGCGCGGATCACCGTGGGGGTGCCGGTATAGCTGGTCGTCGCCTGCTGGAAATTGACCTGCAGATAGGCTTCCGACGTGTCACCGATCTTGGCGGTGAAGCGCGCCGAACCGCCGATACGCTCGATGTCCGGGGTGATATTGCCGTATCGATTCTGGCCGTCGACCTGGCAGACGGTGCCCGGTGCGGTCGCGTTGGCGGGCAGCGCGAGTTCGGCCGCGGTCGGGTTGTACGGGTTGCCGGTCAGACAGCCCGCCGACGGGTTCAGCAGCTGATAGCGGCCGAGCGCGGTGGTGTTGGTCGCATCCGCCGGACGAACATAGAAGTTCGGCGTGTTGATCGCGAAGCCGTTGGTGTACTGGTTGTTCTGATCCAGGCCGTTGGCGATGTTGTTGGGGCCGCAGACCAGCGTGCCGGTGCGGCTGGAGCAGATGCCGCGCTCGTCGCTCGAATTATACGGTGCGGGCAGCTGACGCGCCCTCACGCCTTCCGAGCGGTAATAGAAGCCGCTGATATAGGCGTTATAGCCCTGCTCATCGAGGTCGCCGGTGCCGGCGGTCAGCGACAGGCGCTGGTTGGCGTTGTATCCACGCTCGGAGATGCCGGCTTCGGCGCGGCCCATGATACCCTTCACCGAACGCTTGGTGATGATGTTCACCACGCCCGCGATCGCGTCGGCACCATAGCTCGACGAAGCGCCGTCGCGCAGCACTTCGACGCGGTCGACAATGTCGTCGGGGATGGTGTTCAGATCGACGAAGTTGCGCGTGCCGTCATCCGACAGCGGGTAATAGGCGGCGCGCAGGCCGTCGAACAGCACCAGCGTCGAGTTGGTCGACAGGCCACGTAGCGACACCGACGACGCGCCGGTCGCGAACGCGCCATTGGCGGTGAATGAGTTGGTCAGCGCCGGGCCGTTGTTCGATGCCAGCGCCTGGATACCGGCCTGCACCGTGTTGATGCCGCGCACGTCGAGATTCTCGGCGGTGATGGTCGACACCGGCGACGGGCCGACATCGGCGCCGCGGATGATCGAGCCGGTGACGACGATGTCGCCGCTCGTGCCCGCATTCGCCTGCTCGGCGCCCTGAGCGACCTGCGCATTGTTCTCGGCATTCTGGCTCGCGGCAGGCGCGGTCTGCGCCAGTGCGGGCGCGCCCAACAGCATCGACAGCGGCGCAACGGTCGCCAACAAGCCAAGCTTGCGCTGACCGATCCATGAATTGGTCATGTTTATTACCCCTCTTGTTTTACCCGTCCGGCCTTGGGCTCGGCGGCTCCCCACCCTCGTGAAACAAAAATTGCGTTTCGTGATGGAATGTTGCTTGATTGAGACGAAGTTTCGCCGCTGTAAAGTCCGGAATACCGCCGCAATCGCATCAAGCGTGCGCGTGTCGCAAAAATGACACAACCACTTCCACATTGGCCTTTCCGGGTGCCGTGGCATCACATGACACAAGGATGACATGTTTCTGAATGCAAACGATATGACAACATCCCTGTCGCTTGTGCGGCAAGTGAACGTAGCCACAGCCGTCAGCATCGGACGCGGAGCAAGCCCGGATCGGGGGTTATCAACTACCGGAATGGGTTACCGGCAAGATCCGCCAGCATGGTCAGCGCGTAGACATGGCGAGGCCAATATCGCTCGATCAGGACGTGATGATAAAATGACGCCGTCGACAGCAAAATGGGCGTCTTGATAGGACCGCCCAAGGCTTATTCCGCCACTTGACCCGTTCGCCAGTCCTCTGACCCGATCAAGAACGACAGACAGATTTCGGGCACCGCCTGCGCTTGGAAGGGGGAAAAACCCAGACAGTGCATCGCGTGAATCGGCCTGACCTGTGAGACCTCGCAGCCATGGGTCGGTCATGTTGTCACAGGGTAGGACCTGACCTTGCAATCAGGCTCACCTCCCGCGACGCGGGGCCCTGGTCCGGGAGCGTGGTCCACAGCATCGCGCGGATATTACGCGGGGCACCCCCATGGCCTCCCTCGTCTTCGTTCTGCGAACAGGCAAAATGCCGCCGGACCTATGCAGGACCGTTCAACCGGCATCGTGGGATATAGCCCAAAAAAATGGGCGGCAGATCATTGACCTGCCGCCCGCGAATTTCGCCAATGAATAGCGAAAATTAGAAGGTGAAACGAACCGACGCGAAGAAATCACGCCCCAGCACGTCATAGACGCCCGGATAAGTGTTCGACTGCTCTTGGTTCAAGCCCAGGACCTTCGGCTTCTTGTCGAACAGGTTGTTCACGCCAATCGCGAAGTTCATGTTGTTGGTGACATCGAACGCGAACGTCAGATCGAACACGTCATACGCGGGAATACGCTCGACGAAGTAGGTCGTATCCGGATCGTCGTCGCGAACACCCGACAGATGGCGCCAACGCACGCTGATGGTCGACGGACCATCCAGCAGCGATGCGCGGCTCGCCCACTTCCAGCGGGGAGTCGGGCTTCCGCAAGCCAGCGAGCCGAAGGCACCCGCGCACTTGTTGTTCAGTTGTGGCGCAGTTGCGACCGGAGTCAGGGTGTTCTTGCCGGTATAGGTGCCCTGGAACGAGAAGTTCAGGCGGCTGGCCTGTTCCCCACCAAACACCGAGAAGCCCAGCTTGGTGGCATAGTCCACGGCAAGGTCGACGCCCTCGACTTCCAGCTTGCCGACGTTCGCATTCAGCAGCGACGGCAGATTCTGACCGTCCAACTGACCCAATGCATTACGCTTGCCAACGAAGATCTGGCAATATGGGCTGTTGATGTTCTGGAAGTAGTTATAGCAAAGGCTGAGCGAATTTCCGAGACCACCGCCAAAGACGCTGATCGCATCCTTGACCTTGATGTTGAAATAGTCGGCCTTGATGGTCAGCCCACGGATGAAGGACGGCTGGATCACGGCACCTGCGGTGATGCTGTCCGACACTTCCTGCTTCAGGTTCGGGTTACCGCCGAAAACGCCCTGAATCTGCGAGTTGATCTGCGTGCTTGCGTTGCCGACGGCCGATGCGGGAACGCCCGTCGCGATGCAGAGCGCCCGGATGGTCGCATTGTTCGCCGCCGACGCCAGCGCGCAAGGATCGGTCGCGGTCGGGAAGTTGACTGCGGCCCCCTGATACAGTTCAGCGATGTTCGGCGCACGAACCGCGCGCTGGTACTGAGCGCGGAAGGTGATGTCCCGGATTGGCGCCCACTGGGCATCCGCCGCATAGGTCCAGACGTTACCCACGCCACCCAGCGAATAGCTGGAATAGCGACCTGCACCACCCAGTTCGAGGCGGTGGAAGAACGGGCGGTCCGCAACGATCGGCACGCGCAATTCGCCAAAGACTTCCTTGACGTTGTAGCTACCGCTGGTGGGGTCACCGGCGTTGAAGCCGATCACGTCACCGGACGACAGCGCCGTGTCGGGCACGAATTCGGCCGACATCTTGCGATATTCGCCGCCCAGAGCGAAGCCGACATCACCGGCTCCCAGGCCCAGATTGAAAAGCGAGCCGGACACGGAGGCGTTGGCCACCTGCAGGACCGACATATCGCTGTTCTGTGCCACGATCGAGATCTGATCGACCATCGCCTTGGTCAGGGTACCCGGACCGAAGATATTGATCGCGTTCGCCGAACCGTTCAGGCCCGCCTGGAACGCCGACTTGGAGATATTGCCGGCCTGAATGTTCGAGTTGCGGGTCCGCGCATAGGAATAATATGCGTCGTAGTTCAGAGCGTCGGTGATGGCACCACGAACGCCGACGAGCAGGCGAAATGCGTTACGCTCGTCGAGCGAATTGCGCGACCCGGTTTCATTGACACGGCGCTGGATAGCGAGCGGGACAATGCCATCGCCCACCGTGTTACCGGACGCCGCGACGGCATCCAGCGCACGGAGCGCCGCCACGTCATTTGCCGACAGGAACGGCGAAACGGCGTTGATGTTGACTTGATACGTACCCGTGACCGGGGTCGGTGCCAGTTCGTTGGCAACGCGGTTGTTGACGAACGTCGCCTCGACATAGGCCGTGTGCCCGTCCTTGAACTCATAATCCGCATAGCCGCCGAGGAGGTAACGCTCCTGCGGGACCATCAGATAATTGTCGACCGCATAGTTATAGAGGTCGGTCGAGGTCCGACGACGGCTGACGCCCGGCGCAGTGAAAAAGGCACCCGGCGAACAGAAGACGTTACCCGTCGGGCAGACGGACGATCCATAAGTGGAGGTGACGCGGCCGTTCGGGGTGGTCGACGACCCGCCAGCGACCAAGCCGGTCGGATTGCCGTTGGCGTCGAAATTCTCCTGCTGGGCGACTCGCGAGAAGTCACGCGCGCTCTGGAAAATCGAGGCACGGTTGTAATATTCGCCGTAAACCGTCGCATGGCCGCGATCACCGAGTTCGCCGCCGATCGCGACATAACCCTCATAGCGACGGCCATCGCCGCGCTCGGTGATGCCATATTGGCCACCGGCGATCACGCCGTTCAGGTTGTTGCGCAGACGAAAATTGACGACGCCAGCCAGCGCGTCCGACCCGTAAACGGCCGATGCACCGCCGGTCACCACGTCCACACCTTCCAGCAGGAAGGCCGGAATGGTGTTCAGATCGACAACCTGCGAGGTGTCGTAAGAGACCCAGCGACGGCCATTGACCAGCACCATGGTACGCTGCGAGCCCAGACCACGCAGGTTCAGCGTCGACACGCCGCCACCTGGGTTGTTCGAGAAGGCCGTCGAACCCGGGATCACCTGCGGCAGGGTGTTGATGACCTGCTCGACGTTCACGGTACCGGAAAGCTGGAACTCTTCCTGGCCCACGACCGCAATCGGAGCGGCCGTCTGCAGGTCACGCCGCGCGATGCGCGAACCGGTGACGACGACTTCGCCGCTTTCCGGCTGCTGCGTTGCGGCGGAGGTGGAGACATCGGCGTTACCGCCGGTGGCCGGCGCCGTCTGCGCCTGAGCGGCCGTGCCAGCCGCGAAAGCCCCCAGCATGAACGTCGTCGCGAGCAAGCGCGAACGCATTCCCTTCATATACTAACCCCTTTTTTTGTTCATCCGTCTTCGCGGATCGGCGATGCTCACACGAAGACCGTGCGCCATCGACTGGGTTAAGGTTTATGCAATAGTTTTGACATCAGGCAACAATCTAACACGCACAAACAGCAAAAATGACGTGGCTTTTAGCAATCTAGTGACAAAACTGACACAGGGCGTGTCGGATCACAGAAAGGGTAGACGGCGGAAAATGACCCAAAAAACACCCAAAAAAGCTATACACGTCATAGCTTTAGCGATCACGATTCTGGGCGCCTGCCCGGCTGCGGCGCAGGATGCGCCGGATAGCGGGCAGTCGGCGTTGCTGATCGACAAGATCACGGCCTGTCGCGCGATCGCCGATGCGGGTCGGCGGCTGACCTGTTTCGACCAAGCGGCGGTCGCGCTTGCCAAGGCGCGCAGCGAACGACAGATGGTCGTGCTCGACCGGGGCGAGGTCCGACAGAAGCGGCAATCGCTGTTCGGCTTGCGCCTGCCGGAGATTCAGCTGTTCGGCCACGAGGAAGCCAAGGAGCCGGAAATCCGCGAGGTCCACTCCAAGGTGGTTCGACTGGCCCCATTCGGGCGGGACCAATGGACCGTCTGGCTGGACCAGGGCGGCGTCTGGCGCACGACCGAAAAGGCACGATTCGATCCGGAGGTCGGTCAGTCGGTACGGATCTTCAAGGCGGCGATGGGCAGTTTCCGAGCCTCGTTCAACGGCAACTTGGCGGTACGGATCGAACGGGTCGAATGACCCCCCTCACCCCATCGGCCCCGTCACCAGCAGCGGGTCGAGCTTGCGTCCGCGCCATTGCAGGCTCCAATGGAGGTGCGGGCCGGTGGCGCGGCCCGTGGCGCCGACCGCGCCGATGGGTTGGCCCTGGCGGACATGGTCGCCGGGGCGGACGTCGATGCGCGACAGATGCAGGAAGGCGCTGTTGAGACCCTGGCCGTGGTCGAGCATCAGCAGATGCCCCTCCAGCGTGAAGGGCGTGTCCGCCGCCAGGATCACGACGCCGTCGGCGGGCGCGCGGACGATGGTGCCGGTGGCGGCGGCGATGTCGGTGCCTGAGTGATAGCTGCCCGGCTCGCCGCGATAGATTCGCTGCGCCCCGAACAGGCCGGAGATGCGCCCCCGAACCGGCCATATCAGCGGCTGACGCCAGCCCTCCGCATCGGTGACCTGGGCACGGGCGGCGCGGATCCGGCCGAGTTCGGGCGGGCGCAGCCGCTGGAATTCGGGATCGGGGACGGGATATTTGGGCAGGCGGTCGAGCCGCTCGATCCGCCAGGCGCGCGGCGCGACAGTCAGGCTCTGGCGCAACTGGCGACCGTCCGCCAGCGTCGCGACCAGCTCGGCGGTGGGTCCGGCGTCGCGGTCGAACCCGATCAGGAAGGCCCCGTCCGGCGCAATCGGCACATCCTGTCCGTCGAGCGTCATCGCGACCGTACCCGCAGGCGCCTGTCCCCGGATCAACCCGCCCTGGCTGAGTTCGCCGGTCCAGCGGAACGCCGAGCGGGCGGCGGCGGGCACCGCGACGGTCTGCGCCGGGACCGGGGACAGGCCCAGCCCCGCGACCAGCAGCCCCAGCGCGACACCGCCCGCCTTCTTCATTGCGGGGCGAGCACCTGCGCGGTCGCCTGCGCATCGGCATAGGCTTCCTGTCGGCTGGCGCTCCAATATTTCAGCTCCTCGAGCGGGATGCGACGGCCGGTCACCGCGCAGACGACATGGTCGCCCGGCGACAGGACGCGAAAGCCATTGGCCAGATAATGGAGCCGCGCGGGGCGATCGGTGTTCGACATCAGCATCTTCGTCACTTTCGGGTCAAAGGAGCGTGGGCTGGTCCGGCCGGGATTGATCCGACCTGGGCTCCCGTTTGGGCTTGTCATAGGTTTTGGGGGCGGGGCGCTCAACCCCGGCCCGGCTACCGTCCCCGTCCACCGCGACATCGACCGTCCCGTCGCGGAAACGCAGCGTCAGCGTGTCCGCCGCGCGCGCCGCCTCGGCCGAGGACAAGGTCTCGCCGCCGGGCCGCGCGGTGATCCGGGCATAGCCACGCTCCAGGATGCGGTCGGGGTTGAGCGACTGGACCAGCCGCCAGGTCGCGGCCAGTCGGTCCCGCCCGCGCTCGACCTGGCGTTCCAGCACCGCCGGGCGCAGCGCCGCGCCCGCCCGGTCCAGCCCGCCGCGCGCCAGCGTCACCCGCCGCTCCAGCCCGCGATCGAGCCGCGCCCCCGCCTCATCGGCGCGCTGGCGTTGGGGGCCCAGCAACTGGTCGCGCTTGGGCAGAAGGCGGGCCATGGCGTCCAGCCGCTCGCGCCCGCGCTCGACATAGCGGCGCGCACAGCGTTCGGTCCGCTGGCGGTGGCTCGCCACGGTCAGGCGCAGATCGGCCAGCACCGGCACCGCGATCTCGGCCGCCGCCGTGGGGGTCGGCGCGCGCAGGTCGGCGGCATAGTCGCACAGCGTCGTATCGGTCTCATGCCCCACCGCCGAGATGATCGGGATCGTGCATTCCGCGACCGCCCGGACCACCACCTCTTCGTTGAACGACCACAGATCCTCGATCGAGCCGCCGCCGCGCGCGACGATCACCAGGTCGGGGCGCGGCACCGGGCCGCCGGGCTGGATCGCGTCGAAGCCCCGGATCGCGGCGGCGACCTCTTCCGCCGAGCCTACGCCCTGCACCTTGACCGGCCAGACGATGACGTGCGTCGGGCAGCGATCCTCCAGCCGGTGGAGGATGTCGCGGATCACCGCGCCGGTCGGCGAGGTGACGACGCCGATGACCGGCGGCATGAAGGGGAGCGGCTTCTTGCGCTCGCGCGCGAACAGCCCCTCGCCCGCCAGCTTCGCCTTCAGCTTCTCGAACAGGGCCATCAGCGCGCCCGCGCCCGCCAGCTCCATCCGTTCGACGACGATCTGGTATTTGGACCGGCCGGGGAAGGTGGTCAGGCGGCCGGTGGCGATCACCTCGATCCCGTCCTGCGGCTGGAAGGGCAAGCTGTTGGCCGCGCCCTTCCACATCACCGCGTCGATGACGGCATTCTCGTCCTTCAGGCTCATATAGACATGGCCCGAAGTGGCGCGCTTATATCCGGAAATCTCACCGCGCAGGCGGACATGGCCGAACTCGCCCTCCACCATCCGCTTCAGCTTCAAGCTGAGTTCGCCGACCGACAGCGCGAGCGCGTTGTCGCCGGCGATCTCCTCGGCTACCAGCCTCGAACTTTCGTCATAGGGATAAGGATCGGGCATGAACGTCCTGCTGCTGGGATCGGGGGGCCGCGAACATGCGCTGGCATGGAAGCTGGCCCAGTCGCACGGGTTAGATACGCTCTACGCCGCGCCCGGCAACCCCGGTATCGCCGCGCATGCGACCTGCGTCGGTTTGAACGCGACCGATCACGCCGCCGTCGTGGCGTTCGTGAAGGAGCACGCCATCGGCCTGGTCGTGGTCGGGCCCGAGGCGCCGCTGGTCGACGGGCTGGCCGATTCGCTGCGCGCCGAGGGCGTGCCGGTGTTCGGCCCGAGCAAGGCCGCCGCGCAGTTGGAGGGCTCCAAGGGCTTTACCAAGGACCTGTGCCGCCGCGCCGACATCCCGACCGCGGGCTATGTCCGCGTCTCGACCCTCGCCGACGCGCAGGCCGCGCTGGCCACGACCTTCGGCCTGCCCGTCGTCATCAAGGCCGATGGACTGGCGGCGGGCAAGGGCGTGACCGTCGCCTTCACCCGCGCCGAGGCCGATGCCGCGATCGCCGACCTGTTCTCCGTCCCCGGTGCCGAGGTGGTGATCGAGGAATTCCTGGCGGGCGAGGAGGCCAGCCTCTTCGTCCTGACCGATGGCGAGGCCTTGCTCCCCTTCGGCTCGGCGCAGGATCACAAGCGGGTCGGCGATGGCGATACCGGCCCCAATACCGGCGGCATGGGCGCCTATAGCCCCGCGCGCGTCCTGACCCCCGAGTTGGAGCGCCAGGCGATCGACCGGATCGTCCGCCCCACCGTGGATACGCTGCGCGCCGAAGGGACGCCCTTTTCGGGCGTGCTCTATGCCGGGCTGATGCTGACCGAGCAGGGGCCCAAGCTGATCGAATATAATGCGCGGTTCGGCGACCCCGAATGCCAGGTGCTGATGCTGCGCTTCCAGGGCGATCTGCTGGCGGTGATGCTGGCGGTGGCCGAGGGGCGGCTGGCCGAGCTGCCCGCGCCCACCTTCTCGGATGATCCCGCGCTGACCGTGGTAATGGCGGCTTCGGGCTATCCCGGCACGCCCAGCGCGGGCGGGAGCATCGATGCGATCGACGCCGCCGAGGCGACCGGCGCGGTCGTGTTCCAGGCGGGCACCCGGATGGACGGCGAGCAGCTGGTCGCCAGCGGCGGCCGCGTGCTGGCCGTCACCGCCAGCGCCGCCACCGTGGGCGAGGCGCAAGCCGCCGCCTATCGCGCGGTCGACGCGATCCGCTTCCCCGACGGCTTCTGCCGCCGCGACATCGGCTGGCGCGAGGTCGCGCGGGAGGCCGATGCGCAGGGAACCGAGGCCGGAGCCTGACGATTGGGCTCGCGATCGGGGCGATGGGACAATAGGGTAAGGCGATGAACGAGACTTCTGCGACGGCGCAAAGCCTGATCCCCGATGGCGTGGCGACCATCACCACCATCCATTTCGCCCTGATCGCGCTGGTCGCGGTGGCAGCGATCGCGGTCATCCTGATCGGGATGCGGCTCAAGCATCGCCGGAACAAGGCCACCCGCCAGGTCGAGGACAATGCCGAGGAAGCGGGTGTCGCGCTCCGCCAGCCCGACAGCGCCCCGATCCGCGAGGCCGCGCTGACGCAGCCCCGGCCCGTTCCGGAACCAGCGCCTGCACCCGCACCAGCGCCTGCACCCGCTCCGGCTCCGGCCGCCCCGCCGCCGCCCCCGGTCATGCCCGCCCCTGCGGCACCGGAGGAATCGCCGGTGGCGGACGAGCCGCTGAACGCCGAGCCGGTTGCCGCGGCTGCCCCGTTGGCCGCCAGCCCCGCCGCCGAGGCTGCTCCGCAACCTGCTCCGGCCCAGGCCGCGCGGCCCGAAGATCAGCCGATCACCCTGCTCAAGGGCTTGGGGCCCAAGCTGACCCAGAAGCTGGCCGAACATGGCATCACCACGGTCGGCGACATGGCGGGGCTGAGCGAGGCACAGGCCCAGTCGCTCGATGCGCAACTGGGGCCGTTTTCGGGCCGGATGGCGCGCGACCGCTGGCTGGAACAGGCGCGACTGCTGGCGGCGGGCGACCGTGCGGGCTTCGAGGCGGTGTTCGGCAGGCTTTGACGGAACGGGGGCTTTTCCGGTCGGTTGAGGCGCGATGACGACACTCGATCCCGCCACCACCGCGCTCATCCTCATCGACCTGCAACGGGGCATCGTCCCGCGCGCCGGTGGCCCCCGGTCCGGTGACGAGGTCGTGGCCACCGCCAAGACGCTCGCTGCCCGATTCCGCGCGGCGGGTGCGCCGGTCGTGTTGGTCCATGTCGGCTTCACGCCCGAGACGATGCCCAGCCAGAGTATCGACCGCCCCAGCCTGCCGCCCGAGGGCACCCCGCCCGACTTCAGCGAACTGGTCCCCGGCCTGGTCGAGCCCGGCGACATCGTGGTGCTCAAGCATCACTGGGGCGCCTTCACCGGTACTGACCTGGACCTGCAACTGCGGCGGCGCGGGGTGCGGACGGTGGTGATCGCGGGCATCTCGACCAATATGGGCGTCGAATCGACCGCGCGGTCGGCGTGGGAGCTGTCCTATGACGTGGTCATCGCCGAGGACGCCTGCGCATCGCGGTCGAGCGAACTCCACGCCTTTGCGGTCGACCATATCCTGCCGCTGATCGCGCGTGTGGTGGCGTCCGGGGATATTCGGTTGGGAAGCTGAGGCGCGCCATCGATCCCACCCATGGCGGATCGCCATTCAGTATTGCATCTTCTTCCCTCTCCCCTGGACAGGGGAGAGGGTTAGCGAAGCTTGCCAGCCTGCTGGCTAGCGCAGCTTGGGTGAGGGGTTGAGCGAGCCCAAAGGCTCGCGCGCTCGCTAAGCGAGCGCCCACCCCTCACCCAGCTCCGACTAGGCCTTTGCTTTCGCAAAGACCAAGTCTGCGCAACCCTCTCCCCTCTGCGAGGGGCGAGGGACGGAAAGGCATTGCGGAATGTCGATCGGTCATGACCTTTCGGTCAAAACGGGTGGGGGAACGGCATGGAATTCCTGTTCGAGATACTGATTCAATATGGCGGCGAAATCCTGATCCAGCTGCTGATCGAGACGGCTGCGGAGATCGGGCTGCACAGCATAAGCGAGACCTTCAGCAAGCCGAAGAACCCGGTCATTGCCACCATCGGCTTCGCCCTTTGGGGCCTGGCGGCAGGCGGGCTGAGCCTGTTGCTGTTCCCATCCTCGCCCATCACCAATCCGGACTGGCGCCGGATCAATGTGATCGTGACGCCGTTCGTCGCGGGCGGCGTCATGGCGGTGATCGGCAGCCTCCGGCGGCGCAAGGGTCTGTCCCTGATCCGCCTGGACCGCTTCGGCTATGCGTATGTGTTCGCGCTCGTCATGGCGCTGGTCCAGTTCCGCTGGGCCGGATAGGCGGGTCTTCGCGTGGCGGAGCCGCCGCAGCGGGCTATCGGTCTGCTACGCTTCGCTGACCAGCAGCTTGTCGATCCGCCGTCCGTCCAGGTCCACGACCTCGAAGCGCCAGCCCTGCTCGACGAAGCTCTCGCCTTCGGTCGGCAGGTGGCGGAACACCGCCAGCGCCAGGCCCGCCACGGTCGCATAGTCGCGGTCGTCGGGCAGGTCGATGCCCAGCCGGTCGGCCAGCGCGTCCGCCGCCATGGTGCCTGCGACCAGCAGCGAGCCGTCGTCGCGCTCGACCACCGAGGGGGCCTCGCCCGGATCGGCGTCCGAGGCGAACTCGCCCGCGATCGCCGCCAGCAGGTCGGCCGGGGTCACGATCCCTTCGAAATGGCCGTACTCGTCATGGATCAGCGCCATCGGCACCTCGGCCTGGCGCAGCGCCAGAAGCACGTCCATCGCGTCGATCCGGTCGATGACGACCGGCGCCTTGCGCATCAGCTGCTTGAGGTCGAGCGGCTCGCCCCGGAACAGCGCCATCGCGATGTCGCGCGCCTGCACCACCCCGACCACCGCGTCGATCGAGCCCTCCCCCACCGGCAGGCGGGTGCGCGGGCTTTCGAGCAGCTTGGCGCGGATCGCGGCATCGTCCAGCGTGCAGTCCAGCCAGTCGATCTCGGTACGCGGCGTCATCACCTCGCGCACCGGCCGGTCGGCCAGCCGCACCACGCCCGAGATGATCGAGCGTTCATGCTCCTCGATCACGCCCGACTTGGACGCCTCGGCGACGATCAGGTGCAGCTCCTCGGCGGTCACCTGATCCTC
Organism: Sphingomonas sp. SORGH_AS_0789; assembly: GCF_031453055.1. Lineage (NCBI taxonomy): Bacteria > Pseudomonadati > Pseudomonadota > Alphaproteobacteria > Sphingomonadales > Sphingomonadaceae > Sphingomonas > Sphingomonas sp. SORGH_AS_0789. Next base: position 1,069,507 of record NZ_JAVIYV010000001.1, read on the forward strand.
ATTGTCGCGGTTCAGGCCCAGCAGCTTGAAGATCACCCCGCTGGTCGAATCGAGGATCCAGACGATCGGCGCGGTGCCGATCGCCAGCCAGCGCATCGGCACCGCGACGAAGGCGGCGATCGGCTCGGGCTTGCGCAGCGCGAACTGCTTGGGCACCAGCTCGCCCAGGATCAGCGAGGCATAGGTGGTCAGCCCGATCACCAGCGCGAAGCCCAGCGTCGCGGCGGTCGAGGGCGCGATGCCCAGCGTCTCCAGCCGGGCGGCGGTCGGCGTGCCCAGGCTGGCACCCGAATAGGCGCCCGCGATGATGCCGGTCAGGGTGATGCCGATCTGAACGGTCGACAGGAACTTGCCCGGATCGGCGGCCAGCGTCAGCGCGGCCTGCGCGCCCTTGCGGCCGCTGCGCGCCATCGCCTCCAGTCGGGCGCGGCGCGACGACACGATCGCCAGCTCGCTCATCGCGAACGCCCCGTTCAACGCGACAAGCGCGAGGATGATGAGGACGTCGATCCACGGAAAGGGGGGCAGCGGTGCCATCGGTACAGGGTGCTCATAGCGGGACGGGAGGGCCTTCGACAACTCCCGTCGTCATGTTCCGTTCAGATCGCTTGCGGAACAAGCGCGACCGGGTCCGCGTTTCCGGGGGTGAGACGCGACAATCTAACAAGGGTTATGCGCATGAAGACGTCCGCAAAGTTCCTGTCCATGGCCGCAATGTCGGCGGTGCTTGCCACCTCGGCCTGCACGACAGATCCCGAAACCGGACAGCAGCGCCTGTCCAAGGCCGCGATCGGCGGCATCGGCGGCGCGGTCGGCGGCTATCTGCTCGGCGATCTCGTCGGCGGTCGACGCGACCGGACCGAGAAGATCCTGGGCGCCGGTATCGGCGGCCTCGCCGGGGCCGGGATCGGCGCCTATATGGACAAGCAGGAGCGCGACCTGCGCGCGCGAACCGCGGGCACCGACGTACAGGTGGTCCGCCAGGGCGACGACCTGCTGCTGAACCTGCCCTCGGGCATCACCTTCGCCTATAACTCGTCGCAGGTGCAGCCGCAGTTCCGCCAGACGCTGGATCAGGTCGCCGACATCCTGTCGCAGTATAAGCAGACCTATATCGACGTGTACGGCCACACCGATTCGACCGGCAGCGATGCGTACAACCAGCGCCTGTCCGAACAGCGCGCGGTCTCGGTCGCGGATTATCTCGCCTCGCGCGGGGTGCAGCCCGCCCGCATCGGCACGCGCGGCTTCGGCAAGTCGCAGCCGATCGCCTCGAACGACACCGAGGAAGGCCGCGCCGCCAATCGCCGCGTCGAGATCAAGATCGTGCCGATCCGCGAGGGCGACCTGCGCTGATCGAGTCGCGATTCGCGAACAGGGCAAAGGGCTCGGACGGGATACCGTCCGGGCCTTTTTTCATGGGCGGCCCGCCCGCACGCGCCTATGATATGCCTCGGTGATCGAAGGGGCGAAGGTCATGGAGGCACAAGCGGGCAAGACGGGCTGGCGGGCCTCCAGATGGGCGTCGCCCCTGCTGACGGGACTGTTCACCTACGTCGTGCTGATGATCCTCAACGCATGGCATGTCGGTGTGAATTCGACATGGCGCAATGTGCTTGTCTGCGGGTCGAGCGGTGCTCTGGCGAACTATCTGGTGGGCCGCCTCCGGACGCGCCAGGGACCGGACTGACGCGTCGTCATCGCCGGACCGCGAAGAAATCGCGCAACAGGCCCGCCGCCTCCCCCTCGCCGATCCCGGCATAGATGTCCGGCCGGTGGTGGCAGGTCGGCTGGGCGAAGAAGCGGGGGCCGTGGTCGACCGCCCCGCCCTTGGGATCGCTGGCCGCATAATAGAGTCGCGCGATCCGGGCATGGGCGATGGCCCCCGCGCACATCGCGCAGGGCTCCAGCGTGACCCAGAGGTCGCAATCCTCCAGCCGGTCGCGGCCGAGCTTGGCCGCCGCCGCGCGAATCGCCTGAATCTCGGCATGGGCGGTGGGGTCGTGCAGGCGGCGCGGCGCGTTGGCCCCCGTGGCCAGAATCACGCCATCGCGAATCACCACCGCGCCGACCGGCACCTCTCCGGCCTGCCCCGCTTGGGCAGCGGCGTCGAGCGCGGCGCGCATCGGGGCGGGGAGCGGGAACATGCCCCCTCCCTGCCGCGCGCGGCGAACAGGGGCAAGAGCGGTGCCCCTGCCCCTTATGGCTTATTGCGCGTTGTCGGCGGGCTTTTCGACCTTCACCGTGGGCACCTCGACGGTTTTGGTCTCGGTGCCGACCGAGACCTTGGGCCCCTCGGCGCGGAAAGCGGGCGCCTGCACCACCGCTGGACGGGTCTGGTCGATATTGACCCAGCCCATCGCCATGGCCCCGGCGACCAGCAGGAGGACGATGCCGATAAGGACGAGAAAGGCGCGCATGGGTCTGGCTCCATCAGGTTCGTTGCCGTAACAACGCCCCGTTCACCGGGCCGGTTGCACGTGCCCCGATGGGGAATCGGTTGACGCGGACGCCGGTACGGGTTATCCGCGCGGCCTTTCCGGGCATTGCCTGAAACCAGGATAACGATCATGTCGCGCATTTGCGAGCTGACCGGCAAGGGCCGGCAGGTGGGTAACAACGTTTCCCACGCCAACAACAAGACCAAGCGTACGTTCCTGCCGAACCTGCAGAACGTCACGCTGATTTCCGACGCGCTGGAAAAGAGCGTCCGTCTTCGCGTTTCGACCCACGGCCTGCGCTCGGTCGAGCACAATGGCGGCCTCGACAACTGGCTCGTGAAGACCTCGGACGACCAGCTCAGCCTGCGCGCCCGTCGCCTGAAGCGCGACGTCGTGAAGAAGCTGGCCTCGACCCAGACCGAAGCCGCCGCCGCGTAATCGCGCGACGCGACTGCCGAGGTTTCGAAGCCCGCCGCTCCCCGGAGCGGCGGGTTTTCGACGTTTGGTTCGGAGTCGGCTAGGTCGGATCGACAGTCAGGATTGCTTCTTCCCTCTCCCCTGGACAGGGGAGAGGGTTAGCGAAGCTTGCCAGCCTGCTGGCTAGCGCAGCTTGGGTGAGGGGTTGAGCGAGCCTGAAGGCTCGCGGCGCTCGCCAAGCGAGCGCCCACCCCTCACCCAGCTCCTACTAAGCCTTTGCTTTTGCATAGGCCAAGTCTGCGCAACCCTCTCCCCTCTGCGAGGGGCGAGGGAAGGATAAGGCATCATGGAATGCCGATCGGCCCTGGGGCGTGGCCTTCGACTTCGCTCAGGCTGAACGGGTGTCAGCATCCGTGTCCGCGATTCGCCTGGCCCATTCCAAACCGCCGTTCGGCCGATGCGAAGCCGAAGGCCACGCGAATCACGTTCGCGAATCGCCCGATCAGCGTCGGTCCAGCCGGAATTTCAGCAGATAGCTGCGCTCGATCGGCAGCTGGTTGTCGTCCGACACCAGCCACAGGATCGTCGCCCCGCCCTCCTGCGTCACCGCGACTCCTTCGAAATTGTCATGGATCAGCGGCGCGTCGAGTTCGGCGAGCAGATGCCCCCGCACCACCCGCCCCGGCGCGATTCGCTCCGCCGGGACCAGCATGATTCGATTCGAGAATCGGAACGGCAGTCGGAACCGCCGCTCGACCACGATCAGCGCGCCGTCGGGCAAGGCGGCGGCGTCCGCCACGTCGTAATCGGGCGACACGCGATAGGCGAACAGGCGCGGGCGGTGGCGCAACGGGTCGCCCGCGAAGATCAGCCCCTGCCGCGTGGTCTTGCGCGACGCCTCGCCGCCGCGCCATAGCGCACGGCGGATCTTGGCCTCTTCGGAAATGGTGACGAATCGCCCGTCGGGCATCCGGGCCAGCGACTCGGGGCCGCCATTGATCGGCCAGCGCTTCATGGCGCGCGGCGCGACGAATCCTTCGGCGCGCGCGAAGTCGGGGGCATAGCGCCAGATCTGGTTATAGCGCTCGAACCCCACCCATAGGGCGCCAGTGCGCGGATCGACCGCCATCGATTCGCTGTCGCGGTCCCATTTCTGCCACCCGATCCCCGGCCCCGCGGGCAGGTTGGCGAAGTGGATGCCGTGCGGACGCCAGTCCCCGCCCATTGCGAACTGCACGACATTGCCGCCGTCGCTGAGCAGGGTGAAGCGGTCCCCCGTCACCGTCAGCGACGAGAATCCGCCAAAGGCCGGATCGCGGCTGGTCAGCGCCACACCGCCCAGATAGGTCAGCGCGCCCAGCGTCCGGCGCGACGGATCATTCGGGTCGAGCGCGACGCGGCGCACGTCCATCTGCCCCGGCTGCTCCAGCAGGCCCAGCCGCGCCTCACCCGACCATCCGGGGATACAGGCCAGCAGCAACAGGCAGGACAGGAGGATACGCATGGCGCCTCATACGCGCCGCGCCGCAACACGACAGCGCCAAAAATACGGCCACCCGATCGGATCGGCACAGGCCGGCGCGGATGAACGGCGGATAACCGCGGCATTCAGGAAAGGCTCAAGCCGAATCGTCCAGAAGCGGATCAACGGCGGACGGGACCGCCGATCGAAATGAAATATCGGGAGTGATATCATGATGAAGACCCTGACCCTGGCGGCGACCACGCTGGCGATGCTCGGCGGCGCTGTCCTGCCCGCGACCGCCGCGGATGCGCACCGCTATCGCCGGGCCTATCATGCCGATCGCTACGACCGGGGTTATGAGGATGGCGCGCGCGCCGAATATCAGGCGCGCAAGTGCCGCCGCTCCGGCACCACCGGCACCATCGTCGGCGCGGTCGCTGGTGGCCTGCTGGGCCGGACGATCGACACCGATGGCGACCGCACGCTGGGCACGCTGATCGGCGGCGGTGCGGGCGCGCTGGCGGGCCGCGCGATCGAGCGGTCGGGCCGTCCGGGCTATTGCCGCTGACACAGTTCGGGCGGGCGGGGCCTGTATCCGCCCCACCCGCCCCGGTTTTCCTCGCGTAGCGTATCGAGGACGGAACGCCGATCTCCCCCGTGGAGGTCGGCGTTCTTGCATCAATACATGTGCTGGCCGCCGTTGATCGACAGGGTCGAGCCGGTGACGAAGCCCGCCTCGTCCGAACACAGGAAGGCGACGCCGCGCGCGATCTCATGCGCCTGGCCCAGTCGGCCGACCGGGATCTTGGCGACGATCTTCTCCAGCACGTCGGCGGGGACGGCGGCGACCATGTCGGTGTCGATATAGCCCGGCGCGATCGCGTTCACGGTCACGCCGACGCGTGCGCCTTCCTGCGCCAGCGCCTTGGTGAAGCCATGGATGCCCGACTTGGCGGCGGCATAGTTGACCTGGCCATACTGGCCCGCCTGGCCGTTGATCGAACCGATATTGACGATGCGGCCCCATTTGCGCTCGCGCATGCCGGGGAACACCGCCTTGGCCATGTTGAAGCAACCGCCCAGATTGGTGTCCATGACCTCCTTCCACATCTGGTAGGTCATCTTCAGCAGCGTGCCGTCGCGGGTGATGCCCGCATTGTTGACGACGATGTCGACCGGGCCCAGTTCCTCGGCGACCTGCGCGACGCCCGACTGGACCGCGTCATAATCGGCGACGTCCCACTTATACGCCTTGATCCCGGTGCGTTCGGAGAATTCACGAGCGCGTTCGTCATTGCCCGCATAATTGGCGGCGACGGTCACGCCCGCCTCTTTCAGTGCCAGGCTGATCGCCTCGCCAATACCGCGCGTACCACCCGTCACAATCGCGACCCGTGCCATCAGACCTCTCCCATTTCTGATTGTGGCTTAAAAGGGGCAGAGGTCATCCGCAATGGCGAAGACCGGGCGAAACGTAATATTACGCTACGGCAACCACCCCTGAAGCTCGCGTGCGATCAATCCGCGCAGCATCGCGATCCCGACGTCACTGTCGTTGAGGCAGGGCAGATAGGCAAAATGGGTGCCGCCCGCGCCCTCGAAACTTTCGCGACCGCGAATCGCCAGTTCCTCCAGCGTCTCGATACAGTCGGCCGAGAAACCCGGCGCCAGGATCGCAACCTTGCGGATGCCCCGTCCGGGCAGCGCCTCCAGCACGGTGTCGGTCGCGGGCTCCAGCCATTTGGCGCGGCCGAATCGCGACTGGAACGCGACCAGCAATTCGCGGTCGCCCAGCGTGTCCTTCATCGCCTCGGCCAGCAGCCGCGCGGTCTTGCGGCAATGGCAATGATAAGGATCGCCCAGCTCCAGCGTCCGCTGCGGCATGCCGTGGAAGCTGGCGACGACCGCCTCGGGGGTGAAATCCAGCGCGGCGAGCTGCGACTCCAGCTGCGTCTTCAGCGCGTCGATATAGAGCGCATCGTCATAATAAGGTGGCAGGGTGCGGATCGCGGGCTGCCAGCGCATCGTCGCCAGATGCGCGAAGGCCCGGTCATTGGCGGTCGCCGTCGTCGCCGCGCAATATTGCGGATAGAGCGGCGCGAGCAGGATCCGCTCGCACCCGGCATCCTTCATCGCCTGTACCTGGTCGGCAATGGCGGGACGGCCATAGCGCATCGCCCAGTCGACCATGACGCCGGGCCCGAACGCGTCCTTCAGCGCCGCCGCCTGTGCCCTGGTGATCGCGGCGAGCGGCGAGCCGTCCTCGCGCCAGACCAGTGAATAGGCATGCGCCGACTTCTTGGGCCGGGTGTTCAGGATGATGCCGCGCAGGATCGGCTGCCACAACAGGGCCGGAATCTCGATGACGCGGCGGTCCGACAGGAATTCGCCCAGATAGCGTTTGACCGCGCGCGGCTCGGGAGCGTCGGGGGTGCCCAGATTCATCAGGAGCACGCCGATCTTCGGACGCGGGACGGGCGGATGGTCGGGGGGCAGCATCAGGCGGACAACTCCATCGGCAGGCTTCGTATCCGTGGGAAGCCCGGCAGGGTGGCAAGCGCGTTGGCGATGGCGGGCGCGACCGGCGGCACGGCCAGTTCGGACACGCCGCCGGGGGCTTCGTCCGAGCGGATCAGCTCGACCGTGATGTCGGGGGTGTCGGCCAGGCGCGGCAGGTTCAGCGCCCCCAGCCGCGCGGGCTCGGCCAGCCCCTGGGCAAAGCCGACCGCGCCGCCGCGCCATGCGGCGAGGCCGAAGATCAGCCCGCCCTCGATCTGCTGGCGCACGATGTCGGGGTTGACGATCCGCCCGGCATCGACCGCCGCGACCAGCCGGTCGACGATCGGCCGCCCTGCGGCATCGCGGTGAACCTCCGCCATCACCGCGACGAAGCTGCCGCGAAAGGCGTGCGCCGCCACGCCCTGCCCGCTGCCCGCACGGCCCCCTTCCCATCCGCCGAGCGACGCGGCAGTGGACAGGCAGCGCGCCAGGCGCGGCGCCTCGCCCAGCATCGTCATCCGCCAGGCCAGCGGATCGGCCCCGGCGGCCTGCGCGCATTCGTCAAGAAAGGATTCGGTCACGAAGCCATGGCCGACATGGGCGCCGCCGCGCACATGGCCGGTAGGAATGGGCAGGTCGACGGCGTGATGATCCACCGCCAGCGCCGGGATCGCATAAGGCGGCACCGCTCCCCCCATCGCATAGGCGTCGCCCCGCGCCATACCCACCCGGACGAACCCGCCAGGCATCAGCCGCGAGGCCAGATCGCGGCCGGTGTCAGGCGCGGCGACGCGCGCCCGCCACGCCAGCAGCCGCCCGCCCGCCACGCGTGCGGTCATCTCGGCCCGCATCGGCGCGCGGTACGCGTCGCGGCGCAGGTCCTCGGTCCGCGACCAGAGGAGGTTGACCGGCCGCTTCAACCGGACTGCGACGATCGCCGCCTGCGCCGCCGCCTCGCTCTCCAGCGCGACGCCGAAGGACCCGCCGATCGGCATGGGGTGGACGATCACCCGGTCCGGCGCGATCCCCGCCGCCCGCGCCGCGATTTCGCGCGCGCGGACCGGGGCCTGGGTCGGCAACCACAGCTCCAGCCCGCCGTCGCGCCAGGCGGCCACTGCCGCGCGCGGCTCGATCGCGGCATGGACGCCCACCCCGATCCGATAGCGTGCCGCGATCCGCCCCCCGCCTTCCAGCGTAGCCTCGACATCGCCCTGCGAGGCGACCGAGCGCCCCTTCCCCGCCAGCGCCGCGTCGAGCGCGCGGGCCATGTCCGCCGTCGTCGGGATCGGCCCCTCGGTCACGGCGCGCGGTGCCAGCGCATCGAGGCCCTTTTGCGCGATCCACCAGCTGGCGGCGGCGACCGCGACCCAGTCGTCGCCCTCGACCACATCGACCACGCCCTGCACCCGCATCGCCGCCGCACGGTCGATCGCGATGGAGCGGGTCCGCCCCCAGGGCGCATGGCGAACCGCGACATGCACCATCTCGGGCAACCGGATATCGGCGGTGAAATTGGCCGAGCCATCGACCTTGGCGGGTGAATCGAGCCGGGGCAGATCCCGGCCCGCCAGTGCCCCCGCACCGCCGCTGCCCAGCGGCAGGGGCTCGGGCACCGTCTCGCCCGCCGCCGCCTCGGCCAGTTCGGCGAAGCGCAGCCGCTGCGCGCCATGGATGATGAAGCCGTCCTTCGCCTCGCATGCGGTCCATGCGACGCCCCAGCGGCGCGCGGCGGCCTGCGCCATCAGCGCGCGCGCGGTCGCGGCGGCGGCGCGCGCGGGGGCCTCGAACATGCGGATCGAACTTGACCCGGCGGTCAGCATCACCATGTCCCGGCGCAGCCACTCGGCGCGCACCGCCTCGGGCAGCCGGTCGAACGCGCCCTCGAACAGCGAATCGACCCCGACGCTATTGGCATAAAGCGGGCCGAGCGGCGCGGGCTCGACCGCGACCGTCCGCCAGTCCGCGCCCAGTTCGTCGGCGACGACCTGCGCCAGCGTCGTCGCGATCCCCTGCCCATGCTCGGCCTGGGGCACCGCGACGGTGACGATGCCGTCGCGCCCGATCTTCAGCCATGCGCCGAACGCCTGCTCGCCCGGCTCGGTGGCGAGATCGGGCACATAGGCGCGCGGCCACAGCCCCCAGGCGACCAGCAACCCCGCCCCCGCGCCTCCGCCGATCAATATGTTGCGCCGGTTCAGCTCCATCCCCGCCAGCCTTAGCCGACAGGCAGGTGCAGACAAGCCGGGGGTTTCGCTGTCTCAAAGCGACGGAGTCGATTGTTCGCGCGATGCCGCGAAGTCTTTTGGTTCGCGCAGAGGCGCGGAGGGCGCAGAGGGGGACCCGCCGCACGATCATCCCGCCGTCTCGATCGGCAGACGCTGTTGTGCATGATAGGCAGACTGGCCTGGCGGCCGGGCCGGACACCTCTGCGCCTCTGCGCGCAAAAATCTTCGTGACTTCGCGGCTTCGCGTGAATCCGGTTCGGCGACCGTCCTGGCGTGGCCTTCGACTTCGCTCAGGCTGAACGGCGGGAGGGAATGGGTCTGGATACAAAAGACCGTTCAGCCTGAGCGCAGTCGAAGGCCACACCCCACCCCGCCAAGCCCCCACGGCACCGAAGCCCCGGTCTTGGTGTTGTCTCACGACCGCTCTATGGAGACGGGCCAGAAAGGGAAACGCGCTTGATCCTGTCCATGCTCGCGGCCGCCGGCGGCCATATCCGGTTCGAGGATCTGGGGTTGCACCCGGACATCTTCTCGATCGGCTTCTTCACGCTGCGCTGGTACAGCCTGGCCTATATCGCCGGTATCCTGTTCGGATGGTGGTATCTGGGCCGGATGCTCGACCGGCCGGGCGCGCCGATGTCGAGGACCCATGCCGACGATCTGGTCTTCTATGCCACGCTGGGGATCATCCTGGGCGGACGGATCGGCTATGTGATCTTCTACGCGCCCGAGATGTTCCTGCACCCGGTGCGGATCCTGCGCCTGTGGGACGGGGGGATGAGCTTTCATGGCGGCGCGGTCGGCACCGGGATCGGCGTCATCCTGTTTGCGCGCAAGCACAAGCTCAACTGGCTGCGCATCCTCGACTATCTCGTCTGCGCCGCGCCGGTCGGGCTGTTCCTGGGCCGCCTGGCCAATTTCGTGAACGGCGAGCTGTGGGGCAAGCCGTCGGACGTGCCCTGGGCGATCGTCTTTCCGCGCACCGTCCCCTTCGGCCTGCCCGACCCGGCGCGCCACCCCAGCCAGCTGTACGAAGCGGGGCTGGAGGGGCTGGTCCTGTTCGCGGTGATGAGCTTCGCCTTCTGGCGGACCAAGGCGCGCTACGATCCCGGCAAGCTGTCCGGCCTGTTCCTGCTCGGCTATGGCATCGCCCGCTTCATCGTCGAGTTCTTCCGCGAACCCGACCAGCAGCTGCGCGCCTTTGCGCAGATGACCGGGCTGCACATGGGCCAGTGGCTGTGCGTGCCGATGATCCTGGGCGGGCTGTACCTGATGAACAGCGCCAAGGCCCGCCGCGTCCGGGTCGAGCCGATCGCGGGCACCGACAGCGTCGCCTGACGCTCTTGCGGGCGGGCGTGCCGGGGGGCAGAGCGGGGGCATGACGAACCCGCTGATCCCCCCCGCCGATCACAAGCCCGAGCCCGAGGACGCGCTGCCCGAACGGCTCGCCCGCGCGATCGCGCTCGCCGGACCGATCCCGGTGGCGCAGTTCATGGCCGCCGCCAATGCGCATTATTACGGCACCCGCGATCCGCTGGGCGCGGGCGGCGACTTCACCACCAGCCCCGAGATCAGCCAGATGTTCGGCGAGTTGGTCGGCCTGTGGTGCGCCGACCTGTGGGACCGCGCGGGGCGGCCCGAGATACATTGGGTCGAACTGGGTCCGGGGCGCGGCACGCTGGCGGCGGATGCGCGGCGGGCAATGGCGAAAGCGGGGCTGACCCCGACCATCCATTTCGTCGAGACCAGCGCGACGCTCCGCACCGCGCAGCGCGAGCGGGTCGCGGACGCCCAGTGGCACGACACCGTCGAGACGCTGCCCACCGACCGGCCGCTGATCGTCGTCGCCAACGAATTCTTCGACGCGCTGCCCATCCGCCAGCTCGTCCGGCGCGGGGATGGCTGGCATGAGCGGCTGGTCGCCGCGCAGGACCTGTTGTTCCTGCCGATCGCCGGACCGCCGGTGCCCCCGGAGATCATCCCCGAACCGCTGCGCGCGGCCGAGGCCGGGTCGGTGATCGAGGTGTCCCCCGCCAGCGTCGCGGTGATGCGCGGCCTGTCCGCCCGGATCGCCGCGCAAGGGGGCGCCGCGCTGATCGTCGATTACGGCTATGAAGGCCCCGCCATCGCCGACACGCTCCAGGCGGTGCGCGGCCATGCCTATGCCAATCCCTTCGACCGGCCGGGCGAACAGGATCTGAGCGCGCATGTCGACTTCACGACGCTGGCCGCTGCCGCGCAGGGCGCCGGCCTCGCCGCCTTCGGACCGGTGACGCAGCGCGACCTGCTCGGCGCGCTGGGAATCGACCAGCGCACCGCCGCGCTGGCCCGCGCGCATCCCGACCGCGCCGAGGCGCTGCTCGCCGATCGCAACCGGCTGATGCAGGACATGGGCACGCTGTTCCGCGCGCTGGCGGTGACGCGGCCCGACTGGCCGGTTCCTGCGGGCTATGGCGAATGATCGCCTATCGCGACGCAGGCCCGGACGACGCCGCCCCCCTCGCCGCCATGGCGCGGGCGGCGTTTACCGAGACGTTCGGCCATCTCTATCCGCCCGCCGACCTGAACGCCTTTCTGGACGAGGCCTTCGGCCCGGACGGCCTGCCGTCGCAGATCGGCGATCCGGCCTTTTCGATACGCCTGGCGTTGCAGGGGGATGCGGTGATCGGCTTTGCCAAGATCGGCCCCGTCGCCTTTCCCGGCGACTGGCCGGACGATGCGGTCGAGCTGTACCAGCTCTATGTCCTGTCGAGCCATCTGGGCGCGGGTGTCGGCCCCGCGCTGATGCAATGGGCGATCGACGCGGCCCGGCTTCGCGGCGCGCGCGACCTGATGTTGTCGGTCTATGTCGACAACCACCGCGCCAAGGCCTTTTACGCGCGCCACGGCTTTGTCGATGTCGGGCGCTATGACTTTGCGGTCGGCGACACGATCGACGAGGACCGGATCATGAGGCTGTCGCTATGACCATCGAAACGCTTCGCACCCCGTTATTGGGGGATGTGCCGCACGGCTTTCTCGGGCGGCGCGGCGGCGTGTCGGCGGGGATTCATGGCGGGCTGAATGTCGGGCTCGGCTCGCAGGACGATGCCGATGCGGTGGCCGAGAATCGTCGCCGCGCGCGTGACGCGGTGCTGCCCGGCGCGCGGCTCGTCACCTGCTACCAGATCCATTCGGCCGAGGCGGTGACGGTGCTGACCCCGCCCGAGGACGATGTCCGCCCGCATGGCGATGCGCTGGTGACCGACCGGCCGGGGCTGCTGCTCGGCATCCTGACCGCCGATTGCGCGCCCGTGCTGTTCGCCGATGCCGAAGCGGGGGTGATCGGCGCCGCGCATGCGGGCTGGAAGGGCGCGTTCGGCGGGATCACCGACGCCACGCTGCTGGCGATGGAGGCGCTGGGCGCGCGGCGCGAGCGGATCGCCGCCGCGATCGGCCCGTGCATCGCCCGCGCCAGCTATGAGGTCGATGCCGCCTTCCTCCGGCGCTTCGTCGAACAGGCGCCCGAGAATGAGCGCTTCTTCGCCGATGGTCGCCGCATCGACCATTACCAGTTCGATCTGGAGGCCTATGTCGCGCACCGCCTCGCCGCCGCCGGGGTCTCGCGCGTCGCCGCGCTGGGCGAGGACACCTATGCGCAGGGCGACCGATTCTTCAGCTTCCGCCGTGCCACCCACCGCGCCGAGCCATCCTATGGCCGCCAGATTTCGCTGATCGGCCTGGCCTGAGCCTCGCCAAAGCCGTTTGCCGCGCTATCCTGCCCGTATCGCCGCCGACAGAGCGGCCCCCTCGTTCGCAAGGAAACCGACATGCCGACCGAATCCGATCTGACCGGCGTCCCGCCCCAGACTCAGACCCCGGCCACGGCCGAGCGCAGGAGCGATGCGACCAGCATCGGCGACCGCAAGCTGAGCCCCGCGACGCTGATGATGGGCCATGGCTTCGACCCGACCCTGTCCGAAGGATCGCTCAAGCCGCCGATCTTCCTGACTTCCACCTTCGTCTTCCCCAATGCGGCCGCGGGCAAGCGCCATTTCGAGGGCGTGACCGGCAAGCGGCCGGGCGGCGCGGACGGCCTGGTCTATTCGCGCTTCAACGGACCCAATCAGGAGATATTGGAGGATCGCCTCGCCATCTGGGACGAGGCGGAGGACGCGCTGACCTTTTCCAGCGGCATGGCGGCGATCGCCACGCTGTTCCTGTCGATGATCCAGCCGGGTGACGTGATCGTCCATTCGGGGCCGCTCTATGCCGCAACTGAGACGCTGATCGGCCGCATCCTGGGCCGGTTCGGGGTGAAGTGGCTCGACTTCCCCGCCGGTGCGACGCGCGAGGAGATCGACGCGGTCATGGCCCGTGCGGCGGAGATCGGCCGGGTCGCGCTGATCTATCTGGAAAGCCCCGCCAACCCGACCAACGCGCTGGTCGATATCGAGGCGGTGGCGGCGGCGCGCGACGCGGCCTTTGCCGATTCGGCGGAAAAGCCCCCGATCGCGATCGACAACACCTTTCTCGGGCCGCTGTGGCAGCGGCCGCTGCGCCACGGGGCCGACCTGGTCGTCTATTCGCTGACCAAATATGCGGGCGGCCATTCGGACCTGGTCGCGGGCGGCGTGCTGGGGTCCAAGGCGCACATCGCCACCATCCGGTCGATGCGCAACACCATCGGCACCATCTGCGACCCCAACACCGCCTGGATGCTGCTCCGCTCGCTCGAGACGCTGGAGTTGCGGATGAGCCGCGCGGGCGAGAATGCCGCCAAGGTCTGCGCCTATCTGCGCGATCATCCCAAGGTCGAGCGTGTCGGCTATCTCGGCTTTCTCGACAGCACGCCCGGCCTGGAGCGGCAGGCCGATATCTATCGCCGTCACTGCACCGGGGGCGGTTCGACCTTCTCGCTCTATCTCAAGGGCGGCGAGGCGGAGGCGTTCCGCTTCCTCGACAGCCTGCGCATCGCCAAGCTGGCGGTCAGCCTGGGCGGGACCGAGACGCTGGCGAGCCACCCGGCCGCGATGACGCATCTGTCGGTCCCCGACGAGCGCAAGGCGGCGCTGGGCATCACCGACAATCTGGTGCGCATCTCGATCGGGGTCGAGGATGCGGGCGACCTGATCGCCGATTGCGAACAGGCGCTGGCCGCGATCTGACCGGACGAAGGGGGGAGCGCCGCCTCCCCCCTCACGCCGCGGCGAGCGCGGTATAGAGCCGCGCGGTCAGCCGCCCCAGCGTCGCACGGAACAGCGTGGGATCGGCCAGTGCGCGCGACAGGGTGATCGCCCCCTGGATGCCGCTGACCACATCCTGCGCCAGGGTCAGCGCGCGGTCATCCTCCACCCCGCCCCGCGCCAGTGCATCGGCCAGCACCGCGATCCAGCGCTGGAAATAGCCCGCGATCGCGACGCCAAAGGGTTCGCGCGTCGCCCCCAGACCCCAGGCGCCGATCAGGCACGCCTGTTGCCCGGAGCGGTAATAACGGTCGATCGCGACCATCATCGCATCGATACCGCCGCGCGGGTCCTCCGCCTGGGCAAGCGGCGCGAAGACCTGGCGTTCGAACCAGTCGCCGATCTCGGCCAGCACCGCCTCCGCCATCTCCTGCTTGCCGCCGGGGAAGAAGTGATAAAGGCTGCCCCGCCCCAGCCCGGTCGCCGCACCGATCAGCGACAGGCTGGCCCCGGCATAGCCATGTTCGCGAAACACCTCGGCCAGACCCGGCAGCGCGTCGGCCCGCTCCGCGATCAGCCGCGCCACCTTTACAGCCCCAGATCGCTCAGCGAGGGATGGTCGGCCGGACGGGTGCCGAGCGGCCAGCGGAACAACCGCTCGGCCTCGGCGACCGGCAGGTCGTTGATCGACGCGATCCGCCGCCGCATCCGCCCGTCCTCGGCAAAGTCCCAATTCTCATTGCCATAGGAACGGAACCACTGGCCGTGATCGTCATGCCATTCATAGGCGAAGCGAACCGCGATCCGGCTCCCCTCCTGCGCCCAGAGTTCCTTGATCAGCCGATAGTCGCGCTCGCGCGCCCATTTGCGGCGCAGGAAGGCGACGATCTCGGTCTGGCCGGTGATGAACTCGGTGCGATTCCGCCAATGGCAGTCGGGGGTATAGGCCTGCGCCACGCGCTCGGGGTCGCGGCTGTTCCAAGCGTCTTCGGCGGCGCGCACCTTTTGCGCGGCGCTTTCGGCGGAGAAGGGCGGCAAGGGCGGGCGCATGGTGAGAAACCTCCTGACCACATATTCATGTCTGTATCGATCAGTACAGAATGGGAATGCGTCGTGCAACGCGATACGGCCGCCGGTCAGTGTATCTGGGGATCGTCGCGCAAGGCCAGGGCGATGAACGCGCCCATATCGTCGGCGACGAAGGCATCGGGCGGATCGCCACGAATCAGCGCGATCCGGCCGTAATCTGGCCCTTCCACGCAGCAGATCGCCCAGGCCCAGCACCAGATCATATAGTCCGCAAAGACCAAGTAACGGTGCGCGTCGGACTCGACGGCATCGCCCCATCCGGGTGTCCATTTGGCGCATTCTTCCGCCAGTGACTTTATGTCACCGACCGCCCACCAGCTGATCGTCACTTGGTCCATGAATTGCCGGCGCGGCGCCGCGATCGAGAGATAGGCGCGAAATTCGGGTGGCAGACGGATGCCATATCGCGACTCCAGCGCCGCGATGTCGTCCTTGTCATGGGCGGGCGTATAGAATTTGGATTCTGCCAGCGCCCAGTAATCGGCCAGAGCCGCATAGCGTTGCTCCGCCGGTGCGTCGCCCAGTAGCGGCGGGGTCACACACGGGTATGATGCCGGTCGCCCGAAGAACGGAAGCCTCTTGAGCCAGGCGATCACCTCAACGCCTCCATTCCACCATGGCCATGGTCACGCTTCAGGCAAATGCCGGGCCAGCCGCGTTTGCAACAGGTCGATCAAGGCCGGATCCATGAAGGCATAGTTGTCGGGGATGTCCAGACAGATCAGCCGTTTGCCGTTCAACGCCCGGCGGAACCGCTGCTGAACCTTGGTTCGGTGGACCTTCTCCATGACCACGATGACGTCCGCCCAGATCACTAGCTCGGCCGTCAGCGGATTTTCGGCGTCGTTGTTCGTCCCGGCGGACGAGACCTCCAGGTCACGACGTGACGCGAAAACTTGCTCCGCCGTCGGGCTGCGCAGCCGGTTCTGGCTACACACGAACAGGACATGGGTGATTGCGGGTCGGCGGGGCATGGCGCCCAAGCCTATCCGTTTCGCGATGCTGCTGGGAAGCCTCGATCGGCGGACTTTCGCCCGACCGCGATAGGGGGCGGGCGCTGGACGTAGGGGATGCCGGTGCGAGTTCAACGGGCAATCGGAGCGGCCGCATGGCCTCTCCGGCCGCGCGGCTGAGCGCGTTCGGCCAACCCGTTATCGCGGCTGCCATCACCAGGCCGGAAATCGCCACCAGTGGCGCGGCGCGGGCCGTCCGTAAAACGAAAAGGCCCGGCGTCGCATCGCTGCAACGCCGGGCCCTGTCGCCCGAAAAGGGATGGCTTATTCAGCCGAGGGG
Source organism: Sphingomonas sp. SORGH_AS_0789 (assembly GCF_031453055.1). NCBI lineage: Bacteria > Pseudomonadati > Pseudomonadota > Alphaproteobacteria > Sphingomonadales > Sphingomonadaceae > Sphingomonas > Sphingomonas sp. SORGH_AS_0789. The sequence continues at coordinate 1,086,101 of NZ_JAVIYV010000001.1, forward strand.
ATCAGCCCTCGTTCTGCAGGTTCACCGCCGCATACTTGCCGCGACGATCGACTTCGATCTCGAACTGCAGACGGTCGCCCTCGTTCAGCGAACCCATGCCGGCGCGCTCGACGGCCGAAATGTGAACGAACGCGTCGGGCTGGCCGTCGTCGCGCTGAATGAAGCCGAAGCCCTTCATCGCGTTGAAGAACTTGACCGTGCCAGTCGCCTTCTCGCCGGTCAGCTGGCGCTGCGGGGCGCCGCCGAAACCACCGGCCGCACCGCCGCGGGGACCGCGGTCACGGTCGCCGCCGAAGCCGCCTTCACGCGGTTCGCGGGGCGCGCGATCCTGGACCGGAAGCGGCTCGCCTTCGATCTTCAGCTCGGTGGCCGAGATGCGGCCGCCGCGATCGACGAGCGTGAAGCCGAGCGGCTGGCCTTCCGCCAGGCCGGTCAGGCCGGCCTGTTCGACCGCCGAAATGTGGACGAACACGTCTTCGCCGCCGTCATCACGCACGACAAAGCCGAAGCCCTTCTGCGCGTTGAAGAACTTGACGACGCCCGTGCCCTCGCCAACGACCTGGGGGGGCATGCCGCCGCCACGACCGCCGCCGAAGCCGCCACCGCCGCCGCCACGGAAACCGCCGCCGCCGCCGCCGAAGCGATCACCGCCGCCGAAGCCGCCACGATCGCCACCACCGCCGAAGCGGTCGCCGCCACCGAAGCCGCCGCCGAAGCCGCCACCGCCGAAGCGATCACCGCCGCCGAAGCCGCCACCAAAGCCGCCTTCATCGCCGCCGCCGAAATTGTCCCGCTTGTCGCGACCACGCGTGCCGCGATTGCCTCGGCTACCTCTATCGAAACCCATAAGCCCTGTTCGTCTTCCCGGTTCGCCCGCAAATGCTATCTTCAAGAACCGTGCGCCGGACGAAGAGCGCGGGTCTTTTGGCGCCAAACCTTTTGCGCCTAGTTGCTATCCATAACGCAGAAGCTCTCCCATCGCGAACGAAATCGTGCACGCGCCCCTCTGTTCATCGCGAACGAGGCAGATTGCGTCGGAATTGTGGCCAAAACTCCACAATTCCTGTGGGAAAAAGCGGGGGCATCAGCCCGCCGATTCGGCCGATCGCGGTTGAGGCTTTCCCCCGCCCCCGCTAGGGCAGGACATATGACCGTTCATCTGCATGAAGAAGACATCCCCGCCGACCTGTTCGCCGCCGGTGCCGCGATCGCGGTGGATACCGAGACGATGGGCCTGATCACCCCGCGCGACCGGCTGTGCGTCGTCCAGCTGTCGGATGGCGGCCCGGACGAGCATCTGGTGCGCTTCGGCCCGGACAGCGACTATGCCGCGCCCAATCTGCGCGCGCTGCTGGCCGATCCGGCGCGGCTGAAGCTCTATCATTTCGGGCGATTCGATATCGCCGCGATCCGCCATTATCTGGGCGTGGTCGCCGCGCCCGTCTATTGCACCAAGATCGCCTCGCGGCTGATCCGCACCTATACCGACCGCCACGGCCTGAAGGAGCTGGTCCGCGAGCTGCTGGGCGTCGAGCTGTCCAAGGCGCAGCAATCGTCCGACTGGGGCGCGCCCGAGCTGTCCGATGCGCAGCGCGAATATGCCGCCTCGGACGTGCGCTATCTGCACCGGATGAAGGTCGAGCTGGACAAGCGGCTGGTGCGCGAGGGGCGTATGGAACTGGCCCAGGCCTGTTTCGACTTCCTGCCCGCCCGCGCCGAGCTGGACCTGGCGGGCTGGCCCGAGGTCGATATCTTCGCCCACGCCTGATCCGATTCACACGGAGGAAGCCGCCGCCATGTCCGAGATCGCCGATCGCGTCCGCACCCAGCGCCAGCGCTGGGCCGCGCCGGGCAGCCGCCACGACCGGTTCGTGACGGCGGCGCGCTGGATCCTGCCCAGCGCGATCGGTGTGCTGACCGCGTTCCTGGTGATGGCGCCGATCTATTCCTCCAGCGAGGTGTCCTTCGTCCTCGACAAGAAGAAGGTCGAGGTCGCGCGCGAACGGATGAAGATCCAGGCCGCGCAATATCGCGGCGTCGACGACAAGGGGCAGCCCTTCTCGCTCGACGCGGGCTCGGCGATCCAGCGCAGCTCGGCCGAGCCGGTGGTGGAGTTGAACCGACTGGCCGCCGCGATCCAGCTGTCGGACGGCCCCGCCACGGTGCGCGCCAATTCCGGGCTGTACGACATGCGCACCGAGCAGGTGAAGCTGGACGGCCCGCTCAACGTCCAGTCGCAGGGCGGCTACAACCTCCAGACGCAGAACGCGACGATCGACCTGCAACAGCGCACGCTGGTATCGGGGGGCGCGGTGACGGGCCGCATGCCGCAGGGCCATTTCAGCGCCGACAAGCTGCGCGCCAATCTGGAGGATCGCACCGTCCGGCTGGAAGGCAACGCCCGCTTGCGCATCGTGCCGTAAAGCACGAAATAGCCGACCATGAACAAGTTCATCGCCGCGACGGCTCCTGCCCTCATCGTCCTTGCCGTGTCCGCGGCGGCGCAGGTCCGGCACAACAGCCGCGCGCCGATCGATTTCGGTGCCGATGTCATCGAGTTGCAGGACAAGCAGAATCGCGGCGTCCTGTCGGGCAATGTCTCACTGCGCCAGGCGGAGATGACGCTGACCGCCGCGCGGATGACGATCACCTATACGGGCCAGGTGATCGGCGGGAAGCCGCAGGTGTCGCGCTTCGACGCGTCGGGCAATGTCGTGGTCAAGCGCCCCAACCAGACCGCGCGCGCCAATTACGGCATCTATGACCTGAACCGCCGGGTCATCACCATGCTGGGCAACGTCACCCTGACCCAGGACGGCAACACGGTGAATGGCGGGCGGCTGACCATCAATCTCGATACCGGGCGCGCGGTGATCGACGGATCGTCGGTGGCGGGCGGCGCATCGGGCGGCAATGGCGGCACCGTGTCGCGCGCGCCGTCGGGCCGGGTCACGGGCACCTTCTCGGTCCCCGATCGCAACTGACGCGTGACGCCGGGCGCCCGCCCGCGCTACCGTGGTTGCCAATGAAGGGAAAAGACTGGCCGATGGATATGGAAACCCCGATTCGCGAGGCGCAGGAGCACAGGCCCCCTGTGGCCGAGCCGCCCGTGGCGAACGGCCTGCAGGTCGTGTCCATCGCCAAAAGCTATGACAAGCGCACCGTCCTGACCGACGTCTCGGTCTCGGTCGGGCGGGGCGAGGTGATCGGGCTGCTCGGCCCGAACGGCGCGGGCAAGACGACCTGCTTCTATTCGGTCATGGGGCTGGTGAAGCCCGATTCGGGCCGCATCATGCTGGACGGCGAGGATATCACCGGGCTGCCCATGTATCGCCGCGCGATCCTGGGCCTGGGCTATCTGCCGCAGGAAACCTCGATCTTTCGCGGACTGTCGATCGAGAAGAACATCCTGACCGTGCTCGAACTGGCCGAGCCCGATCCGGCCGAGCGCGCGCGCAAGCTCGACAAGCTGCTGGAGGAATTCGGGCTGACGCGCCTGCGCGCCGCGCCCGCCATGGCGCTGTCGGGCGGCGAGCGGCGCCGCGCCGAGATCGCCCGCGCGCTGGCCGCCGATCCGTCGATCATGCTGCTCGACGAACCGTTTGCGGGCATCGACCCCATCTCGATCGCCGATATCCGCGATCTGGTGAAGGACCTGAAGCGGCGCGACATCGGCGTGCTGATCACCGACCATAATGTCCGCGAGACGCTGGACATCGTCGACCGCGCCTACATCATCTATGACGGCCGCGTGCTGTTCACCGGATCGCCCGAAGAGCTGGTGGCCGATGCCAATGTCCGCCGCCTCTATCTGGGCGAGGGCTTCTCGCTCTGACCGCATGAGGACCGCGCCCCGCTCCGCCCCGTTCCGCTTCATCGCCTTTGCCGGGCGATGGGCACGGGGCGTCGGACCGGGGGCGTCCGCATGAGCCTGGCCCCGCGCCTCGACATCCGCCAGTCCCAGTCGCTGGTGATGACGCCGCAGCTGCAACAGGCGATCAAGCTGCTGGCGCTGTCCAATCTGGAGATCGAGGCGTTCATCGCCGAGGAGGTGGAGAAGAACCCCCTGCTCGACGCGACCACGATCCGCGACGTGGCCACCCCCGAGCGTCCCGAGCGCGAGGCGCCCGCCGGTGCCGACGAACTGGTCGCGGGCACCGCGCCCGCCGAGGATCGCGGGCTCGACCTGGATTACGCGACCGAGAGCCACCAGCAGGACAGCGTCGCCGATGGCGGCACCGGCCCCGATGGCGGGCTGTCGCTGAACGGCGCGGGCACGGGCGGGGGCCTGGGCGGCGAGGACGGACCCGACTGGGATTCGCTGGCCAATGATGCGCCGGGCCTCGCCGAGCATCTGGGCGCGCAGATCGCGATGATCCTGTCGGGCGCCGACCTGACGATCGCGACCCATATCATCGACCTGCTGGACGAGGCGGGCTATCTGACCGCACCGCTGGCCGAGATCGCCGAACGACTGGGCGTCCCGCTGGCGCGTGTCGAATCGATCCTGTCGGTCGTGCAGGGGCTGGAGCCGACGGGGGTGGGCGCACGCGACCTGGCCGAATGCCTGGCGCTCCAGGCGCGCGAGTCCGACCGCTACGATCCCTGCATGGCGCGGCTGATCGCCAATCTCGACCTGCTGGCGCGCGGCGACCTGGTCCGGCTCAAGCGGATCTGCGGGGTCGATGACGAGGACATGGCCGACATGATCCGCGAGCTGCGCGGCTATGATCCCAAGCCCGGCTGTCGCTATGGCGGCGAACCCGCACAGGCGGTGGTGCCCGACCTGTTCGTCACGCGGACCAAGGCCGGCTGGGGCATCGAACTGAACACCGCCACCCTGCCCCGCGTGCTGGTCAATCGCCGCTATTATCAGGAACTGCGCCACGGACCGCAGGACAAGGGGTCGAAGGCCTGGCTGGCCGATTGCCTGGCCAGCGCCAACTGGCTGATGAAGGCGCTCGACCAGCGGCAGCGGACGATCATCCGCGTCGCGACCGAGATCGTGAAGCAGCAGGAGGCGTTCTTCCTGAACGGCGTCGCGCATCTGAAACCCCTGACGCTGGCGCGCGTGGCCGAGGCGATCGGGATGCATGAATCGACCGTCAGCCGGGTGACGAGCAACAAATATCTCAGCTGCGCGCGCGGGCTGTTCGAGCTGAAATACTTCTTCACAAGTGGGATCGCGACGGCGGATGGCGGCGATGCGGTGTCGGCGGAGGCGGTGAAGAGCGCGATCCGGACTCTGATCGCGGGCGAAGGCGCCAAGATCCTGTCCGACGACACGCTGGTCGAACTGCTCCAGGCCAAGGGCTTCGACATCGCCCGACGCACCGTCGCCAAATATCGCGAATCGATGGGGATCGGCAGCTCGGTCCAGCGACGGCGCGCGCGCGCGCTCAACGGCTGACCACCCCGCCACCTTGTACGCGGACCAAGGTGTATTATATTGAAAATACACCAGGGCAGGAGTGCGCCGTCGATGGGCAAGAAGAAGCACAAGAAGAAGCAGAAAAAGGCGGCACGCGCCGAGCAGGCCGGGCCCGCCACGGCGTCGCCGCTGCACCGGGTCGGGCAGGTCCTGCTGGATCAGGCGCGCAGCCCGATGGGACGCCAGCTGATCGCCACGGGCCTGGTGGTCGCCGCCGCCGCGCTGGCGCGCGATACCCAACGCCCGAGCGCCGAGGAACCCTCCGGACCGCCGCCGCAGGACGGCCTGCCGCGCGATCCCGCTCCGTCGGTCCCCGGCGTTTCGGAAGCGGCGGCCTTTGCGGGCATGGCGCTGTCCGCGCTCGACCAGTTCATTCGCCGCAAGACGCCCGAGGACAAGGCATAGACGCGGTCGCGTCGCCCCTCACCTTCAGGCCGGGGTCGACCGCATGGGACGCCCGGCCCATCCCCGGCCCATCATTGCGATGCGATACGCGCGCCGACCTGATCGCTTGTCGGCGCTGACGCCGCCGGTGGTCATCGAATCAGGTTGGACGGGGGGAGCGACCCGGGTCGCTCGACCCCCGGCACCGACGCGCGATGCCGGTCTTTCCGGCGGCTTCCACTCCTGCTTATCTTGTCATTGAAGCGCGGCGATGCGGCAACCTAGGCGCATGCCCGCCGAATGCATAGCAAAAAAAAGGCTGGTCCGAGGACCAGCCGTGAAAGTTTTTAGGAGAGGATGCCTGAAAGGCCCGCTCTCTTTGGCCGATCGACACGATTAGCACAACTGCAAGCTAAACAATTTTTGTTGCATTTTTTGCAATCGTGGAACCGAAGGGGCGTGGAAACAGCTGGGTAATTGCTTGCAAAACCACGCTGATGACGGGGCCGCCATCCAATTCTTGATCTGGATTTAAACCTGCTTCACCAAGCATTGTTCGGGTTGCCGACCCTATCGCCGTGCATCTGCGCCCATCAGCCGCAGCAACGCCGTCCCAAATAGAGATATTGGCGCCCCACCAAGTCAAACGAATAGAGAAACGGATATATTTGACCCATTTCCGCTCCGGACGGTTGACGCGGCGAGATTGACGGTTAGGTCAAACCATAAATAAAAAAGGAGCGTATCATGGCCGACGACCCTATCGATGTGAATGCCGTAGAACTGGCGACCGAACTGACCATCGCGTGGCTGGGTAATCCCAACACCCGCACTTCGTCCGAAGAGGTTCCGGCCTTTCTGCACAAGATGCACGAAACCGTATCTTCGCTTCTGGGCAGCGCGCCGCAGGCCGCCGATGTCGAAGCGCCGACCGAATATGTTCCGGCGGTTTCGGTCCGCAAGTCGCTTGCGTCGAAGGACCACATCGTCTCGATGATCGACGGCAAGCCCTACAAGACGCTGCGCCGTCATCTGGCGACCCATGGCCTGACCCCTGAGGAATATCGTGAGCGCTACGGCCTGAAGCCCGACTATCCGATGGTCGCCGAGAGCTATTCGGAAAGCCGTCGCGCGATGGCCAAGAAGATCGGCCTGGGCCGCAAGCCCGGTCCGCGCAACGCGGGCGCCGCGCCTGCCGCGCGCAAGCCGCGCAAGGCCGAGGCCGCCGACGCCGAATAAGCGACGGCGCGATCGACCGATCGCATGAAGGCCCGTCCGACCGTCCTGCTCGTCTCCCGGAGCAGGATGGTTGGGCGGGCCTTTTGCTTGGATGGGGTTGTCATCCCTTCCCTCTCCCCTGGACAGGGGCGAGGGAAGAATACCCATTACGGACTGTCGATCCCCCAAAGACGCCCGGACGAAACGGACCGAGCGCTTACTGGCCGAAGGAGCCCTTGCGGTAGAGCAGGGTGATCGCCACGCGGCGGTTGCGCGGGTCGGAGGGGTTGTTGGCGATCATCGGTTCGCGATCGGCGACGCCCTCGATCCGCTCGAATCGCGACTCCGGGAGCCCGCCCGATGCCAGCCGGCGGCGGGTCGCCTCGGCGCGGCTGGACGACAGCAGCCAGTTGTTCATCGCGCGCGGATCGCCGTAAGGCACGCCGTCGGTATGGCCACGGATCATGATGGTGTTGGGCACGTCGGCGACCGTCTTGGCGATGGTGCCGATCAGCTCGGACGCCTCCGGGGTCAGCGTGGTCGTCCCCATCGCGAACATCGAATAATTGGCATTGTCGACCAGGTCGATCCGCAAGCCGTCATCGGTCGGGATGAAACGCACCTGCTGCGCCAGCTTCTTGAGCTGGGGCGTGACCTCCATCTTCTTCAGAAGCTCGCGCTTGACCGCGTCGAAGGTCTGCTGGTCGCGCGCCATGCTGTCGGGATTACGCAGCGAGCCCTTGTTGCCGGTGCCCGCCTTGTTGCCGCCCTGGCCGTTGATCTTCATGACCATGGTCTGGGTGATGGCCGCGCTGCTTTCCTTGTGCATCTGGCCCAGCCCCGCGCCGCCGTTCAGGACGCCGCCGCCGATGCCCACCGACTTGGTGTCGAGCAGGGTCGGCGCGAAATAGTCGGCGATGCCCTTGCGCTGCTTCTCGGTGGTGGCGCCCAGCAGCCAGAGCAGCAGGAAGAACGCCATCATCGCCGTCACGAAGTCGGCATAGGCGACCTTCCACGCGCCGCCATGATGCCCGCCATGACCATCGGCGATGATCTTCTTGACGATGACGATCTTGGGCGGCTCGTTCTTGCCGTGCGGTGCGCGGGCCATGGCTTATTTGCCCCGCAGGCCGTCGAACACCTCGGCGAAGCCGGGCTGGTCCTTGTGCGCGATGCCGGAGCGCGCGGCCTCGATGACCAGCGGCTGCGGATGGCCGTGGAGCGAGGCGATGATGATCTGCTTGACCACGTGATAGATGGCCGCGTCGGCGTCGATCACCTGCTTCAGCCGCCCCGCGAACGGGTTCACGATGCCGTATGCCAGAAGCACGCCCATGAAGGTGCCGACCAGCGCCGAGCCGATCATCCCGCCCAGCACGCTCGGCGGCTTGTCGATCGAACCCATGGTCTTCACGATGCCGAGCACGGCGGCGACGATGCCGAGCGCGGGCAGCGAGTCGGCCAGGCTCTGAAGCGTGCCCTGCGGCCCCTCGACCTCGTGGTGGTGGGTCTTGATCGCATTGTCCATCACCTCCTCGACCGCATGCACGTCGAGCGTGCCCGACGAGACGACGACCAGCCGCAGCGTGTCGGCGATCAGGTTGACGAGGGTATGGTCGGCGACGAGGCGCGGATATTCGGCGAAGACCGACGAAGACTTCGGGTCCTCGACATGCGGTTCCAGCGCGATCGGGCCTTCGGTGCGCAGCATCTTCATCAGCTTCGAGACGAGGAAGATGACGTCGAGATAGTCCTGCTTCTTGTATTTCGGGCCCTTGAAGATCTTGCCCATCGCGCCGCCCAGCGCCTTCAGCTCCTTGCCGGAATTGCCGATGACGAGCGCGCCGACGGCCGCGCCGCCGATGATGAGCATCTCGTGCGGGATCGCCTCGAACACGGGGCCCAGCTTGCCGCCGGTGATGGCGAAGCCGCCGAACACCATGCCGAGCAGGATGACGAGGCCGATGGCAGGAAACATGGTGAACCGATTCTCCCGAAGACCGGCGCTGTGCCTGTCAGACCACCCGCCTACGCCTGTTAGGTCAAAATAGGGTTACCGGGCGCGGGCCCGGACAGCATCACTTGAGGTAATCGAACAGCGACAGGTTCGACAGCTTGGTGAAGCTGGCCTGGGTCGCCTGCAACACGGTCATCGTCTGCTGCAACTGGGTGATGGTCGTGACGGCATCGGCGTCCTCGACGCTGGAGCGGAGCGCCGTGCGGTCGGTGGCGGCCTTTTGCTGCAACCCCTGCTGCAATTCGACACGCGCCGCGCGCGCGCCGACCGAGGCCTGCACGCTCGCGATATTGTCGTTCGCGGCACTCAACTTGTTCATCGCGTCCTTGATGGACGCGCTGACGTCACCAGATCCTGACTGAAGTGCGGTAACCAGGTTGTTAAGCACGTTGAGCGTGTCGTCGCTGCCCGCCTTGAACACCCGGTCCGCGCCGACCGACACGTCGATCGACTGGCCGTCGGCGATCGGGATGTCGGAGACACTGGCCCCCGAATAGACATAGGTGCCGTTGACCTGCTTGACGGCATCGGTCCCCGCCGCCGCGCCGAACAGCGGCAGGCCACGCGCATCCTTGGAATTGGCAAGCCCGACCAGGGCGTCGCGAATCGAGGCGATCTGGTCGCCCACGCTCGACCGGTTGGCGGCCGACAGCGTGCCGTTGGCGGCCTGGGTCGCCAGTTCCAGCGCCTTCTGCACCTGCTTGCCGATCTGGCCCAGCGTGGTGTCCGCCTGTTGCAGCAGCGATCCCGCCACCGTCAGATTGGTCTTGTAGACCGCGTCATTGGCGTCGCGCCGGTTGAATTCCGCGATCTGGGCCGATGCGGCGGCGTCGTCGGACGGGGTCTGCAGCTTCTTGCCGGTCGAAATCTCGACCTGCAGCGCATTCGCCTTGCCCGTCAGCTCCGACATCCGGCGCGACGCCGTTTCATAGAAGACGTTGGTGGAAATCTGCATGGCCGTTACCGGAGCTCGAGAATGGACTGGAAGGTGTCGCGCGCGGCCTGGATGACGCGGCTCGACGCGGAATAGGCCTGCTGGAACCGCATCAGCGTCACCGCCTCCGAGTCCAGCGTCACGCCCGAGGCCGCCGACAGCGTCGCCTTGGCGCCGTCGCTGATCGCGGTCTGCGCCTCGGCGACGGTCTGGCGCTGCTTGAGCGTGGTGGCGTTGCCGGTGACGATCTGGGTCAGCCGGGTTTCGAAATTGCCGGTGCTCGTGTTGCTGCGCGCCTGTTCGAGCAGGGTCAGATTGTCGGCGTTGCGCGATCCCGCGCCATTGCTGGCCGCCGCGATGCCGGAGCCGCTGGTCAGCAACAGGCTCATATTGGCGGTGCCGTCGGTCAGGGCGAACATCTTCGCGCCCTGCTGACCGTTCACGTCCTGGCCGCCCGCCTGCAAGGTGTTGACGGTGTTGACGAAATCCTTCGCGACCTGGTTGAAGGCGCCGCGCGTGGCGTTGATCCGCTCCGCCCCGTCGAGCATCCCCGCCATCGACCCGCCGGTGGGGATGAAGTCGTGAAGCTCGCCCTGCACCGCCACCTTGAAGGACACGCTGCCGTCGGTTCCGCGCTGATAGGTCACCGAACCCGTCACATCGGGTGCGGCCAGCACCGGCCCGGCGCGATCGCCCAGCCGCACCGTCGCGCGCCCCAGAGAGTCGGTGGTGCTGGTGATGTCGGCCAGCGCACTCATCTTGGTCAGGATCTGGTCGCGCTGGTCGGTCAGCTGCGCCGCCGCCGCCGTTCCCGCCTGGGTCCGGCCCAGCCCGTCATTGACGCGCACCAGCGAGACGGCGAGCGAGGACAGGTCCTGCGCCGCCTGCCGCGCCTGGCCGTCGAAATCGGACTGGACCTGGTCGAAGGCCGCATTGGTCGCGCTGAAGGCGCTGGCGGTCGACCGCGCCGCCTCCAGCATGGTCGCGCGCAACGCGTTCGAGCTCGGGTCCGACGCCAGGGTGCGCGCGGCGGTGAAGAAGGAGGTCAGGCGGGTCTGCACCTGATCGCCGGTCAGCGTGCTCTCGATCCGGCTCAGCCAGGTCGCCCCCGTCTGGGTCCGCGACAGGTCGGAGGTGGCCGAGCGCACCGCGGCGGTGGCATAGACGTCGGTCGAACGCGCGATGCCCAGCACCACCACGCCCGAGCCCGCCGACACCTTGTTCGCCGACAGCCCCGCCGCCGGCGAGACCTCCTGCGTCGTGACCGTCCGGCGCGAATAGCCGTCCGTCGCGACATTGGCGATATTCTCACCAACGGCGGTCAGCGCGGTTTGATATGCGCGGACGCCCGAAGCGCCGATAGAGAGCAGATCGCTCATGCGACTCGTGCTACATTATTTCTGGTTAACGGCAGGTTGAGATTTGGCGAGGAAGGCGGTGACCGCCTTGCCAATGCCCAGCGGCGCCTGGACCGCCATCGTCTGCGCGACCTGCTGATCCTGCATGTCGCGGAACGTGTCCAGCGCCTTGGATTCGAACATCGTGTCGCCCAGCTTGGTCTGGCGCATCGCCTTGAGCATCATGCCGGTGAAGATCGCCTCGAACTGGGTACCCGCCTTGTCCAGATTGGCGCCGTTGGACAGCCGCCGGGTGTCGGTCGACACGCTTCCCGAAATCGCCGAAGCGGCGGCGCCGGAGGAGATGGGGGTCGGCGAAATCGCCGAGCTGGGTGCGATGCTCTGGGTCACAGGACGATCAACTCCGCTTTCAGCGCGCCGGCTTCCTTCAGCGCTTCGAGGATGGCGACCAGATCGGACGGGGCCGCGCCGATCGCGTTCACCGCCTTGACGATGTCGGCGAGCTTGGGACCGGGGGCCAGGACGAACATCGGGCGACGCTCCTCCTCGACCGAGACGCCCGATTTCTGGGTGATCGCGGTCTGGCCGCCGCTCAAGGGGCCGGGCTGGCTGACGCGCTGCTGCTCGTCGATCTTCACGGTCAGCTTGCCGTGGGTCACCGCCGCCGGGCCGACCCGGACCGCCGAGTTGATGACGACGGTGCCGGTACGCGCGTTGACGATCACCTTGGCGGGCGGCTCGGCGGAGGCGACGTCGAGATTCTCGATCTCGGACATCAGCGTGGCGCGGACATCGGCGCCCATCGGCGCGCGGACCGCGACCGACACGGCGTCCATCGCCTGCGCGATGCCCATGCCCAGCCGCGCATTGATCGCCTGCGCGACATTCTGCGCGGTGGTGAAGTCGGCGCGGGCGAGGTTGAAGGTCAGCATCGGCGCGGTGTCGAAGCCGGTCGCGACCGCACGCTCGACCGTCGCACCCTCGGGGATGCGGCCGGTGGAGGGGACGTTGACGACGATCTTCGAACCGTCCGCACCCTCGGCACCCAGGCCGCCGACCGCGAGATTTCCCTGCGCCATCGCATAGATCTGGCCATCGGCGCCCTGGAGCGGGGTGAGGATCAGCGCGCCGCCGCGCAGCGACTTGGCCTTGCCCATCGAGGACACGGTGATGTCCAGCTTCTGCCCCGGCTTGGCGAAGGGCGGCAGCTCGGCGGTGACCATCACGACGGCGGCGTTCTTCATCCCCGGATTGGCGCCCGGCGGCAGTTGCAGGCCGAAGCGCGAAACCACCGCCTTCAGCGACTGGACGGTATATTCCAGATTGTCGTCGCCCGTGCCCGGCAGGCCGACGACGACGCCGTATCCCGTCAGCTGGTTGGTGCGGATGCCCTGGAAACCGCCCAGGTCCTTGATCCGGTCGGCCGAGGCCGGGGCCGCGATCAGGAGCGTGGCGAGGAGCGTGAGGAGGAAGCGGATCATGTCTCTATGCCTCAGAACGGGCTGACGGCCTGGAAGAAACGGCTCAGCCAGCCCTGGCGGCTGGCGCGGGCGACGTCGCCCTTGCCGGTATAGGCGATCTGCGCATCGGCGACGCGGGTCGATTCGACGCGGTTGTCGATGCCGATATCGGCCATGCGGACCAGCCCCTTGATCCGGATGAACTCGTCACCGCGGTTCAGCGTCACGCGCTTCTGCCCCTGGACCAGCATGGTGCCGTTGGGGAACACCTGCGCCACGGTCACGCTGATTTCGCCCGACAGCGAGTTGGACTGGTCGGCCGCGCCCGAACCGTTGAAGTTGCGGCTGCCGCCCATGCCGATATCGGTCGACTTCAGCAGCGAGCCCAGCGGGCCGGTGGTCGGCGGATTGATCCCCAGATCGCCCTTCGAGCCGAGCTTGGAGGTCGCCGACTTGGACGCCGCCGTCCGCTCGACGAGGACGATGGTGAGGGGATCGCCGACCCGGCGCGCGCGCCACCCCTCGTACAGCGCGGCATAGCCGTCGGCCGCCTGGAAGATCGAGCCGTTGGCGGGCTGGACCGGCTGGGCGGGCATGGGCGCGGGGCGGGTGGTGGTGAAATCCTCGACCGGCTGCTTCTTGCCGAAGAGGCTGGCCTGCGCGGGCAACGGCGCGAGCGCGGCGACGACCATCGCGGCGGCCGCCGTCGACAGCGCCAGTTCGATCCAATAGTCGAAACGGGGAAGAGCCAGACGCATCACCGGCCTCACAGATTCTGGTTGGCGTATTGGAGCATCTCGTCGGTCGACTTGATCATCTTCGAGTTGACCTCATAGGCGCGCTGGGTCTCGATCATGTCGACCAGCTCCTCGACGACGTTGACGTTCGACCCTTCGAGCATGCCCTGGCGGATCTGGCCGCGCCCCTCGAGCCCGGCGACGCCCATGCCGACCGCGCCCGAGGCGGCGGTTTCGGTCAGGTAATTGTCGCCCTTGGACTGAAGGCCCGCCGGGTTGGGGAAGGTCGCGACCTGGATCTGGCCGATCTCGGCGGGCGCGACCTGGCCCTGGATGGTGGCCGACACGGTGCCGTCGGAGCCGATGGTGATCTGGGTCGCGCCCTGCGGCACGGTGATGCCCGGCATCACCTGATAGCCCTCGGACGTGACCAGCAGCCCCTCGGCCGAGCGCGAGAAATTGCCCGCGCGGGTATAGCCCAGCGTCCCGCCCGGCATCTGCACCTGGAAGAAGCCCTCGCCGTCGAGCGCCATGTCCAGGCTGTTGTTGGTGGTCTGCATCGACCCTTGCGTGTTGATCCGCGCGGTGCCCTGGATACGCACGCCGGTGCCCAGGTTCAGGCCGGTCGCATATTTGCTCTCGGTCGAGCTGGCCGCGCCCGGCGCGGTGATCGTCTGATAGGCCAGCGTCTCGAACGCGGCGCGATCGCGCTTGAACCCGGTCGTGTTGACGTTGGCCAGGTTGTTCGAGATGACCCGCATGCGCATGTCCTGGGCGTCGAGCCCGGTGCGCGCGATGTGCATGGCGGCGGAAGACATAAATCCTTAATCCTCAGCTCGGCAGCCGCATCAGCGATGCGCTGTTCTCGTCCATCGACTTGGCCTCTTTCATGAGGTTGGCCTGCACCTCGTAGCTGCGCTGGTTCTCGATCATGTCGACCAGCGTCTGGGTCATGTTGACGTTCGACCCTTCGAGCGCGCCAGACTGGACGGTGGCGTCCATGTCCTGCGGCAGCGCCCCGCCGCCCTTGACGCGCAGCAGATTGTCCAGCCCCTTGACCGTCTGGCTGCCGCGCGTGTCGGCCAGCTTCATCCGGTCGATCACCTGCGGCTGGGTGCCGGGCCCCGCGCCCAGCGGCACGATCGACAGCGTGCCGTCGGGCGAGACGCTCATCGAATTATAGGGGGGCACGGTGATCGGGCCGTTCTGGCCGATCACCGGAAAGCCGTCGCCGGTCTGCAGCACGCCCGAGGCCGTGACCTCCAGGTCGCCGCGCCGGGTATAGGCTTCCGACCCGTCGGGAGCCTGCACCGCCAGCCACGCGCTGGAGGTCGCGACCGCGACGTCCAGCGGATTGCCGGTATGCTGGACGGTGCCGGGCTGGCGGTCGGCATCGGTCACTTCCTCGGCGGTGGGCATCCGCGCCTCGAACGCCGCGCCGCCGCCCTTCAGGTCGATGCGGTCGAACACGACCCGGTCCGAACGGAAGCCGATCGTCGAGGCATTGGCCATGTTGTTGGCGATCGCCGACTGCGCCGACATGTGTGCCCGCAGTCCCGTCGCCGCCGTATAGACCAGCTTGTCCATCGCTGCCCCCCGTTACCTGTCCCGTTACCCGGCCCGTTTCGCTTAGCTGCGGATGTTGAAGATGGTCTGCGAAATCTGGCTCGACGTATCGAGCGCCTTGGCGTTCGCCTGGAAATCGCGCTGCGCCGCGATCAGGTTGACCAGCTCCTCGGTGATGTCGACGTTCGACCCCTCGATGGTGCTCGACCGGATCGCGCCATAGGCGCCCTGGTTGGCGGTGCCGAACTTGGCCGCACCG
Source organism: Sphingomonas sp. SORGH_AS_0789 (assembly GCF_031453055.1). Classification (NCBI taxonomy): domain Bacteria; kingdom Pseudomonadati; phylum Pseudomonadota; class Alphaproteobacteria; order Sphingomonadales; family Sphingomonadaceae; genus Sphingomonas; species Sphingomonas sp. SORGH_AS_0789. The sequence goes on from NZ_JAVIYV010000001.1 coordinate 1,101,465, forward strand.
GACTTGCCGGTCGCCTCCCAATAGCTGTTCCCCTCCTGGCGCAGGCCCGGCATGTTGACGAAGGTCGCCACCGCGACCTTGCCCAGCGCGGCGGTCTCGCCGTTGGAGAAGGAGGCGGTCACCAGGCCGTCGTCGCCGACCGACACGCCCGACAACAGACCCACCGACTTGCCGTCCTGGGTGCGCGAGGCGACCGAGAAGATCGAACCCGACTGCGACGAGCCGGTATAGTCGATCGACAGCGGCTGCGACGTGGTCGAGGTGCGCGGGGTGAAATTGTCGAACTTGGTCGCCCCGGTCGGCGACTTCAGGTTGCCGCCCGAATCGAAGGTCATCTTGATCGGGTCCTTCGACCCGCCATTGGTCGTCATCTGCTGATCGCCGACGAAGCTGTAGACCAGCCAGCTGCTGCTGCCGTCCGAGGGCTGGATCGCATTGCCATTCGCATCGACCGGCAACGGCGCGCGGACATAATAGTTGGTCAGCGTCATGGCATTGCCCGCCGTGTCGTAGATCTTGGTCTGGGTCGTGTTGTTGTACGTGCCCATGTTGGTGCGGTCGAACGCGGCGGTCGGCGCGACGGCGGTGCTCGACAGGTTGATGGCCATCGTCACCTTCTTGGTGGCGACCGGCGTGCCGCTGGTCGTGGGCAGCTGGAGGCTGGTCAGGCCGTCATTGCCGAAGGCGGTGACGTTGCCGTCCTTGTCGACCGGGAACACCTGGACGCGGTTGCCCTGCGTGTCGGTGACATAGTTGTTGGTGTCGACCTGGAACGAGCCGTTGCGCGTGTACTGGAGCGTACCCGCGGTGCCGCCCGCCTGCACCGTGAAGAAGCCGTCGCCCGAAATGGCGAGGTCCAGCGCGTTGGAGGTGCTGGTGTAATTGCCCTCCTTGAACTCCTGCCGGTTGGCCTTGACTACGGTGCCCGAGCCGACCTGCTTGAACGGGTCGGTGGCGAAATTGGCGGCCATCACGTCGGCGAATTCGGCGCGGCTCTTCTTGAAGCCGTTGGTGCCGACGTTGGCGAGGTTGTGCGAGATGACCGACATGTCGGTCTGCGAAGCCTGAAGGCCGCTGAGCGAGGTGTAGAAGGACATGGGCTATCTTCCTGGTACGTGAAGGGGGATCAGCCGACGGCGCGGACGGCGGAGAGTTGGACCTGGCCCAGACCGGCGACGGTCAGGACCGGCGAGCCGGTGGAGGGCAGCGAGACGGACTGGACGGGCGCCCAGACCAGCGAGCGGCTGGTGACGGCGGTGCTGCCATTGTTGGCGGACACCGAGATGGTGAAGGGCCCCGATCCGGCGCTCTTGCCGTCGGCGGTCTTGCCGTCCCAGTCATAGCTGGCCGCGCCCGCCTTCTGCGCGCCGAGCGACAGCGTCTTGAGGACCCCGCCACTGGCATCGGCGATGGTCACCGTCACGTTGGACGCCGCGGCATCCAGTTCGACCTGGCCCGCCAGCCCGCCGCTGGTGCGGCCATAGGCGGTCGTGCCCTGGGTCAGCACGGTCTTGCCGACATAGTTCATCGCGGCCGCGGGCGTGGTCCCGGTCAGCTTGTTCGCGAGCGAGGTCAGCGTGGTGTTCATCTCGGAGATGCCCGCCACGCTGGAGAATTGCGCCATCTGGGCGACCATCTGGGTATTGTCCATCGGCGAGAACGGATCCTGGTTCTTCAGCTGCGCGGTCAGCAGCTTCAGGAAATCGGCCTGGCCCAGCGTGGTGGACTTCTTCGCCGCCGTGGTGGTCGAGGAAGAGCCGGTCGACCCGGTTCGCGCGATGCCCAGACTGTCGAGCGTCGACTCGAGCGCGGTGGATGTCATGATCAGCGTCCCAGCTTGAGGGTGTCGAGGATCAGCGACTTGGCCGTCTGCATGACCTCGACATTGTTCTGGTAGGTGCGCGAGGTCTCCATCATGTCGACCAGCTCGCGGGTCTCGTCGACGGCGGCCTCGTAGATATTGCCGTCCTTGTCGGCCAAGGGGTTGTTCGGATCGTGCCGCTTGGCGGGGTCCTCCCCGGCGGTCACGATCTTCTCGACGTCGACGGTGGACAGGCCGGTCGCGGCGTCGAAGCTGGTGCGGAAGACCGGCTTCATCGTCTTGTACGCGGTCTCGGCCGACCCGGCGACGCCGCCCGCATTGGCGAGGTTCGACGCGGTGGTGTTCATCCGCACCAGCTGCGCCGACATGGCGCGGCCCGCGACCTGGAAGATGGAGAGAGGCGTGTCGGCCATCGCTTATTCGCCCTTCAGCGCGCGGGTGATGGTGGAGATGCGGCCGTTCAGGAACGACAGCGTCGTCTGATACTGGACGGCGTTTTCGGCGAAGGCGGTCTGTTCCTGGTTGAGTTCGACCGTGTTGCCGTCGAGCGAGGTCTGGAGCGGCACGCGATACTTCGTCGCGCCGGCGATCCCCTTGCCCTGCCCCTGGTCGGAGCCGCCCTCGATCGCGGCGAGCGCCGCCTTGAAATCGATGTCGCGCGCCTTGAATCCGGGGGTGGAGGCGTTGGCGATGTTCGAGGCCAGCACACCCATGCGCTGCGCCCGGACTTCCAGCGCCGCGCCGTGAATTCCGAAAAGCGTTTCTGCGGCCATCGTTCAACCTCCTTTCCCACGCGGATCATCGCGATAGCCGGGGATACGCAATCACCGTGCCAACCTGTCGAAAGGCGCGGAAAGGCGCGGGGTCGGGCTGGCCCGGCCGCCCGGCCCGCCCGCCCTCCGGCAAGGCGTTGCCGCCTTTTGCCGGTCGGCGGCAACGAAGCGGCAGCATGGTCCTGCCGCCCCGCCCGCGCCGCGCGCGCGGCGCCGACGCGCTCCCCCCACCGGGTGCGACTTTGGCGAATCCGCACAGGCATTTGGCCCGGTCTTTGCGTGGCGGCGCGCATGATAGCCCTTCCACCGCTCCACCAGTTCTTCGACTCCGCGGCGCTCGCCATCGTGCTGGGCGGGACGCTGATCGCGACGCTGTTGCGCACGCCGTGGCGTGACGGGCGGCGCGCGCTCCGGGCGCTGGCCGTGCTGGCGCGAAAGCCCTTCGCCGCCGAGCCGCTGATCGAACAGATCGCGCATCTGTCGCGCGTCGCGCGGCGGCACGGGGTGCTGACGCTCGACCGTTCGGTCGTCACCGACCCCGATCTGGCCGAGGCGATCGCCGCGATCGTCGATGGCGAGGGCCCCGACGCCGTGACCGCGCGGCTCGACCTGGCGCGGCAGGGGCGGATCGAACGCCATGTCGCGGTCGCCGACATCTGGACCGGCGCGGCCGAGGTGGCGCCCGCCATGGGCATGGTCGGCACGCTGATCGGGCTGGCGGCGATGTTCGCGACGATGAACGATCCGCAGCGGATCGGCGGCGCGATGGCGATCGCGCTGCTCGCCACCCTCTATGGCGCGCTGTTCGCCAATCTGGTCGCCCAGCCGATCGCGATGCGGCTGCGTCGCGCCGCGCGGATCGAGGCGTTCGAGCGGACCCGCATCGTCGCCCCGCTCGCCGCCCTGGCCGCGCGCGAGGCCCCGCGCCCCTCGCGCGGATCGACGGCGTCGTCCAAGTCGGGCCCGTCCTCGCCCCCCAGCCTGATGAGCGTGGCATGACCGATCCGGTGTTTCCCGATCCCGTGCCGTCGCGGCCGATCTGGCTGATCACGCTGGCCGACCTTGCCCTGTTGCTGGTCGGCTTCCTCGTCCTCGTCCAGGCGACGGGGGCGGAGCGGCGGCCCGCGCTGCTCAACGGACTGCGTGCGCAGTTCGGCGCCAACACCGATCCCGCGTCGCAGGCGCTCCGCCTGCCCCCCGCCCCGCCGCCCGCCATGCCGGTCGCGACCGCCTCGTTGAGCTTCGCCCCCGGTTCGGCCGAGCCGGTCGATCCCGACCCGCTGCTGGGCCCCTGGGCGCGCGAGGCGCTGGCCGATCCGCGCATCCGCCTGTCGATCACCGGGGCCACCGACGGCAGCGCCGCCGATGTCGATCCCGTCACCCATAGCGCGGTCGTGCTGGCCGCCGATCGCGCCCGCGCCGCCGCCGCGCTGATCGGCCCCGCCGCCGCCGACCGCCTGATCCTTTCCACCGCCGCCAAGCCGGGCCCGCGCATCGCGATGGTCACGCTCGTCTTTGCCGGCGATCCGCCACGGAGACCCTGATGATCCTGTCGCTGCTTCTGGCCGGTGCCGCCGGCTTTCAGGATATTGCCGCGCTCGACGCCGCCGTCACCGCCTTTACCGGCCGCCCCGTCGGGGTGGAGGGGGGCGCCCGGTCGCCGGTCGATGCCAGGCTGAAGCTCAGCCAATGCCCCACCGTCGCGCTATCATGGCGCACCGAGATGCACGACGCGGTGGTCGTCACCTGTTCCAGCCCGCAATGGCGCATCTTCGTGCCGGTGCTGGCCATGCCGAAGCCCGCCGCCGAGCCGCGCCCGATTCCCGTCGCCGCCGCCCGGGTGGAGCCGGTCATCAGACGCGGCGATCCGGTGGTGATCGAGGCGGGATCGAACGGCTTTTCGATCACCCGCGAAGGCGTGGCGATGGCCGATGCCGCGCCCGGCGCGCATTTCCTGGTCCGCATCGATTCGTCCCGCCAGCCGGTCCAGGCGGTCGCGCTGGCCAGCGGTCGCGCCACCCTGCCCGGCTGGGCCGAATAGCGGAATGCCCATGGGCCGGAAAATCGGGGGCGAGAGCGTAAATTCCCCCTAAAGATTCCCCGGATTCGGCCGTTACCCTCCATGTCAGCGGAACCAGAAGGTGCGGACATGGTGGATGTAACAAGGCTGAGTGCCGGGGAAGCGAGGATCGGGCGGATCGCCGCCGTGACGCGTCCCAACGCGCTCGCGGCGAGCACCCAGACCGCTCCGAACCCGGCCAAGGCGGCCAGCGAGACCAGCGGCGTCGGCAATCTGGCGCGCGACCTGGCGGCCCAGCCGCCGGTCGACATGGATCGTGTCGCCCAGATCAAGAAGGCCATCGCCAATGGCGATTTCCCGATCCTGCCGGCGACCATCGCCGACCAGATGATCGCCCTGAAGCTCGACTGGAACGGTAAATGACGCGCCGTGACGCCCTGATCCAGGTCATCGAGGCCCTGCACCGCGAAATCGCGGCGCTGAAGTCGAACGACGTGGTCGCCCTCGAACGCGCCACCTCCGAAAAGCTGGCCGCGATCGAACAGGTCGCCGCGCTGGGCACCGGCCCCGCCGGACCCGAGCTGCGCGAGCTGGCCGACGAGGCCAACCGCCTGAACGAGACCTGCCGCATCTATGTGAACCTGATGGCGGCCAATGTCCGTCGCAAGCTCCAGACCCTGACCGGGGATGCCGGCATGGGCTATCGCCCCGCGATGCGCGCCTACGCCTGATTGCCGCTTGCCGGGCGGCAAGCCGTTGCCGCTTTGCCGCCACGCCCCCTGCCGACCCTGATGGCCGGCCCTGCCGGTCCCCAGCACGAAAGCCCGCTTTGCCGGGCTTTTTTCCTATCCCGCGCCGGATTCGCACCGATCCCCGGCACAGCCGCGGGGAATTGGCACGCCCTTTGCTGAGTAGAGCCCGAACAAGGGCTTTTACCGAACAGCATGACCGTCCAACCCGTCTCTCAAACCAGGATCCAATCGGCCATCGCGCTGGCGTCCAGCCGCACGGGTGTCGATTTCGGCTATCTGCTGGGGCAGGCCAAGCTCGAGTCCGGGCTGAACGCGAATGCCCGTGCGGGGACCTCCTCGGCCTCGGGTCTGTACCAGTTCGTCGAGCAGAGCTGGCTCGCGGTGGTCAAGAAGCACGGCGCCGAGCATGGCCTGGGCTGGGCGGCGGATTCGATCGGCCAGTCGGGCGGACGCTATCATGTGTCGGGCGAGGCGCGCGCCGCCGTCATGGGGCTGCGCAACGATCCCACCGCCGCCTCGCTGATGGCGGCCGAACATGCCTCGGACAACAAGAGCGCGCTGGAGGCGACGCTGGGTCGCGAGGCGGGCGGCACCGACCTGTATATGGCGCATTTCCTGGGCCTGGGCGGCGCGACCAAGTTCCTGAGCACCATGGCGTCGAGCCCGCAGGCGACCGGCGCCGCGCTGTTCCCCGCCGCCGCGCGCGCCAACCGCTCGATCTTCTACGCCGCGAACGGCCAGCCGCGCACGCTCTCCGACATCTATAACCGCTTCGCCGACAAGCTGGCGGGCAGCAGCGCCGACAGCGACGCGACCCGCGCCGCCAACCTGCAATTCGCCGCACAGGCGCTCGCGCTGAAGGGCATGGGCGAGGATGCGACGGTCGTCACCGGCAACAACGAAAGCGCCGCCGACGCCATGGCCTGGGCCAACAGCACGATGAACCGGCTGGGCCTGCGCAACGGATCGGCCAGCATCACCGACAGCGACAGCGTGCTGCGCCCCAAGCCCGACCATGCGCGGCTGGCGTACATGATGCTCGCGAGCATGGGGGGTTAAACGATGGGCAAGCTGTTTTCCGGCGGCCGCACCATGGCCCTTCCCGCGGCGATCCTGCTGCTCGTCCTAGTCATGGTCGTGCCGATCCCGCCCGCGCTGCTCGACATCTTCTTCGTCGCCAATATCGCGATCAGCCTGGCCGTCCTGATGGTCGCGCTGAACGCCGAAAAGCCGCTCGACTTCTCGGCCTTTCCGACCGTCCTCCTGTTCGCCACGCTGTTCCGCCTGGGCCTCAACGTCGCCTCGACCCGTATCGTGCTGGTCCATGGCCATGAGGGCGAGAGCGCGGCGGGCCATGTCATCGAGGCGTTCGGCACCTTCCTGATCGGCGGCGACTATGTCGTGGGCCTCTTCGTCTTCGCGATCCTGATGATCATCAACCTGATCGTCGTGACCAAGGGCGCGGGCCGCGTGTCGGAAGTGTCGGCGCGCTTCACCCTGGACGCGCTGCCCGGCAAGCAGATGGCGATCGACGCCGACCTGAACGCCGGGCTCATCACCCCCGACCAGGCCAAGGCGCGCCGCGTCGAGGTGTCGACCGAGGCCGATTTCTACGGCTCGATGGACGGTTCGTCCAAGTTCGTGAAGGGCGATGCGGTCGCCGCGATGCTGATCCTGGCGGCCAATATCATCGGCGGCCTGATCCTGGGCCCGGTCAGCCACGGCATGGGCGTGGCCGATGCGGCCAAGACCTATATCCTGCTGGCCATCGGCGACGCGCTGGTCGCGCAGCTGCCTTCGCTGATGCTGTCGATCGCCGCCGCCGCCATCGTGACGCGCGTGTCGTCCGACAAGGATCTGGCGGGCCAGATCGGATCGCAGTTCGGCGCGTCCAAGACCTGGATCCCGGTCGCGGTGATCCTGGGCCTGCTCGGCGCGCTGCCCGGCATGCCGCACCTGGTGCTGCTGCCCGCCGCCGCCATTGCCGGCTTCACCGCGTGGAAGCTGCGCCAGATCGAGAAGCGCCCGGTCCCCGTCCCCCCGCCCCCCGCCGCCGAGCCGGTCGATCCCTCGCGCATCGGCTGGGACGAGGTCATCGACGGGATGCAGGTGCATATCGACATCGGCTATGGCCTGGTGCCGCTGGTCGACGAGCGTCGCGGCGCCCCGCTGATGGCGCGCATCACCGGCGTCCGCCGCCAGCTGTCCAAGGAACTGGGCTTCGTCGTGCCGCAGGCGCGGGTCCGCGACGACATCAATCTCGGGCCGTTCAACTACCGCATCCTCATCAACGGCGTCGTCGCTGCCGAGGATCAGGTGTCGCCCGACGAGATGCTGGCGCTCGACACCGGCCAGGCCTTCGGCACGCTGGACGGCAAGCCGGTCCAGGACCCGACCTTCGGCCTGCCCGCGACCTGGATCCTGAAGGGCGACGCCGATGCCGCCACCGGCATGGGCTATCTGGTCGTCGATCCGGGCACCGTCATGGCGACCCATCTGAACCACATTCTGGGCTCCAACGCCGCCGAGCTGCTCGGCCCCGACGAGGTCCAGTCGCTGCTCGACGGGTTGAAGGAACGCGCCGCGCAACTCGCCGCCTCGCTCAGCCCCAACCCCCTGCCGCTCACCACCCTGACCCAGGTTCTCAAGGGCCTTCTTTCGGAGAATATCACCTTGAAGGAGTTCCGCCGCATCGCCAGCGCGATCGCCGTGGCGGCCCAGAAGACGCTCGACGCCGAAGAGATTGTCGAGCTGATCCGGCCGCAGCTGGGCGCGCTCATCATCCAGAAACTGTGCGGGATGCGCGAGCCGCTGCGCGTCATGACGCTGGACGGCCAGCTCGAAGGGCTGCTGGGCCAGGCCATGCGCGCCGACACCGCGCGCCGCCATGTGATCGAGCCCGATCTGGGCCGCCGCATCACCGAGGCGCTGACCCATGCCGCCCAGCCGCTGATCGCCGAGGCCAAGCCGTTCGCGCTGGTCGTCCAGCCGGGTGTGCGGATCGCGATGCGCAAGCTGCTGCGCACCTGCATGCCCGACACGCCGGTCCTGTCCTTCTTCGAGGTGCCCGAGGAGAAGGCGGTCGAGGTCGTCGCCGTGATCGGCGCTCCGCAGGCGCTGGCCGCATGAGCGCGCATCCCCTGAGCGGCGCGTTCGTCAACGCCCAGAGCCTCAACCCGGCGAATTTCGATCCGGCGCTGGCCAACCCCACGGTCGCCGACCGCCCGATCACCTATCGGCCGGTCGTCCGTCGCCCCGGCGGCGACACCGACGCGATCATCCGCCAGCATCTGCCGCTGGTCCGCCGGATCGCGTGGCATGTGCACGGATCCATGTCGAGCCTGATCGAGGTCGAGGATCTGGTCCAGGTCGGGCTGGTCGCGCTGGTCGAGGCCGCCGCCTCGTTCGAGGAGCGCGGGGTCGAGTTCGGCCATTATCTGAAGTCGCGCCTGCGCGGCGCGATGATCGACGAGCTGCGCCGCCAGGCCACCACGACGCGCGGTGCGATGCGCCGCCGCCGCCAGTATAGCGAGGCGGTCACCACCCTGTCGCAGTCCGGCGGCCAGGCCCCGACCGACGAGGCGGTGGCGGAAAAGCTGGGCATCTCGGTCGAGCGGCTGCGCGCCGACTACAAGACGGCCGAGGCGGTGCGGATGGAGGCGATCGACGATGTCTATGCCGACGATCTGCCCTGGTTCGCCGACGACACCCCCGACGCCTTCGAGCAACTGGCCGAGAGCGACCTGCGCGACGCGCTGATCGCCGCCATCTCGGCGCTCCCCGAGCGCGAGGCGATGGTGATCCAGCTTTATTATGTCGAGGAACTCAACCTGGAGGAAATCGGCCAGGTGCTGGGCGTCGGCGCCGCGCGCATCTGCCAGATCAAGAGCGCGGCGCATGCCCGCCTGAAAAAGGCGCTCGCCAGCCAGCGATAAGGCGATTCCTCCCCTGCGAGGGGGAGGAATGGGCCCGCGCCATTTCCGATGGCGCCATCTTCCTCTAAGCGCGTCCCCGATGACCGGGGACGCCGATGTTCGCACGCCATGAACGCCGACTGATCGCACGCTATCTGTGGCCGGGCGCGGGCGGGCGGCTGGTCCTGCTGGTCGCCGCGATCGGATGCACCGGCGTCATGATCGGCGTCGCCGCGCTGGTGCTGGTCATCGCGGTCATGAACGGCGCGCAGACCAGGCTGGCCGACAGCGTCGCGCCGGTCGATGGCCATCTCAGCGTCACCGTCCCCGCCCATGCCGCGATGACCGAGGGCCAGGCCGCCGCCGTCATCGCGCACCTGCCCGGCGTCGCGCGCACCGAGCCGATTCGCGAACTGACCGCCGCGCTGTCGATCGACGGGCGGATCACCCCCATCCAGTTGCAGGGTCGCGACCCGGCGACGCTCGCCCGGCTGGTCCCGACGATGCGATCGGCGCTGGCCCATAGCCCGGACCCGGCGAATGCGGTCGCGATCGGACAGGATGCCGCGCTGCAACTGGGGCTGTTCCCCGGCGATACCATCGCGATCGGCCGGGTCCGGCTCGGCCCCGACCATATGCCGTCGCTCGACCTGTTCGACGCAAGGGTCGCCGCCTTCTATCCCGACGAGGACAAGGGGAGCGACCGGGTGACGGTGTTCGCGCCGCTCGATTCGCTGCCCATCCTGAAGGACGACGCCGCCGTCACCCGCCGGATCGCCGTCGTCCTGAGCGACCCCGCGCGGGAGGCGGCGGTCTCGGCGGCGATCCGCAGGCGCCTGGGCCCCGGCTATCCGATCACCAGCTGGCGGCAGGCGAATCGCGCGCTGCTCGCCGCGCTCGTCACCGAGAAGATCGGGATGACGATCGCGGTCGGGCTGGTGACCCTGGTCGCGCTGTTCAACATCCTGTCGTCGATGACGCTGCTGGCGCGGGCCAAGCGGCGCGAGATCGCGATCCTGCGGACGATGGGCGTGTCGGTGGCGAGCATCGCGCGGATCTTCACGACGGTCGGCAGCATCATCGCACTGACCGGCGCGGGCGTCGGCCTGGCGCTGGCGGCCGGATTGCTGACCCAGCGCGCCGCGATCGTCGCGGCGGTGCGCCATCTGTCCCCGGCGCGGCAGGCGGAATGGGACGTCTTCCTGTCCTTGCCGATCGGAATTTCGCGGACCGAGCTGGCCGCGATCGGCCTGAGCGTGGTGGCGGGGGCGGTGCTGGCCAGCCTCTATCCCGCGTGGCGGGCGGGGCGGACCTCGCCCGCGCTGGTGCTGCGCGCCGATTGAGCGCGGACATGAGTAAACCCCGGCGGCACGGAGGCCGCCGGGGTTTGTCCTGCAAACCGGCCTGGCGAGGGACTCGCGGCCGGTCGGCCCCGTCACCCGAGTGGGGGCGCGGTGCCGGGGCGCTCAGGAACCGGGTGTTACTGGCCGAGCAGCTTGAGCACGCCCTGCTGGGACTGGTTGGCCTGGCTCAGCATCGCGGTCGATGCCTGGCTCAGGATCTGGGCCTTGGCGAGCGCGGTGGTTTCGGCCGAGAAATCGGTGTCCTCGATACGGCTGCGCGCATCGGTCAGGTTGGTGACGTTGGAGGTCAGGTTGTTGACCGCCGACTGGAGCCGGTTCTGCGTGGCGCCGAGGCCCGCGCGGATATTGGCGACCTTGCCGATGGCCGAGTCGAAATTCTCGAGCGTCGCCGTGGACTTCACCGAGCTGTCGGTCGGCGGACTGGCATTCGGATCGCCCAGGACCATGACGTTGGTCATTTCGGTCGCCGTCGTCAGGTCGCTGAAATTCATGGTGATCGCGTCGCTGGTGTTCGCGCCCGCCTGGATCTGGACCGCGCCCGAATTGCCCGCGGTGCCGTTCAGCAGCTTCTGCCCGTTGAACTGGGTGTTGCGAAGGATCGTCGAAACCTGTGCCGCCAGCGCGTTCTGTTCCGAGGTGATGTTCGCCTTGTCGTTGGTCGAATAGATGCCGTTGGCCTTCTGCACCGCCAGTTCGCGCATCCGCTGGAGCATGTTGCTCACTTCCTGGAGCGCACCTTCGGCGGTCTGCGCCATCGAGATGCCGTCATTGGAATTGCGGATGGCCTGGTTCATGCCGCGCACCTGCGCCGACATCGAGGCGGCGATGGCGAGGCCGGCGGCGTCGTCCTTCGCGGAATTGATTCGCTTGCCGGTCGACAGGCGCTCCATCGATACGTTCAGCGCTTCCGATGCGGCGCCATTGGCGCTCGACGCGCGTAACGCCGAAATATTACTGGCGATAACCGTCATGGTCGTTCTCCAAAGCCGGAGCTCTCCGCCGCCCCCAAGGCGAAGGTCGAGCTGCCAAGACGGGTAACGACCGCCTGGGACCAGACTTTAGAGAAAAGAGTCGTTTGGGCGCGTTTTTTCGGGCGGAGCCCCCCGGCACCCTATTATAAGGTACCGGGGGGTCCACCTTCCGCGACCGAGGGGATAACCGCGGTCGGCATTCGCCCAGGGCGTTAGCCGAGGAGCTTCAGCACGCCCTGCTGCGACTGGTTGGCCTGGCTCAGCATCGCGGTGGACGCCTGGCTCAGGATCTGCGCCTTGGCGAGCGCGGTGGTTTCTTCCGAGAAGTCGGTGTCCTGGATGCGGCTGCGCGCTTCGGACAGGTTGGTCATGTTCGACGTCGCGCTGTTGACCGCCGACTGGAGACGGTTCTGGGTGGCACCCAGGCCCGCGCGGATCTTCGACACGTCGGCGATCGCGGCGTCGTAATTGTCCAGCGTGTCCGACTTCAGCGAGGTCGAACCCGAAGCCGGGGCGAAATCGACCACCGCGCTCAGCTTCGAACCCGTGTCGGCCGCGCCGCCGGTACCGGCCGCATAGGTCGCGGTCATGTCGCGCAGGTTGATCGAGACCGTATCGCTGCTGGTCGCGCCGGTCTGGATCGAGACCGTGGAGGCCGCATTGAACAGCGCCGTGCCGTTGAACTTGGTGTTCTTCACGACCGAGCTGATCTGGTCGGCGAGCGTCGTCTGCTCGTTGGTGATGTTCTTCTTGTCGTCGGCCGAATAGGTGCCGTTCGACGACTGGACCTTCAGCTCGCGCATGCGCTGCAGCATGTTGCTGACCTCGTTCAGTGCGCCTTCGGCCGTCTGCGCCATCGAGATGCCGTCATTGGCGTTGCGGATGCCCTGCGCCATGCCCTTGATCTGCGCGGTCATCGAGTTGCTGATCGCCAGACCGGCAGCGTCGTCCTTTGCCGAGTTGATGCGCTGGCCGGTCGACAGGCGCTCCATCGAGCTGCTGAGGGCCAAGGACGCCGAGGTCGACGCGGCGGTAGCACGCAATGCACTGATATTGCTGGCAATAACGGTCATGTGATGTCTCCAAATCTGCTCGGCGATCCGTCTGTGTCCCCTCTGGATCACCGAGCCGCCGAGTGGAGTAACGGCCGCTTTCCGGCAGGCTTTAGCCGGTGGCATGCAAATTTTTGCCGGTTGGCTTGCCGGTTTTGCCGGAACGGTCGCGCGCGCAGCCGGGCGTCGCGGGCACACATACGGGCGCGCGTCGCGCCCGGAAAAAACTTGCCGTTCGCGTTGCCGCATTAACCACGGTTTTACCAAAGAAGGGGCATTGGAGAGTCACGAAAGGACTCAAGCCCGATGTCGTCGATTTTCCCCTCCGCTGCGCTGGTTAAGCAGAAATACGCGCTGATTTCCGCGCTGCGTGCCCAGGGCCTGGCGATCGCCGACTCGGGTGCCGTTCCCCAGGCCGGGGACATGTTCCTGCTGGCCGAGGGCGACCCGGTCGAGCATCCGGCACGCTCGGTCGTCGTCATCGACGGCCCGGTCCCCGCCATCGTCCCGGCAAGCGCCGGCCGCCCCGCCACCGTGACCTATTCGGCGGCCGAGGCGGGCGTGGGCAACAGCTTCGTGCGTGCACTGGTCGCCGGGCCGACCGTGCCGACCGCCGCCGACCCGGAGAGCCTGGCGCTGTTCACGCTGGCCGAGCGCGTCGCCCAGTCGGACATCACCGTCCTCATCAACGGCCCGACCGGCACCGGCAAGGAAGTGGTGGCCCGCGCCATCCACGCCCAGTCGGCCCGCGCGGCCAAGCCCTTCGTCGCGATCAACTGCGCCGCCCTGCCCGAGTCGATGCTGGAAGCACTGCTCTTCGGCCACCAGAAGGGCGCGTTCACCGGCGCGGCGCAGGCGGGCGAAGGCTTTTTCCGCGCGGCGGACGGCGGCACGCTGCTCCTCGACGAGATCGCCGAGATGCCGCTCCAGCTCCAGGCCAAGCTGCTCCGCGTCCTCCAGGAGCGCGAGGTGATCCCGCTCGGCGCGTCGATGCCGCAGTCGGTCGATGTCCGCGTCATCGCCTGCGCCAATCGCGACCTCCAGGCCGAAGTGGCGGCGGGCCGGTTCCGCGCCGACCTCTACTACCGCCTGTCCGTCTTCCCGCTGACCACCAAGGCGCTGGGCGAGCGCCGCATGGACATTCCCGCGCTCGCCGCGACGATGATCCTGCGCCACGCCGCGGGCCGCACCGTGATGCCTTGGCCCAGCACCGCCGCGATCGAGAAGCTGGCGATGCACAACTGGCCCGGCAATGTCCGCGAGCTGGAGAATGTGATCCAGCGCGCGCTGCTCTTCGCGGGCGGTGCGACGATCGAGGCCGAGCATATCGTGTTCGACCGCCCGATGGTCGCCAACGACACCGATGACATGCCGCTGACCGTGACGACCGCGGAAGCCACGCTGGGCAAGGTCGTGCAGATGAGCGAATTCGCCGCGATCCGCGAGATGCTGGCCGCGTGCGGCGGCAACCGGGTCGAGACCGCCAAGCGCCTGGGCATTTCCGAGCGCACGCTTCGCTACCGTCTCGCCAAGGCGCGCGAGCAGGGCGAGGAGATCATCCGCCCCTCTAGCCGGGCCATGATGGCATGAGCGTCGGCGGTGTCGGCGGCGCGATGAGCGTCGACCGGGTGATGGCGCTTCGTGCCCAGATCCTGGAACGCAATCAGGCGCTCAAGGCGGCAAGCCAGGCCGGTGCCAACCAGGCGGCACAGGCCGCCCAGACTCAAGCCCCGGCCGCGCCGGCGACCTTTGCCGACACGCTGGAGTCCGCGCTGAAGGGCGTGAACGAGGGCCAACAACAGGCCGCGCGCCTGTCCGAATCCTACGAACGCGGCGAAACCGTCGACATCGCCAAGGTGATGATGGCCCGCCAGCAGGCGTCGGTCGGGTTCGAGGCGACGCTGCAGGTCCGCAACAAACTCCTGTCCGCCTACAAGGACATCATGAGCATGCCGGTGTAAGATGAGCACTGCCCTCACCCCCGCATCGACCAATCCCGCACCGGCCCTGCCGCCGCTGCCGGAAAAGTTCGCCAACCCGCTTCGCCAGATCAAGTCGGTGATGGCGCAGCCCGCCGTCCGCCGCTCCGCGCCGATGGCGCTGCTGATCGGGCTGATCGCGGCCGCCGCGCTCGCCTGGATGGCGCTGTCCAGCCCGACGCAGAAGACGCTGTTCGAGAATCTGTCGGACGCGGACAAGCAGGCGGTGACGACCGCGCTGTCGGCGGCGAACATCAAGAGCAAGATCAACGACGGCACCGGCGCGCTGACCGTCAACGAAGAGGATTATTCCCGGGCGCGGATGCTGCTGGCGGGTCAGGGGCTGCCGAAACAGGCGCCCGGCGGCTATGCGATCCTCGACCAGCTGCCGATGGGCGTCAGCCGCGCGGTCGAGGGCGAACGGCTTCGCCAGGCGCGCGAGAGCGAACTGGCCCGCTCGATCCAGGAGATCGACGCGGTGGCCGAGGCGCGCGTGCACCTCGCCACGCCCGACGCCTCGCCCTTCATCCGCGACAAGTCCTCGCCCTCGGCCTCGGTGGTGCTCAAGCTGAATGCCGGGCGCTCGCTGTCGGAATCGCAGGTCCAGTCGATCGTCAATCTCGTCGCCTCGTCGGTGCCGGGCATGAAGCCCGAGGATGTGACCGTGGTCGACCAGATGGGCGGCCTGTTGTCCAAGAAGGGCGCCGACGGCGCGACCGGCGACGATCGTCGGATCGATTTCCAGCGCCGCATGGAAGAGAAATACCGCACCCAGCTGATCCAGCTGCTGACCCCGCTGGTCGGCGCGGGCAATTTCACGGCCGAGGTGCAGGCCGACGTCAATCTGGACGAGACCAGCGCCACGAGCGAGCGTTACGACAAGGACGGCGCGCTGCGGGCCGAAACCGGCAACTGGACCGGCAACCAGAAAGACCCGACCACCCCCGGCGGCATCCCCGGCGCGCTGTCCAACACGCCGCCGCCCGCCAGCACGCTGCAACAACCGCAGCCCGCGAACGGCGCGAGCGGCGCGCCGCCCGCCGATGGCAAGCCGGTCGCCGGTGGTCCCGGCCTCAATCCGGAAAAACAGTCCGACGCCTTCCAGCGCGCCTATGACCTGAACAAGGAGGTTTCGGTGACGCGGGCCACGCCGGGTTCGATCAAGCGGCTGACCGTCGCGGTCCTGCTGCGCGATCCCGCCACCGGCAAGCGCAGCCAGATGGAGATCACCCAGATTTCCGACCTGGTGAAGTCGGCGGTCGGCTTCGACCAGCAGCGCAACGACAATGTCACCGTCATCAGCCGCAAGTTCGCCGACGCCAGCCTGGACGACAAGCGCGCCTGGTACGACAATAGCTGGCTGCCGATCGTCGCCCGCAACGCCACCGCGTTGGTCATCGCGCTCTTGGTCCTGCTGCTGGGCGTGCGTCCGCTGGTCAAGGCGATGACCCGCAAGAAGGCGGAGGCCGAGGCGGCCAAGGCGCTGCCCATGGGCGCCGCCGACGGCGCGGGCGCGGGCGAGGGTGTCGGCGAAGTGCTGATGGGCGCCGATGGCCAGCCGGTGATCGGCCCCAACGGCGAACCCGTGCGGATCGGCCCCAACGGCCAGCCGGTGTGGGTCGGCGCGGACGGCCAGCCCCTGCCCGGCATGATCGGCACGCAGCCGCCCGCCGTGACGCTCGACGAGATCGAGGACACGAACAATTTCAACGAGCGCATCACCAAGGTGCGCGGCTTCACCCGTGACAATCCGGCGCGCGCCGCGCTGGCCGTCCGCGACATGATCCGTTCGGAGGCGCAGCAATAATGGCCTCTGCCGAAGAAGGGCGCGTCTATTCGGGTGTCGAGCGCGCCGCGGTCCTGATGATGCTGGTGGGCGAGGAAGAAGCCGCCGCGATCCTCCAGAAGCTGGAGCCCGACGAGGTCCGCGAACTGGGCAAGGCGATGTATTCGATCGCCGATGTCAGCGAGCAGGATGTCGGCTTCGTCCTGGACGATTTCGTCGGCTGTGCCCGCGCCCGCGCCTCGATCGCGTTCCAGCCCAAGCCGATCGTCGAGAATCTGATGAACCGCGCACTCGGCCCCGAACGCGCCGGCAGCGTGCTGTCGCGCATCGTGCCCACCGAGGCGCAGTGCGAGATCGAGATGCTCGGCTGGCTCGATCCCGTCGACATCGCCAAGATCGTCGAGAAGGAACATCCGCAGATCGGCGCGGTCCTGATCGCCAATTGCGATCCCGCCGTCGCGGGCAAGGTGCTGGAACTGCTTCCCGAGACGATGCAGCCCGACATCCTCCACCGCGTCGCGCGGCTGGGCCCGGTGACGCCGCAGGCGATCGACACGCTGAACGAGATCCTCAAGCGCTGGAGCGAGGGCAGCGGCGGCGGCCAGGGCCTGGCGCTGGGCGGTTCGCGCGAGGCGGCCAAGATCCTGTCGAGCGCGCGCAAGGCGACCGAGCAGCGGGTCATGCCCAAGCTGTTCAAGATCGACCGCGACGTCGCCAAGCAGATCGAGGAGGCACTGTTCATCTTCGAGAACCTGCTCGACATGGACGACAAGAATCTGGGCACGCTCATCCGCAACGTCGATGGCGAAATCCTCACCCGCGCGCTCAAGGGCGCGGAAGAGGCCGCCCGCGAACGCTTCCTGGGCTGCATGTCGGCGCGGGCGGCGGCGGGTATCCGCGACGAGATCGAGTCGCGCGGACCGATGAAGCTGTCCGAGGTGCTCGAGGCGCAGAAGGCGATGATCACCGTCGCGCGCAATCTCGCCAAGGAAGGCACGATCATGATGGGCGGAGGCGAGGACGACTATGTCTGATTTCGTCGCGGGTTTCTCCGCACGCCAGAATGCCGCCGCGGCCGCACTGCACCAGGCCTTCGCCCCGCCGGGCGGCTTCGCGCCGTCCAACATGGCGGGACTGGGCATCGACCTGGGTTCGGGGCCGATCTCCTTCCGGCCGCAGGGACCGGCGGGCACGGGCGGGGGCCAGACCGGCGGCGCGCGCCGGCAGGCCGAGGGGCAACCGCGTCACTTCCACCCCGCCAATCGCGACCAGGACCCGACCGAGGGCTGGGACCCGTTCGCGGCGTGCGAGGACGCGGCGGCCCCTGCAATCGATCCGATCACCGCCGCGCACGACGCCGGTCATGCCGAGGGCTATGCCGCCGGGCTGGCCGCCGCCGCCGCGCAGTTCCAGGCGCGGGCCGAGGCCGAGGCGCGCGACGGCCGGATGGTCGATGCGATCGCGCAGGCGCTGTCCTCGCGCGTCGACCGGTCGATGATGGCCGAACAGCTGCGCCAGACCGTCCTCGCCCTGGTCGGCAAGCTGGTGGGCGAAATCGGCGTCGATGCCGACCGGCTGACCGGCCGGATCGAGGCCGCGATCGACCTGCTCGCCGATACGCAGGAAGCCGCGATGCTGCGCGTCCATCCGGACGATGTCGCACTGCTCGAAGGCCGCCTGCCCCAGACCGTCTTCCCGGTCGGCGACCCCGCCGTGGAGCGCGGCGGCTTCGTCCTCGAAAGCGCGTCCACCATCGTCGAGGACGGCCCCTCGCTGTGGCTCGACCAGCTTTCCGCCGCGATCGACAAGGTGCCCGTTCCCCAATGCTGAACCGTTTCACCGCCGATTATCTCGATACGCTGGCCCAGGCCGAGTTCGCGCCGCGTCCCGTGGTGGCGGGGCGGCTGGCCTCCTATGACGGGTTGCTGATGGAGGCGGTCGGCCTCTCGCTGCCGGTCGGCACGGTCTGCGCGATCGGCGAGAAGGGCGGATCATGCGTCGAAGCCGAGGTGATCGGCTTCCGCAACGGCCGCACGCTGATGATGAATCTGGGCGGCCCCGCGCCCCTGCTCCCGCGCGCGCCGGTGCGCCCGCTCGGCCCTCCGGGCGAGGCGGAAGTGGGCGCGGCGATGCTCGGCCGCGTGGTCGACGGATCGGGCAAGCCGATCGACGGCCTGGGCCCCATTCGCGGCGCGGGCCGCTGGCCGCTGGCGGGCCGGATGCAGTCGCCGCTCGACCGGGGCCGCGTGCTGGAGCCGATGGATGTCGGCGTGCGCGCGATCAACGGTCTGCTGACCATCGGCCAGGGCCAGCGCGTCGGCATCATGGCGGGATCGGGCGTCGGCAAGTCGGTGCTGCTGGGCATGATGGTCCGCGCCGCGCGAGCCGACGTCATCGTCATCGGCCTGATCGGCGAGCGCAGCCGCGAGGTTGCCGACTTCCTGGAAACCAAGGTCGCCGGTGAAGCCCGCGCGCGCTCGGTGGTGGTCGCGGTGCCCGCCAACCATTCGCCGGTGCTGCGTATTCGCGGCGCATTGCGGGCGACCGCCATTGCCGAGGCGTTCCGCGCCGAGGGCAAGAAGGTCCTCCTCATCATGGATTCGCTGACCCGCGTCGCGCATGCCGGTCGCGAGATCGGGCTGGCGCTGGGCGAACCCGCCTCGGCGCGCGGCTATCCGCCCTCGGCCATCGCGATGCTGCCCAATCTGATCGAGCGGGCGGGCGCCGATGCGCACGGGCCGGGATCGATCACCGCCATCTACACCGTGCTGGCGGACGGCGACGACGGCAATGACCCGGTGGTCGACTCGGCGCGCTCGATCCTGGACGGGCATATCGTGCTCAACCGCCATCTTGCCGAGCGCGGCGTCTATCCCGCGATCGACATCGGCCCCTCGGTCAGCCGCGTGATGACCGACATCGTCGGCAAGCCCCATGCCCAGGCCGCGCGGACGCTGCGTCGTCATCTGGCGACCTATGAGGAAAACCGCGATCTCGTCCTGATGGGCGCCTATCGCGCCGGCGCCGATCCCGCGATCGACGCCGCCATCGCCTGCCATCCGGCGGTGATGGAGTATATCCGGCAGGACGCCGACGAGGTCGTGCCACTCGACCATGCGGTCGAGGAACTGGTGGGCATTTTCGGCCAGCCGCTCGGCTGAGCCCGGTAAAGGGGGACATCCATGGCATCCCGGCAACAGACGATGCTGAACCGGCTCCACCGGGTCCGCACGCTGCAACTCAACCTGACGATGGCGGAGGAAGCGCGCGCGCAGGAACGCGTCGCCACCGAACAGCAACTCTCCCAGCGTATCGGCCAGCTGATCGAGGCGGTTTCCCCCGCCCCGACCGCCAGCGCCTCGGCGGGATCGCTGATGGCCAATGCGCATTTCCGCAACCGGCTGCTCGAATCGGCCGATGCCGCGACCATGCGCATCCAGGTCGCCGAACAGCGCGCCGCCCATGCGGGCGAACAGACCAAGGCCGCCAAGCGCGACCAGACCGCCGTCGAGAAGCTGCTCGACCGCGCGCGCCTCGCCGCGATCCGTGCCGAGATGCGCGCGCTGGAGGATATGCCGTCCAGCGGCGGCAACCGGCGCAATCGGCACGAACCTTGCTGACATGTCTGTCATGATGTCGCCCCTCGCCTCCGTCCCCGCTTCCGGTCCCTCCGCCGTCCGCTCGTCGCTGACGGCGGGCGCGGGCGATGCGATGAGCTCCGCCTTCGCAATGCTGTTCGCGCTGGTGCCCGGCATGGGCGGGGACGCCACGGCGGAGACGGGCGAGGCCGCGAAACAGGGCAAGGGCAAGACCGGCGGCGAGACGGACAAGGACGGCAAGCCCTTGCCGAGCGACGCCACCCTCTTGCCGACGGCGGTGCCGCCGCTCCCGATCCTTCCGGTCGAGGAGACGACCGTGGCGGCGCCGACCGATGCGGTACGCGCCTCGGCCGCCCCGATCACGACGTTGCTCGCCACCATGCCGGTTTCGCCGGAACAGGCGATGCCCGTGGCCACCTCCACCGGCGACGGCGCGGCGCCCGCCGATGCGGTCGCATCGAGCGGCACGACAGGCTTGGCGAAGGCGCCCCGCTTCCCGTCCGAAGCCCTGCCGGTCGCTGCGGACATACCGGCACAGGCGATGGCTGCTCCCGGCGACGGGCAGGCCCTTGCCACCACGGCATCCGCGACACGGACCACCGCCCCCCTGCCCTCCGGTACGGGGTCCACCCTCCGCTCGACGGGGGAAGCGGCGTTGGCGACCCTGTCGACCGATTCGACCGTGACCCAAGCCACTCGGGAGCAGGGCCCGGCGCTACGCTCGGACGTACCGGCGCGCTTTGCCGCCACGGCGCAGGCGGTGCCGCTCGCTGCGCCGCCGACCGCCGAAGCCTCCGCCCCGATCCTGCAGACGGGCCAGACCGCGCCCGCCCTCCAGCTGTTCGCCGGTGCCATGCGCGCGGCACAGGACGAACCCGAGGAGCGGTCCGGCCGCCGCAAGGATGCAGGGCTGGGCGCCATCGACCCCGCGACGCTGACCCGCGCCGATTCGCTGACCGCCGCGCCGGTCGCGGCGATGACGGGCGCCGAGCAGGCCCCGCTCGACATGACGCAAGGCCATTGGCCGCAGGGCATGATCGACCGGATCGAGCGGATGCGCGAGGACGCCGCCACCGCCGACACCCGGATCCAGCTGTCCCCCGACGCGCTGGGCGGCATCGCCGTCGCGCTGCGCCATGAGGACGGCGCGACGCATATCCACTTCACCGCCGACCAGGCGCAGACCGCGACGATGCTCGCCGATGCGCAGCCGACGCTCGCCCGGCTTGCCGAGGAAAAGGGCATGCGGCTGGGCCAGACGGCGGTCGATCTGGGCCAGTCGGGCGGCGGCGGCGGCGAGCGCCAGCCGCAGCGCCAGCCCGAACCCGTTCTGCCCACCCGCCCGGCGCTTGCCGGGGGGACGGCCTCCAGCGACGCCGGGGATGCCCCCGCCGACGCCACCACCCGAATCGCCTGAGGATTGAGACATGAGCGACGCCAAGGAAACCGAAGAGAAGGCGCCCAAGAAGAAGGGCAAGCTGGGCAAGATCATCGTGATGGTGGTCGGCGTGCTCGTCCTGCTGGGCGGGGGCGTGGGCGCGGGGCTCTATGCCGCCAATTCGGGCCTGATCGGCGGCGGCCATGCCAAGGAAGAGGACCATGGCGAGGCCGAGGCCGAGGCCAACCACCCCGGCCCCAAGCTGGTGCCCAAGTCCGAGCAGAAGCGCGCGGGTGAAGGCGGCGAGGGCGAAGGTGGCGAGGGCGGCGGCCATGGCGGCGGCGAGGGCGGCGAAGGCGGCGAGGCCAAGGAGCATGTCGGCATGGCGACCCCGGTCGGCGACGGCGGCGAACGCTATGCGTCCAACTATTACGAGATGCCCAAGGACTTCACCTCGAACCTGCGCGACTCGGTGCATGTCATCCAGGTCGGGCTGGCGGTGTCGACCCCCTATGACGATACGGTCATCAACAATCTGAAGACCAACGACCTGGCGGTCCGCTCGGCGATCCTGATGGCGCTGGGCGATGCCAATGAGGAACAGGTGTTCAGCAGCGAGGGCAAGCGCCAGCTGCAACGCAAGCTGGTCGACGCGATCAACGAGATTCTTCGGCAAAAGGAGGGATTCGGGGGTATCGCTAACGTCTACTTTACCAATTTCGTTGTTCAGTGAGGCATGGTTAACGCCCCCGCCCAGGCCGACGAACGCGAGCGTCTTCGTCCCCAAAGCGCCGATCACGGCGTGCTGGGGACGACGAAGCTCAATCCGTTCGGCGACCTGCACACGATGCAGCATCTGTCCGCGCGTCTCGCGCGGTCGCTGCGGGGGCTGTTCGAATCGCTGCTTCGCGAAGAGCTGCGCTGCTGGGCCGAGCCTTTGGTCGTCCAGCGTTTTTCCGACTATCGCGCCGAGCGCGGCGACGGCCTGAGCGCGTGGTTGCCGATGGCGATGGTGTCGGTCGGCGGCCCCGCGATCCAGGACAATGCCCATGCGCTGTGCGTGCTGGAGGGCGGGTTCAGCCTGTCGCTGATCGACCTGCTGTTCGGCGGGAACGGCACCGCGCCCGACACGCTGCCCGGCGAGTTCTCGCCCGCCGCCGACGCGATGATCCGCCGCCTGGGCGGCATGATGGCCGAGCCGCTGCGCCGCGCCTGGGAATCGCTCGCCCGGATCGAGTTCACCGCGGGCCCGCCCGAATCCTCGCCCGCGATGCTGCCGGGCCTGGAGGGCGAGGATGCGATGATCGTCACCCGCTTCGGCATTGCGGGGCATAACCGCCGCCCGACCATGCTCGACATCCTCTATCCGGTCGCCGCCCTGAAGCCGCACGGCTCGGCGCTGACCGGCAAGGTCGTCGACAAGCAGGCCGAGGCCGATCCGACCTGGCGCGGCGACCTGACCCGCGCGGTGATGACGGTGCGTTTCCCGGTCCGCTCGGTGCTGGCCGAACCCGTCGTCTCGCTCAGCCGCCTGATGGAGCTGAAGATCGGCGACGTGATCCCGATCAGCTTCGGCCCCGAAGTGCCGGTGATGGTCGGCGGCGACCTGCTCGGCATGGGCACGGTCGGCACCGCCAATGGTCGCGCCGCCGTCCAGCTCACCTCGCTTGCCCGCTCGGCCGAAGGTCTGGCGCAGAATTTCCACGAAGGACCCGTAGAATGAACGATATGGCCGGGGGATTCCCCGTCGACACGTCGGTCGCCGCCAATTTCCGGCTGCTCCAGGATGTCGATGTCAAGCTGACCGTCGAGATCGGCTCGACCCAGCTGTCGCTCCGCGAGCTGCTGGCGCTGTCCGAATCGAGCGTGATCGAGCTGGACCGCCAGGCCAACGAACTGCTCGACGTGCTGGTCAACGGCACGCTGATCGGGCGTGGCGAGGTGGTGACGGTCGGCGACCGTTTCGGCGTGCGCATGACCGAGCTGGTCAACCCCGACAAGCGCGGCTGACCCCCGCCATGCTCTGGTCCTACATCCTGAAGCTCGCCGTCCTGCTGCCGCTGATCTGCGGGCTGATGATCGGGTGCCTGTATCTGTGGCGGCGGCTGGAAAGCCGGATGCCGGGCCGTCCCGCGACGCGGCTGATCCATGTCCGCGAGACGATGATGATCTCGCCCGGCCTGCGGCTGGCGGTCATCGAGTTCGAGGGGCGCAACCTGCTCGTCTCGGTCGGGCGCGGCGGCGTCCAGCTGGTCGACAAGGTGGAGGGCAAGGGCCAGGCCCCGATCGCCCCCGCGCCCGTGCCGCCCACGCCCCCGCGCCGCGGCGACTTCGTCTCGCGCTTCGCGCCCAAGCCGACATCGTTCGACCAATGAGCATTTCCGTCACCCGTCGCGGCACCGGCCCCGCGCTGATCCGCGCCCATAGCCAGGACGCGCCGCGCCGCAGCCTGAAGCCGCTGTGGATCCTGCTCGCGCTGCTGCTGGCGCTGGTCATCGCAATGCCCGCCTTCGCCCAGGCCGCGCCCGGCGCAGCCCCGGCCGCCGCCCCCGCACCGGGTGTCGGCGACGCGGTCGACCGCGCGCTGGGCCAGCTGGGCGGCGGGGCCAATGGCGGTTCGGGCTCGCTGAGCCTGTCGCTCCAGGTCCTCATCATCATGGGCCTGCTGACGATCCTGCCGGGCATCATCCTGATGATGACCAGCTTTACCCGGATCGTCATCGTGCTCGCCATCCTGCGCCAGGCGCTGGGCCTGCAACAGACCCCGCCCAACCAGGTGCTGATCGGCCTGTCGGTGTTCCTGTCGCTGTTCATCATGGCGCCGACCATCAGCGAGATCAACGCGAACGCGATCCAGCCCTATGCCGAGGGTCGCCTGCCCGGCACCGAGATGATCAAGACCGCCGGCGCGCCGCTCCACGCCTTCATGGCCAAGCAGACGCGGGTGAAGGACGTCACGATGTTCGCCGAAATGGCCAAGTCGGGCCCCTATGCCAGCCCGAACGACATTCCCTATGCCGTGCTGCTGCCCGCCTTCGTCACCTCGGAACTGAAGACCGCGTTCCAGATCGGCTTTCTCATTTTCCTGCCCTTCATCGTCATCGATCTGGTGGTCGCCACCGTGCTGATGGCGCTGGGCATGATGATGCTGTCGCCTTCGATCATCTCGCTGCCGTTCAAGCTGCTGCTGTTCGTCCTGGTCGACGGATGGGCGCTGACCATGGGCAGTCTGGCGAACAGTTTCGCGACTTGAGGGGTGGGGCGTGGGCTTCGACTTCGCTCAGCCTGAACGGCTGAAGGGAAGAGCCCCCTCCCCTCATCGGCTCAGCCTGAACGGCCGTAGCGGAAGGCCTTCGTTAACCATTTTCAGACCATAACCCCGTTCAGCCTGAGCGAAGTCGAAGGCCATGGGAAACCCTGACCCACACGGGACAAAGACCGCATCATGGACGCCCAATATTTCCTGACGCTGGCCAACCAGACCATGTGGGTGCTGGCGCTCGCGGCCGCGCCGATCCTGCTGCCCGTGCTCGTCTCGGGTCTGGTGATCGGCATGATCCAGGCCGCGACCTCGATCAACGAGCAGACGCTGTCCTTCGTCCCCAAGCTGATCGTCGTCGCCGTCTCGATCCTGATCTTCGGCAGCCTGATCGTCGGGCTGCTCAGCGACTTCACCGTCAGCATGTTCGAGCGCATCCCGGATCTTGTAAAATAACATGCTCGGCTTCGGCCTCTCGATCGAGCCGCAGGCCTGGGCGATCCTGTTCCTGATGATCCGCATCGGGGCGGCGTTCGTCACCGCGCCCGTATTCGGTGCGGTGTCGATCCCCCTGCCCGTCCGGATCAGCCTGGCCGGGGCCATCGCCTTCCTCGTCCATTCGGTCCATCCGGTGGTGCCGCCGCCGGTCATCTTCTCGGTCCCCACCATCCTGTCGGTCGCGGCCGAGGCGATCGTGGGGCTGGCGCTGGGGCTGATCCTCCAGGTCGCCTTCACCGCCCCGCTGGTCGCCAGCGAGCTGATCGGCGGGTCGATGGGGATCAACTTCGCCGCGACCATCGATCCGCTCAACGGCCGCTCGACCCAGGCGCTGGGCCAGTTCTTCACCGTCATGCTGACCCTGTTGT
Source organism: Sphingomonas sp. SORGH_AS_0789 (assembly GCF_031453055.1). NCBI lineage: Bacteria > Pseudomonadati > Pseudomonadota > Alphaproteobacteria > Sphingomonadales > Sphingomonadaceae > Sphingomonas > Sphingomonas sp. SORGH_AS_0789. Next base: position 1,127,000 of record NZ_JAVIYV010000001.1, read on the forward strand.
TCCTGTCGGTCGACGGGCATCTGGTGCTCGTCGAGACGATCGTGAAAAGCTATGAGGCGCTGCCCCCCGGCCAGGCCTGGATGGCCCCGACGCAGTTCAAGGCGATCGCGCTGTTCGGCGGCTATGCGTTCCTCGCCGGGCTGCTGCTGGCGTTGCCGGTCGGGTTCCTGCTGCTCTGCCTGAATCTGGTGGTCGGCATGATGAGCCGCGCCGCGCCCGCGCTCAACCTCTTCTCGGTGGGCCTGCCCGCCGCGCTCGGCGTCGGGGTGATCGCCATCGCCGTCGCCTTCCCCGCCATGGGCGATTACATGCTCGTCATCATCCGCGAGGCGCTGTCCGCCACCGAAACATTGGTGATCGGCTGATGTCGGAGGGCGGCGAGAAAACAGAAGCCCCAACCCAAAAGCGCCGCGACAAAGCGCGCGACGACGGGCAGGTGCTGCGCAGCCGCGATCTGGCGGCCGCGCTGGTGATGATGGCGGGTATCGCCTGGCTGATGTTCGCGGGGCCCACCTTGCTCGGCGCGTGCAAGGCGGTGATGGCCACCAGTTTCCAGTTCACCCATGCCGATGTCGAGGATTTCGAGCCGTTCCGCCCGCTGATGGAGGCGGGATGGAAGCTGCTGCCCTCGCTCGCCTCGCTGTTCGCGGTGACCATCGTCGCGACCATCGCGTCGCAGGCGGGGCTGGGCTCGCTCCACTTCAACGCCAAGGCGCTGGCGCCCAAGCCGTCCAAGCTCAACCCCGCCTCGGGGCTGAAGCGCATCTTCGGGATGCAGGGCTGGACCGAGCTGGGCAAGTCGCTGCTCAAGGTCGTGCTGCTCGGCGCGATCGGCGGCGTCCTGTTGTGGCGCTCGTCGCGCACCACCATGGGGCTGGCCCAGTCCGACCTGAACAGCGCGATCGGCTCGCTGGGCGGCACCTTCACCTCCATCCTGCTGGTGATGGGCATGGGGCTGGTCCTGATCGCGGGCTTCGACGTGCCGATCCAGATCTTCCAGCTGATGTCCAAGCTCAAGATGACCAAGCAGGAAGTGAAGGACGAGCATAAGGAAAGCGAAGGCAACCCCGAGGCCAAGGCGCATATCCGCGGCAAGCAGCGCGAGATGTCGCGCCGGGCGGTGCGCGCGGCGGTGCAGGAGGCGCATGTCATCCTGACCAACCCGACCCATTTCGCGGTCGCGCTGCGCTACGAGCGGGGCCAAGACGAGGTGCCGGTCGTCGTCGCCAAGGGTCGCGGCGCCACCGCGCTGGCGATCCGCGAGCTTGCCGCCGAACTCGATACGCCGGTGCTGGAATATCCGCAGCTCGCCCGCGCGGTCTATTATACCAGCCGCGAGGGGCAGGAGGTGCGCGCCGACCTGTATCAGGCGATCGCGGTCGTCCTGGCCTTCGTCTTCGGGCTCAACGCGGGCGCGGGCGGCACCGCCCAGCCGCCGGTCGAAGTGCCGGAGGGCGCCCGCTTCGACGAAAACGGCGTGGCCCAGCCATGAGGGGCAAGGCCGTGATCGCCGCGCTCCATTCGCCGCATCCGCCTAAAGTTCGGACGCAGGCGGTCGTTAAGGATGTCGGGCGCGTGCCGAAGGATTGCCGATGACTGATGTTTCCGTGACCGCGTCGTCGACCAGTACGACGACCAGTACGACCGCCAGCACCACCAAGACGGCCGCCCAGGCGCTGTTCAACTCGCTGCAGACGGGATCGGGCATCGACCTGTCGTCGGTCGTCCCCGCGCTGATCGAGGCCCAGTTCGCCGCGAAGACGGCGGCGCTCAAGACCCAGTCGGACACGCTGACCTCGCAGATTTCGGACGTGTCCTCGATCAAGAGCAGCATCACCGATTTCGCCTCCGCCCTCGCCTCGCTGGCGAAGGGGGGGACGCTCGCGACGCAGGCGGTCAGTTCGGACCCCAACAGCCTGTCCGTCACCACCTCGGCGGGCGCCAAGCTGGCGGGCATGTCCAAGTCGATCACCATCAACGCGCTCGCGACCGCGCAGGTCTCCTCGACCAAATCCTCCTATTCCTCGACCGCCTCGCTGGGCACGGGGAGCCTGTCGATCAAGGTCGGGTCGAAGGATGCGATTTCGGTCACCATCGACAGCGCCGATTCGACCCCGTCGGCGCTCGCGGCCAAGGTCAATGCCGCCAATACCGGCGTCAAGGCCGCGGTCATCACCGATTCGTCGGGCAACGCCTATCTGTCCTTCTCGAGCGCGACCGGCAAGGACAACAGCTTCACCATCACCGCGAGCGAAGGCGACACGGCCGGCCTGTCGCGGCTGAACGTGGGCAACAATGCGAGCGGCACCTCCACCTCGTCGACCGCGGCCAATGCCAGCATCACGATGGACGGCGTCACCGTGGAACGCTCTTCGAATACCGTCAGCGATCTGGTCCAGGGCGTGACCATGACCCTGTCGGCGGTGACCAGCAAGGCGGTGTCGCTGACCGGTTCGTCGCCGACCACCGCGCTCAGCAATGTCGTGTCCAACTTCGTGTCGACCTTCAACGACAATATCAAGGCGATCGCCAAGGCGACCGATCCGATCACCGGCTCGCTGCGCGCCGACCCCGCCGCGCGTTCGCTGGCCCAGACGCTGCGGACCATCACCACGACCAAGCTGGTGCCCGGCGATTCGGCGGCGGGCGCCCCGCTGACCCTGGCCGATCTGGGCGTGAAGACCGAGAAGGACGGCACGCTGACCGTCGACCAGACCCGCCTGTCGCAGGCGCTCAGCAAATATCCCGACGTGGTCGAGAAGATGTTCCGGGCCAGCGACGACAATGTCATCGGCCTGTCGGCCCAGATGAACACGATCCAGATGTCGTCGACCAGCAGCATCTATGGCCTGACCGCCTCCTATAACAATCTGACCCAGCAGAAATCGGATACGGCCCTGGCGCAGACCAAGCTGGCGGACTCCCGCCAGACGGCCAGCGACGCGCTGACCGCGCGCTTCGCGCAGATGAACAGCCGGGTCACCGCCTATAAATCGGTACAGAGTTTCATGGACCAGCAGGTGAAGATGTGGACGAAGGGCAATTGAGATGACGTACGCCTCCGCCCTTCTGACCGATCCTGCCGCCGTCTATCGCCAGATCGACGTGGTCGGCCGCACCGCCATGGCCGATGGCCCCGCGCTGGTCACGCTTCTCTACGAGGAACTGGTCGCCGCGCTCCGCTCCGCCGCCTGGGCGACCGAGCATGGCCAACTGGCGCGCAAGAGCGAGCGGGTGACGCGCGCCACCGCGATCCTGTTCGCGCTGGAGGCGGGACTTGATTTCGAGAATGGCGGCGAGATGTCGATCACCTTCGCCAAGCTCTATGGCGGCGCGCGCAAGCAGATCGTCGATGCCTCGCTGGGCCAGAACGCCCAGGTGTTCCGCAACGTCGCGGCCAGCATCGCCGACATTGCCGAGGCATGGGAGACGGTGCGCAAGATGAACAACCCCAAGAAGGACAGCTGAGGCCCTTTCCCCCCCGGTTCTCACCGGATCCCTTCCCTCCGTTCAGCCTGAGCGACGTCGAAGGCCACGGGATGACAGGGGATTCCTGGCAAAACGCGGAACATGCGCTTCGACTTCGCCCAGCGTGAACGGCCGTTGGGACCGTAAGGCGGTATGACCTAAGGCCGATCGACATTCAGCGACGCCTTTCCGTCCCTCGCCCCTCGTGAGGGGAGAGGGTTGCGCAGACTTGGCCTTTGCGAGAGCAAAGGCTTAGTCGGAGCTGGGTGAGGGGTGGGCGCTCGCGAAGCGAGCGCGCGAGCCCTTGGGCTCGCTCAACCCCTCACCCAAGCTGCGCTAGCCAGCAGGCTGGCAAGCTTCGCTAACCCTCTCCCCTGTCCAGGGGAGAGGGAAGAAGAAGCGATACTGAATGCCGATCCGCCCTACCGCCGGAACCAGTGCTTCTGCACGAAGTAGATCACGATCCCCGCCGAGATCAGCGCGCAGGCGCCCAGGATCGCGTCGAACGCCCAGGGCTCCTCGGCATAGGGCAGGTTCTTGACGTTCATCCCGTACAGCCCGGTGATGAAGGTCAGCGGCAGGAACACCATCGCCACGATCGAGATGACCAGCGCGCGATTGTCGATCTGTTCGGCGCGCAGGTCGGTCAGCGTCTCGTGGATCAGCGCCGAGCGTTCGCGGATCGACTCGAGCTCCTCGGCCATGCGCGCCGCGCGGTCGGCGGCGGCGGACAGGTGCAGCCGGTCGTCATCGGCCAGCCAGTCGCCGGGAAGCGCCGCCAGCTTCTCCAATGCCGCGCGCTGCGGGTTGAGGAAGCGGCGATAGCCGATCGCGGCGACCCGCACCCGGCTGACCGTGCGGCGAAGCTGGAAGACGCGGCGTTCGTCCAGCTGCTCCTCGCAATCGTCCAGATCGTCGCCCAGGCCCGCGACATCGGGGTCGAGATCGTTGGTGATCGCGGTGGCGAAGGCGGTGATCAGGTCGCCGGGATCGTCGATCGCGCCCTTCTCGACTTCCTGCCGCACCAGATCGACCGCCAGCAGCGGACGGCGCGTCACCGAATAGACCCGGCCCTTCACCGCCCAGATCCGCACCGAGGCGAGCATGTCGGAGCCGTCGAGCGGTTCGCTGCTCCGCCCGCGAAGATTGACGAACGCCCCCTCGCCCACCGCCTCGCACCGGGGGCGCGTCTCGGTCGCGGTCAGCGCGTCGACGACATAATCGCCGACATGCGCCGAATCGCTCAGCCAGCGCTGCGCGACCGCGTCGTTGGTCTCCAGATGCACCCAGACCAGCCGGGCCTGAGTCGCGATCGCCTCGCGGATCGGGATGGTCGTCGCCTGGCCCTGATCGACGCGATAGGCAAAGCCGGTCATGCCGGGATCGCCATCGCCAGATCGACCACCTGCCCCTCGCCCGGATCGGCGGGGGCGGCGTCGCTGGCGATCCGCACCGCATCGGCGCGCGCACGGTCGAGGATCGCGCCCGGCACGTCGGCGCGGTGATAGACCCGGTCCGCCGCAGCGAGCGCGCGCGCCTGGCGCAGCGTCAGGTCGTCGGGATCGGTCGAGGTCAGCACGAACGCCTCGAACCGCGCCGCAGGCCGGTCCGCCCCCGCCAGCCAGGCGGCGACATCGCCCTCCGCCTTGAGCGGGTCGAGCGGCCCGCTCGGCGACAGCGCCGCCCCGATCGCCCGCCGCCGCTCCGCCCCGTCGGGAAAGCGCGCGCGCAGACCCGCCCGCGCGGCATAGAGTCCCTCGGCCAGCGCCCCCAGCCCGGCGGGCAGCAACGCCTCCAGCCGCTGGCGCAGCGCCGCCGCCAGTCCGGCCGAGACGCCGCCGGTTCCGACCGCGACGATGACCGGCCCCCGCTCGACGATGGCGGGCAGGGTGAAGTCGCACGCCGCCGGGCGATCGACCGCATTGACCAGCACGCCGCGCGCCTTCAGCCGAGCGATGGCGGCCTGCGCTTCGTCCTCATCCTCGATCGCGACGATGGCGAGCGCAGCTTGGGCGTCCTCGCCCACCACCTGCGCCCCCGCCCGGTCGAGCAGGCGGCGCTTGGCCTCGGCGGGCTCGCCCTCGCCCAGCAGGATCACCGGACGGCCGCCCAGCCGGACGAACAGCGGCAGGCTGGCGAGGCTCACCTCACCATTCCTCCCCTGTAAGGGGAGGGGGTGTGCGAGCTTTGGCTTGCCCCCGGCAAGTCAAGATTGTGCCGGGGGCACAATCTCGCTCGCACACGAAGCTGGTGGAGGGGTGTCCCGCTATCGAGAGGGGTGACATCCCTCCGTCAGGCCTGACGGCCTGCCACCTCCCCTTCCAGGGGAGGAAGGCGGCAGGTCGCGACATCACTTCTTCAGCCACTCCGGCACGCGCTCGGCGGCGATGATCGTCTCGGCGGCGATGCGGTCGGCGACGACGGCGAAGCGGTCGCCCTCGACCATCACCTCGGGCACCAGCGGGCGGCTGTTATAGGTCGACGCCATGGTCGCGCCATAAGCGCCCGCGGTGCGGAACACGGCGAGATCGCCCGACTTCACCACGTCGATCTCGCGGTTCATCGCGAAGGTGTCGCCCGTCTCGCAGACCGGCCCCGCGATATTCGCCATCATCGTCTCGCCGGTCGGCCGAACCGCGACGAAATCATGCCAGGCATCATAAAGCGCCGGGCGCGCCAGGTCGTTCATCGCCGCATCGACGATGACATAAGGGTTGGCGACGCCGGGCTTCACCCAGACGACCTCGGTCGCCAGCACGCCCGCATTGCCCGCGATCACCCGGCCGGGTTCGAACATCAGCTCGACATCCCAGTCCTTCGTGACGCGCGCCACCATCTCGCCATAAGCGGCGGGGGCGGGCATCACGTCGCCGGGCTTGTAGGGCACGCCCAGACCGCCACCTAGATCGACGCGGCTGATGCGGTGCCCCGCCCCGCGCAGCTCCGCGACCAGCTCGCCGACGCGCTTATAGGCGGCCTCCAGCGGCGCGAGATCGCCCAGCTGGCTGCCGATGTGGCAGGCGACACCCTTCAGGTCGATGCCGGGCAGCCCCGCCAGACGGTCGAACATGCCGAGCGCCTGGTCGATCGGGACGCCGAACTTGTTCTCCTTGCGGCCGGTCGAGATCTTGGCGTGCGTCCCCGCATCCACGTCCGGGTTCACGCGCAGCGTGGCGGGAGCGACCAGCCCGCGCTCATGCGCCAGCTCGGCCAGGACCGCGCCTTCTTCCTCCAGCTCCAGGTTGAACTGGCCGATCCCGGCCTCGAGTGCGGCGACCAGCTCTCGCTTCGTCTTGCCGACGCCGGAGAAGACGATGTCCTCCGCCTTCATCCCCGCCGCCAACGCCCGGCGCATCTCGCCGACCGAGACGACGTCGGCGCCATAGCCTTCATCGGCCAGCACGCGCAGCACGGCGAGATTGGGGTTCGCCTTGATCGCATAGGCCAGGTGGACGCGCGGCAGGACGCTCAGCCCCTCGCGAAACACCTGTGCATGACGCCGGAAGGTCGAGGCGGAATAGATATAGACCGGCGTGCCGACTTCGGCGGCGATCCGGGACACGGCCACGTCCTCCACATGGAGTTCGCCGTCTTGGAAATGAAAATGGTCCATCAGCGGGGGGGCAAATCAAATTCGTCCGAACGCCGTTCCTGCGACTGGGTCATCAGTTCGTCGGAGCGTTGCGGGCGTTGTTGGGGGGTCGGCGTCAGCAATTGCTGCGCCGTGGGGCGGACGGTGGCGCCGCGCGGCGCGACGGGCAGTTGCTCGCCCTTGGGCGGTTGCAGCCGGTTGGCCGCGCCGCAAGCACTCAGGCCGAGCGCGACCAGCAGGACGAGCGCCCGCCTCATGCGGGAAGGCCCCGCGCGGTCGCGATGGCGGCGCGGACATTGGCGGGCGCGGTGCCGCCGAAGCTGACCCGGCTGGCGACCGAGGCATCGACCGACAACACGTCATAGATGCGCTCATCGATCCGCGCGTCGATGCCGGTCAGCTCGTCGATCGACAACTGGTGCAGCATCACGCCCTTCTCCTCGGCCAGCTTCACCGCGCGACCGGTGATGTGATGCGCCTCGCGGAAGGGAATGCCGCCCACGCGCACCAGCCAGTCGGCCAGGTCGGTCGCGGTCGAGAAGCCCGCCTCCGCGACGCCGCGCATCCGTTCCGTGCGGAAGGTCGCGCTCTGGATCATGCCGGTCATCGCCGCGATCGACAGGGCGAGCAGGTCGTGCGCCTCGAACACCGGCGGCTTGTCGTCCTGCATGTCCTTGGAATAGGCGAGCGGCAGGCCCTTCATCGTGACCATCAGGCTGGTCATGCAGCCCATGATCCGCCCGGCATGGCCGCGCACCAGTTCGGCCGCGTCGGGGTTGCGCTTCTGCGGCATGATCGAGCTGCCGGTCGACCACTGGTCGGACAGAGCGACGAAGCCGAAGGGCTGCGACGCCCAGAGCACGAACTCTTCCGCAAGCCGCGACAGGTGCAGCGAGCAGTTGGTCGCCGCCTGGAGATAGTCGATCGCGAAGTCGCGGTCGCTCACCGCATCCAGCGAGTTGCGCGTCGGCGCGTCGAAGCCCAGCGCGGCGGCCGTCATGTGGCGATCGACCGGAAAGCCCGTCCCCGCCAGCGCCGCCGAGCCCAGCGGGCACTGGTTCATCCGCACCCGCGCGTCCGCAAAGCGGCTGGCGTCGCGCACGATCATCTCGTGATAGGCCATCAGGTGATGGCCCAAGGTCACCGGCTGCGCCGATTGCAGATGGGTGAAGCCGGGCATCACGCTGTCGGCATGCTCTTCCGCGCGGATCAGCAACGCCTCGCGCAGCGCGCCCAGCGCCGCCAGCGTCTCATCGATCGCGTCACGCACCCACAGGCGGAAGTCGGTCGCCACCTGGTCATTGCGCGACCGCGCGGTGTGCAGCCGCCCCGCGACCGGGCCGATCAGTGCAGCCAGCTTCGCCTCGGTCTGCATATGGATGTCTTCGAGGGTCAGGTCCTCGGCCACGCCGTTCGCGGCATAATCCTCGGCGACCCGGTCCAGCCCGGCGGAAATCGTCGCAGCGTCCTCGGCCGAGACGATGCCCTGTTTGCCCAGCATGGCGACATGCGCTTTCGATCCGGCGATGTCCTGTTTCCACAGTCGCTTGTCGAAGGGGATGGACGCGTTTATCTCGCGCATCACCGCGGCGGGACCTTCTGCGAAGCGCCCGCCCCACATTGCGTTGGAGCCGCCCATGTCGTCGCGTACCGTGATCGCCTGTCTCCTGGGGCTGATGGTCGCCGGGTGCGATAAGCAAAGCCCCGCGCCGGAGCAAGCCGCCAACACCGCCACGGGCGAAGTTTCGAGCGGCGAAGTGACCGCCGGGGAAGTGACCGGCGGCGAAGTCGCCTCGACGCCCGAAGCGCCCAAGCCTGCCGGGGCGGTGAACCGCAGCCACAAGGGCGAGGCCGCCCCGACGCTGGGCTTCACCACGCTCGACGGCAAGCCGACAACGCTGGCCGATTTCCGGGGCAAGCCGGTGCTGGTCAATCTCTGGGCGACTTGGTGCGGGCCGTGCGTCGCCGAGATGCCGACGCTGGCCGCCACGGCCGAGCGGCTGAAGGGCAAGGTCGCGGTGATCGCGGTCGCGCAGGACGAAGCCGCCAAGGTGAAGCCGTTCCTGGCGGGCCGGAAGCTCGACGCGCTGCCCGTCTATCTCGACCCCAAGCTGGGGTTGAGCGTCCATTACCAGGCCAATCTGCCGACCACGATCCTCTATGGCGCGGACGGCAAGGAGATTTGGCGGGTGACGGGCGGGTTCGACTGGGCCGGGGCCGAGGCCCAAAAACTGCTGTCCGAGGCGAAATAACCGTCACAGCGGCGGGAATTTTCGATACACGGCGGGGGAGCGCCGTTCGCGATACGCGAAAAAAGCCCCGCCCGGCACGAACCGGGCGGGACAGGCTGGGGTAAACGGTCGACGAAGCGGATCGCAAACGGCGCTCCCCCGCTTTCGTCCTGACAAGACAAACAGATGCCGCGCCGGTCATCGGCCGCCGAACAACATTGTCGGTGCATCGCAAAGACGCGCGACTTCATCATTGTCAGTTATGCAAGGGAACGCGACGGACGGATCGAACACAGGATCCGCCTGCACTTTTCGGTCATTCAAGAGCCCCCCTCTTGATTTGCACTGGTCATAATCGATCCCGTCAGCCCGGTCAAATATATTATACTTTCCTTTGCTGCTGTCGCTTCGACAGTAACAGAGCAACCGATCATCGCATGCTGCGTTGCACCACGAGCCACGTCCCGCCAGCGAGGGACGGATGGACTCACCGATGGAGACGCCGAGCCGATGATGCAGGCCAATCGCCGTGAACTGGTCGCGGCCCTCGCCATTCTGGGCGTATCGCCACGCCTCGCCGCCCAGGCGCTTGCCCCCGGTGGCGCGACCGGCACCCCCCAGCCCTTTTCCTGGGCCGCGCTGCAAAAGCGGGCAGAAGAGCTGGCGCGCCAGCCCTATCGCCCCCAGGCCAAGGTCGAGGCAGCGGCGGCAATCGACTATGACGCGGTGGGCACGATCCGGTATCGCGACGACCGCACGCTGGCGGGCGGCATCCGCCTGTTCCCGCTGGGCCGCTATGCGCCCCATCCGGTCGGCATCAACATCGTCGCGAACGGCCAGGCGCGCGCCGTGCCCTTCTCGCCCGCGCTGTTCACCGCCGAGGCGGGCCATGCGCCGCCGCTGGGCATCGCCGGGTTCCGCGCGATGACGGCCGACGGCAAGAGCGACTGGCTGGCCTTTCAGGGTGCCTCCTATTTCCGCACGGCGGGTGCGCAGGACCAATATGGCCTGTCGGCGCGGGGGATCGCGATCGACACGGGCATCGACGGGCGCGAGGAATTTCCCGCCTTTACGGACTTCTGGATCGAGCGGACCGGCGCGCAAGCCTATACCGTCCATGCGCTGCTCGACGGCCCCAGCGTCACAGGGGCCTACCGGATCGAGTCGCAAAAGGGCGCGGCCGGCGTCGAACAGCGCGTGTCGGCGGTGCTGTTCTTCCGCCGCGATGTCGAGCGGCTGGGCATCGCGCCCGCGACCAGCATGTTCTGGTATGGCGAGGGCAACCGGGCAGCGGGCAGCGACTGGCGGCCCGAGATTCACGATTCGGATGGCCTCGCACTGCTGACCGGCGCGGGCGAGCGGCTGTGGCGGCCGCTCGTCAATCCGCCGCGCCCGACGCTCGACAGCTTCGCCGACACCGATCCGCGCGGCTTCGGCCTGCTCCAGCGCGACCGGGACTTCGATCATTACCAGGACGACGGGGCCTTTTACGACCGCCGCGCGAACCTGTGGGTCCAGCCGCAGGGCGATTGGGGCCGGGGCCAGGTGATGCTCTATGCCTTTCCCACCGCGTCGGAGACGGTCGACAATATCGTCGCCTTCTGGAACCCCGCCGATGCGCCCAAGGCGGGGCAGAAGCGGCAGTTCGACTATCGCCTGAGCTGGGGATCGACCGATCCCACCATCGTCCCGGCCGTCGCCCATGCGGTCGACCTGTGGACCGGCGCGGCGGGGCGGCCCGGTGCGGAGCCGACGCCGGGCGCGCGCAAGCTGGTGGTCGACTTTGCCGGCCCCGTGCTGGCCGGGCTCGACCGGCAGAGCGGCGTGACGGCCGATATTTCGGTCACGCGCGGCAAGCTGCTGACCCAGGCCGCCTATCCGGTGGTGGGACAGCCCAATCGCTGGCGCGTCACCGCCGACATCGCGCCCGAAGGTCAGGGCCCCGCCAATGTCCGCCTGTTCCTGAAGCGCGGAACCAGGGCGCTGACCGAGACGGTGCTCGCCCCGGTCTTCCTGCCGTGACCCATCCGCGCGCCATCATGCCGCCGCCCGCACCGCTGACCATGGCGGTGCAGCGTTTCGATGGCCCGCCGCCGCCGCACTCCGCGCCCGAGCCGCGCGCCGGGGTCAATCTGGCGCCCGACGATATCCTCACCCGCCGCCTCCTGCTGGTTCTGCTGACCGGGTTGCTGGCGACCGCCGCCTCGGCCGCAGTCAAGGAAGCCCTGCTGAGCGACGGGCTGAACCTGCTCGACGGGCTGTTGCTGCTGCTGTTCTTTCCGCTGTTCGCCTGGATCTCGTTCGGCTTCGTGACGGCGGCGATCGGTTTCGTCCTGCTGATCTCGCGCGCGCATCCGGGCATCACCCCCGCGCCCAAGGGGGCCGCGCCGCCGACCGCGCGGACGGCGGTGCTGGTGCCGGTGCATAACGAGGATGTCGATGCGGTGTTCGACCGGATCGCGCGCATGGCCGTCATGATCGACCGGGCGGGGGCGGCCGACCGTTTCGCCTTCTTCGTCCTGTCCGATTCGGGCGAAGCCGCCGAGGCCGAGGAGCGCGCCGCCTGGGAAAAGCTCGCCCCCTGGCTGGCGGTGCCGCTCTATTATCGCCGCCGGACCGAGAATGTCGGTCGCAAGCCCGGCAATGTCGCCGACTGGATCCGCAACCAGGGCGGTGCCTACGACTTCATGCTGATGCTCGATGCCGACAGCCTGATGGGCGGCGACACGATCGTCGGCATGGCGCAGATCATGGAGCAGCGCCCCTCGATCGCGCTCCTCCAGACCGTGCCGATGATCATCGGCGCGACGACCTTCTTCCAGCGCTGGATGCAGTTCGCCAGCCGATTCTACGGCCCGATCTCGACCGCCGGGCTGGTCTGGTGGTCGGGGTCCGAATCGACCTTCTGGGGGCATAACGCGCTGATCCGCATCCGCGCCTTTGCCGAGAGTTGCGGCCTGCCCGACCTGCCCGGACGCCCGCCCTTCGGCGGCACGATTATGAGCCATGACATGGTCGAGGCGGCGCTGCTGCGGCGGCGCGGCTGGCGGCTGCACATGCTGATGGTCGAGGACAGTTTCGAGGAATATCCCCCCACGCTGATCGACCAGGCGGTGCGCGACCGGCGCTGGGCGCAGGGCAATACCCAGCATCTGAAACTGCTGGGCGCGAGCGGTTTCCACTGGATCAGCCGGTTGCAGCTGCTGATCGGCGCCTCGGCCTATCTCACCTCGCCCGCCTGGCTGATCCTGATCGCCACCTCGATCGCGCAGAGCCTGTCCGACGATGCCGCGACGGTGCGCGCGGTGACGTCGGCGCGGGTGCTGGTCGTGACGCTGATCCTGCTGTTCGGGCCGAAGCTGCTGAGCGTCGTCTGGGCGATGGCCGACCGCGAACGCCGGGCCAGCTATGGCGGCGCGCGCGCGATCCTGGCCTCGGTGGCGCTCGACGTGCCGCTGTCGATCCTGACCGCGCCGGGAATCGCGCTGACCCAGACGATCGACCTCGTCAACATCATGCGCGGCAAGCCCTCGGGCTGGAACCCGCAGAGCCGGGTACGCGACGGGCTGGCGGCGGCGGATGCGATGCCGCGCTATCGCTGGCATCTGGCGCTGGGCGTGGTGTTCCTGGGGGTGTCGTTCCTGAACCCGGTGCTGGGCGCGTGGCTGTCGCCGGTGACGCTGGGGCTGCTGCTGGCGCCGTGGCTGGCGATGGAGACGGCCAAGGTCCGGCCCGGCGAGCGGTTGGCGAAGAAGGGCGTGTTTGCGGTGCCGGGGTCGGTGGTGGCGGAACCGGCGCGGCCTTTGGCCATGGTGTGAGGGTGGGGCATGGGCTTCGACTTCGCTCAGCCTGAACGGCGTTTTGTATCCAGACCCATTCCCTCGCTCCGTTCAGCCTGAGCGAAGTCGAAGGCCACGCCCCGTCCCCTCAATCATCCTCATCCTCGAACCCCACCAGCGCCAAGGCCCGCGCCTTGATCTGTCGCGTCTCGCACCAGTGGACCAGAGCCTCTTCGCGCCCATGCGTCACCCACACCTCGCGCGGGGCGATCTCGGTCAGCGTGGTCGTCAGTTCGTCCCAATCGGCATGGTCGGACAGGATCAGCGGCAGCTCGACATTCTTCTGCCGCGCGCGCTGGCGCACCCGCATCCAGCCGCTGGCCATGGCGGTGATGGGCTCTGGCAGCCGCCGCGACCAGCGATCGTTGAGCGCACCGGGCGGGCACATGACCACATGCCCCGCCATCTCCGCCTTGGGCGTATCGGCCACCATGCGCAGCTCGCCCAGATCGACACCAAGCTCCTGATAGAGCGTGCATAGCCGCGCCAGCGCGCCGTGGAGATAGATGGGCGCCTCATGCCCCCGCACGCGGAGTTCGGCGATCACCCGCTGCGCCTTGCCCAGCGCATAGGCGCCGACCAGCACGCAGCGCGTCGGATTGGCGTGGAGCCGCGCGATCAGCTTGTCGATCTCGTCGCCCGTCTCGGGATGGCGAAAGACGGGCAGCGCGAAGGTCGCCTCGGTGACGAAGACGTCGCATTTCACCGGCTCGAAGGCCGCACAGGTCGGGTCGGCGCGACGCTTATAGTCGCCCGACACCACCACCCGCTCGCCGCGATAGTCGAGCACGATCTGCGCCGATCCCAGCACATGGCCCGCGGGGACGAAGCCGACCTCCACCTCGCCCAGCCGGATCGTCTCGCCGTAAGCGACCTCGACGCCGTTCTGCGGGCCATAGCGCGCCGCCATGATCGCCAGCGTCTCGGGCGTCGCCCAGACGGTGCCGTGGCCGCCGCGCGCATGGTCGGCATGGCCGTGCGTCACCAGCGCGCGTGACTCCGGCTCGGACGGGTCCACCCACACATCGGCGGGGGCCACGTAAATCCCGTGTTTATGGGGCTGTATCCAGTCGCCGAGCTTGACCATGATACCTATATCCTTCGGGATGCTCCCCGGTTCCCTTCCGCCCGCCCTGACCGACTGGTTCGCCGCCAAGGGCTGGCATCCGCGCACCCATCAGCTGGCGATGCTGGAGGAAGCCCGCGCAGGCCGCCACGCGCTGCTGGTCGCCACCACGGGCGCGGGCAAGACGCTGGCGGGGTTCCTGCCGACCCTGACCGAGTTGATCGAGCAGCCGAGCGAGGGGCTGCACACCCTCTACGTCTCGCCCCTGAAGGCGCTGGCGGTCGACATCCGCCGCAACCTCGTGACCCCGATCGAGGAGATGGGCCTCGACATCCGGGTCGAGACGCGGACCGGCGACACCTCGTCGGACAAGAAGGCGCGGCAACGGGTGAAGCCGCCGCACATCCTGCTGACGACGCCCGAATCGCTGTCGCTGCTGCTCAGCTATCCCGATGCCGCGACCATGTTCGCGGGCCTCAAGACCATCGTGGTGGACGAGGTCCACGCCTTTGCCACCGGCAAGCGCGGCGACCTGCTGTCCTTGTGCATGGCGCGGTTGCAGCTTCTGTCGCCCGGTCTGCGACGGGTCGCGCTGTCGGCGACGGTGGCGGACCCGGACGGCTATCGCGCCTGGCTCGCGCCCGATGGCGATATCGACGCGGTCGGCCTGGTCACGGGCGAACCCGGCGCGCCGCCGGACATAGCGATCCTGCTGCCCGAGGACCGCATCCCCTGGGCGGGCCATTCGGGCCGCTATGCCGCCGCGCAGGTCATGCGCGTCATCGAGGCCAACCGGACCACCATCGTCTTCTGCAACACGCGCAGCCTGGCCGAGCTGATCTTCCAGGATCTGTGGAAGGCGAACGACAAGAGCCTGCCGATCGGCGTCCATCACGGCTCGCTGTCCCTGGAAGCCCGCCAGAAGGTCGAGGCGGCGATGGCCGACGGGCAACTCCGCGCGCTGGTCGCGACCGCCAGCCTCGACCTGGGCGTCGACTGGGGCGATGTCGATTGCGTGATCCAGATGGGCGCGCCCAAGGGCTCGTCGCGCCTCCTGCAACGCATCGGCCGCGCCAATCACCGGCTGGACGAATCGAGCCGCGCGATCCTGGTCCCCGGCAATCGCTTCGAATATCTGGAGGCACGCGCGGCGCTCGACGCGGTGGAGGCGGGCGAGCTGGACCCCGACCTCTTCCGCCCCGGCGCGCTCGACGTGCTGGCGCAGCATGTCATGGCCTGCGCCTGTGCCGCGCCGTTCGAACAGGCCGCGCTGCTGGGCGAAATCCGCTCGGCCATGCCCTATTCGGCGCTGGACGACGAGACCTTCGACCGGGTGCTGCGCTTCATCGCCGATGGCGGCTATGCCCTGCGCGCCTATGACCGGTTCAAGCGGCTGGTGCAGCAGCCGGACGGCCTGTGGCGCGTCACCCATCCACAGTTCGTCGCGCAGCACCGGCTGAACGCCGGGATCATCGTGGAAGCGACGATGCTCAAGGTCCGCTTCCGCAACGGCCGCCAGCTGGGCCGGGTGGAGGAGGGATTCGCCGCGACCCTGGCGCCGGGCGACACCTTCTTCTTCGCCGGGTTGAGCCTGGAGGTGGAATCGATCGACGGCGAGGACCTGATCGTCCGCGCCACCTCCCGCCCTGCGCGCATCCCGACCTATGGCGGCAGCCGGATGCCGCTGTCGACCAGCCTGGCCGACCGGGTGCGCGCGTTTCTGGCCGACCGGGGCGAGTGGGATCGCTTCCCGGCGGACGTGCATGCCTGGCTGGAGATGCAGGACCGCCGCTCGGTCCTGCCCCGCCCCGGCCAGTTGCTGGTCGAGACCTTCCCGCGCGAGGGGCGGCATTACATGGTCGCCTACAGCTTCGAGGGGTGGAACGCGCACCAGTCGCTGGGGATGCTGATCACAAGGCGGATGGAGGCCCAGGGGCTCAAACCTCTCGGCTTCGTCGCCAGCGACTATGCGCTGGCCTGTTACGGACTGGAGAAGGTGACCGATCCGGCCAGCCTCTTCTCCCCCGACATCCTCGAGAACGAGTTCGTCGACTGGGTCCAGCAATCGCACCTGCTCAAGCGCGCCTTTCGCGAGGTGGCGGTGATCGGCGGGCTGGTCGAGCGCCAGCATCCCGGCAAGCGCAAGACGGGGCGGCAGGTGACCTTTTCGACCGACCTGATCTACGACGTGCTGCGCAAGTACGAGCCCGGCCATCTGCTGCTCCAGGCGGCATGGGACGATGCGCGGGCGCGGATGACCGATGTGGGGCGGCTGGCCAATCTGCTCGACCGGGCGGGCGGCACGATGCTGCATGTCGATCTGGAGCGGGTGAGCCCGCTCGCCGTGCCGGTGCTGGTGCTGATCGGGCGTGAGAAGGTGGCGACGGGGAGTGCGGACGACGACCTGCTGATCGAGGCGGAGGCTCTGGCGGCGGAGGCGATGGCGGGGTGATTCCCGTGGCCCAACGCTCTCCTCTGGCCGCTCCCCTCCCGCAGGCGGGAGGGGATGGGGGAGGGCACGGGGTCTCACAGAGACCAGCCCCCGTGGCTCTTGCCCCTCCCCAACCCCTCCCCCTGCCGGGAGAGGGGCTCGAAAAAGAAAGCGGCTTGAGAAGCGCGTCCGATCACCCTGATCGCATCAAAAATGTTGCAATGGTCATCCCACCCACGCAAATCTGATCCCGTGCTCCGCCAGTATGAACTCGTCGACCGCGTGCTCGACTATGACCCCCAGGCCGATGAGGCGCTGCTGAACCGCGCTTACGTCTTCTCGATGAAGGCGCATGGCAGCCAGAAACGTGCCTCGGGCGATCCCTATTTCAGCCATCCGATCGAGGTGGCCGGCATCCTGACCGACCTGCATCTGGATGACGAGACGATCGCGACCGCCATCCTGCACGACACGATCGAGGACACGGTCGCCACCTATGACGAGATCGAACGGCTGTTCGGTCCCAATGTCGCGCGGCTGGTCGACGGCGTCACCAAGCTGTCCAAGATCGAGGCACAGACCGAGAGCGAGCGCGCCGCCGAGAATCTGCGCAAGTTCCTGCTCGCCATGTCGGACGATATCCGCGTCCTGCTGGTGAAGCTGGCCGATCGCCTCCACAATATGCGCACGCTCCATCACATCGCGAAGCCGGAGAAGCGCCGCCGCATCGCGAAGGAGACGATGGACATCTATGCCCCGCTCGCCGAGCGGATCGGCATGTACGAGTTCATGAAGGAGATGCAGATGCTCTCCTTCCAGCAGCTCGAACCCGAGGCGTATGAGTCGATCACGCTTCGGCTCGCCCAGATGAAGGAAGGCGGCGGCGACCGGATTTCCAAGATCGCCTCCGGGCTGAAGCTGCTGATGTCGCGCGGCGGGGTGGAGGCCGAGGTGACGGGGCGCGAGAAATCGGCCTTCTCGATCTTCCGCAAGATGAACGAGCGGCACATCAGCTTCGAGCAGCTGTCCGACGTCATGGCGTTCCGCGCGATCGTGCCGACCGAGGAGGATTGCTACCGCGCGCTGGGGCTGATCCATCGCCGCTGGCCGATGGTGCCGGGGCGGTTCAAGGACTATATCTCGACGCCCAAGCGCAACGGATACCGCTCGCTCCACACCAGCGTCATCCATGCCGACAATGCGCGGATCGAGATCCAGATCCGCACGCCCGAAATGCATGCCGAGGCCGATTTCGGCCTGGCCGCGCACTGGACCTATAAACAAGCGACCCGCCATGATGCGCAGGTGAGCTGGATTCGCGACCTGGTCGAGATTCTCGATACCGCGGGCAGCCCCGAGGAGCTGATCGAGCATACGAAGATGGCGATGTACCAGGATCGCATCTTCGCCTTCACCCCCAAGGGCGAGCTGATCCAGTTGCCCAAGGGCGCAACGCCGATCGACTTCGCCTATGCCGTCCATACCGATCTGGGCGACCAGGCGGTGGGGGCCAAGCTCAACGGCCGCGTGGTGCCGCTGTCGACCGTCATCTCCAATGGCGATCAGGTGCAGATCCTGCGCTCGGCCGGGCAGACGCCGCAGGCGAACTGGCTGAACCTGGCGATCACCGGCAAGGCACTGGCCGCGATCCGCCGCCATCTGCGCCATGCCGAGCGCGCCGAGCAGGTGACGCTGGGCACCAAGCTGTACGAGGACATCGTCCGGCGTCTGCCCGCCCAGATCGGCGCGGACGCGCTGACCCATGCGCTGCAACGGCTGAAGATGCCCGACGAGGCGCATCTGATGATCGCGATCGCCAGGCGGACCGTGTCGGATGCCGCGGTGATGGAGGCGCTGATGCCGGGCTCTGCGGGCGCGGACGTCGCCGCGCTGCCGCCGCAGTCGAGCGCCATCTCGATCAAGGGGCTGACGCCCGGCGTCGCCTATGACTTGGCGCAATGCTGCCACCCGGTGCCGGGCGACCGCATCGTCGGGCTGCGGCGGCCGGATGCGGGGATCGAGGTGCACGCCATCCAGTGCCCGGTCCTCGCCGAACTGGCCGATCGGACCGACGAGGAAACCGACTGGGTCGACGTCTCCTGGGGCGACGACAGCGAGGGCGCGACCGCGCGAATCTCGGTGATGGTCAAGAATGAACCCGGCGCGCTGGGCATCCTGGCGACGATCATCGGCCAGCATAAGGCGAACATCATCAACGTCCGGCTGGATACCCGCGACACGCGCTTCCATACGAACCTGATCGATGTCGAGGTGCACGACCTGCAACACCTGATGCGCCTGATCGCAGCCTTGCGGGCGGCCGATGTGGTGAGTTCGGTGGAGCGGGTTTAGGTTCGCGAGAGGCGCGAAGAACGCAGAGAGGTCCGACGCGCGGAACGCGCGTCCTGTCATTTTCGACGCTGCATGATGACCGTCGCCAAGGTGGTTGAACGCCCCCCCTCTGCGTCCTCCGCGCCTCTGCGCGAACAAAATCTTCTTCGTTCCCCGGCGAAGGCCGGGGCCCAGTAGGGGTGCACGATCGAAGGTGCTGGGCGGATGCCTCCCCCGCATCGTTTCGCGCCTCCTAAGCCGCCAAGAAACTGCACCCCGGCCTCCGCCGGCGAACCATGCGGCATTGGATTTCCTGACGCCCGGATGACGCCAGCGTAACAAAAAGCTGGAACCCCCGACGCGCCTGCGCTTTGGAGACCCCAAACAGGGGAGCCTTAACATGCGTTTCGTCACCGCCGCCGCCATGCTCGCGCTCGTCGCGGCCCCCGCCGTCGCCCAGCAGACCCGGTCGATCTCCGCCTCGGATAAGGCGCAGGGGGCACAGGCCAACCCGGAACTGGTGAAGCAATATGGCGGCCGCTATACCGGCCCGCAGGCCGCGTTCGTCGAACGCGTCGGCAAGCGGGTCGCGGTCCAGTCCGGCCTGTCGAACGCGCAGGGCGACTTCACCGTCACGACGCTGAACTCGCCGGTCGAGAACGCCTTCGCCATTCCCGGCGGCTATATCTACGTCACCCGCCAGCTGCTCGCCCTGATGAATTCCGAGGCCGAGCTCGCCTCGGTGCTGGGCCATGAAGTCGGCCATGTCGCCGCACGCCATTCGCAGAGCCGCAACACCCGCTCGACCATCGGCTCGATCCTGGCGGCGGGCGCGGGGCTGCTGACCGGCAGCAATATCGCCACCCAGCTGGTGGGCACCGGCGCACAGCTCTACACGCTGAAATATGGCCGCGATCAGGAATATCAGGCCGATGGCCTCGGCATCCGCTACATGACCGCCGCCGGCTATGATCCCTATGCCTCGGCCGACATGCTCGCCTCGCTGGCCGCGTCGAGCAACCTGGCGGCGCGCACATCCGGCAAGGACGCCAACGCCATTCCGACCTGGGCCTCGACCCATCCCAACAGCGCCGACCGCGTCCGCCGCGCCGCTTCGCTCGCCCAGCAAACCGGCCGTCCCGAAACCACCCCGCCGCAGGACACCGCCTTCCTGCGGATGCTCGACGGCCTGCCCTATGGCGACGATCCCAAGGAGGGCGTGGTCGACGGTCAGAGCTTTCGCCATCCCGGCCTGAAGCTGAAATTCACCGCGCCCACCGGCTATGCCATCGCCAATGGCAGCGATGCGGTGACCATCGCCGGTCAGGGCGGCCAGGCCGAGATGCGTCTCGGTCAGGGCAGCGATCTGGGCCAGGCGATCGCGCAGCGCTTCGGCCAGCTCGGCACGGGCACCCCCTCGGGTCAGGTGCAGAACGGCACGGCCAACGGCATCCCCTATGCCTATGTCACCACCCGCGCCGCCGCCAACAACCGCGCGGTCGATGCGACGGTGGTCGCGTACCGCTTCCCCTCGGCGACCTATACCTTCACGCTGGTCACGCCCGCCGGGTCCGGCATCGGACCGTTCCAGCCGCTGCTCGCCTCGGTCGCGCCGCTCTCGACCGCCGAGGCCAATGCCATTCGCGGCAAGAAGATCAGCATCGTCACCGTCCGCCAGGGCGACACGATCGACAGCCTGTCGGCGCGCATGGCCTTTCCCGATTACAAGCGCGAGCGGTTCGTGACGCTGAACGGGCTCGATTCGGAACAAGCGCTGGTGCCGGGTCGTTTGGTCAAGCTGGTCGTGAATGGGTGACGGACGCGCTCGACGCCGCTAAACCGGCGGCGTCATGAAGCGCCCTGCCCTGTCCGTTGTCGTCCCCTGCTATAACGAAGCCGCCTGTCTGGACGTGCTGCACGCGCGTATCTCGGGCGCTGCGCGTGCGGCAGTGGGCGAGGATTACGAGATCGTACTGATCAACGACGGCTCGCGCGACGACAGCTGGCCGGTGATGCAGCGGCTCGCCGCCGCCGATCCGCATCTGGTCGCGATCAACCTGTCGCGCAACCACGGCCACCAGCTCGCGCTGACCGCCGGGCTGGACCTGTGTTCGGGCGAGCAGATCCTGATCATCGACGCCGATCTTCAGGACCCGCCCGAACTCCTCACCGACATGCGCACGACAATGGCGGCGCAAGGGGCGGACGTGGTCTATGCGGTGCGCCGCAAGCGGGCCGGAGAAACGCTATTCAAGAAGGCGACGGCGGCGATCTTCTACCGCATGCTCGACCGGCTGACCGACACGCCGATCCCGCTCGACACCGGCGACTTCCGCCTGATGAGCCGCCGTGCGCTCGACGCGTTGCAGTCGCTGCCCGAACAGGCGCGCTTCATTCGAGGCATGGTCGCCTGGGTCGGCTTCCGCCAGGTCCCCTTCCCCTATGACCGCGCCGAGCGGCATGCGGGCGAGACCCATTATCCGCTGGGCAAGATGATCGCGCTGGCCTTCGACGCGGTGACCGGCTTCTCGACCGCGCCCTTGCGCTGGGCCAGCCATATCGGGCTGGCGCTGACGGCCGCGTCGCTGTTGCTGCTGGTCTATATCGCGATCGGCTGGCTGACCGGCTCGGCGGTGCAGGGCTGGACCTCGACCATGCTCGTCACCGTCATCCTGGGCGCGGTGCAGATGTTCGTGCTGGGCATGATCGGCGAATATCTGGGGCGGCTCTATATCGAATCGAAGCGGCGCCCGCTCTATCTGGTCGCCGATGTGGCGGGGCCGGTGCAGGGCCATGCCCGGCTGGGCTATAGCGCGCATGAGGGGGCCAAGGATCCCGCCTGACCGCCATCGCGCGGGTCCGGCGCCCCTGTGGTATTCCCCCGGCGTTCGTCGGGGTGGTGGTGGTAGCCGGCTGACTTTCGCACGGGAATCTTGACTCCGGAACGCACGCGGCGGGGGTCGGGGCGTAGCCTTCGACTTCGCTCAGGCTGAACGGCGTTCGGGAATGGTTCTGGGCACAAAAATCCGTTCAGCCTGAGCGAAGTCGAAGGCCAAGGGAATCACCCACCCGCATTCGCCCCAACGAAAAAGGGCCCGGGGTTTCCCCCGAGCCCTTTTCCTGCCTCATGGCAAAGGATCAGTCGCGATCGCCGGTCAGGAAGGCCGGAGCGGCGAATTCGGACGAACCGCCCTGCTCGCCGCCTTCGCGACGGGGACGGTCGCCACGGTCGCGACGCGGGCCGCTGCGGCCTTCGCCGCCACGGTCGCCGCCATCGCGACGCGGACCGCGACCGCCTTCACGGTCGCCGCGCGGACCACGGTCACCACGCTCGCCGCGCGGTTCGCGGGCCGGACGATTGTCCTCCAGCTCGGCGCCGGTTTCCTGGTCGACGACGCGCATCGACAGGCGAACCTTGCCGCGCGGATCGATCTCGAGGACCTTGACCTTGACTTCCTGGCCTTCGCTCAGGACGTCCGAGACCTTCTCGACGCGCTCGTTCTTGATCTCCGAGACGTGGACCAGACCGTCCTTGCCGCCCATGAAGTTCACGAACGCACCGAAATCGACCAGGTTGACGACCTTGCCGTTGTAGATCTTGCCGACCTCGGCCTCTTCGACGATGCCCTTGATCCAGTTCATCGCGGCTTCGATCTGCGCGGAGTCGGACGAGCTGATCTTGATCACGCCCTCGTCGTCGATGTCGACCTTGGCGCCGGTGGTGGCGACGATCTCGCGGATCACCTTGCCGCCGGTGCCGATCACGTCGCGGATCTTCGACTTGTCGATCGTCATCGTCTCGATGCGCGGCGCATGCGCCGACAGTTCGGTGCGGGTCTCGCCCAGCGCCTTGTTCATCTCGGCCAGGATGTGCGCGCGGCCTTCCTTGGCCTGCGCCAGTGCGACCTTCATGATCTCCTCGGTGATACCGGCGATCTTGATGTCCATCTGGAGCGAGGTGATGCCCTCGGAGGTGCCCGCCACCTTGAAGTCCATGTCGCCTAGGTGATCCTCGTCACCCAGGATGTCGGACAGGACCGCGAAGTCCTTGCCTTCCAGGATCAGGCCCATGGCGATGCCCGAGACGGGGCGCTTCAGCGGAACGCCCGCATCCATCAGCGACAGCGAGCCGCCGCAGACGGTGGCCATCGACGACGAGCCGTTCGACTCGGTGATGTCGCTGGTCACGCGGATGGTGTAGGGGAATTCCTCCTTCGACGGCAGCACCGGGTGCAGCGCGCGCCATGCCAGCTTGCCATGGCCGATCTCGCGACGGCCCGGCGCGCCGAAGCGGCCCACTTCGCCGACCGAATAGGGCGGGAAGTTATAGTGCAGCATGAAGTGCTGGTAGGACAGGCCGTTCAGCCCGTCGATCATCTGCTCGGCATCCTTGGTGCCCAGCGTCGTGGTCGCGATCGTCTGGGTCTCGCCGCGGGTGAACAGCGCCGAGCCGTGCGAACGCGGCAGGAAGTGGACCTCTGCCTCGATCGGACGGATCTGGGTGGTCGAGCGCCCGTCGATGCGGCGGCCGTCCTTCAGGATCGCGGTACGGACGATCTCGGCTTCCAGCTTCTTAACGAGCTTGGCGGCGACCAGCTGCTCCTGCGGGGTACGCTCGGCCATGGCGGCCTTCGCCTTGGCGCGGGCCTCGCCCAGCGCGGTCTGGCGCGCCTGCTTGTCGGTCAGCTTGTAGGCGGCGGTGATGTCCTTGCCGACCAGCTTCTTCAGCTCGGCCTTCACGGTCTTCTGGTCGTCGCCGACCTTCAGTTCCCACGGGTCCTTGGCGGCCTGCTCGGCGAGATCGATGATCGCGTCGATGATCTGCTGCGACGCCTTGTGCGCGAACATGACCGCGCCCAGCATGACCTCTTCGGAGAGCTCCTTGGCTTCCGACTCGACCATCATCACCGCATTGTGGGTGGCGGCGACGACCAGGTCCAGGTCACCGGCCAGCGCCTCGGCATCGGTCGGGTTCAGCTGATACTCGCCATCGACATAGCCGACGCGCGCCGCGCCGATCGGGCCCATGAACGGCACGCCCGAGATGGTGAGCGCGGCCGACGCGGCGACCAGCGCCAGGATGTCGGGCTCGTTCTCGCCGTCATAGGAGAGCACCTGGCAGATGCAGTTGATCTCGTTGTAGAAACCTTCGGGGAACAGCGGGCGGATCGGACGATCGATCAGGCGGCTGATCAGCGTCTCACGCTCGGTCGCACCGCGCTCGCGCTTGAAGAAACCGCCGGGGATGCGGCCCGCCGACGAGAACTTCTCCTGATAGTGAACGGTCAGCGGGAAGAAATCCTGGCCTTCCTTCACAGTCTTCGCGGCCGTCACGGCACACAGCACCACCGTCTCGCCCAGCGTCGCGATCACCGCGCCGTCGGCCTGACGGGCCACCTTGCCGGTTTCGAGGGTCAGCGTCTTGCCGCCCCACTCGATGGCCACTTTCTTGGTATTGAACATGGAATATCCTTCACTCCGACGGGCCTATCCCGCCGGGGCCTATGGGTTGAGCCAAGATTGGCTCTGGAGGTCGACCGAATTGCCGATCCTCCGATCCTGCCCGACCCTATCGTCGGGTTTGATGACATAGAGGCTTTGGGGATGCGCCCTTGCGGCATCCGGTCGGCCCGGTGCTTCATACACCAGCCGATAAAAAAAGGGCACCCCCTGATGGGAGTGCCCTTTTTGGTCGCTTGGCGCGCCCCGCGTCTTACTTGCGCAGGCCGAGCTTGGCGATCAGCGCCAGATAGCGGTCGCCATCCTTGTGACGCAGATAGTCGAGCAGCGAGCGACGCTTGTTGACCAGCATCAGCAGACCGCGACGCGAATGATTGTCCTTCGCATGGGTCTTGAAGTGGCCGGTCAGGTTCTGGATCCGCTCGGTCAGGATCGCGACCTGGACTTCGGGCGAACCCGTGTCACCCTCGGCGCGGGCATGGTCCTTGATGATTTCCTGGCGGCGTTCAGCGGTGATCGACATCGTGGTCCTTTCTTAATCGAGGTTGAAACCGCGCACGACCCGGACGTCCCCGTCCAGCGCCTCCACCAGCGCCACCGGGCGGTCGCCCAGCATCGCGAAATATTGGCCATCGTCAGCGGCAATCCCGACCAGCACACGCCCCTGACGGAGCGCCCCTGCCTGGTCGGGGTCGAGCGCGAGAGCCGGGATGTCGTCCAGCCCCGCCCTCAGCGGCAGGAGTATCTCTTCAAGCCCGCGCGCCTGCCCCATTTCGTTCAATTTGTCCAGCGATATCGCCGAGGCCAAAGTGAACGGCCCCGCCTTGATCCGACGGAGCATGGTGACATGGCCCACCGTGCCCAGCGCCAGCGCGATGTCGCGCGCGAGGGAGCGGATATAGGTGCCCTTGGAGACATGCGCGGTGAGGGTGATGTCTTCCAATCCTCCCTGAGCTTGCTCGGGGAGGGGGACCGCGCCCGCAGGGCGTGGTGGAGGGGCGGCGGCGGTCCGTCCCGCCCCACCACCATCGCTAGCGCGATGGTCCCCCTCCCCAAGCGAGCTTGGGGAGGATTGAAGCGAATGAATCGTCACGCTGCGACTCGCCAGCACCACCTCTTCCCCGGCCCGCGCCAGGTCATAGGCGCGCTCGCCATCCACCTTCAGCGCGGAATAGGCGGGGGGCACCTGTTCGATCGGGCCGGTGAAGCGCGGCAGCACCGCCTCCAGCGCCGCGCGAGTCGGGCGGACGTCGCTCTCGGCGACCACCTCGCCCTCGGCATCCAGCGTCGATGTCTGCGCGCCGAAGCGGATGGTGAAGTCGTACACCTTGTCGCTGTCGAGCATCCGCCCGGCGAGCTTCGTCGCCTCGCCCACCGCGATCGGCAGCACGCCGGTCGCCAGCGGGTCGAGCGTGCCGCCATGGCCGACCTTGATCCCCTTGCCATAGCCGCCCTGGCGCAGCACGCGCTTGACCGCGCTCACCCCTTGCGTCGAGCCGAGCCCCAGCGGCTTGTCGAGTATGATCCATCCATGCATCGGACGAGCGTTAGTCGGGCTTGGCCCCTATCTCAAGGACGGCGCCTCAAGCACCGTGCCGCCCGCCAGCGCCTCGCCGAAATGGCGGCGGCACAAGGCGATGTAGCGGTCATTGCCGCCGATCTCGGTCTGCGCGCCCTCGGCGATCGCCTGGCCCTGGCCATCGACGCGCAGGTTCATCGTCGCCTTGGCGCCGCAGACGCACACCGACTTGATCTCGCTGAGCGTGTCGGCCAGCGCCAGCAACCGCGCCGAGCCGGGGAAGAGCTGGCCCTTGAAATCGGTCCTCAGGCCATAGCAGAGCACGGGAATCCGGTGCCGGTCGGCCAGCCGCGCCAGTTGATCGACCTGTTCGGGCGTCAGGAACTGCGCCTCGTCGACCAGGATACAGGCCAATGGCGTCCGTCCGTGCCGGTCGAGCGCGCAGGCCTCCAGATCGGTGGTCGCTTGGAACGGCGTCGCGGGCTGCGACAGGCCGATTCGCGAGGCGATGGTGCCATAGGCGAAGCGATCGTCGATCGCGGCGGTGAACAGCATCGTGTTCATCCCCCGCTCGCGATAGTTGAAATCGGCCTGCAGCAGCATGGTCGATTTCCCCGCATTCATGCTGGCATAGTAGAAATAGAGCTTGGCCATCCGCCGCCCTTATCGGAAGGGAGCCGCCATTTCGAGCATGGGACGAACCGGCATGTGGGTTGGCACGCGGATGGCGATGGCGGTGGCGGCCATAGGGGTGGGCGGCGCCGGATCGGCAACCGCGCCCGGCTCGCTCGCCTATGGCATCGACCCCGCCCATGCGCGCGTGCAGGCAAAGGTCGGCTTTTTCGGCCTGGGCAGCAAGACGGCGCGTTTTCCCCGGCTGGAGGGTCGCGTCGCCCTGTCGGACCGGGACGCGCAAGCCGTGACGCTGGACGTGCGGATCAATGCGCAAGCGCTGGAGGCAGGGGATTCGCTGACCCGGTCCCGCCTGCGCGGACCCGATTTCTTCGATGTCGAGCGATACCCCCGCGTGATCTTCCATGGCTCGACCATGACCCGGACCGGACCGCATAGCGCGCAGGTCGCAGGGACGATCACCGCGCGCGGCGTCACCCGTCCGGCGACACTGGCGGTCGACTTCTCACGCGACTTCGCCGCGATGACCGGGCGCGAGCCGGTGCATATCGCGGCGTCGACGCGGATCGACCGGCGGGACTTCGGAATGACTGCCTATCCGCTGATCGTCGGGCGACAGGTGACGATCACGATCGACGCCGATCTGGTGCCGGGGCGGGATTAGGCCGTTCCCAACGGCCGTTCCGGCTGACAGGGGTTCGCGCAGAGGCGCGGAGGACGCAGAGGGGGATTGCCCCCAACGCTTCCACCCCGGCGAAGGCCGGGGTCCAGTTGCCATTAACGGGCGGCGGTGCAGGATATCTGCCTCCCCCGCCCCGGCGCAACGCGCCATCTACGACAGGGAGACTGGGCCCCGGCCTTCGCCGGGGTGGGGCGACGTTTGAAGGTGGGGCGCTTCTTCTCTGCGCCCTCTGCGCCTCTGCGCGAACCTTTTCCCTTGGCCTTCGACTTCGCTCAGGCTGAACGGAGCGAGGGTCCTTTAGCCCTCGTCCCCCTCCTCCAGATCGCGCGCGACCTTCGGCGAGCGGAGGAGCGAGTCGATATGGCTGCCCTCGTCGAAGCTCTCGTCCGCCAGGAACTTCAGCTTGGCGGCATATTTCATCTTCACCCGGTGCGCGACCTCGCGCTGGAGATAGGCGGTGTTGGTGCGCAGCGCCTTGATCACCACCTCCTCGTCCTTGCCGAGCAACGGCTTCACGAAGACGGTGGCGTGGCGCAGGTCGGGGGACATGCGCACCTCGGTCACGCTGACCATATGCTTGGCGAGCGTCTCGTCATGCACGTCGCCGCGCGCCAGGATTTCGGACAGGATGTGGCGCACCTGCTCGCCGACGCGGAGCAGGCGGACCGAGGGTTCGGCGGGGTTCTTGGCTTGGACCATGATAGTTCTTCTTCAAACGGAAATCGCGGCCGCCGGGCAGGCGACCGCGATCATGTCCGGCAGAGGCGGGCGGCAGGAGCGATCCCACCACCCTGCCCGCATCAGAGCGAACGCTCGCGCAGTTCGACCTCGAAGGTTTCGAGATAGTCGCCCGCCTTGATGTCGGTGAAGTTCTGCGTGAACGTCACACCACATTCCAGGCCAGCGCGAACCTCGGCGACATCGTCCTTGAACCGGCGGAGCGAGTTGATCTCGCCCTGGTAGATGATGACGTCGTTGCGCGTGATGCGTGCCTTGAGCGCCTTGCGGATGACACCCTCGGTGACCAGCAGACCGGCGGCCTTGCCGATCTTGCCCGCCGAGAAGACCTCGCGGATTTCGGCGCGGCCGACGACCGTTTCGAACGCCTCGGGGCCCAGCTCGCCGGCCATGCCCGCCCGGATCTCGTCGATCAGGTCGTAGATGACGTCGTAATATTTCAACGCCACCTTGTTCCGCTCGGCGATCTCGCGCGCCTTGGCGTTCGCCCGGACGTTGAAGCCGATGATCGGCGCACCGCTGGCGGCCGCCAGCGTCACGTCCGACTCGGTGATGCCACCGACGCCCGAGTGCAGGATGCGCGCCTTGATGAGGTCGGACGCGATCTTGTTGATCGACGCCACGATCGCCTCGACCGTCCCTTGCGTATCCGCCTTCACGACCAGCGGATATTCCTTGGCCTGGTTCGCCTTCAGCGCCGAGAACATCGACTCCAGGCTGGCCGGGGCCGAGGTGGTGCGCTTCTGGAGCAGCACGCTCTGGCGATATTCGGCGACCTCGCGGGCGCGGGCCTCATTCTCGACGACCTGGAGGAGATCGCCCGCCTGGGGCACGCCCGACAGGCCGAGCACCTCGACCGGCATCGCCGGACCCGCTTCCTTCACCTGACGGCCCTTGTCGTCGACCAGCGCACGGACCTTGCCGCTTTCGGCGCCGACGACGAACACGTCACCGACCTTCAGCGTGCCTCGCGTGACCAGCACGGTCGCGACCGGACCACGACCCTTGTCGAGCTTGGCCTCGACCACGCTGCCCTCGGCGGCGCGGTCCGGGTTGGCGGCCAGTTCGAGCAGTTCGGCCTGAAGCTGGATCTTCTCGATCAGCGTATCCAGACCGATCTTCTTGAGCGCCGACACCTCGACGTCCTGGGTTTCGCCGCCCATGTCCTCGACCTGCACGTCATGCTCGAGCAGACGCTCGCGGACGCGCTGGGCATTGGCGTCGTGCTTGTCGATCTTGTTGATCGCCACGATCATCGGCTTGCCCGCCGCCTTGGTGTGGTTGATCGCCTCGATCGTCTGCGGCATCAGCCCGTCATCGGCCGCGACCACCAGCACCACGATATCCGTGACGTCGGCACCGCGGGCGCGCATCTGGGTGAAGGCCTCGTGGCCCGGCGTGTCGAGGAAGGTGATCTTCGACTTGTCCTTCAGCGTGACCTGATAGGCGCCGATATGCTGGGTGATGCCACCGGCCTCACCGCGCACCACGTCGGTGCCGCGCAGCGCGTCGAGCAGCGAGGTCTTGCCATGGTCGACATGGCCCATGATCGTCACGACCGGCGGGCGCGGCTGCAGGCTCTCGGCCGCGTCCTCGCTGGTGTCGAGCGCCAGATCGATGTCGCTGTCGGAGACGCGGACGATGTTGTGGCCGAATTCGGTCACCAGCAGCTCGGCCGTGTCCTGGTCGATGGTCTGCGTCATGGTGACGGGCATGCCCATCTTGAACAGCGCCTTGACCAGATCCGCGCCCTTTTCGGCCATACGATTGGCGAGTTCCTGGACGGTGATCGCCTCGGGCACCTGCACGTCGCGGACCTGCTTGACCTGCGGCTCGCGCGGGCCGCCAAAGCCACGCTTTTCCTTCTCGCGGGCACGCTTCAGCGCGGCGAGCGAACGGGCGCGGGCGCCGTCTTCGTTCAGGGCGCGCGTGACGGTCAGCTTGCCGCCGCGACGCTCGTCGCCCTTGCGGTCGCGCTGCTGCGGACGGCCCGGAGGCGCGTTGCGCGGCGTCGGCTGGCCCGAAGGCATCGAACGCGGTGCGCCACCCGACGGAGCGGAGGCGGTGGTGTTGGTCGGCGCGCTGGCGGCCGGAGTCGCGGCTGCGGCGGGCGCAGGCGCGGGCTTGGGCGCGGGCTTCGGAATCTCGGGACGCTGCACCGGCGAGAAGCGGCGCGGCGCGGGCATCGAGGGATCGCGACCCAGGATCGGCGGCGTCGGCACCACCGGAGCGGGCGCAGGCGCAGGCTTCGCCGCCACCGGAGCGGGGGCGGGCGTCGGGGCCGGCGCGGGGGCAGGAGCCGGTGCCGGGGCGGGTGCCTCGACCTTGGGCTCTTCCGCCTTGGGCTGCGGCGCCGGGATCACCGGGCGTTCGACCGGACGGAAGGGACGCGGCTGGACCGAGATGGTCGGCGCGGCCGGAGCCGGGGCGGGTTCCGCCGCAGCGACGGGCGCGGGCGCCGGGGTCGGCTCGGGCACGGGCGCAGGCTCGGGTGCCGGTTCCGGCGCGGGCGGCGGGGCGGCGGCAGCCTCGGCGGCGGCACGCGCGCGCTCTTCGGCCCGCGCACGCTCGTCCTCGGCGCGCTGCTGACGCTCGGCGTCCTCGCGACGACGAATCTCTTCCTGCATGGCGAGGCGCTGTTCCTCGGCTTCACGCAGCAGGCGCGCCTGGCGCTCCTGTGCCGTCTCGTTCGACGGCACCGGGCGACGCGGTGCGACCGGCGCCGCGGCGACGGGCGCTGCGGGCACGGGTTCGGGGGCCTGCGCGGGGGCGGCCGTCTCCGGCGCTCCCCCCTGCGGGCCCAGGACGCGACGGCGCTTCGTCTCGACGATCACGGTGTTCGAGCGGCCGTGGCTGAAGCTCTGCTTCACCTTGCCGGTCTCGACCGTGCGCTTCAGCCCCAGGGGCTGGCGCATTCCGAGTTTCGGCTTGTCGTTGTCGGTCTCGCTCACTCAAAATCCTCGTGTACGGTCACGGCCGGTCGGTCACCAGTAAGGTCGGACGCCGATGCGCCTTGCGAGGCCGTTTCGCAAGGCGTTGCCACAGGGTCGGGTCCGATAAAATGCAGCCAGCGGTCGAGCGCTTCGCTCACCCGCTTTGCCGCGTTACGATCTGTCAGGCCGATGTGTACCACATTTTCGCGGCCCAACGCCAATGACAATATGGGGCGTGTGGCGGGCAACGCCAACCCCTTCAGATCGGAACCTTCACGGTCCGATCCGACGCGCCACGCCTGCGCCAGCTTGCGACAGCCATCCTCGCCCGCATCGGCGGCGTGATAGAGCGCGTGCAGCTGTCCCGAGCGCGCCGCCGTCGCGATCTTGTCCGATCCGGTCAGCAGCATCCCCGAGCGCGACTCGAGTCCCAGCCGGTCGAGCGCATTGCGCTCCAGCGCGGCGGTGATCAGCGCGGGCAGGTCGTCGGGGATCGCAAACTCGTTCGTCTTGAACGCGCGCGCCAGTGCCCCCTTCAACCGCCCCTTCGCCATCGCGGTTTCCAGCTCGGCACGGGTCACGCCGATCCAGCCGCCGCGCCCCGGCGCCTTGGCGCGGACATCGGGCAGCACCCGACCGTCGGGCGCCAGCGCCAGACGGATCAGATGCGGCCGCGCATCATGCTCGCCCGACAGGATGCAGCGGCGGACCGGCCCGTCGATCGACTCGCGGGCCGCCTTCGCGGCGTCTCTGGGGCTCCGGCCCTTCTTGGCCGGAGTGTCGTTTACGCCACCGCGCTCATTGTCCCGGTTCCGCATGCGCGTCTCCCCGGGATGGCGTGGCGGGGGCATCACGGTCGGCGATCAACTGACCGCCCGCGCCGTAATTTTCGGTGGAGACCTCCTCGATCACGATCTGGACGGCGGCCGGGTTCTTGCCCAGCCGCTCCACCAGCGAACGAGTCACGTCGGCGACGATCTCGGCCTTTTGCTGCTTGGAGGCGGTGCCCGCCAGACGGATCGAGACGAACGGCATCAGGCTTCGTCGCCCTCCGCCTGCGCCGCCTCGACGGCGGCCTCGTCCTCGTCGCCGAACCAGTGCGCGCGCGCGGCCATGATGATCTCATTGCCCTGCTCGTCGCTCAGGCCGTACTCGGCCAGGATACCGCCCTTGGGCGCGGCACGCGGGGTGTCGTCACCACGGCGACGCGGCTCGGCGCGCTTTTTCTCGACCAGCTCGTCGGTCGCCAGGTCGGCGAGGTCGTCGAGCGTCTTGATGCCCGCCTTGCCCAGCGTGACCAGCATCGCCTCGGTCAGATAGGGCATCTCGGCCAGCGCGTCCTCGACGCCCAGGCCACGACGCTCGTCGCGGGCGGCCTGTTCGCGGCGGTCCAGCGCTTCCTGCGCACGGCTCTGCAGCTCCTGCGCGAGATCCTCGTCGAAGCCCTCGATCGCGGCCAGCTCGTCCAGCTCGACATAGGCGACCTCTTCCAGCGCGCCGAAGCCTTCGGCGACCAGCAGCTGGGCCAGCGTCTCGTCCACGTCCAGTTCGTTCTGGAACATCTCGGAGTTCGCGACGAACTCCTTCTGGCGCTTCTCGGACGCGTCGGCCTCGGTCAGGATGTCGATCGCCTTGGCGGTCAGCTGGCTGGCCAGACGGACATTCTGGCCGCGACGGCCGATGGCGAGGCTGAGCTGATCGTCGGGGACGACGACCTCGATCCGGTCCTCTTCCTCGTCGATCACGACGCGACTGACGTTCGCGGGCTGAAGCGCGTTCACCACGAAGGTCGCGGTGTCGGGCGACCAGGGGATGATGTCGATCTTCTCGCCCTGCATTTCCTGCACGACGGCCTGAACGCGGCTGCCCTTCATGCCGACGCAGGCGCCGACCGGGTCGATGCTCGAGTCGTGCGAAATCACGCCGATCTTGGCGCGGCTGCCCGGATCGCGCGCGGCGGCCTTGATCTCGATGATGCCGTCATAGATTTCAGGCACTTCCTGCGCGAACAGCTTCTTCATGAAGTCCGGGTGCGCGCGGGACAGGAAGATCTGCGGCCCGCGATTCTCGCGGCGCACGTTCAGGATCAGCGAGCGGATGCGGTCGTTCACGCGGACGAC
The DNA here is from genome assembly GCF_031453055.1 of Sphingomonas sp. SORGH_AS_0789. Lineage (NCBI taxonomy): Bacteria > Pseudomonadati > Pseudomonadota > Alphaproteobacteria > Sphingomonadales > Sphingomonadaceae > Sphingomonas > Sphingomonas sp. SORGH_AS_0789. The sequence continues at coordinate 1,160,043 of NZ_JAVIYV010000001.1, forward strand.
TTCGCGCGGGATCTGCTGGTCGCGACGGATCACGCCCTCGGCGCGGCCCAGGTCGACGACGATATGGCCGAACTCGACGCGCTTGACGACGCCGGTGATGATCTCGCCCTGGCGGTCCTTGAACTCGTCATACTGACGGTCGCGTTCGGCGTCGCGGACCTTCTGGAAGATGACCTGCTTGGCCGCCTGCGCCGCGATGCGGCCGAATTCGATCGGAGGCAGCGGATCGACGATGAAGTCGCCGACGCTCGCGCCCTTTTGCAGCTTCTCGGCCCCCTTCAGGTCGATCTGCTTGTAATAATCGTCGACCTGCTCGACCACCTCGACGACGCGCCACAGGCGCAGGTCGCCCGAATTCGGGTCGAGCTTGGCGCGGATGTCGTTCTCGGCACCGTAGCGGGCGCGGGCGGCGCGCTGGATCGCGTCCTCCATCGCCTCGATGACGATGCCCTTGTCGATCATCTTTTCCGAGGCGACCGCATTCGCGATCGCGATCAGTTCCGCCTTGTTGGCGGAAATGGCGGTAGCCATCAGTGCCGTCCTTCCGTGGTGGCGCCGTCCTGTTCGGGCGCGTCCTGATAATAAACCTCTTCCGCGCCATCCAGGGACAGCGGCACCGTCGCGGCGATCAGCCGGTCGGTCATGACGAGCTTGGCGTCCTCGATCGCGGCGAAGGGCAGTTCGTGGCGAACCCCCTCGGCATCGGTGATCGCCACCGTCTCGCCCTCGACCCCGTTCAGGTCGCCCTTGAACTGCTTGCGGCCGTTCAGCTTCTCAGCGAGCGTGATCCGCGCCTCATGCCCCGCCCAGTCGGCGAAGTCCTTCAGCCGGGTCAGCGGCCGGTCGATACCGGGCGAGGACACCTCCAGCCGGTACGCATGGTCGATCGGGTCGCGGCCCTCGGCCTCCAGCGCGTCCATCACGTCGGAGATGCGGCGCGACAGATCGGCGCAATCGTCGATGTTCAGCTGGCGCGTGTCGGGACGCTCGGCCATCACCTGCAGCGTGGGGTCCGACGTGCCGCCATACATCTTCACGCGCACGAGCTCGAAGCCGAGCGCTTTCGCCTCGGGTTCGATGAGTTGCGTCAGAAGGGCGATGTCCGCCATGAAAGCTCCAGATGTGCCGGTGCGCTGCCGCGGAACCCGTCCCGCAGCCTCTTTCACCCGACGATGTAAGAGAATGCCGCATTCTATACACATATCCCCCTGACGAAACAAGCATCCATGCCGAAGCGTTGGCGGCCCATCGGGCCGACAGGGCCAACCGGGAGAGTAGATCATGAAACTGCCGTTGCTCGCCGCCTTGCCGGTGGCGCTTCTCGCCTGTTCGGGCAACGGGCCGGGGCCCGACGAGACTGGAAACGCCCCGCCGGTCGCGGTGACGCCGGGAGGCACGCCGACCCCGACGCCCTCCCCCTCGGCCACTCCGCCCGCCACCGTGGTCGACGGCCAGCCCTTTGGCCGCACGGTCGTTGCCGATTTCGACGCGCCCTGGGCGATGACCTTCCTGCCCGACCGGCGGATGCTCGTCACCGAGAAGGACGGCCGGATGCTGCTGGTCGCCGCGGACGGGCAACAGCGCCAGACGATCGCGCGGATCGGCGTCGATTCGGCGGGCCAGGGCGGGTTGATGGACGTGGTCCTCGCCCCCGATTTCGCACAGAGCGGCCGCGTCTATTTCAGCTATTCGGCCGCGACCGATGGCGGCAAGCATGTCGTGCTGGCGCGCGGCACGCTGCGCGAAACGAACGGCACCGCGCAGCTGGCGGGCATCGAGACCCTGTGGAGCGCCAGCCCCGCCGTCACCGGCGACGGCCATTATTCAGGCCGCATCGCCTTTTCGCCCGACGGCCAATATCTGTTCCTCACCGCGGGCGACCGGCAGAAATTCACCCCCGCCCAGGCCCCCAAGGCGACGCTGGGCAAGGTCCTGCGCCTGACCCCGGACGGCAAGCCCGCGCCGGGCAATCCGCTGGCCGCCCAGGGCTTCGATCCGGCCGTCTGGTCCTATGGCCATCGCAACCTGCTCGGCCTCGCCTTCGATGCCTCGGGCAATCTGTGGGAACAGGAAATGGGCCCCAAGGGCGGCGACGAGGTCAATCTGATCCTGCCAGGCCGCAATTACGGCTGGCCCAATGCCTCCAATGGATCGCATTATGACGGGCGCGACATTCCCGATCACCGCGCGGGCGATGGCTATGAGGCGCCCAAGATCTCGTGGAACCCGGTGATCTCGCCGGGCGGGCTGATGATCTATTCGGGGTCGCTCTTCCCGCAGTGGCGCGGCGACGCGTTCATCGGCGGTCTGTCGAGCAAGGCGCTGGTCCGCGTCGACCTGAACGGCACCAGCGCGGCCAAGGGCGACCAATGGGATATGGGCGCGCGCATCCGCGAGGTCGAGCAAGGCCCCGACGGCGCCATCTATGTGCTGGAGGATGGCGGCGAATCGCAGGGGCGGCTGATCCGCCTGACACCCGCCGCCTGATCGCAGCGACCCGCAGGGCGGGGCCGCCCGGACGCCGGCCGGGCGGCCCTGCGGCAATACCATTTGCGATATTCTACGATACCACTTGACCTCGACGGTCCATCCCGCCGATCCAAGCGTATAACAGGGAGCGGATGGGGGTCCGCTTCACAAGGGAGATGGATCATATGCGAGCGGTGCCGCTCCTGTCGCCAGAGCGCGGGCGACCTGCCGATGGGCATGCCCGCGACGCCCGCCTGTCGCGCGGTCTGTCGGGCACCAATCTGGAGCGGGCGGGCGACTATAATCTGCGCACCGTCTTGCAGGTCATCCGCTTCCACCGCGAAACCACACGAGTCGCGATCGCCAACGAAACCGGGCTGACGCCGCCGACCATCGCCAACATCACCGGCCGCCTGACCGATATGGGGCTGGTCCGCACCGCCGGGCGGCTGCATGGCGGGCGCGGCCAGCCGGCGCTCAAGATCGAGCTGTGCCCCGAGGGCGCCTTCGGGATCGGGCTGACCATCGACCGCGACCATCTGTCGCTGGCGATCCTTGACCTGAGCGGCACGGTGCGCGCCCGCGCCACCCGCGAGATCGCCTTTGCCGGGCCGGACGAGGTGGTCGCCTTCCTGCGCGAGACACTGGACGCGGCGCTGGCCGAGGGGGCGGTCGACCGGGCGCGCATCCTGGGCGTCGGGGTCGCCATGCCCGACGGGCTCGGCCGCTCGCTGCCCGACCAGCCCGAGGATTATGCCCAGTGGGACGCGGTCGACCTCGACGCGCTGCTCGCCCCGGTGCTGCCCTGGCCGGTGCTGCGCGACAATGACGCCGCCACCGCCGCGCTGGGCGAGGCGCAATATGACGAGACTTTCTCCTGCCCCAGCTTCTTCTATCTGCTGATCACCGCGGGGCTGGGCGGCGGGCTGATCATCGACCGCTCCTATCATCGCGGCGCGCATCGCCGGTCGGGCGAGATCGGGCTGATCCCCGATCCCAGCGCCGGGCGCGCCGGGGCGATCGTGCAGGATACCGTGTCGCTGGCGGGCTTGCGCGTCCGGCTGGCGGCGGCGGGCCGTGCCTTCGGGTCGCCCGAGACGCTGGGCGAGCATGACGATCCGGTCGTCTGCGCGGTGATCGACCAATGGGTCCACGACTCGGTCGCGGCGCTGACCCAGCCCTTCGTCGCGGTCACCACCCTGTTCGATCCCGACGCCATCCTGATCGGCGGACGCCTTCCCGGCTGGCTGATCGTCCGGCTGGCCGACGGGCTGAAACAGGCGCTGGCCGCGATCGAGCTGCCCGCCCGCCCCGAAATCCGCCCCGCCCGCATGGCGCAGGACGCCCCCGCCATCGGCGCGGCGATGCTGCCCTTCATGGACCGGCTGCTGCCCTCCGATTCGATCCTGATCCAGGCCGGGCGGGGCTGAGGGGCACACCCCTTCGCTCGGCCTGAGCGCAGTCGAAGGCCACGCCCCAAGCCTCTCCCCTGCCCCCTGGGGTGAGGGATTCCCTTGGCCTTCGACTTCGCTCAGGCTGAACGGAGGGAGGCGCGCGCGTAGAAAAAGGCCCGCCCCCCGGAGGGAGCGGGCCTCGCCAGGTCTGGGACCTACGGATCAGCCCGCCATGTCTTCCAGTTCGCGACCCCGGGTTTCGTTCACCATCGCCTTGACGAAGAAGAACGATGCCGCCGCGAAGAAGGCATAGCCGAAATAGGTGACGCTGAGCCCCGGCGACACCGCCAGCGCGGGGAAGCTGACCGAGATCGCGGCATTGGCGATCCACTGGGCAAAGCCCGACACCGCCAGGCCCGATCCGCGAATCTGGTTGGGGAACATCTCGCCCAGCATGACCCACATGACCGGGCCCCAGCTGGCGTTGAAGAAGATGACGTACAGATTCGCCGCGACCAGCGCGATCACGCCGTTGTTGCCGGGCAGGGTCACGCCGCCGTTCGCGCCGGTGACGGCGGTCGAAAAGGCATAGGCGACGATCGCCAGCGTCACCGCCATGCCCGCCGAGCCGATCAGCAACAGCGGCTTGCGCCCGATCCTGTCGACGGTCGCGATGGTGAACAGGCAGGCGCCGATCGACAGCACGCCCGACAGGATGTTGGTCTGGAGCGCGTAATCCTCCGAGAAGCCGACCGCTTCCCACAGGGTCGCGCCGTAATAGAAGACGACGTTGATGCCGACCAGCTGCTGGAACACCGCCAGGCCGATGCCCGCCCACAGGATCGGGCGAATCCGGCCGGTGGTCTTGTCGACCAGGTCGGACAGCTTGGGCTTGTGCTGGTCGGCGGCCAGGCTGCCACGAATATCGGCGACCTTGCGGGTCGCCTCGGCCTCGCCGAACAGCTTGGTCAGCACGGCATGCGCCTCGGCATCGCGGCCCTTGGCGACCAGGAAGCGCGGGCTTTCCGGGATGATCGACAGCGCCGCGAAATAGATCGCCGCCGGGATCGCCTGGAGCCAGAACATCCAGCGCCACGCCGGGAAGCCCAGCCAGAATTCGGCGGTCGAGCCACCGGCATAGCGGGCCAGCGCGAAATTGGCGACGAAGGCGCCGGTCAGGCCGGTGATGATCATCACCTGCTGCACGCTCGACAGGCGGCCGCGAATCGAGGCCGGGGTCACTTCGGAGATATAGACCGGCGAGATCACGCTGGCCGCGCCGACGCCCAGGCCGCCGATGATGCGCGCGAGGATGAAGATCGCCGAGCTGCCCGCCGCACCGGCCAGCAGCGCGCTGACCAGGAAGAGCCCCGCGGCCAGCATCATGACGTTGCGGCGGCCGATCGCATCGGCCAGACGGCCTGCGCCGAACGCGCCGATTGCCGAGCCGACCAGGATCGCGCCGACATTGACGCCGACGCCCAGGCGGCCGAGGTCGAACGCGGCCTCCAGCCCCTTCTGGGTGCCGTTGATGACGCCCGAGTCGTATCCGAACATGAAACCGCCGATCGTCGCGACGACGACGATGGCGGCGATGAATCCATGGTTGACGCTGCCTGCGGTCAACCCTCTCGCATTATCGGTCACTCGGGCCCTCTCCTCGTCGCTGCGTGGCGTCTTCGCCTATCCGCACGAACTCGTCCTGTCACCGGTCCAAGATGCGACCGGCCTTCCGTGGTAACGCTATCTTAAATCATCGCTTCGTCAAGCGGGCGCGCGCGCATCCTGTCCCATGCCGGACGGATTCGCGGCCGCCGCCCGCGCCGTCGTCAGATTTCGCGCGGGCGGCGGCGCGGCGCGGCATCCGACTGGCGGCGAATCAGGCTGTAATCCAGCAGGCGATGGTCGACCGCCTCGGCGCTTTTCTGGCGGATCACGGTCGCGATCATCTCCACCGCCGCGCGGGCCATGTCGGCGATCGGCTGGTGGATGGTGGTCAGCTCGGGCCAGATGGTGGTCGACAGCGTGGTGTCGTCGAACCCGCAGACCGTCAGGTCGCTGGGCACGTCCAGCCCGCGCCGATGCGCCACCGCGACCGTCGCCGCCGCCATGTCGTCGTTCGACGCGATGATCGCGGTCGGCGGTTCGGCCAGGTCGAGCAGCCGCTCGGCGGCGTCCAGTCCCGAGCGATAGGTATAGAGGCCCGGCGCGACCAGCGCCTCGTCAAAGGGTACGCCCGCCGCCTCCAGCGCGGCGCGGAACCCCTCATACCGGCGCGCGCTGGCCGACAGATTGGGATTGCCGCAGATGAAGCCGATCCGGCGATGGCCCAGCGTCATGACGTGGCGCGTCATCTCCTCGGCGGCGGCGCGGTCGTCGATCTGGACCGCCATGGTCGTGCCGGGCATCTCCTCGGCGGGCACGCCGGTCGCGACGACGATGGCGGGCACCCCCGCCTCGCCCAGCAGCGACAGGACCGCATCCGCCTCGCACAGGGGCGGCGGCAGGATCACGCCGTCGATCCCGCCCGCGATCAGGTGCCGGGCGACCTCCACCTCATGCTCGCCGATCTCGCATTTCTCGACCACCATCTGGATGTCGAGGCGCGAGGCCTGGTCCAGCGTGCCGAGCAGGAATTCGCTGAGAAAGCCCTGGCTGGGGTTGCTGTACAGCATCCCCACACGGATCTGCGCCGCGCCCGCCAGGCTGCGCGCGGCGGGGTTGGGCGCATAGTTCAGCTGGGCGATCGCCGCCTCGACCTTTTCGCGGGTGGCGGGGCGGACATTGGCCTCGTTATTGATGACGCGCGAGACGGTCATCAGCGACACGCCCGCCGCGCGCGCGACATCGCTGATCGTGGGAGCGCTGCTGCCGCGGCGCGAGGTCCTGATGCTCATAACGTTTACGCTTCCACCTTTCGGCGACGATACGCAATGCTTTGCGCTATTTTGGTCGGCTTAGTCCGATCCGGCCGCACGGCTTGATTTCCCCCAGCCGCGCGGCTAGGGGCGACGCAGCATCAAGAGTCGGGCCGTCGCCCGGCACCAACCTGCCTCCCGGCAAGGTGGTGCCTCTCCCCTTCGGAGAGGGATGTGGCCAGACCGGCAACAACGGGACGATCAGCCACTTTCCTCATCCCGACTCGCCCATAGGCACGAAGGATTTGTGATGGACGCGGCCATTCCCCAGCACCCTGCCCCCCAGCAGTTCGCCAGCGACAATTATGCGGGCATCTGTCCCGAGGCCTGGGCGGCGATGGCCGAGGCGAACCAGGGCTATGTCCCCGCTTATGGCGAGGACCCGTTCACCGACCGCGCCGCCGACGCGTTTCGCACGCTGTTCCAGACCAAGTGCGAGGTGTTCTTCGCCTTCAACGGCACGGCGGCCAACTCGCTGGCGCTCGCCGCGCTCTGCCAGAGCTATCACAGCGTCATCTGTTCGGCCTCCGCCCATGTCGAGACCGACGAATGCGGCGCGCCGGAATTCTTCTCGAACGGCTCCAAGCTGCTGGTCGCGCAGACCGAGGACGGCAAGCTGACCCCCGACGCGGTGCGCGCGCTGGCCACCGGCCGGTCGGACATCCATTTCCCCAAGCCGCGCGCGGTGACGATCACCCAGCCGACCGAGACGGGGCAGGTCTATACGCTGGCCGAAATCCATGCGCTGTCGGCGACCTGTCGCGAACTGGGTCTGCGGCTGCATATGGACGGCGCCCGCTTCGCCAATGCCTGCGCCGCGCTCGGCTGTTCGCCCGCCGACATGACGTGGCGCGCCGGGGTCGACGTGCTGTGCTTCGGCGGCACCAAGAACGGCATGGCGGTGGGCGAGGCGATCCTGTTCTTCGACCCCGTGCTGGCCGAGGATTTCGACTATCGCTGCAAACAGGCGGGGCAGCTGGCGTCGAAGATGCGCTACCTCGCCGCGCCGTGGATCGGGATGCTCGACACCGGCGCCTGGCTGTCCAACGCGACCCATGCCAATGACTGTGCCCGGCGGCTGGCCGACCGGGTGGCGGGCCTGCCCGGTATCGCGCCGATGTTCCCGGTCGAGGCCAATGCGGTGTTCCTGAGCGCGCCGCCCGCCGTCCTCGAAGGTTTGCGCGCGCGCGGATGGCGCTTCTATACCTTCATCGGCGGGGGCGCGCGGTTCATGTTCGCCTGGGACGCCGATCCGGCGCGGGTCGACCAGCTGGCCGACGATATCGCGGCGGTCGCGATGGAGGGGCTGGAGGCGGCGTAAGCCGCCCGCCGGTCATCCGTCGGTCAGAGGCAGGGCCGCCAGCAGGCGGTCGAGCCAGGCCTGCGCCTGCCGGGGCTCGCCGACCGCCTCGGGGCCGACCGGCCCGCGCGCGGCCAGGAACTCCGCATGAAGGTCGAACGGCGGCAGCCCCAGCTGCTCGCGCGCGTCGTCGATGCTCTCGCCGATCTCGGTCAGTTGCGCGACGACCGCCGCCGCCCGCGCCGCGCGGTCCTTGCGATGATCGAACAGCCCCCATTTGCCCGCCGCCGTGGTGCGCAGCGCGGCGATCAGCGCCTCGCGATATTCGCCTTCCATATCCACGCGGTGCGCGTCGAGGCGAGCAAGTCGATCAGCCTTGGCCATGCCCATCCCCCTAAAGGGCGGCGACCCGGTCCGCAATCCGGGGTGACCGGCACGGTTCCGTCGAGCGTCAGGCGGCGGGGTCCAGCTCAATCTCGACCCGGCGGTTGCGCGCGCGGCCCGCGCTGTCGTCGCTGCCGTCGGGCTTCGCATTGGGGGCGATGGGACGGGTCTCGCCCAGCGCGATCACCTCGATCCGCGTGGGCGCGATGCCCCGCGCCACCAGATAGTCGCGCACCGCCTCCGCGCGCTTGCGCGACATGCGGCGATTGGAGTCGTCATCGCCTTCGCTGTCCGAATGGCCCCGCAGGACGATCCGCCCCTGCCCCGCCGCCCGGTCGCCGGCCAGCCGGTCGAGCGCGGCGCGGGCCTCGGCGTTCAGCGCCGCGCCGCCCTGGGGAAAGCCGATGGTCGGGCCGACCCGGCCCGCGACGGCGTCCGATCGTGGCTCCGCCGGACGGGCGGGTGAAGCAGGCTCGGGCACGGGCACTTCGATCACCGTCCCCCGGCTGGCCGTTGCAGACGTGCGCTCGCGGCATCCACATAGCACCACCGCGAGCCCGATGATCGCCATCCACCCGCCCGATCGCACCCTCATTACCGTCCCTTTGCCCCAGGCGCACCCCTGCCCCCGTGGCGGCGGACCATAGGGACCGGCTTGCCGTGGTGCAAACCGCGGCGGCGTGCGCTCAGCCCGCCGTTTCGGCAGCCGGGACCGCCCCGCGCTGCTCGCTCAGGATACGCCATCCCGCCAGGAACAGCGCGGCGACCGCCGGTCCGACGACGATGCCGCTCAACCCCAGCAGCTCGATCCCGCCCAGCGTCGTCAGCAGCACGATCCAGTCGGGCAGCCCCGTGTCGCGCCCGACCAGGATCGGCCGCAGGATATTGTCGGCCAGCCCGATGACCAGCACGCCCGAGGCGACGACCACCGCCCCCTGCCAGACCGCGCCGGTCGCGAGCAGATAGATGGCGACCGGCCCCCAGATGATCGCGGGGCCGATCGCGGGCAGCAGCGCCGCGATCGCCATCAGCACGCCCCAGAGCAGCGCGGCGGGCACGCCGACGATCCAGAAGGTGATCGCGCCCAGCGCCCCCTGCACCAGCCCGACGATGACCGATCCCTTGATCGTCGCGCGCACCACCGCGACGAACGTATCGACCAGCCGCGTCGCCACGCCCCGCTCCAGCGGCAGCGCGCGGACGAAATCGGGGCCCAGCCGGTCGCCGTCGCGGATCAGGAAGAAGGCGACATAGAGCCCCACGCCAAAGGCCAGCGCAAAGGCGAAGGCGTTGCGCCCGATCGACAGCGCGCGGGTCGCGATCTGGCTGACGCTGCTGCTGAGCGTGCGAGAGACGCGCGCCTGAAGCCCCTCGAAACTGCCGACACCCGAATTGTCCATCGCCTGGCGCAGCCGCTGGGGAAGCGCGTCGCGGACCTGCTGGAAATATTGCGCGAAGTCGATCTGGCCGCTGCGCATCTTCAGATAGACGCCCGACGCCTGGTCGACGACCATGCTGCCGATCAACAGGGTCGGCACCACCACGGCAAAGGTGATAATCAACATGGTCAGCCCGGCGGCGAGATTGCGCCGCCCGCCGGTCTTGGTCAGCAGCCATTGGAACAGCGACCGAAACAGGATCGCCGCCAGCCCCGCCCAGAGCAGCGCGATCAGAAAGCCCGAAATCACCGCGATCAGGCCGATGGTGACGATCGCGAGGAAGAGGATGAATCCCCCTCGCTCGATCCTCTGGCGGTCGATGTTCATATGGCCCTCCCCTTCATGCATCGCGGCGTAACCGTCACGATCCCGCAACGGTTCCGCGATCCCTGTCGGCGGGATGACGGAGATGTCAGGACGCAAAAGGCTCTTGCCCTGCCCCGCAGCCCGCCGCCCCGTTCAGGCTGAACGGAGTGGGTCGCTATTCCTCCCCTGCAAGGGAGGTGGCAGCCCGAAGGGCTGACGGAGGGGTGTCGCACTCTCGATAGGGTGACACCCCTCCACCATGCTGCGCATGGTCCCCCTCCCCTTGCAGGGGAGGAAGAATATGGTCCGTTACTCCGCCGCCACCGCCTCGACGCTGTCATCGAGCGGGTGGGCGAGGCGGGTCAGCATTTCCTTCGGGCAGACCTGCCAGAAATGCCCGGCGACCCGGTCCCAGTCCTCCAGCAGACCCTTCGACCATTTGCTGTCGGTCGCGGCGGCATGCTGTTCGACCAGGTCGCGCAGCACGCCTTCCCAATGGGCGGAGGCCAGGCGCTGCCACACGATATTCTCGGGGTTGGCGCGGCGGGCGAAGCGGTCCTCTTCGTCATAGATGAACGCCATGCCGCCGGTCATGCCCGCGCCGAAATTCGCGCCGACCTGACCCAGCACCACCGCGACGCCGCCGGTCATATATTCGCAGCCATTGGCGCCGCAGCCCTCGACCACCACGGTCGCGCCCGAGTTGCGGACCGCGAAACGCTCGCCCGCCTGGCCCGCCGCGAACAGCTTGCCCGAGGTCGCGCCGTAGAGGACGGTGTTGCCGATGATCGTGTTCTTCTGGCTGGCCAGCGGCGAGCTGACCGCCGGGCGCACGATGATGGTGCCGCCCGACAGGCCCTTGCCGACATAGTCATTGGCATCGCCGAACACTTCCAGCGTCACGCCCTTGCACAGGAACGCGCCCAGCGACTGGCCCGCGCTCCCACGCAGCCGCACGGTGACATGCCCGTCGGCCAGCTTGCTCATGCCGAACTTGCGGGTGATCTCCGACGACAGGCGGGTGCCGACCGCGCGGTGCGTGTTGCGCACCGAATAGGTCAGCTGCATCTTCTCGCCGCGCGAGAAGACGGCCGAGGCGTCCTTGATGATCTGCGCATCCAGGCTGTCGGGCACTTCGTTGCGGAAGGTCGACAGGCTGAACCGCCGCTCGGCATCGGTCGCATCGACCTTGGCCAGAACGGGATTGAGGTCGAGATCGTCGAGATGCTCGGCACCCCGGCTGACCTGGCGCAGCAGCTCGGTCCGCCCGATCACCTCGTCCAGCGAGCGCACGCCCAGCCGCGCCAGGATGTCGCGGACTTCCTCGGCGATGAAGGTCATCAGGTTGATGACCTTTTCGGGCGTGCCGGTGAACTTGGCGCGAAGCCGCTCGTCCTGCACGCAGACACCGACCGGGCAGGTGTTGCTATGGCACTGGCGCACCATGATGCAGCCCATCGCGACGAGGCTCAGCGTGCCGATGCCGAACTCCTCGGCACCCAGGATCGCCGCGATCACGATGTCGCGCCCGGTCTTCAGGCCGCCGTCCGCCCGCAGGCGGATGCGCCCGCGCAGGCCGTTCAGGGTCAGCGTCTGGTTGACCTCCGACAGGCCCATTTCCCAGGGCGTACCGGCATATTTGATCGAGGTCTGCGGCGAGGCACCCGTGCCGCCGACATGGCCCGACACCAGGATGACGTCGGCATGCGCCTTGGCCACGCCCGCCGCGACCGTGCCGATGCCCGCCGAGCTGACCAGCTTCACGCAGACGCGCGCGCGCGGGTTGATCTGCTTGCAGTCATAGATGAGCTGCGCGAGATCCTCGATCGAGTAGATGTCGTGGTGCGGCGGCGGCGAGATCAGCGTCACGCCGGGCGTCGCATGGCGCAGCTTGGCGATGAACTCGGTCACCTTGAAGCCGGGCAGCTGCCCGCCCTCGCCGGGCTTGGCGCCCTGCGCGACCTTGATCTCGATCTCGTCGCAGGCGTTCAGATATTCCGCAGTCACGCCGAAGCGGCCGCTCGCGATCTGCTTGATCGTCGAGTTGGCGTTGTCGCCATTGTCATAGGGCTGATAGCGCAGCTTGTCCTCGCCGCCCTCGCCCGACACCGCCTTCGCGCCGATCCGGTTCATCGCGATCGCCAGCGTCTCGTGTGCTTCCGGCGAGAGCGCGCCCAGCGACATGCCCGGCGTCACGAACCGCTTGCGGATCTCGGTGATCGCCTCGACCTGATCTACGGCCACGCCCTCATTCGGGAAGTTGAACTGGAGCAGGTCGCGCAAATAGACTGGCGGCAGGTCGCCGACGCCGCGCGCGAATTGCAGGTACGTCGAATAGCTGTCGGTCGCCACCGCCGTCTGGAGCAGGTGCATCAGCTGCGCCGAATAGGCATGAGTCTCGCCGCCGTCGCGCTGGCGATAGAAGCCGCCGATCGGCAGCGTCGCGACATGCTGGTCCCAGGCCGCCTCGTGACGGACCATCGCCGAGTAATGAAGCGAGTTATAGCCCTCGCCCGAGATCTTGGCGGGCATGCCCGGGAACAGGTCGTTGACCAGCGCGCGGGACAGGCCGACCGCCTCGAAGTTGTAGCCGCCGCGATAGCTGGAGATCACCGCGATCCCCATCTTGGCCATGATCTTGAGGAGGCCATCCTCGATCGCGGTGCGATGGTTGGCGAGGCACTGTTCGATCGACAGGTCACCGAACAGCCCGCGGCCATGACGGTCGACGATCGCGGCTTCGGCCAGATAGGCGTTCACCGTGGTCGCGCCGACGCCGATCAGCACCGCATAATAATGGGTGTCGAGGCACTCGGCCGAGCGGACATTGATCGACGCGTAGGAGCGCAGGCCCCGGCGGACGAGATGCGTGTGCACCGCCGCCGCCGCCAGCACGCCCGCGATCGCGACGCGGTCTTCGGAGACATGCTCGTCGGTCAGGAACAGCTCGGACCGACCTTCGCGCACCGCCTGTTCGGCCTGGTTGCGGATTCGCTGGATCGCGGCGCGCAGACGGTCGGGACCGCCATCGGCCTCGAAGGTGCAGTCGATTTCCGCCGCCGAACGGCCGAAATGCGTCTTCAGCCGGTGCCAGTCCGCGCCGGTCAGGACGGGCGACGGCAGGACGAGCACGCGCTCGCGCCGATCCTCCGTGTCGAGGATGTTGGCGAGATTGCCGAACCGCGTCTTCAGCGACATCACATAGCGTTCGCGAAGCGAGTCGATCGGCGGGTTCGTCACCTGGCTGAAGTTCTGGCGGAAGAACTGGCTGATCAGGCGCGGCTTGTCGGAAATGACGGCGAGCGGCGTGTCGTCGCCCATCGACCCGATCGCTTCCTTGCCGCCTTCGGCCATGGGGGACAGGATCAGCTCCATATCCTCCATGGTCTGCCCGGCGGCAACCTGACGGCGCAGCATCTCCGCGCGGGGCATGCGCACCAGCGCCTCTTCTTCGGACGGCGCGGGCAGCTGGTCCATGGTCAGGAACTCGCCGATCATCGCGGCATAGTCCTGTTCGCCCGCAATCTGGTCCTTGATCGCGCGGTCGTCGTACAGCTTGCCCTCGGCCAGATCGACCGCGATCATCTGCCCCGGCCCCAACCGGCCCTTGGCGGTGACGGTCGCCTCGGGCACCACCACCATGCCGCTTTCCGACCCGACGATCAGCAGCCCGTCGGCGGTCAGCGTATAGCGAAGCGGGCGCAGCGCGTTGCGGTCCATGCCCGCCACCGCCCAGCGGCCATCGGTCATCGCCAGCGCGGCGGGGCCGTCCCACGGCTCCATCACCGAGGCGAGATACTGATACATCTCGGCATGCGCCTTGGGCGTGTCGAGGTCCTTCTGCCACGCCTCGGGCACCAGCATCAGCTTGGCGGTCGGCGCGTCGCGACCCGACCGGCAGATCGCCTCGAACACGGCATCCAGCGCGGCCGTGTCGGACGCGCCCGCCGGGATCACCGGCTTGATGTCCTCCGAATTGTCGCCGAACGCGATCGAGGCCATCCGGATCTCGTGGCTGAGCATCCAGTTCTTGTTGCCGCGGATCGTGTTGATCTCGCCGTTATGCGCCAGGCAGCGGAAGGGCTGCGCCAGCCACCATTGCGGGAAGGTGTTGGTCGAATAACGCTGGTGGAAGATCGCCACCCGGCTCTCGAACCGGTGATCCTGCAGGTCGGGATAGAAGACCGACAGGCTCTCGGCGAGGAACAGCCCCTTGTAGATGATCGAGCGGCAGGACAGCGAACAGATATAGAAGCCGCTGATCTGCGCCGCGATCACCCGCTTCTCGATGCGACGGCGGACCAGGTACAGGTTCTTCTCGAACTCGGCGGCATCGACCTCGTCGGGCATCGGCCCGGCGATCATGATCTGCTCGATCTCCGGCCGGGTCGCCTGCGCCTTCAGCCCGATGACCGAGACGTCGACCGGCACCTGGCGCCAGCCATAGATGGTATAGCCCGCCTCGATGATGACGCTCTCGACGATGGTGCGGCAGGTCTCCTGCGCGCCCAGATCGGTGCGCGGCATGAAGATCATGCCGACCGCCAGCCGGTTGGGCAGCACCTTGTGCCCCGAGGCGGCGATCGCATCGTCGAAGAAGCGGTGCGGCAGGTCGACATGCAGACCCGCACCGTCGCCGGTCTTGCCGTCCGCATCCACCGCGCCGCGATGCCACACGGCCTTCAGCGCGTCGATCGCCGACTGGACGACCCGGCGCGAGGGCTGGCCATCGGTGGCCGCGACCATGCCGACGCCGCACGCATCGCCCTCGAATTCGGGGCGGTACATGCCTTGCTCGGCGAGGCGCTGCTTTTCGGTTTCAAAGGTCATGGATGTCACCCCTTCAGGCTGCCGGCCGCTGGTCGGCGGGGATAAGATGTTCGATCGTCGCGCGCATCGCCGCTTCGCCGGTTTCGCGACCGACCTTCACGCCGACCGGAAACAGGCGCTGTTGCAGTTCGGGCATCACCGACAGGGTCTTCTGTCCCAGCGGCGTGCCATAAAAGGCGGTCAGCTCCCGCAATTCGGCAGCGGTGAAGGCACGGGCATATTCGCGGTCGGTCAATGCGCGCATCTCGGGATAACGGGCACGGAACGCCTTGGCGAAACGCTCGGCAAAATCGCGTTTGAACGCCGCCATGCGGTTCGGTTCGGACAACGCCTCGCGCAGCTTGGCGGGAACCTGGTTGTTATGCTCCAGCCCGTCGAACAACTGGCTGGTCGCCAAGGGGATCATCTGGGCCATGATCGCGTCATATTGCCGCTCAAGCCCCATCTTGGTCATCAGCGCATCGGCCGCCGCGATCCGATCGGGATCGTCCTGCGCCGCCGCAGCGGTTGCGGTCTGCGCCGACAGGGGGGCCGCCAGCAGCAGCACGGCAAAGGCAAGCCCGCGCATCATGCCGCCACCTTCTCGCGCGTCGCGGTCTTGGCGCGCGCCTTCAGCCACTGGTGCATCGCCTTGGCCACGTCGCGACCGTCGCGGATCGCCCAGACCACCAGCGAGGCACCGCGCACGATGTCGCCCGCCGCGAACACGCCGTCCAGGCTGGTCATCAGCGTGCGGCCATCGACCAGCACCGTGCCCCAGCGGCTGACGCCCAGTTCGGCGGTGCCGAACAGGCTCGGCAGGTCCTCGGCATCGAAGCCCAGCGCCTTGATGACCATGTCCGCCTCGAGCAGATGGTCGGCACCCGGCTCGGCCTCCGGCGCACGGCGGCCGCTCGCGTCGGGGGCACCCAGCCGCATCTTGGCGGCGCGCACGCCCGTCACCGTCTCGCCCCCCTCGAAGCCGAGCGGCGCGGAGAGCCAGACGAACTTGGCGCCTTCCTCTTCCGCATTGGCGACTTCGCGCTGCGAGCCGGGCATGTTGGCACGGTCGCGGCGATAGAGGCACTTCACCGACTTGGCGCCCTGGCGGATCGCGGTGCGGACACAGTCCATCGCGGTGTCGCCGCCGCCGATCACGACGACATTCTTGCCCTCGGCGTTGAGCGAGCCATTCTCGAACGCCTCGACCGTATCGCCGAAGCTCTTGCGGTTCGACGCGGTCAGATAGTCGAGTGCGGCGATCACGCCGTTCGCGCCCGCGCCGTCCACATCGACATTGCGCGCCTTATAGACGCCGGTCGCGATCAGCACCGCGTCATGGCGGCGGCGCAGATCCTCCAGCGTGGCATCCTCGCCGACCGCAAAGCCCTCATGGAAGACGATGCCGCCCGCCTTCAGCCGCTCGACCCGGCGCATGACGACGGGCTTTTCCAGCTTGAAGCCGGGGATGCCATAGGTCAGCAGGCCGCCCGCCCGGTCGTGCCGGTCATAGACATGGACCTCATAGCCCGACACGCGCAGATATTCGGCCGCCGTCAGGCCCGCAGGCCCCGCGCCGATCACCGCGACCGACTGGCCGCGCGCGGGTCCGGGGACCAGCGGCTCGACCCAGCCTTCTTCCCAGGCGGTGTCGGTGATGAACTTCTCGACCGATCCGATCGTGACCGCGCCGTGGCCCGAAAATTCGATGACGCAATTGCCCTCGCACAGCCGGTCCTGCGGGCAGATGCGGCCGCAGATCTCGGGCATGGTCGAGGTCGCGTTGGACAGCTCATAGGCCTCGCGCAGCCGCCCCTCGGCGGTCAGGCGCAGCCAGTCGGGGATATGATTGTGCAGCGGGCAATGGACCGAGCAATAGGGCACGCCGCATTGCGAGCAGCGCCCGGCCTGATCCTCCGCCGCCGGGGGCGCGTAACGCTCGGCGATCTCGCGGAAATCCTCCGCGCGCGCCTCGGCCGCCCGCTTGGCCGGATAAGCCTGCTCGCGGCCTACAAACTTCAGCATAGAATCGTTCGCCATATGCGCCTCCGAAGATGCGGATATTGCGCGAACGACCCCATGTCACGGGCAAATCGACATATAGGACAGCAAGCGTGCCCTATTTAACCCCTTAATCGCGCTCGACACGCCCTTATTGCGAGCGACCCGCAAGTAAATGGGTCCGATCCGGCATCAATGCAGCGTCAACAGCGCCAACGCGATGCTGCCCGCGACGATTCGATACCAGGCAAAGGGGCCGAAGCCGTGCTTGCCGACGATGCCGACGAACCAGCGGACGACCAGCAAGGCGACCACGAACGACACGACGAAGCCGACACCGATCTCGATCGGCCCGACGCTGCTCCCGCTGCGCATCGCATCCAGATGCCCCGCCGTCTCGACCACACTGGCGCCCAGCATGGTGGGGATGGCGAGGAAGAAGCTGAACTCGGCCGCCGTGCGCCGCTCGACACCCAGGGTCAGCGCGCCCAGGATCGTCGCGCCCGACCGGCTGACGCCCGGGATCATCGCCAGACACTGGAGGAAGCCGACGCCGAGTGCCGTCCTGGCCGGGACGGCCGCGATGCCGCGCGTCGTGCCGGGCTTCACCAGCCGCTCAATCACCAGGATTGCGATGCCGCCGACGATCAGCGCGATGGCGACGACCTTGGGCTGGAGCAGCAGCGCCTCGATATGCTTTTTCGCCAGCACGCCGATGACGGCGGCGGGGATGAAGGCGATCAGCAGGTTGCGCACGAAGCGGATCGAGCCCGGATCGCGCTTGAACAGCCCCTCCAGCACGGTCCAGAAGGTCCGCCAGTAGAGGACGACGACCGCCAAGATCGCGCCCAGCTGGATGACGATGTTGAACATCTGCCACCGCGCATCGTCATAGCCGAGCAGCGCGCCCGCCAGGATCAGGTGTCCGGTCGAGGACACCGGCAGGAATTCGGTGACCCCCTCGACGATACCGAGGATGATGGCGGCTAGCAGATCGTTCACGAGCGTCCCCAAAAAATTGGCCCCGTCGCCATAGGACGACGGGGCCGACAGGGAAACGCCTAAGCGGCGACCCGTGGGGCGTTATGGGACGGCTCAGGCCGCCAGCGTCTGCGCCCGCCGCCCGAACCGACCCGCCTTGCGGAAACGGATCAGATATTCGGGCGCGACGGTCGCCAGCGGCGCGGGGGTGACGCCCAGCGCGGCGAGACCCGGCGCATCGGCGGCGACGACATTGTCCTGCTGGAGCATCAGCCACTGGTCCCAGCTGATCGGCGAGCCGGGCAGCCGGGCGAGCAGCGCGCCCGCAAAGTCGGGCAGTTCGACGAAGTTCGGCTTGCGGCCCAGCGTCGCGGCGATCCAGCGGATCAGCTCGCCCATCGACAGCACGTCCGGCCCGCCCAGCTCATAGGTGCGGCCGCCATGCGTTTCGCCGTCCAGGATCGCCGCGACGATCGCCTGGCCGACATCGCCCGCGAACACCGGCTGGAACTTCACGCCGGCGCGCAGGATCGGCACGATCGGCGCCGACACCATGCCTGCAAAGCGGTTCACGAACTGGTCCTCGCGCCCGAACACGATCGAGGGGCGCAGGATCGTGGCGTTCGGGAAAGCCTGGCGCACCGCATCCTCGCCCTGCCCCTTCGACCGGGCATAGGCCGCCGCGCCGTTCGAGTCGGCGCCGATGGCCGAGACATGGGCCAGCGCCTCGACCCCCGCCGCGCGCGCGGCCTCGGCGACAGTGCGTGCGCCGTCGACATGGATGCGCTGCATATTGCCGCCCATCACGCCGACCAGATTGACGACGGCATCCGCGCCCTCGACCGCGCGCGCGACCGTGTCGGGCCGCGCGATATCGGCCGCGACGAACTGCGTCTGGCCCAGCCCGCCCTGGGTGCGCAGGAAATAGGCCTGGCGCGGATCGCGCTGCGCGACCCGCACCCGCGCGCCCGTGCGCATCAACTCGCGTGCGACATAGCGGCCCAGAAAGCCCCCGCCGCCAATCAGCGTCACCAGCTTGTTCGTCATGACCGTCCCTATTTTTTCGAGAAAAATCGTCTTTCGCCCCTTTGCCTCGCAAAAAAGCCGTTGACAAGGATTCGAACCCTACCCTAAAGGCGCGGGCCTACCCCGTGCCCAGATGGCGGAATTGGTAGACGCACCAGCTTCAGGTGCTGGCGATCGCAAGGTCGTGGAGGTTCGAGTCCTCTTCTGGGCACCATCGCTTCTTACAGCGTTGAAATCTCTCGGGGATCGTCCAAAAAACGGTCCCCAGAGAGCATCTGCTACCCGCAACTGCTACGGGAAAATGGCCCATCATCAGGCCGAAAATTCCGGAAAACCGCGCCTGTTGAGGGCCGTGTTTGCTACGGTAAGCTGCTACGGGATTTGCCCCGTGGCGTGCTTCGACGGGGGCAAAAACTCTACTATCGGCACACCGTCCCGGTGGACGCTCAGAGACTGCTGAATCGGCTCGAAATCTGGCGCTCGCTGAGGACTGACAGCCTTTCCGTTGCCCTGCGCCGATTGCCGGGAGTTGTCGCTCGGATCGAAATGGAGATTGAGCACGCCCGCGCGATGGCGGGCATGCCGGTCGATGCGATGCTGATTGGACCGTTGAACGACGATTTTGTCGAGCGCCCGATTTCGATCGCTCTTCAACCCGTCGCCAGCATTGAACCTGATAGCCCGCTGACGCTCGCCGAGGCATATCGCAAATACATCGACGACCCGACGCGCGCGTGGACCGCCAACACGCGGGAGGCGTATGAGACGAGCCGCAAGCTCGCCATCGCGGTGATCGGTGAAGCCGTTCCCGTCGCGTCGATCTCGCGTGCGCACTGCCGCAATATGCTGGATGTGTTGCGCTTCCTCCCCGCAAACGCAGGAAAACTGTTCCCGAAGCTCTCGCCGCGCGAGGCGGCAGATCGCGCCCGCCTGCGCGACGACATCAAGGTCATCAGCGCGGCAAACGCCAACTCGCTGATGTCCAACATGAGCAGTTTCCTCAACTGGGCGGTCAATGAGGAACTGCTCGCCCGTAATCCGGCGCGCGGGTTGCGCCTCCCCGACCCGATCAACAAGCGGGACAAGCGCTCACCGTTCGACCGGGAGCAGCTTCATTCGATCTTCAACGCGCCGCTCTATCGCGGCTGCGTCGATGGCGGACGCGGCTATAACAAGGTTGGGGACCACCGCCCACGCAACGCGCGATTCTGGGTGCCGCTCATCGCGCTGTTCACCGGCGCGCGCTTGGGTGAAATCTGCCAGCTTGATACCACCGACATCCGCATCGTCGATGGCGTAGATTGTATCGTGGTGAGCCTGCGCTCACTGAACGGGACGAACGATAAGCAGTTGAAAACCACCGCGAGCGACCGATTAATTCCTGTCCACCCAATGCTTATCGACTGCGGGTTGGTCCACTTCGCCGAGACAAAACGGAAGGCGGGCGAGAAGAAGCTATTCGACGACATAGAGACGGGCTCAACCGGCTCGCGCCCTGTCGCCTTTTCCAAGTGGTTCACCCAGTTCCTCCGCGCCTGCGGAGCGCAGCGGCCCCGCACCTCGTTCCACTCGTTCCGCCACAACTTCAGGGACGAGCTACGCGCCGCGCGAATCGACCACGACATTGCATTGCTGCTCGGCGGTTGGACAACGGGGTCATCGCGAACCGCCGTCCATGAGAACTACGGCAGCGGCTACCGGGTCGATGCGCTCAACGAGGCTGTGCGGAAGCTGTCGTTCGCACAGGTGGATGTCCGTCATCTGCGCTGATGCGATACCCTATTGCCACAGGGGGCTAAATTATGGTGCGGATAGAGAAAGCTGCGGTCAACCGTATCAACACGGTGAGCAAGAACCGCTCCGGGAGGAAAGTTCCGTGCCTGATAAGCTATACAAATATCGCCCGTTCCATATCAATTCTCTCCGGTCAGTGATTCAGGCAGAGGTGTTTTACGCTAAACCCAAAACCTTCAATGATCCCCTCGATTGTGACCCAACGATAGAGATAGATATCTCACGGCCACATTTAGAAAACCTGCTATACCAGATGCTTCTTAGGACAAGAAGCGAGAAGGAAGCGGAGGGAGATATTAGTCGATTAAGATATTACTCAACTGAATATGGAGACTACAGAAAAGACGAGACCGTCGAGAGCTACCTCAAAACCATCGTAGCGAACAAAATAAAAGATGAGTTGGATGATGAGCTCGGAAACGAGGGTGTTCTCGCATTGTCGTCGACATGGGCAAGCGCTTTGATGTGGAGCCATTATGCCGATGAACACAAAGGCATATGCATAGAATATGACACTCGTGATCAGGACCACCCTCGACTCGCACCAGTGAACTATCGGGCTCCGAGAGCCGTCAAAACTAGCGACCTCTGGCTTTGGAAGGCAAAGGGGGATAATTTCGCCCGTCAGCGGGTGTTTGATACCTATTTCTACTCGAAATCATCGGAGTGGAAATATGAAAAAGAGTGGCGAGATGTATCTGATAAAAGCGGTGTGCGGGGCGTGCCGTTCCGGATCACCGCCATCTTGTTTGGTCTCAGATGCGACCCGTCGATTATTACCAGTTTCGTGCGTTTGCTGAGCGATCACCCAAAGATAAAACTTTGGCAGATGCTACCGAAAGATGACAGTTTCGCTCTTAGAAGAGAGCAGGTTGATCGGGAAGAGGTTCAGCGCGCTGGTATTCGCGAACCGTCGTTCTTGCTGTTCAAAGACTTGGTGTGGGATGAAAATCTTGAGCTAGTGGACGAGCTTAAGCCTGCGGAAGACTTTGATCCAGAAGGCGATGAAAACTGAGTGAGGCAACTGTCACAAAGCGCACGGTTGTCAATCGCCAGTGCCAGTCTCCCTACCGGCGACACGGCCCTCAACAGGCGCGGTTTTCCGGAATTTTCGGCCTGATGATGGGCCATTTTCCCGTAGCAGTTGCGGGTAGCAGATGCTCTCTGGGGACCGTTTTTTGGACGATCCCCGAGAGATTTCAACGCTGTAAGAAGCGATGGTGCCCAGAAGAGGAGTGAGCGGGGGCGAGCGGGTGGCCTCCACCTCGACCGGGGAGTTTCCTCCTGCTTTTACAATGAGGGGCGGTTCGAGTGCCAGAAGAGGCCCCGAACCATCGGCATTCACCGTCACGAGATCATTCGTAGCATCGGCGCACGCCACAGGTGTTGAGGGAGCGTTGTCAGGCATGCTCATCTCCATGATGTTTGGGCGGTGCAGTTCGATGGTGGGTAGCAAGGTCTGGCCCGACGAATGAGGTAACACCGCCCTCGGGCCATAAAATCCAGCGTTTCAAACCGTCCCGGCGAATTGCTTCTCGAATGTTCTTGGTCATCCATGCTCGAAGCGCTGGATCAGGGTCGCGTGGGTCAGCATGGGGGAAGCAGAAGGTGGAACGGTTGGCGCTCACCTCGGCCATAGGGACTCCCGCTTGAATAGTCGGAATATGCCAAGCGATGGCCGAAGGTGCGGCACGGACTGATATCCGGATAGGCTGCACGCTCGATCTCCATATCGACGGACGGCCTTGACCGTCTCGGGTGATGTTGACCGTGGGTGCACGCTGGCGGATCAAGCAGCCTGCACCGTCATCCTCGTTTTGATGCGATGAACGGTGGCGACCCCAATCTTCAAAGCCCTCGCCGTCGCGTTGATACTGGTCCCGGCGTTGAGGAGCTTGCGGGCGCGCTGCTCGATATAAGCGTCTAGCGAGGGTCGACCCGCCTTTTTCGTAGATCGGGCGAGGCCCGCCATGATGCGGTCGCGGAGGATGGCACGCTCGAATTCCGAGAAGACGCTGAGCATGCTGAACATCGCCCGGCCTGCCGGGGTCGAGGTGTCGAGCCCCTGCGTATGAAGGTAGAGGTCGACGCCCCGGCTGTTGATCTCGCCAAGGAAGGTCACGAGATGCTGAAGGCTGCGGCCTAACCGGTCGACGGACCAGCACGCGATAAGGTCGATCTCTTTCCTCGCCACCATCGTCATAAGACGGTCGTAGGCGGGACGCTTTTCCCGACCCTTGGCTCCCGAGATGCCCTCATCTGCTAGCCGCTCAACAATGGTCCAGCCCATGCGTTCGGCAACACCGTCAAGTTCACGAAGCTGGTTCTCGACCGTCTGCTGGTCCGTGCTCACCCTCGTATAGATCGCGACCCGCTTGCTCATAGCAGGATTATACCAGAGCTTATGGAATATTTCAGTTCATTCTGAAGGGTTTGGCATTGTTTTACTTGGGCCTAACAACCAACCTCCACCGCATCTCGGCGGTGCAAGGTCTGCCCATACCCGACAATCGCGTAATTACGACACCATAGCCATCATGGCCGAGGTCATGACGAATGTTGTCTTCCATTAAAGAGAGCGCGTTCTCGTCCCACCGGTCCCACTTCGCGCTCTCGGTAGTAAGTGCAAGTTCAACGGTGCGCTGGCTGTGGGGCCAATCCATTTGAATAATGGTGTCCGCTAGATCGATTCCCCGCGCATGGGTGACGGGGAATAATTTTCTTCCCCGCGAGTATACGTGCAAACTGCTGCGTGGGGGCCATCCGGTCCAAGTCGGCATCATTCTCCCCAATGCGACCGGAGTTTACTGACCCGTGCGTCAGATCGGACCTTTTTACCCTTCGGCGTGACGAAACGAACGCTTCCAGCAGGAAGGCCCATCAGGCTCTCAATCGTCTTTTGAACCCCGCCGAGCCGTGCTGTGGATTTCACCTTCTTAAAGCGCAGTCCGACAGACTTCCGCTTGACGGCAATCTTGCCCTCGATCTCGCTCATATTGATCCCCTCTGTCTGAGCACATCCTAACGTTCATCATCGAACCGTCACCATCTGCTGTTCCCCAACCATTCGATTTCGGAACAGGCAGAGTGAGCGCGCAGGATCGGCAGAAAAGCATGGGTCTGACAGATGGCAATTCGGGGAGGGTTGCGGAATGGCTCTTCTGGGTCGATCTCTGCGGGCAATCCCAGTGACACGAGGGCTGTCGAGGATACTTCCCACTGGAACGGCACGCTGCGGGCGCTATGCGCCTGCACCAGACCCGCATACAAGTTGGTCAGATATTTCGCGCTATGACCATCGGATGGCCCGCTGCCGAGCGCGCCGCTGTTCGAGCGTAATGGTTCGTGATCGCACGAGTGCCGACTTGGTAAGAAATCGATCCGTGATCCTACCAAATATGTCTTCGCGATCGGCGGCAGAGATATCCCACACGAACACCTCAACTTCCACGGGCATGAGGCCGATCAGCGGAAATAATCCCGTTCCCGGGCGGAACCGACAAAGTAGCGTCAGACCCTGAGTGTCATGAAAGTAGCCTTCACCATGCTCAGCATTGCGAACTACATCGCGCTTTTTTGGAGCATGGTTCACCGCAGGCACCCATCGCCCATTTCGCTCGGCGACTTTCCGTTGTTCTGTGACCACGCGCCAGAAAGCATCCTCCGACCAGTCCAATGGTTCGTCGCCGAACGCACGTGTCGAGTAAGTGTATAGGTCCTTCACCTTGTTGCCTGTGCGGGAAAGCTCGTGATCAACAAGCGGTATGGTCCATACTTTGGCCGTGCGAGGTGCGACCCCATTGCGGTTTAAAATTTCCACAAGTGATTTGAGGGTCTTAGCGCCGTCAAGGACGGCGAGCGCGATACCAAGATCAATTCGTCCGTCGTGCTCCTTTGCTATTGCGGCTCGCGCAATAGCGGATTTCTTCCGGTCGCTGTCGTCGAGGGGGCGCTTTCCCATGCGCCCCATCTTTGCCCGACGAGAACTTCAGCGTCCACAAGTTTGGAAAAATGCGCAGTTTATCCTCGGCGGGGGTGCATCCGTCACGTATCTCCGACCTCGGATGGCCGTCCAGCCGACACATCGCGTGTTGGAAGCTTGCTCAAGTAGCGAGCGCCCGCCCCTCTAGGGGGGCTCGAATACCGGGGAAGTTCCAACGGAGCCGAACCACCTGACCGGGACCTACGGGTCTCACGCAATAAGCCCTCTGCCCCCATCGGGGATGGAGATCAAAGCTGGGTAGCTACCCTCGCCTTCGCGGGCGGCACGGAGAAAAGCGATGCAGAACATCATTAACAGGCAGACGGTCGCCGATTGGCGGGAAGTGGCAACCGACAATATTGTGGCGCGGCGAATAGCAGCGGCACGATACAAGCTCGGCGATCTCGGGCACCACGGAGGGGTGGGCCTGCGCGCGCTCTATATAAGCGGACCGCCGGGGATTGGAAAAACCCATAGCATCGTTGAGCAGGAACGCGTCTGGCGCGCTCAAGGACTGGAGCCCCTCCGTTTCCGTCCGGCGACGGCGCGCGAGCTTCTGGATTATTTTGCAGAGGCAAGAGGATCGAGGCCGCTGATCATGGAAGAGGCGGATATCATCTTTCGATCCAAGCCGATGTTTGAATTGCTAAAACAGGCGACTGACCCAGTTACTCCCGACATCATCACGCGGCTCGTCAAGGTTGATGGTAAAAAGATTGCGGTAAAAATCGGCCTCAACGTTCCAATTGTCGTGACTACCAACTTGGACCTGATGGGCGAGGAAGGCTGGGACAAAAACCTACTCGCTGATCGCGATGCGCTCTTCAATCGCTCGCGACCGGTTGCAATCCCAAATGATCCGTTGGCGCTGTGGGAATGGAGTATTTACCTTGCATTATGTTCCCATCTCACGCGTGATGTTACAGTTCGAAATCCCACCGGCGGCAAACCGCTCATGCAGGCGAATTCCCTGTCAGTTCAGGCGCAGGCTATGGATTGGTTCACGGCCAATATTGATCGCCTCGCTGTCATAAGCCCACGCACTCTCAAGCAGGCAGCCCAGTTTATGGGGAGAGCAAACCGTGGAGACATGCCCCCTGCGGTGCTGGCCGAGGAACTGGCTGGGCTTCTCGGACCCAAGCGGGAAAAGCAGTTCGATATTCCTCAGAATGCTGATTGGTCCATGCTGCTAAAGGCTATGCCGAAGCATAGCAGTGAGCCACAGCGGATTGCAGCCTGATTCGCTACACCGTGAGAGCACGCATAAGACGGATAACAATGTGCTCGGTCGGAATTTCAGATATGAAGCGGTCAATTTGGGCTTCAGTCTTGCAGAGACTGGCCAGTTGAGCGCGGATTATTGGGGTGATACGGGCGACATATTGCTCGTGTTCGATTGAAAGCGAAAGGAATTTAGAGTTGCATATTGTCATAATACACTATTTAGTTTTCGCATGAGCATGGTTAACTTTTATCAATCCACATCCTCTCGAACGATCTCTAAATTTAGAATAAATCGCATATTATTTAATCAAATGCGCCTTTTAAAACTAGATTACAGTGTGCTGGCTAATTTAGGAAAGCAGTGGATAACATACCTGTATGGAAATAGATCGTTCCACTTCACAGTCTAAATAGTGCATCGTTATTAATTGTCGTCGCCGTAAATACGATCTACCGTTTCATTGAAGGCTTGCGACGCACGTTCGAACTCTCGTTGTGAATCAGCATCAATCTGATTGTCGTCCGTGCTCGCCGAAACCATAATTTCGTGATCTTCGTCAGTGTAGGCGCGATATGTGATCGGCGCGTCGTTGTTATCCGCGAAGACGCCGGTTCCCTTGCAGACAAGCTCGGATGGTGACCGACGAATGAGGCGCGCATTCGTAATTTTAATGAGGCTGCCCTTGGACATATCGACAGCCTCCAATTCCAAGTCGCTGCATGTCAGGTTCTCAATGCGATCTGCGCAGGCGGTGACGGCGATCGCCACCGCGAGCAGTGCTCGCTTCGTCAAAACAGCGACCACTTAATCTTGGCAAATTCGGTAGCTCGATCATCCTCCATGAACGACCAACCGTTCTCCAGAAGATGTTTTGCAGTCATTTCGTTGCCTTTGATGCCGAAGAAAATTGAGAAGCCAAGCATGGCAAAGCTAAGGGCTGTGAAGAATACATCACTGCCGCTCGGCCAAGGCTCGCCATCGTCGGGCATAGGTAGATAATTTACACACCAGTAAACGATGCACATAAGCAGCATACAGCCGCCCCACTGATTAAGCTTGCGTAGGAAAAGCGGAATTCCAAGGACGGATGAAAAAAAGAATAGCGTGAAGCTGAATCCGATCTTGATATCCTTCACCTCGCCTGTCCGATCATTGCTCAAGCGCACATGCATATTATTCCCCCGGGCGGCGTTTAAAATCGCGCGCCAAGAGCATGCACATTCCAAAATGGAATGCAACAGTCCTGCGCCTACCGTTCGCACATGGCTTTCGGGGAGCGTCAAAAGACCGTCGGCAGAGTGCTGCGCCAAGCCCGTGAGGACGCGGGATTGCAGCAGATCGAACTCGCGCGACGGATCGGGAAGACGCAGGGTTACATCAGCAAGATCGAAGGGGGGCATCAAGGGGTCGATGTTTTGCTGCTATACGATATAGCAATCGCCCTTGGTAACGAACCAGCGGCCCTTTATACTCACGTTGTGGCGGAAATATCTTAATCAGATCAGCGAACTTTGTCTTAAGTAGGAATTGCTGAGAGCTTGCGAAGGCGTGACTCCTATTGGCAATTTGTAATTTATTTATAGCCATAAAATTTTTATATATGCTAAATAGATAGAATATCTTGCAGGGCGTCCGAAGGCTGGCCCGGCCAACAACCGACCCGGACACGAGACGGGGCATCGGGAAGAATGGTGGGGGCCAGAGCCCTGCCGCCTGTTGAGCAAGCAACGGTCGTCGCGGGTGCGAAGTCAAATAAAGCCCGAAACAGATTGCGACCGCTGTCCGTTCACGCTGACACGTCGCATGCATCGCCTCGGTTGAGTTAACGAGAGCTTGGGCGATGCGCTTCTCCCAAAGAGATAACCACGATGCACTATACAACGTAATTCCCCTATGACCGCTTGCGCGAGGGGTTGGGTGCGAAAGATTGCAGTAATGACCGGTTTCGGATCGTCACGGTCGAAGGCGTAAAAGCCTCAAGCTGCACCTCACAGTTCGACAACCTCACGGATGATGCCCAGCCATCACGAACCCATTCTTTCCCCTCCGTCTTTCACCAAAACTGTTCGTTCAGTAACCTTGTAAAAGATGGAGGGGGAATAGAGTTGTGTCCGCTTCCTTCGGATGATTGATAATGATCAATCTATCATAAATGCTGCAAGCCGATTGGTGAAATCCGAAGCGGAGCGCAGGGTTTTGCGAAGCGGCGCAGTCAGCCGGTGGGCGCTCGCCGTCCGCCGTTCAGATATATGCTCCAATCGTTCATCATGATACTAAATTCAGAATGAGCGATGGCCATCAATACCAAAGCATATTTGATCCAAGGTGAATATAGAAATTTCCATTACGACTCCACTCACTAATCTGGTACATATGATAATTCGTTAAATATTGCCCAGCCGATGAAAATACTGCGAATCTAAAAATTCCTAAGAAGGAAAAATTGTCGGCGATAGAAAAAAGCATTATGACGCTCCAGACGTTTCCCGCTTAGCCCGCTCACGTAGCGCATCGTAAAGCTGGGCAGGTCCGAGCAGAACCTCCTTAAGGCCGTCCCTCACCTTCTGCGAATCAAGGGCCTTCTTACTCAATGAGGAATGAGCCTCGAACGCCTCAATGATCGCGTTCATCAATTCGTCCTTGAGTGTAGGTGAATTGGCAAACTGAGCTTCGGTGTTATTTGCCGCCTGCGTCACCAGCGCGTCAGATTCTAGCATTTTGTCACGCAGTGTTGTGACGTAGCTCAGTTGGTCGCCATCGGTGGTATCAGCACCAAACAGATCGTTTACGCGCTCAATGATCTCGGCGAGCAGCGCCTTCTCCTTCTCCTGCACCGACCCGGAACCGACCTCGGTCATCGGCTTGAGCTTGCTCTCATCGCGGCCTGACACGTCGAGGCGGCGCTGCCCCTCATCTTTGAGGCTGTGATGAGTCAGCACGACCTTGGACAGGTCTACGCCCTCGCGCTCGCGACCGAACTCCAACAGCGGGGTCAGCCGTTTGTAGAACACGAAGCGCTTCTCGACCGCGCTGCTGCCGTAGTCGAAAATTTGCGAGAGGAAGCTGTAGGCGCGCTGGTATGCCGCCATGTCGTTCTTGAACAAAACGAGCGCGTTGATCTCATCCTGAGCGTCCGACGCGCCGTCATCGTCGTTACGTTCGCGTGCGCTCCGCAGGCGTTCTTGTGCAGCCTTGTAGCGCTTGAGTAGGCGGTCAGCGACAGGCTCGATGGCAGCGATGAGATCGCCCTGCTTGGCGCGGAGGTTCATTTCGACCGCAGCGACACGCTCGACCTCAAAATCATCATAGTGCCCGCTGGCATCGAGCTTACCCTTGAGATCAAGGACAAGGTTCGGGTCAGTGACACCCTCAAGCTGAGCAGTATCATAGTAGGTGCGGAAGGCGGTGAGGATTTCCTCAGACGAGTTCACGAAATCGAGGACGTAGGTGGTGTCCTTGCCGGGGTGCGCACGATTAAGTCGCGATAGTGTCTGCACGGCCTGAATGCCCGCAAGTCGTCGATCCACATACATGCCGCACAGCAGTGGCTGATCGAAGCCGGTCTGAAACTTGTTCGCAACCAGCAGCAGGTGGAAGTCCGCTCCCGCGAACGCATCACGGATATCACGGCCCTTGAGGCCGGGGTTTAGCAAGGCACTGCCCTCGGTGACGGGCTCGCCGTTTGACTCGGCATCGTTTACCTCACCAGAGAAGGCGACCAGCGTGCCAAGGCCGTAACCTTGCGACCTAATGTAGCTGTCGATCGCCTTCTTCCAGCGCACCGCCTCGACCCGGCTACCCAGCACCACCATTGCCTTGGCGTTGCCATCGAGTAGCGGCTCGACGTTTTCGCGGAAGTGCTCGACGACGATCTGAACCTTTTGTGCAATATTATAGGGGTGGAGTCGCACCCAGCGCATGATGCCCTTGAGCGCCGCATTGCGCTCGACTTGCTGATCGTCCCATTCCCGGCCGTCGTTGGCGAGGCGGAATGCGAGCCGATAGGGCGTGTAGTTCTTAAGCACGTCGAGGATGAAGCCTTCCTCGATCGCCTGCCTCATTGAGTAAACATGGAAAGCGGACGGCAGATTGCCGGGGCCGGATGGCTGATCGGGCTCCGGCTTTCGGCCGAACAGTTCGAGCGTTTTGCCCTTCGGCGTTGCGGTGAACGCAACGTAGGTGACGCCGCTCTCGCCTGCGCGCGCTGCCATCTGCGCGGTCAGGATATCTTCGGCACTGGCCTCACCGCCGTCCTGTAGCTCAGCGATCTCCTCCGGGGAGAGAAGCTGTTTCAGCTTCTTCGCGGCCTCGCCGGTCTGCGAACTATGCGCCTCGTCCGCGATGACGGCGAACCGCTTGCCCTGCGTGGCGGCAAGGTCGCGGACGGCCTCAAGCGCAAAGGGAAAGGTCTGGATGGTGCAGACGATAATCTTTTTGCCCTGAGCCAGCGCCTCGGCAAGCTGACCACTTTTAGCACCACCTTCACTGCGGATCGTCGCCACCACGCCCGTGGTTCGTTCAAACCCAAACAACGCATCCTGAAGCTGGGCGTCGATGACGTTCCGATCCGATACGACGATGACGGTAGAAAACAGCTTTTCGTCGGCATCTGTGTGTAGGTCAGCGAGGAAGTGCGCCGCCCATGCGATCGAGTTTGTCTTACCGCTGCCTGCTGAGTGCTGAATCAGGTATTTGCCGCCAGCGCCCTCTGTGCGCACCGCCGCGCGCAGTTTTCTGGTCGCATCAAGTTGATGATAGCGCGGGAAGATGAGGCCGGTGATGGTCCGCTTTGTGTCACGCTGAGCGACCAGATAGCGGCCGATGATTTCGAGCCAGCTTTCCCGCTCCCAGATTTCCTCCCACAGATATGCAGTGCGATGCCCATGCTCATTGAGCGGGTTGCCTGCACCGCCAGCATCGCCCTTGTTGAAAGGTAGGAAGTGCGTTGCTTGTCCCGCGAGCTTTGTAGTCATGTGGACTTCGCTATTGCTCACGGCGAAGTGAACGAGCGCCCCGCTGGGGAATGTCAGCAGCGGTTCGGAGTTGCCGCCCTTCGGACGGGGCAGGCGGTCGAACCGATACTGGTCGATGGCGTCAGTGATCGACTGGGTAAAGTCCGTCTTCAACTCAGCGGTCGCGACGGGCACGCCGTTGAGGAATAGCGCCAGATCAAAGCAGTTCTCATTCGCCACCGAGTAGCGAAGCTGACGCGCTACGCGCAGCCGGTTAGCCTGATATGCTGCGATAATGTCGGGATTCATGCCCATGGCGGGCTTGAACTGGGCCAGCGAGATCACGCCCCGAACGCCGACCATCTCGACGCCATGTCGGATGACATCCAGCGTGCCGCGATCATTGATCTGCTTTCGCACACGATCGAGCAGCGCGCTTTCAGCGGCCGAGCCGTGGCTACGGCTTAGTGACTCCCATACCTTCGGCTGCGTCTTCTGCACCCACGCGACCAGATCAGGCGCGAACAGCGCCCGCTTGCGGTCGTAAAGCGCGGCGCTACCGGGTTCGTCGAGCCAGCCATGCGCGCCGAGGTGAGCGCAGATTTCGTCTTCGAAGCGGATTTCCTTGTGAATGCTCATCGGGGGAGTGCCAAAACTTTTGGACGGAGCACTTCCACCAACCGGATCATCTCCACCAAAATACGGTCGTGTATCTCAGCCCAATCTGCTTTGTCGGATCGATAACCACCAGTCTGGGTAATACCGATTGATCGGCTCGCTCGACCGTTAGTAGCGTCCCACTCAAGTGGCTTTCCAAAACTGGCCTCAATGTCAGCCCGCTGAGCGTTCAACTGATCATACCCCGCTTCATCGTTGGCGATATAGAGATACGCCCTGACTTCAGATTGCGTGACATTGAAATCAAAATGATAGCCACTCCTGCCAATCCTGAGCTGCATGTAGTTCGCGGTTGGAGCAATGTGGTTGATATACAGGTCAGTCTTATTTTTTGATCGCTCAATCAGCGATGCCCAAAACTGTTGGCGAAGTTCATACCGCTCGATTTTGGCCTTCTGCTCAGCCTGCCGCTTTAGGCCGATCTGCGTCTGGAACTGGGTCGCTTCCGGCAACGGGATGATCGGCTGCACGTCCAGCAGCAGGCGACCGTCGCCCAGTTTGTAGGGGCTCAGCCGGATGCAACTTATGTCGAGATTTTGCTCGCGGAGCCACAGCACCGTCGTCGTCAGTTCCTTGCTGAATGCTGCCGAGGCGAGGATGATCCTGACGCTACCGCCGAACTCCTCTTGCTCGGCCTCTTGCCAGTTCAGGTAGGCGAGCAGATTGGCCTCAGCGTCCTCGCCGCTCTGGCCGCAACGACGAAGGTATTGCGCGTGCGCTTCGACTGCTTCAGCGAAGGTCATGCGTGCGATCATCGCCGCGTAGCGGATCGCCTGAAGCTCCATATGGCCCGCATCATCGCGCTTGAGTTCCACGACGACAAGATTGGCCTCAGGGTCGAGGCAGAGCAGGTCGATACGCCTGTTGCTGTCGATCCACCCGCCATATTCGTCTGACAGCACCAGCAGGTCTTCACCCAACACCGCAATCTGATCCCGCAGCATCCGCTGTATGTCCGGACGCTCGCGCAGCCCCTCGACATAGAAGCGGGTTGGGTTCGCGGCGACGAGCGTGCCGTCATTGACCTCGTAGACCGGCATCAGGCTGTCCCCTCGGGCACTGAGACCTGACGCGCTTCCCAGTCCTTGTAGGTCAGGCCACCGTCAGCCGTGCGCCAGTCGATCTGGCCGTTCGATGCCCTACCGTTGACGACTGCGGCTGCGGCGCTCGGGCTGCGGAAGGCGTAATCCTGCGTGAACACGCAATGCGCGCCCTGCTCGGCAAGAACGCCCGACCGGCGAAGCTCTGCGTAGAGTGACGCATAGGTATGATGGTCGAGGCCGGTCCATTCGCGTCTGCCCGTTGATCCGGCCTCAACGACGAACTCACCGTCAGTGAGAACCGCCGACGCGCGCAGACCGTGTTTCCGTGATTCCAGCACAAAGCGTGTGCCGCCTACGCCAGTTGTTTGCGGTTCGGCAATCGTTCGACCCTGCATCGCCGGAGCGTTGGGCCGATGGGCACGAGCACGCTGGATAAACATGTCCACGCGCACAGCCGGGAGCACGATCAGCAGGTTTTCGAGGAACGCCTCCATCTTGGCGATATCGGCTTCGCTAAGGATCGGCAGCACTGGCGCGGTCAGATTGTCGAGCGGCGTGTGACCGATCACCTTGGCGTGCGCGATCAGCCGCGCTTCGAGGTAGCGGACGTGCGCCTTGTTGAGCTTGTTGGCGGAGGCCGTGACGAGCACGGCGCTGGTCCACCATTCCTTGCGCACGTCATGCTGACGAATACGCGCGCCGATATCTTCGCCTTCACCGATGTAGGCGAAGGGCTCGCCATTCTGGTCGCCGAGCAGCAGGTAGACGCCTGCATAGCTGGCTTCACTACGCACGAGCGCTTCGCTCAACTGGGTGCGCGGGAACAACAGGACGTGGCCGGTCCAGTTAAACAACTCGGCGGTAACCATGCCGTCCGGGCGACCGTCGATATAGTAAAGCTCCAAGGAGCGGCCGACCGCTGGGCTCATACGAACAGCCTCCCGGTCGTAGTCTTTGGGCCGGAGCCGGTCGGCACGATGCCGTGGCGACGCATCCAGCCCAGCCATTCGGGAAGTTCGCTGGCGCGGAACTTGGCACGCTTCTCCGGGTGCCAGTCATTGAGGAAACCGCTGATGATCTCGTTGTCGGTGGGCGATGCACCCTCACTGAGGGCGTCGTTCCACACGCCATAGAGCGTCGCGACGGCCTCGGCCTCCTTGGTGCTGAGCGCCGCAAAATCTCCAATCAGCTTGTCGAACTTGGCCGTGCGATCCTCACCGAGCCACTGCGCCAGTTCGTGGCGATGCGCGCCTCGCTGCTGTCCGAGCCGATAGCTGACCGTGGTGCCAGCGCCGCCCGGTTGCTCCCACTCAATGCCAGCGATGCTCTGTGCGCCGCTTTCCATCTCTTCAATCAGCGCCCGGTCGAGCGGACCAGCGGCCTCGCGGGTGTAGGAACCGGCAAGCTCGCTGATGCCGATATGCGCCTCAGCGAGGAAGGCGATCTTCTGAAGCTTGACGCGGCCGAAGGTGGATTGATGCGCCGACCGCTCGATAATCTCCGTGGCGATGAGCCCGCGCGCTTGGGCGCGATGGAGCGGAAACGGCAGCACCTTCGCGGATTCGCGCACGTCAATCTTGCCGGTGACGGCTGCGGAAATGAGGGCCGCGCGACGTTCATTGAGAAGCTGGATGCCGCGAGTAACTACCGCAAACACGTTATCGAAAGCGCTGGTCTGTTGCTGGATGTGGCTCACGATCCGCAGTTGCTCATCCAGTGGCGGCACGAGCACGGCGCTTCCCCTAAGCCGGTCAGCACGGATACCGCTCGCCGTTGAGCCGCTCGCTCGAGTCCACAACTCGCTCTGGCCGAAATCAGATCGGAAGTGAGCATGCAGGTAGCCGCTGGTCATCAGGTGATCAGCCATTTTCATTAGGATGATGCGTTGACCGGGTGCGACACGCTCCTCATCCACGAGTGCCACCTCGCCGAGGGGCGCTTCTGTTGTAAGAAGTAGGTCTCCTACAGCGGGGAAGCCGCGCGTCATGCGCTCGGCATATTCCTCCTCGCTAATGAACACGGGATCGAGACTGTGGTCGATGCGGCCATGCTTTATCTGGGTGGCGGTGATGAGAGGAACGCCCTCACTGACCTTGTTAGGAGTCGCCCCTCGATAATCGACGAACTGCCGAACTACGCGACGCAATGGCAGTATCTGCCAATGCGCGGGCACCTCGCCGAGCCATTCGATGCCGCTGTCCTTCATCGGGGCGTTTGGATCGAGGCCCTTGGTGACGGCGTGGGAGATGACGGCTTGCCGCTTCTCCTTCAGCAGCACGATCAAGCGCCGCTGCTCCTCAATGAGCGCGTCAATCTTGCTCGTTTCGCGGTCGAGGAAGGCGGCTATGATGATCTGCTCGTCTGCCGGAGGCTTAGGAGTTCGCAGCGAGCCGATCTGCTCGGAAGAGACGGCTTGATAGGTGCTGCCGGTCGCCACGCTTTGTAACGGCTTTATGGATGCGGCAATAACGTGTCGTAAAAAGGAGAACTCGCCCGATACTGGACGGATCGCGCAGAGGCCCCGGCCAATCCCGTATCGCTGGTCCGCAATATTTAGCTCGCCAACCGGCGCGCGAACGGAAAGAAGGAGGTCGCCCTCAATGGCCTGTTTGGGCGGCAGTTCACAATATTGCCGTGGCGTAGGGTGTTGCTCCCCAAACTCCGCACAGCCCTGAAGAAAAGGCAGACCGGCACCTTCCTCATTGCAGTCCGCTGAGTTTGGCGACTGACCTGCAATGAGCGCTGCCACATGCTTTAGTGGAACCACGGCCCAATGGCTGGGCACGTCGCCAACCCATTGCACGCCGCTGTCTCCATAACTTGGATACGCTGGAAAGCTCACGCAGCGAGCCCTTCCAGCATGCCCTTGATCCGGTCAGTGACGGCTTCGAGATCGGCGTCGATCTCAGCGAGTGGACGCGGCGGCTCGAACACGTAGAAGTGCCGGGTGAACGGGATTTCGTAGCCGACCTTGGTCTTGTCGTGGTCGATCCACGCATCCTCCGCGTGGGGCAGCACCTCCCGCTCAAAGTAGGTCTCGACATCATCACTGAGCGGCACGTTCTCGGTATCTCGAAGGGCGCTATCTGGCTGCTTTTTACCCTTCGCCTTGCCACGCTGGCCCAGCACGATCTCGCCCGCCTCGTCGCGCAGCGGTCGCTCGACGGTGATGGTGCGATAGCCGAAGGCGCTGTTCGGGAAGATGCGCGACAGCGGCGCGAGCTTCACCTTGCCACCCTCCGGCGCTGAGGGCACCGGCTCGCCCTCGACCACCACGTCGCGCACAACCTCCCGGCCGTCTGCATCGAAGCTGGTGGCAAGCCGCGCCTCAGTGAACCCGCCGAACAGCTTGGTGACGGTCTCGATCTGCGCGTCCGACATTTCCTTGCGCTTCGAGCCCAAGGATTTGCGCATCTTGCGCCACATGGAGGAGGCGTCGATCAACTGGACCTTGCCCCGGCGAGCCTCCGGCTTCCGGTTGCTAATGATCCAGACGTAGGTGCTGATCCCCGTGTTGTAGAACATGTCGGTCGGCAGCGCGACGATCGCCTCAACGAGGTCGTTCTCCAGCACATAGCGGCGGATTTCGCTCTCGCCGCTGCCCGCGCCGCCCGTGAACAGGGGCGAGCCGTTGAGGACGATCCCGAAGCGACAGCCCCCCTCATTGAGCGGGCGCATCTTCGACAGCAGGTGCATGAGGAACAGGAGCGATCCGTCCGACACGCGGGGCAGTCCGGGGCCAAAGCGCCCGTCATAGCCCTTCTGCTCGTGCTCGGCGCGAACCTGCTTCTCAACCTTCTTCCACTCGACGCCGAACGGCGGGTTCGACAGCATATAGTCGAAGGTGCGACCGTGGTGGCTGTCGTCGGACAAAGTGTTGCCCTGAACGATATTCTCGATCGGCTGCCCCTTGATGAGCATGTCCGCCTTGCAGATGGCGTAGCTCTCTGGGTTCAGTTCCTGACCGAACATGGTCAGGTGCCCCTGCGGGTTGTGCTCATCAAGATACTCACCCGCGACTGACAGCATGCCGCCCGTGCCCGCCGTGGGATCGTAGATGGTGCGCACGATCCCCGGTTTGGTCAGCGCGTCGTCGTCCTCGACGAACAGCAGGTTGACCATGAGGCGGATGACCTCACGCGGGGTGAAATGCTCACCAGCCGTCTCGTTCGAGATTTCAGCGAACTTGCGGATCAACTCCTCAAAGGCGAGGCCCATCGCCGCGTTGTTCACCTTGTCGGGGTGGAGGTCGATGCGGGTGAAGCGCTCAGTGACCTGATAGAGCAGCCCGGTCTTGGCAAGTCGGTCGATCTGGGCGTGGAACTCGAACTGCTCGAAGATATCCCGCACAGCGGGCGAGAAACCCTCAAGGTAGCGGACGAGGTTGGCGCGGATATTGTCTTGATCGCCCATCAGCTTGCTGAGGTCGAGCGGATCGGTGTTGTAGAAGCCCTGCTTGGCGGCACGCAGGAGGAATGGCTCGGGGTTCAGGTCCAGCGCCGTCTTGGCCTGAAGCTCAGTGAGCACCGCCGCTTTAGTGGGTCCAAGCACGCAATCGAGACGGCGCAGCACGGTGAACGGCAATATGACCCTGCCATATTCCGACTGCTTGTAGTCTCCTCTCAACAGGTCCGCTACGGACCAAATAAACGACGCAAGTGCCTGATGATTCACAATTCACCCCTATACAGCGCGGAGAGGTAGCACATCTGACGTTTCCAGAAACCGAAAACGCTACTTGAATCCGGAGCGTCCATTACCTCAAGCTGGGGCGCTGACAGGGGGTCTTTCCCGTCGTTATTGCATCTCGCTTGACTGACACTCCACGACGCGCTCGCCGGGGCTTGATCCGGTGCGAGATGTTTACATCGATAGGCGGCGCTTGTGCGATCGCGAACAATAACGTCTGAACAGCGCCGCGCTCGGCAGCGCGCTATCCGTTGGGGTTAGTTCGATCCGAATTCGAGAGTAGACGCAGGAACATAGACCAACGCTATAAAACCGGCTGCGATAGGCGCGGAGCGCCTGGAGCGTGCCGCTCCAGTCACCTTCATCGTCACAACATCATCTTGTCCGCAGCCATTCCGCAACCCTCCCCGAATTGCCATCTGTCAGACCCATGCTTTTCTGCCGATCCTGCGCGCTCACTCTGCCTGTTCCGAAATCGAATGGTTGGGGAACAGCAGATGGTGACGGTTCGATGATGAACGTTAGGATGTGCTCAGACAGAGGGGATCAATATGAGCGAGATCGAGGGCAAGATTGCCGTCAAGCGGAAGTCTGTCGGACTGCGCTTTAAGAAGGTGAAATCCACAGCACGGCTCGGCGGGGTTCAAAAGACGATTGAGAGCCTGATGGGCCTTCCTGCTGGAAGCGTTCGTTTCGTCACGCCGAAGGGTAAAAAGGTCCGATCTGACGCACGGGTCAGTAAACTCCGGTCGCATTGGGGAGAATGATGCCGACTTGGACCGGATGGCCCCCACGCAGCAGTTTGCACGTATACTCGCGGGGAAGAAAATTATTCCCCGTCACCCATGCGCGGGGAATCGATCTAGCGGACACCATTATTCAAATGGATTGGCCCCACAGCCAGCGCACCGTTGAACTTGCACTTACTACCGAGAGCGCGAAGTGGGACCGGTGGGACGAGAACGCGCTCTCTTTAATGGAAGACAACATTCGTCATGACCTCGGCCATGATGGCTATGGTGTCGTAATTACGCGATTGTCGGGTATGGGCAGACCTTGCACCGCCGAGATGCGGTGGAGGTTGGTTGTTAGGCCCAAGTAAAACAATGCCAAACCCTTCAGAATGAACTGAAATATTCCATAAGCTCTGGTATAATCCTGCTATGAGCAAGCGGGTCGCGATCTATACGAGGGTGAGCACGGACCAGCAGACGGTCGAGAACCAGCTTCGTGAACTTGACGGTGTTGCCGAACGCATGGGCTGGACCATTGTTGAGCGGCTAGCAGATGAGGGCATCTCGGGAGCCAAGGGTCGGGAAAAGCGTCCCGCCTACGACCGTCTTATGACGATGGTGGCGAGGAAAGAGATCGACCTTATCGCGTGCTGGTCCGTCGACCGGTTAGGCCGCAGCCTTCAGCATCTCGTGACCTTCCTTGGCGAGATCAACAGCCGGGGCGTCGACCTCTACCTTCATACGCAGGGGCTCGACACCTCGACCCCGGCAGGCCGGGCGATGTTCAGCATGCTCAGCGTCTTCTCGGAATTCGAGCGTGCCATCCTCCGCGACCGCATCATGGCGGGCCTCGCCCGATCTACGAAAAAGGCGGGTCGACCCTCGCTAGACGCTTATATCGAGCAGCGCGCCCGCAAGCTCCTCAACGCCGGGACCAGTATCAACGCGACGGCGAGGGCTTTGAAGATTGGGGTCGCCACCGTTCATCGCATCAAAACGAGGATGACGGTGCAGGCTGCTTGATCCGCCAGCGTGCACCCACGGTCAACATCACCCGAGACGGTCAAGGCCGTCCGTCGATATGGAGATCGAGCGTGCAGCCTATCCGGATATCAGTCCGTGCCGCACCTTCGGCCATCGCTTGGCATATTCCGACTATTCAAGCGGGAGTCCCTATGGCCGAGGTGAGCGCCAACCGTTCCACCTTCTGCTTCCCCCATGCTGACCCACGCGACCCTGATCCAGCGCTTCGAGCATGGATGACCAAGAACATTCGAGAAGCAATTCGCCGGGACGGTTTGAAACGCTGGATTTTATGGCCCGAGGGCGGTGTTACCTCATTCGTCGGGCCAGACCTTGCTACCCACCATCGAACTGCACCGCCCAAACATCATGGAGATGAGCATGCCTGACAACGCTCCCTCAACACCTGTGGCGTGCGCCGATGCTACGAATGATCTCGTGACGGTGAATGCCGATGGTTCGGGGCCTCTTCTGGCACTCGAACCGCCCCTCATTGTAAAAGCAGGAGGAAACTCCCCGGTCGAGGTGGAGGCCACCCGCTCGCCCCCGCTCACTCCTCTTCTGGGCACCACTTTCCAACATTGGTGGAAAATGTGAGGCGGCTGTCGAAAGACAGCCGCCGACACGTGTTTGTCCCGATGCTTTGGCACAACGCGCGGAATCATCGCGCCGTCTTTTTCGATCCCGGCCACCACGACGATGCCGCCGAGGCTTTGCTTGCCGATATTCGCCCCTTGGGGACGATTATCTCGGAGGAAGCGCCGTCGAACGGCAGCCCCCTGCCGCCATCACGCATCCCGACGATACGCGACGGCACCCACGCCGGGCGTACGAACGGATTTGCGAAGGCCACCCCGGCAAATGGCTGACGACGGGAAGAGCACGGCATCGTCCAAAATTCGCGCGCGACCCGATTCGATGGCGGGGTAGAAAGATTCGCCACGAAACAGGCCGAGACGGCCGACATGCTCGCCTAGGGCCGATCGGCATTCAGCGATGCCTTTCTTTCCCTCGCCCCTCGCAGAGGGGAGAGGGTTGCGCAGACTTGGTCTTTGCGAAAGCAAAGGCCTAGTCGGAGCTGGGTGAGGGGTGCATGCGAGCAGCGCGCGAGCCTTTGGGCTCGCTCGCCCCCTCACCCAAGCTGCGCTAGCCAGCAGGCTGGCAAGCTTCGCTAACCCTCCCCCCTGTCCAGGGGAGAGGAGAAGCAATTCTGAATGTCGATCCGACCTAAGTCATCATCCACAGCCGCGCGGAGCCGACGGCAGGCGACGCCGATCATCAGCGTGACATTTTATGGCAGGGGATATGGGGCGGGCGGCTTGCCCGGCCTGCGGATCAGATCGCCTGATCCCGGCAAATGTCTGGATGCCCCGTGAGGATTCGAACCTCAATTAACGGAGTCAGAGTCCGTGGTCTTACCTTTAGACGACGGGGCACCGAACAGGGGCGTGCCTCTAGGCGGGCTGGCGGGGCTTGTCAACAGGCTTTGATGCGGTGCGTCTTGTCGCACGGGCACCGACCCGCTACCTTGGGGACCAAGCACCGGCGGACGCTCATGTCCGTGACGGATAGAACAGAATAAAGCGAGATACGGCGATGGGGGATCAACCCACCCGACGGCCGTACCGGCAGGCCAAGCCCCCTGCCCGTCCGGCACCGCCCCGGCCCCAGCGTGGCCGGTGGTCCGATGCGCAGGCTTATGCCGCGCTCGACCTTGGCACCAACAATTGTCGGCTGCTGATCGCGCGGCCGCAGGGCGGCGGCTTTGCCGTGGTCGACGCCTTTTCGCGCATCGTCCGGCTGGGCGAGGGGCTGGCGACCACCGGCCGCCTGTCCGACGCCGCGATCGACCGCACCATCGCGGCGCTGCGCGTCTGCGCCGACAAGCTGCGGCGCCGCAACGTCACCCTGTCGCGCGCGGTCGCGACCGAGGCCTGCCGGCGGGCGGCCAACGGCCCCGCCTTCATCGCGCGCGCGCTGGCGGAGACGGGCATCCATCTGGACATCATCTCGGCCGAGGAAGAGGCGCGGCTCGCCGTTCTCGGCTGTCACGCGCTGATCGAGCCGGGCGAGGACCCCGCTCTGGTCTTCGACATCGGCGGCGGTTCGACCGAACTGGTGCTGGTCGACACGCGCGGCCCCAGCCCCCGCATCCTCGACTGGCATTCGGCCCCCTGGGGCGTCGTGTCGCTCACCGAAAGCGCGGGCGGCGGCGAGGGCGAGGCGGGGCGGCTGGCGGCCTATGCGCGGATGCGCCAGATCGTCGCGGACAGCTTTGCCGGTTTCGCCGCACGCCTGCCGCGCGACCTGAAGCGGCCCCGGCTGCTGGGCACCAGCGGCACGGTGACGACGCTGGGGAGCGTCCATCTGGGGCTCAGCCAATATGACCGCGCCGCGGTCGACGGGCTGATCGTGCCGACGGCGGCGATGCGCGAGATCAGTACCAGCCTGTCGCGCAAGAGCCTGGCCGCGCGCGGCAAGGTCGCGTGCATCGGCCCCGAGCGCGCCGACCTGGTGGTCGCGGGCTGCGCCATCCTCGAGACGATATTGGACCTCTGGCCCGCCGAGCGGCTAGGGATCGCCGACCGTGGAATCCGCGAGGGGATTTTGCGGCGTTTGATGGGAATCACCAGACCGTGAGCAGAGGAAATTCGGGGCTGCACCAGCGCGTGCGCACCGCCCGGAACCGCACCGCGCAATCGACCCGCTGGCTGGAGCGCCAGCTGAACGACCCCTATGTCCGCCGTGCCAAGGCGGAGGGGTATCGCAGCCGCGCGGCCTATAAGCTGATCGAGCTGGACGAGCGGTTCGGCTTCCTGCGCGGCAAGAAGCGGATCATCGACCTCGGCATCGCGCCGGGCGGCTGGAGCCAGGTGGTGCGACGCAAGGTGCCGAACGCCAGCGTGGTCGGTATCGACCTGTTGCCCGTCGACCCGATCGACGGCGTCACCATCTTCGAGATGGACTTCATGGACGATGCGGCCCCCGACAGGCTGATGGAGGCGCTGGGCGGCGCGCCCGACCTCGTCATGTCGGACATGGCGGCCAACACGGTCGGCCATCCGCAGACCGACGCGCTGCGCACCATGGCGCTGGTCGAGACGGCGTTCGCCTTTGCCTGCGACGTGCTGTCGCCCGGCGGGGTGTTCGTGTCGAAGGTCTTCGCGGGCGGCGCCGATTCGCAGCTGGTCGCCGAGATGAAGCGCCACTTCGCCACCGTGAAGCACGCCAAGCCGCCGTCGAGCCGCAAGGGATCGGTGGAATGGTTCGTCGTGGCGCAGGGGTTCAAGGGGCGCAAGGCCGCGCCGGTCGGGGACGATTCGGAGGATTGAGCCCGGAGCGTCGGGGGGCGCTTTCGCCTTCGCCCAATAGCGGACGTCGGCAATAGGCGATAAGGCGGTGACGAGGGAGCGAGCCGCCATGTTTCGTGCGCTGATCAACTGGATGGATCGGGACTGGGCGAGTCGAAGATACAATCCGGTATTCGCGTTTGCGCAGCGGCTTGTTTGGGGTGTGCCGGTCTTCTTGAGTCTAGCGGCGATCAGCGCACTTGAGGTTTTGGGCTTCTCGCGTGACGGTCCGGTTGCCCTCGGCGTTTTTGCGCTTGGTGGGGCGGCAATGTTCGCCATGATGCTCGTATCTCTTTACCGCTGGGCGGTCGGTTACAGCAGTTCCCAGTTCCAAGAGCAGGCAGCGGCGGAGCGTCGGAAGCGAGTGGCTGGGCGGCAGGCGTTCTTCCGTCGGTGGTTCAAGCCACATGACAGCTAGCCACCCAAAATAGACATCTTGCTCGCCCCTTTCTCCGTTCAGCCTGAGCGAAGTCGAAGGCCACGGGATGACGCTCGCGGCAGGGGTTCGGGGCGTGCACTTCGACTTCGCTCCGTGCGGACGGAGGGTGGGGAGCGGGGCGAACAGAGGTGGGCCCCCCCCCCTCACAGCAACGCGTTCACCGCCTCCATGAATCGCATCAGGCTGATCGGTTTGGAGACATAGGAATCCGCCCCCGCCGCGCGGATCCGGTCCTCGTCCTCGCGGCCCGCATAGGCGGTGACCGCCATCACCGGGATGCGGCGCAGTTCCTCGTCCGCCTTCAGCTCCAGGATCAGCTCATAGCCGGTCACATGCGGCATCTGGATGTCCATGATGATCAGGTCGGGTTCGACCTCGCGCGCGCGCGCGACCGCCTCGCGCCCGTCGCGGACCGGCTCCGCGATGAAGCCGTGCGCGCGCAGGAGGTCGCAGAAGAGTTTGAGGTTGAGTTCGTTGTCCTCGACAACGAGCACCTTTCTTGTCACGCCCGTTCCACCATTGACCATGAGTGACGATAGGCAATGCCCGGACCGGATACAATCGAACCCGCACGCATCGAGACGGCCGGGGCGCTGGCGTTGCAGGCGCTCGTCTGGACGCTGCAAAGCCAGAGCCGCGCCGAACGGCTGCTGGCGCTGACCGGCCTGTCGGTCGAGGAACTGCGCGGCGGGGCGGGCGAGCCCGGCGTGCTGGCCGCCATCCTGTCCTTTCTGGAGGGGCATGAGGCCGACCTGATCGAATGCGCCGATTCGCTGGGCGTGCGTCCCGAGGCACTGGTCGCCGCGCGGCGGACGCTGGAGGCCGCATGAAGCCGCTGCTGATCTGCGACTGCGACGAGGTGCTGGTCCATATGGTGCGGCACTTTCGCGACTGGCTGGACGAAGCGCACGACATGGAGTTCGCGCTGGACCGGCACGACTTTTTCGGATCGCTGTCCCGGCGCGGCGGCGGCCCCGCCCCTACCCATGACGAGGCCTGGGAGCTGCTGCACGGCTTCTTTCCCGGCCAGATGGAGCGCCAGACCCTGGTGCCCCACGCCGCCGAGGCGCTGGCCGCGCTGGCGAAACAGGCCGACATCGTCATCCTGACCAATCTGGTCGAGGAATGCCGCCAGCCCCGGATCGAGCAGCTGGCGCGATTCGGCATCACCCACCGCGTCCAGTGCAATTCGGGCCCCAAGGGCGTGCCGGTGGCGAGGCTCGTCGCCGAGCATGGCCATCCCGTCACCGTCTTCGTCGACGATCTGGCGCAACACCATGCCTCGGTTGCGGAGCATGCGCCGCAGGTCCACCGGCTGCACATGGTGTCAGAGCCGGAAATGGCGCCGCATGTC
Organism: Sphingomonas sp. SORGH_AS_0789; assembly: GCF_031453055.1. NCBI lineage: Bacteria > Pseudomonadati > Pseudomonadota > Alphaproteobacteria > Sphingomonadales > Sphingomonadaceae > Sphingomonas > Sphingomonas sp. SORGH_AS_0789. Next base: position 1,204,333 of record NZ_JAVIYV010000001.1, read on the forward strand.
CCGCCCGCGCCCGCCGCGCATGCCCGGATCGACGACTGGCGGCGCGCCGAGACCTGGATCGCCGCGCGATTCGCCGAGGGGCGCCCCGCGCCGGGCTGACGGGATACTTGACCGGCGGGGGCGCACCGCGCCATGTCTCGCGCCATGACCACCCATATCGATCGCGCGCTCGAGCAGCTCGGCCTCACCCTGCCGGAGGCCGCCGCCCCCGTCGCCGCCTATGTCCCCGTCGTCGAGGCGGGCGGGCTCCTCCATATCTCGGGCCAGCTGCCCTTCATCGACGGCCAGCTCGTCACCGGGCGGCTGGGCGAGGGCGTCTCGCTGGAAGACGGGCAGAAGGCGGCGCAGGCGTGCGGCCTGATGCTGGTGGCGCAGATCAAGAAATATCTGGGCGGCGACCTTGCCCGCGTGAAGCGGATCGTGAAGCTGGGCGTGTTCGTCAATTCGGCGGGCGACTTCACCGACCAGCCCAAGGTCGCCAATGGCGCGTCGGAGCTGATGGTGTCGCTGTTCGGCGAGGCGGGCCGCCATGCGCGCTCGGCCGTCGGCGTGCCGGTCCTACCGCTGGGCGCGGCGGTCGAGGTGGACGCGATCGTGGCGCTGGCCTGATCCTTTCGGGCGGGGTCGCCTGTGGCCCCCGCCCTCCCCCATCCCCTCCCGCCTGCGGGAGGGGAGCGGCCAGAGGTTAGCGAGGAATCCTATAACTCGCCCCATCGCACGCCCCTCCCGCAAGCGGGAGGGGATGGGGGAGGGAAAGCCACAAGCGAACCGCCAGCCCTTGTCCCGCCCCGCCCCAAACCGCATATCCCACCGCGATGACCACCGCCGTCGCGCGTATCCTCTCCGGCGTCGCCGCCCTGTCCCCCGACCAGTGGGACGCCTGTGCGGGCACCGCCAATCCCTTTGTCAGCCACGCCTTCCTGAGCGCGCTCGAAACCTCGCACAGCGTCGGCGGCCGATCGGGATGGACCCCCGCGCCCATCGTGATCGACGGCCCAGACGGACAGCCCGCCGCGATCGCGCCTGCCTATCTGAAGGCGCATAGCCAGGGCGAATATGTCTTCGACCATGGCTGGGCCGATGCGTGGGAGCGCGCCGGGGGACGCTATTACCCCAAGCTCCAGATCGCCGCGCCCTTCTCGCCCGTGCCCGGCCCTCGCCTGCTGCTGCGCGACCCGGCGCTTGCGCCCGCGCTGATCGCCGCAATCGAGGCGGTGACCGACCAGAACGCACTGTCCTCGGCGCATGCCAGTTTCGTCGCGCCCGACCAGGTGCCGCATTTCGAGGCGGCGGGCTGGCTGATCCGCGAGGGCGTGCAGTTCCACTGGCGCAATGACGGCTATGCCACGTTCGACGATTTCCTGGATGCGCTGGCCAGCCGGAAGCGCAAGGCGATCCGCAAGGAGCGCGCCGCCGCCGTCGCGGGGCTGACCATCCGCCACCTGACCGGCGCCGACATCCGGCCGGAGCATTGGGACGCCTTCTGGACCTTCTATCAGGATACGGGCAGCCGCAAATGGGGCCAGCCCTATCTGACCCGCGCCGCCTTCGACCGGATCGGCGAGCGGCTGGGCGGCAAGGTGCTGCTGATCCTCGCGATGCGCGAGGGGCAACCGATCGCGGGGGCGCTGAACCTGATCGGCGCGGACACGCTCTATGGCCGCTATTGGGGCGCGACCGAGGAGGTGCCCTTCCTCCATTTCGAGCTATGCTATTATCAGGCGATCGACGCCGCCATCGCGCGCGGGCTGTCGACCGTGGAGGCGGGTGCGCAGGGCGAGCACAAGCTGGCGCGCGGCTATGCCCCGGTGCCGACCTACTCGGCGCATTACATCCCCCACCCCGCCTTTCGCCGCGCCGTCGCCGAGTTCGTGACCCGCGAGCGCGAGGCGATGGCGGCGGAGAGCGAATATCTGGGCGAGCTGACCCCGTTCCGCCGGGGCTAGCCCCTATCGGTCGTCCTGATCGGCGGTTGCCTTGCGCCGGGCGGGGACGCGCTTTTCCTCTTCGGGCGAAGGACGGCTGAGCAGCTCATAGGCCGCCGGATCGATGATCGGACGGCGATCGTCGATCCGGTACAGCACGTCGCGTCCCGACCGCCAGATCGGCGTCAGCCCGCGGGTCAGCCGCTCGTCATAGCGCGGTGGATGGACCAGCCAGACATAGTCGAACGCATCGCGCGGCAGCAACTTGAGCGCGGTGTCGATCGGCCGCCACCATTGCCCGCGACAGCGGCGCGCGGTCACGATCTCGGACGGGTCGTGCGCGAAACGCTTGGCGGGGGCATAGCGCACGGTCAGCAGCTGGCCGCCCGCCATCGACCATTGGTCGTTGGCATAGGCCAGCTTGCGCTCCAGCGCGAGGCCCGCGACATGCTCCAGCCGGCTCGACGGCCAGACATCGGCGCAATATTGACGGCCCACAAAGGTCAGCAGCCGCGCGCGCGGCGGGACATGATCGAGCGCGGTCAGCACCCGGTCGTAATCGTTGCTGTACATCACATAGCTGACCGTGGTGGCGCCGATCCGCACGACGAAGAACACCAGCCCGATCACCGCCAGCGTCGACGCGCCGCGCAGCGACAGCCCGCGCCGGGGCCTCAGCGCGATCAGCGCGATCGCCAGGACATAGGGCGCCAGCCGCATATCGGCATAGGCCGAACCGAACACGATGCGCGGCAACAGCAGATAGACGACCGCCAGGAACGCCGCCGTCAGCACCAGATTGCGCGAATATTCCACCCGCTCGTCGCGCACGCCCTTGAGCAGCACGAGGAACAGCACCGTGACCGAGGCCAGGTCGAACGCCATCCAGCGATCACGCAGGACCATCGTCACCCAGTTGATCTTCCACCGCCAGTTGAACCAGTCGGTGGTCTGCCCGGTGACATGCTCGCCAGAACGCCACAGCACCATCAGCACCATCGGCAGCGCGAGCGGGATACAGCCGATCCCGGCATGGATGGCGGATTCGATCCACCCCTTCACCCCATGCGCGCCCCTGGCACGGCGGATGTCGTGCTGGCGGATCAGCTCGGCGGAGAAGGCCAGCACGCCCAGCACGCCCCAGCCGAAGGTGTGCGCCACCCAGAGCAGGCAGGACAGCGGCACGAAGACGATGCCGCGCAACCGCACCGCGCCCAGCCGCCCCATGCGCAGCCACAGCGCGAACAGGTTCAGCGCCAGCGCCATCGCCAGCGCGAAGTTCACGAACCCGAACTGGAAGGGATAGCTATAGGCCAGCGGCAGCGCGAACAGCGCGGTGGCGGGAATCCGCCCCTGCACCTCGCGCGCGATCCAGAGCAGGCCGGTGACGGTCAGCACGGGGATGGCGATGACGATCAGCTTGACCGCCAGCTCCAGCCCGAAGATCGGCGCCAGCGGCTCGATCAGCAGGTCGATGCCCAGATTGCCGATCATCTGCCATTCGAAATGATACCAGTTGGCCAGCCAGGGCTGCGCGGCATAATCGAGCTGGACCCGGTAACGGCCCATATGGCCCGGCAGGTCGACCAGCGGCGGCACCGTCGGCCAGAGCAGCGGCACGGCCGCGAGCAGCGCCATCGCCGCCACGAACCACCGCGTCTGCCACCAGTTGAGCTTTCCCCCATTCATGCCATCCGGCCTAGCGGATCGAAGGGGGCGAGGACAAGCATCCCCCTTGCTGCGGTGCGGCGAGTTGTTGAAATCAGAAAGGGCTCTCGTCAGACGGGAACGGGTGATCGTTTCGCCGCCATTGAACTTGCTCGGCGGGCTGGCGCGAAAATCACGATATGGGAAAATGTCGATGCGCTTTCGCGCAAGGCATGAACCAATCGCGATACGCTTGCCGCCAGTCTTCTTTTCATATTACGAACTTCTCATCGGCAATCTATTACAGATACCGGGGTGGGGGACATCATGAAGCGATCGACTTGGTCGACAATTGCATTTTTGCTTTTTCTAGGGGCCTGCGGCGGTGAGGGCGGCGGATCTGGGGGGACCGGGAATGTCGTCGTGACGCCAACGCCGACGCCGGCTCCGACGCCAACACCCACACCAACGCCCATCGCCACGCCGACGCCAACACCGGCTCCCTTCATCCTGCCGACGCCGACCCCGCTCGCAGACGACGGCAACTGGTCGACGCTGCAACGCGACCCCGGACACACCGGCTATGTCCCGGCCAGCTTTGCGACAGCGAGCTTTGCCGATGCGTGGACCATTGGTACGCCCAATCCTCCCAGCACGGTCGCGGCGCGCGCGGGCACCATATTCTACAATGTCGTGCGCGGGGACGGCCACATCTACACCCAGGCGGTATCGAGCGCGAACGGCGCGTCCGTCTGGGGCTTCGATCTGGGCGCGGCCAGCCTGGGGCGGGGACGGCGCCCCTATGGCCCATCCTATTCCAACAACATGGTCGCGTCGATCACGCCGAATACGACGTCCACGGCATCCCCGATGCAGGTCATCAACGCATCCACGGGCGGGTATGTCAGCACGCCGACCTATGACGCACAGTTCAGCGACGGCAGCGTGCCGACCCCCGTCGGCAACGAACTGTTCTATGCGGCGGGATATTATGGCAATGTCGTCTATGACGCCAACGCTCCGACCGGCGACCGGCTCTGGCGGACCGAGGCCGTCGGTCAATATGGCGGTTACGTCATGCAGGGCGAAAGCGTCGCCGTCGACCAGAGCTATGTCTATTATTTCAAGGCCGGCTCGCTGGTAGTAATGACAAGAGCCGGGGCGGTGGTGAGATCCATCCAGAACCCGTTCTTCTCGAAAAACGGCATCAGCTATTCGGGTGAATATGTCGGCGCACCGATGCTGGACGCCAATGGCCATGTCTTTACCTACACGGATAATTATTCAGACGGAAATTCGCTGCCGATCGCGGCTTTCTCCTTCGCCAGCGAAAAGGCACTTTGGCGGACGGGCTATAGCTATACCGGCCAGCCCGCCGTTCGAGGAAGCCGCCTCTATGCCATTCGCTCGGCGAGCACGATCGTCGACCTGATCGATACGTCGACCGGATTGCTGGCGGGATCGATCGATGTCGGCGGGACCGAGAATCTGGCAGGCAATGTCGTAATCTCGGACAGCCATATGTTCGTCGCCGGCACCTCGACCACCTATGCGGTCGACCTGACAAAGGCAGGCTATCCGGTCGTCTGGAAGACCGGGTTCGCCGGACCGCTGACCGTGACGCCGGACGGCTATCTGATCATCGCCACCACCAGCAGCCTGCACGGCGTGAAACTGAAATAGGCTTCGCTCCACCTGCGGCGAGGCCCCATGAAAAAGGGCGGACGGGTTGCCCCGTCCGCCCTTTCGGCATTCAGCTCCGACTCAGGGTCAGTCGCGGTCGCGGCGGCCCAGCAGGCGCAGGCGCAGCGCGTTGAGCTTGATGAAGCCCGCCGCGTCGCGCTGGTCATAGGCGCCCTGATCGTCCTCGAAGGTCACGACCTTCTCCGAATACAGGCTGTAGGGCGACTTGCGCCCCGTCACGATCGCCTGGCCCTTGTACAGCTTCAGGCGGACGGTGCCGGTCACCTTCTCCTGGCTGTAGTTGACGGCGGCCTGGAGCATCTCGCGCTCGGGCGAGAACCAGAAGCCATTATAGACCAGCTCGGCATAGCGCGGCGCCAGTTCGTCCTTCAGATGCGCGGCGCCCCGGTCGAGCGTGATCTGCTCGATGCCGCGATGCGCCAACGCATAGATGGTGCCGCCCGGCGTCTCGTACATGCCGCGGCTCTTCATGCCGACGAAGCGGTTCTCGACCAGGTCGAGGCGGCCGATGCCGTGCTTGCGGCCCAGCTCGTTCAGCTTGGTCAGCAGGGTCGCGGGCGAACACGCCTCGCCGTTCAGCGCGACGCCGTCGCCACGCTCGAAATCGATGGTGATCGTCTCGGGGACGTCGGGCGCGTCCTCCGGATTGACGGTGCGCGAATAGACGTAATCGGGGACCTCATCCCACGGGTCCTCCAGCACCTTGCCCTCGGACGAGGTGTGCAGCAGGTTCGCGTCGGTCGAGAAGGGCGCCTCGCCGCGCTTGTCCTTCGACACCGGGATCTGGTGCGCCTCGGCGAATTCGATCAGCTTGGTGCGGCTGGTCAGGTCCCATTCGCGCCACGGTGCGATGACCTTGATGTCGGGGTTCAGCGCATAATAGCCCAGCTCGAAGCGGACCTGGTCGTTGCCCTTGCCGGTCGCGCCGTGGCTGACCGCGTCGGCGTTGACCATCTTGGCGATCTCGATCTGGCGCTTGGCGATCAGCGGCCGCGCGATCGAGGTGCCGAGCAGGTACAGCCCCTCGTAGAGCGCGTTGGCGCGCATCATCGGGAACACGTAATCCTTGACGAACTCCTCGCGCAGATCGTCGATGAAGATATGCTCGGGCTTCACGCCCGCCATCTCCGCCTTCTTGCGCGCGGGCTCCAGCTCCTCGCCCTGGCCCAGATCGGCGGTGAAGGTCACGACCTCGCAGCCATAATGCTGCTGCAGCCACTTGAGGATGACGCTGGTGTCGAGGCCGCCCGAATAGGCGAGGACGACGCGCTTGATATCTTCGCTCACGGCAAAGTCCTTCGAGGATAGGAGATGGATTTGCCCCGGCCCCTATGCGCTGTGGCGGCCTCACGCAACCTTCGGTTGGGCCCGTTCCCCCGCTTGTTCATTGCGGCGACAGCCAAAGCCGGTCAGGAGCGGCCATGATGTTCCGTTCAGGAGTTCCCGCATGACCCGTTTCCTCGTCACCGGCCTGATCGCCGCGACCCTTGCCGTGCCCGCCCTGGCGCAGGACACCCGCGCGTCCGCCGCCGCGAAATTCTCGCGCGAGTTCAAGGCGCGCGATACCAATCACGACGGCGCGCTGACCAAGGCCGAGGTCAAGGCCGCGATCATGAAGATGGGCAACGGCCAGAAGAAGATCGACGACGTCCATGCTGGACGCCTCGCCGAACTGTGGTTCGGCAAGGCCGATGCCAACAAGGACGGCAAGGTGACCGAGGCGGAGGCGCAGGCGCTGCTGTCGCGCACCTTCGATGAATATGAGGCGGCCAAGGCGACGCGGGCGCAGCAGGCGGGGCCGGCGGCGGGGCCGAAGGGGCGGTAAGGGTCGCCCCTTCCCCCTCTATCTCCCCAGCCCCACCTCCGTTCAGCCTGAGCGAAGTCGAAGGCCACGCCCCGCCCCGGCCGCGAGCGTCACCCCGTGCACTTCGACTTCGCTCAGTGCGAACGGAGGATGATACGATCCCGTTACGTCCCGGCAGAGGCGGGAGCAGCGCCCCCTCGTCCCCGCCAACACAAAAAAAGGCCCGGTGCGTTGCCGCACCGGGCTTAGGTCGTCCGCAGGAGGAACGTCGTGGGGTGCGGGGGTCTGTCGCCCCCGCTCCCGATCAGTTGTAGGCGCGCTCGCCGTGCTCGCCGAGGTCGAGGCCTTCCTGCTCGACTTCCTTCGAGACGCGCAGGCCGGTGACCGCCTTGGCGACGTACATGGCGATGACGGTGCCGATGGTGGCCCAGACGATGGTCGTGGCGACCGCGCCGAGCTGGACCAGCAGCTTCGAGCTCATGACGTAATCCGCCGCACCCGGACCGCCCAGCGAGGGGGCGTAGACCACGGCCGTGCCGATCGCGCCGATCATGCCGCCGATGCCGTGCACGCCGAAGGCGTCGAGCGCATCGTCATAGCCGAGCTTGGGCTTCAGGACCGACACCGCGTAGAAGCAGACCACGCTGGCGATGGCGCCCAGCACGATCGCGCCGAACGGGCCCGAATTGCCCGCCGCCGGGGTCACCGCGACCAGACCGGCGACGATACCCGAGCAGAAGCCCAGCGCCGAACCCTTATGCCCCGCCAGACGCTCGGCGAGCATCCAGAACAGGCCGCCCGACGCCGTCGCGACGAAGGTGTTGATCATCGCCAGACCCGCCGAGCCATTGGCCTCCAGCGCGGAGCCCGCGTTGAACCCGAACCAACCGACCCACAGCAGGCCGGTGCCCACGCCGGTCAGCGTCAGCGAGTGCGGGGGCATCGGGGTCGTCGGATAGCCCATGCGCTTGCCCAGGATCAGCGAGGCGACCAGCGCCGAGACGCCGGCGTTGATGTGCACCACCGTGCCGCCCGCGAAGTCGAGCGCGCCCGCCTTGAAGAACAGGCCCGACGATGCCCACACCATGTGCGCGATCGGGAAATAGACGATGGTCAGCCACACGGCGGTGAACGCCATGACCGCCGAGAACTTCATCCGCTCGACGACCGAGCCCAGCACCAGCGCGGCGGTGATCGCGGCGAAGGTCATCTGGAAGCAGATGAAGACATATTCGGGGATTTCGACGCCCGCGGTGAAAGTCGCCGCCTGGCTGGCGGGCGTGACGCCCTTCAGGAACGCCTTGCCCAGCCCGGAGATGAAGTTGGACGCGCCCCCCGACACGTCCGGCCCGAAGGCCAGGCTATAGCCGTACATCACCCAGATCAGCATCGCGAGGCAGGCGGCCGCGCCGATCTGCGTCATGGTGGACAGCATGTTCTTCGCGCGGGTCAGACCGCCATAGAACAGCGCCAGGCCCGGCAGGATCATCATCATGACCAGCACGGTCGAGGTGAGCATCCAGGCGGTGTCGCCCTTGTTCACGGTCGCGGCCGGCGCGGCGGCGGCGGGCGACTGGAGCGCGGCGGCATCCTGGGCCCAGGCGGGCAGCGCGACGAACAGCGTCAGGCCGAGGCCCGCCGCGCCGGTCGCCAATTTGGTGACATGCTTCATCGAAATCCCCCCTTGCTCAGAGTGCCGATTCGTCGGTTTCGCCGGTGCGGATGCGCACGGCCTGGCCGACATCGAGCATGAAGATCTTGCCGTCGCCGATCGCGCCGGTGTTGGCGGCGGCCTGGATCGATTCGACGACGCGGTCGGCGATCTCGGACGCGCAGACGACCTCGATCTTGATCTTGGGCACCATGTTGGTGCTGTATTCGGCCCCGCGATAGATTTCGGTCTGGCCCTTCTGCCGCCCGAAACCCTTCACCTCGGTCACCGTCATGCCCGCCACGCCCAAAGTGGTGAGCGCCTCGCGCACCTCGTCGAGCTTGAACGGCTTGATGATAGCGATGATCAGCTTCACCTGCGCCCCCTTTGCGTTTCCCGCCGACAAGCGTTGCAAAGGGTGTGCCAGTTACGTTTTCGTGACTTTTGCGCGCTATGATGATGCGGCGCGATCCGTTTGGCCTGCCGGGCGGCATCAATTTTTAGGCATTGGTAAGGATATGCCCAAATTTTGGGCAGCTCTTCCTCACCTGCAAGGGGAGGGGGGACCCGCTATCGAGAGGGTGACCCCCCTCCGTCAGGCCTATGGCCTGCCACCTCCCCTTTTAGGGGAGGAATATAGGCTACGCCGCCAGCGCGGTTCCGCCGACGGTCAGCCCTTCGACCAGCAGGCTCGGCTGGCCGACGCCCGCAGGCACGCTCTGCCCGCCCTTGCCGCAGACCCCCACGCCTTCGTCCAGCGCGAAGTCGTTGCCGATGCCCTTCACCTTGGTCAGCACGCTCGGCCCGTCGCCGATCAGCGTCGCGCCCTTGATAGGCGCGCCCAGGCGGCCATTCTCGATCCGATACGCCTCGGTGCAGGAAAAGACGAACTTGCCCGACACGATATCGACCTGCCCGCCGCCGAAGGACTTGGCGAAAATGCCGTTCTTCACCCGCGACAGCAGCTCGGCCGGGTCGTCCTGCCCGCCCTTCATGAAGGTGTTGGTCATGCGCGGCATCGGCGCATGGGCAAAGCTCTCGCGGCGGCCATTGCCGGTCGGCGCGACGCCCATCAGCCGCGCGTTGAGCCGGTCCTGCATGTAACCCTTCAGGATGCCGTCCTCGATCAGAACGACCTCACGCGTCGGCGTGCCCTCGTCATCGATCGACAGCGACCCGCGCCGGTCGGCCAGGCTGCCGTCATCGACCACGGTGACGCCGGACGCCGCGACCCGCTCGCCGATCCGCCCCGAAAAGGCCGAGGTGCCCTTGCGGTTGAAGTCGCCCTCCAGCCCGTGCCCGATCGCCTCGTGCAGCAGCACGCCCGGCCAGCCCGGCCCGAGCAGCACGGTCATCTCGCCCGCCGGAGCGGCGACCGAGTCCAGATTGACCAGCGCCTGGGTCAGTGCGACGTCGATGCCGCGCTCCCACGTCTCACGCGCGACCAGACGGTCGTACAGATAGCGGCCGCCAATCCCGAAGCTGCCCGTCTCGCGCCGCCCATTCTGTTCGACCACGACCGAGATGTTAAGCCGCACCAGCGGCCGGACATCGGTTGCGACGAAGCCGTCGGCACGCACGATCTCGACCACGCTCCAGCTGCCCGACAGGCCGACCGACACCTGCACGACGCGCGGGTCGCGCGCGCGGGCGGCGGCGTCGATCGTCTGGCAGAGCGACACCTTCTCGGCAAAGGGGATCAGGTCGAGCGGATCGGTCGCGGTATAGAGGTGCCGGTTGGTCCCCTGCGGCGGCGGGGCGGCGGCGCCCTTGGCGGGGTCGATCAGCGCCATGGTCTGCGCGGCGCGCCGGATCGCGGCCTCGGACAGCTCATTGGCATGGGCGAAGGCGGTCATCTCGCCCGACGCCGCGCGCAGGCCGAAGCCCGAATGCGTGTCGTAGCTGGCCGTCTTCAACCGCCCGTCATCGAATCCGAAGGCTTCGGACCGCTTATATTGGAGGTACAGCTCGCCATCGTCGGCGCGGGACAGGGCGTTGGCGGTGAGGCGCAACGCCGCCTCGGGGTCCAGCGTGTCGCGGTAGAGGAACGAGCGGGGATCGGTGACGGTCATCACGAGGATATAGGACGCCCCGCCGAGGTTTGAAATCTCCCGTCGGCGGGATTCCAACCTTGTTAAGCCCCGGCCGCATGCCGCAGCTCTCTCTTAAGCCCCTCCCGCAAGCGAGTTTCAGGTCGGTCATGCCCCCGGCATGACCTAAACGATGCGGGGCATCGTTTACCTGAAACTGGTTTGGGGAGGGCAATGAGTCTCACCGAAACCTACGCTCGCGGCTTTTCTCTCCCCCATCCCCTCCCGCTTGCGGGAGGGGCGTGAGTCTCATTCGTGTTGGGGTTTAGCGCCCGGCGCCGTCGCCATGATCCGGCAGCGCCGCCTGGTCCGCGCCATCCGCCGGGCCACCGATCAGCACGAAGCGGCGATCGCAATAGCCGCAATCGACATAGCCGGTCTCGTCGATCTGCAGCCACACGCGCGGATGACCGAGCGCAGCGCCGCCGGGAATGTCGGTGGCACCGTCGCAAGCGACGCGGGTCTGGGTGACGCGGGTGGTTTCGGGCGGCGGCAACATAGGCTCGCGCGATAGCAAGGCATGGAGCCCCGTGCAATTCCCGAAAACCGGCTTGGCCTGTCCGCCCCACACGCCTATCTCGGGCGCCATGACCGCCAGCACCGAAGCCGCCATCTCGATCCAGGGCATCGCCAAGACCTATCAGGGCGGCAAGCGCGCGCTCGACGGGGTCAGTTTCGACGTGCCGAGGGGGCAGATCTTCGGGCTGCTGGGGCCGAACGGTGCGGGCAAGTCGACGCTGATCAACATCCTGGCGGGTCTCGTCATGAAGACCGAAGGATCGGCGTCGATCTGGGGTTTCGACATCGACCGGCATCCGCGCAACGCCAAGGCGTCGATCGGCATCGTCAACCAGGAAATCCTGTTCGATCCCTTCTTCACGCCGCTGGAGACGCTGGAGATCCAGGGCGGGCTGTACGGCGTGCCCAAGGGCCAGCGGCGCTCGATGGAATTGCTGCGCGCGGTTCATCTGGAGGACAAGGCCAACGCCTATTCGCGCACCCTGTCGGGTGGCATGAAGCGCCGCCTGATGGTCGCCAAGGCGATGGTGCATTCGCCGCCCGTCCTCGTCCTCGATGAACCGACGGCGGGCGTCGATATCGAGCTTCGCCAGCAGCTCTGGGCCTATGTCCGCCAGTTGAACGAGCAGGGCGTGACGGTGGTGCTGACCACCCATTATCTCGAAGAGGCCGAGGAGCTGTGCGACCGGATCGCGATCATCAACCATGGTCGCCTGGTTGCCAATGAGCCGACCCGCGAACTGGTCGGCAAGGCGCAGGAAAAGATCGTCGCGGTGACGGTGGACCGCGATGTCGCGGCGGTGCCCGACCATGCCAGCTTCGGCAAGATCGTGCTGAAGGGCAGCCGCACGCTGGAGATCACCTATGCCAAGGACAAGGTGAATGCGGGCCAGGTCCTGGCGGCGGTGCAGGCGGACGGATACGGGATCGTCGACGTCTCGACCAAGGAAGCCGATCTGGAAGACGTGTTCCTGTCGTTGACGCGGAGTGTTGGGGCTTGAGGGATTCGCTTGGCCTTCGACTTCGCTCAGGCTGAACGGGGTTCTGGGGAGAAATTTTGGGTTCGCGCGGAGGCGCAGAGGACGCGGAGCTGTACCACTCCACTCATTCTACAGTCCGCCCCAACAGGCCATGATAGGTAAGGGATGCGCTATCCGCGCACCGAACATCTCCGCGTCCTCCGCGCCTCTGCGCGAACCGAAATATCCCGACCTCCGTTCAGGCTGAGCGAAGTCGAAGCCCACGTCCCGCCTCACCGCTCCGCAGGCAAACGCTCCAACACCCAATCCTGATTCACCACGATGATCGACCGCACCGGCCGCCCATCGGCATCGCGGGACGGGTCGTAACGGTATCGCTGCTCGATCAGCCGGCAAGTCGTCTCGTCCAGTGCGGCATTACCGCTGCTCCTGGTCACCACGCACCCGCTGACCCGGCCATCGACATTGACGAAATAGCGGACCTGCACCGTGCCGCTGGCACCCGCATCGGCGGCGGCCTCGGGATAGTCCGAATCCTTGATCCGCCCCTTGATCCGGCGCGGCGGGGTTTCCTCGCCATAGCCGTCTCCATCCCCCGACCCGCCGCTGCCCGTACCATTGCCGATGCCGCCCGCCCCGGTGCCGGGGCCGGGCTTGTCGGAGGCGCCCTGGCTCGGGTCCGCGCCCGTGCCCGCGACCGGCGCCGCGATGACGGGCGACACCGGGGGCAGCACGACCAGCGGCGGCGGTGCGACGACCGGGGTGGCCTGCGACCGGATATTGGGAGGCGCGGCGGCACCGCGCGGCCGGTGGCTCTCGATCCTTTTGGGCTGGACCGGCGGCGGGGGCGGCGGCTTGGGCGGCGTGACGTCGAAACTGTCGAGCGCCGGTGAAACCAGGGGCTGGACCGGCGTGAAGCCCAGCCCCAGGACCAATGCATAGCCCAGGCCGCCCACGATCACCCCCGTGGGGATCGCCGCGCGCAGACGGTCGCGCCAATCGGATCGGACCAACGCCATGACGGGCAAGTGGGAAGGCGCGCGCACCAAGGCAAGGCGTTACCCCCTGTCCCCCGCCCCGCGTCCGTGCCACAGGGTGCGCCATGACCCCTGCCCCCGCGCCCGAAGGAGACCGCGCATGACCGATTCCGATATCCTGATCGTCGGATCGGGCGCGGCCGGGCTGACCGCGGCGCTGAACCTGGCCGACCGGTTCAAGGTGACGGTGCTGGCCAAGGGCAAGCTGAACGAGGGCTCGACCGCCTGGGCGCAGGGGGGCATCGCCGCCGTACTGGAACCCGGCGACACCTTCGACAGCCATATCGAGGATACGATGGTCGCGGGCGCGGGGCTGAACGACCGCGCCACCGTCGAATTCGTGGTCGAGAACGCCCCCGCCGCGATCGAGCGCCTCCAGAAACTGGGCGTCCCCTTCGCGACCGAGGGCAATATGCTCCACCTGACGCGCGAGGGCGGGCATTCGCACCGGCGCATCGTCCATGTCGCCGACGCGACCGGCTGGGCGGTGCTCGACGCGCTGCTGAAGGCGGCGGACGCGCATCCCAACATCACCATGGTCCCCGATCAGGTCGCGATCGACCTGGCGACCAGCCGCCACGAGATACGCTATTCGGGGGCGGGTCATGTCTGGGGCATCTATGCCGTCGACCGGCGGACGGGCCGCGTCGTGGTGCACAAGGCGCGTGCGACGATCCTAGCGACCGGGGGCGCGGGGCGCACCTATCAATTCTCCACCGCGCCCAAGGGCGCGACCGGCGACGGCATCGCGATGGCGTGGCGCGCGGGCGCGCGCGTGTCGAACATGGAATTCATGCAGTTCCACCCGACCTGCCTCTACAACACCCAGGTCAAGAATTTCCTGATTACCGAGGCGGTTCGCGGCGAGGGCGGGCATCTGAAGATCCCCGAGACCGGGCACCGCTTCATGCCCCACCTCGACCCGCGCGCCGAACTGGCGCCGCGCGACATCGTGGCGCGCGCGATCGACCATGAGATCAAGCGGCTGGGCCTGGACTATGTCCATCTCGACATCAGCCACCAGCCGCCCGCCTTCGTCCGCGAGCATTTCCCCAACATCCACGAAAAGCTGCTGAGCCTCGGCATCGACATGACCGTGCAGCCGATTCCGGTCGTGCCCGCGCAGCATTATACCTGTGGCGGCGTCATCGTGGACCGCGACGGGCGCACCGACCTGCCCGGCCTCTATGCCGCGGGCGAGGTGACCCAGTCGGGGCTGCACGGCGCCAACCGGCTGGCTTCCAATTCGCTGCTCGAATGCTTCGTCTATGGCGAGGCGTGCGCGAACCATATCACGGCGCATTGGGACGAACTGCCCCCCGCCCCCGCCATCCGCCCCTGGGACGAAAGTCGCGTCACCGATTCGGACGAAGAGGTGGTCATCAAGCAGAACTGGACCGAAATCCGCCGCTTCATGTGGAATTATGTCGGCATCGTTCGCACCACCAAGCGGCTGGAGCGTGCGCAGCACCGCATCCGCATGCTGACCGACGAGATCAACGACTATTACGGCCATTTCCGCGTCACGCCCGACCTGATCGAGCTGCGCAACCTGCTCCAGACCGCCGAGCTGATCGTCCGCTGCGCGCTGCATCGCAAGGAGAGCCGGGGACTTCACTATACGCTCGATTATCCCGAGACCTTGCCCGAAGCGGTCGACACGATCCTGATTCCGTGAAGCAAGCCCTGATTCTTCCCCTGCAAGGGGAGGTGGCAGGCGCAAGCCTGACGGAGGGGTGTCGCGCTATCGAGAGGGGGACACCCCTCCGACGCGCTTCGCGCGCCACCTCCCCTTGCAGGGGAGGAATTAGAATGTTTCACATCTTATCGTGTGGTTGCGGCCTTTCGTCGCAAGGCCCGGACACGGGGATTTCCCCCATCCGGTCAAGACGTAAGGATACCCCTGTGTTGCGGGGTATTGCGGTGACGAAGCGAGTATCGAGCGGCGGGCTGCGTTCATGGCCTGCCGGGTTTCTTCTCTTGGGGCTCGCAGGCTGTGGAGCGGATTCACGCCCCGGCGCGACGTCCCATGCCCCCAGCGTGCCCGACCCCCAGGTTTCGGTGTCGATGCCGCTCCCCCCGCCCCGCCCCAGCCGCGCCCCCGCCGCGCCCGCCGGGCTGGTCAGCACGATCGATCGGCTGTCCGCCGGTTTTTCGGGCAAGAAGGGCATTGCGGTACGCGCGGTCGATGACGGCTGGACGGTCGAGGTCGGCGGCCGCCAGCGCCTGCCCCAGCAATCGGTGTCCAAGCTGTGGGTCGCGATCACGCTGCTCGACCTGCGCGACAGGGGCCGTGCACGGCTGGACGAGCCGATCGTCGTCCGGCGCGAGGACCTGACCCTGTTCCACCAGCCGATCGCGATGCTGGTCAAAGGCGACGGATACCATACCACGGTCGGCGAACTGCTGACCCGCGCGCTGACCCAGAGCGATAATACCGCCAATGACCGGCTGCTCACCTATGTCGGCGGGCCGCAGGCGGTGCGCGCGATGATCGCCAACAAGCGGCTGGGCGATATCCGCTTCGGCCCCGGCGAGCGGCTGCTCCAGGCGAAGACGGCGGGCCTGACCTGGCAACCCGCCTTCGCGATGGCGGGGGCGTTCCAGGCGGCGCGCAACCGGCTCGACCCCGCGGCGCGGACGGCGGCGCTCGATGCCTATGTCAGCGATCCGCCCGATGGCGCGGCGCCAATCGCCATCGCCGATGCGCTGGCCCGGCTGGCGCGCGGCGAGCTGTTGTCCGAAACCTCGACCCGCATCCTGATCGACACGATGGAGGCCTCGCGCACCGGCCATGCCCGCCTGCGCGCCGCCGTGCCGAGCGGCTGGACGATCGCGCACAAGACCGGGACGGGGCAGGACCTGGGCCGCCGCAATGCGGGCTTCAACGATGTCGGCCTGCTGACCGCCCCCGATGGCCGCCGCTTTGCGATTGCCGTTATGATCGGCGACACGACCGAGGATATTCGCAAGCGGCAACTGCTGATCCAAAATGTCGCGGCGGCGGTGGCCGATGCGGCGGGGCCGCCACGCGGGCCGGTGGCGGTGGCTAATTGAGTAGAGCCTTATAAGCGACGGATCGGTTCCGCCTTCTTGCAGAAGTCTTGCCTGTCGGACAGGATAGAGACATGAAACGCGTTGCCCAAACCCTCGGCGTAATTGCCTGCAGCATAACGTTGCTGGGCAGCGGCAGTATTCTTGAAGCAAAATCAACTAGACTGACGCAAGCCGAGGCGAAAGCGTGCTCCAAAGGCGGCGGCATCGTGAAGCGGGTCGGTTTGGCTCAAAACGAGGCATGCATTCGCTTGTTTCCTGATAGAGGAAAGCAGTGCACCGGACCTGCCGACTGCACCGGAGAATGCCGTTTTTCTGACGATACCCGCCCTCTGCCGCCACCTAACACCGTAAGTCGGCGACAGATGGAAGCGTTGCTCCATCAATGGGATAAAATGCCCCCCATCGGGTCGAAGGTGGTCGGCAAATGCCAGTGGTCATCAGAAGCATTCGGCTGTCGTGCAACGGTAGTAGGGGGACGGCTTCAGGAGAGGATGTGCCGGGATTAATACGCATGCTCGTGACATGGCGTGAACCAAGTCACATAAGTCAGTTGAGCCATGACAGCATCGGCCACCGCCGTGGCCCATCCGCCACACAGCCCAAAAACCACTCATAACAGGGGCTGTTTACCCTCTCTCTGTTCCGCTAAACCGCGCGGATCATGCCCCATCTCTATCTCGTCGACGGCTCCGGCTATATCTTCCGCGCCTATCACCGTCTGCCGCCGCTGACGAACAAGCATGGCGAGCCGGTCGGGGCGGTCTATGGCTATACCACCATGCTGTGGAAGCTGGTGGACGAGATCAATGCCGCCGATGGGCCGACCCATATGGCGGTGGTGCTCGACAAGTCGTCCAAGACCTTCCGCAACGATATGTACGACCAGTATAAGGCGCACCGGCCCCCGCCCCCGCCCGATCTGGTCCCCCAATTCCCGATGATCCGCGACGCCACCCGCGCCTTCTCGCTGCCCTGCATCGAGGAAGCGGGGCTGGAGGCCGACGACCTGATCGCCTGCTACGCCCGCGCCGCCATGGCCGAGGGGTGGCAGGTCACGATCGTCTCGGGCGACAAGGACCTGATGCAGCTGGTCGAGGATGGCAGCCTCGACATGCTCGACACGATGAACAACCGGCGGCTGGGCGAGGCGTACGTCCAGGAGAAGTTCGGCGTGGGCCCCAAGCAGCTGGGCGATGTGCTCGCGCTGATGGGCGACAGCGTCGACAACGTGCCGGGCGTGCCGGGCGTCGGCCCCAAGACCGCGTCCAAGCTGATCGTCGAGCATGGCGACCTCGAATCCGTCCTCGCCGCCGCGCCCGAGATGAAGAAGGGCAAGCTTCGCGACAACCTCATCGAACATGCCGAGAATGCGCGGCTATCGAAGCGGCTGGTCACGCTGGAATGCAATGCACCGCTGCCCCAGCCGCTGGAGGAACTGGCGCTGCATCCGACCATCCCGGATGCGCCGCTGCGCGCCTTTCTGGAGCATCACGGCTTCCGCTCCCTGATCGCCAAGATGGGGCAGATCACCGACGACGCCGCGCCCGCGCCCGCCGCCGGAGAGGCCGCGCCCGCCGCGCCGATGGACGATGACGAGCCGTGCAATCTCGACGGCTATACCACGGTGCAGGACCTCGCCACGCTCGACCAATGGGTGGCCGAGGCGCAGGCCCAGGGTTTCGTCGCGATCGATACCGAGACCAGCTCGACCGACGCGACCCAGGCCGAACTGGTCGGGGTCAGCCTGTGCCTGGCGCCCAACAAGGCGTGCTACATCCCGCTGGGGCATGGCGGCACCGACCTGCTGGCCGAAGTGCCGGTGCAGATTCCGGTCGCGGCGGCGCTCGAGCGGATCAAGGCGCTGTGCGAGGACCCGTCGGTCCTGAAGATCGGCCAGAATCTGAAATTCGACATGATCGTGCTGGGCGAGCGCGGCATCGCCATCGCGCCGCATGACGATACGATCGTGCTGAGCTTCGACCTCGACGCCGGGCTTCACGGCCACGGCATGGACGAGCTGGCCGCGACGCATCTGTCGCACACCTGCCTCGCCTTCAAGGAGGTGGTCGGCACCGGCAAGAAGCAGCTCGGCTTCCACGAGGTCGATCTCAAGACCGCCACCCGCTACGCCGCCGAGGACGCCGACGTCACGCTGCGGCTGTGGAAGCGGTTCAAGGCGCGGCTCCCCATGGAGCAGGCGACGCGTGTGTACGAGATGGTCGACCGCCCGCTCGTTCCCGTCATTGCGGGCATGGAGCGGCGCGGCATCAAGGTCGATCGCGAGCGCCTGTCGCAGCTCTCGACCGAATTCGCCAGACAGATCGCCGCGCTGGAGGGAGAGATCCATGCGATGGCGGGCACCCCCTTCACCATCGGCAGCCCCAAGCAGCTGGGCGAGATCCTGTTCGACCGGCTGGGTCTGAAGGGCGGGCGCAAGGGCAAGTCGGGCGTCTATTCGACCGACGTGACCGAACTCGAACGCCTTGCCCGCGACGGCGGCGAGGCGGCGGAGATCGTGCGCAAGATTCTGGAATGGCGCCAGCTGTCCAAGCTGAAGAGCACTTATACCGACGCGCTCCAGGCGCAGATCAACCCGAAGACCGGCCGCGTCCACACCAGCTACAGCCTGACCGGCGCACAGACCGGCCGCCTGTCCTCGACCGAGCCCAATCTCCAGAACATCCCGATCCGCACCGAGGTCGGGCGGCAGCTGCGCGAGGCGTTCATCGCCGAGGATGGCCATGTCCTGATCGCCGCCGACTATTCGCAGATCGAATTGCGCCTCGCCGCGCATATGGCCGATGTGCCGGCGCTGCGCGATGCCTTTGCGAACGGCGACGACATCCACAGCCTGACCGCCAAGGAACTGTTCGGCGAGGTCAATCGCGACACGCGCGGCCGGGCAAAGACGATCAACTTCGCCATCCTCTACGGCATTTCGCGCTGGGGGCTGGCGGGTCGCCTCGACGTGTCGGCGGACGAGGCGCAGGCGATGATCGACCGCTATTTCGAGCGTTTCCCCGGCATCAACCGCTATATCGCCGAGACGCTGTCGAGCGTCCGCGAGAAGGGCTTCACGAGCACGCTGTTCGGCCGCAAGACGCATTTCCCGCGCATCGCCTCTCGCAACCAGGGCGAGCGCCAGGGGGCGGAACGCGCCGCGATCAACGCGCCGATCCAGGGGACCAGCGCCGACATCATCAAGCGCGCGATGGTCCGCATGGAACCAGCGCTCGCCGCCGCCGGGCTCGGCCATGTGCGGATGCTGCTCCAAGTGCATGACGAACTGGTGTTCGAGGCGCCCGAGGCCGATGCCGAGGCGGCCGGGGCGGTCATCCGCACAGTGATGGCGGGCGCGGCCGAACCGGCGGTGTCGCTGTCGGTGCCGCTGGGCGTCGAGATCGGGTTCGGCAAGAGCTGGGGCGCGGCGCATTGACCTGTCCGCGCCCCCTCGCCCGAAATCGTCGCGGCTGATGGCCGAGAGCAAGGACATCGATACGCTCGCCAAGGGCGGGCGGACCAATATCGCGGGCTTCGCGCTGCGGCTGGCGGCGCGCATCCCCTTTCTGTTCATCGCGGGGCGCATGTACGGCCCCGATCTGGTCGGCCGCTTCGCGATCGCGGTGGTCGTGGTCGAGCTGGCGGCGTTGATCGCGACGCTGGGCATGAAGCGCGGGCTGGCGCAGGCGCTGTCCTCGACCGAGCGGCCGCATGTCCATGTCGTGTGGGACGCGATGGCGCTCGCCTTCCTGGCCTCGGTCCTGGCGAGCGCGGTGCTGTGGACCTTTCCCGAGCTGCTCTATCCCAACAGCGCGATCACCGGGCTGGACCGGTGGCTGCCCTGCATCATCGTCGCCATCGCCTGGTCGGACGTCAGTCTCGCCGCGCTCGCCTATCGCCTGAACGTCAAGGCGACGGTCACCGCGCGCGCGGTGGTCGAGCCCTGGACCATCTCGATCGCGGCCTGGGTCTTTTCCTTCTTCACGATCCGCGACGGCCTGGTCCTGTCCTATGTCGCGTCGATGACGGCGGCGCTGATCGCCAGCCTGGTGCCGTTCCTGCGCAGCTATGGCCTGCCGCATGGCTGGAGCCCGCGCCTCGCCCGCGTCTTCGCGCTCGCCCGCGCCAATGCGCCGCTGGCGGGGGCGGACGCGCTGGAATGGGGGACGCGCAATGTCGACCGCTTCATCCTGGGCGTGATGTTCGAGCCGCGCATCGTCGGCATCTATTATATGGCGCAGCAGGTCGCCTCGCTGCCGCAAAAGCTGAAGACCAGCTTCGACCCGATCCTGGGCCCCGTCATCACCCAGAGCCTGGCCAATGGCGACATGGGCGCGATCGCGCGACAGGTGCGGCAGGTGGCGTTCTGGATCATGGCCGCGCAGGGCTGCCTGGCGCTGATGGGCTCGATCCCAGGCGAGGGCGTGATGGGTGTGGTCGGCCCGCAATTCGTGTCGGGCACCGCCGCGCTGGCCTTCCTGCTGTTCGCCGAGGTGCTGGCCTCGACCGGCGCGGTGTGCGAATCGGCGCTGGTCTATACCGCGCGGCATCGCAACCTGATGATCTCGATCGCGATGCTGGGGGTGCAGATCGGCCTCAGCTTCGCGCTGATCCTGGGGATGCGCGCGCTCGGCTGGCCGCAGACCTGGGCGGCGGCGGGCCCGGCGGTGGCGCTGGCGATGAGCGTGACGATGACCTCGGTCATCAAGGCGCGGGTGCTGTCGGGCATCCTGAAGGCGCCCGTCTCGCCCTTCCGCTGGCCGCTGCTCTGGGCGGCGGGGGCGGCGATCGTCGTGGGCGGGGCCTTCACGCTGCTGCCCAAGCGACTGGAATGGGCCGAGCTGCTGTTCGGCGAGCCCGCCATCGCGGCGACCTATCTGCTGGTGCTGTGGCGCTGGGCCTTCGGTCCGGCGGACCGCGCGCTGTTCGGCAAGGCGCCGAGCGCGGAGGAAGCCACCTTGCCCCATGCGGGCGGGATCACGCGGTAACGCCCCAACGCCCGTTCAGCCTGAGCGAAGTCGAAGGCCATGGGATGACGCTTCGACTAGGCTCAGCGTGAACGGTTGGGCTATGGGTCGGGCATAAGAAGGCCCCTTCCGAACGCTTCGGAAGGGGCCTTTTCGGATCAATGCCGGAAGTGGCGCATGCCGGTGAACACCATCGCGAGGCCCGCTTCGTCCGCCGCCGCAATGACCTCGTCGTCGCGGATCGAGCCGCCCGGCTGGATCACCGCCGTCGCGCCCGCCTCGACCGCCGCCAGCAGGCCGTCGGCGAAGGGGAAGAAGGCGTCAGAGGCGACCGCCGAACCGATGGTGCGCGGCTCGGCCCAGCCCGCCTTGTCGGCGGCGTCCTTGGCCTTCCATGCGGCGATGCGCGCCGATTCCAGACGGTTCATCTGGCCCGCGCCGACACCGGCGGTCGAGCCGCCCTTGGCATAGACGATCGCGTTCGACTTCACATGCTTGGCGACCGTCCAGGCAAAGCGGCAATCGGCCAGTTCCTGCGCCGTCGGCGCGCGCTTGGTCACGACCTTCAGCATGTCGTCGGTCAGGCGGCCATTGTCGCGGCTCTGGACCAGCAGGCCGCCCGCGATCGACTTCATCATCAGGCCGGGGCGCGACGGGTTGGGCAGCTCGCCCGACAGCAGCAGGCGCAGGTTCTTCTTCTTGGCGAAGATGGCGCGCGCCTCCGCGCTCGCGTCGGGCGCCACCACCACCTCGGTGAAGATGCCCGAGATCGCTTCCGCCGTCTCGGCGTCGAGCGGGCGGTTGCAGGCGATGATGCCGCCGAACGCCGACACCGTATCGCAGGCGAAGGCCGCCTGATACGCCTCGAGCAGCGTCTCGCCGCTCGCCACGCCGCAGGGGTTGGCGTGCTTGACGATCACCACGGTCGGCGGGCCGTCGATGAATTCGCTGACCAGCTCCAGCGCGGCATCGGCGTCGTTCAGGTTGTTGTAGCTCAGCGCCTTGCCCTGAAGCTGCTCGGCCTGGGCGATGCCCTGCCCGCCCTTTTGCGGCAGATAGAGCGCGGCGACCTGATGCGGGTTCTCGCCATAGCGCAGCGTTTCGGGGTGCTTGGTGAAGGCGAGCGGCAGGGTCGCCGGGAACGCCTCGCCCTGGTCGGCGAAGGCGAACCACTGGGCGATCGCCGAGTCGTAGGCGGCGGTGGCGGCAAAGGCCTTGGCGGCGAGGCGCTGGCGGGTCTTCAGCGTCGAGGCGCCGTCATTCGCGGCGAGTTCGGCCAGGAAGTCGGCATAGTCCGCCGGATCGGTCAGGATCGAGACATAGCCATGGTTCTTGGCCGCCGAGCGCACCATCGACGGGCCGCCGATATCGATATTCTCGATGATCTCGGGCCGCTCGGCCCCCTTCGCGACCGTCTGCTGGAAGGGGTAGAGGTTGACCACGACCAGATCGATCGCGCCGATGCCATGCTCGGTCATCGCGGCGGCGTGCGCGGGGTCGTCGCGCACCGCGAGCAGGCCGCCATGGACCATCGGGTGCAGCGTCTTGACCCGGCCGTCCATCATCTCGGGGAAGTTCGTCACCTCGGAGATGTCGCGGACCGGCAGGCCCGCATCGCGGATCGCCTTGGCGGTGCCGCCGGTCGAGACGAGATCGACCCCCCGCTCGGCCAGCGCGCGCGCCAGATCGATGACGCCGGTCTTGTCGGACACCGACAGCAGCGCGCGGCGGACCGGCACGGTGTCGACGGAGGGAGCGGAGGGGAGCGAAACGGCCATCGGGCTGCGGGTCCTACATGCTGAAAGGGAGTTTGCGGCCCCGATAGACTCCGATTCGCCGAAGCGCAAAATGTGATTCGGGGAAGCGTGATTCCTCCCCTGCAAGGGGAGGAATTTGATGGTTCGACTGGGCCCCGGCCTTCGCCGGGGCGGGTGCTCTTCGCGCTGATGCGCTCAGAGCGCCCGCTTGAACGCCCAGCTGACATGCGCGCCGCCCGCCGGGGTTTCGCCCGTCACGACCAGCTGCTGCGTCGCGACCGGGCGGCCGGTGCCGTCGATCCACAGCGACTCCTCGATCGCCAGCGTGCCGCCGCGACAGCGGAACTGCCACAGCGCGCCGTCGTCCAGCCGCAGGATCGCCTGGCCGCTCTCGGCGGTGATGACCGCCTCGACCCCGTCGCCCAGATGGAAGCGCAGCGCGAAATGGGTCGATCCGGCCTGGCGCTTGCGCCCCTGCGGCAACAGCGCATCCTCGCCGCGCAACTCGCGTCCGTCACCGGTCAGCAGGAGCTGGCGGCGGTGGAGAAAGCCATAGCGGCGGACATAGCCGTCATGGCTCGCCTCGATCCGGCTGGCCGCGTCCGATTCCTGGCGGCTGAGTTCGACCTCGGCGACGCCGCGCCCCAGCGTGCCGTCGGCATGGATCGCGGTGGAGTTGGAATCGCCCAGCACCAGCGTCGAATGCGCCGCCGTGGTGCGCAGGCCATGCGCGAGGCTGGCGGGAACCTGTGCCACGGTCGCGCCCGCGCCGCCGCAATTGACGACGATCCGCTGCGCCCCGTCCGAAAACTCGAAGGCCAGCGTCGAGGCGCAGCCCCCCTCGATCGCGCGCGCGATGGGCGGGGGCGCGGCGTCCATGACCAGCACGGTCTGCGCCGCCGCCAGCCGCTGATAACCCCAGTCGCCCGCCTGGCGCAGCGGCCGGGTGCGCACGCCCGATGCCTCGATGACGGCGGCGATCTTCTCGGGCGTCTCGGGGCCTGCCCCCTGCCAGCTCGACAGCGCGCGGTCGCCATGCACCACGCCGAGCAGCGCCGAGATCATCTTCTGCAACCGCGCCTGGAACGCCTCCGGAAAGGCCAGCCCGCGCGCGTCATAGACCTCGCGCATCATGGTCAGCAGCATGACCGCGTCGAGCTGCACCGCCGGGCTGCGCGCGATGACGCCGCCATCGGCGAACAGGCCGGTGTCGAGCGCGCGGTTCAGCCCCGCCTCGCCGAACGCCTGGCGCGGATCGCCCCCCGCCAGCAGCAATCCCGCCGCGACGACGCCGCACCAGGCCGCGATCCGCGCGACCCCGGCAGGCGCCTTGTCCGCACCGCGATCCAGATGCCGCGCGCCGCGCGCCAGCGTGTTGAGCACGCGCGAGCGATAGACGAGATCGGTCGACGACAGGATCAGCGGCGCATGCGCGGTCCAGAACAGGATACGGCGGCCCCACAGATCGGGCCGCCACGCCACCGGATCGACCTTGTCCCCGAACGCGTCGAGCCAGCGGCCCATCAGATATTCGGCGATCGGCGCCCCCTGCGCCCGCGTCGCGACGCTGGACAGGTCGCGCAGCCAGGCAAAGCCGTGCAGATGGTCGGCAAAGCCGCTCGACCAGTCGGGATGCGCGAAATCGATCGATTCGACCCCGCGTTCCTCGCCGCGCCAGTCGAGCACCCCGCCGAGGAGGGCATGGCCGCGCTCGATATCGCCCAGGATCGGGTCTTCGGGCACCGCCATCAGCTTGAGCGGATGCCGCCCCTTCAGCCGCAGCGAATGCAGCGGCGTGCGCCAGGTCAGCCGGTGGAGATGCTCGCTCAGCCGGTCGGCGAGCGACAGCCCGCCGGTGCCGACGCGGACCAGCCGCTTGCCTTCCTCGATGCTGTCGGCAGCCTGCGGGGTGGACCCGCCCTCGATCCCGCTCCGCATCGCGCTCAGCCGCGCAGGGCGGCGATGTTGGCGGCGTAGTGGTCCGGCCCGCCCCGGAAGGCCGCCGTGCCGGCGACCAGCGCGTCGGCCCCCGCCTCGATACAGCGTTTCGCCCAGGCCGGGTCGACGCCGCCATCGACCTCCAGATCGATGGCGCGGCCGCTATGGTCGATCATCTTGCGGATCGCCGCGATCTTCTTGAGCTGGCTCTCGATGAAGCTCTGCCCGCCGAAACCGGGGTTCACGCTCATGACCAGGACCAGGTCGACCATGTCGATCAGATAATCCAGCATCTTGGCAGGCGTGGCGGGGTTCAGCACGACCCCGGCGCGCTTGCCCAGCCCCTTGATATGCTGGATCGTGCGGTGGATGTGCGGCCCCGCCTCCGGGTGGACGGTGATGGTGTCCGCCCCCGCCTCGGCAAAGGCGTCCAGATAGGCGTCGATCGGCGAGATCATCAGATGCACGTCGAACGGCTTGTCCGTATGCGGGCGCAGCGCCTTCACCACCGCCGGGCCGATGGTGATGTTGGGCACGAAATGCCCGTCCATCACATCGATATGGATCCAGTCGGCGCCCGCGGCGTCGATGGCCCGGACTTCTTCGCCCAATTTGGCGAAATCGGCGGACAGGATGGAGGGTGCGATACGGACGGGGAGCATGGCATTTGTCCTTAACGTCCTATCGCGCCCAAGTCAGCCTTTGCGTTGCAGCCGCGCGATGAAGAACCCGTCGAGCCGCCCTTCCCTTGCGAGCATCGTCGGCAGGGTGCGGATCGTGCCCTGGTCGGTGATCCCCGGCCATTCGCCCGCGATCGGCGACAGCGCGTAATCGGGCCGCTCGGCCAGGAACGCCGCGACCTGCCGCTCGCCCTCTTCGGGCTCCAGCGAGCAGGTGGCATAGACCATCGTCCCGCCGGGTTTCAGCCAGTCGGCGGCGCGGGCCAGGATCACCCGCTGCAACTCCGCCATCTCGGCGATGATCGCGGGGCGGACGCGGTAGAGGACGTCGGGGTGACGGCGGAAGATGCCGCTGGCGCTGCACGGCGCATCGACCAGGATCGCATCGACCTGCCCCTTCGGGCTCCATTCGCGCAGGTCGGCGGTGACGACCTCGGCCGACTGGCCGGTGCGCTCGAGATTCTCGGCCAGGCGGGCGAGTCGCGATTCGGACTGGTCGATCGCGGTAACGGTCCAGCCCGCGCTCGCAAGCTGCAACGTCTTGCCCCCCGGCGCGGCGCACAGGTCGAGCACATGGCCCGGCCCCTGCCCCAATAGTCGCGCAGGGATCGAGGCGGCGAGGTCCTGTACCCACCAGGCGCCTTCGTCGAAGCCCTGCAACTCCATCACCGAATTGCCGGAGGGCAGCCGGACATGGCCGGGGAGCAGGCTGACACCGCCCAGCGTTTCCGCCCACTGCGCGGTCGCGGACGGATCAGCCAGCGTCAGGTCGAGCGGCGGCGGGGCGGCGATGGCGTGGGCGGCGGCCTCCACCATGTCCTCGCCCCAATTCGCCTCCCAGCGTTCCTCGGTCGCGGGCGGCAGCGCGGGGATTTCGGGGAGCAGCACGCCGCTCTTGGTGATGGTGCTGAAGACGCCGTGGACCAGCTTGCGCGGGCCGCCATCGACCAGCGGCAGCACGGTCGCGATCGCGGCGTGCGGCGGCGTGCCCAGCGCCAGCACCTGGACCAGCGCGATACGCAGCGCGAAACGCGCCTTGGCATCGTCGGGCAGCCGCTGCTTGGTCGCCGAGTCGATCAGCGCGTCCAGATCGGGCAGGCGACGCAGCGTCTCCGCCGCGATGGCATGCGCCAGCCCCCGATCCGGCCCACCCGCCAGCGCACGGGTGGCCGAGGCGAGCGCCGCCTCCAGCGGTTCGCCCCGGCGCAGCACCGCGTCGAGCAGGCGGATGGCGGCGCGACGGGTGGCGGTGCCCAGCGGCTCGGAGGGGCGCTGCGGTCCCCCGCGCCGGTCACCGCCCTTGGGCGGCCCGCGACGATCGGGACGGCCGGGGCGCGAAGGCGATTGGGGGGGGCGTGTCACTTGGCAAAACTCCTGTCAGCCCCGACATGGGCTGCAATCATTGCCCCTTAGTCGAAAGGACCGCCCATGGGCCAGCGCCCCGACCATGTGAAGCCGCCCGCCTATCTGTCGCAAAATACTCCGGTGCCGCAGCCCGAGGCCAAGCCCGAGCCGCAGGACGACCCATTGGGGAAGAACCCGGTGCGCTACGGGGATTGGGAATTGAAGGGGGTGGCGGTCGATTTTTGACCGCCATTTTAAGCCCCTACCCTTCTTAAGCTCCTCCTCCCGGCAGGGGGGAGGGGTTTGGGGTGGGGGTTAGGCCACAGGCGACGGTCTCGGTGAGACACCTTTCCCTCCCCCATCCCCTCCTGCAGGCGGGAGGGGATCGGCAAGAAGCTGGGAAAGTCTTGCACCAACCACCGTTCAGCCTGAGCGAAGTCGAAGGCTACGCCCCCGACCTCACCCACAAAATCACCGGCGAACTAACGTCCCCGCACCCTGCTTTGTGAAGATCTCCAGCAGCATCCCGTGCGGCACGCGACCGTCCAGGATCACTGCGGCATCCACCCCGGCCTCGACCGCCGAGACGCAGGTCTCCAGCTTGGGGATCATCCCCCCCGAAATCGTCCCGTCGCTACGCAGCTCGGCGATCCGTGCCGGGTTCAGGTCGGTCATCAGCTCGCCCTGCTTGTCGAGCACGCCCGCGACATCGGTCAGCAGGAAGAAGCGCGACGCGCCCAGCCGCGCGGCGATCGCGCCCGCCATGGTGTCGGCGTTGATGTTATAGGTATGGCCGTCCAGCCCGATACCGACCGGCGCGATGACCGGGATGATCCCGTCGGCGCACAGGCTTTCGATCAGGCGCGGATCGACCGCGACCGGCTCCCCGACAAAGCCCAGATCGACATGCCGCTCGATCCCCTTCAGCGGATCGGCCTCGCGCCCCTGCACCTTCTCGGCGATGACGAGGCCCGCATCCTTGCCCGAGATGCCGACCGCACGGCCCCCGGCGGCGGAGATCCAGCTGACGATTTCCTTGTTGATCGATCCCGCCAGCACCATTTCGGCGATCTGCGCGGTTTCCTTGTCGGTCACGCGCAGCCCATTGACGAACTGCGACTCGACGCCGAGGCGCTTGAGCATCGCGCCGATCTGCGGACCACCGCCATGCACCACCACCGGGTTGATCCCGACCGCCTTCAGCAGGACCATGTCCTCGGCGAAATCGCGCTGACGCTCGGGGTCGCCCATGGCGTGGCCGCCATATTTCACCACGAAGGTCTTGCCCGCATAACGCTGGAGATAGGGCAGCGCCTCGGTCAGCGTCTCGGCCTTGGCGAGCAGGGCGGCGTCGGGATCGTGGTTGGTCATGAGCGGCCCTTTATCGCGGGTCGGGAACGGGGAAAACCGGCAATATGGATCAGGCGCGATCGAGCCGCCGCCCCAGGCCCACGAACAGATAGATCAGCGGCGGGACGAGAACGGCCGACAGCGTGACCTTGGCGATCATCTGTCCCACGATCAGCTGGCCGATGGGGAAGGCGCCGTAAAAGGCGATGGTGACGAACAGCAGCGTGTCAACCACCTGGCTGAGCATGCTGGCCACCGCCGCGCGCAGCCAGAGCAGCTTGCTGCCCTCCTGCCCCTTGAGCGCGGCGAAGATGGTGACGTTCAGCGTCTGCGACACGCCGTATGCCACGATCCCGCCCAGCCAGATCCGCCAGGTCGAACCCAGCACCAGCTGGATCGCGTCGCGATTGGCCGGGATCATCTCCGGCGAGGGCGGCAGCATCCAGACGATCCACGACAGCGCCAGCGACACCAGCAGCGGCACGAAACCCACCCGCACCAGCCGCCCGGCGACCTGCGGCCCGTGCAGCTCGGCCACCGCGCTCGACGTCACGACCAGCAGCAGGAACGCGAAGATCCCCGCCTCGACCGCCAGCGGCCCCAGCGCGACCTGCTTGTTGCCCAGCACGCCAGCGATGCACACCATGCCGCCGTAGAAGATCGACAGCGCGAACAGCGAGGGAGAGATCAGGCGCGAGCGGGAAACGGCGTCGGGATGGTCCATCGGCGACTGCTAGCGCGAAATCGCGCCGGGGCAAAGGATTAGGCGAACCCCTTTCCTCCCCTGCAAGAGGAGGTGGCAGGCCGTCGGGCCTGACGGAGAGGTGTGGCGCTATCGAGAGGGGGACACCCCTCCGACGCGCTACGCGCGCGACCTCCCCTTGCAGGGGAGGAACATTCCGTCGCTTGCGCCGCCTTCCGCAACACGCTCTATTCCCCACCGAAACGATAATCAGGGGGATCAGATATGCGGTTGGCGAAATGGCTTGGCGGGGTTGCCGCGACGCTGGCGATGATGCCCGGGCTCGCGGCGGCGCAGACCCGTCCCGACCAGAAGGCGTTCTTCGACCTGTACAAGCAGCTGGTCGAGACCAACACCAGCCTGTCGGTCGGCAGCTGTACCCAGGCCTCCGCCCAGATCGCCGACCGGCTGAAGGCCGCCGGCTACAAGGACGCCGACATCACCCTGTTCTCGGTGCCCGAGCATCCCAAGGACGGCGGCATCGTCGCGGTGCTGCCCGGCACCGACAAGCGGCTGAAGCCGATGCTGCTGCTCGGCCATCTCGACGTGGTCGAGGCCAAGCGCGAGGACTGGACCCGCGATCCGTTCAAGCTGATCGAGGAGGACGGCTTCCTCTATGGTCGCGGCACCGTCGACGACAAGGCGATGAGCGCGATCTGGGCCGACACGCTGATCCGCCTGAAAAAGACCCCGCCCAAGCGCACGATCAAGATGGCGCTGACCTGTGGCGAGGAAACGACCTTCGCGTTCAACGGCGCGGAGTGGCTGGCGAAGAACAAGCCCGATCTGGTCGCGGCCGAGTTCGTGCTGAACGAGGGCGGCGGCGGGCGGCTCGATTCGGATGGCAAGCGCGAGCTGCTGGCGGTGCAGGTCGGCGAGAAGGCGGCGCAGAACTATACCTTCCTGGCCACCAATCCGGGCGGTCACAGCTCGCAGCCGACGCCCGAAAACGCGATCTACGAACTCGCCGACGCGGTGAAGGCGGTGCAGGGTTACGAGTTTCCGATCCAGCTGACCGACACCACCCGCGCCTTCCTGACCGCGACCGCGCAGAAGGTCGGCGGGCCGCTCGGCGATGCGATCACCCGGCTGCTCGCCGATCCGAACGACAAGGCTGCCGACGCCGTCGTCAGCCAGGACAAGGCGCTGCATTCGACGCTGCGCACCACCTGCGTCGCGACGCTCCTTCAGGCGGGCCATGCCGAAAATGCGCTGCCCCAGCGCGCGACCGCCAATATCAACTGCCGCATCTTCCCCGGCGAGACGGTCGAGGGCACGCTGGCCAAGCTGAAGGACCTGGCGGGACCAAAGATCACCGTCACCGCCAACCAGCCGGTGCGCCCGACCGCCATCCCGCCCAAGCTGGACCCCAAGATCATCGGCCCGATGAAGACGCTGGCCGCCAAGCACTTTCCCGGCGTGCCGCTGGTCCCGATGATGTCGACGGGGGCGACCGACGGCATCTTCTTCCAGACGATCGGCATCCCCGTCTACGGCGCGCCGGGCATCTTCATCGAGAAGGACATGTCGGGCATTCACGGCCTGAACGAGCGGATCCGGGTCACGTCGCTCTATGACGGGCGGGATTATCTGTACGATCTGGTCCGGGCATATGCCTATTGAACGCGACATCGCCGCCCGTCTCCGGCGGGCGGCGAGGCTTCAGGCCCGTTTTAGCGGCACCGGCCCGTCCCCCATCAGGCGGGCTGGTGCACCGGCGGCAGGCGCAGGCGCATCGGCTGCGACAGGGCGCCGACGACCATCCGCCGCATCGGCTGCCAGAAGGCGGACAGGGTCAGCAGCGCCGAGCCGATGACGAAGGCGGTGAACGCCGCGCCCAGTTCGACCGCGCCCGCGCTGCGGAACAGCGAGTAGAGCGCGTAGAGCACATAGACGAGGCTGGAGACCAGCAGCGCCCGCCGGTCGACCGCCAGCGCGATTCCCGCGAACAGCAGGTAGAGCGCCAGCACGATCACCGCGACGCCCGCGCCGATCTCTCCGTCGAACACGCCCAGCATCTGGAAGATCGGATGCGCGATCATCGGCGCGGCGGCCAGGTGCAACCAGAAGGCGACGTCCGCGCGGCGCGTCTCGCGCCTGGGGTCCGACATGTCCCAGCGCATCGCCAGCGCGAACACGCCGATCCCGCAGACCAGCAGGATCGGCCACATCCCCTGCTTGATATCGGGGAACGCCGCCATCAACAGCCCGATCACGACCGCGACCAGCGCCGCCGCCCCCGCCGCCACGGTGATCGGCACCATGAACCGGCGCCAGTGCAGCCATGCCGCTCCGGCCGAGACCAGCCCCACCCCGGACATCGCCAAGGCGCCAGCCGTGCCGTTGATGTTCGACCAGAGGGTCTCGATGAACCCGATCAGCCCCCCCGCCACACCGCCGACAAAGGCGAGTAGCAACAGGATGCTGGGCAGCGCCATCCGCCGCTTGCCGGTGAAGTAGAAGGCCAGCATCCACGCCGCCGCCGCGACGAAGGCACCGCCCAGCCCATGGCTCAGGCTGAAGCCGATCTGCCCGAGCGCGGCGAGCAGCAGCGCGATCGCGATCGACACGAAGATGTCGTTGAACCCGGTGAGCAGCCGGAAATGCTCCTCGTCGACGGCCGGTGCGGCATGGACCGTCGCGACGTGCCGCCGCAGCGCCGCCGCCGCATCGGACGAAATCGCCCCCGCCGCCACCGCACCGTCGATGTCGCTTTCGCTGTACATGGACCTTCTCCCCATTGAGAAGCGGAGAGGATCGCTCATGTGTATTATTCTGTCAATACACACTCGACAAGCCCGCGAGCGGGCGCCAGACGGGTGGGCGCGATGATCCTTGCCCTCGAAGGAGCCGTTCCTCGAATGCGTATCGAACCCGCCGACCCCACCGATCCGTCATCGTCCCGGCTGCTCGACCGGCTTTCCGACGCGCTGGAAACGATAACCGGGGACAGCGGCCGAGCGTCCTTCGATCCCCTGGACGTACAGGGTGACGGCGCGTCGTTCGTGCTGGCGTATGACGAGGAGGGAAGGCCGCTCGGCTGTGGTGCGTATCGGCCGCTGGCGGAGGGCGTGGCGGAGCTCAAGCGGATGTTCGCCCTGCCCGGAACCAAGGGTGTCGGCGCGGCTATCCTCGCCTGTCTCGAAACCCGCGCGCGGGCCGATGGATATCGCCAGCTTTGGCTGGAGACACGACGAGTCAATGAAAGGGCCGTGCGATTCTACGAGAAGAACGGCTATCGACGCATCGCCAATTTCGGGAAATATGCCGGGCGACCCGAGGCTGTCTGCTTTGCCAAGATTCTGTCGGAGCCGGTCTCGCGGGGCGGGTGATGGTCCGCCTTACCGGTTCGTCCGGACGGACCCGCCACCCAGGGCGGATCGACATTCAGTATTGCTTCTTCTTCCCCTCTCCCCTGGATAGGGGAGAGGGTTAGCGAAGCTTGCCAGCCTGCTGGCTAGCCCAGCTTGGGTGAGGGGTTGAGCGAGCCCAAAGGCTCGCGCGCTACGCGCATGCACCCCTCACCCAGCTCCGACTAAGCCTTTGCTTTCGCAAAGACCAAGTCTGCGCAACCCTCTCCCCTCTGCGAGGGGCGAGGGACGGAAAGGCATCGCTGAATGGCGATCGGCCCTCGCTCCTCGCTCTATCTGCCAACCCGCTGAACGCCGCTGCCACGCCCGGTTCAGGATGGGAAGGGCAACGTCCCGTCCATCCGGGAGCGAATGGATGTGAGGGTGTTGCAATGAAGATGCTCAGAACGGGATTGTTGTTCGCACTGGCCGGTGGGGCCATGCTGGCCGCCGGGGCCGCCAGTGCGCAAGACTGGCGCTATGATGATTATATGGCGCATCGTGCGGGACGCGGGGCCGAGGTGCATGCGTATCAGGCCGGGCGGGACCAGCGGGCGGCCGATGAGGCGGCCTATTATGGCGATTATCGCGCGGCGGACGCCTATGCCCATGCCGCCGCCGTACGCCGGTCGGAGGCGTGGCGCGATGCACGCTTTGCCCGGCATGAGCGGCATGCCGCGCGTTGGGATTACTGGCATGGCGGCGGCTGGGGCTATTGATCCCGCCGCGCAAACGAAAGGGGCCGGTGCGAGGGTTCGCACCGGCCCCTTTTCGCATGATCGCGGGCGCGATCAGCCGTCGTAATCGGCACCCAGATTCTGGTTGCGCGGCGGCGCGGCGGCGGTCAGGCGCAGCGCCTCGGCCGAAGCCTGCAGGCTGCCGACGTCATCCGCCTCGTCCTCGTCATCGATCTGGACGCGCTGCAGGCTGTTGACCACGGCTTCCTCCAGATGGGTCGGGCGAACCGTTTCCTCGGCGATCTCGCGCAGCGCGACGACCGGGTTTTTGTCGCGATCGCGGTCGACGGTCAGATCCGCCCCGCCCGAAATCTGACGGGCCCGCTGCGCCGCGAACAGCACCAGATCGAAACGGTTGGGAATCTTGTCGACGCAATCTTCGACGGTGACGCGCGCCATGCGTGTGTCCTTCGCAAATAATGCTGGGATGAAAGCGGGCCACCTAGCAGCAACGGGCGCACAAGTCAAAAGCCGCCGCGCGTGCAACGCATATGTCGCTTGGCTCGTTACGCTTTCGTCAGGATCACCGGGCCTTTCAGGAGTTCGCCATTTCGTCACCCACCCCGCCCGAACAGCCCGTCTTTCCGGTCGATGGCCACCGGCTGACCCTGCTCGACACCGGCCCGCGACGGTTGGCGGCGTTGCTGGCGCTGATCGAGGGCGCACGGACCAGCCTGCGCATCCTCTATTATATCTATGCCGACGACGCGACCGGGCGCCGGGTGCGCGATGCGATGATCGCGGCGGCGCAACGCGGGGTGGCGGTGTCGGTCGTCGTCGACGGATTCGGCGCGGGCGCGGACGAGGCGTTCTTCCGGCCGCTGGTCGCAACCGGCGCGCGGCTGTCCCGCTTCGAGCCGCGCTTCGGCCGCCGCTACCTGCTGCGCAACCACCAGAAGCTGGCGCTGGCGGATGCCGAGGGCCCCTCGCCCTCCATCATCATCGGCGGCTTCAATATCGAGGACGATTATTTCGGCACCCCCGCCGAGCAGAGCTGGCGCGATCTGGGGCTGTTGGTCGAGGGACCGGCGGCGACGCGGATGGCGGGCTATTTCGATGCGCTGTTCGCCTGGACGCAGGATGCCAAGGGGCGGCTGCGCGACCTGAACCGCGCGCTGGCCGATTGGAGCGAGTCGACGGGGGCGCTGCGCTGGCTGATCGGCGGGCCGACACGGCAGCTGTCGCCCTGGGCGCGGACGGTGCGCGACGATATGCGGCGGGGGCGGCGGATCGACGTGATCGCGGCCTATTTCACCCCTAGCCCGACCATATTACGGCGGCTGGACCGGGCCGGGCGTCGCGATGCCGAGGTGCGGATCGTGACGGCGGGCCAGTCGGACAATGAGGCGACGATCGCGGCGGCGCGCTTCACCTATGCGGGTCTGCTGCGCAAGGGCGTGCGCATCTATGAATATCAGCTCACCAAGCTGCACACCAAATTATATGCGATCGACGATGCGGTGCATATCGGTTCCGCCAATTTCGACATGCGCAGCCTGTTCGTGAATCTGGAGCTGATGCTCCGGATCGAGGACCGCGCCTTTGCCGACCATGTCCGCGCCTATGTCGATGCCGAAATCGCCCGGTCGGAGGCGATCACGCCCGAATGGTACAAGCGGAACACCGGCTGGTTCCAGCGGCTGCGCCAGTTCGCGGCCTATCTGCTGATCGCGGTGATCGATCCGTCGGTATCGCGCGGACTGAACTTCGGGATCGAGTCGCCCGACGGGGATTAGGACGTCATTCCGGCAAGGGCGGGAATATGGGCGACCGTCGCCCCGTCGCCCGAAAGGCCCCGGCCTGCGCCGGGGCGACCCCTCGGCCGATCAGTCCTTCCAGGCCCAGTAAAGCTGCGCCGGGGGCACGTTCCACCATTCCATGTCGTGGTCGATATTGTCCCAATGCGGAGTCAGGAAGTCCTTCACCTTGGGGCTGAACTGATAGACCAGGAACGCGCCGCCGGGCCGCAGCACGTCGTGCGTGCCCTGGGCGATGGCGGGGCCGACGCCGGGCGGCAGGGTCGAGAAGGGCAGGCCCGACAGGACATAATCGGCATGGTCGAAGCCATGGTCGCGCACGATCTTCTGCACGTCCGCCGCCGAGCCGTTCACCGCCGTGAAGCGCGGGTCGATGATGGTGTGGCGCAGATAATCGCAGAAATCGGCATTGGTATCGATCGCGATCAGCTTCGCATCGGGCGCCATCCGGTCCAGCACCGGGCGGCAGAAGGTGCCGACGCCGGGGCCATATTCGACGAACAGCTTGGTATTGGCCCAGTCGACGGGGGCCAGCATCTTGCGGATCAGCTTGCCCGACGAGGGGATGATCGAGCCCACCATCACCGGATGCTTCAGAAACTGCTGAAAAAACATCTGGCCGGGCGACGGATAACCCGTGGCTTCGGTGCGGGACTTGCGCGCGGCGGTGGTCGAGCTGGGCATCGAGTTCCTGTCGTTCGTGATCCCCGCGAGGAGGAGACGCGAGGGAAACCCCCTCGTCGCACAGGTGCCGAACGACTTTCAAGCTATTGGGTTGCGCCGGGGCGGTGCATTCCACCGCAATGCGATGGGGCGAAAGGAGCAGCGGCGATGGATCGGACGGGGCAGATAGCGGTGATCTTCGTGTCGCAGCGGACCGAGAATGACGCGGCGGGCTATTCGGCCGCGGCGGAGGCGATGGATGCGCTTGCGGCGGAGCAGCCGGGTTATTGCGGCGTCGACAGCGTGCGCGGAGCGGACGGGCTGGGGATCACCATCAGCTGGTGGGCGGACGAGGCGAGCGCGCTGGCATGGCGGGCGCATCCGGAACATGCGGCGATCCGGGAATATGGGCGGGCGGAATGGTATTCGCGATACGAGGTCGCCGTGGCCGAGGTGGGGCGGAGTTGTGGGTGGGATAGCGACTCTTCCGCCCCAAAGCGCTGATCTTGCCGCTCCCCTTCCGCAAACTGGGATGGGGGAGGGCAAGGAGTCTCACCGAGACCATGGCCCGTGGCCTAGGGCCGATCAACATTCAGCGACACCTTTCCGTCCCTCGCCCCTCGTAGAGGGGAGAGGGTTGCGCAGACTTGGTCTTTGCAAAAGCAAAGGCTTAGTCGGAGCTGGGTGAGGGGTGGGCGCTCGCGAAGCGAGCGCGCGAGCCTCTGGGCTCGCTCAACCCCTCACCCAAGCTGCGCTAGCCAGCAGGCTGGCAAGCTTCGCTAACCCTCTCCCCTGTCCAGGGGAGAGGGAAAGAAGAAGCAATACTGAATGTAGATCGCCATAGCCCCCCTCCCCGCCGGGAGGAGGGGCTTTCCCTCAAGGCTGCTTGTCGCCCCTCGGCGTCAGCATTCCCGGCGTGATGAAGCCGATCGGCTGGATCGCCGCCGCATCCTGCTTCAGCCGGGCGGCGATCTGTTCGTAATCACGCTCCATTTCGGGGGTCACGCTGGCCCGCGCTTCGGTCAGCGCCTCGTCGAACGCCGCCATGTCAACCTCCTGCGCGCCCAGCGACTTGCGTAGCGCGATCAGGCCCGCGCGGCGGACCACGTCGCCCAGGTCCGCGCCGGTGAAGCGATCGGTCCGCGCCGCCACATCGTCCAGGTCGACATCGGGTGCGAGCGGCATCTTCGCGGTCTGGATGCCCAGGATCCGCCGACGCCCCACCTTGTCGGGCACGCCGACATAGATCAGTTCGTCGAACCGGCCCGGCCGCAACAGCGCGGGGTCGACCAGATTGGGCCGGTTGGTCGCACCGATCACGACGACCGACTGCAATTCCTCCAGCCCGTCCATCTCCGCCAGGATGGTGTTGACCACTCGCTCGGTCACCTGCGGCTCGCCCAGGCCGCCGCCGCGCGCGGGGACCAGCGAATCGAGCTCGTCGATGAAGATGACCGTCGGCGCCACCTGTCGCGCGCGGGCGAACAGCCGGGTGATCTGCTGTTCGCTCTCGCCATACCATTTGGAGAGGAGGTCGCTCGACTTGGTGGCGATGAAATTGGCCTGCGCCTCGCGCGCCACCGCCTTGGCCAGCAGCGTCTTGCCGGTGCCGGGCGGGCCATAGAGCAGAAAGCCCTTGGCCGGCCGGATACCCAGCCGCCGAAAGGCGTCCGGGTCCTTCAGCGGCAGCTCGACGCCTTCCTTCAACTTCATCTGCGCGGTGTCGAGCCCGCCGACATCCTCCCAGCGGACGGTCGGCGCCTGCACCATCACCTCGCGCATCGCCGAGGGCTGGACGCGCTTGAGCGCCTCCATGAAGTCCTCGCGCGTCACCGATAGCGTGTCGAGCACCTCGGCCGGGATCGTCCGCTCCTCGAGGTTCAAGCGCGGCATGATCCGCCGCACCGCCTCGATCGCCGCCTCGCGGGTCAGCGCGGCCAGGTCGGCCCCGACGAACCCGAAGGTCGTGCGCGCCAGCTCGGCCAGGTCGACCTTGTCGCCCAGCGGCATCCCGCGCGTGTGGATGCCCAGAATCTCGCGCCGCCCGCGCTCGTCGGGGACGCCCACCACGATCTCACGGTCGAAACGACCCGGCCGCCGCAGCGCCTCGTCGATCGCCTCAGGCCGGTTGGTCGCGGCGATGATGACGAGGTTCGCGCGCGCCTCCAGCCCGTCCATCAGGGTCAGGAGCTGCGCGACGAGCCGCTTCTCCGCCTCGCCCTGCACCCGGTCGCGCTTGGGGGCGATCGAGTCGATCTCGTCGATGAAGACGATCGAGGGGGCGGACTTGGTCGCCTCCTCGAAAATCTCGCGCAGGCGCTGCTCCGACTCGCCATAGGCCGAGCCCATGATTTCGGGCCCGTTGATGAGGAAGAATTGCGCGTCCGATTCATTGGCGACGGCGCGGGCGAGCCGCGTCTTGCCGGTGCCGGGCGGGCCATGGAGCAGCACGCCCTTGGGCGGCTCGACGCCCAGCCGCTCGAACAGTTCGGGATAGCGCAGCGGCAGTTCGACCATCTCGCGCAGCTGGTCGATGGTCGAGGCCATGCCGCCGATATCGTCATAGGTGACATCGGCGCGGCGAGCCTCGCGCGGCTCCTCATATTCGGGGCGCAGCTCGACCTCGGTATTCTCGTCGATATGGACGACACCCTTGGGGCTGGCCGCGACGACCGCGAGGCGGATTTCCTGAAGCGCATAGGCGGGCGCATTCATGAACTGCGCGACGCCCGGCGGCATGTTGGTCACACGCTGCTGCCCCGCCGTCGCCACCACATCGCCCTGGCAGAGCGGCCGGTTGAAGAAGGTGCGCTTGAGCGCCTGCGCCGAGCCCTGGAGCCGCAGATTCTCCTGGGCCGGGGCAAAGACGACGCGGGTCGCGGGTTTCGATTCAACCTTGCGCACCTCGACGAAATCGCCCGAGCCGACGCCGGCATTGGCCCGCTGCAGCCCGTCGATGCGCAGCAGGTCCAGGCCCTCATCCTCCTGATAGGGGGCGACGGCGCGCGCCGGGGTCGCCTGCTTGCCCACGATCTCGACGACATCGCCCTCGGTGATGCCCAGCGCCGCCATCAGCGCGCGCGGCATATGCGCCAGCCCGCGCCCCGAATCCTCGGGACGGCTATTGGCCACCTGTATCTTGCGGGTCGGCGCGTCGCTGTCGGCCATGATGATCCCTTGGCTTGAGTGTTCAACACGAAAGCGCGGGACTTGGGGGCGGGTTCCGGGTCGCGAAAGGGCCGCCCGACGGAGCGAGACAAAAAAAAGGGCCGATCGAAACGACCAGCCCGTAAAAGTTTTTAGGAGAGGATGCCTGAAAGGCCCGTTCCTTTTGCGCCGCAGCACGCTATGTTGCAAGTGCGAAAAGCTTGGTTAAGGTTGCAGTTTATGCAATCCTCTGATCGAGAGGATGTCACAACAACAGGTGCGAGATGCGCAGGCTTCCCCCGCTGGGTGCGATCGAAGCATTCGTCCAGGTCGTCCGCCTGGGCTCCATCAAGGCCGCCGCCGAGGAACTGGCGCTGTCCGCCCCTGCGCTCAGCCGCCGGGTCCAGACGCTGGAGCGGTTCGTCGGCAAGCCGCTGTTCGCGCGGCGGCATCAGGCGATGGTGCCCAATGAGGACGGCCAGACGCTGATGGAGCAGATCGCGCCGCTGCTCGACCAGTTGAGCGACGCGGTGGAGGCGATGACCAGCGGGCACGAGGTGCTGCGCCTGCGGCTCGGGGTGCTGCCGCTCTATGCGGCGCAGCGGCTGTTCCCGCATATGGGGATGCTGCGCGCGGCGCATCCCGAACTGCATCTCGACATCGACACCGCCGGGCACGGCATCGCGCGACTGGGCGAAGGGCTGGACGCGGTGATCGCGCTGGGCCGCGACATCGATCCCTCGCTCTATGCCAAGCGGCTGGATCGCAACAAGGTCTATGTCATCGGGTCGAAGCGGCTGGTCGAGGGCCCCAACCCGCTGGTCCGCCCGTCGCAGATGAACGGCATGACCGCGCTGCTCCACCGCGAAATGCCCGATGCCTTCACCGCCTGGTGCCAGGTGGCGGGGCTGACCAACATCAAGCCCAAGGCGATCGACTATTTCGATTCGGGCGGGCTGATGCTGGAGGCGGCGGCGCAGGGTCTGGGCATCGCCTTCATGCATGCCAGCCATTTCGAACATGCGCAGGACCCGCGCCTCGTCCGGCTGTTCGATATCGAGGTGGACAGCCCGTACAGCCACTGGTTCGTCTGCCGCCCCCGCGCGCTCCAGCAGAAGTCGGTGCGGCTGTTCCACGACTGGCTGATCCGCACGCTGTATCCGGAAGCGGCGTAAAGACCTCTCCCCCTCCCGCAGGCGGGAGGGGGCTGGGGGGAGGGCAGGGAGTCTCACCGAGACCGGTGCCTAGAACCGTTCCCTCCCCCCGACCCCCTCCCGCCTGCGGGAGGGGGAGCGTCACGCCAACGACAAAAAGCCGCGCGTCCGTCAGGACGGCGGCTTCACGCCTTCAAGCCATTACGGGGCGACCCTGGGGGTCGCCGCCCGCAAATTACTTGATCTTGGCTTCCTTGAACTCGACATGCTTGCGCACGACCGGGTCGTACTTGTTGAAGCTCAGCTTCTCGGTCTTGGTGCGCGGGTTCTTCTTCGTGACGTAAAAGAAGCCGGTATCAGCCGAGCTGACGAGCTTGATCTTGACGGTGGTCGGCTTGGCCATGACCTGGTTCCTGTATGCGTGAAAAAGCGAAAGCGGCAGCCGGAGCCGCCGCTATATAAGCGCCGCCCATGGCCCATGGGCCCGCCCGAGTCAAGTATTGCGGGCCATTTAAGCCCCTCTTTACGCGCCCGCGACTATGCTTACACCCCCCGATCCCGGCGGGCCGCCGGACAGGGACGGGTGGAAGGAACAGGCGCAAGGCCATGGGTATAGGCGATTCGCCCCGCGACAAGGGCATGGACGGCGCGATTCGCGATCAGCTCTGGGCGCGCATCGCCGCGCTCGACGTCCGCGCGCCCTATGCCCCCGTCGCGGATCTGGCGGGGGGCGTCGAGGCGATTCGCCGAATCGCCCATGCCCATGGCCTGGCCCCGGCGGTCACCGTCACCCATTTCATCGACCGCGCCCTGTCGCGCAGCGGCGGCATGGCGACCGTGCATGGCTGGCTGACCATGCTGACCGACGCGGTGGCGAGCGAGCGGCAGGATTTCGAGACGGCGAATCACTTCGCCACGGTCTGTTCGGCGCGGCTGGCGGGCTGAATGGATGCACTGATGATCGTGCTGGTCGCGGTGCTGAGCGCACAGGCGGCGGGGCGATGGAGCGGCTTCGTGGTCCATCTGGCCGAACATAGCCGACAGCCCGGCCAGGTCGTCCTGGGGGCGATGCTGGTCCAGGCGGTCATGGCGGGCCTGGCGATCGCGTTCGGCCAAACGCTGGCGCCCGAGGTGACGCCCGACACCCGCACCTTGTTGCTGGCGCTGGCGCTGCTCGTCCTGGGGATCGGGCTGTTCGGGCGGATGACCGCGCCGCGCGCCATGCCGCCGCGCTGGAGCCCGC
Organism: Sphingomonas sp. SORGH_AS_0789; assembly: GCF_031453055.1. NCBI lineage: Bacteria > Pseudomonadati > Pseudomonadota > Alphaproteobacteria > Sphingomonadales > Sphingomonadaceae > Sphingomonas > Sphingomonas sp. SORGH_AS_0789. The sequence goes on from NZ_JAVIYV010000001.1 coordinate 1,245,576, forward strand.
TGGTCGCAGCGGTGATCGGCAGCGGCGCGATCCAGCTCTCCGATTCGACGACGCTGGTCATCGCGGCGGCGGCGGCGCGGTCGCCCCTGCCCTGGGCCGCGCTGCCCGGCGCGATGCTGGGCCTGGCAGGGGCGATCCTGCCCGCGCTGCTGCTGGGCGAGCGGGAGTGGCGCCGCCTGCCACTGCGGGCGATACGGATCGGCATCGGTTGCGTGATGATCCTGGCCGGAATCACCATCGCCCTGTCGATCCGGGGACTGATCTAGGGGATCGATCAGACTGCACGGTCTTTGTACATGGACAGGCGGGGAGCATTTGCGCCATCGGATCGTTTACGCAACGATCCAGACAGCAACGACAGATAGCGGGAGCATGTCATGTCCGATATCAATCCGGCGCTCGATACGCCGACCGACCTTAGCCGCAACGCGACCGCCAGCGTCGCCGACGCACTCAACGGCGCCCTGGCGGACTGCTATGCGCTGTACCTGAAGACCAAGAATTTCCACTGGCACGTCTCGGGCCCGCATTTCCGCGACTATCACCTGATGCTCGACGACCAGGCGACGCAGATCCTGGGCGTGACCGACGCGATTGCCGAGCGGGTGCGCAAGACGGGCAATGTCACGCTGCGGTCGATCGGCGATATCGCGCGGCGCCAGACCATCGTCGACAATGACCGCGAATTCGTGTCGGCCGCCGACATGCTGGTCGAGCTGCGCGACGACAATCTGAAGCTGGTCGAGCGGTTCCGCACCGTCAAGGACGCCGCCGAAGAGGCCAAGGACAATGCCACCAGCGGCATCGTCGACGAATGGACCGACCAGGCCGAGGAACGCGCCTGGTTCCTGTTCGAGGCCGGTCGCAAGGGCTGATCCCCCCACCCCATGATGCAAAGGGCCTCGGCGAAAGCCGGGGCCTTTTGTCTGGGTGTCAGCCTGCGGCGGCGGGCAGCCAAGGGGCCTCGAACCGCGGCCGCCGGGGGGGCAGCGGGGAGAGCTGGCGCAACGCGGGCAGGTCGAGCAGGCGGAAGCGATGGCCCTGTCGCGAGATCAGCCCCTCGGCCTCCATCGCCCGGATCGTCCGGTTGACGTGAACGGCGGTCAGGCCGACCAGATCGCCGATGATCTCCTGGGTCAGCGGCAGGTGGAAGCTGTCGTCCTGCACCATGTCGATCGGGGTCAGCCGCGCGTGCAGATCGACCAGCAGACGCGCCAGTTGCTCCTTGGCCGAGGCGTTGCCCGTGATCGCCAGCATGTCCATCAGCGCCAGCCGCTCCATCTGCGCCGCCGTGGTGAACAGCGCGCCGAGACGCGGCATCTCGGTCAACAGTTGACCGATCCGTTCATAGGGTACGAACGCCGTCACAGCCTCGGTAATCGCGGTCAGCGTATCGGCGGCATGCGGCAGGACCATGCTGGGCGTGGCCAGCATATCGCCGGGCAGATGGACCTTCTGGATCAGCCGATCGCCGTTGCGCAGCACGATCGAGGAACTGATCCACCCCCGGATATGCAGGTAGAAGCCGCTGATGACGTCGCCTTCGCGCTGGAACGTCTGGCCGCGACGGCGCACCACCTCGGCATCGCCCAGGTTGATCAACGCATTCTCTTCGGCCGGGGTCAGGTCGCACAAGGCACGATAGCGGTGGGTCGGATAAGGCATAGGATCGCCTTGTTCCATTTCCCCACCCCTTTTGCCAACCGGTCCTTGCATTTAGCGGGCGCGCCCGCCCCTTTCGGTTTCGCCTATCCGTAATCGGAACACCAACCGTCCTGGCCGGTTGACCCCTTATCAGGTCAGGAGAATCGTCCCATGCTCAAGCTCGCCATCACTTTTCTCGTCGTCGGACTGATTCTCGGCGCACTGGGGTTCGGGGGAATCGGGGGCGCCTTTGTCGGCATCGCCAAGATCCTGTTCTTCATCGCGATCGCACTGTTCGTGATCTTCCTCGTGCTGGGACTGGTCGCGGGCAAGTCGGTGAAGAACGCCATCGACTGATCCGCCGATGCGCGAATTCGCGGCGTTGCTCGATGCGTTGATCTATACCCGGTCGCGCAACGCCAAGCTGAAGCTGGTCGCGGATTACCTCGCCGCCACGCCCGACCCCGACCGGGGCTGGGCGATGGCGGCGTTGACCGGCGATCTCGACCTGCCCGGCGTCAAGCCCGCGCTGATCCGCGCGCTGATCGAGCAGCGGGTCGACCCGGTGCTGTTCCGCATGAGCCGCGACTATGTCGGCGACACGGCGGAAACGGTCGCGCTGCTCTGGCCCGCGCCCGACCGGCCGCTGGACCCCGAACCCCTCTCGGTCAGCGCGGTGGTCGAGCGGTTGCGCCACCTCTCCCGCTCGGACGCCCCCGCCGTGCTGGCCAACATGCTCGACCGGTCGAGTGCGGAGGAACGGTTCGCGCTCCTCAAGATGGCGACCGGCGGCCTGCGCATCGGCCTGTCCGCCCGACTCGCCAAGACCGCCTTTGCGCTGCATTTCGGGCTGGACGTCGACGCGGTGGAGGAGGTCTGGCACGGCCTGTCGCCGCCCTATGCCGAACTGTTCGCCTGGGGCGAGGGCAAGGGCGCGCAGCCGACGCCCGCCGACGTGCCGGTCTTCCGCCCCTTCATGCTGGCGCATCCGCTGGAGGATCTACGGGTCGACCTGACCGACTATGCCGCCGAGTGGAAATGGGACGGCATCCGGGTGCAGATCGTCCATGTCGCGGGCCAGACCCGGCTCTACAGCCGGACCGGCGACGATGTGACCCACGCCTTTCCCGATGTGGCGAGCGCCTTCGACGCGGTGGGCGCGGTCGATGGCGAGCTGCTGGTCAAGGGCGAGCATCAGGGCGGTACGCTGGAGGATGGCGGGGGCGCGGCCAGCTTCAACGCGCTGCAACAGCGGCTGGGGCGCAAGACGGTGTCGGCGAAGATGCTGGCCGACTATCCCGCCTTCGTCCGGCTCTATGACATATTGGTCGACGGAACCGAGGATGTCCGCGCCCTCCCCTGGACCGAGCGCCGCCAGCGGCTGGAGGCATTCGCGGCGAAACTCGACCCCGACCGATTCGACGTCAGCGCGGTGATAGAGGCGGAGGACTTCACCGCGCTGGAGGCCCTGCGCGCCACCGCGCGCGATGCCGCGATCGAGGGGGTGATGCTCAAGCGTCGCGATTCGCCTTATAGCGGCGGGCGGCGGGTCGGCCTGTGGTACAAATGGAAACGCGATCCGCTGACCGCCGATTGCGTGATGATGTATGCCCAGCGCGGCAATGGCCGCCGGTCGAGCTATTATAGCGACTATACCTTCGGCTGCTGGACCGAGGAGGGCGAGCTGCTCCCCGTCGGCAAGGCCTATTCGGGGATCACCGACGAGGAGTTGCGGCAGCTCGACCGTTTCGTGCGGGCGCATACGGTGCAGCGCTTCGGCCCCGTGCGCGAGGTCGAGAAGACGCTGGTGCTGGAGATCGCATTCGATTCGATCCACGAGTCCAAGCGGCACAAATCCGGCGTCGCGATGCGCTTCCCCCGAATCGCCCGCATCCGCACCGACAAGCCCGCCGCAGAGGCCGACCGGGTGGACACGCTCAAGCGGCTGGTGACCTAGGGCCGATCGCCATTCACGATTGCGTCTTCTTCCCTCTCCCCTGGACAGGGGAGAGGGTTAGCGAAGCTTGCCAGCTTGCTGGCTAGCGTAGCTTGGGTGAGGGGTTGAGCGAGCCCAAAGGCTCGCGCGCTCGCTTCGCGAGCGCCCACCCCTCACCCAGCTCCGACTAAGCCTTTGCTTTCGCAAAGACGAAGTCTGCGCAACCCTCTCCCCTCTGCGAGGGGCGAGGGACGGAAAGGCATGGCTGGATGTCGATCCGACCTAGCCGAACAGCCACGTCCCCATGACACGACCGGGCAGGAAGGCGAAGGAACCCGCGCCGATCAGCCCAGCCAGATACAGGCCGACCATGACCTTGCGATGCGTATCGATCCGCCCCGCGCGGGCGGCCGTGATCGCGCGCCACAGCCCGATCAGCGTAACCGGCACGAAGAGGTGGATGACGCTGAACTGCCCGTGATTCAGGTCGCGCAACGCCAGCGCCGACAACGCCGCGACCGCCATCAGCCCCGCCCACAGCTTGCCCAGCATCCGGTGCCGCGCATCGCCCTTGCGCGCCAGCAGCACATACAGCCCCAGCGGCAGCGCGGGCAGTACGGAACCGAGGTGAATCCACACCGCCACGTCATGCGCCCGCGCCAACGTCGGTGACAGGCCGAGCGCCCCCCGCGCCATGGCGGCCATCGCCATCAGCGACAGCGTGCCGCCCGCGACCAGGATCGCGAGGCGCAGCGCGGGGGATGGGGCGGAACGGCGGTGGTTCGGGGCGGCGATCGAAAGGCTGGTCATCGGTCGATATCCTGATCGGAAACGGGTTCGTCCCTTCCTGCCGTCGCGCCGCCGCTTCGCCAGCGGTCTTGCGCGGATCGGCGGTTCCGCTTCGTGGAGCGGCCGATTTGCCATTTCGCGAAGCGCCAATTGGCCATAGGCACAAGGCCGTGATGCCCCGTTCGCGCCGCCTAGTGATCGATATCGCGCTGATGATCGGCGTGGGGCTGCTGCTGGCGGTGCTGGGACCGTTCGGGACCTTCGATGCGCATTTCGCCCATCGGCTGATCTATTGGGTCGCGCTGATGCTGGCGGGCTATGCGCTGTACAAGCCGATGATGACGGGCGCGCTGGTCATGGCGGCGCGGCTGCATCTGCCCGAAATGGCGGGCTGGGCCGCCGCCGCGATCCTCGCCAGCGGGCCGATGAGCGTCATCGTCTGGTGGGTCGGGCGGCTGGGCCTGCCGCCGCGCTGGCCCGACGGGGATCAGGCGCTGCTGCTCTATGGCAATGTGCTGGTGATCGGGGGACTGGCCAGCCTGTTGCTGTGGTACGGCCAACGGCGGCGTGTCGCGCCGGAGCCCCCCACGCCCGAACCCGCGTCCGAACCCGCGCTATCCGTTGCCGATCCCCGCCCCGCGCTGCTGGGTCGCCTGCCTCCGGGATTCGGCCCCGACATCGTCGCGCTGGAAATGGAGGACCATTATCTGCGCGTCCACGGCGCCCATGGGTCGGAACTGATCCTGCTGAGGATGCGCGACGCGGTGCAGGAGGTCGCACCCCTGGTCGGCGCGCAGGTGCATCGCAGCTGGTGGGTGGCGCGCGCGGCCGTCCGCGAGGCGCATCGCGAAGGTCGCGGCGTGCGACTGGTCCTGACCGGCGGGGTCGAGGCGCGAGTCTCGCGCGCGATGGTGCCGGTGCTGGAGGCCGAGGGCTGGTGGTAGCGGCTTTAAATTCCTCCCCTGCAAGGGGAGGTGGCAGTCCGTAGGACTGACGGAGGGGTGTCAACGCTGCTGCTGACACCCCTCCACCACCGCTTCGCGGCGGTCCCCCTCCCCTTGCAGGGGAGGAACAAGTTGTTAGTCGCCGACGCGCTCGATATCCGCGCCGACCGCCGACAGCTTCTCTTCGAGGCGCTCGTAACCCCGGTCGAGGTGATAGACGCGCGACACCGCCGTCTCGCCCTCGGCGGCCAGACCCGCCAGGATCAGGCTCATCGAGGCGCGCAGGTCGGTCGCCATCACCGGCGCGCCGGTCAGCTTCTCGACGCCCTTCACCATCGCGGTGCGGCCATGCACCTGGATGTCCGCGCCCATCCGCGCCAGCTCGGGCACGTGCATGTAGCGATTCTCGAAGATCGTCTCGGTCAGCGTGCTGGTGCCCTCGGCCTTGCACAGCATCGCCATGAACTGCGCCTGCATGTCGGTGGCGAAGCCCGGATAGGGCGCGGTCGACAGGGTCAGCGGCTGGAGCGGGCCGTTGGCGGCGACACGAATCGAATCGCGGCCTTCCTCGACCGTCACCCCCGCCTCGGTCAGCGCCGAGAGCGTCGCGCGCATGTCGTCGGCACAGGCGCCCACCAGCTCCAGGTCGCCGCCGGTGATCGCCGCGGCACAGGCATAGGAGCCCGCCTCGATCCGGTCGGGCATGACCGAATAGGTGGCACCGTGCAGCCGGTCGACACCCTCGATGGTCAACGTCTCGGTGCCGACGCCGTCGATTCGCGCGCCCATCGCGATCAGCAACCGGCACAGGTCGACGATCTCGGGCTCACGCGCGGCATTGCCCAGCACCGAGGTGCCCTTGGCGGTCACGGCGGCCATCAGCGCATTCTCGGTCGCGCCGACCGACACCACCGGGAAGGTATAGCGACCGCCCGACAGGCGACCGCCCGGCGCGCTGGCCTTCACATAGCCGGCGGTCAGTTCGATCTCCGCGCCGATCGCCTCCAGCGCCTTCAGGTGCAGGTCGATCGGACGGTTGCCGATCGCGCAGCCGCCTGGCAGCGATACCCGCGCCTCGCCCGCGCGTGCCAGGATCGGGCCCAGCACCAAGATCGACGCGCGCATCTTGCGCACGATGTCATAGGGCGCCTCGGTCGAGAAAAGCTGGCCCGCCCGGATCGTCATGACCCGGCCGAAATCCTCGGGCCGCGTCCCCTCGACCCGCGTCGACGCGCCAATCTGGTTCAGCAGATGGCCGAACCCGTCGACATCGGCCAGCCGCGGCAGGTTGCGCAGCGTCACCGGCTCGTCGGTCAGGATCGCGCAGGGCATCAGGGTGAGCGCGGCGTTCTTCGCGCCCGAGATTTTCAGGCGGCCCGACAGCCGGTTGCCGCCGCGAATGAGGATACGGTCCATAGACCCGCCCTCCTAGCGGACCCGCGCGCCACCGCCAAGGGTCGCGCGCGTCCGGACCGTCGAAACCCCCGACAAGCAAGAATAGGGCCGGTTGATCGATATTAATGCGAGGGATCGACCTTGATGGCTAAGGCATTCCACCGCTTGGGGGGATGGAGTGTCAGTGTCAAAAAGCGGCCTTGCTGATCGCCTCAATCGTTGGGTTACGTTGACCCCGGCGGAACGCCAGACCCTGGCGCGTCTGGAAGAGCGGCCCCGGTCGATCAAGCGCGGCGGCGTGCTGATGGACGAACAGGCGCGCAGCGAAGAATTGTACATCGTCCAGCAGGGCATGCTGATGTGCTATGTCCTGCTCGACGACGGCAGTCGCCAGATCGTGCGCTTCCTGTTTCCCGGCGACCTCTTCGCGCTGTCGACCCTGGTCTATGGCCGGTCGCCCGATACGATCGTGGCGGTGTCGAACGCGGTCGTCTGTTCGTTCGACCGGACGCTGGTCACCTCCATCGCCGCCGAGCATCCCCGGCTGCTCAGCCTGTTCCTGGTCCTCAACCAGATCGAGCGGGTCATCACCACCGACCGGCTGGCGGGGCTGGGCCGCACCACGGCGCGCGCGCGGGTCGCGACGCTGCTCCTGTCGCTGCGCGCGCAGATGCGCCAGGCGGGGATCGATGTCTCCACCTCCTTCACGCTGGGGCTGACCCAGGAGGAGATGGGCGATGCGATCGGGCTGACCGCCGTGCACGTCAACCGGATGCTGCGGCAGCTGGAGGATGAGGGGCTGATCAGGCGCGAGGGCGGCCGGGTGTTCCTGCTCGCCGAGCAGCGGCTGGTGCGCGAGGCGGGCTATGTCGACCGGTTCGAGGGGCTGGACCTGAGCTGGCTGCCCCCCGGCCGATAGATCAGCCGCGCCCGCCCGCCAGCCGTTGCAGACGCGGGCGGACCTTCAGGAAGCGCAGATAGGCCGCCTCCAGCACCCCCAGCGCGACCCGATTGCGCGCGGCGAGCCCCAGCGGGCGCAGCAACGGGATGGCCCGCCACATCGCGGCAAAGGCCGCCGCGCCCGACAGCATCCGCCCATCCTCGCGCGCATGAAAACGGGCGAGCAATGCCTCGCGGTCGATCGGACAGGACGAATCTTCGTCGATCGCGACGAACGCGATCCGCCCGCGCCGGTCGAGCCGCCGCATCATCGCGATCTCGCGACGGCACAGCGGACAGGCGGCGTCGTACCAGACGGTCAGGCTCATGCGATCCTCGCCTCGGTGGACGGCGGCGGCCCCGACCTGTCCGGAGCCGCCGCCTGCCATCAGAAAAGATCGGCGGTCATCACCTTGTTCCACACCGCGATGAAGTCGCGGACGAAACGGCGCTGGCCGTCCTCGGCGGCATAGACCTCGGCGATGTTGCGCAGCTGCGAATTGGCGCCGAAGATCAGGTCGTTGCGCGTCGCGGTGAATCGCGTCTCGCCACTGTCGCGGTCGTCGAGCGTGAAGCGCAGCCCGGCATCGTCGCGCCGGGTCCAGACATAGTCCATGCTGGTCAGGACGCGGAAAAAGTCATTGGTCAGCACGCCCACCCGGTCGGTGAACAGCCCGTCCTGCGACCCGTCCCAATTGGCCCCCAGCACCCGCAGGCCACCCGCCAGCACGACCCATTCGGGGGCGCTGAGCGTCAGCAGCGCCGCCTTGTCGAGGAACAGTTGCTCGGGCGACACACGGCCCCGGGTGATCGTCGCGAACTGATCGTCGACATAGTTGCGGAAGCCGTCGACCACGGGCTTGAGCCATTCGAAGCTGTCCGCGTCGGTCAGTTCGTCGGTGGTGTCGCGCCGTCCCGCGCCGAACGGCACCGCCTCGGCGAAGCCGGCATCGGCCGCCGCCTTTTCGACCGCCGCGCAACCGCCCAGCACGATCAGGTCGGCCAGCGACACGCGCTTGCCGTCCATCGCCGCCTCGTTGAACGCCGCCATCAACTCCCGGAGTTTGGCGATCACGGGCACGGTGCGGCGATTGACCGCCCAGTCCTTTTGCGGGGCCAGCGCGATTCGCGCGCCATTGGCGCCGCCCCGCTTGTCGCTGTCGCGATAGGTGACGGCCGCGGAAAAGGCGGTGAAGACCAGGTCCGACACCGACAGGCCCGAATCCAGGATCTGCTGCTTGAGCTGCGCGATCTCGGCCCCGTCGATCAGCGGATGGTCGCGGACCGGAATCGGGTCCTGCCACAGCAGGTCGGGCTCGATCGTCACCTCGGGCCCGACATAGCGTTCGCGCGGGCCCATGTCGCGGTGGGTCAGCTTGTACCAGGCCTTGGAGAATTGCTCGGTGAAATAGTCGAAATCGGCCAGGAACCGCTCGCAGATCGGGCGATAGACGGGGTCGACCTTCAGCGCGATGTCGCTGGTCATCATCATCAGCTTATGGGTCTTGCCCTCGATGTGCGCATCGGGGGTGCGCGGCGCGTCACCGTCGACCGGCGTCCATTGCAGCGCGCCCGCCGGACTGCGCGTCTGTTCCCATTCCAGGCCCAGCAGATTTTCCAGATAGCTGTTGTCCCACTGGGTCGGGTTCTGGGTCCAGCTGCCCTCGATGCCGTTGGTCATCGTGAACTCGGCATTGCCGGTGCCTTCGGGATTGTGCCAGCCCAGCCCCATCTCCTCGATCGGGGCGATTTCGGGCGGCGCGCCGATCCGGTCGGCCTTCACCATGCCATGGCTCTTGCCAAAGGCATGGCCGCCCGCGATCAGCGCCACCGTCTCCTCGTCGTTCATCGCCATCCGGGTGAAGGTGATGCGGATGTCGCGCGCCGAAGCCATCGGATCGCCGTTCGCATAGGGGCCTTCGGGGTTCACATAGATGAGCGACTGGTGCGAGGCGGCCAGCGGCTGTTCCAGGTCGTAATCGGCGTCGCCATTCTGCCCGCGCCACCGCTTGTCGCGATTGACCATCTCGTCGAACGAATCGACCTGGGTCATGTCGAAGACCTCCGGCCCCCAATAGGCCGCATCGTCGGCCTCCCACGCATCCTCGCGCCCGCCGCCGAAGCCATAGGTGGGCAGCCCCATGATCTCGAGCGCGCAATTGCCGGTCAGGACGATCAGATCGGCCCAGGACAGCGCCGCGCCATATTTCTGCTTGATCGGCCAGAGCAGGCGACGCGACTTGTCGACATTGCCATTGTCCCACCAGCTGTTGATCGGCGCGAAACGCTGCATCGCCTCACCCGCGCCGCCGCGTCCGTCGGCGATGCGATAGCTGCCCGCCGAGTGCCAGGACATGCGGATCATCTGCGGTCCGTAATTGCCATAATCGGACGGCCACCAGGCGACCGAGCTGGTCAGGAACTGCTTGATCTCGGCCTTCAGCGCCTCGAAATCGATCCGGGCAAAGGCGGCGCGATAGTCGAACGCCTCGCCCAGCGGATTGGCACGCGGGCCATGGCGGTGAAGCTGCTCGACGCGCAGGCGATTGGGATACCAGTCCGCCAGCATCGGCGGGGTGGTGAAGGCACCGCCGATCCGGTCCCCGCCAAAGGGGCACTTGCCTTCGAGAACCGTCTTATAGTCTTCCATGCCTTGGCCTCATGCGTGTCGGAGCGGGAAAGAAAATCACTGAAACACAGCGACATGCTGGCAAGATGAAGGTCAGTCCCCATCCCCGCCATGCGATGGCGCCGGCGGCATGTCGTCCCCGACCGGCGGACGAGCCCGCCGATCTTCGCGCGCAACAACGTCGCGATGGAGCGGTCGATCCTTTCGTGCGGGCGGTGGCGTTTAAAAAAATCATCATGGATCAAGTCTGTTGCTTGCGCCGCTGATGCGGATCATTTGCGGTCGCGATGCGTAACCGCATGGAGTCCGTGCGAGCGGGCAGGCTGCGATGGAGAATGGCGACGATGCGATCGATGGCGATCATCGGGGCGGGCATGGCCGGGCTGTCCTGCGCCGCGCGGGCCGCAGAGGCGGGATGCGACGTCCGGCTGTTCGACAAGGGACGCCGCCCCGGCGGCCGCCTGTCGAGCAAGACGGTTTTCGCCCCAGGGCTCGACTTCGCCTTCGATTACGGCGCGCAATATCTGACCGCGCGCGATCCGCTTTTCACGGCCCAGGTCGCCGACTGGGAAAAAGCGGGAATCGTGGCGCGCTGGCCCGCCGCCGGGGCGGATGCCTGGGTCGGCACGCCCGCCATGGCGACGATCCCGGCGCATATGGCCGGGGCGCATCCGGTCCGCTGGTCGACCCATATCCGATCGGTCGCGCGCGACGCGGCGGGCTGGACGCTGGTCCATGACGAAGGCTGCGAAGGACCGTTCGACGCGCTGGTGCTGGCGATCCCGGCCGAACAGGTCGGCCCGCTGATCGCCGCGCACGACCCCGGACTGGCGCAGCGCGCGGCCGCCTGCCCTTCGGCGCCCTGCTGGACGGTGATGCTGGGGTTCGACACGCGGCTGTCGGTGGCGGACGTGCCCGCCCTTCGCGAGCCGATCGACTGGGCGGCGCGCAACCCCGCCAAGCCGGGGCATGGCGGCGGCGAGGCCTGGACGATCCACGCGACCGAGGACTGGTCGCGACGCCATCTGGAGCGTGATGCCGCCTCGGTTACCGCGTCGCTGTTGCGCGCTTTCGAGGAGCAGACGGGATCATTGCCGCCGCCGGTCCATGCCGCGGCGCATCGCTGGCGCTATGCCCGTTCGGCCAAGGGCGGGACGGGCGCGCATGTCCGGCCCGATATCGCGCTGGCGGCGTGCGGCGACTGGCTGATCGCGCCGCGCGTGGAGAGCGCCTGGATGTCCGGTCGGCAGGCGGCGGACGGTCTGTCGTCGGGATAGCGAGCGGGGGGCATCCCCCTCACCCGCGAATGGTCACGCCTTTTCGAGCGTGCACTGAAGCGGATGCTGGTTGGCGCGCGCGAAGTCGATGACCTGCGCCACCTTCGTCTCGGCGACTTCGTAGGAGAAGACACCGCACACCCCGACCCCGCGCTGGTGCACGTGCAGCATCACGCGGGTCGCATCGTCCATGCTCATCCGGAAAAACCGCTGAAGGCACAGCACGACGAATTCCATCGGGGTATAGTCGTCGTTGAGCATCAGCACCCGGTAGGGCGTCGGCTGCTTGGTCCGCGCGCGGGTGCGGGTCGCGACGCCCAGGCCGGAACCGTCATCGTCGCCATGATCGGGGCCCTGGCCGGGCCCGCGCCCCGGCCCATTGCCGGTCATCCCCGAAGGCGGGGTGAGGAGATCGTTGTTCAGGGCCATGATGAGGTAAAATATGGCATGGCGGGGGGTGGGCACAAGTCCTTCGGCGGGTCGCCGTCGCAGAAATTGCCGCCTTCAATGAAAATCGCGTGAGCGGGGGAGCAGGCGGACGTCGCGCGGATGCACCCCGCGCGGCGCGACCGGCCCGCGCGGATCGGGCGAGCGGGTCGGCGCAGCGGGCACATCCTCCAGCCGGGCGAGCATCGCGCTGCGATCTTCGACACCGGCGGTCATCAGATGGACGACGCCCTCCTCGCTGCGCTGGACCACGCCGTGAAGCAGCATCAACCGCGAGGCCATCACCGCGCGCCGATTCGCCTCGAAATCACGCGCCCAGAGCAGCGCGTTGACGATTCCCGTCTCGTCCTCGATCGTGACGAAGATCGCATGGCCCTTGCCGGGCCGCTGGCGGACCAGCACCACCCCCGCCACCTTCGCCCGCCGCCCGTCGCGCAGATTGCGGAGGTCGGCGGCGGACAGCACCCCCTCCGCCGCCAGTTCGGCGCGCAGGAACGCCATCGGATGCCCCTTCAGTGACAGCCGGGTCGCGCGGTAATCGGCGCTGACCTGTTCGGACAGCGTCATGGGGGGCAGCGTCACCTCCGGTTCGGCGGCCATTTCGGGGGCCTGCATCGCGGCGAACAGCGGCAGTTGCGCCGCCTTCATCCGCCGCGCCTCCCACTGCCCCTCGCGCCGCCCCTGCCCCAGCGAGCGATAGGCGTCCCCCTGTGCCAGCAGGTCGAGCGCACGGCGGGGAAGCTGTGCGCGGATCGCGACCGATTCGATGGATTCGTAAGGGGCATGGTCGGCGATGGCGTCGCCCCAGGCTTCGCGAAACCCGTCGACCTGCCGGAACCCCAGCCGCAGCGCGAAACGACCGTCCGCGCGCCGCTCCAGCCGATTGTCCCAGCCGCTGTGATTCACATCGACCGGCCGCACCTCGACCCCGCCATTCTCGCGCGCGTCGCGGACCAGCTGCGCGGGGGCATAGAATCCCATGGGCTGGGCGTTGAGCAGCGCGCAGGTGAAGATCGCGGGCTGATGGCATTTCAGCCAGGCCGAGACATAGACCAGCCGCGCGAAGGACAGCGCATGGCTCTCGGGAAAGCCATAGGAGCCGAATCCCTCGATCTGCTTGAAACACCGCTCGGCAAAGTCGGGTTCGTATCCGCGCCGGACCATGCCGCCGATCATCTTTTCGCGGAAGCCCTTGATGGTCCCGACATTGCGGAACGTGGCCATGGCGCGGCGCAGGCCATTGGCCTCGTCCGGCGTGAATCCCGCCGCCGTGATGGCCAGCTTCATCGCCTGTTCCTGGAACAGCGGCACGCCATAGGTCTTGCCGAGCAGCGTCCGCAATTCGTCCGCCGGGCCTTTGGTCGGGGACGGATAGCTGACCGGCTCCTTGCCCGCGCGGCGGCGCAGATAGGGATGGACCATGTCCCCCTCGATCGGCCCCGGCCGGACGATCGCGACCTGTACCACCAGGTCGTAGAATTCCTTCGGCTTCAACCGGGGCAGCATGTTGATCTGGGCGCGGCTCTCCACCTGGAACACGCCGATGCTGTCCCCCTTTTGCAGCATCGCGTAGACGCGATCATCCTCCTCCTGCGCCAGATCGGTGAGGTCGGGGCGAGGCATCCCATTGGCCTCCATCAGGTCGAACGCCTTGCGGATGCAGGTCAGCATGCCCAGCGCCAATATGTCGACCTTCATGATCTTCAGCTCGTCGATATCGTCCTTGTCCCATTCGATGAAGGTCCGCCCCTCCATCGCGCCGTTATGGATCGGCACCGTTTCGTCGAGCCTTCCTTGCGTCAGCACGAAGCCGCCGACATGCTGCGACAAATGGCGCGGCGCGCCCAGCAGCCGGTCGACCAGGGTGCGCAGCCGGGCGATCTCCGGATTGTCGGGGGAAAAGCCGGTTTCATGGAACCGCTTTTCCTCGAACTGTCTGGAAAAGCTGCCCCAGACGGTGCTGGTCAGCCTTTGCGTCACATCCTCGGTCAGGCCCAGCGCGCGGCCGACCTCGCGCACCGTGCTGCGCGGGCGGTAATGGATGACGGTCGCGGCGATGGCGGCGCGGTGACGGCCATAGCGGTTGTAGATATACTCGATCACCTCCTCGCGCCGCTCATGTTCGAAATCGATGTCGATATCGGGCGGCTCCTTGCGCTCGGTCGACACGAAGCGGGAAAAGAGCAGGTCGTGCTTGGTCGGATCGACCGAGGTCACCCCCAGGATCCAGCAGACCGCCGAATTCGCCGCCGACCCCCGCCCCTGACAAAGGATGGGCGGCGTCAGGCTGCGCGCATGGCGCACCACGTCATGGACGGTCAGGAAATAATGGGCGTATTGGCAGTCGCGGATCAACCTGAGTTCCTCGGTCAAGGAAGCCTGCAACTTGGCCGGGATACCCTCCGGGAATCGATCCGCCGCCTCGGTCCAGACCAGATGGTCCAGCCAGTCCTGCGCCTCCCATCCCTTTGGCACCGGCTCATCGGGATATTGGTAGGAGATGTGCTCCAGCCGGAATGTGATCCGGTCGAGGATCGCGATACTCTCGTCCACCGCCCCCGGACGATCGGCGAAGAGCCGTGCCATTTCGGCGGCGGGCTTCAGGTGTCGCTCGGCATTGGCCGCGAGCCGTCGCCCAGCGCCACGGATAGTCAGCCCCTCGCGGATACAGGTCAGTATATCCTGTACCGGACGGTCGGCGGGTTCGGCGAACAGCGCATCGGCGGTCGCGAGCAGGGGCACGCCCCGCGCCTCGGCCAGCGCCGCCTGTGCCATCAGCCGCCGCCGGTCCGCGCCCCCTCTCGGCATGGTCACGCCCAGCCACACCCGCCCCGGCGCCGCCGCGACAAGCCGGTCGAGCGTCGCCGCCAGCCCTGGATCGGCACGCCGGGGCGGCAGCATCGCATCCGGCATCGGCTCGCAGGCGCGCGCGGAGGATTCCGGCAGCGCGATCAGCAGCAGATCCTGGGCATGGCGGACCAGATCGCCCAGCCCCAGGATGCAGCCGCCTTTCCTCGCGCGCTTGTTGCCCAGGGTGAGCAACCGGGTCAGCCGCCCCCAGCCGGTACGGTCGACCGGATAGGCGACGATGTCGGGCGTGCCGTCCGCAAAGACCAGCCGCGCGCCGACGACCAGGGTCGGCGGCGGGGGTGCGCCGATCTCCGCCGCTGACGCGCAGGCCTTTCGCCAAGCTTTGAGGGCGCGCACGACTCCAGCGACGGTGTTGCGATCGACGATGCCGATGCCGTTGAGGCCCAACTCATAGGCTCGGGCCACCATATCCTCGGCCGGACTCGCCCCGTCGAGAAAGGAATAATGCGTCGCCGCGACCAGTTCGGCGAAGTCGGGCATTTATCCTTTTCCTCCCCTGCAAGGGGAGGGGGACCATGCGCAGCATGGTGGAGGGGTGTCGCCGCCAACGAGGCGGGGGAAGCTCACCACCGGGGACACCCCTCCGTCAGCGCTATGCGCTGCCACCTCCCCTTGCAGGGGAGGAATTGGAATGGGGCTCCTCACGCGAACAGCCCGTGCACATACCAGCGCGGCCGCTCGGTCTCGCTGTAGAGGCCGTGGCGGAAGATCCAGAAGCGCCGCCCGCGCACATCCTCCACCCGGTAATAGTCGCGGGTCGGCGGCGCCATGTCGGCGCGGCGCCACCATTCGCCCGCGATCCGCTCGGGCCCTTCCGCGCGCGCCACATCGTGCAGCTTGCGCCGCCAGCGAAAGCGCGCGGGCGGGCCGTCGGGCGTTTCGGCGGCGAGCGACTCGATCGGCTGGGGCGGATCGAACAGGTGGATGGGGCGCGACGGCGGCTCGCCCGGCTCGGGCCGGGTCCATTCGGCCCTGGGTGTCGGGTCGGTCGCGGGGAGCAGCAATTCGGCCTGTTCGGGCATATGGCTGTCGCGCGGATGGATTCGCCGCACCCGCTCGCGCCCAAGCCTTGTGCCCAGCCGGTCGATCAGCGCGGCGACCGCCTCGGTCCTGGCCTCGCCCCCCTCCAGCCGCAGCTGCACCGCGTCCAGCTTCTCGGCCAGCCCCACATCCAGCCGGATCAGGTCATAGCCGAAACCGGGGTCGAGCGGATCGGCCAGCGCCTCGATCCGCTCGCGGAACAGCCGCAGCAGCACCGCCGGGTCGCGCGTCGGCTGCCCGGTCTCGACGCGTAAGGCCTGCACCTCGCCATCGGCACGGAACAGCCGCGCGTCCCAGCGGCGGCCGCCCTCATGCCGCTCTTCCAGCGCGCGCGCCGCCTCTCCCGCCAGTTCCTCCAGCACCGCCAGCATATGCTCGGTCCGCGCCACCGGCTCGGCAAAGCGGCGCTCCACCGCGATCGGGGTCGCGACGACGCGCGGGGTCAGCGGGCTGTCTTCCTCACCGGTCAGCCGTCGGAGCGCGGTGGCCGCCTCGCGCCCGAATCGCGCGGCGATCGTCGCCATCGGCCGCGCCAGCACATCGCCGACCGACTTCAGCCCCGCCGCGACCAGCGCCGCACAGCCATCCTCGTCCAGTTCCAGCGCGGCGACGGGCAGGCGGCGGATCGCGCCCATCTCGTCCGGGGCGGGCGCCCCCGCATGCCGCGCCAGCGCACGCGCCGCCTCGGGCGTGTCGCCATAAGCCAGCCGCACGGTGATGCCGCGCCTGGCCATCCGCGTCTCGATATCCTCGGCCAGCCCGCGCTCGCCGCCGAACAGGTGGTCCGCTCCGCCCGAATCGAGCACCAGCCCCTGTGGCGGGTCGAGCGCCACCGCCGGGCTGTACCGCCGCGCGCCCTCGGCCAGCCGTTCCAGCCAGTCGGCGTCCGCCGCCGGATCATAGGGATACACCTCGACCTCGGGCACCCGCGCGCGCGCATCGGCCAGCGTCAGCCCGACCGACAGCCCCGCCGCCACCGCCGCCGGGTCGAGCGCGGCCAGGCGCATCGCCCCGCCCACCGATTCGGCAAAGGCGATCGGCGCGTCACCCCGCGCCACGAACAGGTGCGGGCGGCGTGCCCGCAACCGCTCGATCGGCAACCAGGGGAAGACGAGGGCCAGATAGCGGCGCGGGATCGAAGCTCTGCGTGTCACGGTTCCACTCCACACGCCACCGGGCGCCCGCGGGCCCTCCCCGTCGGCGCAGCAATTCCAGATCATAGGCGGGCGCCCCCGGCGCATCGGCGGCGAGCGCGCGCGACGGGGCGGGCGCGACCGACCAGCGGGTCGCGGCCGCGCTGGGCACGACCTGCCCGCCCACCCGCAACAGGATCATCATCACGCCCGAGGCTTCGGCGGCCAGCATCAACCGGCGCGAAGCGGTGAGGTCGAGCCCGCGCATCGCCCCCCAGCCCTCGGCGATGACACTGCCCAGCCCCGGACAGCGTGCGCCATCGGCGGCGGCGCGGAGCAGCGCGGCATCGTCGGCGACCACCACCACGACCAGTTCGGCGGGGTCGAGCCCCATCGCGATCAGCCCCGGCCCATGGAGTCGCCCGCCCTGCCGCTCCGCCGCCTCGGTGCGCAGCCACAGGGTCGGCCGCGCCGCGCCGGCCAGCACGCATCCGATCGCGAACCCTGCGCCGCTGGCCGCCGATTCCTGGGAAAGCGCATGAACCTCATGGAGTTGCGCCCGCGCCAGCCGGGGTGGCACGCCTTTTCCTTTCCCCTCTTCGCCGTCACGCGCCTGCTCCACCAGCGCGGCCGCGCGGCGCAGACGATCGATCAGGGCAAAGGACTCCTCCATATATGTTCTTGTAATGTTCTGTTGGCGGAGTCGCCAGCCGTAAAAAAATTGAAAAAAGTGCTTGCCGGATTCGAAACCCACATCTAATAGCCCGCCTCACCCCAGCCGGTCAGCCGGTTCGGAACGCCAGAGCGGGCGTAGCTCAGGGGTAGAGCACAACCTTGCCAAGGTTGGGGTCGAGGGTTCGAATCCCTTCGCCCGCTCCAGCGATCTCTCGGAAGAGATCGCCTTCGTCGTCAGCGACGGTCCCATAAAATCTCACATCATCTGCATGTCGCGCCTTGTATGAAAGCGCCAATCTGCCGCGACGTTCAGCGGTCGAAAGCGGCTTCTTCCCTCGCTCGGGGACCATGGCCGCCATATCGCGCGACCTGATCGTCATTCGGCCTTAGATCCGCCCCATGCCGATTCGCCCCGCCACCCGCACCGACGCCTCCGCCATCGCCGCGATCATCCTGCCGGTGATCCGCGCGGGCGAGACCTATGCGCTCGACCCCGCCATGTCCGAGGAGGCCGCGCTCGCTTACTGGTTCGGCGAGGACAAGACGGTCTTCGTCGCGGAGGAGGATGGTGCGATCCTCGGCACCTATTATCTGCGCGCCAATCAGGCGGGCGGCGGGGATCATGTCGCCAATGCGGGCTATATGACCGCCCCGGCCGCGCGCGGCAAAGGCGTCGCGCGGGCGATGGCGCTCCATTCCTTTGACGAAGCCCGCGCGCGCGGCTTCACCGCGATGCAGTTCAACTTCGTGGTCGCCAGCAACGCCGCCGCCGTGCATCTGTGGACCGCGCTGGGCTTTGCCACGGTCGGCCGGGTGCCGGGGGCGTTCCGGCACCCGGCGCTGGGGCCGGTGGAGGCGCTGGTCATGCACCGGCCGTTATAATCAGCTCTCGCGCGCGACCTGGAAGCCCGCAAAGGACTGGCTGACCGGCATCAGTTCCAGCCGGTTGATGTTGAGATGCGGCGGCAATTCGGCGACCCAGAGCAATGTCGCGGCGATATCCTCGCCCGTCATCGGGTTGGACCCGGCATAGAGCGCGTCCGACGCCGCCTGGTCGCCGCCGGTGCGGACCGTGGTGAACTCGGTCTCGACCATGCCCGGCTCGATCGAGGTGACGCGCACCCCCTTGCCGTGCAGGTCGGCGCGCAGGTTGAGCGAGAATTGCTTCACGAACGCCTTGGTCCCGCCATAGACGTTGCCGCCCGTATAGGGATAGTTCGCCGCCACCGAGGACAGGTTGATGATCCCCCCGCGCCGTTCGATCAGCCGGGGCAGCAGCCGGTGGGTGATGGTGATCAGCCCGTCGATATTGGTCGCGATCATCGTCCGCCACTGGGCCAGGTCGCTGTCCTGGGCGGGCTTCGTGCCCAGCGCCAGCCCGGCATTGTTGATCAGCAGGTCGATCCCGGCAAAGTCAGGCGGCAGGTCGCCCAGCGCGGCGTCGAGCGCCGCCTCGTCGGTGATGTCGAAGGCGAGCGGATGGAAGGCCCCGCCCAGTTCCTCCGCCAGCGCCTGGAGCCGGTCCGCCCGGCGCCCGGTGCCGATCACCCGCCAGCCGCTCGCGACGAACGCACGCGCGGCGCTGGCGCCGATTCCGGCGGTGGCGCCGGTGATAAGGGCTGTCTTGGTCATGCAGTCATCTCCTTGGAGCAGGCCGGTGTCGTAGCGGCTGCGACCCGTCGATGGCAAAGACCCGCCAGGGGCTTTGCGTTCCGCCCCCCTTTCGAAGCCGGATGGCATCCCCACATAAGGGCCCTTCCCGCCCGCCATCAGGACCGCCCATGCCCCGCCCCCTCCGGATCGATTTCGTCTCCGACATCTCCTGCCCCTGGTGCATCATCGGCCTGCGCGGGCTGGAGATCGCACTGGAGCGGCTGGCGGACTCGTCGGGCGCGGCGGTCGAGGTCGATCTGCACTTCCAGCCGTTCGAGCTGAATCCCGCCATGGCGCCCGAGGGCGAGAATATCGTCGAGCATATCGGCCGCAAATATGGCGCCACCCCCGAACAGTCGGCGGCCAACCGCGCGACGATCCGCGAGCGCGCGGCGGCGGTGGGCTTCACCATGGCGATGGGCGACACGTCGCGAATCTATAACAGCTTCGATGCGCACCGCCTGCTCCACTGGGCGGGGATCGAAGGGCGACAGGCCGCGCTGAAGCACGCGCTGTTCGACAGCTATTTCACGCAGGGACAGGATATTTCGGATCACGAGATCCTGGCCGCCGCCGCCGTCCGTGCCGGTCTGTCCGAGGACGAGGCGCGCGCGATCCTGGCCTCCGACCGCTATGCCGCCGAGGTGCGCGAGGCGGAGCGGTTGTGGCAGGGGCGCGGCATCCAGTCGGTGCCCGCCATCGTGATCGACAACCGCTATCTCATCTCGGGCGGACAGCCGCCCGAATCCTTCGAGCAGGCGCTGCGCCAGATCCTGGCCGCCGAACCTGCCGACGCCTGAATTTTTGGGAAAGGACACGCCATGACCGACACCCGTTACGCCAAGACCGAGGAAGCCCTGGCCAGGCTGACGCCCGAGCAATATTATGTGACCCAGCAGAGCGGCACCGAGCGCCCCGGCACCGGCGAATATCTCCACACCCGCGAGCCGGGCCTGTATGTCGACATCGTTTCGGGCGAGCCGCTGTTCGCCTCCGCCGACAAGTTCAATTCGCATTGCGGCTGGCCCAGCTTCACCCGGCCGATCGAGCCCGCCCATGTCAACGAGCTGCGCGACACCACGCACGGCATGATCCGCACCGAGGTCCGCTCGGCGCATGGCGACAGCCATCTGGGCCATGTCTTCCCCGATGGTCCGCGCGATCGCGGCGGCCTGCGCTACTGCATCAACTCGGCCTCGCTGCGCTTCGTGCCGCTCGGCGAGATGGAGGCGCAGGGGTATGGCGACTATGTCGACCAGGTCCGCGCGGCGGAGCAGGGCTGACCCGATCCTCCCCGGAACGGGGAGGATTGACGTTTACGGCACCTTTTGCCCCCCGGATCGTTAGGCCCACGCAACGATAAGTCTTGGAAAACGGGGGGCTATAGGATGGCGATGATCTGGGGATGGGCGCCGTTGCTGCTCGCGGCCCCGCTGTCGCCGCAGCAGACCACCGACCCCGTCCCCACCGCCGCGCGCATCACGCCCGATGCCGCCACCGGCGATACGCAGCGAATCCCGACCCGCCGCCGCGCGGTCCGCCCCTCCGACAGCGCGCCCTCCGCGATCACCGCCGATACGCGCCGCACTCCGCCGCCGGGGATCATCGGCGATTGGCACAAGATCCGCACGCGGCTGAACGAGCGCGGCATCACCGTCACCGCGCGCTATGCCTCCGAAAGTGCCGCGAACCTGACCGGCGGGCGCAAGACGCTGTTCCGCGAAACCGGGCAGTTCGATGCGGGCGCGCTGTTCGATCTGGAAAAGGTGATGGGGCTGAAGGGCGGGGCGTTCCAGGCCACCCTCACCTATCGGCGCGGCCGCAACCTGAGCGACGACGCCAATCTCGGCACGCTGCAACAGGTGCAGGAGGTCTATGGTCGCGGCCAGACGCTGCGCCTGACCCAGTTCTGGTACGAGCAGCGGATCGGCGAACGGTTCGAGCTGAAGCTGGGCCGCACCAATCCGGGCGAGGATTTCGCCATCTTCTCCTGCCATTTCATGAATCTCAGCTTCTGCGGCGCACAGCCGGGCAATCTGGTCGGCGACACTTGGCAGAACTGGCCGGTCAGCCAGTGGGGCGCGCGGCTGCGCTACGAACCGCGCGACGATCTGTATGTCCAGGGCGCGGTCTATGAGATCAATCCGCGCAACCTGGATACCGACTTCTTCATCGGCCATTTCAAGGGCGCGACCGGCGTGCTGGTCCCCGCCGAGATCGGCTGGATCCGCAACCCGACCGCCGGGCGGATCGGGTCGTACAAGCTGGGCGGCTGGGTCGCGACGGCGGATGCGGCAGACGTCTTCCTGGACATCGACCGTCGTCCGATCGCGATCACCGGCCTGGCCCCGCTGGAACGGAGCAGCCGCTACGGCGTCTATATCAACATCCAGCAGCAACTGACCGGCGCGACCAAGGACGGAAAGGCGGACAACGGCCTCAGCGTCTTCCTCAACGCGACCCAGGCCGACCGCGCAACCAGCGTCACCGACAATCAGGTCGCGGCGGGCCTGTTCTACAAGGGGCTGGTCCCCGCCGTGCCGGGCGACGTGCTGGGCTTCGGCGTGGCGCGGACGCATGTGAACGGGCGGGTGGCGGACGGCCAGCGGCTCGATCCCACCCGGCCCGCCGTGCAGGGATCGGAATATGCCGCCGAGGTCTATTATAGCATCCACCCCGCCGAATGGCTGGAGATGCGGCCCAACGTCCAGTTCGTCCACCATCCGGGCGGCTATTCGCAGGCCGACGACGTCACCATATTGGGGCTGAAGGCTGCCTTTACGCTGTAACACCCGCGATTCACGACCCGTTCAATAGACGGCGCGCAAGGACAGGCGTGCCCAAAGGAGTGTTTTGATGATCCGTTCGATTGTGGCGTCCGCCCTGCTGGCGCCGACCGCCATGGCGATGGTCGCCGCCCCCGTCCCCGCGCTGGCCCAGGCCAATGGCGACCTGGCGGCGGTGCAGCGCCACCTGCAATCGGTGCAGACGATGACCGCCGACTTCACCCAGACCGACCGCGCGGGCAAGGTGCTGACCGGCACGCTGACCATGAAGAAGCCGGGCAAGATTCGTTTCCAGTATGAAAAGGGCGTGCCCCTGCTGATCGTCGCCGATGGCGGCGCGCTGACCTTCATCGATTATTCGGTCAGGCAGGTGCAGCGCTGGCCGATCAAGAACTCCCCGCTGGGTGTGCTGCTCGACCCCAGCCGCGACATCGGCCGTTATGCCAAGGTGGTCCCCAGCGCCGATCCCCGCCTGCTCTCGGTCGAGGCGAACGACCCCAAGCATCCCGAATATGGCAAGATCACCCTGGTCTTCGCACGCGACGCCGCCGCGCCGGGCGGGCTGATGATGCAGGGCTGGGTCGCGCTCGACAGCCAGAACAACCGGACCACGATTCGCCTGTCCAACCAGCGCTTCGGCGTGCCGGTGGACGACAAGGCGTTCCGATTCAACGACCCGCGGAGAGCGGCGGCGCGAAACTGAACGGTCGCGGACTATTTCATTCATCCAGGCGACAGGTTTCCTGTCCTATCAGGGCCTTGCGGTTGAGGGGTGTTCGAGATTCCCCCCTGTTGCTCGGACAGGCACCCTCATCCCGCCTGCGTGACGAACGCTAGGTCGGCCCTCGCTCCATGCCCCCGGAGCGGGGGCCTTTCTTTTTGACGCCCCCCATTCCTCCCCTGCAAGGGGAGGTGGCAGGCCGGCAGGCCTGACGGAGGGGTGTCACCCTATCGAGAGCGGGACACCCCTCCGACGCGCGATGCGCGCCACCTCCCCTTGCAGGGGAGGAATGGGGGAATGGGGGATCGGGTAATCTTGTCTCCCCCCCCTGCCCCCGCTACATCGGCGCTCGTGAAGATCGCCTCCTGGAACATCAATTCGGTGCGCTTCCGCGCCGCCATCGTCGAGCAATTCCTGACGGAAGCCGCACCCGACGTGCTGTGTCTTCAGGAGACGAAGGTCGTCGACGACGACTTCCCGTTCGATCTGTTCCGCTCGCTCGGCTATGAGCACATCATCATCCACGGCCAGCGGATGCACCACGGCGTCGCGATCGTGGCCCGTGTCCCCATCACCGAGGACGACCGCCTCGACTGGCAGGCCAATGCCGAGGCGCGGCATGTCGGCATCCGCCTGCCGAACGGCGTGCGGCTGGAGAATGTCTATATCCCGGCGGGCGGCGACGTGCCCGACCGCGAAGTGAATCCGAAATTCGGCCAGAAGCTCGATTTCCTCGGCCGCATGATCGACTGGTCGGGCAAGCTCGACTGTCCCACCATCCTGACCGGCGACTTCAACATCGCGCCGCTCGAATCGGACGTGTGGAGCCACAAGCAGCTGCTCGACGTGGTCAGCCATACCCCCATCGAGGTCGAGACGCTGGCGCGGTTGCAGGCGTCGAACGACTGGGTCGATCTGGGCCGCCACTTCGTCCCCGCGCCCGAGCGGCTCTATACCTGGTGGAGCTACCGTGCGAAGGACTGGGCGGCGTCGGATCGCGGGCGGCGGCTGGACCATATGTGGGCGACGCGCGACGTGGCCGAGAAGGCGGTGTCGCATCGGGTGTTCGAGGGGTGCCGCAGCTGGCTGAAACCCTCCGACCATATCCCGATCATGACGGAATTCGATTTTTGAGCGCTGATGCCAAGGCCGCCGCGCGCGCGATCGACGCGCTGCGCCGGGGCTGGCCGATCGCGATTGCGGGCCAGCCGCTGCTCGCGGTCGAGACGGCCGATCCGTTGCGGCTGGCCGCCTTTGATCCGGGGGCCCGCGCGCCGGTGCTGATCTCGGCGGGGCGGGCCGCGACGCTGAAGCTGACCAACCAGCTCGACGCCGCCGATCCCGACGCCGCGGTGCTGGTCGAGCGCGCGCCGTGGATCGACTTCGCCGCCGCCACCGCGCTCGCCGATCCGCAGTTCGACCTCGCGACCCCGCTCAAGGGCCCCTATCGCGCGCTGCCCCTGCCCGATCCGGCGGTCGCGGCGGCGGCGGTGCGATTCGCGCGCATCGCAGGGATGCTGCCCGCCTTCTTCGTCGGCGGGACCGGGGTCGAGGCCGAGCTGTCACTCGCCGATATCGCCGCGCATGAGAATGCCGAGGCGCTGGCCATCGCCACCCGCGCGCGGCTGCCCGTCGCGGGCGCCGAGAATGCCGAGATCGTCGCCTTCCGCTCGCCCCATGCGGCGGGCGAGCATGTCGCCCTGCAGATCGGCCAGCCCAATGGACAGCCGCCTTTGGTGCGCCTGCACAGCGAATGCCTGACCGGCGACGTGCTGGGCAGCCTGAAATGCGATTGCGGGCCGCAGCTCCATGCCGCGATCCAGGCCATTGCCGAGGCAGGCTGGGGCATCCTGCTCTATCTGCGGCAGGAAGGGCGCGGGATCGGGCTGGTCAACAAGCTGCGCGCCTATCAGCTTCAGGATCAGGGTTTCGACACGGTCGACGCCAATACCCGGCTGGGCTTCGCGATCGACGCGCGCGATTTCGGGGTGGCGGCGCGGATGCTGACCCTGATGGGGCAGGACCAGGTGCGGCTGCTGACCAACAACCCGGCCAAGGTCGCGGGGCTGGAAGCGGCGGGGGTGCGCGTGATCGAGCGCGTCGCGCACAGCCTGCCGCCCAATCCGCACAACGAACGCTATCTGGCGACCAAGCGCGACCGGACCGGGCACCAGCTCTGATATGTGTCCCCCCGGCGCAGGCTGGGGCCTTTCGAGCAAGGTGGGTGCGGGGCGCGGACGATCCCAGCTTTTGCGGGGCTGATGTCACCAGCCTCCGTTCAGCCTGAGCGAAGTCGAAGGCCATGGGCCGACCTTACGGCACGGTGCAGGGCGTGCACTTCGACTTCGCTCAGTGCGAACGGAGGGCAGGAAAACGGGACGGCCGGTTCAGAACCCCAGTTCGCGCCGCACATCGGCATAATCCTGCGCGATCGCCGCGACGCCGATCTCGCGCAGCCGCTGGTCGTGGCCGATACCGCAATGCGTCCCCATGCACATGCCGATGACATGGCCGCCGCTGGCCACCGCGCCGGTCGCGCCGACGGGGGAGTCCTCTAGGATCGCGCAATCCTCGATCCGCACGCCCAGCCGGTCGGCGGCAAAGAGATACAGGTCGGGCGCGGGCTTGCCGCGCGTCACATGCTCGCGCCCGCTATAGACATGGTCGCCGAACGCTTCGCGCAGGCCCAGATGGCGCAAGTGCCGGTCGAGCCAGACGGTCGGGCTGGACGACACCACCGCGCGTGGGAAATCGGCGGGCAGCGAGCGGACGAAATCGACCGCCCCCGCGATCGCCGCCACACCCTCTTCCATCGCACGGACATCCTCGACGCGGCGCGCTTCGTAAAAGGCCTCGGGCAGCGTGTGGCCGATCCGCGCCTCGATCGTCGCGACGAAGTCCTTCCCCGCCAGCCCCATATAATGGTGCATCGCCTCTTCGGGCGTATGCGGGTGGCCATTGGCGGTCAGCCATTCGGCGAGGTGGCGATTGCCCTCATATTCGCTGTCGATCAGGACGCCGTCGAAATCGAACAGCAGCGCGGCGAAGCGGCTCATCCGCGTGCTCCGAACAGCGCGCTGCCGACCCGGACATGGGTGGCGCCCAGCATCGCGGCGACCTCATAATCCTCGGACATGCCCATGCTGAGCTTTGCCAGCCCCAGCTCGCGCGCCATCTTGGCGAGCAGCGCGAAATAGGGCGCGGCGTCCAGCCCGTGCGGCGGGATCGCCATCAACCCGACGATCGGCAGCCCGGCGGCGCGCGCCGTCTCCAGCATGGCGGGGGCCTCCGCGATGGTGCAGCCGCCCTTCTGCTCCTCCTCGCCGATATTGACCTGAAGGAAACAGTCGGGCCGCCGCCCGCTCTTCTCCATCGCCTCGGCCAGCGCGGCGATCAGCGAGGGGCGGTCGACGGTGTGGATCGCATCGAACAGCGCGACCGCGTCACCGGCCTTGTTCGACTGGAGCTGGCCGATCAGATGGAGTTCGACGCCCGCATAATCGTCGCGCAGCGCGGGCCATTTGGCCGCCGCCTCCTGCACGCGATTCTCGCCGAAGACACGGTGGCCGGCATCCAGCAGCGGGCGGATCGTGTCGGCATCATGCGTCTTGGACACCGCGATCAGCGTCGGGCTGGGGTGATCGCCCAGCTTCGCGGCACGCTGGAGCTGGGTGGAGACGGTGGAGAGGCGGGAAACGCTATCGTCGGTCATGCCCCGCGCTATAGTGCCCGCAATGGCCGACCGATACCCCGAGACATGGCTGATGACCGACGAGCGATTGGGGGACGGGCTGTGGTCCGCCTTGCGGCGGCTACCGCCGGGATCGGGGGTGGTCTTTCGCCACCATGCCACGCCCCCGGCCGCGCGGCGGGCAATTCATCGGCGGGTGTTCCGAATCGCGCGCGCGCGCGGGCTGCTCCTGCTGGTGGCGGGCGGTGGCCTGCCCGGCGACGGAGTGCACAAGCGCGGCCGGGGTCCGGGTCTGCGGAGCTGGCCCGCGCATGACCGGGCGGAGGCGGTCGCGGGATGGAAGGCCGGGGCCGACCTGTTGTTCGTATCGCCGCTATTCCCCACCCGCTCGCATCCCGGCGCGCCGAGTCTGGGTCTGCCACGCGCCGCGCGGATCGGGCGGGGGCTGGATCTTCCCCGAATCGCGCTGGGCGGGATGACGGCGAAACGCTTCCGCCGGTTGCGCGGGCGATTCGAGGGTTGGGCCGCGATCGACGCCTGGGTTGTGGTTTAACGCAGCGAGCCCCTTCACCACATGATCGTCATCCCAGCGAAGGCTGGGATCTTTGGCGATGATCCATTGTGGCTTTCAGATTTGGTTCGCGCAGAGGCGCAGAGGACGCGGAGAGAAGGGCATCCCTCTCATTCCCATTTGCAGGGCAGAGAATAACGCGTCGTCCGAAGCGTCGACGGGACAGCCAATCCGAAGATCCCAGCCTTCGCTGGGATGACGAACTGGGGCCGATCACCATTCAGCGCTGCCTGTTCTTCCCTCACCCCTCGCAGAGGGGAGAGGGTTGCGCAGACTTGGCCTTTGCGCAGCAAAGGCTTAGTCGGAGCTGGGTGAGGGGTGGGCTCGCTTAGCGAGTGGCGAGCCGGTCAGACCTAGAGAGACGCGTCGGAACTGCTCGCTACCAAGCGGTTCGCGCTTAGAAGCGGAAGGCAGTACCCAGATACACCGCCTGGCTGTTGCGGCGATCGTCGTCGAGTCGCGCCAGACGCTCACGATCCGAGCGATAACGAACACCCGCCGTCACATCGAGATTGCGCGTCAGCGAATAGGACCCGCCCATGTCGAGCGAATAGCTGGACGGCATGTCGACCAGCTTGGCCGTCGCGTCGATCGGGCGATCGGTCGACGCCTTCACCCGGCCGGTGAAGCGATTCGCGGTATAGCTGACCGCGACATCGGCGCTCTCGCGGCTGCCCGGCATGCCCGCCAGGTCGACGCGAGTCACGTCACCCGACACCGCCAGCCGCTTCCAGCCGACCGCGACGCCCAGATTGTAGGAGATCGGCGCCAGGCCGACCGTCGGCGCGGTGTTGGCCGCGATCCGCTCGTCATTGGTGCGGCTGGTCCGGGCACGCACCGCGACGGTCACCGCACGGCTGACGCCGCGCTGGCTTTCCGCCGGGGTGAAGCGCAGGTCGCCCGCGTCGAGCCCGCTCTTGGCGAACAGCGCCGCCAGCCGGGGATCGGCCGCCGCCGGCGTGAAGCCGCCGCTGGCGCGCAGCGACAGGCTGCGCTTGATGGGCTTGCCCCCCTGCTCCACCGCGCCGATGGCGGGCGCGACCAGAGCCGTCGTGGCGGCGAGCGCCCCGATAGCAATTCCGATCACCACACGCCCGAACGACACGGTCCACCCCTTTATGGAAACCCCTTTGTAGGGATCGTCCTAACATGAAAAGGCAGGTGAGCGATCCCATTGTTACGCCCCCATGGGCGAATCTTGTCCGACTGTTGCGCACGATCCACAGAATCGGGGAAACGCCGCCCATCGTCCGGGCGCTTGCCGGGGTGGCGGGGCCCCTGTAGAGGCTATAGCCAACCCTTATTCCCAGTCAGGACAATGCCGATGCTTCGCCGTTCCGCCACCGCGTTCGCGGTTATCGCCGCCCTGTCGCTCGGCGCCTGTGCCGGCAAGAAGGATCGCCCGCAGGCCGATCTGGCCGCGTCGAAGGTCACGACGATCGGCGTCAATTCCTATCTGTGGCGCGCCAGCCTCGACACGCTCAGCTTCATGCCGCTGGCCGAAACCGACTCGAACGGCGGCGTGATCGTCACCGACTGGTATATCAACCCGCAGGTCCCGACCGAGCGGATGAAGGTCACCGTCACCATCCTCGACCAGGATCTGCGCGCCGACGCGCTGCGTGTCACCGCACTGCGTGAGGTGAACCGCGGCGGCCAGTGGGTCGAGGCGCCCGTCCAGGCCGCAACCATCCAGAAGCTGGAAGACATCATCCTGACCAAGGCGCGCGACCTGCGCCGTGCGTCGATCACGAACTGATAAAAGACGAGAAGAATGGCCTCGCGTTTCAACGCCCTGAAATCGGATTCGACCTGGCAGCGGATCTGGGAGGAGCGGCGCACCTTCGCCGCCGACGATCACAGCCCCAAGCCGCGTAGCTATGTCCTTGAGATGTTCCCCTATCCTTCGGGGCGCATCCATATGGGGCATGTCCGCAACTATACGATGGGCGACGTGCTGGCGCGCTATCGGCGGATGATCGGGCATGAGGTGCTCCACCCGATGGGCTGGGATGCGTTCGGCATGCCCGCCGAGAATGCCGCGATGGAAAAGGGCGTCCATCCGGGCGGCTGGACCCGCGACAATATCGCGACGATGAAGGCACAGCTGAAGCGGCTGGGCTTTGCGCTCGACTGGACGCGCGAGATCGCGACCTGCGAGCCCGATTATTACGGGCATGAGCAGGCGCTGTTCCTCGACCTGTATGCGGGCGGCCTGGTCTATCGCAAGGAATCGGCGGTCAATTGGGACCCGGTCGACATGACCGTGCTCGCCAACGAACAGGTGATCGACGGACGCGGCTGGCGTTCAGGCGCGCTGGTCGAGAAGCGCAAGCTGAACCAGTGGTTCCTCAAGATCACCGACTTCGCCGACGAGCTGCTGGAGGGCCTCACCACCCTCGAGCATTGGCCCGACAAGGTGAAGCTGATGCAGGAGAACTGGATCGGCCGCAGCAAGGGCCTTCAGTTCCGCTTTGCGCCGCTCACGCCGTTGGCCGAAGCCATTGAGGTCTATTCGACCCGCCCCGACACCATCTTCGGGGCGAGCTTTGTCGCCATCGCGGCGGATCACCCGATCGCGCGCGAAGTAGCCCAATGGAATCCCGACGCCGCTGCATTCATCGAACGCTGCAAGGCTGGCGGCACGACGGCAGCGGAACTGGAAACCCAGGAAAAGCTCGGTTTCAACACGGGGTACGAGGTGCTGCACCCGTTCGACTCCGGCTGGACGCTGCCCGTCTATATCGCGAACTTTGTGTTGATGGACTATGGCACGGGCGCGGTCATGGGCGTGCCCGCGCATGACCAGCGCGACCTGGATTTCGCGCGCAAATACGGCCTGTCCGTCACCCGCGTCGTCGCCGATGGCGACACGACCGCCCCGGTGTTCGAGGGCGACACCGCCTATACCGGCACCGGCCAGTTGGTGAATTCCGGCCCGCTCGACGGGCTGGATGTCGAGGCCGCCAAGGCCGCCGTCATCGCCCGCGCCGAGAGCGAAGGCTGGGGCCAGGGCCAGACCGTGTACCGCCTGCGCGACTGGGGCGTCAGTCGCCAGCGTTACTGGGGCACGCCGATCCCGATCATCCATTGCGAGGATTGCGGCGCGGTGCCGGTCCCCAAGGACCAGTTGCCGGTGACGCTGCCCGAGGACGTCACCTTCGACGTCCCCGGCAACCCGCTCGACCGGCATCCGACGTGGAAGAATGTCGACTGTCCCAATTGCGGCAAGCCCGCCCGGCGCGAGACCGACACGCTCGACACCTTCGTCGATTCGTCCTGGTATTTCATCCGCTTCGCCAGCCAGCCCAAGGATCGCCCGTTCGATCCCGAGGTCGTCAAACAGTGGCTGCCGGTCGGGCAATATATCGGCGGCGTCGAGCATGCGATCCTGCATCTGCTCTATGCCCGCTTCTGGACGCGCGCGCTCAAGCATATCGGCCTGATCGACGTGGCGGAGCCCTTTGCGGGCCTGTTCACCCAGGGCATGGTCACGCACGAAAGCTACAAGTCGTCGGACGGCCGCTGGCTCGCGCCAGGCGAGATTCGCGACGGCATCGAGATCGCGACTGGACAGCCGATCACCGTCGGCCGCGTCGAGAAGATGTCCAAGTCCAAGAAGAACACCGTCGATCCCGAACCCATTGTGGATCAGTACGGCGCGGACGCGGTGCGCTGGTTCATGCTGTCCGACAGCCCGCCCGAGCGCGATCTGCCCTGGTCCGAATCAGGCATCGAGGGGTCGTGGCGCTTCGTCCAGCGGCTGTGGCGCCTGTTCGACGGCTCGGAAACCGCCGAGGGCGAGGACAAGGCGCTTTCCCGGAAATTGCACCAGACGATCGCGGGCGTCGCGGCGGATATCGAGGCGCTAGCCTTCAACAAGGCCGTCGCCAAGCTGTACGAGCTGGTCAACGCCATCGAAAAGGCCAAGCCGTCGGCCGCGCGCAACGAAGCGATCCGCACCACCATGCTGCTGGTCGCGCCGATGGTGCCGCATCTGGCAGAGGAAGCCTGGGCCGGGATGGGCCAGGACGGCCTGATCGCCGACGCCGCCTGGCCGGTGGTCGATGAGAGCTTGCTGGTCGAGGACGAGGTCACCGTCGCGGTACAGGTCAACGGCAAGCTGCGCGACACGCTGACCGTCGCCAAGGGGCTGCCCAAGGACGTATTGGAGGCGACCGCGCTGGCGTCGGACAAGATCGTCCGCGCGCTGGACGGCGCAACGCCCAGGAAGGTGATCGTGGTGCCCGACCGTCTGGTGAATATCGTCGCATGACCCGCCCCCTTCCCCTGCCCCTCTTCTGTCAAATCGCCGCCGGTCTGGCGCTGACGCTGGGCCTGTCGGGCTGCGGGCTGCATCCGCTTTATGCGGGGGGCGGCTCGGGCTCGGTCGCGACCGCCTTGTCGCAGATCGAGGTCGCACCGATTCAGGGGAAGGCGGGCTGGCTGATGGCCAATGCACTCAACGACCGGCTGGGCGGCAAGACCGGGAATGCGCGCTATCGGCTCGACGTGAAGCTGGACGACCAGATTCGCGGGCTTGGCGTGCGGCGCGACGACTCGGTGGTGCGCGAGCGGCGAATCCTGCGCGCGCGCTATCAACTGGTCGACCAGACGAGCAATGCGGTGCTGGTCGACGCCACCGCCGGTTCGGATGCCGGGATCGACGTGGTCCGGTCCGAATATGCCACCATCGCGGCGGAAAATACCGCGCTGGAGCGGCTGTCGGTGATCGTCGCGGACGAAATCGTCGCGCGGCTGGCCACCTATGCCCGGTCGCGCCCCGGCGAGGCGATGGCCCCCGCGCGGCCGTGACGGCGCGATCGCTGTGAAGGCCCCCCTCTCTTGAAAGCCAGCGCCAACCAGATTCGCCAGGCGCTGGGCCGCCCCTCGCCCGACATCCGCCTCTATCTGTTGCACGGGCCGGACGAGGCGGGGGCCGCCGAACTGGCCCGGTTGCTGGCCAATGCGATGGGGCGCGATGCCGAGCGGATCGATCTCGATTCGGCGACGCTCAAGAGCGATCCCGCCCGCCTGACCGACGAAGCCGCCGCGCTGTCGCTGTTCGGCGGGCCCCGGCATATCCGCATCGCCAGTGTCGGCGAGGAAGGGCTGGCGGCGTTCACCGCGCTGCTCGAAGCGGAATCGGCGGGCAATCCGGTCGTCGCCATCGCCCCATCGGTCAAGACGACCGCCAAGATCGTCAAGCTGGCGCTGGAATCGCCGCGCGCCATGGCCTTTGGCTGTTACGCCCCCACGGCGGCGGATGCCGAGCGGCTGGCGGCGACGATGGCGGGCGAAATGGGGCTGCGGCTGGCGGCGGGCGTGGCGGCGCGGCTTGTCGATGCCGCCGCGGCCGATCGCTCGGTCATGACCCGCGAGCTGGAGAAACTCGCCCTCTATGCCGACGCCGCCCCCGATCGCACGCGCGAGATCGACCATGGCGCGCTCGATGCCATCGGCGCCGATCTGGGCGAGGTCGAGATGGGCGATGCGGTTGAAGCGGTGGTCGAGGGCCGCGTCGCCGATCTGGGTGGCGAACTGGCCTTGCTGGACGAAGGTGGCGCCTCCCCCATCCCCTGGCTGCGCGCGCTGGCCCGCCGCTTGGTCGCGCTGGCCGAAATGCGCGCCGATATCGACAAGGGCGAGCCGGTCGACGCGGTGATGAAGCGACACCGTGTCTTCTTTCGCGACGAGGCCCGCACCGCCAAGGCGTTGCGCCGCTGGACCCCGGCGATGCTGGCGCGCGCACTGGCTCGGATTCGCGCGGCGGAGCGGGCGGTGATGGCGCCGGGCAATGCCGGTGCCGTGCTGGCGGAGGCCGAAGCGACGATCATCGCACAGGGCATTGCCCGGCGGGGGTGATTACTTCGCTCAGCCTGAACGGGGCTTGGGGATCTTTACCAACACCCGTTCAGGCTGAGCGAAGCGGGGCCCACACCCCACTCAGAAATCAAAAGCGAGTTGCGCCTGTCTGCGGAACAGACCAGCGTCCCCCTTTCAAATACCCTCACCGGTCAGGCGCTGGCATACCATGTCGAGCTGATCGAGCGTCGAATAGCTGAGGGTCAGCGTGCCGCCCTTCTCACCATGCGCGATCCGCACCGACAGGCCCAGCAGATCGGCGAGCTGGCCCTCCAGCGCCGCGATATCGGCATCCGCCGCGTCCATCCCGTTGCCGCGCGGACCCGATTTGTCCGACTCCGCCGCCGCCTTGCGCCCACCGCCCTTGGCCTCGCGGGTCAGCTTTTCGGTCTCGCGCACGCTCAGCGCGCGTCCGATCACCTGATCGGCCAGCGCCTCGACATCCTCCGCCCCCAGCAGCGCGCGGGCATGGCCCATCGACAGGGCGCCGGTGACGACCTGCTTCTGCACCGATTCGGGCAGTTCGAGCAGGCGCAGCAGGTTCGCGACATGGCTGCGCGACTTGTGGACGATCTTGGCCAGCGCCTCCTGGGTATGGCCGAACTCGCCTGCCAGCCGCTGATAGGCCTGCGCCTCTTCGATCGCATTGAGGTCCTGGCGCTGGATATTCTCGATCAGCGCGATCTCGAGCGTCTGGGCGTCGTCAAAGTCACGGACGACGACGGGCACCTCGTGCAGCCGGGCACGCTGCGCCGCGCGCCAGCGGCGCTCGCCCGCGACGATCTGATAATCCTTGCCATGCGGACGCACGACGATCGGCTGGATCAGCCCGCGCGCCGCGATCGAGGCGGCGAGTTCGTCGAGCGCGGCTTCCTCGAAATGGCGACGCGGCTGGTCGGGATGCGGCGACAAGGCCCCTACGGGCAGCATCCGCACGCCACCGGGTATTTGCTGATCGCCCGGCTGGATCGGCGTCTCGCGCGCAATGTCACCGAGCAACGCCCCCAGTCCACGCCCGAGGCCGGGACGCGGGCGCTTGGCCGTTTCCGTGCTCATGCCGCGGCCGCTCCCGGCTGGGTGGTCAGCGGCAGGCGCGCGATCAGTTCGCGGGCCAGCGCAATATAGGCCTGGCTGCCGACGCAGCGATGGTCATAGATCAACGCAGGAAGTCCATGGCTGGGCGCCTCCGACAGCCGGACGTTGCGCGGAATCACCGTATCGAACACCACACCTCCCAAAACCGCGCGCACATCCGCCGACACCTGATCGGTCAGCCGGTTGCGCCGGTCAAACATCGTCAAAGCCACGCCGAGAATCGCCAGCCCCGGATTGAACCGCGCGCGTATCCGCTCGACCGTGGTCAAAAGCTGCGACAGCCCCTCCAGCGCGAAGAACTCGCATTGCAGCGGCACGAACAGCGAATCGGACGCTACCATCGCATTGATCGTCAGCAGCCCCAGCGAGGGCGGGCAGTCGACCAGCACAATGTCCCAATTGCCCTGCGAGCGGCGCATCGCATGATCGAGCCGATGGGTACGATTCTCATAATCGACCAGCTCCAGCTCGGCCCCCGACAGGTCGACCGTCGCAGGCACGACGTCGAGGCGCGGCACCTGGGTATGGACGACCGCATCGTCGATCCGCGCTTCCCCCAGCAGGACGTGATAGCTGGAGAACATGCGCTGGCTGTTGGGAATGCCCAGCCCCGTCGAGGCATTGCCCTGCGGATCGAGGTCGATCAGCAGGACATGCAGCCCGGTGGCGGCCAGCGCGGTCGCTAAATTGATGGCGCTGGTGGTCTTGCCCACCCCACCCTTCTGGTTCGCGATGGCAACGCAGATCATCGGGCCCCTACTCGGTCGAGGATCACGATCGACGAGTCCGCCGAGGTGATGCTATGTTCCACGTGAAACACGAAGCGCCAGTGCCGCTTGAGGGTCTTGATTTCGCGCTCGTCCAGGCGGCCGCGCGGGAGCAGCCACCGCGTATCCTGTTTGCCGCAATGGGCGGCTGCGCGCAAAAGATTTTCGACTGTCGCCACGGCGCGAGCAGAAATAATATCCGCCTTGATCTCCACCGCCTCGATCTTGGAGGCATGGACACTGACCCGGTCGGCAATTCCCAACGTCTCGGCACAGTCGCGCAGGAAATCAGCGCGACGCTTGCGGGGCTCGACCAGTGCGACCTTGCCTGGCCAGGCCAGCGCCACGACCATGCCGGGAAAGCCACCCCCCGTGCCGATATCGACCCATTGGCCATCGGGCCGATCCGCCAGCGGGATGAGCTGTACCGAGTCGAGCGCGTGCCGCGACCAGATGGTGGAGATGGTCGAAGGCGCGATCAGATTCTGCTGATCGTTTTCCACGACCACCAGATTGAGGAAATGGTCGATCCGGTCGGCGGCTTCCGCCCCGAAACGCGCGACGACCCAGTCGCGGGCCTGGTCTTCGGTCATGCCGCCATCTTTCGTGCGTGGAGAAGAACCGCCGACAAGGCGGCAGGAGTGATGCCGCGAATGCGCGATGCGGCGGCCAGCGTCGTGGGACGCGCCAGACCCAGCCGGTCGATCATCTCCTGCGACAGACCGGGGATGGCGGCATAGTCGATCGTGGCGGGCAACAGGATCTGCTCGTCGGCGCGCAACCGCGCGACCTCCTCGGCCTGGCGCTCGACATAGGGCGCATAGCGCGCATCCTCCAGCGTCTCGGCCACGACCGCCGGGTCACACCCCTCGGCCGCCTCGGGCGCGACATGCGCCAGCGTGACGCCATCGAAGCGCAGCCATTCATAGGCGGACCGGCGGGCGCCGTCCTGCGCGATCGCCGCTCCGCTGCGCGCCAGATCGGAGGCGGTGCGGATGACCGCCAAACGGTCGCGCAGGGTCGCCTGCTGCGCCTGCCGCCGCCGCCGATGCGCCAGCCGCTCGGGCGACAGGCATCCCGCCGCCTCGGCCATGTCCCCCAACCGCGTCTCGGCATTGTCGGCCCGCAGCGATAGCCGATACTCGGCGCGCGCGGTCAGCATGCGATAGGGTTCGGTCACGCCCTGCAACACCAGATCATCGATCATCACGCCCAGATAGCTGGAGGCGCGGTCGAGGATGACGGGGTCCAGCCCACAGGCGAGTGCCGCCGCGTTGAGCCCGGCGATCAGCCCCTGCCCCGCCGCTTCCTCATACCCTGTCGTGCCGTTGATCTGGCCCGCACAGAACACGCCGGGAAGCGCGCCCAGCGCCAGCCGCGCGTCGAGCGCGCGCGGGTCGATATGGTCATATTCCACCGCATAGCCGGGCAGCGTGATGACCGCGCGCTCCAGCCCCGGCATGGAGGCGATCATCGCCGCCTGCACATCGGTCGGCAGCGAGGTCGACAGGCCGTTGGGATAGACGATCGGATCGTCCAGCCCCTCCGGCTCCAGGAAGATCTGATGGCTGTCGCGGTCGGCGAAGCGCTTGATCTTGTCCTCGATCGACGGGCAGTATCGCGGGCCGTTCGCCTCGATCGCCCCGGTGAACAACGGCGAGCGGTGAAAGGCCGCCGCGATGATCGCATGGGTCTCTTCGGTCGTCCGGGTGATCGCGCAGGCGATCTGCGGCAGCGGCCGTGCCGCCGTCATCGGCGACATGGTCCAGGGATCGGTGTCGGACGGCTGCTCGTCCAGCCTGGCCCAATCGATGGTGCGCCCATCCAGACGCGGCGGCGTGCCGGTCTTCATCCGCGCCATCGGCAGGCCCAGGCCACGCAACTGCTCGGCCATGCGGGTCGCCGCGCGCTCGCCGATACGGCCGCCCAGATGCCGCTCCTCGCCTCGGAACAACCGTCCGCCCAGGAAGGTCCCGGTCGCCAGCACCACCGCGCGACAGGCCAGCACCGAGCCGTCCGCCAGCTGCACGCCGGCCACCCTACCGCCCTCCAGCACCAGCGCCTCGGCCTCGCCCTCGACGATCGTCAGGCCGGGTTGCGCCGCGAGCATTGCCTGGATCGCCCCGGCATAGCGCCGCCGGTCGGCCTGGACGCGGGGGCCCTGTACCGCAGTCCCCTTGCTCCGGTTGAGCATCCGATAGTGGATCGCGCCCTGATCCGCCGCGCGACCGATCAGCCCGTCAAAGGCGTCGACCTCGCGAACGATATGGCCCTTCCCCAATCCGCCGATCGCCGGATTGCAGGACATGGCGCCCAGGCCATGACGATCGAAGGACAAAAGGGCCGTCTGCGCGCCCCGGCGCGCGGCCGCTGCGGCGGCCTCGGTTCCCGCGTGACCGCCACCGATCACTACGACATCAAACATGCCCCCGCCCTATCGCAAGCGGTGCGCAGCGTCAAAGCGATCCGTGGCATAACGTTCCACGTGGAACATCACTTGCCCAGGCAGAAGCGTCCAAACAGGGCGTCGAGCATCGTCTCGGTCGCGCTAAACCCCCAGCACCGCCGCCAGCGCCTGCCGCGCTACGCGCAGTTCCTCGGCGATCAGCAGCACGTCATCGCTCTGAGCAGTGAGCAGCGCCTGTGCCGCACGGCGGCATTGATCCTGCTGGTGCCGCTTGAAACCCAACGCATCCTCGCGCGGGAGCAGAGTCGCCGCATGCGCCGCAATCGCGTCCCAGACCATGGCCACCGTCGCCGCATCGTCCCGCCGCACCGCCAGCGCCCTCCCCTCGGGCAAAGCCTCGCGCCCCGGCAGATCGGCGCGCGCGTGCAGCCAGATCGCATCGTCGCGCGGCGGCGGAGCATCGGCCATCCATAGCAGGATGTCGGCCTGTTCGATCGCCTCCTGCGCACGCGTGACGCCGATCGCCTCGATCACATCGTCGGTATCCTCGGCCAGCCCCGCCGTGTCGGTCAGCACATAGGCGATGCCGCCGCGCAGCACGCTCGCCTCGATCCGGTCGCGCGTCGTCCCCGCAATCGGCGAGACGATCGCCGCCTCGCGCTCGACCAGCAGGTTGAGCAGGGTCGACTTGCCGCTATTGGGCGGCCCCGCCAGCACCACCCGAATACCGTCATGCAGCCGGTCGACCGGCGGCTGGTCGACCGCCGCCAGCATCGTGGCGGCCAGCGCCGTCATGTCGCTCCTGATCCGCGCCACCATGGCGGCGTCGAGCGGGACGTCATCCTCCTCGGCGAAATCGAGCATCGCCTCTATCCCGGCGGACAAAGCGGAGAGTTGGTCCATCCAGCCGCGCAGCGCCTGGCTCACCCGTCCCTCGACCGCGCCGATCGCGGCCCGCCGCTGTCGCTCGGTCTGGGCTTCGAGCAGATCGGCCAGCCCCTCCGCCTCGGCCAGATCGATCCGGCCGTTGAGCAACGCGCGGCGGGTAAATTCGCCCGGCTCGGCCCGGCGGACGCCGGGTGCCGTCGCCAGCGCCGCCTCGACCGCCGCCACCACCGCGCGGCCGCCATGGCAATGCAGCTCGACCAGATCCTCGCCGGTCGCCGTCGCGGGGCCGGGGAAACAAAGCATCAGCGCCGAGTCCAGCACCGCCCCTGCCCCGTCGCGCAGGGTCCGCAGCCCCGCCCGGCGCGGCGCGGGCAGACGCCCGCCCAGCCGCTCGGCCGTCGCGAACGCCGCCGGGCCGCTGACCCGGATCACCGCGATGGCGGCCGGGGGCTGCCCGCTCGATACGGCAAAGATCGTGTCACTCACCGGATCAGCCCTTCTGCCCCTCGAACATGCGCCGCCACATCGCCATGCCAGCCTCGCCCATCGGGGCCCAGCTGCGCATCATCGCCTCGACCATTTCGGGCTTCACCCCCGATTGCATCGTGTCGAGCATCATCTGGACATAGCGCTCGTGAATCGGCGTCAGGTCGGGCAGGCCCATCGCACGCCGCGCTTCTTCGGGCGTGCAGTCGATTTCCACATTCACTTTCATGCGCCATTCTCCATCGCGACCAAGCCGGGCATAAGGCGTTATGATCGCATGGACCACAGGAGACCAGTAGACATGACCGGGACCAAGACCATCGCCGCCGACCACGGCGACGGCCAGTTCAACGCCTATCACGCCGAGCCGCAGGGTCAGCCGGGCGCGGCGATCATCGTCATCCAGGAAATCTTCGGCATCAATGCGGGCATCCGCCGCAAATGCGATACGCTGGCCGAGGCGGGCTATCTGGCCGTCGCGCCCGATCTCTTCCACAAGATCGCGCCGGGCATCGAGCTCGATCCCGACGTCCCCGACGAGATGCAGCAGGCGCTCGACCTGATGGGCCAGTTCGACCAGGACGGCGGCATTCGCGATATCGAGGCGACGATCAAGGCGATCCGCGACGAACATGGCGCGGACTTCAAGGTCGGCGTGGTCGGCTATTGCCTGGGCGGACGGCTGGCCTTCATGACCGCGGCGCGGACCGATGTGGATGCCAGTGTCGGCTATTATGGCGTCGGCATCGACGGGCTGCTCGGCGAGAAGCATGCGATCGCCAAGCCGGTGCTGCTCCACATTCCGGAGGAGGATCATTTCGTCGACAAGGACGCGCAGAAGCGGATGCACGAGGGGCTGGACGATCACCCCAAGGTGACGCTGTACGACTATCCCAGCGAGGATCACGGCTTTGCCGCCGAATTCGGCCAGCGCCGCTCGGAGGAGTCGGCCAGGCTGGCGGACGAACGCACCATGGCGTTCTTTGCGGAGCATCTCCGCTGATACGAAAAAGGGGGGAGCCGGTTGGCACCCCCCTTCCCTTTTACGCCGCCTTGGCGAGGGCCTCGGCGATCAGTTTGCGGCTGTTGTCCACACCGTAGAGCGCGATGAAGCTGCCCATGCGCGGCCCCTGCGCCGATCCTAGCAGCGTCTCATACAGCGCCTTGAACCAGTCGCGCAGCGACGGGAAGGCGTCGGTCTTGCCGATCTCATAGACGATGTTCTGGATATCCTCGGCGCTCGCTCCCTCGGGAAGCGCGGCCAGCTGCGCGTCGAGCTGGCGCAGCGCCTCGGCCTCGTGCGGCTCGGGCGCGCGGCGCTGGAGCGTCGGGGCGACGAAGTCCCGCGCATAGGCCAGCGCATGGTCGATCAGCCGGTCCAGTTCGGGATATTTCGCGGCCGAGGCTTCCGGCACATAATTGGCGAGATAGCCCCAGACCTGCTCCTTGGTCGCCTCGCCCATCACCCCGACCAGGTTGAGCAGCAGGCCGAACGTCACCGGCAGCTCACCCTGCGGCAGCTTGCCGTCATGGATGTGATGCACCGGATTGCCCAGCTGCTCCTTGAGCGACTGGTTGGGATAGTTGACCCGGAACTGCCAATATTCGTCCACCGCGCGCGGGATGACGCCCATGTGCAGCTGCTTGGCCTTTTTGGGTTCGCGGTAAGCGAAGAAGGCCAGGCTCTCCTCCGGCCCATAGGTCAGCCACTGGTCGAGGCTCAGGCCGTTGCCCTTGGACTTGGAGATCTTCTCGCCATGCTCGTCGAGGAACATCTCATAGTTGAAGCCCTCGGGCGGGCGGCCGCCGAGCACGCGTGCGATCTTGGACGACTGGGTGACCGAGTCGATCAGGTCCTTGCCCGCCATCTCGTAATCCACGCCCAGCGCTACCCAGCGCATCGCCCAGTCGACCTTCCACTGCAGCTTGGACAGGCCGCCCAGCGCCGACTGGACGATCCGCTCGCCCTCATCCTCGAACGCGATCAGGCCCGCCTCGGCATCCACGACCTCGATCGGCACCTGAAGGACGATGCCCGACTTGGGACTGATCGGCAGGACCGGCGAATAGGTGGCGCGGCGCTCGGCGCGCAGGGTCGGGAGCATCACATCCTGGATGCCCTGGAAATGCCGGAGCACCAGCCGCAGCGCATCGTCGAACCGGCCCGAGGTGTAATAGTCGGTCGAGGAGGCGAACTCGTAATCGAAGCCATAGCGGTCGAGAAACTGGCGCAGCATCGCATTGTTGTGCGCAGCAAAGCTGTCGAACGTCTCGAACGGATCGGGCACCTGGGTCAGCGGCTTGCCGAGATGCTCGCGCAGCATCGCCTGGTTGGGGACATTGTCCGGCACCTTGCGCAACCCGTCCATATCGTCCGAAAAGGCGATCAGCCGGGTCTTCTGGTCCGACAGCGCATGGAAGGCATTGCGGACCATGGTGGTGCGCAACACTTCGTTGAACGTCCCGATATGCGGGAGCCCCGAAGGGCCATAGCCGGTTTCGAACAGGATCGGCTCGCCGCCCGGTTTGCCGTCGGGATAGCGTTTGAGGAGCTTGCGGGCCTCCTCATAGGGCCAGGCCTTGGACTCGAGAGCGGTGGAGCGAAGTTCGTCTGTCATGATTTTGCCTCTGGCAAGCCGGGGGGCAATTCACAACGTATTTTGCGATTTCCACCGGCTATCCGCCCTTTACTCACAGAGTTATCCACATTACGGGTTGTTTCACGTGGAACAGATCGGGTGGTCTTGTTTGGCCTTCCCTCCCCCATCCCCTCCCGCTT
The DNA here is from genome assembly GCF_031453055.1 of Sphingomonas sp. SORGH_AS_0789. Taxonomy (NCBI): domain Bacteria; kingdom Pseudomonadati; phylum Pseudomonadota; class Alphaproteobacteria; order Sphingomonadales; family Sphingomonadaceae; genus Sphingomonas; species Sphingomonas sp. SORGH_AS_0789. The sequence continues at coordinate 1,287,005 of NZ_JAVIYV010000001.1, forward strand.
GCGGGAGGGGCGTGCGTTGTTGAAGCGTTATGCGCGCCATGAATGGTGGCCTGCTGGGAGGGTCGGGCCACAAACCCGTTGGCCTGGACGATTCCAACCCCATTCCCCGTTGCCAACCTGTTCCCACTCCCCCAAATCATCATCGTGACCGCGCTTCCCCACCCCGCTCTTCACGCCAGCCATAGCGGTGTGTGGATTTCCACCGGCAGACAGACCCGCGCCGTCTCGCGCGGCGAGGCGATCGGGCTAGCGTCGGAAACCCCGGTGATCCTTCTCAACGCGCCGTTGATCGGGCAGCGTCTGGGCTATGCCGAATTGTCGGGGCTCGACATCCTCGAGCTGTTCGCATTCCTGCGCCCCGCCCAATTCGCGGTTCCGACCCCGCATGGCCTTGCCCGTGCCTGCGGGCTCGCGCCGCCGGAAAGCGATGCCGACGTCGCGGCCTTCCTCCTCCGCGCGACCGAGACGTTGCTCGCCATGCCCGACGGCGCCTGGCCCGAACGCGAGGGCGCCTGGACCGCCGCGCAAAGCCTGGCGCGACTCCGCTGGCCCTGGGCGCCGCTGATCGGTCCGCGCCTGACCCGGCCCGAGCGCAACGAACGCTGGCTGTTCAGCGCGCTGCCCGAATGGGAAGAGGATGCCCCCCGCCCGGCCCCGCGCACCATCGACCTGCCGCCGCAGGATTCGGAGGAGCGGCTGGTCCGGCTGACCGGCGACGGGGCCGAGGAACGGCCGGGCCAGCGCGCCTATGCCGCCGCGATCACCGCCGCCTTCGCACCGCGCGCGGTCCGAGACACGCCCAACATGGTCCTGGCCGAAGCGGGGACCGGCATCGGCAAGACGCTGGGCTATCTCGCCCCCGCCAGCCTCTGGGCCGAGCGGGCGGGCGGCGCGGTGTGGATCTCGACCTACACCAAGGCACTGCAACGCCAGCTGAGCGGCGAGACCGCGCGCATCTTCCCCGACGCGGTGCTGCGCAAGGAACGGGTCGTCACCCGCAAGGGGCGGGAGAATTATCTCTGCCTGCTCAATCTGGAGGACGCGCTTCAGGGCGGGTTCGCGGGACGTGCGGCGGTGCTGGCGCAGCTGGTCGCGCGCTGGGCGGCCTATACCGGCGATGGCGATATGGTCGGCGGCGACCTGCCCGGCTGGCTGACCACCCTGTTCCGGCGCAACGGATCGGCCGCGCTGACCGATCGGCGTGGCGAGTGCGTCTATGCGGGCTGCCCGCATTATCGGAAATGCTTCATCGAGCGGGCGGCGCGCGCCTCGGTGCAGGCGGATATCGTCATCGCCAACCATGCGCTGGTGATGGTCAACGCCGCGCGCGGGCGCGAGACCCAGACGCGGCCGACCCGCTATGTCTTCGACGAGGGCCATCACCTGTTCGACGCGGCGGACTCGATGTTCGCCACCGCGCTGACCGGATCGGAGACGATCGAGCTGCGCCGCTGGATCCTGGGCCCCGAGGCCGGGTCGCGCGGGCGGCGGCGTGGTCTGGCGGCGCGGCTGTCCGATGTCGCCAGCTATGACGAGGGCGGCAATCGCGCGATCGGCGATGCGGTACAGGCCGCGCAGGCGCTGGCGAGCGAAGGCTGGCTCGGCCGACTGGCGGAAGGCCAGCCCTTCGGTCCGATCGAGACGCTGTTGGCCGCGGTGCGGGGGCTGGCCTTTGCACGTGCCGAGCAAACCGGCGATGCGGGCTATGGCCTGGAGACCGAACTCGCCGACCCCTCCCCCGAGCTGATCGATGCCGCCGCTCCCGCCGCGCACGCGCTCGACGCGCTGCTGCGCCCGCTGGTAACGCTCGGCCAGCGGCTGGAGGCGGTGTTGCAGGAAGCGCCCGACTGGCTCGACGGTCAGGCGCGCGCGCGGGTGGAAGGCGCGATCGCGTCGATCGCCTGGCGCGCCGAGACGGTCGCCGCCTGGTTGTCGCTGCTGGCGCGGATCGGCGGCCCTGCCGATCCCGACTTTGTCGACTGGCTGGCGGTCGACCGGGTCGAGGGGCGCGAATATGATATCGGGCTGCACCGTCACTGGCTCGACCCCACCCGCCCTTTTGCCGAAATCGTGCTGAAGCCTGCGCATGGCGCGCTCGTCACCTCGGCGACCCTGCGTGCGGGCGGCGACTGGGACGTGGCGGAGGCGCGGACCGGCGCGCCGCATCTGGCGCGTGGCCCCGCCCATTTCGTCGCCCCCAGCCCGTTCGATTATCCGAGCCGGGCCGAGGTGCTGATCGTCACCGACGTCAAGCGCGGCGACATTCCCCAACTGGCCAATGCCTATGCCCGGCTGATCGCGGCGTCTCGCGGGGGCACGCTGGGGCTGTTCACCGCGATCCGCCGGTTGCGCGGCGTGCATGGTCGGATCGCCGACCGGCTGGCGCGCGAGGGGCTGGCGCTGCACGCGCAGCATGTCGATCCGATCGACACGGGGACGCTGGTGGATATCTTTCGCGACGATCCGTCGGCATCGCTGCTCGGCACCGATGCGCTGCGCGACGGGGTGGATGTGCCCGGCGCCTCGCTGCGGCTGGTGGTGATGGAGGGCGTGCCTTGGCCCAAGCCGACCGTGCTCCATGCCGCGCGCAAGCTGGCGGGGGGCGGCAGCGCCTATGACGACCGTATCGTCCGCGCGCGACTGGCCCAGGCGTTCGGCCGGTTGATCCGCCGCGCCGACGATCGCGGCGCCTTCGTGCTGCTGTCCGCCGCCATGCCCTCGCGCCTGCTCGACGCCTTTCCACCGGGCGTGGCGATTGCACGCGTCACGCTCGACGAGGCGGTCGCGCGGGTCGCGGCCCGGCTTTCCTCCGACGCCGGGATCGGGCATGGATCGGTCGACACCCCGCTGGCCGCCGCGACGGAGAATCCGATCCGATGAAGACGCTGACGCTGCTTCGCCATGCCAAATCGAGCTGGGACGATCCCGTCGCACGCGACTTCGACCGGCCGCTCAACGCCAAGGGGCGGCGTGCGGCGGCGATGATGGGACGCCATCTGAAATCGCTCGGCATGGCCTTCGACCATATCCTCGCCTCGCCCGCCGTCCGCGTGATCGAGACGCTGGACGAAGTGTGGAGCGGTTATGGCCGCAAGCTGGCGCCGGTCTGGGACAAGGCGCTCTACCTCGCCTCCTCGGCCAGCCTGCTCGATCAGGTCCATGCGCTACCCGATGCCTGCGACCATGTCCTGATGGTCGGGCATAATCCCGGGCTGGAGGATCTGGTCCTCGACCTGACCCGCGACGGCGAACTGCGCGAACGGGTCGAGGAGAAATATCCCACCGCCACCGTCGCGCAGCTGACCTTGCCGATTACCCGGTGGGCGGATGCCGCCTCTCACAGTGCGACCCTGATCGCCTTTATCCGCCCGCGCGACCTGGACCCGACGCTGGGGCCCGACACACCCTGACCTGTCCCCTGATAGGCTGTGGGCCAATTTGTCGGAAAATGACCCGAAAAACCGTTGGCGACCTGTTGGCCATCCGTTGATAGCCTGTGGATAATAGGGAAAAAGTGGCGCAAGTGCGGGAGGTTACTCCTTCCCCTCCAGCTTGGCCTTCAATCCCGCCAGCGCGCCGAACGGTCCGGCCTCGTCCTCGCTGATAACCCCCGCTTCCTTCAGGGCCGCCGCCGCATGGGGGCTGCGTGGAAACGGGTCGAGCGAGAGCGCCATGGTTTCGGCCGCAGCCTCGCCCAGATCGATCGTGCCGCCCTCGATCTCGATCGTGTCGAGCGAATCCTCGGACAGCTCGATCTCCTCGTCGCCGCCATGGGCCGAAGGTTCGACGAAGCGCAACGCCACCGGCTCGTCGACCGTGGCGGGCACCGGGTCACCGGTCACCGAACAGGGCTGGGCCACCTTCGCGCGGACCGTGCCGGTCACGAGGATGCCCATCGCATCGCGCCGGACGACCAGATCGGCGGCAAGGGCGTCGATCGACACCAGTCCGAACCGCCCGGCCAGCGCGCGGCGCTCCTCCTCCGAGGCCTGGATCGTCACGGGCTTTTCACGCTCGCCGATCGTGTCGATCTTTTCGGGGCGGCTCCATTCGGGGGTCACGGCAATTCTCCCATTCTCAATCGGGCCAGCGACATCGCCGCCAGCCGCTCAGACAGATCGCGCATCCGATCGCGCACATGGGCGACGGCGTCCGGACCGGCGGGCGCGTCCCCCCGATACAGATTGCGGAGCAACGCGGCATCCAGCGCCGCCCCCTCCCCCGCCAGTCCGTCGCGATAGGCGGTCAGGCGGCCGCCAAGCATCGCCATCATCCGGCCGATATGCTTGCCGACCACGATGTCGCCGATGCCCAGCTCGCGCAACTGCCCGTCCATGTCGGTGACGAAGCGTTCGGTCAACCGCGCGGCCAGCGCCGCCCCCTCGGACTCCCGCTCCAGCCGGATCAGGACCAGCGACAGCACCGCCGCGATCATGTCGAACCGGCCATCGACCGTGTCGGGCACCGCGCCCTCGACATACCAATGCGGTTCGCGCGCGCGCGCAGCACCACCGCATTGTAGAGCGGCAACGCCTCGTCCCCGTCGCGCCCGAAATAGCGCGCCACCATCCGCTTCAGCCAGCCCGCGGCCATCCGCCCCTCCCTCGCCTTGCGCGATCACACCCGCGCGAGTGCTTGTATGCGTCTTTCCCTTGGCATATCGAGGGGGTGACGGTCGAGCGGATCGACCGCCTGTATATTTGCCTGTGCGGCCGATCCCCCGGCCCGGAGATGATGATGAGCGTTTCTTCGACCCGCGCCCTCGGGCTTGGCCTGGCGATGGCCTTGGCCGCGTCGGCCTGCACGCCGCTGCGGTCGCATCAGGGTTATGTGGTCGACACCGATCTCGTCAACTCGATCCAGCCGGGCGTGGATAACCGCCAGTCGGTGCTCCAGACGCTGGGCACGCCGACCATCTCCAGCCAGTTTGGCGGCGGCGACTGGTATTATGTCGCGCGCGACAGCCGCAATCTGGGCTTCAACCTGCCCAAGCCGGCGTCGCAGATCACGCTTCAGATCAGCTTCGACCAGGCGGGCAACGTGACGACGATCCGCCGTTCGGGCGTGGATCAGGTCGCCGACATCTCGCCCTATGGCAAGACCACCCCGACGCTGGGCCGCAAGCGCGGCTTCTTCCAGGACCTGTTCGGCAATATCGGCGCGGTGGGCGCACCCGGCGCGGGTGGCGGTCAGGGCGGTGGCATGGGCGGCGGACGCACCCGGCCGTAAGGGCCGGAGCGCCTCTCACCTACCCTTCCGTTCCCGTGGAGCGACGTCGAAACGCATGGTCCGCGTTTCGCCAACGGATATACTTGGCCTTCGACTTCGCTCAGGCTGAACGGAGGTTGGGGTACCCCCCGTTTGGCCGCGTCGCCTGGTAAGCAACGACGCGGCCGTGCCGTGCTTGGACCGGCACGATCCCGAAAGGGGGTGGGATCGGGCCTGCTAACGCCCCAAAACGAAAATGGGTTCGCAAGCGGGACCAATTCCGCCGGCGAACCCCTATTTCCGTAGCGTCGCGGGGCCGGATGACCCCGTCGAGCGCCGGTTACTGGTTCATCGAGTCGAAGAAATCCTCGTTGGTCTTCGAGTTCTTCATCTTGTCGAGCAGGAACTCCATCGAATCGATCGTGCCCATCTGCATGAGGATGCGGCGCAGCACCCACATCTTGGACAGCTTGTCCTTCTCGACCAGCAGCTCTTCCTTGCGGGTGCCCGACTTGCCGACATCCATCGCCGGGAAGATGCGCTTGTCCGCCACCTTGCGATCGAGGACGATTTCCGAGTTGCCGGTGCCCTTGAACTCTTCGAAGATCACTTCGTCCATGCGGCTGCCCGTGTCGATCAGCGCGGTGGCGATGATCGAGAGCGAGCCGCCCTCCTCGATGTTGCGCGCCGCACCGAAGAAGCGCTTGGGCCGCTGGAGCGCGTTGGCGTCCACACCGCCGGTCAGCACCTTGCCCGACGACGGCACGACGGTGTTGTAGGCGCGGCCCAGGCGGGTGATCGAGTCGAGCAGGATGACGACATCCTTCTTGTGCTCGACCAGGCGCTTGGCCTTTTCGATCACCATCTCGGCGACCTGGACGTGGCGCTGCGCCGGTTCGTCGAAGGTCGAGGAAACGACCTCGCCGCGCACCGAGCGCTGCATGTCGGTGACTTCTTCCGGGCGCTCGTCGATCAGGAGGACAATCAGGAAGACTTCGGGGTGGTTGTCGGTGATCGCCTTGGCGATGTTCTGCAGCATCACCGTCTTACCCACGCGCGGCGGCGCGACGATCAGCGTGCGCTGGCCCTTGCCCTGGGGGCTGACGATGTCGATGACGCGCGCCGACTTGTCCTTCTGGGTCGGGTCGGCGGGGTCGAGGATCAGCTTTTGCTCGGGGTAGAGCGGGGTCAGATTGTCGAAATTGACGCGGTGGCGGACGGCCTCGGGATCGTCGAAATTGACGCTGGTCAGCTTGGTCAGCGCGAAATAGCGCTCGCCATCCTTGGGCGCGCGGATCTCGCCTTCCACCGTGTCGCCGGTGCGCAGGCCGTGCTTGCGGACCTGGTTGGGTGAGACATAGATGTCGTCGGGCCCGGCGAGATAGTTCGCTTCCGGCGAACGCAGGAAGCCGAAACCGTCGGGCAGCACCTCGATCGTGCCCAGCCCCATGATCTGGTCGCCCTTTTCCGCCTGCTCCTTCAGGATGGCGAAGAGCAGGTCCTGCTTGCGCAGCGTCGACGCGCTCTCGACCCCCAGTTCCTCGGCCAGCTGCACGAGGTCGGCGGGGGTCTTCTTCTTCAGGTCTTTCAGATGCATGGGGATCGGTCCGGATGGTCGGAGGGCGTCGGTCGGCGAGGATCGCGGCGAAACGAGGCTGTCGATAAGGAAGCGTACGCGACGCGAGGACCGCGCCGTACAAGATTTGAGTTAGGATTCGGGGAACCCCAAGTCAATGGGGAAAGGGCCCGCCCCCCATGAGACTCACGCCCCTCCCGCAGGCGGGAGGGGATGGGAGAGGGAAAGGCCGCAGGGGTTGGTCTCGGTGAGACTCCCTGCCCTCCCCCAACCCCTCCCGTTTACGGGAGGGGAGCAAGAAGGTCAGAACGGCTTGATGACCACCAGTACGACGATCACCGCTGCCGCCAGCGCGGGCACCTCGTTGATCATGCGCAACTGCTTGCCGGTCAGCGTCATCTGCCCCCGCGACAGCTTTTTGGAATAGCCGACCATCCAGCCATGATAGCCGCTGAGCAGCAGCACGAAGAACAGCTTGGCATGCAGCCAGCCCAGCCCCGGCACACCGGAAAACACCCCCAGCGAGGCCCCCAGCAACAGCCCCAGCACCCACACCGCGATCATCGCGGGCGTCAGGATGATGGCGCGCAGCTTGCCCTCGCGCTCGACCCAGCGCGCGGCGTCGGTCGCATCGCCCGCGACCAGCGCCTCCTGGTGATAGACCAGATAGCGCGGCATCATGAACAGCCCGGCCATCCAGAAGATCACGAAGATGATATGCGCCGCCTTCACCCATTCATAGGCGGCGCCGAGCAGTCCGATCATGATGCGCTCCGTACACGGGCGATCAGCCGCTCGACATGCGCGATCGGCGTGTCGGGCAGAATGCCGTGGCCCAGGTTGAAGATATGCGGCCGCTCGGTGAACGCCGCCAGGATGCGGTCGACCGCGCCGTCCAGCGCCTCACCGCCCGCGATCAGTGCCAGCGGGTCGAGATTGCCCTGCACCGGCAGTTCCTTGGGCAGATAGGTGTCGGCCCAGACCGGATCGACCGTCTCGTCCAGCCCGACCGCATCCACCCCCGTCTCACGGGCATAAGCGGGCAGTTTACCCCCGGCCCCCTTGGGGAAACCGATGACCGGCACGCCCGGGCAACGCTGGCGGAAACCCTCGACGATCGCGGCATTGGGGGCGATTACCCAGCGCTCGAACTGCGCCGGGGACAGCGACCCCGCCCAGCTGTCGAACAGCTGCACCGCCTCGACGCCGTTTTCGACCTGCCCCGCCAGATAATCCACGGTCATCGCGACGATCGCATCGATGATCGCGCCGAACCCAGCCAGATCGGCATAGGCGAAGCGCCGCGTCTCGCCCTGGTCCTTCGACCCCTGCCCCGCCACCATATAGGTCGCGACCGTCCAGGGAGAGCCAGCAAAGCCCAGGAAGGTGGTCTGGGACGGCAATTGCGCCTTCACCCCCGCCACGGTGGCATAGACCGGGTCGAGGCGCTCAGGGACGCGCTGAAGGGCATTCAGCGCATGATCGACCAGCGCGGGCGCCAGACGCGGCCCCTCCCCCGCCCCGAAGCTCAGATCCTGGCCCAGCGCCCAGGGGACCATCAGGATGTCGGAGAACAGGATTGCGCCGTCGAACCCGAAGCGCCGGATCGGCTGTACCGTCACCTCCGCCGCCGCCGCCGGATCGGTGGCCAGGGCCAGGAAGCCGCCCTTCTGCGCCCGCAACTCGCGATACTCGGGCAGATAGCGTCCGGCCTGTCGCATGAGCCACATGGGCGGTGTCGCCTGCCGCTCTCCGTTCAGCACGGCGAGCAAGGGCTTTTGAATCGCAACGTCGGTCAGGAGACCCCCCTTCTTCTAAATAAGAAGATTCTAAGAATGGATTGTTGAAGTGGTTGGCACGTTGGTTGTCGGGATTATGCGGCTCTCCCCGATATGCCAACACGTTGACTCATGGGGAATCGCCGATTCAACGGGATTCGGATTCGTGACCCCCGTAACTCACAGGCTGTGGAAAAGAATCGGGCCTGTGAGATTCATTGTGGACGAATCGGTCGTTATCCACCGCCGGTCCGCCGCTTGGCCGGTCGGCGAAGTTACGCTACCGATTCTTCCCATGTTATCCACAGAGTCATTAGGCCGGTCATGACGACGCGGCTCCACCTCCACCTTTTGTCCGATTCCACGGGCGAGACGCTGGAGAACATCGCCAAGGCGGCGCTGGCCCAATATGACGATGTGGAAACCGTCCGGCACTTCTGGCCGATGGTCCGCACCGAGAGCCATCTGGAGCGCATCCTGCAGGAGATCGCGCAGAATCCGGGGCTGGTGATCTATACGCTGGTCAACCCGACGACCCGGCGCGTGCTGGAGAGCCGGTGCCATGCGCTGGGCCTGCCCACGGTCGCGCCGCTCGACCCGGTCAATGCCGCGCTGTCGGGGCTGTTGGGTGTGCAGGCCAAGATGCGGCCCGGTCGCCAGCACGTCCTCGACGCCGCCTATTTCGCGCGGGTCGATGCGATCCAGTTCACCATCGCGCATGACGACGGCATCGCGTGGGAGGAATGGGAGGAGGCCGATATCGTGCTGGCGGGCGTCAGCCGGTCTTCCAAGACGCCGACCTCCATCTATCTCGCCAATCGCGGGTTCAAGACCGCCAACATCCCGATCGTGGTCGAAAGCCCCCCGCCCCCCTTTCTGTTCACGCTGAAAAAGCCGCTGGTCGTCGGATTGACCACCAGCGCCGACCGGCTGATCGCGATCCGTCGCAACCGGCTGCTCTCGCTGAACCAGGCGCCCGACACCGATTATGTCGAGCAGGAAGCGGTCAATCGCGAACTGACCTTTGCCCGGCGGATGTTCGCCGACAATGACTGGCCGGTGATCGACGTCACCCGCCGCTCGATCGAGGAGACGGCGGCGGCGATCATCTCGCTGGTGAATCAACGAAAGGCCGAAGCATGATCATCCTCGCCTCGCAAAGCGCCTCGCGCCGGGCGATGCTCGACGCCGCCGGAGTGGCCTATGAGGCGTTGCCCGCGCGGGTCGACGAAGCGGGCGTGAAGGCGGCGATGGCGGGCGCCTCCCCCCGCGACCTGTCCGACGCGCTGGCCGAGATGAAGGCGGTGAAGGTGTCGGCGAATGCCGGGCCGGTCCCGGTGCTGGGGTCGGATTCGATCGTCGCGCTGGCCGACGGCACGCTGCTCGACAAGCCCGAGAGCCGCGAGGAAGCGGCCGAGCATCTCGCGCGGATGAGCGGCGGCAGCCACGAACTGTGGAGCGCCGCCGTCATCGCCGAACATGGCCGCCCCGTCTGGCGGCATGTCGAGCGTGCGAAACTCCATGTCCGCCCGCTTTCGGGCGCCTTTATCGATCGCTATCTGGATCAGGAATGGCCCGAAATCGCGGGCTGTGTCGGCTGTTTCCGGATCGAGGGGCCGGGCGTCCAGCTCTTCTCGCGGATCGAGGGGAGCCATTTCACCATTCTCGGCATGCCGCTGTTGCCCGTGCTGGGCTATCTGCGCGAGCGCGGCTGGATGGCCGCCTGACAGGATTCATGATGAACAAGCCCTATGCAGAGGTGATCGGCGACCCGATCAGCCATTCCAAATCGCCGATCATCCACAATTTCTGGGCCGAGGCGCTGGGCCTCGACGTGGAGTATCGCGCGGTCCACGTCGCGCCCGAGGGGCTGGCGGCCTATTTCGCCGAGCGCAAGGCCGATCCCGATTGGCGCGGCTGCAACGTCACCGTGCCGCACAAGGTCGAGGCGCTGGCGCATGTCGAGGATCGTGGCGATGTCCGCACCACGATCGGCGCGATCAACACGGTGATCCGGGCCGAGGACGGCGCGCTGGTCGGCACCAACACCGATGCGGCGGGATTCTATGCGCCGCTGAGCGGGCTGGACCTCGCGGGGCAGCCGGTGACGGTGATCGGGGCAGGGGGGGCGGCGCGCGCCATCCTGTTCGCGCTGTCGCGCATGGGCGTCGGCCCGGTGACGCTGTTCAACCGCAACGTGCTCAAGGGCGCGGCGCTGCTGTCCTCCTTCGGCCTGAAGGGCCAGGCGCTGCCGATCGGGGCGGCGGTGCCGCCCTCGGCCCTGGTCGTCAACGCGACCAGCCTGGGGATGACCGGCCAGCCGCCGCTGACCCTCGACCTGTCGGCACTGCCCGAGGAGGCGGTGGTCTATGACATCGTCTATGCCCCGCTGGACACCGATCTGCTGGCGGCGGCGCGGGCGCGCGATCTCGACACGATCGACGGGCTGGAGATGCTGATCGGCCAGGCGGCGGTGGCGTTCGAGCTGTTCTTCGGCGCCGAGCCGCCCCGCGACCGCGACGAGGAACTGCGCGGCCTTCTGCTCGGATGATCGTCCTCGGGCTGACCGGCTCGATCGGCATGGGCAAGTCCACCGTCGCGCAGATGTTCCGCGACGAGGGCGTGCCGGTGTTCGACGCCGATGCCTGTGTCCACAGGCTCCAGGGGCCGGGCGGGCGGCTGGTCGCGGCGATCGAATCGGCCTTTCCCGGCACCACCGATGCGAACGGCGTGAATCGGACGGCGCTGGGTCGCGCGGTGCTGGGCGATGATTCGGCGATGCGGCGGCTCGAGCGAATCGTCCATCCGGCGGTCCAGGCCGAGCGCGCCGCCTTTCTCCACCGCCATGCCGACGCGCCGCTGGTCGTCGTCGACGTGCCTTTGCTGTTCGAAACGGGCGGGGATAAGGCTGTGGATAAGGTGTTGGTCGTATCGGCGGAACCCGCCGTGCAGGAGGCCAGGGTGTTGGCAAGGCCCGGCATGACGCGCGAGAAATTCGACGCGATTCTCGCACGTCAGCTGCCCGATGCCGACAAGCGCGCGCGCGCCGATCACGTCATCGCGACCGACATTCCCATCACCGACACAAAGCGCGCGGTGCAGCGGCTGATCACTTGCATGCGGGACTCCGAAGTCCGATAGTCGGGGCATGAGAGAGATCGTTTTCGACACCGAAACGACAGGGTTCAAATTTTCGGAAGGCGACCGGCTGGTCGAAATCGGCTGTGTCGAACTGGTCAACCGGGTCGAGACGGGGCGGACCTATCACGCCTATTTCAACCCCGAACGCGCCATGCCCCCCGAGGCACAGGCGATTCACGGCCTGTCCGACGCCTTTCTGAAGGACAAGCCGGTCTTCGCCCAGGGCGTGGCCGAGTTTCTCGACTTCATCGGCGACGCGCCGCTGATCGCGCACAATGCGACCTTCGACTTCGGCTTCATCAATGGCGAGCTGGGCGCGCTGGGCTTTCCGCCTGTCTGCGAGAAGACGCGGATGGTCGATACGCTGGCCATCGCGCGCAGCAAGCATCCGGGGGCCAAGCATACGCTCGACGCGCTGTGTTCGCGGTACGGCGTCGACCGGTCGCACCGCGTGCTGCACGGCGCGCTGCTCGACGCGCAGCTGCTGGCGCAAGTCTATGTCGAGCTTATGGGCGGGCGCCAGATCGGGCTGGGCCTGCTGGCCGACACCATGGTGGAGGCGGGGCCGGTCGTTGTCGCCCGCGCGCCCGCCAAAGTCCGGCCGCCGCGCATCTTCCGCCCCAGCGAGGGGGAACTTGCCGCCCATGCCGCGTTTCTAAAGGGTATCACCGATCCGATTTGGGGGGCCGAGGCGTCCGGTTGACGCCACGGGACAGGCCAAAAGGACCGTCCCAGTCGTGTAAGACAAGGAGAAGACGATGGATATCCGGATTTCTGGTCATCAGGTCGAAACGGGCGACGCGCTGCGGACCCATGTGACGGACCGGCTTCAGGGTATCGCCGAGAAATATTTCGCCCGCGCCATGTCGTCGGAGGTGACGTTCGGCAAGGGGCCGCACGATATCGGCTTCAAATGCGATATCGTCATGCATGTGACCCGCGGCCTCGTCCTGAAGGGCCGCCACGATGCACAGGACGCGCATCTGTCCTTCGACGGTGCCGCCACCAAGATCGAAAAGCAGCTGCGCCGTTACTCGCGCCGCCTGAAGGATCGCAATGCGGGCCAGGCGATCGAACTGGCCGAGGCGGGGGCCTATGATGCGGGCTATACTCTGTTCGCCGAACAGGTCGATGAAGATGAGGCGGGCGATGCGCCCCTGATCATCGCCGAAACCCGCGTCGATATTCCCGATGCCAGCGTGTCCGATGCCGTGATGATGCTCGACCTGCGCAATACAGCCGCGCTGTTGTTCAAGAATTCGGGCACCGGATCGTATAACATGGTGTATCGCCGTGGCGACGGAACCATTGGCTGGGTCGAACCGCAGCGGGGTGGCTGACCTTTAAGCCCCTATCGTTCTTCCGCGTGGCCCGCTAATAGCCGGGCCGCGCGGGGGCGCACCGGAAAAAACGATGAACGACTTTAGCGATCTGTTGCGCCACGAAACCGTGCTGGCCGGTGTTACGGCCGCGAACAAGAAAAGCCTGTTTCCGGTTCTGGCGACGGCGGCGTCCGGTCCTGCCGGACAGAGCGCCAAGATACTGACCGACGTGCTGGTCGAGCGCGAGAAGCTGGGCTCCACCGGTTTCGGCGGCGGCATCGCCATTCCGCATGGCAAGGTCGCCGGGCTGGACCAGATCGTCGGCGTGTTCGCGCGGCTGGCGCAGCCGGTCGATTTCCAGGCGGTCGACGACATGCCGGTCGATCTGGTCTTTGCGATGTTCTCCCCCGCCGATGCGGGCTCCGCGCATCTCAAGGCGCTGGCGCGGGTCTCGCGGCGGCTGCGCGACAAGGGCTTCGTCGCCAAGCTGCGCGGGGCCGGGTCGCCCGATGCGATCTGGGCGCTGCTGACCCAGGACGAGGCGCGTGACGCCGCGGCCTGAAGGCGAGGCCGCGCATTTCCGGGCGCTGGAGGCGCTCTATGCCGAGGCACCGATCAACCGGTTGTTCGACTCCACGCTGGAGATTCCCGAACCCGGTGTCGCGCGCATCCGCTTCCGGGTCGACGAACGCCATTATCACGCGGCGGGGGCGGCGCATGGCACCAGCTATTTCAAGATGCTGGACGATGCGGCCTTTTATGCCTGCAACAGCCTGGTCACCGATCGCTTCCTGCTGACGACGCAGTTCAACCTGCTGCTCACCCGGCCGATGCGGGCGGGGGCGGTCGTCGCCGAGGGGCGCTGGGTCAGCGGACGGCGCCGGGTGTTCGTCGCGGATGCGCGGTTGATCGACGCCGATGGCGAAGAGGTCGCGCGCGGCACCGGCACCTTCATGCGCTCGCAGATCGCGCTGGCGGGGCTGCCCGGCTATCGGGCGGGTTGAGGCGATGGACGGTCGCCTGCCGAGCGGGATGCTGGTCACCGCGCTGCTCCGCCGGATGAACGATAGCGGCGGCATGGGGATGGTGCTGGCCAAGGGCGATCCGCAGGCGGGGGGCATATTGGTGATCGTCGTCGATACCGACCCCGCCACCGCCGAGCGCCGCGAGCGCGTGCTGGAGCGGGGGCTCGGCTCCAACGGCCGAACCGCGCTGATCGATTCGACGCCTGCAAACGATATTTTAAGCTATTGGCGCCGCCGCCGGTCGCGCGATCCCGACCTGTGGGTGATCGAACTGGATGGCGCTTCGGCGGAACGCTTCACCGCTGAAACGATCCTGCAACATTGACGAACGCGGCCGGATCGGCCACGAGCCCCCCATCTTAAAGTCGCGTTGTGCCGCGCTGGGTGCGATCCGGTCGGTTACGCAGTCGGGGGGAAGCCCGGACGAGTGCCCTTTGGGCTGCTCGGGTCCGTGATCCAACCGCATGTCTGTTCGAGTGAATGACGGTTTTCAAGCGAGTCGCGGCTACTGCGGCCATGGCTCTTTCCCTGGCGGGACTTCTCGCCACCAGCACCCCCAGCCTGGCAACCAATGTCGCCGCCAATGCTGCCGGTGGTGCCGTACCAGCCACGGCGATGGCTGTTTCCGGGATCAACGCCGCCGATCTGGCGATGGTTCCCCAGAGCGCCCGGGCCACCATGTCCGCGCTTCCCGATCTTTCCCAGGTTTCTGAAGCGGATGACGCCGGCGAATATGAAACGCTGGCCGAGGCCGTGGCCGCCCAGGACGAGATGGCGTCGAGCGAAGAGCTCCGCTGCCTTGCCGGTGCGATTTATTTCGAGGGTCGCGGCGAACCGCTCGCCGGTCAGCTCGCCGTCGCCCAGGTCATCCTGAACCGCACCAAGTCGGGCCGTTTCCCGACCAGCGTGTGCGACGTCATCAAGCAGCGCGGGCAGTTCAGCTTCGTGCGCGGTGGCGAAATTCCTTCGGTCAGCCCGTCGCGCGCCGCCTATCGCACCGCCATCGCGGTCGCGCAGGTCGCGCTGTCCCAGGCGTGGGACAGCACCGCGGGCAAGGCGCTGTACTTCAACACCCCCGGCAACCGTCCGGGCGTGCGGGTGCAGAAGGTCGCCGCGATCGGCAATCACATCTTCTATCGCTGATCCGGTCCCGCTCTGGCGGGGCTTTGCGTTTGTTCGTCAAATGTTCTAAGCGGGTGGCATGTTGGACATGCCGCCCGCTTCGTGTGTCGACGATCCCGCCTCGCCGCTCTGCGCCGCCGATGTCGCGCGAGGCGTGACGCGGATGCTGCTCCGCCACGACCTGATCACCATCCCCGAGGTTCCGCTGGAGGGTGGCCGCCGCGCCGACCTGATGGCGCTCGACGCGCGCGGGCAGGCGGTGATCGTCGAGATCAAGGTGTCGCGCGCCGACATGCTGGGCGACGGCAAATGGCCCGACTATCTGGCGCATTGCGACCGCTTCTATTGGGCGGTGCCCGCCGGTTTCGACTGGTCGCCGCTGGAGGGCGCCGCCTTCCTGCCCGAGCGGACCGGGATCATCGTCGCCGACCGCTATGACGCCGCGATCGTCCGGGAGGCGCACAGCGTGCCGTTGCCCGCCCATATCCGCAAGAAGGTGACGCTGAACTTCGCGAGGCGGGCGGGGCGGCGGATGATCGGGCTGACCGATCCCGATGCGGGGATGTGATTCCCTTGGCCTTCGACTTCGCTCAGGCTGAACGGCGTGAGGGCGTGGAAATGCCCCCCAAACCGCGTTCGGCCTGAGCGAAGTCGAAGGCCACGCCCCGACCGCCCCGAACTACCGCGTCAAAACCAGCGTCACGATCGACCGCGGCGGCGCCACCGTCGAATCGACCGCCTCGGCATGATGCCCCGCATCGGTCAGGAACGCGCGCCGCTGCCACCGTCCCGGCACCGCGACGGTCAGCGGGCGCGGGGATAGCCCCGGATTGACATGGACCAGCACCAGCCGCCGTCCGTCGGGGGACAGCGACGCCACCGAGTCCATGTCGTCCACCGGCACCAGTCGATCCCCCGGCCGGATGAAGCGGCTGAACTGCGCCATCGCCCAATATTTGCCGGTGACGTGAATCGCATGCGGGCGATCCGCCGCGCCTTGCAGGTCGGCCTTGACGATACCCCAGTTCGATCCCTTCTGCCCGTCGCGGGTGCTCAAATCCTCGACCGCCTGCCAGAAGACCCAGGCGGCGGGTTCCAGCCGCTTGATGTCGCCCACGACATGCTCGGCAAAGGCCAAGGGCGTCGCCATCCCGGTAAAGTCCTCGGGATCGCGCGACAGCGGGGTGTCGTTCTCGCTCATCCACAGCCGGATGCCCGACGATCGCGCAATGTCGCGCACCGCCGTCTGGTGGATGCTGCCATAGCTGTGGACGTTGAGCTGGCCGATCGCCGCGCGGGTCGCGGGCGGATAGGCGGCCCAGTCCTCGACGAACAGATGCGAGGCGGTCTCGTCGGGCGCGCCGACCACGGTCGCCAGGCCCTGCGCCTTCAGCGCGGCGGCGGTCGCGTCGATCATCATCGCCTGTCGCCGGGGCGACCAGTGTGCGCCCTCCTGCGTGTTGGCGGCGAACCAGTAATCGGTGTTGGGCTCGTTGACCGGCGACAGGGTGCGAAAGGCGATATGGTGGCGCTGCTGCAATTCGCGGGTCGCGCGGACCAGATAGGTGGCGAAGGCGCCCTCCATGCCGGGGCGCAGATTGTCGTCGGTGCCCTTTTCCGCGCCCGACACGCGGCCGCTGACCGTCATGAACCAGGGCGGCGAGTTGGAGAAGGCCTCGAAGATCGGCTGCTTCACCCGCACCCGGATCGCGTCCAGCCACCAGCGCTGGTTGGCGTCCTGGTTCCAGTCCCACATGGCGGGGTCCTCGGGCCGCCACCAGTCCTTGCCCGTCACACCGGCGGGTTGTCGCCAGAAGCCCGACACCGCGCGGCCGACCTTCATATAGGGCTTGGTATCGGCGGCATTGCCCCCGCCGATATTGTAGCGCGCGATCGTCCAGCCCAGGCCGCCCGGCCCATAGAAGAGATCGGCCAGCCGCGTCCGCTCCGCCTCGGGCCAGCCGCCGGTGACATGCGCGAACCAGGCGAGCGCGGTGCCCCAGCCCTCGAACACGGTCGAGGGGCGATCGATGGCGGGGCGCAGCGTGACGGGCACCGGCCGATCCGGCGCGGGCGACTGCGCCCCCACCGACGACGCCGACAAAATCATCCCCAGCATGGCCGCGACCCGACCGCCGCGCCTTGCCCGATCCGCCCAAAACCCCATCGTCTGCTCCCCGCCTGACCCGATTACGCAGGCATCTTAGCGGAGGAGGGGATGATCGCGTCAATCCATGGTGGAAAGGGGGCTGTTTTTTACTCGGACAATAATCCATCATGCCCGCATCAGGCAGAGGAGAATCCATGAAAAGGGCAACCAAGTTTCTGTTCGCGGCGGCGCTCGCCACCCTGTCGCTGAACGGAGCGTCGGCAACCGCGCAGACGGCACCGACGAGCGATCAGGTGGCGGTGCATGGCGACCGTCCCGGCGCGGTCTATGACCGCCATATCTTCGGCCAGTTCGCCGAGCATCTGGGCACCGGCATCTATCCGGGCATCTGGGTGGGCAAGGGCAGCAAGATCCCCAACATCAATGGCTATCGCCGCGACGTGATCGACGCGCTGAAGGCGATTCGCGTGCCGGTGATCCGCTGGCCGGGTGGCTGCTTCGCCGACGAATATCACTGGCGCGAAGGCGTCGGTCCGCAGGCCAAGCGCCTGACCAAGGTCAACACCAACTGGGGCGGCGTGACCGAGGACAACAGCTTCGGCACCAACGAATTCATGAACTATACCGAGCTGGTCGGCGCCGAGGCCTATGTCTCGGGCAATGTCGGCTCGTCCGCGCCGTCCGAAATGGCCGAGTGGGTCGAATATATGACCTTCCCGTCCAAATCGACCTATGCCGAGGAGCGCCGCCGGAACGGCCGCGACCGCCCATGGAAGCTGGCAATGTTCGGCATCGGCAACGAGCTGTGGGGCTGTGGCGGCAATATGCGCCCCGAATATGCCGCCGACGTGACGCGCCGCTATTCCACCTTCCTGAAGGTGCCCGCGGGCGAGAAGCTGATGAAGATCGCCAGCGGCGCCAACAGCGACGACTATAACTGGACCGAGGTGATGATGCGCGAGGCGGGCAACCACTTCGACGGCATCGGCGTCCATTATTACACCATCCCCGGTTCCTGGGAAAAGAAGGGCGCGGCGACCGGCTTCGACGAGGAGGCCTGGGCGCGCACCCTGTCCAAGACGCTGAAGATGGACGAGCTGATCACCCGCCACGCGGCGATCATGGACAAATACGACCCCCGGAAGCGGGTCGCGTTGCTCGTCGACGAATGGGGCACCTGGTATGACGTAGAGCCCGGCACCAATCCCGGCTTCCTGTTCCAGCAGAACAGCCTGCGCGACGCGATGGTGACGAGCCTGAACCTCGACATCTTCGCCAAGCATGCCGACCGGGTGCGCGGCGCCAATATCGCGCAGATGGTCAATGTGCTCCAGGCGATGCTGCTGACCGACGGCGCGCGGATGGTGAAGACGCCGACCTATTGGGTGTTCGACATGTACAAGGACTATCAGGACGCCACCGTCCTGCCGGTCGATGTCCAGTCGCGCTGGTACAGCAAGAACCAGTGGGTGATGAAGGCGGTCAGCGCCTCGGCGGTGCGCGACAAGGCGGGCGTGGTCCATGTCGGCCTGACCAATGTCGATCCCAATCAGCCCGCGACCGTCACCGTCAAGCTGGACGGCCTGAACGCCGCGCAGGTGTCGGGCCGCATCCTGACGGGTGCGACGATGGACGCGCACAACACGTTCGACGCGCCCAGCCAGGTCGCGCCGCAGCCGTTCAGCGGCGCGACGCTGTCGGGGGGCCTGCTGAGCGTGCAGATCCCGGCCAAGTCGGTCGTGATGCTGGACCTGCGCTGATGAAGGTCCGCGCCGGGGCGCTGCTCGCCGCCATCCTGCTCGCCCCTGTGGCGTTCGTCGGGACGGCGGGGTCCGCCGCGCCCCGGCGCGACCTTTCGTGGAACAGTCCGGGAGCGGGCAATCCGCTGCTGCCCGGCTATTTCGCCGACCCCTCCATCGTGCGCGATGGGGGGCGTTGGTATATCTTCGCGACGGTCGATCCCTGGGGCGACGACCGGCTGGGGCTCTGGACCTCGGACAATGGCCGCGACTGGACCTTTTCTCAGCCGAACTGGCCGACCAAGCAGGCGGCGACCAGCCCGACCTCGGGCGATGCCAAGGTCTGGGCGCCCTCGGTGGTCAAGGCGGCGAACGGCCGCTGGTACATGTATGTCTCGGTCGGCAGCGAAGTGTGGGTCGGCTCCGCGCCGTCGCCGGCAGGGCCCTGGGCCGATGCCAATGGCGGCAAGCCGCTGATCGCGCGGGATTTCGCGCCCCAATATCATATGATCGACGCCGAGGCGTTCGTCGACGATGACGGCCAGGCCTATCTCTATTGGGGATCGGGGCTGAACTGGGTCAACGGGCATTGCTTCGTCGTGAAGCTGAAGCCCGACATGGTGCATTTCGACGGCGAACCCCGCGACGTGACCCCGGCCAACTATTTCGAGGGCCCCTTCATGGTGAAGGAGAAGGGCCGCTATCTGCTGACCTATAGCGACGGCAACACGACCAAGGACACGTACAAGGTCCGCTATGCGGTCGGCCGCTCGCCGATGGGGCCGTTCACCGAGGCTGCAGACAGCCCGATCCTGCAGACCGATGCGGCCAGGCAGATCATCAGCCCCGGCCATCACGCGATCTTCACGGACAAGGGGCGATCCTATATCCTCTATCACCGGCAGGCGTTGCCCTTCGTGATGGGCAGCGAGCGGGTGTTGCGGCAGGTGGCGGTCGATCCGCTGACCGTGCGCGCCGACGGAACGCTGGCGCAGGTCGCGCCCAGCCATGACCCGGTCATCCCCGCCTTCGCCGCGCAGCGGACGCGCGGGCTGCGCTGGACGGGGCAGGGGGCGGCGGCGCTGGCGGCGGACGACAATTATGCGACCGCCTGGCGGCCCGAGGCGGGGCAGCCGCCGGTGCTGACCGCCGATCTGGGCCGGATGCGCGCGATCCGCGAAAGCCGGATCCGCCCGGCCTTCGTGATCCAGCCGCAGGATATCCGGATCGAGGCATCGCCCGACGGCCGCCAGTGGCGCGAGGTCGCGGCGACGAAGGGGGTGAGCGGGTCGCCGATCGTGCTGCGCCATCCGGTCACGGCGCGCTTCCTGCGCATGACGGTGCAGGCCAGGGAGCCCGCGATCCTGGAATGGTCGCTCTTCTGATCCGCCTGTCATAAAAAACGGCGGGAAGGGCGGTAGCGACCGGACTCCGTCCTCCGCCGTGAAGGGAAAGTCCGTGGCGCCATCACCGCACTGGTCCGCCGAATGGCTGTCCACCTGGGAAGCCCCGGACGGCTGGGTCCATCGCCGCTATGATCGTCCGCACGCAGAGGGCAGCGTGCGGCGCGGGCGGTTGCTGTTCCAGACCGGGCGCGCCGACATGATCGAGAAATATGGCGATGCGATCGACCATTTCCGCGCCCTGGGGTGGGATGTGACCGCGTTCGACTGGCGCGGGCAGGGCGGATCGGGGCGGCTGGCCGAAGGGGACACCGGGCATGTCGAGGGGTTCGACCGGCTGATCGACGATCTCGCCGCCTTCCATGCCGATTGGGTGGCGCAGGGCGAGGGGCCGCATGTCGTGCTGGGCCATTCCATGGGTGGATTCGTCACGCTCGCCGCGCTGGCGGCCGGGCGGATCGCGCCCGATGCGGTGGTGCTGGTCGCGCCGATGATCGCGATGCGCTCGCCGATCGGGCAATGGGCGGGAGCGCGGTTCGCACGCTGGCAGGCGGGGCGGGGCGATCGCTTCCGCCCCGCCTGGCGTCGGCTGGAGACGCCTGCCGCCGCCACCGCCCGGCAGAAGCGGCTGACCCATGACCTTTCGCGCTTCGCCGACCAGCAGGCGTTTCGGCGGATGCGGCCCGAACTCTGTCTCGGCTCGCCCAGCTGGCATTGGGTGGCGGAGGCTTTCCGCGCGACGGCGGCGCTTCGCGACGATCCGGGGTTGGCGCGGATCGAGACGCCGGTGCTGATGCTGGTGGCGCAGGCCGATCGGCTGGTCGATGCGCGCGCCGCCGGGCGCGTGGCGGCGCGGATGCCGAACGCCACTTTGGTCTGTTTCGGCCAGGGATGCGCGCATGAGATATTGCGCGAGGCCGATCCGGTCCGTGCCAACGCCCTGGCGGCGATCGATGCCTTTCTGGCGCGGCGGGTGAGGGTGCCCGGCTGATCCTATCGCGCGCCGCAGCGGGTCGTGCCGCCGCCGCCGAGGATACGGCACTTGGGCGTGCCGTCGACCGTCACCCGGCCCAGCCCATTATTGGCGATGGTCGCGCTATAGCGGGCCCGCGCCGTCACCTCGCCCGGCCCTTCCAGCGTGACGGCCAGGTCGCCGACCTCCAACCCCTCGGCGGCGATGGTCACGGTGCCGTTGCCCGCCAGCCGCGCCTTGCCGACCCGCCCCCCGCCGATCGCCAGCCTGCCCGATCCCATCAGCGACGCGGCCAGCTGCTCGCCCTCCACCCGGTCGATCCGGACATCGGAGGGCCCCGCGATCGACACGCTCAGGCCGGGGCCGCGCAGCGCCTGCGCGGTGATCCGCGATCCGCCGATGACGGTGATCGCCGATAGCGGCGGCGCGGCGAGGGTCAGCGTCACCGGCTGGCTCGCCGGGCGTCGCATGGCGGGATCGCCCGGCATCATCCGGACGACCAGGCTATGCCCGTCGACATGCGCATCGACCCGGCGCAGCGTCTCCGCATCCCCCGACAGCATAGCGCGCGGCGAGGGCGCGGTGGTCAGCGCGACGACGAACGCCCCCTCGACCCGCAGCGAGTCGAAGCTGCTCAGATCGACCCGCCGATCCGCCGCCCCGGCGCCGGTGACGGGGATCAGGGCGGCCAGGATCAGAGCGGACGGCAAAAGGTGACGCATCGCCCTATTCTCGTTCCGATCGCGCCGCTCGGCAAGCGCCGCCGGGCGGTCCTTATTGCCGTCCGCAGCGTACCGATCCCGAACCCGCCTTGCCGACTGTGCAGACCGAATTCGGGCCCAGATCGGCACTGCCCGACCCGGTCAGACCCACCTGGGCGGGACCATCGACCCGGACGGTCACATCGCCCGATCCGCTGATCCCGACCTTGGCCTTTCGGGCATGCAGACCGGCGGCGTTGAGGCTGCCCGATCCGGCGACGCCGATCTTCAGCGCATCGGCGGTGCCGGCGGCGCTGATCGAACCCGATCCGGCGATCCCCAGATCCGCATCGCCCACCCGCATCGCGGCGATGGCGAGATCGCCCGAGCCCGCGACACCGCCCTTGAAGCGCGCGCCCTCGACCCGGTCGATCGTCATCCGGCCCGATCCGCCGACTCCGGCGCCGGTCAGGCGGGGCAGGGTGACCAGCACCCGGACGCCGGAGCGCTTGCCCCAATGCACGCCCTTTTTCAGCCCGATCAGCAATTTGTCGCCGTCGCGCGCGACGCGCAGCTGGTCGAGTTCGGCGCTGGGCCCCTCGGCCCGGACCGAGAAGTCGCGGCCGACCCGGATGTCGACCGGATCGCTGCCGCTCGATTCGACGCTGGTGAAGGCGGTCGCGGCATAGCTGCGCGCACCGCCCGATCCCTGAGCGGGGATGTCCTGCCCCCGCGCGTCGCTTTCGAAGGAACAGGCGGCGGTGGGGATGGCCAGCGCGACGATGGCCAGGAGCGAGGGAAGGGCGAGGGACTTCGTCATGGGCGACCTCCTGTGTATTGCATGGACAATACACGCGGTCGGGGCATGGGCGCAAATGAAAAGGGCGGCCCCATCGGGACCGCCCTTTTCGGTTCGGAAATGGCGAACGGCCTCAGGCCGCAGGCTTTTCCTTGTTATAGATGGCGGCGGCGGCGCGCAGGATTTCCAAGATCTTTTCCTGGGCGCGGGGCTCGTCCATCTCTTCCATCGCGGCGAGTTCGCGCGCGAGGCGGCTGGTGGCGGCCTCGAAGATCTGCCGCTCGGAATAGCTCTGCTCGGGCTGGTCGTCGGCACGGAACAGGTCGCGGACCACCTCGGCGATCGACACCAGGTCGCCCGAGTTGATCTTGGCTTCATATTCCTGCGCGCGGCGCGACCACATGGTGCGCTTCACCTTGGGCTTGCCCTTCAGCGTTTCCATCGCCTCGCGCATGGTCTTGTCCGAGGACAGCTTGCGCATGCCGACCGACTCGGCCTTGTTGGTGGGAACGCGGAGCGTCATGCGCTCCTTTTCGAACCGCAGCACATAGAGTTCGAGCTGCATCCCTGCGATTTCCTGCTTTTGCAGCTCGATGACGCGGCCCACGCCATGTTTGGGATACACGACATAGTCACCGACGTCGAAGTGGAGCGCCTTGGCAGCCATTGGGGGCCTTTCCGGATCAAGGCCTTCGCGCGAGCGCCGAACGAGCGGAAATGGGTCCACTGATCAAGCCGGCCTCGGGAAGGAAGGGTCGAACACATCAAGGCGGGCCGTCGCGAGAAAAAGCTAGGCCCGTCGCGGAACCATATAGCATGGTCGCAACAAAATTACCAGCATATCCGCATGGCTACCCGTCGCAAGACGGCGCCGGTGCGGATCGGTCGACTCCCGGTCGTTATCCCCGCTTAGTCGCCCTTACCGGGTTCGGGGCTGAAGAACTGCTCATATTTGTTCTCGACGCCCTTCATCGCATCGGCGTCGGGCGGCGTCTGATCCAGCTTGCGCGTGACGTTGGGCCATTGGGCGGAGAAGGTGTTGTTCAGCTCCAGCCATTGTTCCAGACCGCTCTCGGTGTCGGGCAGGATCGCCTCGGCCGGGCATTCCGGCTCGCACACGCCGCAGTCGATGCACTCGGACGGGTTGATGACGAGCATGTTCTCGCCCTCATAGAAGCAGTCGACGGGACACACCTCGACACAGTCCATATACTTGCAGCGAATGCAGGCATCGGTGACGACGTAGGTCATGACAACTCCCAAGGTACGAACGCGTGCTGCTATGCCGCGTATGGCGATCCGTCAACGCCAGAAACCATAACAGGGCTTGAAACCGGGGAAGTGACCAGATCGCAGTAACAGGCGCGCCCCTCGGCGGGCGGTCCGCGCCGGACGGGGAGCGATTCGACGCGCAGCACGCGCACCTGGCCATGATGCGCGAAGGTCAGGATGCTGCCGATCCGCACCGGCGCATGGGCGCGGTCGATGGCGCGCCCGTCCATCCGGAAATGCCCGTCGCACGCCATCGCCTGCGCCGTATCGCGCGACTTGGCGATCCGCGCCCACCAGAGGAAACGGTCGAGCCGCATCGACTCGGGGGCAGGGGCGCGGGTGGTCATGGGGTCAGGCGGTCCTTTCGGTGGGAAATAAAGGTCACGGCGTGCGCCCCCAGTCGGCGAGCGCGGCGAAGGCGTTGCCGGGGCGTGCCGCGACCCGGGGAGCGGGGCGGGCAGGGGGACGGCCGCGCCAGATCCAGCGGGGGGCATCGCCCTCGGCGGCGGGGCGGACCTTGCGGAAACCCAGATCGCCCATCAGCCGGTCGAGCGTCGCGGGTTCGAGCCCGATCGATGTGGCGAGCGCCGGGTCGGGCGCGAACGGCCCGCGCCCGTCGCGCGCGTCATGGGTGGCCCGCGCGATGCGTTCGACCAGATCGATCCGCACCGCCTGGTCGCCCAGCGGGCGGAAGCCCGAGGCGACGCTGCGCCCCGGCTCGTCACGGCGCAGGGTGGTCGCACCGATCCGCGCCAGTTCGGGGCTTTGTCCCCAAAGCGTCATCAGCGTGCGCCGCCACGCCGCCGCGGCGGGCTTGAGCAGCCGCGCATCGAAGATGTCGAGCGTCCCGATGGTGATCCCCAGCCCGCGCAGCCGCCGCCGCTCCTCGGGCGACAGCGCATCGATCATCAGCCGCAGCGGCTGGCGCGGGACGATCCCGCCCGCATCCTCCAGCGCGGCGGCGACGGCGCGCAAGGCGGGCGACGCCTTGGCCTCGCGCGCCAGGGCGGCGAGCCGGACGAGCGCGGGCACGTTCCGGTCGAGCGCCCGTGCCACCCAGCCGTCGAGGCGCGCCTTTACCCGCTCGCGAAGCGGCTGGCTCAGGCAATCGAGATCGCGCTCCAGCCGCACCACCGGCCGCCCCAGCGAAGGGCCCGCCACCAGCCGCGCGACGCCGTGCCCCTCCCAGACCAGCCGCTCCTCGACGATCGCAATCGCGTCATGCTCGGCGGCGATCAACGCCTCGGCCCGGCGCGACCGCTCGGTGCCGAGCCGCTTTTCGGCCGCCGCCAGCAACAGCCTCTTGTCATTGGCGCGCGCCCCCGCCTCGACGGTGAAGCGGAACCCCTCCAGCCGCCCGATGGGGTGATCCTCGACGAGCACCTCGCCCTCCGGCCCGATCGTGACGGGCAGCGCGCCCGCATCCGCGCCGATGCGGCGGATCAGCGCGGTCGTCCGCTTGTCGACGAAACGCTGGGTCAGGCTGGCATGGAGCCCGTCGGACAGCCGCTCCTCGATCTCGCGGGTCCGCTCGGCCCAATGTTTCGGGTCGGCCAGCCAGTCGGCGCGCTGCGCGATATAGGCCCAGCTGCGGATCGCGGAGAGGCGGCCCGCCAGCGTCTCGACATCGCCCGCCATGCTGTCCAGCCGCGCGATCTCGTCGGCGAACCATTGGTGCGGGACATGGCCCAGCCCCTCGGACAGATGGCCGAACACGCGCGAGACGAAGCGGGCATGCGGATCGATGCCGACCTTGCGGAAATCGGGAATCCCGCACGCCGCCCACAGCCGCGCGACCATGGCGGGCCGCCGTACCCGGTCGCGGACCCAGGGCTCGTCGGCCAGCCGCTTGAGCACCTGCAAATCGGTGGCGAGCGGCGCGGCGCGCAGCACGCCGGGTTCGGGCTTGCGCTCCAGGCTCCTGATCAGCGCGTCGATGCTCGACAGGTCGGGATCGCCGTCGCGCCAGTAAAGATGGTCGAGCCGGGGGAAGCGATGCTCCTCGATCGCCAGCATCTCTTCGGGAAGAAAGGCGTCGGGGCCTTCCTCGGCCAGCGCGCCGAAGGTGCCGTCGCGGTGATGCCGCCCGGCGCGGCCTGCAATCTGCGCCATCTCGGCGACGGTCAGGCGACGGCGGCGGCGGCCATCGAATTTGTGCAGCCCGGCAAAGGCGACATGCGCGACATCCATGTTCAGGCCCATGCCGATGGCGTCGGTGGCGACCAGATAATCGACCTCGCCCGCCTGGAACATCTGGACCTGGGCATTGCGGGTGCGCGGGGACAGCGCCCCCATCACCACTGCCGCGCCCCCGCGCAGGCGGCGCAGCATCTCGGCGACGGCATAGACCTCTTCGGCTGAGAAGGCGACGATGGCCGAGCGCTTGGGCAGGCGGCTGATCTTCTTGGCGCCCGCATAGGACAGGGTCGAGAAGCGCGGTCGCGCGACGATCTCCGCCTCGGGCACCAGCGCGCGGATCATGGGTTTCAGGGCCTCGGAGCCCAGGATCATCGTCTCGTCCCGGCCGCGCGCGTGCAGCAACCGATCGGTAAAGACATGACCGCGCTCGGGGTCGGCACCCAGCTGCGCTTCGTCCAGCGCGACGAAGGCGACGTCGCGGTCGGGCATGGATTCGGCGGTGCACAGGAACCAGCGGGCGTCGGGGGGAACGATCTTTTCCTCGCCCGTCACCAGCGCGACCTTTTCCGGCCCCTTCAGCGCGACGACGCGGTCATAGACCTCGCGCGCGAGCAGGCGGAGGGGAAAGCCGATGATGCCGCTGCTATGCGCGCACATCCGCTCGATCGCGAGGTGCGTCTTGCCGGTGTTGGTCGGCCCGAGAACGGCCGTCACGGTGCCCGATACGCGGCTGGTCATGATCCCTACATCGGGCTTCGCGCGGCCGGTTGCAACGGCATGAAGCAAGATGGCGGATGTCGGGCCGGTTTCGGCCCGAACCGGCCACGCCCGGTCGCAGCATCGGGGCGGGGGGCGGCGCGGGCGTTTGACTTTGCGGCCCCGGGTTCGCACGGCCCTTTTCGTGCGCCGGGGGGATCGGCGACGCTGATCGACGACAGACGGACGCATCGCCCACCCATGTTCCTGACCACCGACGATACATTGATGGCCTCGGGCGGCTTTGGCTCGGGCGGAACGGCCGTCCGGCTGCCGGGCACCGCGCTGGCGCCGATTCCCGGCGGACGGCTGGCGCGCTGGCGCGCGGGGTTGCGCGGCATCGACTGGGTGCCCGATCTGGGCGCGCAGATCGGCAGCCGTGCCTGGTGGCGCGGACTGGCGACGTGCACCGGGCTGTGCGCCGCGACGATCGCGATGACGCCGGGCTTTCACCGCCCGATCCTGTCCCCCTCGCCCGCCGCATGGACCGGAGAGGCGCGGAGCAACGCCCGGGCGCAGGCGATCGCGCCGCTGGCGCTGGGGGCCGATAGCGGTCGGCACATGGCCGCGAACGAACTGGTGGCCAATCTGGCCGAAGCGCCCGAGCGGCCGGTGGTCGAGCTGTCCGCCACCGTCGGGTCGGGCGACCGGCTGGCGCGCGTGCTGCAACGCGCCGGGGTGGCGCGCGACCAGGCGCAGGCGGCGGCCGATCTGGTCGCGCAGGCGACGGACGGCGCGGACATCGCCTCGGGCACCCGCGTCATGCTGACGCTGGGGCGGCGGCCCAGCCGGACGGTCGCGCGGCCGCTGGAATCGATGACGCTGCGGGCGCGCTTCGACCTGGCGGTCACGCTGACCCGCACCGCGCAAGGGCTGGCGATGACGAAGCAGCCGATCGCGATCGACCGCACCCCGCTGCGCCTCCAGGGACTGGTGGGATCCAGCCTGTACCGTTCGGTCCGCGCGGCGGGCGCCCCGGCCAAGGCGGTCGAGGCCTATATCAAGGCGCTGTCGGCGCGGCTGTCGGTCGGGCGCGATGTCCGGCGCTCGGACAGTTTCGACCTGATCATCGAACGCGAACGCGCCGCCACCGGCGAGACTCGGCTGGGCAAGCTGCTGTTCGTCGGGCTGAACCATGGCGGTCGACAGATGCAGCTCGCGCGGCTGGCGGGGGACGAGGACAGCCCCTGGTATGACGTCAACGGCCAAAGCGAACGGCGCGGCGCGATGGCGGTGCCGGTCGCGGGGCGTATCACCTCGTCCTTCGGCAAGCGGATGCACCCGATCCTGGGCTTCATGCGGATGCACAAGGGGACCGATATCGGCGCCCCTTATGGCGCGCCGATCCATGCGATCATGGACGGCGTCGTCCAGTTCGCCGGGCGATCGGGCGGCTATGGCAATTTCGTGAAGCTGACCCATGCGGGCGGGATCGCCAGCGGCTATGGCCATATGAGCCGCTTCACGGTCCGCTCGGGCGCGCGCGTCCGCCAGGGGCAGGTGATCGGCTATGTCGGCTCGACCGGCATGTCGACCGGGCCGCATCTGCATTGGGAGGTGTGGAAGAACGGCGTGACCGTCAATCCCTACAGCCTGAAGCTGACGAGCATGGCTGCGCTGTCGGGCGCCAGGCTGCGCGCCTTCCGCCAGGAGGTTCGCGCGCTGCTGGCGGTTCAGCCGGGTCGCTGAGCCGTTATTTCCCCGCCCCGCGCCAGCGGGCGACGGTGTCGGCCAGCATCGCATCCCCGCGGGCGGGACGCGCCCATAGCTCGGTGATCGTCATGTCGCCGGAGGCGGGGCAAAGCTCCTCGTCCAGCGTGTCCAGGCTCGCGCGCATCGGCAGGGCGACGCCCTCGCCGCACAGGATCGCCTCGCGGTTGCGCAGCGCCGAGATGGTGTCGAGCAGGCCGCGCCCGCCTTCGGGCATCGCCGCGCGGACCACCGCCTGATCGCGTTCGTTGTTCAGCCGCATCGCGATGATCGTGCCGCATTGCGACAGCACGCCCTCGGCCAGATCGGAGGGACGCTGGGTCACCAGCCCCAGCGAGACGCCATATTTGCGCCCCTCCTTGGCGATGCGCGACAGGATGCGCCCCGCCGCCGAATGGCGTTCGGCATGCGCGGGGCTATAGCGATGCGCCTCCTCGCAGACCATCAGCACGGGGCGGCGATCCTCGGGCCGCGACCAGATCGCATGGTCGAAGATCATCCGCGCCAGCATCGCGACGACCACGCTCGTCACCTCGGAAGGGACGCCCGACAGGTCGATGATCGAGATCGGCCGCGATCCGCCCGGCATGCGCAGGATGCGCCCCAGAAAGGCCGCCATGGTGTCCGCGACCAACATGCCGGAGAACATGAAGGCATAGCGGGAATCGCCCTTCACCTCCTCGATCCGCGCCTTCAGCCGCTGATAGGGCGCGGTATCGCCCGCGCGGTCCAGCTTGCCCATCTCCTGCGCGATCGCGGCGGTCAGGTCGGACAGCAGATAGGGGATGGGCGTGTCGATGGTGACGCGGGGCAGCTCGGCCGCCGCCCGGTTGCGCATCCGCGCGGCAAGCAGGCAGCGGGCCAGGATGTCGACCTCCGCCTGGCGTTCGGCCGGACCGGCGGAGAGCAGCATCTCGGCATGTTCCTCGAAGGTCATCAGCCAATAGGGCATGCGCAGATTGCCGACATCGTGGATCTCGCCCCGGTCGGAAAAGGCGCGGGCATATTCGCCGTGCGGATCGATCATCACGACATGGCCCAGCGGCGCGAGCGCGCAGATACGGTGCAGGATCAGCGCGGTCGCGGTCGACTTGCCGGTGCCGGTCGATCCCAGCATCGCGAAATGGCGGCCCAGCAGCGCGTCCACCGCCAGCATCGCGGGCACGCTGCGCCCCGGATGGACGGTGCCGATCCGGACGGTGGTGGCATGGCGCTGGCCATGGATCGCCGCCAGTTCGGTCACCGAGACCGCATGGACGGTGCTGCCCGGCATCGGATAGGCGGTGACGCCGCGTCGAAAGCCGTAGAGCTCGCCGGTCTCGGGGTTGCGCATCGCCTCGCCCATCAGCTCGATCTCGGCGGCGATGGCGGCGGCGTCTTGTGCCGGGTCGAGCGTCAGCGAGCGGATGCTGCCCACGATCCAGCGCTCGCCATGGCGCAGCTTGACCGGGGTCGCGACCTGCCCGGCCTGCGCCAGCACGGGATCGGCATGGCCGGACAGCAGGGCCAGTGCCTCGCGGTCGAGCAGGACGCGCCCGCCAGCGCCTGCGATGCCGAGCAGCCAGCCGATCGCGGGCGTGTCATGGGAAAGCGTTTCGGACGGTCGGGGCAGGGGGGCGTGCATCGGCCAGCACATATCCGGTCAGGGGGAGGAATCAGCCCCGACCGTTAGGGATCAAAGACTTAAGAAGCCGTATCGACCCGCCTCAAACCCGCCGCGCGATCCACCCGGCGGTCCAGCCGAGCAGGACCGAGAGCGCGACCACGGTCAGGCCATAGGGAATGGCGGCGCGGTCGGCGGCGCGCGCGACGAACCGCTCGAACCCCGATTTGCGGATGTCGATATCGCGCACCGCCGCGGCCAGCACGCGGCCGTCGCGGATCAGGAACGTCTCTGCGGTGAAGCGTCCCACCGGCACGCGCGCGGGGATGGTCACGCGTGCGCGGTAGAGGACATTGTCGGTGATCTCGACCGCGCGCGGCGCCTCGACATATAGCCCCGCACGGCGGCGCTGGTCGACCAGCCCGGCCTGGAACCGCGCCTGCACATTGGCGGGGGCGTTGGAGGCGGGGGAAAGCTGCAGGCTGTCCAGCCCCAGTTCGTAGATGGCGCGCGTCCGGTCGTCGACGATCCGGTTGATCGGGCGGGACGAGGCGATGGCGTAGAAAGACGGCGCCGACTGATAGCGCAGCCGCCCGGCATTGACCCACAGCCCGGCGATCTTCTCCTTCTCGCGGATCAGGATCGACTGGGTCGGGCCCTTCACCACCACGACGATATCGGTCGGCCGGTCGTCGCTGGGCGGGCGACCGCCGGGATAGAGGATCGCGCCGAACAGCAGCAGCTCGGCGCCGGTGAAGCTGTACACGATCTCGATATCGCGCTGCGACACGTCGGGGACCAGCACCGGCTTGGCCTGCCCCATCAGCAGCGGCGCGAGCAGCGTCAGGAGCGCGGCCTTCCTCACAGCAGCTGGACCGTGAAGATTTCTTCGGGCCGCCAGACCAGCCCCAGCAGGATGCGCAACCCGACGAGCAGGACGATGACCGCCAGCGCCAGGCGGAGATATTCGGGTTTGACGTTGGTCGCCAGCTTCGCCCCGACCTGCGCGCCCGTCACCGAACCGATCAGGAGCAGCGCGGCCAGCACGATGTCGACCGCCTTGGTCGTGGTCGCATGAACCATGGTCGCGGCGGCGGTGACGAACAGCGTCTGGAACAGCGAGGTGCCCAGCACGACATTGGTCGCCATGCCCAGGATATAGATCATCGCAGGGACAAGGATGAACCCGCCGCCCACGCCCAGCAATATGGTCAGGATGCCGATGAAGAAGCCCAGCAGCAGCGGTGCCAGCGGCGAGATATAGAGCCCCGAGGCATAGAAGCGCGTGCGAAAGGGCAGGGCGGCGACCATCGGGTGATGCCGTCGCCGCGCTGCGCGCTGGGCCACGCCCCGCCGCTGCGCGATGATCGCGTTCGTCGCCTCGCGCGCCATGACCGATCCGATCCAGCCGAGCATCAGGACATAGACGATGGCGATGACCGTATCGATCTGTCCGCTCGCCTGGAGCAGGCGGAAGATCCAGGCCCCCGCGAACGACCCGATGATGCCGCCCGCGACCAGCACCCCGCCCATCTTCACATCCACCCCGCCGCGCCGGAAATGCGCGAACACGCCCGAGACGCTGGCCCCCGTCACCTGGCTGGCGGCGGAGGCGGCGGCGACGGTGGGGGGAATGCCATAGACGATCAGCAACGGCGTGGTCAGGAACCCGCCGCCGACCCCCAGCATGCCCGACAACAGGCCCACGCCCGCGCCCAGCGCGACGATGACGAGCGCGTTGACCGACAGGTTGGCGATCGGAAGATACAGGTCCACGGCGGCGTTATAGCCCGATAGGCCTTGCCGAACAGTATCGGCGGATCAGAAATCGCCCGCCAGCGACAGGGCCGGGCCCGAGTTCGGCGCGGCGCGCCCCGCGATCCTCTGTCGCCAGTCGAGCGACAGGCGCACCCACCGCCCGGCGAGCGGCACGCCCACCCCCAATGTGGGACCGATATCCAGCCGCCGCACCTCGCGCTGCGCCCCGCCCCACAGGCCCAGCCCGAGGTCGATGCCGACCGCCAGCGGCGTCGTCACCCGGGCCGCGCCGTCGGCAAAGGGGTCGACCGTTCCCCGCGCGACCGCGCCGCCTTGCGCATAGGCGGTAACGATCATCCCCGGCGCCACCGGACGCGGGCCGAAGCCGGTCACGGCGAGCATTGCGGTGCCGTTCTTCCCCGAATCGAGTGCCAGCCGCTGTTCGACGATGATGCGGAGCGGAAGTGCGCGCGCTGGCCGCCAGTCGAACCCCAGCGCCATCTCCGACCCGATCCCGTCCAGCGGTGCGGAAACCCGAAGGCTCGCCGCGAGGTGTCCCGCGTGGTCCAGGCGTCGTAGCAGCCGCAGTCCCGCCTGCGACCCGCCCAGCTGACCGCCGGGCAAGGGCGCACCATTGCCCGGACGCGCGACCGCCCACAGGCTGGCGCTCCATCGGTCCGGCGGGGCGGGTTGGGCGGGCCATGACGGCAGGACAGAAGAGGGCGGGATAGGAGAGGAGGGCAAGGGGTGAAGTTCGCCTTCCGGAGTCATTTCCGGCTCCGAAGCATGCGGGGCTGCCGTCGATGATGCGGACGGCTCTGCGAGCGCAGGGCTGTGGGGCCGCGTCCTCGGGATCGCTTCTCGATCTGCCATGATGACCGGCTGCCGAACCGGCTTTGCCCTTTGTCCCGGCGATGTCGCTTTCGCAGGAGGGATCGGGCTGGCCAAGACCAGCTCCTGCTCAGACGGCAGGAGGAAGGCGACCCGCCCCAGCGTCCATAGCGCCAGCGTACCGCCCAGAAAGCGCAGCGGCCGCCCGCTCATGGCGGGGTCGCCATGTCCGGAAAGACATGCCGGGTCTTGTCCCACATCACCGGCCGCCCGCGCAGGATCAGCAGATAGCGGATCATCGCACGCGGCGCGGCGGCGAGCGCCACGAAGTTTCCGACGATGAACCGCGGTAGCGACCAGAACGCCTCACGGATCCCGTACGTCCGCCCGGTAAAGCGCATCCGCACCGCCAGTCGCCACCAGAGCAGCAGTCCGTTGGCCAGGAACAGCCAGCGCAGTCCGGCATCGATCGGCGGCCGGGCGACATTCTCGACCGCGTGCAGGACGATCGCCAGCGCGTCGGCGAACAACCCCAGATAGGCCGCCGCCAGCACCAGCATGGCCAGCGGTCCGCGCCGGTCGCGCAGCCGCCACCAGTGATCGCCCAATGCCATCGGTCGACCCCAGCCGGTCCGGTCCCAACCGACCAGCGCGATGCCCGTCATCCACCGTGCCTTTTGCCGGACCGAGGCGACCAGGTCGGCGGGAAAGAAGGCGCGGACGGCGACGATCTCGCCATCTGTATCCGTCACCCGCGCGAACAGTCCCTCGCCGCCCAGCTCCGCGATCCGCAGCCCCAGTTCATAATCCTCGGTCAGGCTGGTCGAATCGAACGGATCGCCGCCGCGCCGCGCGGCGATCTCCGCCAGCATCGCGGGCGCGATCGCGCATCCGGTTCCCGCCAGCGGCATCCCCGCCCCGATCCAGGTCCGGACGACCAGCTGTTTGCGATGGCTCTCCGAAAACTCGTCGGCATAGTGACCCGACACCAGCCGCGATCCGGGCATCACCAGCGGCAGCACCGGCAACTGCACCACCGCGCGGCCCTCGATCAGCGAGTTGAACACCGACAGCTCGGCGGGATGCACGACATCCTCGGCGTCGTGTAGGACGATCGCCTTGACCGCAAAGGCTTCGACGTCGCGGTCGCGTTCGAGCGCGTGCCACAGGCTATTGAGGCAATCCGCCTTCGTCGTCGGTCCGTCGCGACCACCGATGACCAGCCGGACGCGCGCATCCCGCTCCGCCACATCCGCCGCCGCGCCGATCGTGGCGGGGTCGTTGGGATAGAGCCCGACATAAAGCCGGTAATCGGCATGGTCGAACCGTGCGAGTGCGGTCGTCAGCATCGCGCCGATCACCTCGGCCTCGTCCCAGGCGGGAATGAAGACGATCATCCGCCCCGGCGCGGTCGGCGGCGGCAGATCGTCACAGCAAAGCGGGGCCGCGTCCCGGAACCCGATCCGCCGCACCAGATACAGCAAGTCGACCAGCAGATCGTCCAATCCCCCGATCAGCAGCCCAGCGCCCGCGAAGAGCAACAGCTCACGCGTGACGACATCGATCCCCGCGATGATTCCGTCCACCCCCGGCAATCTCCCTTTGCCGACCGGAAGACTGCCTGTCCGATTTGGCCGGTTCAACGTCAAAATCGCGGCCGTACCGGGCGAAGCGGGATCGCGACCCCGGGGAACGAAAAATCCCCTTCAAAATCAGAAAGAAGCTTCTCCCCGGTTGCACCCTGTGCTGCGGTGCAACATATGGGTTCGCGAAAGGACTGCATGATGGCGCGGACATTTCCCCCCGGCATCGTCCATACCGCGCTGGCGGTGGGCGGCTTTGCGATCGGCACCACCGAATTCGCTGCGATGAGCCTGGAGCCCGATCTGGCGCGCGGGCTGGGCATCGATGCGCCGACCGCGGGCCATGTCATCAGCGCCTATGCGCTGGGCGTGGTGGTGGGGGCGCCGATGCTGGCGGTGCTGTCGGCCCGGCTGGCGCGGCGCACGCTGCTGATCGCGCTGATGCTGATGTTCGCGGTCGGCAACGGCCTGTCCGCGCTGGCGCCCGATTATCACTGGATGCTGTTCTTCCGCTTCCTCAGCGGCCTGCCGCACGGCGCCTATTTCGGGATCGCCGCGCTGGTCGCCGCCTCGCTGGTGCCCGAGGATCGACGGACGGTCGCGGTCGGGCGGATCATGCTGGGGCTGACGGTGGCGACGGTCATCGGCGTGCCGCTGGCACAGATGCTGGGGCAGTGGCTCAACTGGCGCTGGGTGTTCGGGGTGGTCGCGGGGCTCGCGCTGCTGACCGCGACCCTGGTCTGGATCGCTGCGCCGCATGACCGGCCGGACGAGGGCGCGACCATCCGGCGCGAACTGGCGGCGCTGGGGCGCGGGCAGGTCTGGCTGACGCTCGCCATCGGCGCGATCGGCTTTGGCGGCATGTTCGCGGTCTATACCTATCTGGCCGCGACGTTGACCGAGGTGACGGGCACGTCCACCGCGACCATCCCGCTGGTGCTGGCGGTCTTCGGGCTGGGGATGACGATCGGCAATATCGTCGTGCCGCGCTTCGCCGACCGCGCCTTGATGCCGACGGCCGGGGGGCTGCTGCTCTGGTCGGCGGCGATGCTGGCGCTCTATCCGCTGGCGGCGGGAAGCCTGTGGACGATCCTGCCCAATGTCTTTGCCATCGGGCTGGGCGGCGCGCTGGGCACGGTGCTCCAGACGCGGCTGATGGACGTAGCGGGCGAGGGGCAGGGGCTGGCCGCCGCGCTCAACCATTCGGCGTTCAACACCGCCAATGCCATCGGCCCCTGGGCGGGCGGCCTGGCGATCGCGCACGGGCTGGGCTGGACCTCGACCGGCTATGTCGGCTGCGGGCTGGCGCTGGGCGGCTTTGCGATCTGGCTGGTCGCGATGCGATTCGCCGGAGACACGCTCAACGGGCCAGCGGATCGATCGAATCGTCCGGTGCTGTCGCACTGAGGCCTTTCGCCACCGCCTCGACCTGCGCCATCACGCGCAGGATATTGCCGCTGGTCAGACCCGCCAGATCGGCATCGCTCCACCCGCGCCGGACCAGCTCGGCCAGCACCAGCGGATAGCCGTCGACGCCGGTCATCCCCTCCGGCCCGGTGCCGTTGATCCCGTCATAATCGCCGCCAAAGCCCACCGCGCCGCGCCCTGCGATCCGGGCGATATGCTCGATATGGTCGGCGACCATCGTCGCGGTCACGCGCGGGGCGGGGTTCGCGGCGTCCCAGGCGACCAGCGGCGCGGGACTGCGCGCGCCATACACATTGGCGGGCACGCCGACCGACCGGGCATAGGCGGTGCGCGCCGCATCCCAGGCCCGCCAGGCGCTGGATAGAAAGGCGGGATAGCAATTCACCATCACCACCCCGCCGCCCGCGCCGATCCGGCGGAGCAGATCGTCGGGGATGTTGCGCGGCGCATCGGCCAGCGCGCGCGCGTCGGAATGCGAGGCGATGACCGGCGCCTTGCTGATGTCGAGCACCGCCGCCATCGTCGCGTCCGAGACATGCGCGACATCGACGATCATGCCGATCCGGTTCATCTCGGCGACCACCGCCCGACCAAAGGGGCTGAGCCCATTGGCGATCGGCGCATCGGTCGAGGAATCGGCCCAGGCCAGGCTATGGCCATGGGTCAGCGTCAGATAGGCGACGCCCAGCGCCTTATACTGGCGCAGCACTGACAGTCGCCCGTCGATCTGGTGCCCGCCCTCGACCCCGATCAGCGAGGCGATGCGGCCCGTCTGCGCGATCCGGCGGACGTCCCCGGCGGTGCGCGCCATCGCCATCCGGTCGGGATGCGCGGCGACGAGGCGGTGGACGCGGTCGATCTGTTCCAGCGTCATCTCGACCGCGCGCGGGCCGGTGACGTCGGCGGGAATCCAGACCGACCAGAATTGCCCGCCGACCCCGCCGCGCTTCAGCCGGCGCAGATCGGTCTGGAGCGGATGGGGCAGCGCGGCGGTGTCGGTCGCGAGCGAGGGTGACTCGGGGGTGACGCTCGTGTCGCGCAGCTCCCAGGGCAGGTCGTTATGCCCGTCGACGATCGGCGCGCGGGCGAGGACCGAGTCGACGCGGCGCGTGACGGCGGGATCGGCGGCCTGGGCGAGGAAGAGCGCGATCAGCATGTCGGGCGCTGCTCGAATCGGGTGAGCATGGCATCGACCGGTTGCTCGGCGGTGTCGACCTGATCGACCCGCGCGGCGGGCGGTCCCGACCGGGCCTCGGCGACGATTGCCGCGACCTTGTCCTCGGGACCCTGGACCACCGCTTCGACCGAGCCGTCGCCCCGGTTGCGAACCCAGCCGCTCAGCCCCAGCGTTTCGGCACGACCCAGAAACCAGTAACGATATCCGACGCCCTGCACGCGCCCGGTGATGCGAAGATGACGGCCGATCATGGCGGCGAGTGTCGCGCGGGTGGAGACGAAAGGGAAGTTCCAAATCCTCCCCTGCAAGGGGAGGGGGACCAGCGAAGCTGGGTGGAGGGGTGTCGCACTCTCGTTGGCGCTGACACCCCTCCGTCAGGCCTTCGGCCTGCCACCTCCCCTTGCCGGGGAGGAATGTTGGTTTCCGCGGAGAAGAAACCCTCTCCGCGTCCTCCGCGCCTCCGCGCGAACTACTCTCAGACCTTGTCGGTCAGTTCCGGCACGACGGTGAACAGATCGCCGACCAGGCCGATGTCCGCCACTTGGAAGATCGGCGCATCCTCGTCCTTGTTGATCGCGACGATGACCTTGGAGTCCTTCATCCCCGCCAGATGCTGGATCGCGCCCGAGATGCCGACCGCGACATAGACTTCGGGTGCCACGATCTTGCCGGTCTGGCCGACCTGATAGTCGTTGGGGGCATAGCCCGCATCGACCGCCGCACGGGATGCCCCGACGGCGGCACCCAGCTTGTCGGCGAGCGGATCGATCAGCGCGTGGAACTGCTCCTCCGAGCCCAGCGCGCGGCCGCCCGAGACGATGATCTTGGCGCTGGTGAGTTCCGGCCGGGCATTCTCGGCCTTCTCCGCGCCGACGAAGCGGGACTTGGCCGCATCGCCGGTCGAGCCGACCGCCTCGATAGTGCCCGAACCACCCTCGGCCGCCGCCTTTTCGAAGGCGGTGGTGCGGACGGTCAGGACCAGCTTGGCGTCGGTCGTCTTGACGGTCGCGATGGCGTTGCCCGCATAGATGGGCCGGGTGAAGCTGTCCGGCCCCTCGACCGACAGGATGTCCGAAATCTGCATCACGTCGATGAGGGCTGCGACGCGCGGCGCGATGTTCTTGCCGGTGGTGGTCGAGGGCGCGAGGAAGGCGTCGTGATGCCCCATCAGCTCGGCGATCAGCGGCGCGACGTTTTCGGCGAGCGCGTTCGCATAGGCCGCATCGTCGGCGACATGGACCTTGCCGACGCCCGCGATCTTCGCGGCGGCCTGCGCCACGCCGTCGACGCCCTGCCCGGCGACGATCAGGTGCACCTCGCCCAGCTTGGCCGCCGCCGTGACGGTTGCCAGCGTGGCATCCTTGACGGCCCCGCCGTCATGCTCGACCCATACCAGCGTCTTCACTTGGCCACTCCCAGTGCTTTCAGTTTCTCGACCAGTTCGTCGACCGAGCCGACCTTGACGCCCGCCTGGCGCTTGCCGGGTTCGGCGACATGGGTGATCGTCAGTCGAGGCGCGATGTCGACGCCGTAATCGGCGGCGGTCTTGGTCGCCATCGGCTTGGACTTGGCCTTCATGATGTTGGGGAGCGACGCATAGCGCGGCTCGTTCAGGCGCAGGTCGGTCGTGACGATCGCGGGCAGGGTCAGCGCCACCGTCTCCAGACCGCCATCGACCTCGCGAGTGACGTTGGCGCTCTGTCCCTCGATCTCGACCTTCGACGCGAACGTCCCCTGTGCCCAGCCGAGCAACCCGGCCAGCATCTGGCCGGTCTGGTTGTTGTCGCCGTCGATCGCCTGCTTGCCCAGGATCACGAGGCCGGGCTGTTCCTCCTCGACCACCTTCGCCAGCAGCTTGGCGACGCCCAGCGGCTCGGGTGCCTGGTCGGCGGTGATCAGGATCGCGCGGTCCGCCCCCATGGCAAGCGCGGTGCGCAGCGTGTCCGCCGCCTTGGGCTCGCCGATCGAGACGACGACCACTTCGGTCGCCGCCCCCTTCTCCTTCAGCCGGATCGCCTCTTCCACCGCGATCTCGTCGAACGGGTTCATCGACATCTTCACGTTCGCCAGATCGACGCCCGTCCCGTCCGCCTTCACACGCGGCTTCACGTTATAATCCAACACCCGCTTCACGGGCACGACGATCTTCATCGCGATTCCTTCCCGGCTGGATAGCCCATCATGCCGCCGTCTTTGGCGGGCTTGCGACCGCATCGCAAGAGTTACGCCCGACCAACGAGAAAGGGGCCCGGACGTTTCCGCCCGAGCCCCCTTATATCGGTCCGTCAGGGGCCGAAGGTGCGGTTTAGGCGACCTTCTGAACCTCGGCGACGATCTTCTTGGCGGCGTCGCCCAGATCGTTGGCGGGGACGATGGCGAGACCCGAATTGGCGAGGATTTCCTTGCCCTTCTCGACATTCGTACCCTCGAGGCGGACGACCAGCGGAACCTGCAGGTTCACTTCCTTCGCCGCCGCGACGATGCCGTCGGCGATGATGTCGCAGCGCATGATGCCGCCGAAGATGTTGACCAGGATGCCCTTCACGGCGGGATCGCTCAGGATGATCTTGAACGCCGCGGTGACCTTCTCCTTGTTCGCGCCGCCGCCGACGTCGAGGAAGTTGGCCGGGAACATGCCGTTCAGCTTGATGATGTCCATCGTCGCCATGGCGAGGCCGGCGCCGTTGACCATGCAGCCGATGTCACCGTCGAGCTTGATGTACGCCAGGTCGTACTTCGACGCCTCCAGCTCCATCGCGTCCTCTTCGGTGGTGTCGCGCAGTTCCATCAGGTCCTTGTGACGGAACATGGCGTTGCCGTCGAAGCCGACCTTGGCGTCGAGCACCATCAGCTTGCCGTCCTCGGTGACGGCGAGCGGGTTGATCTCGATCTGCTCGGCATCGGTGCCCAGGAACGCGGCGTACAGCTTCGACGCGACGTTCGCGGCCTGCTTGGCGAGGTCGCCGGTCAGTTCCAGCGCGGCGGCGACGGCGCGGCCGTGATGCGGCATGAAGCCGGTCGCGGTGTCGATGTCGATCGAGTGGATCTTCTCGGGCGTGTCATGCGCCACGGTCTCGATGTCCATGCCGCCCTCGGTCGAGGCGACCATCGAGACACGGCCGGTCGCGCGGTTGACGAGCAGCGCGAGGTAGAATTCCTTGGCGATGTCGACGCCGTCGGTCACGTACAGGCGGTTGACCTGCTTGCCCGCTTCGCCGGTCTGGATGGTGACCAGCGTGTTGCCCAGCATGTCGGTGGCGTGCGCACGGACTTCCTCAGGCGTTTTGGCCAGGCGGACACCGCCCTTGGCGTCGGGGCCGAGTTCCTTGAACTTGCCCTTGCCGCGGCCGCCCGCATGGATCTGCGCCTTGACGACGTAGAGCGGTCCTGGGAGCTTGGACGACGCCTCGACGGCCTCCTCGACGGTCATCGCGGCGAAGCCGGCGGGGACGGGCACGCCGAACTTGGCGAGCAATTCCTTGGCCTGATATTCGTGGATGTTCATGCGCTAGCCTTCCGCCTCTCGGGTGGTTCTAGGGAAATTGCTTCGCGCTAAAGCACAGGCCGGGCCACAAATCCACCCCGAAAGCGTTCTATTGCAATTGCATCGCAAGTGCGAAACGCGGTGCGTCATGTCGTTCGATCCGCGCGATGTATGGAAATGCGAGCAAATTCCGTGCGGCTG
Source organism: Sphingomonas sp. SORGH_AS_0789 (assembly GCF_031453055.1). Classification (NCBI taxonomy): domain Bacteria; kingdom Pseudomonadati; phylum Pseudomonadota; class Alphaproteobacteria; order Sphingomonadales; family Sphingomonadaceae; genus Sphingomonas; species Sphingomonas sp. SORGH_AS_0789. The sequence continues at coordinate 1,327,844 of NZ_JAVIYV010000001.1, forward strand.
TTCTATATCGGTCCGATGCACTGGGCTCTCGGCATTCTCCTGTTCCTCGGCACCGTGATCTTCATGGAGGGATTCGCCTATGCGGCGCATCGCTGGATCATGCATGGGCCGGGCTGGTTCCTGCACGAAAGCCATCATCGCCCGCGCACCGGCAACTGGGAGCTGAACGACCTGTACGCGGCGATCTTCGCGGTGCCGTCCTTCGTGATGATCCTGGGCGGCGCGCAGCTGGGCTGGTGGAGCGGCTTCACCTGGATCGGGGCGGGGATCGCGGCCTATGGCGCGATCTATTTCGGGTTCCATGACGTGATCGTGCACAAGCGGCTGCCGACCCGCTATCTGCCCAAGTCCGATTATATGAAGCGGATCATCCAGGCGCACCGGCTGCACCATGTCGTGGAAACCAAGCAGGGCACGGTCAGTTTCGGTTTCCTGGTCGCGCCGCGCCCCGACGCGTTGAAGGCGGAGTTGAAGCGCCGCGCGCATGCCGGGGTGCGGCGACCGGCTGGTGCGGCGGACGTCCGGGATGCCGCGTTGACGGAAAAGTAACCTTGTTTGGCCATAGCGGGAGCGTCATGGAAAAACCGGTCTTCACACCGCCCTTCGAGCCCGTCCAAGGCCAGGAACTTCGCCGCTCGCTTCGGCAGGCGGTGCGGATGCGGGCCCATCTGCGCGACAAGGGGCAGACCCGGTTCGAGATCGACGTGGTCGACCTGTCGCAAGAGGGTTTCCGGGCCGAGACCAGCTTCACCCTGTGGCCGGGCACGATCGTCTGGCTGACTCTGCCGGGGCTCGCCCCGCTGGAGGCGGTGATCGCCTGGCGCGACCGGTTCAACTATGGCTGCGCCTTTTCCAAGCCGCTCCACCCGGCGGTGTTCGATCATATCGTCGCGCTGGGCAATCGCTGACTTTTTCTAGAGCGAGTGCCGTGATCGTCTCGCCTAGACCCGACCCTCCCCCATCCCCTCCCGCCTGCGGGAGGGGCGTGCCTGGTTCGACCGGCTTGCGCGTATTCTAAGCCCCTCCTCCCGGTAGGGGGGAGGGGTTTGGGGTGGGGGCCAGCCGCGCACGAAACGCCTACGACTTGCGCCCGTCAAAGACTCAATCGAACAGGCTCGACACGCTCGTCTCGTCCGCAATACGCTTGATCGCCTCGCCCAGCAGCGGGGCGATGGGCAGGTGCCGGATCTTGGCGGTGGTGCCGATCGAGTCGTGGTTGCCGATCGAGTCGGTGATGACCAGCTCGCGCAGTTCCGAACCATCGACCCGCGCCACCGCGCCGCCTGACAGCACGCCATGGGTGACATAGGCGACGACGTCCTGCGCCCCCGCCTGGCGCAAAGCGGCCGCCGCGTTGCACAGCGTGCCCGCCGAGTCGACGATATCGTCGATCAGGATGCAGAAGCGCCCTTCGACGTCGCCGATGATGTTCATCACCTCCGACTCGCCTGCGCGCTCGCGACGCTTGTCGACGATGGCGAGCGGCGCGTTGTTCAGCCGCTTGGCGAGCTGGCGCGCGCGGACCACGCCGCCGACGTCGGGCGACACGACCATCAGATTGTCGTTCTTGAACCGCGCCAGAATGTCCGCCGACATGACCGGCGCGGCATAGAGATTGTCGGTCGGGATATCGAAGAATCCCTGGATCTGCCCCGCGTGCAGGTCGACCGACAGGACGCGGTCGGCGCCCGCCACGGTGATCAGGTTCGCCACCAGCTTGGCCGAGATCGGCGTGCGGGGCCCGGGCTTCCGGTCCTGGCGGGCATAGCCGAAATAGGGGATCACCGCCGTGATGCGGCTGGCCGACGCGCGCTTCAGCGCGTCGATCATGATGAGGAGTTCCATGAGGTTGTCGTTGACCGGATAGCCGGTCGACTGGATCACGAACACGTCCTCGCCGCGCACATTCTCCTGGATCTCGACGAAGATTTCCTCATCGGCGAAGCGGCGCACCAGCGCTTCCGTCAGCGGCACCTCCAGATAGGAGGAGATCGCCTTCGCCAGCGGCAGGTTCGAATTGCCGGTCATCAATTTCATGGTGTCACCCGTCCCCGCAGACAGCCCGTTACTCGCGGCCCCTTTAATCGCGCTGTCACAATAGCGCAAAGGCGATTCCCGGATTATGGCGCGAGGCATGACCGTGACCCGTTTCGCTCCCTCGCCCACCGGGCGGCTGCATGTCGGCAATATCCGCACCGCGCTGCACAACTGGATGTACGCGCAAAAGGCCGGCGGGCGCTTCCTGCTGCGCATCGACGACACCGATGCCGAGCGGAGCGAGGAACGCTATGTCGATGCGATCCGGGCGGATTTGCAGTGGCTGGGGCTGAACCCCGATGCGGAGGTCCGCCAGTCGCAGCGTTTCGCGCTGTACGAGGCGCGCTTCGCCGAGCTGGTCGCGAGCGGCCATGTCTATCCGGCCTATGAAAGCGCGCAGGAACTCGACCTGAAGCGCAAGATTCAGCTCGGACGCGGCCTGCCCCCGGTCTATGACCGCGCCGCGCTGGCCCTGACCGACGCGGATCGGGCGAAGCTGGAAGGCGAGGGCGTTCGCCCGCACTGGCGGTTCAAGCTCGATCACGGCGCGGCGATCGAATGGGACGATGCGGTGCGCGGGGCCCAGCGCTTCGACCCCGCGACGATGAGCGATCCGGTGATCCGCCGCGCCGACGGCACATGGCTCTACATGCTCCCCTCGGTGATCGACGATATCGACATGGGCGTGACCCAGGTGGTCCGCGGCGAGGACCATGTCTCCAACACCGCGCTCCAGATCCAGATGTTCCAGGCGCTGGGGGCCGAACTGCCGCGCTTCGCCCATGCCGCGCTGCTGACCGGCAACGAGGGCAAGCTGTCCAAGCGACTCGGCTCGCTGGGCGTCGATCACTTTCGCGAAATCGGTATCGAGCCGCAGGCGGTACGCGCGCTCCTCGCACGGATCGGGACCAGCGATCCGGTCGAGCCGGTCGCCGACATGGCCCCGCTGATCGCCGGGTTCGATTTCACGCGCTTCGGCCGCGCGCCCGCGCGGTTCGACGAGGGCGAACTGGCGCAGCTGAATGCGCGTATCCTGCACCAGACGCCTTACGAAGCGGTCGCCGATCGGCTGCCCACCGGCATGGGCGAGGCGGAATGGGAGGCGGTGCGCCCGAACCTCGCCACCGTCGCCGAGGCGGCGGACTGGTGGCAGGTGATCGAGGGGCCGGTCGATGCGCCGGAGCCCGCTGGGGACGACCGCGCCTATCTGGCGCAGGCGGCGGAGGTCGCCGCGCGGATCGACTGGGCGAACGACCCCTGGCACGCGCTGACCGCCGCGCTGAAGGACGCCACGGGGCGCAAGGGCAAGACGCTGTTCCTGCCGCTGCGCCTCGCGCTGACCGGCCGCGCGCAGGGGCCGGACATGGCCGCGCTCCTGCCGCTGATCGGGCGCGACCGGACGATCGCACGGCTGAACGGCTGATTGCGGCTTCGGCCTTTCATTACCGACCGCCCTCGCCCACATAGGGTGGGCAACACGTAAAGGAGCGTCTTTTGGCCACGTTGGGAATGTCGCCTGCCGAGAAGGAGGCCGTCACCGCCTTCCGCCGCGATGTCGTAGAGCCGTCGATGACCAAACTGGTCATCCTCGATTTCTGGGCGGAATGGTGCGGGCCGTGCAAGGCGCTGGGCCCGACGCTGGAAAAGGTCGCCGCCGACTATGCCGACAAGGGCGTGGTGCTGGCCAAGATCGACACCGACAAGAACCAGTTCATCGCCAACCAATTCCAGATCCGCTCGATCCCGACCGTCTATGCGATGTTCCAGGGGCAGCTGGTCGCCGACCTGACCAGCGCGCGCACCGAGAGCGCGCTGCGCGCGACGCTGGACCAGCTGCTCAAGCAGTTGCCGATCCAGTCGGAGGCGGCGGACGCGGCGGCCGAGCTGGAACCGCTGATCGCGATGGGCGAGGAAGTGCTGGAGGCCGGTGACGCCGAGCGCGCGGTGTCGATCTTCCAGCAGCTGCTCGACATGGCGCCCGACCATCCCGCCGTGCTGTCGGGGCATATCCGCGCGCTGCTCGGCGCGGGTCGGGTCGAGGAGGCCGAGGCCGCGACCGAGGCGCTGCCGCAGGAACTCGCCAAAGACCCCGCCATCCACCGCGCGATGGCCGCCGTCGCGCTGGCGCGTTCGGCCCCGCCGGCGGCGGATTATGCCGGTCTGGCGGCCGAGGTCGCGGCCGATCCGGACGATCACGAGAAGCGGTTCGCGCTGGCGAACGCGCAGATGGCGGCGGGCGACCGTGACGGCGCGGCGGACAATCTGCTCCACATCGTCGCCGCCGACCGCAGCTGGAACGAGGATGCCGCGCGCCAGCAGCTGCTCAAGCTGTTCGAGGTGGTCGGCATGACCGACCCTTGGGTGTCGCAGCAGCGGCGGCGGCTGTCCGCCATCCTGTTCGGATAACGCCCCATGGCGCGGCTCTCGATCTTTCCGCTGGCGGGTGCGATCCTCTTTCCGGGGATGCCGCTGCCGCTGCACATCTTCGAGCCGCGCTACCGGGCGCTCGTCTCCGACGCGATGGCGCGCGACCGGCGGATCGGCATGGTCCAGCCCTCGGGCGACGGCGACACGCCCAGCCTCTACCAGATGGGCTGTGTCGGCCGCATCGCCGAGGTCGAGGCGATGGAGGATGGCCGCTACAACCTCGTGCTGGAGGGGGTGTCGCTGTTCCGCATCGTCCGCGAGCTGACGGTGACGACGCCCTTCCGCCAAGTCGAGGCGGAGCTGCTGCCGGTGGTGGACGAGGACCTGTTGTCGCTCGGCCGCCGCGCCTCGCTGGAGCAGGAATCGCGCCGCTTCGCCGAGCTTCAGGGCTATGCCGTCGATTGGGATGCGGTCGGGCGGCTGGATGACGAAAGCCTGGTCAACGGCATCGCGCAGATCGCCCCCTTCGACATCGCCGCCAAGCAGGCGCTGCTCGAGGCGCCCGATCTGGAGCAGCGCGCCGAGCTGATCATCCAGCTGATGCAATTTTTCGGTCGCCATGACGGCGAGGATCGGGTGACGCTGCAATGAGCCTGGACCCCTGGCTGCTCGAACGGCTGGTCTGCCCGGTGACGCGGACACCGCTGCGCTATGACGAGGCCGCGCGCGAATTGGTGTCGGAGGCGGCGGGGCTGGCCTATCCGATCCGCGACGGCGTGCCGGTGATGCTGGTCGAGGAAGCGCGGGAACTCTGATTCCGTGTCCGTCCAGGGGGCGATCGACATTCAACGATGCCTTTCCTTCCCTCGCCCCTCGCAGAGGGGAGAGGGTTGCGCAGACTTGGCCTTTGCGAGAGCAAAGGCTTAGTCGGAGCTGGGTGAGGGGTGGGCGCTCGCTCTGCGAGCGCGCGAGCCTTTCGGCTCGCTGTACCCCTCACCCAAGCTGCGCTAGCCAGCAGGCTGGCAAGCTTCGCTAACCCTCTCCCCTGTCCAGGGGAGAGGGGAAGAAGCAATCCTGAATGTCGATCTACCCCAACTCCCCGTTCGCGCTGAGCGAAGTCGAAGTGCACGGGAAGACGCTTGCGGATAAGGCGGGGTGTGGCCTTCGACTTCGCTCAGGCTGAACGGAGGGTGGGGCTGGTCAGATGAGTCTGCCCACCAACGCCACCAGCACGATGACCAGCGCCGCCACGCTGGAATAAAAGGTGAGCGCAAATCCAAACGCCCGTGCCGCCGCACCCCGCGCGTAATTCGCCCAGAACAGCGTTCGCCCGACCGAGAACAACGCCGCCAGCATCGGCACCATCGCCCCCGATCCCTCCACCACCCAGGCGAGCGCCAGATAGGCCGGGATCGCCAGCACCACCTGTTCGAGGGTGTTGCGCAGCACGGCATTGGCAATCGCGACTCGCGGCGAATCCACGCTGCCCCCCGCTGCCGCATCAATGTCGGCGGGCGATTCGAAGCGGAGCGCCGCGACATGGCCGATCGCCGCCGCCAGCCACAGGGCCGCGACCGTCGAAGCCGCCACCGCGCGCAGCACCCGGTCGGTCGCGGACAGGGAATGGCCCAGGCTCCAGCTGACGAGCAAGGTCAGCAGCACGACCGCCAGCGCGGCGGCCATGCCACGGGCTACGCCGGTCTGGCGGCGGTCGCGGATCGGATGGCGGACGGGTCGGGTGGGATAATCAGGCCCAGGGATCATAGCTGCCGAAACTCCAGACATGGCCTTCCGGGTCCCGCACGGCATAGCCGCGGCCGCCATAGGGCTTGTCCTCGGGCTGGGCGATAATCGTCGCACCCGCGGCGCGTGCCTGGTCGGCATGGGCATCGACATCGGCGACGACCAGATACAGGCCCATCGTCACCCCGCCCGCCTGGGTCGGTGTCTTCGATCCCGCCGCGACGGCATGAGGCGTGAACAGCGCGCTCGACACCATCACCATCCGCTCCTGCCACACCAGTTGGGCATGATGGATGATGGTCGGATCGTCGGGATCGGCAAAGACCGCCTGCCGCACGAAGCCGAAGGCGGTGCAAAGAAATTCGATGGCGCGCGGGGCATCCTCGTACCGGAGGCAGGGGATGATCTCGTGCCGCATCGAATCGCTCCCGATCGGTTACACCATCACGCCTTGCAGCAATCGGGGCAGCTGCCCGGTCTCGCCACGCGCCTCGGCCATGAAGCGGTTCTTGAGCGGCGGGATATGGTTGATCGCGGTGATGCCCAGCCGCCGGACCGCGCTGGCGGTCTTGCCGGGGACACCGAAGATGCGGTTGAAGCTGTCGGTCGCCACCGAGACCATCAGCGTGTCGAGCCCGCGCCACTGTTGGTAACGCTGGAGCAGCGCCGCATCCCCCAGGTCCATGCCGGTCCGCTTGCCCTCGACCAGCACCTCGACCAGCGCGGCGACGTCGCGATAGCCCAGATTCACGCCCTGCCCCGCAATCGGGTGGATGCCGTGCGCCGAGTCGCCGACCAGCACCAGCCGCTCGCCCGTCATCGTCGCGGCGCGGTGGAAGCCCAGCGGATAGGCCGAACGCGGGGACGCATGGCTGAGCTTACCAAGGAACCCGCCCATGCTCTTCTCCGCCTCGGCCAGGAAGGCGCGGTCGGACAGTTTCAGCATCGCGTCGCCGTCGCGCCCCGGCACCGACCAGACGATCGCCGAGCGATGCCCGATCTCGTCATCGGGCAGGGGCAGCAGCGCGAACGGGCCGCTGGGATAGAAGATCTCGAATGCGATATTCTCGTGCGCCACCTCATGGTGGAAGGCGCTGATGATCGCCTTGTGGTCATAGGACCAGCGCGCGACCTTGATCCCCGCCGCCTCGCGCGTCGGCGACTGGCGACCCTCGGCGGCAACCAGCAGCGGTGCGCGGACGGTGGTGCCGTCGCTGAGAATCGCGGTGACGCCCGCCGGGCCACGCTCGACCGACATCGCGCGGGTCTGCATCCGCAGGTCGACCCGTTCGGCTTCGTTGGCGGCCTCGTGGATCGCGCGGCGCAGCAGCTTGTTCTCGAACATCGTGCCCAGCGCGCCGTCATCGGCATCGGGGATGAAGTCGAGCGCACCCGGCTCCAGCCCGTCGCTGACCCGGATGTGCCGGATCTCGCAACCCTTGCCCGCCAGCTTCGCGCCGATCCCGATCGCATCGAGCATCCGCCAGCTGGCCGAGGCGACCGCCGAGGCGCGCCCGTCGAAACCGGGGGCCAGCACGACCGCCGGATCGGCCGGATCGACGATGATCGAAGACAGGCCATGCGCGGCCAGACCGACACCCAGAGTCGCGCCGACCAGGCCGCCGCCGAGGATGATGACGTCGCTATCCATGCGCATGCTCCTAGACCTTCATGCGGCGGCAAACAATGTGCAGACCGTCCCGCGCCTTGACGTAGGAACCGTCAGGGGCGATGAATTTTCCCGCATTTTCGGACATTCCTGAAGGATCACATCCCATGGCCAGCCGCGCGCAGCCGGTTTTATGGCGCGAGACGGTGAAGGCGGGCGCGGTGCGCAGCGGCGCGCTGGTCGCCGCGATCGCGCTGTTCGCCGTCACGCTGATGCTGGTGCTGGCGCTGGCCAGCTACCGCGCCAGCGATCCCGCGCTCAACACCGCGTCGGGCGCGGCCCCCGCCAACTGGATGGGGCTGCCCGGCGCGTGGATCGCCGATATCGCGCTGACCCTGTTCGGGCCCGCCGTCGCGCTGATCCTGCCGGTCGGGCCGATCGTCGCGACCCGGCTGTGGCGCGACCGCCCGGCGGGGCGCTGGGTGCGGATGCTGCGCCAGGCGGTGATCGGCACCGCGATGATGGCGTGCGCGCTATCCTTCGTCTCCGACTCGGCGGTGCTGGCGCTGCCCGCCGGATGGGGCGGGGTGATCGGCCTGTCGGTGGCGAACCTGGTGCGCTGGGCGCTGGCGTTCAGCGGACAGGCGGCGGTCGTCACCTGGGGATCGGCGGCGATCGGGCTGGCGCTGGGCGTCGGCGGCGCGCTGATCTGGGGACGCAGCCTGGAACTCGACATCGCCGAGCGCGGGCTGGCGCGCCTGCGCCGCCGTCGCGCCTTGAGCGAGGATGGCGAGGGCGTGGCCTGGGACGATGAGGATGCGGCGCTCTATGACGACGAGGAGGAGGACGAGGAGCCGCTGACCCTGGCGCGCAAGGCGGTGCCGGTGCGCGAGGATCGCCCCGCCCCCGTCATCGCCGACCGGCAGGTCGCGCCTGCGCCCGCGCGGCCCAAGGCGGCGGCGGATCGCGATGCGCCCTATCAGCTGCCCGGCCTCGACCTGCTGACCCCCGCGCCGCCCTCTGCGGCGGGGACGATCGACAAGGCGGCGCTGGAGCGCAATGCGCGGCTGTTGGAAAACGTCCTCGACGATTTCCGCGTCCAGGGCTCGATCGTCGAAGTGCGCCCCGGCCCGGTCGTCACCATGTACGAACTGGAGCCCGCGCCCGGCATCAAGGCCAATCGCGTCATCGCGCTGGCCGACGACATCGCGCGCAACATGTCGGCGATCTCGGCGCGCGTCGCGGTGATTCCGGGGCGCAACGTCATCGGCATCGAACTGCCCAATGCCAAGCGCGAGATGGTGTCGCTGCACGAACTGGTCGCGTCGCAGAGCTTCGCCGACCAGGCCGCGCAGCTTCCCATCATCCTGGGCAAGAATATCGCGGGCGATTCGGTCGTCGCCGACCTTGCCCCCATGCCGCACCTGCTGGTCGCGGGTACGACGGGTTCGGGCAAGTCGGTCGGCCTCAACGGCATGATCCTGTCGCTGCTCTATCGCCTGACGCCCGAGCAGTGCCGGATGATCATGATCGATCCCAAGATGCTCGAACTGTCGATGTATGACGACATTCCGCATCTGCTGTCGCCGGTCGTGACCGATCCGGCCAAGGCGGTCCGCGCGCTGAAATGGGCGGTCGAGACGATGGAGGACCGCTATCGCCAAATGTCCTCGGTCGGCGTGCGGAGCCTCGCCAGCTTCAACGACAAGGTGCGCGCGGCCAAGGCCAAGGGCCAGCCGCTCGGCCGCAAGGTGCAGACCGGCTATCATCCCGAGACCGGCCAGCCGGTCTATGAGGAGGAAAAGCTCGAATACGAACCGCTGCCGCAGATCGTGGTGATCGTCGACGAGCTGGCCGACCTAATGATGACGGCGGGCAAGGAAGTCGAATTCCTGATCCAGCGGCTGGCGCAAAAGGCGCGCGCGGCGGGCATCCACCTGATCATGGCGACGCAGCGGCCGTCGGTGGACGTCATCACCGGCGTCATCAAGGCGAACCTGCCGACCCGGATCAGCTTCCACGTCACCTCCAAGATCGACTCGCGCACCATCCTGGGCGAGCAGGGCGCCGAGCAGCTGCTGGGGCGCGGCGACATGCTCTACATGCCGGGCGGCAAAGGCATCGTGCGCGTCCACGGCCCCTTCGTCTCGGACGACGAGGTGCACCGCGTCGCGGACCATTGGCGCGCGCAGGGCCAGCCCGACTATATCTCCTCGGTCACCGAGGAACCGGCGGAGAGCTTCGCGCTAGACGGCGCACCCACGGGCGAGGATTCGGCCGAGGACCAGCAATATCGCGCCGCGATCCAGCTGGTGTGCGAAAGCCAGAAGGCCTCGACCTCCTGGCTCCAGCGGCAGTTGCGCATCGGCTACAACTCGGCGGCGCGGCTGATCGAGCGGATGGAGACCGACGGCATCGTCGGCCGGCCGGACCATGTCGGTCGCCGCGAAGTGCTGCGCGATACCGAGGGGCATCCGATCTAGGGGCGGATCGCCGTTCAGAATTGCTTCTTCCCCTCTCCCCTGGACAGGGGAGAGGGTTAGCGGAGCTTGCCAGCGTGCTGGCTAGCGCAGCTTGGGTGAGGGGTCGAGCGAGCCTAAAGGCTCGCGCGCTCGCCAAGCGAGCGCCCACCCCTCACCCAGCTCCGACTAAGCCTTTGCTTTTGCAAAGGCCAAGTCTGCGCAACCCTCTCCCCTCTGCGAGGGGCGAGGGAAGGGCAGGCATCGCTGAATGTCGACCGGCCCTCGGGGGGCAATGACGTTGCGCTGAATTCACGCGACCCCTCTCTTTGAGGGGCGGGGCGGGCAATTACCCCCAGCCTCCATTCGCACGGAGCAAAGTCGAAGGGCACGCCCGCCGCTCGCCTTGACGGATTCCCCGGGCCTTCGACGATGCTCTGGCCGAACCCAAGGATTACGGCGCGACCGGCTTCAACGTCGCCGAATCGATATGCCAGCGCAGCTGGTCCGCGCTCGCGCCCGGCACGTCGTTGACCCGTCGCACCACATATTGCCCCGCGAAACGCTGTTGCCGCCCATCGGTCAGCTGCGCATCGACGGTGACGGGAATGGTCGCATAGACCGATCCCGCCGCCCCTTCGCTGGGCGGTACCTGCCCGATCGTCACGCTGGTCGCGCGGGTCCGGGCGAAGCCCTTCTGGAAATCGGCGAAGCGCTGGCCCGGACGGCCATCGGGGCCCCATTGGGTCCAGGCGGTGGCATAGTCGTGCGCATTGATCGCCGCATAGTAACGCCGCACGACCGCCGCCGCCGCCGCGTCGCTCTTGGGGGCGACCGAACAGCCCGGCGTGGTCACGGCATCGTCGCCGAGCAGCGCGCAGCTGCGGGCGATCTCGTCCTCGATCATCGCGCAGCTGTTTGCCACGTTGCACGGCGGATGGGTGGCAGGGCTGACCGAAGTGCAGATCTTCACCAGCCGGTCGGCGGCGGCGCGACCCCGCTCGGCCGAGCAGGCCAGGATCCGGTCGGGCTCGGCGGCGGTCTTGATCGGGGCGGGCAGGGTGCGGAGCGTGCCCGCCGGGCTGGCGGTCGGCGCGGGGGCCTGGGTCGCGGCGCTGTTGCGCAGGCTCCCCGCCTCACCGCCATCGCCGCACCCCGCCAGCGGCAGGGCGATGCCAAGGGCGATCCAATAGGGGGAGCGGATCATCGCATATCTCCGGAGCGTGGACCCGGACCAACGCGTCGGCCGCGATCGGGCTCCGTTCAGATCGACGGCGTGTTCGGCGCGGAGGTGGTTGGCGGGGGCGTGGTGTCCTCGGCGGCGGGCGGGGGATTGCCCGTCGCGGCCGCCGGGCCGGGCACCGTCACCGGGCTGGTGATGATCGGCGACGGCGTGGCGATCGAGGCGACCAGCGCGGCATTCTCGATCAGGTCGAGCGCATGGCGGGCCAGCACATAGCGCCGCGCGGCGCGCTGCCAGGTCTGGGCGGTGGCGGCGCCGGGCAGCCGGGTCACCTCGGCCCGCGCGGCCTCGACCTGTCCGCCGTCGAGTAGCCGCTGCGCGCGCGCCAGCCGCTCGGTGGGATTGGTCGAGGGCGCCGTCGCCTCGCGAATCACGATCAGCCGACCCAGCTCCTGCCGCAGCCCTTCCCACCAGCCATTGCTGGTGTTGACGATCAGGTCGGGGCCCAGCGTGTCCAGCCCCTGGCGCAGCGTCTCCAGCGTCACCGGCTGGTGCGAGGCCATGATGAGCGCGGACACGGCGCGCGGCTCGCTGCCCCCGAAGCGGATGCGAAGCTGTTCCTCCAGATAGCCCAGCGGCTGCCCCCGATCGATCGCGCGCCGTGCGGCGGCGGCGACCAGGATCGATTCGGCGCGGGCGGCCTGGGTGCCCGCCGCCGTCGAGTCGGTCGCGATCGCGGCGGCGCGCGCCTCCAGCGTGGCGAGTTGCGCGGCCAGCGCGGCCTCGCGGGTGGCGAGCGCGACCGGATCGGCGGCGGCATGCGTCGCATCGGTGGCGGCGGTATCGGTCGCGGTGCCGGACTTGGCGGCGGTGGCGTGCGGTGCGGCGGCGGTGGTGCCGCCGAACCAGCTCAGGTGGCGCATCGCATAGGCCATCAGCAGCAACCCGGCGGCAAAGGCGAGCAGGACCAGCGCGATGGTCGCGCCCGTACGGGGCCCGCGCGACGGCGGTCGGTCGGAAGGCGCGAATTCGTTCATGCCCCGCTTATCCCCGTGGCGGCGGTCCGGGTCAACGCCCGCGCGGCGGCGACCATCGCGGCGTCGCGCGGGGCGGCGGCGATCCGGCTGGCCGCCCAGCCCTCGCCCGCCGCCGCCGCCGTCTTCGCGCTGATCGCGACGATCGCCACCGCCCCGCGCGAAAGCCCCGCGTCGTCGACCAGCATGGCCAGCCGCGCCGCCGCGCGCGCCGAATGGAGCAGCACGACCGTCCCCGCCAGCGCGCGGACCGCGTCCCGGTCGACCGCCACCGGCTCGGCGGCATAGACGGTGCGGACCATCGCCCCCGTCTCCACCCGGTCGCGCCCCGCCAGATGGAGCAGCCGGGCCAGCCCCGCCGCGCGCGCCTGTGCGACCACGGCGGCGGCATCGCGCTCGCCGGTCAGCGCCACCGTCAGGCCCGCCGCGCGTGCCGCCTCGGCGGTGGCGGGCCCGACCGCGACGACGGGCTTGTCCCTCAACGCGGCGAGACCCGGCCCGGCCAGCCGCACCGCCTGCGCGCTGGTGAAGAGCAGCGCGCCCACATCGTCCGGCGCGGGCGGCGTCCAGGCGACCGCCTGCGCCGCGAAGAAGGGGAGCGCGCGCGCCGCCAGCCCCTGGGCGCGCAGTTCGGCGATCGTCGCGGCATTGCCGGGCTCCGGCCGGACCACGACGACCGTCATCGCCTCAGTCGCCCGCGAACAAGCGGCGCACCTCGGGCGGCGCGCGGTCGAGCAGATCGGTGGCCAGCCGCGCGCCCAGCGCCTCGTCCAGCCCGCCCTCGACCCAGCCGCTCACCCGCGCCGAGCCGTCTTCGGCCAGCAGTTCGGCGCGCAGGGTCAGCATCTCCCCCGACAGCGAGGCGAGCGCCGCGACCGGGCTGTGGCAATCGGCCTGAAGCGCGGCGAGCAGCGCGCGTTCGGCCATGACGCAGGCATGGGTTTCGGCATGGTCGATCGACCCGATCAACATGGTGGCGGCGGCATCGTCGGCGCGCGTCTCGATCCCGACCGCGCCTTGCGAGGGGGCGGGGAGCATCTGGTCGGTCGGCACGGCGTGGCCGACATCGCGCCCCAGCCGGTCGAGCCCGGCGGCGGCGAGCAGGGTGGCGTCCATCTCGCCGCTGGCCACCTTGGCAAGCCGCGTATCGACATTGCCGCGCAGCAGGGTGATGGTCAGGTCGGGCCGGTGCGACAACAGCTGGGCGCGGCGGCGCGGGCTGCTGGTGCCGATGACCGCGCCGGGGCGCAGGCCCGCAATCGTCTCCGCGCCGATCAACCGGTCGCGGACATCCGCGCGCGGCAGCATCGCGGCGATGTGCAGCCAGTCGGGGCGGACCGTCTCGACATCCTTCATCGAATGGACCGAGGCGTCGATCTCGCCATCGAACAGCGCGCGGTCCAGTTCCTTGGTCCACAGCGCCTTGCCGCCGATCTCGGCCAGCGCGCGGTCCTGCACCCTATCGCCGGTGGTCTTGATCGGCACGATCTCGACCGCGTCCTCGTCCCACCCTTGCGCCTCCGCCAGCGCGGCGCGCACCATCTGCGCCTGGGTGAGGGCCAGCGGCGAACCGCGCGTACCGAGCCGAAAACGAACCATGGTCCGGCCTTTGCCGCAATACGCCCCCCTTCGACAATAAGGATGCGAGGGGGTATGGGGTGGGCCATGCTGATCCTGGGACTGGAATCCTCGTGCGACGAGACGGCCGCCGCACTCGTCACCGATGACGGGCGCGTGCTGGCGCATCGTCTGCTGGGGCAGGAGGCGGCGCATGCCCCGTTCGGCGGCGTCGTCCCCGAAATCGCCGCGCGCGCGCATGTCGAGGCGATGGAGCCGCTGGTCGCCGCCGCCTTTGCCGATGCGGGCGTGACCCTGGCCGATGTCGACGCGATCGCCGCGACCGCCGGACCCGGGCTGATCGGCGGGGTGATGGTCGGCCTCGTCACCGGCAAGGCGCTGGCCCATGCGGCGGGCAAGCCGCTGATCGCGGTCAACCATCTGGAGGGCCACGCCCTGTCGCCGCGCCTGTCGGACCGCGAGCTGGCCTATCCCTATCTGTTGCTGCTGGTGTCGGGCGGGCATTGCCAGCTGCTGCTGGTCGGGGGCGTCGGGCGCTATCGCCGGATGGCGACGACGATCGACGACGCGGCGGGCGAGGCGTTCGACAAGACCGCCAAGCTGCTCGGCCTGGGCTATCCCGGCGGTCCGCGTGTCGAGGCGGCGGCGCGCGAGGGCGATCCTTATGCGGTGCCGCTGCCCCGTCCGCTGAAGGGCGCGGCCGAGCCGCATTTCTCCTTTGCGGGCCTCAAGAGCGCGGTCGCGCGTGCGGTCGGGCATCACCGGCCGGAGGATATCGCCGCATCCTTCCAGCAGGCGGTGGTCGATTGCCTGCTCGACCGCACCCGCCGCGCGCTGGCCGAGGTGCCCCCCGTCACCGCGCTGGTCGTGGCGGGCGGGGTCGCGGCGAACGGGGTGATCCGGGGCGCGCTCGAGTCGCTCGCCGCCGAGCATGGCCTGCGCTTCGTCGCGCCGCCGCTCTGGCTGTGCACCGACAATGCCGCGATGATCGCCTGGGCGGGAGTCGAGCGGTTCCGCGAAGGGCTGACCGATCCGCTCGACACGCCGGCGCGGGCGCGCTGGCCGCTCGATCCGGCGGCCGAGGCGGTGCGCGGCGCGGGGGTGAAGGCATGAGGATCGGGGTGATCGGGGCGGGGGCCTGGGGCACCGCGCTGGCGCAGGTCGCCGCCTATGGCGACCGGCCGGTGCGGATCTGGGCGCGTGATCCGGCGGTGGCCGAGGCGATCAACACCACCCATGCCAACCCGCTCTATCTGCCGAACATCGCCTTGGCGCCGAGCATTGAGGCGGTCAGCGATCCGGCGGCCATGGCCGATATGGATGCGCTGCTCGTCGTCACGCCCGCCCAGGCGGTGGGCGCGGTGCTGGCGACGATGCCGGTCGGCGCGACGCCGCTGGTCCTGTGCTCCAAGGGGATCGAGGCGGGGACGCGGCGGCTGGTCGGCGAGGTCGCCCGCGCGCTCCATCCCGACGCGCCCATCGCGGTGCTGTCGGGGCCGACCTTCGCGCATGAGGTGGCGGCGGGGCTGCCGACCGCGGTGACGCTGGCCTGCGAAGAGCCCGCGCTGCGCGAACGCCTATCCGCGCGCATCGCCGCGCCGCATTTTCGACCCTATGCCACCGACGACGTGACGGGGGCGGAGATCGGCGGCGCGATCAAGAACGTCCTCGCCATCGGCTGCGGCGTGGTGGAGGGGGCGGGGCTGGGCCAGAATGCGCGTGCCGCGCTGATCGCGCGCGGCTTTGCCGAGATGACGCGGTTCGGGCTGGCGCGCGGCGGCCGTGCCGAGACGCTGGCCGGGCTGTCGGGCCTGGGCGATCTGGTGCTGACCTGTTCGTCGACCGCGTCGCGCAATTTCTCGCTGGGGGTCGGGCTGGGACAGGGCCGCTCGGCGGCGGAGCTGCTGGCCGACCGGCGGACCGTGGCGGAAGGCGCCTTCACCGCCCCCGTGCTGCGCCAGGCGGCGATGGAGGCGGGAGTCGACATGCCGGTCTGCGCGGCGGTGTGCCGGTTGCTGGAGGGGGCGGCGGTGAAGGACATCATCGGCATGCTGCTGGCCCGGCCGCTCAAGGCCGAGGGGCACTGATCCCAAGCTCCGTTCAGCCTGAGCGAAGTCGAAGGCCAAGGGAATCCGCTGCCAGCAAACCCTTTGTCTGGCATGATGGCGTGGCCTTCGACTGCGCTCAGGCCGAACGGAGTGCGGGAGGAGCGGATAGGGGAGGCAAAATTACCGCAGCACCTGCCGCGCCAGCGCCCCGCATGCCGCATTCTGTGCTTTGGGCCCCGAATCGCCGGTGATCGCGCGGCCGATCGACTTGAAGATATTGCCGACCGACTTCACCTCCTTCGGGATGACGAGGTCGGGTTTCTCCAACGTGCCCGTTACCGTCGCGGCCCCCGCCAGGCGCAGCACCCCGCCCTGTTTGGGCGCGCCGGTCAACCGTAGCGCCAGCCGCTCGTCGGGGAAGGTGACGGTGCCCGTCCCGTCCAGCCGGCTGCGCGAGGTGTCGACGATCAGCGGATCGGCGCGGCCGGTGCCGTTCCGCATGTCCACCCCGACGATCAGGCAGCGCAGATTGGCCCGTTCCGACGATCCCGCCATCAGCGCCGCCCCGGCATCGAACCCCAGCGCCGCCGCATAGCGATCGGGCAGCGAGCCGTTCGCCACCACCAGCCCGATCCGCCCGTTCGACCGGCCGATGGCGGCCCGTACCGTCTCGCCCGCACCCGCCAGTTTCGCCCGCGCCGCGACCTGTCCGGTGATCTCAGTCTGGCCCGACAGCGACAGGACGCTCGCCCCGCTCAGCCGCAGGTCCAGTGTCAGTTGCGGCACCTTGCGCCCGCCGCGCTGGTCGATCACCGCGCGGCCGGTCACCACCCCTTGGCGCAAAGTCATGCGTATCCGGTCGATCGTCAGCCGCTGATGGTCCATCGCCATCCGCCCGGTGAATCCGGTGATCGGCGAGGCTCCCTTGGCGCTGACCACCCTACCGACGTGGAAGGCAATGGTGCCGTCGGTCGTATCGATCTTGCCGATGTCGATCCGGGTGTTGGGCACCAGGCGCGGCCCGATCCGCCGTTCGAGCGCGGCGGCCTCGGCCAGCCCCTCGGGCGAGGACAGGTCATCGAAATCCAGCTGCCGCGCGGTGACGTCGCCGTCCAAGATGGTGCGCCCCTGCCGCTTGTCGACGGTCAGCCGGCCGCTCAGGTCG
Organism: Sphingomonas sp. SORGH_AS_0789; assembly: GCF_031453055.1. Classification (NCBI taxonomy): domain Bacteria; kingdom Pseudomonadati; phylum Pseudomonadota; class Alphaproteobacteria; order Sphingomonadales; family Sphingomonadaceae; genus Sphingomonas; species Sphingomonas sp. SORGH_AS_0789. Next base: position 1,345,067 of record NZ_JAVIYV010000001.1, read on the forward strand.
GACCGCCCGATCCGCCCCTTGAGGTCGGTGATCGTCCAGCGCGGGCGTTGATGCTCGACATGCGCGGCCAGTTCGACGGCGCCGGTCTGGAACAGCCCCGCCTCGATCACCGCGTCGATCCGCTTCAGATCGTCGGCCCTGGCCGTCAGGTCGAGCGTCATCGCATCGGTATCCAGCGGCCGCGCCATCGTGCCGGTCGCCTTCATCGACAATTGGGCGCCGCTGATCTTCGCCTGGAAGGGCCAGCGCCCCGGCTTCACCGCCGCGCCGGTAAAGGCGATGCGGATCGGCGCGCCGCGCACCGTGCCGTCGCCCTCGGCCCGCACGCCCTTGTCGGGATCGGCGGCGATGCGCAGCGTGGCGGTCCGGTCCTGCCTGGCGTCGCGATATCCGACCACGCCGTCGGTGATGGTCAGCCCCTGGAGATCGGTGGAGCTGCCCCCCTCCTCGGGCTCGCCGGGGCGCGACCAGTTGGTCCGGCCCTGCTTGTCGCGGACCAGCGCCAGCCGCAGTCCCGAGACGCGGATATCCTCAGGCACGAAACGGCCTGTCAGCAGCGGCCAGACCGAGAAACGGATTTCGGCGCGCGACAGGCGGACGAAATCGCCGCGGCCCGCCCAGTCGGCCTGCGGGATGCGCAGATCCTCGACCGCGATGACGGGGTGAAAGCCGATCGCGTCGACCCGGTGGACCGAACCGATCGTCACCGGCCGCCCGAATCGCTCGGTCGCCTCGCGCGTCACCGCGCCGCGCAGCACGCCCCAGGGAAAGACCGCCAGGACCAGCACCAGCACCAGCGGCAGCGCGACCAGCACCCCCACCGCGATCCTCACCCAGCGCCGCCGCCCCTCCGGGCGATTCTTCACCTGAATCATGACGACGGGACGCGCAGACCGGCGGTTCGTTCCACCTGCGTCAGGACCGGACGGCGCGATGATTGCCCCGACGCCCCGCCCGCCCTAGATATGGGGCCATTGTAATCGGGAGCTCCCTCCGTTGGTCCTCATCCTTCAGATCTTGCAGATTCTCCTCAACGTCGTCTGGTGGGTGATCATCGTTCAGGCGATCCTGTCCTGGCTGATCGCCTTCAACGTCATCAACACCTCGAACGATTTCATCCGTTCGGTCTGGTATGCGCTCCAGAAGATGACCGATCCGCTCTATCGCCCGATCCGGCGCATCCTGCCCGATTTCGGCGCGCTCGACCTGTCGCCGATGGTCGTGCTGCTCGCGGTGATCATCCTCGACAAGATCCTGAACGCCGCGATCGCGCAACAGATGTACGGGGGCGCGGTCGTCGTCGGCTGATGCCCGCCTGGTCGCCCTGCGATGACGGTATCCGCATCGCGGTGCGCGTCACCCCGCGCGGCGGGCGTGATGCGCTGACCAGCGGCACCGACGCGCATTTCGCCGCGCGGCTGTCCGCCCCCCCGGTCGACGGCGCGGCCAATGCGGCGCTGGTCCCGCTGGTCGCCAAGCATTTCGGCGTGGCCAAGCGCGCGGTGACGATCGTGGCGGGCGAGACGGCGCGATTGAAGCGCCTTCACATCGCCGGGGACCCGGACGCACTGGCGCGTCTGGCCGAGGCGCTTTATGGCGGTGCGCCATGACCCCAATTACCCCAATGACCAGCGCCACGATCATCGACGGCAAGGCGTTCGCCGCCGGCCTCCGCACCCGTATTGCCACCCAGGTCGCGACCTTCCGCGACGCCACCGGCCGCGCGCCGGGGCTGGCCGTCGTCCTTGTCGGCGAGGACCCGGCCTCCAGCGTCTATGTCCGGTCCAAGGGCAAGGCGACGCGCGAGGCGGGGATGGAGAGCTTCGAGCATCGCCTGCCCGCCGATACCGACCAGGCGACCCTGCTGACGCTGGTCGAACAGCTCAATCAGGACCCGACCGTCGACGGCATCCTCGTCCAGCTGCCGCTGCCCGGCCAGATCGACGCGCAGGCGGTGATCCAGGCGATCGACCCCGACAAGGATGTCGACGGCTTCCACCCGGTCAATGCCGGGCGGCTGGCGACGGGTGTCGAGGGCTTCGTGCCCTGCACCCCGCTCGGCTGCCTGATGCTGCTCAAGAGCATCCACCCCAGCCTGTCGGGGATGGACGCGGTGGTCGTCGGCCGCTCGAACATCGTCGGCAAGCCGATGGCGCAGCTGCTGCTGGGCGAAAGCTGCACCGTGACGGTCGCGCACAGCCGCACCCGCAATCTGCCCGAGGTGGTCGGCCGCGCCGATATCGTCGTGGCGGCGGTGGGCGTGCCGGGTCTGGTCAAGGGCGAATGGATCAAGCCCGGCGCCAGCGTCATCGACGTCGGCATCAACCGGACCGAGACGGGCCTGGTCGGCGATGTCGAATATGACGCCGCCGCCGCGCGGGCGGGCGCGATCACCCCGGTGCCGGGCGGCGTCGGGCCGATGACGATCGCGGTCCTGCTGCGCAACACGCTGGTGTCGGCGGGACGGCGCGAGGGCGTCGCGATCGACCAGACGGCGCTCTGAGCCGGTGCTCGAACTCTTCATCTCGTCGCTGATCACCTTCTTCGTGGTGATCGATCCGCCGGGCTGCGCGCCGATCTATGCGGGCCTGTCGGCGGGGGCGACGCCGCAGCACCGCCGCGCCATGGCGATCCGCGCGGTCATGGTCGCCTCGGTCATCCTGTTCGTCTTCGCGCTGTTCGGCGAGGCGCTGCTCCACGGGCTCGGCATCGAGATGCCCGCCTTCCGCATCGCGGGCGGCATCATGCTGTTCCTGATCGCGCTGGAGATGGTGTTCGAGAAGCGTACCCAACGGCGCGAGGACCGCGCGGCCAAGGTCGCCGACGATCCGCACGAGGCGGAGGATGTGTCGATCTTCCCCATGGCGATGCCGATGATCGCAGGTCCCGGGTCGATCGCGACCGTCATGCTGCTGATGAGCCGCAATCAGGGGCTGGAGGCGTCGCTGGTCGTGCTGGGCGCGATGGTGACGATCCTGCTCCTGACGCTGGTCGCCTTGCTGGCGGCGGGGCCGCTGATGCGGCTGCTGGGCGCCAAGATCGAGGCGGTCATCACCCGCGTGCTGGGCGTGCTGCTCGCAGCGCTGGCGGTGCAGTTCGTGATCGACGGGGTCACCGCCAGCCTGAAGTGATGGCATTCCTCCCCGGCCAGGGGAGGAAGACCGTGGAGGGGGCGTGTCCCATGAGGCCGCCCCCTTCCGTCAGGCCCGACGGCCTGCCACCGCCCCGCAAGCGGATCAATCGATCCGATACAGCCGCAGCGGCGATCCCTTGGGCAGCGGCAGCGGGGTCAGCCAGTCCGGCACCCAGCCATGCGCCATCCGGTCGTAAAAGCCCCCCGGCGCCCGCGCGCGGTAGTTGGTCGACTCGGACATGTCGGGGCATAGCAGCAACAGCGTCGCGCCGTGCCGCTTCATGATCGCGCGCGCCTGCGCCTCCCCGCCCTGAAAGGCGTGCTGCACGTCCAGGATCGCGTCGCCGTTGCGGTGATAGGGGCCCGCGATCGCGTCATGATGGGTGGTCACGATCAGTCGCGGCCCCAGATCGACGAAGGTGAAGACCGTCGCCGCCGGATAGGCGTTGAGCCGCGCCAGCACCGAGGTGCGCACGCACTGCCCCGTGGCGCGGTTGACCCGCGCGGCATAGGCATTGGCCTGCCCGACCGGCAGGTGGTTGAAGATCAGCGCGGTGGCGATGCCGCTCGGCACCAGGATCGCCGCGACCATCACCGGCACGCGCAGCAGCGGCGAGGGCAGGCGGTTGATCCAGGGCAGGATGATCCAGAGCAGCGCCGCGACGCCCGGCACCGCCAGCATCTGCGCCGCCGGAGCCGCGCGCGCCTGCCACAACAGCATGGCGCAGGCGAAGGTGGTGAACAGCGCGATCGCGGTCCACCCGATCGTGCGCCGCCGCACCGCCGCGACGATCGCCCCGATCATCCCGATGATCGGCATGATGACCATGGGCAGCGCGATACGCAGCGGATGCTTGTAGATCGGCTTGGCCTCGCGGACATTGTTCAGCCAGTTGCGCTGCAACTCGGGGCTGACCTGTTCGGGCCGGGTCAGGCATTGCGGAAAGCGCCAGGCGAAGCCGCCCGCGATCACCGCGCCCGCCAGCACGGCAAGGCCCAGCCGCGCGGCGCGCGACTCGGGGTTGATCCGCGCCAGCAGGAACAGCAATGCCCCCGCCACCACCGTCACCGACAGCCAGACCGGGGTCAGCGCGTCGCAGCGCATCGCGTAATTGGCGTTGGAGGCAAAGGCGGCGAACCCCGCCGCGCTTCCCCCGCCGAGCGTCAGCGCATAGACCGCCAGCCGCGACGCCTCGTCCCGGTCCCAGACCCAGCGCAGCGTCAGGATCGTCCCCGCCATCGCGGCATAGGGCAGCATCTCCAGCCCGATCGACAGCGACACCGCGCTGGCCAGGCCGACCAGCGCGCCGCCGCGCCGCGCCTGCGGATCGCACAGCCCGGCGACCGTGACCGCCAGCATCGCCAGCTGCCATCCGTGATGGTCGATGCGCATCGGCATGAACATCAACTGGGTCGAGCCCGCGCAATAGAGCAGCGCGATCCCCAGCGGCCAGGCATAGGGCGCGATCAAGCGGCGCATCGTCGCCGCGATTCCCAGCATCGCGATCGACAGGGGGATGGTCGGCGCGATCCCGCAGGCCAGCCGCTCGGCCCAGGCGGGGGTGGTAAACAGGCGAAAGAACAGGATCAGCCCCGCGATGGGCAGGTCGACGATGCGGCTCCAATGGATGTCGAATCCGACCGGCGGGTTCATCCGGTACTGGCGCAGATCGTACCAGCCCTGCCCCGCCATCCAGGCGCGCACCTGCATCAGCCGCATATTGTCGTCGGTGTCGCCCAGCGACCACCAGCGGATTTGGCCCCAGCGGTCATAGACGTACCAGGCGGCGATCGCGACCCAGGCGACCATGACCCATTGCCGCCAGTTGCGGTCGATCTCGCCCTTCAGACGTTCCAAAGACGCTTCCCTCATAACCGCCTGCGGCCTAAGGCGCAGGACTTCGGGCTCCGCTCTATCGCGGGCGACGTAAAGGGCAAGACGGCGGCGTGGCGACTCTTCAGCAGCGGATCGGGCGGTGGCGGGACAGCGGGATGCTGGGCCAGCTGATCCGCTTCGGCATTGCGGGCGGGCTGTCGACGGTCGTCTATTCGGCGGTCTATCTACCGCTGACGTCCTGGGTCCTGCCGCATGACAAGGCGGTGCTGGCGGTGCCGCCCGCCTTTCTGGTCGCGGTGATCTTCGGCTTCTTCCTGCACAGCGCGTGGAGCTTTCGCGGGCACGGCACCCGCGATTCCAGCGGGCGGCAGCATCTGAAATTCCTGGTGGTACAAGGCTTTGGACTTGTGCTGAATGCGGTCTTCACGTGGATCGCCACCGGGCTTCTGCATCAACAACCCTGGGTCGCGCTGATCCCGGTGGTCACGATCACGCCGATCGCGACCTTCGCGCTCAACCGCCAATGGGTCTTCGGATAAGTTCATGGACCGTATCGTTTACGACCGCATGGCCGCGCATGATTCCACCCATTGGTGGTATCGCGCGCGCCGCGACATCCTGGCCGATTATCTGACCCGCTATGGCAAGCTGCCGGGCGAGGCGCGCATCCTGGAGATCGGCTGCGGCACCGGGCACAACCTGCCGATGCTGGCCGGTTTCGGCACGGTCGACGCGATCGAGATCGATCCCGCCGCGCGTGAGATCGCATCGGAGCGACTCGGCAAGCCGGTGGGCGCCGCCCCCCTGCCCGAACTGCCGGGGATCGAGCGGGGCGCCTATGACCTGATCGCGGTGCTCGACGTGGTCGAGCATATCGAGGACGATGTCGCCGCGCTCGCCGCGATGAAGTCCTGCCTGAAGCCGGGCGGCAAGATCCTGATCGCGGTGCCCGCGCATCAATGGATGTGGTCGGCGCATGACGTGGTGAACCACCACCATCGCCGCTATTCCAAGGCGACTCTGGTGTCGGCGATCGAGAAGGCGGGGCTGCGCCCCCGCAAGCTGACCTATTTCAACTCGCTGCTCTTCCCACTCGCCGCCGCCGCACGCATCGCCGGGCGGCTGACGGGCCGCGACGACAGCGACGACTCGCCCCCCCCTGCGCCGCTCAACAAGGCGTTCGAGGCGATCTTCCGGCTGGAACGACATCTGGTCGGCCGCGCGCCGATGACGCCGGGGGTTTCGATCGTGACTTTGGCGGAGCCTGTTTGACGCGGGAGGGGCGTGGCCTTCGACTTCGCTCAGGCTGAACGGCTGGAGTATTGAAGGCCAGCCTCCCAACATCCGTTCAGCCTGAGCGAAGTCGAAGGCCAAGGGAATCCCCGACCATTCCGGGTTTCGCTCACGCATCAAGCGCGATACGGAGCCCCCATGCTGGACTTTCATCGCGCCGATCTGGCCCGGTTGGCCGCGCGGGACCGATTGCGGGTGCTGGCCCCGATGGCGGGCAAGGACTTCGCTTCCAACGATTATCTGGGTCTCGCAAACAGCCCCCGCCTCGCCGCCGCGATGGCGCGGGCGATCGAGCAGGGCGTGCCCGTCGGCTCGGGCGGCTCGCGGCTGCTGCGTGGCAACCACCCCGAGCATGAGGCGCTGGAAACCGAAGCCGCCGCCTTTTTCGGTGCGGAGGCGAGCCTTTATTTCTCCTCGGGCTATACCGCCAATGTCGCGATCATGGCGACGCTGCCGCAGCGCGGCGACCTGATCGTCCATGATGCGCTGGTCCATGCCAGCATGCATGAGGGGATGACGCTGTCGCGCGCGACCTCGGTGGCGGCGGCGCATAACGACGCGGGCGCGTTCGAGCAGGCGATTCGGACCTGGCGCGCGCAGGGCGGCAAGGGCACGCCCTGGATCGCGGTCGAAAGCCTCTACAGCATGGACGGCGACACCGCCCCGCTGGCCGACCTGATGGCGGTCGCCGAGCGGCACGACGCGATGCTGGTGGTGGACGAGGCGCATGCCACCGGCGTCTTCGGCGAACGGGGACAGGGGCTTTCGTCGCCCGGCGAGCGGGTGGTGACGCTGCATACCTGTGGCAAGGCGATGGGGTGCGAGGGCGCGCTGGTCGCCGGACCCGCCATCCTGCGCGACTATCTGGTCAATCGCGGGCGGGGGTTCATCTTCTCCACCGCGCCCTCGCCGCTGATGGCACGCGGGGTGCGCGAGTCCTTGCGCATCCTGGCCGAAGAGCCCGAGCGGCGGGCGGCGCTCCACGCACGGATCGCGCTGGCGGGCGAGCATCTGGCAAGGCATGGCGCCTCCGCACGGGGCACGCCGATCATGCCGCTGATCCTGGGCGACAATGGCCGGACGATGCGCGCGGCGCAGGCATTGCAGGCGCGCGGCTTCGACATTCGCGGCATCCGCCCGCCGACCGTGCCGGTGGGCGCGGCGCGGCTGCGGCTGTCGATCACCCTCAATGTCGAGGCGGCGGACATCCTCGCCCTCGACCAGGCATTGCAGGAGGTTCTGGCATGAGCACCGTCATCGTCACCGGCACTGATACCGAGATCGGCAAGACCGTCTTTTCCGCCGCGCTGACGGCTGCGCTGGGGGCGAGCTATTGGAAACCCGTCCAGGCGGGCACCGACGAGGACGGGCATGGCGATGCCGAGACGGTGGCACGGCTCAGCGGCCGTCCGGTCCTGCCCTCCGCCTATCGGCTGAAGACGCCGTGCTCGCCGCACCGCGCCGCCGAGATTGACGGGGTGGAGATCGACCGCGCACGCCTCGCGCTGCCGCAGGTCGACGGACCGCTGGTCGCCGAGGGGGCGGGGGGCGTGCTGGTGCCCGTCACCCGGCAGCTGCTGTTCGCCGACCTGTTCGCGCATTGGGGGCGGCCGGTGGTGCTGGTCGCGCGGACCGGGCTGGGGACGATCAACCACAGCCTGTTGTCGATCGAGGCGCTGCGGTCGCGCGGCGTGCCGATCCTGGGGATCGCCTTTGTCGGTGAGGGCGTCGAGGATAGCGAGGCGACCATCGCCGCGATCGGCGGGGTGAAGCGGCTCGGCCGCCTGCCGCGCCTTGCCGAGCTGACCCGCGAGACGCTGGCAGAGGCTTTCGCTGCCAATTTCGACGTCGCGGATTTCCGATGACCTCGCCCGTCTGGCATCCCTTTACCCAGCATGGGCTGGGCGAGCCGATTCCGCGTGTCGCCACCGCTTCCGGCGCGGTGCTGACCACGGTCGACGGGCGGCAGGTGATCGACGCCATCTCCAGCTGGTGGGTGACGACACACGGCCACAACCATCCGCGCATCAGCGCCGCCATCGCCGAGCAGGCTGGCAAGCTCGACCAGATCATCTTCGCGGGCTGGACCCATGACCCCGCCGAGACGGTCGCCGCCGAGCTGGTGCGGATCACCCCGCCGGAGCTGACGCGGGTCTTCTTCTCCGACTCGGGCTCGACGGCGGTCGAGGTCGCGCTGAAGATGGCGCTGGGTTACTGGCTCAACCGGGGCGCGCCGCGCCACCGCATCCTGGTCCTCGAGCACAGCTATCACGGCGACACGATCGGCGCGATGTCGGTCGGCGCGCGCGGCGTGTACAACCGCGCCTATGCGCCGCTGCTCTTCGACGTCGGCACCATTCCCTTTCCCAGCGATGTGCAGGCCACGCTCGACGCGCTGGAGGCGGAGTGCCGGGCGGGCGCGGCGGCGTTCATCGTCGAGCCGCTGGTGCTGGGGGCGGGCGGAATGCTGCTCTATGCCCCCGAAACGCTGGCCGCGATGCGCGAGATCTGCGCGGCCCATGGCGTGCTGTTCATCGCCGATGAGGTGATGACCGGATGGGGCCGCACCGGCACGCTGTTCGCCTGCGACCAGGCGGGGGTGGTGCCCGACATTCTGTGTCTGTCCAAGGGGCTGACCGGCGGTGCGGTGCCGCTGGCTGTGACGCTGGCGACCGAGCCGATCTTCCAGGCGCATTGGTCGGAGAGCGATCGGTCGAAGCAGTTCTTCCACTCCTCCAGCTATACCGCCAACCCCATCGCCTGCGCGGCGGCGGCGGCCAATCTGGCGATCTGGCGCGACGAGCCGGTGCAGGACCGCATCGATGCGCTGGCGGCGGCGCAGGCCGCGCATCTGGGGGGAATCGCGGACCGGGCGGCGGTCCACAGCCCCCGCCAACTGGGCACCATCGCCGCGTTCGAACTGGGCGCGGGGCAGGACTATCTCTCCGACCTGGCCCCCCGGCTGCTCGCGCATTTCCGCGAGGCCGATCTGCTCGTCCGGCCGATGGGCAACACCATCTATGTCATGCCGCCTTTTTCGATCACCCCGGAACAGCTTGCACAGGTTTGGAACGGCATCGATGCGGCGATTGCGCGCTTCGGGGGTTGAGCAACGCCGGAGCCTTTGACTTTACGGCTTTTCATTTGCTTTATCCGGCGGCAATTCAAAAGGGAGCAGGCATGAGCGTGGCGGCGGCAAGGGCGATAGGGGCTCTGGCATCGATGACGGCGCTATGCTGGAGCCTGGGCGTATCCGCGCAGACGGCTCCCGCGTCTCCCCCCGCCCAGCCATTGGGCCCGATCAATGCGGACCTGCCGCCGGGGGGCGATTCCTACGCCCGCGCGATCGAGACGACGCCGGTGGCCGCCGCCACCTGGACGCTGTCCGCCTGGGTCCAGCCGCGCAGCGTCGCGGGCAAGGGCACGACGATGCTGATCGGCGGCTTCGGCGATCCGACCAGGGGGCCCCGCCGCTATCTCGCGCTGGTCGACGGCCAGCCCGCGCTCGTCACCGAGGCGGGGGTGGTACAGGGCGGCGGCGATGCCGACCGCAACAAATGGACGCATATCGCCGCCAGCTATGACGGCAAGGTCGTCCGGCTGTTCGTGAACGGGCGGCAGGTGGTGCAGCGCGGCCTGTCGCTCGAACCCGTTACGGGTGTCGCGACCCTGGCCCCGCGCAGCTATCAGCCGATCTTCGCGGGCCGGATCATCGATTTCCGCATGGTGCGCGAGGCGGTCGATCCGCTCGCCATCCGCGTCGCCGCGCGGCGTGCGCCCGACCCGGCGAAGCTGGCGCTCCAGACCGGCAGCCCGAGCTGGCCCTTTCAGACCCGCCAGATGCAGGGCCAGACCGCACCGCAGGATGCCTGGACCCTGCCCCAGTCCAGGGCGCCGATCCCGACCAGCGGCACGGCGAAGCCCGAGCCCAAGGCGGCGGCCCTCGTCTCCACCGCGACCGGGCAATGGGCGGTCAATGGCTGGCGGCTGATCGAGGCGGCGAAGGTCGGCCCCGGCGGCGCGGACCTGTCGCAGGGCAATTTCGATGCCGACAAATGGTATGTCGCGACCGTGCCGGGCACGGTCCTGACCACGCTGGTCGATCGCGGCGTCTATCCCGATCCGGCGGTGGGGCTGAACAATCTGGCGATCCCCGAGACGCTGGCGCGGCAGGATTATTGGTATCGCACCGAGTTCGACACGCCTCCGCAAGCCGCCGGGCGGCAGATGTGGCTGACCTTCAACGGCGTGAACTATTCGGCCGAGGTCTGGGTCAACGGCCGGATGGCGGGCACGATGAAGGGCGCGTTCATCCGGGGCCGCTTCCCCGTGACGCTGGCCGCCGGGCGCAACGCCATTGCGGTGCGCGTCTCGCCGCCGCCGCATCCCGGCCTGGCGCATGAGGAATCGATGACGGCGGGCGTGGGCGAGAATGGCGGCGTCCAGATGATGGACGGCCCGACCTTCGTCGCGACCGAGGGCTGGGACTGGATCCCGAGCGTCCGCGACCGCAATACCGGGCTGTGGCAGGGGGTGACGCTGGCCGCGACCGGCCCGGCGGTGATCGGCGACCCCCAGGTCGTCACGACCTTGCCCAGGCCCGACAATTCGGTCGCCGATGTCGAGATCGCGGTGCCCGTCACCAATAACGGCCAGGCGCCGGTGACGGCGACCGTCCGCGCGGTGTTCGATGACGTGGTGGTCGAAAAGCCGGTGACGGTCGCGCCGGGCCAGACGGTCCGCGCCGTCCTGTCGCCGTCCGAATTCCCGCAACTGTCGGTCAAGAATCCGCGCCTGTGGTGGCCCAACGGCTACGGCGACCCCGCGCTGCACGATCTGGCGCTGACCGCGGCGGTCGACGGCGCGCTGTCGGACAGCAAGGGCCTGCGCTTCGGGATGCGGCAGGTGACGTACGACCTGTCGCTGTTCGACGATGACGGCGATCTGGAGCGGGTGACGCTGGACCTCAACCGGGTGCGGGGCGGCCAGCGGGTGGTCGACACCAGCCATGCGGGCATCCGCAAGACCGCCAATGGCTGGGCGATGAGCTTCACCCCCGGGGCGTCCCAGTCGGCGGCGGTCGCCAAGGTGCAGGACGATCCGCGCCTCGCCCCCTATCTCGTCCTGCGGGTCAATGGCGTGCGGATCGCGGCGCGCGGCGGCAATATCGGCATGGACGACTTCATGAAGCGTATCGACCGTGCGCATCTGGAGCCCTTCTTCCGCCTCCACCGCGACGCGCATCTCAACATCGTCCGCAACTGGGTGGGGCAGAATACCGAGGACAGCTTCTTCGACCTGGCCGACGAATATGGCCTGATGGTCCTGTCCGATTTCTGGGAGTCGACCCAGGATTACAATATGGAGGCCGAAGACCCGCAGCTGTTCCTCGCCAACGCGACGGACGTGGTGCGCCGCTATCGCAACCATCCCTCGATCGTCGCCTGGTTCGGCCGGAACGAGGGGGTGCCGCAGCCCATCCTCAATACCGGGCTGGACACGCTGCTGCGCGCCGAGGACGGGACGCGGCTCTATATGCCTTCGTCCAACGCGGTGAACCTGCAAGGGTCGGGGCCCTATGACTGGCGGCCGCCCGCCGACTATTTCACCACGCTCGCCAAGGGCTTTTCGGTCGAGGTCGGCACCCCCTCGCTGCCGACGCTGGAGGCGTGGAAGCGCGCCATCCCGGCCGAGGCGGATCGCTGGCCGATCGGCGATGTCTGGGCCTATCACGACTGGCACCAGACCGGGAACGGCGCGGTCAAGAGCTTCACCGCCGCGCTCGAACGCCGCTTCGGCCCCGCCACCGGGCTCGAGGATTTCGAGCGCAAGGCGCAGATGATGGAATATGAATCCTATCGCGCCATCTTCGAGGGGATGAATGCGGGGCTCTGGACCGAGAATTCGGGCCGGATGCTGTGGATGACGCAACCCGCCTGGCCGTCCTCGGCGTGGCAGATATTCTCGTCCGACTATGACACCCATGCCGCCTTCTACGGCGTGAAGAAGGCCGCCGAGCCGATCCATGTCCAGATGAACCTGCCCGACCACCGCGTCGTGCTGGTCAACAACACCCGCGATGCGCTGAAGGGCGTGCAGGTGCGCGCGCGGGTCGTCGGGCTCGATGGCCGGGTCGAATCGGACCAGGAGACGAAGCTCGCCGCCAATGCCGAGGGGGTGACGCCGGTCCTGACCCTCGACCTGGCCTCGGCGATGAAGCGCGGGCCGGTGCTCGTCCGGCTGGAGGCGAGCGATGCGGGCGGACAGTTGCTGTCGACCAACAGCTATTGGCAGGCGCAGGACGATGCGGGCTATCGCGCGCTGACGACGATGGGCGCGGCGACGGTCACGGCCAGCACGGCGTTGCAGGGGCAGGGGGAGGAGACGCTCGCCAACGTCACCCTGACCAACAGCGGCACGGTCCCTGCGATCGAGACCAAGCTGACCGTGATGAATGCCGACGGGACCCAGGTCCTGCCCGCCTATTTCAGCGACAATTACGTCACCCTGTTGCCGGGAGAAAGCCGCGTGATCGAAGTCCGCTACCCCACCGCCAAGGCGGACAGGCCCAGCGTCACGCTGCGCGGCTGGAACGTCACCGCCACCGGCGCGGACCTGCGTCCGTGAGCCGCCTCACCCTGGCCGCGCTGCTCGCGCTGACCCTGGCCGCGCCCGCCGTCGCACAGGTGAAGGAGACCGACGGCCAGCGCTGGGCGCGCGAATGGGAGGAGCGGCTGCACAACGACTTCGGCTATCTCGCGCGCTACCGCGACGACAATGCGACGCTCGCCGCACCGGTGCCGGGCCGTCCGCGCATCGTCTTCATGGGCGATTCGATCACCCAGAACTGGGTCGATCGCGCGCCCGGCTTCTTCACCCCCGGCCGGATCGGGCGCGGGATCAGCGGGCAGACCACCTCGCAGATGCTGCTGCGCTTTCGGCAGGACGTGATCGACCTGAAGCCTTCGGTCGTGCAGATCATGGCGGGCACCAACGACATTGCGGGCAATACCGGCCCGACGACCGATGCACAGGTGCAGGGCAACATCATGTCGATGGTCGAGCTGGCGCAGGCGCATGGCATTCGGGTGATCCTGGCCTCGATCCCGCCCGCCGATCATTTCGAGTGGAAGCCGGGGGTGAACCCGGCCCCGCGCATCGCCGCGATGAACGGCTGGCTGAAGGCCTATGCCGCGCGCATCGGCGCGACCTATGCCGATTACTGGTCGGTGCTGCATGTCGGCGACGCGCTGAACCCCGCTTATGGCACCGACGGAGTGCATCCCAATGCGGCGGGCTATGCCGCGATGGCGCCGGTCGCCGATGCCGCGATCCGGCAGGCGCTGGCCAAGCCTCAGTCGCGCAGGATGCGGTAGTTCAGCCGCGCGGTCGCGATCGGCCGGTCGCGATCCTCCTGCCAGGCGGTCGCCTCGACATTGGCGATCCGCTGGCCCAGGCGCAGGATGGTGCCGACCGCGCGGGTCGGATGGTCGCGGCCCGTGCGCAGATAATCGGTCGTCACCGTCACCGGCTTGATCCGCGCCGCCCCCTCCAGGGACAGGCGATGGGTCAGCGCGGCGATCCCCGCCACCTCCAGCAGCCCCGCGATCGCGCCGCCCTGAAGCAGCCCCGGCCAGCCCATCACATGGTCGCCGAACGGCATCACCAGTTCCGGCACCTCTTCGACCCATTCGATCGAACAGCCCAGCCACTCGGCATAGGGCGGCAGCACCATCTGCGTGCCGATCGCGGTACGCGGCGGGGTCATGCCTCCACCCCCGCGTTCAGCCGCATGAAGGTCCCCGCGACATGCGCCACCGGATCGTCGGGATCGCCGTCATGCGCGATGCCCCGGACGAAGGCGATGCTGTGGGTGATGCGATAGCATTCGCCGCGCCCGATCACGGTCCGCTCCGGCACGGCGGGGCGCAGATAGTCGACGCGCAGGTCGACCGTCACATGCGCCTCGAACGCGCCGCGCTTCAGCCAGACCGACAGGCTGGTCGCCATGTCCATCATCGCGACGATCGGGCCCGAGGCGATGACCCCGCTGGCCGGATCGCCGATCAGCCGCGCGCCATAGGGCAAAGCCAGCTCCGCCCAGTCGTCCCCATGCGTCCGGTACTGCATCCCCAGATGCCGTCCATGGCCGCCAAAGCCGCCCATCGCCGTGAAGCGTTCAATATCGAACCCCATGGGCCGATGGTCTACATCAACGATGCGCAAAAGGAGAGTGGGATGAACGACCGGGTGACGATCGCGGTGGCGGAGGGCGTCGCCGATGTCCGGCTGGCGCGCGGCGAAAAGCTGAACGCGATCGACCGCGCGATGTTCGACGCGCTGGCCGGGGCGATCGAGACGCTGGCGACGCGGGCGGATGTGCGCGCGGTGGTGCTGTCGGGCGAGGGGGATGGCTTCTGCTCGGGGCTCGACATGGCGGCGATGGCGGGGGGCGATCTGGCGGGGCTGGACCTGTCGGCGCGGAGCCATGGCCCGGCCAATCGGGTGCAGCAGGTGGCGTGGGGCTGGCGCACCTTGCCCGTGCCGGTAATCGCGGCGGTGCACGGCGTGGCGTTCGGCGGGGGGACGCAGATCATGGCGGGCGCCGACATCCGGCTGGCGCATCCCGCGACGCGCTTCGCGATTCGCGAGGTGCATTGGGGGATCGTGCCCGACATGGGCGGCTTTGCGCTGTGGCAGGGCGTGCGGCAGGATGTGCTGCGCGAATGGGTCTATACCGCGCGCGAGTTCGACGCGGCCGAGGCGCAGGCGGCGGGATTCGTTACGCGGCTGGTCGAGGATCCCAGGGCCGAGGCGTTGGCGCTCGCTCACCGAATCGCCGAGCGCAGCCCCGATGCGGTGCGGAGTGCGAAACGGCTGTTCGGGGCGACGGGCTGCGCGCCGGAGGAGATGCTCGCGATGGAGAGCGCCGAGCAGGTGGCGCTGATGCGGGGCGCGAACCACCGCGAGGCGGTTGCGGCGAACATGGCGCGGCGGCGGCCGGTGTTTCGGGATCGAGAGGGGCTGCTCCCCCTCCCGCAACGATAGCCCCTCTCCCGGCAGGGGGAGGGGTTGGGGAGGGGCGAGGGCCGCAAGGGTTCTCCTCTGTGAGACCCCATGCCCTCCCCCATCCCCTCCCGCCTGCGGGAGGGGCGTGCTCCTTGGCAGGTGGCAGGACCTACAAAAAAAGGGGGGAGCCTCTTTCGAGACTCCCCCCTTTCTCAGCGCTCGCGAAAATTACTCCGCGGTCGCCTTGATGATCTTGCCCGGATTGCGGGGCGGCTCGCCCTTGGGGAGCGCGTCGACATGCTCCATGCCGCTCTCGACCTGGCCCCAGACGGTGTACTGGCGGTCGAGGAAGCGCGCATCGTCGAAGCAGATGAAGAACTGCGAATTGGCCGAGTTCGGGTCGTTGGTCCGCGCCATCGAGCAGGTGCCGCGCACATGCGGCTCGGCGTTGAATTCCTGCTTCAAATTGGGCTTGTCCGAACCCGACATGCCGGTGCCGGTGGGGTCGCCGCCCTGCGCCATGAAGCCGGGGATCACGCGGTGGAACACGACGCCGTCGTAGAAACCTTCATTGGCGAGCCCGCCGATGCGCGCGACATGCTCGGGCGCCAGGTCGGGGCGCAGCGTGATGACGACATCGCCGCTCTCGAGCGTCAGGGTCAGCTTGGAAAAAGTCTCGGCCATAAGGGTCTTCCTTGGTTGATGTGCCGCAGGTAGGCATTCCTGTGCCCGCTGGCAAATGCGGGCACCGCGCGATAGAGGCATGACGCCGCGTTCATGTTCCATCGAGGGAGGCCGAGATCAGCGACACCGAACTCCCCGACCTCGAAACCGAGACCCCGTTGCCGGAAACCCAGCTGGACGAGGACGACCGGCTGAAGCCCGAATATGTCACCGCCGTGCTCGACGCGCTGAAGGCGGGCGACGACGAGGGCGCGCGGGCGCTGGTCGAGCCGCTCCACCCCGCCGATATCGCCGACCTGTTCGAGCTGGTCGACGACGAAGAGCGGGTCAGCCTGGCGCGCGCGGTCGCGGACCTGCTGAACGGCGACGTCTTCGCCGAGATGAACGACTATGTGCGCGAGCAGCTGATCCAGGCGCTCGAACCGCATGAAGTCGCCGACATCGCCTCCGAGCTCGACACCGACGACGCGGTGGCGATCATCGAGGACATGGACGAGGACGAGCAGCGCGCGGTGCTGCGTGCGCTCGACCCCGACGACCGCGCCGCGATCGAGGAGGCGCTGTCCTTTCCCGAGGAGTCCGCCGGCCGCCTGATGCAGCGCGAGCTGATCGCGGTGCCCGAGCATTGGACGGTGGCCGAGACGATCGAGTTCCTGCGCGGCGACGAGGAACTGACCACCGACTTCTGGGAAATCTTCGTCGTCGATCCCGGCCATCGCCCGATCGGGACGTGCCAGCTGTCCTGGATACTGCGCGCGCCGGGCGGGATCGCGATCGGCGACGTGATGAAGCGCGAACAGACGCTGATCCCGGTCGACATGGACCAGGAAGAGGTCGCGCTGCGCTTCCAGAAATATGCGCTGATCTCGGCCGCCGTGGTCGATGGCAGCGGGCGGCTGGTCGGCATGATCACCGTCGACGACATCGTCCACATCATCCAGCAGGAAGCGGGCGAGGACGTGCTGCGCCTGTCGGGGGCGGGCGAGGGCGACATCAACGAGCCGATCCTCGACAGCTACAAGAGCCGCGTCCGCTGGCTGATCGCCAACCTCGTCACCGCGATGGTCGCCTCCTCGGTGATCGCCGCGTTCGAGGGGACGATCGCGCGCATGGTGGCGCTGGCGACGCTGATGCCGATCGTGGCGGGGGTCGGCGGCAATGCGGGGACGCAGACGCTGGCGGTGACGGTGCGCGCGCTGGCGACCAACCAGCTGACCCGCTCCAACACGACCCGCGCGATCCTGCGCGAGATTCGCGTGGCGATGATGAACGGCGTGACGGTCGCGGCGGTGATCGGGGTGGGGGTCAGCCTGGTCTTCGCCAATCCGGCACTGGGCATGGTGATCGCGGCGGCGATGATGACCAATATCCTGGTCGCGGGGCTGGCGGGCGTGCTGGTGCCGGTGACGCTCGACCGGTTCGACGCCGACCCGGCGGTGGCGTCGTCGGTGTTCGTGACGATGACCACCGATTCGATCGGGTTCCTGGCCTTTCTGGGCCTGGCGACGGCGGCCGGGCTGACGGGGTGACATTCCTCCCCTGCAAGGGGAGGTGGCGCGCGCAGCGCGTCGGAGGGGTGTCCCGCTATCGATAGGCCGACCCCCCTTCCGTCAGGGCTTCGCCCTGCCACCTCCCCTTATAGGGGAGGAATTACCTCCTCCTATCAAAACTATGGCGGTCGCCCCGGACCATGCTTATGATGCACCCCCGCGCAGCCGGGGGGCCGCGTCGTGTCACCACCCGTCAACGCGGATAGTTAAGCAGCGCGCATGAATCGTTTTGCCATCGGTATCGCCGGTATCCTTGTCATCCTGGCGATCGCGGTCGCCCTGTCCACCGATCGTCGCGCCATCCGCCTGCGCGTGGTCGGCGCGGCCTTTGCGTTGCAGGCGGGGATCGCGGTGCTCGTCCTCTATGTCCCCTGGGGCAAGAAGGTGTTGCAGACGCTGTCCGCCGGGGTCGCCGGGCTGCTCGGCTATGCCAATGAGGGGACGAAGTTCCTGTTCGGCGCGCTCGCCTCCGATCCGCTGGGGCGCAATTTCGCGATCCAGGCACTGCCGGTCATCATCTTCTTCGCAGCGCTCGTCTCGATCCTCTATTATCTGGGGATCATGCAGCTGGTCGTGCGCTGGCTGGGCGGCGCGATCGAGAAGGTGATCGGCGTGTCCAAGGTGGAATCGCTCTGCGCGGCCGCCAATGTCTTCGTCGGCCAGTCCGAATCGCCGCTCGTCATCCGGCCCTATCTGGCCAGCCTCACCCCCGCACAGCTGTTCACCGTGATGACCAGCGGCATGGCGGGCGTGGCGGGCACGATCCTGGCAGCCTATGCCTCGATGGGCATCTCGATCGAATATCTGCTCGCGGCCAGCTTCATGGCGGCGCCCGGCGGCATCCTGATGGCCAAGATCATCATGCCCGACCGGCCCGAACCGCCCGCCGGCCAGCTGCCGCTGGGCGACGTGATCGAGGACGAGAAGATCTCGCTCGCCGAGGCGACGCATGACGAGGAAAAGCCCGCCAACATCATCATGGCCGCCGCGCAAGGCGCGCAGACCGGCGTGAAGCTGGCGGTGGCGGTCGGTGCGATGGTGCTGGCCTTCGTGGCCTTGGTCGCGCTGGCGAACGGACTGCTGGGCGGGCTGGGCAATCTGGTCGGGATACCGGGGCTCAGCTTCCAGGCGCTGCTCGGCTATGTCTTCCAGCCGATCATGGCGCTGCTCAACGTGCCGTGGAAGGAAGCGGGGATCGCGGGCGGCCTGTTCGGCGAGAAGATCGTGCTCAACGAGTTCGTCGCCTATATCGACCTGGGCAAGCAGGCGGCGCAGCTGTCGCCGCGCACCGTCGCGGTCGTCACCTTCGCATTGTGCGGCTTTGCCAATTTCTCCTCGATCGCGATCCAGATGGCGGTGACGGGCAGCCTGGCGCCGAACCAGCGCCCGACCATCGCGCGCCTCGGCATCCGCGCGCTGATCGCGGGGAGCCTCGCCAACCTGATGTCGGCGGCGCTGGCGGGCCTCCTGATCGGGTAGGGCGCTTTCGGGGTTGATCCTGCAGGTGGGCGCGCTATGGGCGCCCGGTCGGTCGCGCTCGTGGCCGACTCACTGCACAGGATCACAATGCCCCGATCTAGTCCCTTGTCCGGCGACGAGGACAGTAGACGCTTCGGCGTCCACGTTCTTGCCGACCGTCTGACGGGCCTGACGGGGTCGACGATGTCGGCCCGCTAACGCCGTTCCTCGCCGACCTTCCGCCGGGCTCGACCACACGAACCCGAAGGAAGTCTGTCATGACCCGCATGATGTTCCGCGCGCATGTCCGCGCCCAGTCGCTCGCCACCGTCATGGCCAGCGTTCCCCTTGAGCGCGCGCGGTTGCTCCGCGCCGTGGCGTCCAGCCGTCCCCAGGCGATCCGCCGGACCCGCCCCTCGGCCTGACCGCCCCGCTTTCAAGGACAACCCCGATGACCCGTATCGTTTCGCGGGCCGCGCTGTGCGGCCTGTTGCTGTTCGCGCGCGCCGCCGCCGCGCAGGACCTTGCCCCGCCGACCGGCACGCCGCAGGATTTCGCCATCCACGGCCAGGCGACCCTCGTCGCGCAGGGGGTGGGCGGTTTCGCCTCGCCCTATGCCGGGACCAACAGCCTGACCCCGCACCAGTTGAAGGAAACCGCCGACGTCACCGCCTATCTCGGCGCGCGGCCCTGGGGCGGCGGCGAGATCTGGGTGAATCCAGAGATCGACCAGGGCTTCGGCCTGTCCAATACGCTGGGCGTCGCGGGCTTTCCCAGCGCGGAGGCTTATAAGGTCGGCAAGGCCGAACCCTACTTCCGGCTGCAACGCGCCTTTTTCCGCCAGACCCTGGGGCTGGGGAGCGCGCGCGAGGCGGTGGCGGGGGTCGCCAACCAGCTCGGCGGATCGCGGAGCGTCGACCGGGTCGTGCTGACCATCGGCAAGTTCGGCGTCGGCGACGTGTTCGACACCAACCCCTATGCGCACGACCCGCGCGGGGATTTCCTCAACTGGTCGGTCGTCGATACCGGCAGCTTCGATTACGCCGCCGATGCCTGGGGCTATACCACCGGCATCGCCGCGGAACTCTATCGCGGCGACTGGACGTTGCGCACCGGGCTGTTCAACCTGTCGACCATCCCCAATGGCGAGCGGCTGGAGTATGGATTCGGCCAGTATCAGCTGGATGCCGAGGTCGAGCATCGCTACCGGCTGGCCGGGCGGCCGGGATCGGTGCGCTTCGGCCTCTTCCGCAACCGGGGCAATTTCAGCCGCTTCGACGAGGCGCTGGCCTATGCCGCCGCGACCGGCAAGGCGGTCGATCCGTCCTTCACCCGGCGGCGGCTGACGCGGATCGGCGGCTATATGAACATGGACCAGGCGCTGACCGACACGCTGGGCCTGTTCGCGCGGGTCGGGGTCAGCGACGGGTCGATCGAGCCCTATGACTTCACCGATATCGACCGGACGGCGCAGATCGGCGCGGCGCTAAACGGCAAGGGCTGGGGCCGGGCGCAGGACCGGGTCGGACTGGCGCTGGTCGCCAACGGCATTTCGGCCGAGCATCGCCGCTATCTGGCGGCGGGCGGTCTGGGCGTGCTGGTCGGCGACGGGCGACTGCCCAATGCGGGCGCCGAGGAGATCGCCGAGGCCTATTACGATGTGGCGCTGACCCGCGCGCTCGCGGTGACGCTGGATGCGCAATATGTCGGCAATCCCGGCTATAACCGTGATCGCGGGCCTGTGGAGGTCTTCGCGCTGCGCGTCCACGGCGCATTCTGATCCTCCCCAAGCTCTGCTTGGGGAGGGGAACCGCGCCCGAAGGGCGTGGTGGAGGGGCATCCTCGCCCGCGGCGAGGCCCCTCCGTCAGGCCTGCGGCCTGCCACCTCCCCATCTCCGATGGGGAGGATCGGGGGATTAGCGCGTCGGTACGGGCTCCGCACCCGAATAGTCGTAGAAGCCCCGCTTGGTCTTGCGGCCATACCAGCCCGCCTCGACATATTTGATCAGCAGCGGGGCGGGGCGGAATTTGGGGTCGCCCGTCCCTTCGAACAGCACGCGGGTGATCTCCAGGCAGGTGTCGAGCCCGATGAAATCCGCCAGCGTCAGCGGCCCCATCGGGTGGTTGAGCCCCAGCTGACACGCCGCGTCGATGTCCGGGATCGTCGCCACGCCCTCGCCCAATGCGAAGATCGCCTCGTTGATCATCGGCATCAGCACGCGGTTGACGATGAAGCCCGGCGCGTCATTGGCATGGACGACGCGCTTGCCCAGCGCCTGGGCGAAGGCCTCGACCCGCGCGACCGTCTCGTCCGAGGTGGCGAGGCCGCGGATCAGCTCGATCAGCCCCATGACGGGCACGGGATTGAAGAAATGGACGCCGACGAACCGGCCCGCATCGGGCGCGGCCTGCGCCAGCCGGGTGATCGGGATGGAGGAGGTGTTGGTCGCCAGGATCGCAGTGTCGGCCATCACCTTGCCGACCTCCTCGAAGATCGCGCGCTTGATGGCCTCGCGCTCGGTCGCCGCCTCGATCACCAGTTCGCAATCCGCCATGGCGGACAGGTCGCCGACCGGCGCGATGCGGGAGAGCAGCGCATCGGCATCGGCGCGGGCGATCTTTTCCTTCGTCACCAGCCGGTCGAGCGCTTTGGCGATTCCCGCCTTGCCCGCCTCGGCGCGTTCCGCCGACACATCGGCCAGCTTGACCGCATGGCCCGCCGCCGCCGACACTTGCGCGATGCCCGCACCCATCTGACCGGCACCGATCACGCCCACTGACTTCATCGCTCTGCTCTCCTTGTTCTTTGATCGTTGCCCTATCCGTTTCGGAACGTCACCGCCAGCAAAGGGGTTGATACGCCCATGATTCGCACCGCTGCCTTCACGGCTTTCCTGGCGCTTGCCGTGCCTGTGGCCGCCGCCGCGCCGGACACGCCGGTCCCGGCCAAGCCGAAGCTGTTTCGCGACTGGATCGTCGCCTGCGACAATGGCGGCGGGTGCGAGGCGGCGTCGCTGTCGCCGCAGGACGGCATGTTGCAGGATGCCGGATTGCTGATCCGGCGCGCCGCCGACGGCATGGTCGCGGTCGAGCTGGCCGACATGACGGGCAAGGCGCGGGTCGCCACGATCCGGGTCGATGGCCGCCCCGCCGCCACCGTTCCGCTGGCCCGCGAAGCGCGGGGCCGGGTGAGCGGGGCGGCGGCCGACAGGCTGGTCGCGGCGCTGGTCCGGGGGCGGCGGGCGGCGATCCTGACACCCGATGCCAAGCCCGTCTCGCTGAACGGCGTCGCCGCCACGCTGCGCTATATGGACGATCGGCAGCGACGGGCGGGCACCACCACCGCCTTCGTTGCGAGGGGGGCGGCGCGCTATCGCGGCAAGCCGCCCGAACTGCCCCTGGTGCGGGTGGTGACGCCGCCGCCGGGCGACGCGCCCGCCATCCCCTCGGCCGCGATCAACGACATGCGGCGGCGGCTCGACTGCCTGAACAGCCTGGGCAGCCCGGTCAGCGCCGAATCCTATCGGCTCGACGGACGCGCGACTCTGGTCCTGCTGTCGTGCGGGGCGGGGGCGTATAATTATCTGGTCAAGCCGCTGATCTGGCGCGACGGGCGGCTGGCGCCCGCGCGCTTCGACTATGCCTTTCCCTTTGCCGACGAACCGCAACCGGGCGGCGCGGTGACGCTGGTCAACACCCAATGGTCGCCCACGGGTCGCCTGTCGAGCTGGGGCAAGGGCCGGGGGCTGGGCGATTGCGGCGATCGCCAGAGCTTCGGCTGGGACGGCACCCGGTTCCGGCTGCTCGAGGCGGCGAGCATGACCGAATGTCGCGGCGCGATCAACACGCTGCACGTCTGGCGGGCGCGTCCTGTGTCCGCGCGATAGGCCGAGGGAGACAGGATCATGCTGGAACATCTGCCCGCCTGGCTGGGCAAGGCGATGAGCGGGTGGCGCGCCGGGGTCGAGTCGGTCGCGGTCGTCCGCCCCGAACTGGCCCCGCCCGCCAGTCTGGCGCTGAGCAGCCCGGCCTTTGCCGACCAGGCGCGGCTGCCCGAGCGTTTCACCGCCGATGGCGCGGGCGTGTCGCCGCCTCTGGTATGGGGCGACCCGCCCGAGGGGACCGCGCGGCTGGCGCTGCTGGTCGAGGATGCCGACGCACCGACGCCGCAGCCGCTGGTCCATGCGATCGTCTGGAACCTGCCGCCCCGGGCGGGCGATCTGGCCGAGGGCGCGATCGTCGCGGACGGCCCGGGCTCACCCGGACAGGGCGATGTCGGGCGCAATTCCTATCTGGGCGAAGGCTGGCTGCCGCCCGACCCGCCGCGCGGTCATGGCGAGCATCGCTATGTCTTTCAGCTGTTCGCGCTCGACTCGGCGGTCGATATCGGCGGGCAGAGTCCCGGACGCAGCGCGATGATCGAGGCGATGGCGGGGCATGTGCTGGCTGCCGGGGTGCTGACCGGCACCTATTCGCGCGAGGAGGAGGCGCCGGTGGGGCCGGTCGGGGCGGTCGCGCCCGCCTGATCGGGGAAGAGCGGGCGGCCGGGCGTCGACAGGCGACGGTCCGGCCGCGGGACGAGGATGACAGGAGCGGCGGCGTCGATCCCGACGCGATCGCGCGTCACGCCTCAGGCGATCGGCAGGATCGGCGTCGCCGAGGTGATGGCCAGTCCGGCGAACAGCAGCGCGCCGATGCAGGAAACGAGGAACTGGCGGGCCTGGATGGTCTGGAACATGGTGGAACTCCCTTTTCGATCGGGTCGCCAACCCTTTGGCGACCGATGCCGGGAGCTTTGCAGAGAGCGTGCCAGTTTTATAACGTGTTGATATTCAACGAATAATTATTCGACCCGAGAAAATCTGGCAAATTGCGCCAAGTCCGTGACGGAAAATCCGCCACGGGATGGCGCAATCCGTCAATCCGCATAGGCCAGATCGCGGCCATCATTCTTGGCCCGGTACAAAAGCTCGTCGGCGCGCGCGAACAGCGTCTCCTGCGTATCGTCCGGACGGAAGGTCGTGATCCCCGCCGAGATGGTGATCTGGCCGATCGACTGGTCGGTTTCGCGGACGCGCAGCCGCCGCTCGCGCACCGCCTGCCGGGCGCGTTCGACCAGGGCGGCGGCGTCCCGCTTGGAAATGCCCGACATCAGGATGGCGAATTCCTCGCCGCCATGGCGGCACACCAGATGGCCCTGCCCTTCCTCGGCCAGGATCTGGCCGATCGCGGTCAGCACCCGGTCGCCGACCGCATGGCCATGTTCGTCGTTGATCCGCTTGAACCGGTCGATATCGCACAGCGCCAGATGGCAGGGATCGACCGCCTCGAAACACTGGCCGAGCGACTCGTTGAACGCCAGCCGGTTCGCCAGCCCGGTCAGCGGATCGCGCCGGGCGGCCGCCCGCGCCTCCGCCAGCTTTTCGCGCAGCGCGTCCGCCTCGGCGGTGGCCTGTTGCAGCCGCCGTTCGCTGGCGTGGATCCGCTCCAGCATCTCGCCGGTCAGCGCGGCCAGCGCCGACAGCCCGATCGCTTCGGCACGGTTCATCTTCGCGGCGCTGCGGGCCAGGTCGGCGCCGAAGGCCGTGGCGTCGGCCTGGACCGAGCGGAGGATGGCCAGGAACGTCTCGACATGGCCCTGGGTCTGCGCGGCCAGCGAGTCGGACTGGCTGTCGACCGTGGGCACCGCATGATCGCGCACGGGCGGGGCCTCGACCTTCGGCTCGACCGGTTCCGGACGGGCCGCCGAAGTGCCCCCTCCCAGCCGGACGATATCGTCCTGGTGCAACCGCACGCCACCATCGATCAGCGACGCGGCGGCGCGCGCCAGGCCGCCGTTCGGATCGGTCAGGATGGCGTGGACGAACGCATAATGCGACGGATCGGGAGACAGGCGATGATCGTCGAGAAACCGGCCGATCCGTCGATAGAGGTCGGTGCTCATCGGCATCCGCCCCCTCCCGACCTGTCGCATGTCCGTTCCGCGTCCGACCCGTTTTCCGTCATCGCGAGACGGCGATCGACGGCGCACCCCTGTGCCGTCATCGCCCTGCGCCTTGCTGGCATGCCCCCTGTCATGTCCGGCGCCTTAGCGCTTGGCCGCCAGACCGCGGACCGCCGCCAGCGTCGTGGCGACATGTTCGGCGGGGTTCATGTCGTCATGGACGAACAGGATGCGCCCGTCGCGACCGATCACATAGCTGGTGCGCGAGGTGATATCGCGGCCTTCCATCTGGCGGCCGAGCGCCACGTCATAGCCCTTGACGATCGCGGGACCCGCGCTGGCGACCGGGAACTTGCCCGCGCATTCGGCCTTGGAAAAGGCGGCGAGCTTGTCCACCGGATCGGCCGACATGCCGATCACCCGCGCACCCGCCGCGCGGAACGCGTCGATCTTCTCGGCAAAGGCGCGCGCCTCGGCGCTGCATCCGCTGGTGAAGGCGGCGGGGAAGAAATACAGGACGACCGGGCCGTGGCGCAGCTGATCCTTCAGCTTGAGCGTGAAGACCTTGCCCGCGACCGCGCCGCGCGTCGTGAAATCGGGGGCGGTGGCGCCGGGACGCAAGGCCGCGGCGGCGGGAAACGCCGCCATTGCAAGAAGAACGCCCAAGACTGCCTTCATCACCCCAATCCTTCCGGTAATATGGTTAACGCCTATCCTGTCGCCGGGATGCCGTCCATTGCTGATCGTGCGTCGCTATCCTATCGGTTGCATCATGTCCGTTCATACAGCCGATATCGATCTGGCGTTGAAGCTGGCCGACGCCGCCGGCGCCGCCATCCGACCCTATTTTCGCCGCGAGATGGGGCTGGAGATCAAGGAGGATCGCTCCCCCGTCACGCTCGCCGATCGCGAGGCGGAGGCGGCGATGCGTCGCATCCTGGAGGCGGAACGTTCGGGCGACGGGATTCACGGCGAGGAATATGGCGTCAAGGACGGCGTCACCGGGCGGCAATGGGTGCTCGACCCGATCGACGGCACGCGCAGCTTCACCGTGGGGCGGCCGATCTTCGGCACGCTGATCGCGCTGGTCGACAATGGCTGGCCGGTGCTGGGCATCATCGACCAGCCGATTGCGAAGGAACGCTGGCTGGGCATGATGGGCCGCCCGACGCTGTTCAACGGTCAGCCCGCGCGGACGCGCCGCTGTCCGGCGCTGGAGGGCGCGACGATCGCGACGACCAGCCCGCATCTGTTCGAGGATGACGACGTGCCGCATTTCATGGCGTTGGTGGCGGCGATCAGCGGCGACAGCCCGCGCCAGGGGCCGGTCTATGGCGGGGACTGTTATAATTACGGTCTGCTCGCCAGCGGTCATGTCGACATCGTGTGCGAATCGGGCCTGAAGCTCCACGACTTCGCGGCGCTGGTGCCGGTGGTCGAGGGCGCCGGGGGCCGGATGTGCGACTGGAACGGCGATCCGCTGACCGCCGACAGCGCCGGACATGTGCTGGCGATCGGCGATCCGGCGCGGACCGAAGAGGTGCTGGAGGCGCTGCGCAACGTGCCGCACGGGCATGACCATCACGATCACTGATCGCAGGCCAGTCATGGAAGCGCGCTGGGTCGGCACGGCCTAGAAGATCCCCAGGAACTTCTTGCGCTGGCTCTTGGCCTCGCCTTCGCTCTGGCGGCCGTCCTTCGACTTGGCGGTGGTGCCGTTGCCGACATCCTGGCGCGGCTGCCCCTTGGTGGTCCGCTGCGCGCTGGCACGGGCGCCCGACAGGACCGGGCCGCAGGCCGCCGCCTTGGCATCGCCGACATCGACAAAGGCCAGCACCCCCGCCAGCGGCGTCGCCACCACCGCCAGGCCCAGCCCGGCCCCGGCGCGCGCCAGCAGGTCGCCGCTGATCGGATCGATGCCGGGGCTGGCGAAGCTGCCGGTCAGGCCGACCGGGGACTGGCCCGAAAACAGGCTGAACTTCTTGGCATCGGCGCGGATCGCCATGTCGATGGCCTCGTTGCGGAAGCTGAAGCCGCCGCGCCCGACGATGACGTTCTTGGACGTGTCGATCAGGATCGGGTCCGCCGCCGCGATCCCGCCGCGCACGGTGAAGGCGATCAGCCCGCAATTGATCCGCACCGGCTCTTTCAGGCGATCCTCGAACATCTTCTGGACGAAGGTGCCGAGGTCCAGCTCGGCCAGCTGCGCGTTGCGGGTCCATAGCGAGCCGGCGGGCAGGATGAAGGCCATCCGCCCGTTCGCGCTGGCCAGCGAATCATGGATGGTGTCGCCGCGCCCCTGAAGCTGGATGCGGCCCTTGACCGTGCCGGTCGTCCCCGCCTCCGCCACGCCCCATCCCGCCAGCAACCGCCCGAGCGGCGTCGGCGACAGGCGGATGTCGTAGCGCACGAGGCTGGGCCGCTGGCGCGTGTCGAACAGCAGGTCGGACGCGACGTCGCCGCGCGCCATCGCGAAGCGGAGCGGCGACAGGGTCAGCTTGCCGCGATCCAGCGCCAGCGTCAGGTCGACGTCGGAGATGGGCACGCGGCGCGAGCGGACGGTACGGATCGTCCATTTCAGGTCGGCGTCGAACCGCTGCATCGTCGCCACCGGCAGCGCGGCATCGGGCAACAGCCTTTGCGCCCCCGCCCCGGTCGCGGCGGCGGCGGCCTGCGCGCCCCTGGTCGCGACGATGTCGGGGTTATAGCCGATAAAGGGGGCGGCATCGACGATGTCGAGCTTGCCGGTGGTCAGCTGCGAATCGAGGTGCAGCCGCTCGCCATGGGTGACGGTCAGCGTCCCCGCCAGGTCGCTGTCGCCGAACGTCCCCTTCATGCGGGTGAAGCGATAGACGTCGCCGTCCTTCACCAGCTGCGCGCGCAGGTCATAGGTGCGGGTGCGCGGGATGACGACGCCGATGACCTCGAGCAGCGTCGACAGGTCCTTGCCCCGCGCGCGGGTGCGCAGCGGCACATCCTCGATATCGGCGATTGAGGGCAGGGTGCCTGCGACATCGACCACATTGCCCGCCGCGCGCATCCGCGCGATCAGTTCGTTCCTGCCCCGATTGGCGGTGGCGTCGGGCGACAGCAACTGCGCGGTCAGGGTGAAGGGCGTCGCGCGGATCACGCCCTTGCCGCGCAGCCCGACCGCCTTGCCGATCCGGGCATCCTGCGACCGGAAATCCTCCAGCGCCAGGTCGGCGGTCACGCGCATCCGGGGATCGCGATAGCGCAGCGTCGTGCCGTTGATCTCGGCCGTGTCGATTCGCGGGAACTCCAGCGGCTTGCCGCCCTTCTCCTCGCTGAAGGTCCAGCTGTTCGTACGGTGGTCGGGCGTCCATTCCAGATCGACCGCGCCGTTGGTCAGCGCCAGCCAGGTGAAGCGCCGCTTGCCGAACAACAGCGACAGCGGCGCGATCCGCGAATCGATCCGGTCGGCGGTGAACAGATAGGGACGGCTGGCCCAGCCGGGGTTGGAGATGGCGATCCGCTCGGCGACGAACTTGATCCGCCATGGCGCGAAATAGAGCTGGAAATCGCCGCCCACCGTCACCGTCCGGTGGGTCAGCCGGCCCGCGATCGACTCGAAGGGGTGGCGCAGGAACCGCCCCTTGGTGACGAACAGCACCAGCCAGATCGCGGCGATGGCGAGCAGCAGCCCGATCGCGACCCGCAACGCCCATCGCCGCCAGCCCGCACGGGCGGCGGTCGGGCTGGCGGAGGTGTCGGCCGCTGGCGCCTGATCCATGGCATCCCCAATCGCCCGAGCGAGGCGCTTGTTCCTTTGCGGCGGCCCGCCCTCTTCGGTTGCAATCCGCGCCCGGTTCGTCTAAGCGGCCCGCTTCCCGAGCGAGGTGTCACGAACGGCCCGGCCATCAGGGCTGCCGCGGCCGTTTCTGCCTTGCTCACAGCGAAAGGACCAAAATGCCCAAGCTCAAGACCAAGAGCGGCGTCAAGAAGCGCTTCAAGCTCACCGCGACCGGCAAGCTCAAGCACGGCGTCGCCGGCAAGCGCCACCGCCTGATCAGCCATAACGGCAAGTATATCCGCCAGAACCGCGGCACCTCGGTCCTGTCCGATGCCGACACCAAGACCGTGAAGGCCTGGGCGCCTTACGGCCTGAACTGATTTCTGGAAGGATAGAGAGATATGGCACGCGTCAAGCGGGGCACGACCACCAAGGCGAAGCATAAGCGGATTTTGGATCAGGCGAAGGGCTATTATGGCCGTCGCAAGAACACCATCCGCATCGCACGCCAGGCCGTCGAAAAGGCCGGTCAATATGCGTATCGCGACCGTAAGGTTAAGAAGCGGACCTTCCGTGGTCTGTGGATCCAGCGCATCAACGCTGGCGTCCGGGCCGAAGGCCTGACCTATTCGCAGTTCATGCACGGCCTGAAGCTGGCGGGCGTCGAACTGGACCGGAAGGTCCTGGCCGACATCGCGATGCACGAGGGCGAAGCCTTTGCGGCGATCGTCGCGCAGGCGAAGGCCGCTCTGCCGCAGGCCGCGTAATTCGCGACTGACGGACTAGCGCCGGAAATCAGGAAAGGGCGTCGGTGGGTTCCACCGGCGCCCTTTTCCTTTGGGAATATTCCTCCCCTGCAAGGGGAGGTGGCAGGCCGAAGGCCTGACGGAGGGGTGTCCCGGTCGGCGAGGATTCGCTTACCTCGCCGCGGGTGACACCCCTCCACCACCGCTTCGCGGCGGTCCCCCTCCCCTTGCAGGGGAGGAATAGAAAGACCTCAATACCGGACGCTGATCGTCCCCAGGATCGAGCGGGGCGCGCCATAATAGCCGCCGTCGAAGGTCAGCGCGGTCAGATATTTCGCGTTGGTCAGGTTGCGCAGATTCGCCGACACCGCGACGCGCGGCGTGATGTCGTATTTCGCCATCAGGTCGACCAGCGCATAGCCGTCCTGCCGCACCGAACGGGTCTGGGTATAGATCACGCTCTGATACTGGGCCGACATACCCAGCTTCAGCGCGGGCAGGGCGGGCGGGGCATAGACGATGTTCAGCCGCCCGGTGTTGCGCGGCACGAACAGCCGCGCGGGGTCGCCCTTCTGATCCTCGATCCGCATCAGCGTATAGCCGCCGGTCACCTGCATCCCTTCGGCCAGGCGTCCGCCGATCTCCAGCTCGATCCCCTCCGATTGGGCGTTCACCCCGCGATAGAGGGTGCGGCCGTTGAAGAAGCCGATGCTCTCGGCCGTGTTGTTCTGATGGACGCGGAAGATCGCGGCACTGGCGTTCAGCCGTCCGCCGAACCAGTCGCCCTTGATCCCCGCCTCGATATTCTTGCCGCTGATGGGGGCCAGGATGCGCCCGTCCTGGCCGATCGCGTCCTGCGGATTGAAGATCGTCGTATAGCTGGCATAGAGGCTGAGCGCGCGGTTCAGGTCATAGGTGACGCCCGCAAACGGCGAGAAGCGCGTATTGTCCAAATTGGTGTCGACGCCGTAGGAAAAGCCGACGCTGCGCGCATGGGTGACGTTGCCGCCCAGCATCAGCTTCAACGGATCGGCCAGGCTGAAGCGGACCAGGCCATAGGCGGTTTCGCGCCGGGTCTGGGTATTCTGGCTCAAGGCATAGTCGGTCGAGAAGGTCGTCGGGAAATTGACCTTGGGGAAGGTCCCTTGGAACAGATCCGGGAAGGGCAGGGCCAGGCCGATCTGCGAATAGTCGTAAGAGGATTGCTGCTTGTAATCCTGCGCGCTGCGATTGACGCCGAACATCAGCTGATGCTCGCGCCCGAACAGCGAGAAGGGACCGGTGGCATAGGCCTCCATGGTCAGGTTGCGCGTCTGCGCGCGGAACGCGCCGGGATAGCTCTTGATGCCCAGGAACTGGCCGGGCTTGGTGGGGTCGGGGGCGATGCCGTTGGGCGCGCCGCGCACCGGATTGTCATAGACGTAGAACAGCTCGTCCGCCTCGCTGGTCGCGCGGCGCACCGCGCTGATCCGCGCGACCCAGTCGCCGAAATGATGGGTCAGGTCGCCGAAGATCTGCCGGTCGATCACGTTCCAGCCCGCCCATTCGGGCGCGACATTGGTCGATCGCGGCATGTCGATACGCGTGCCGTCGGTATAGGTCAGCGGCAGCGCGCCCCACATCGCGCCGTGGCTCTGGTGATCCTGATGGCCATAGCCGCCGCTCAGCACCGTGTCGGGGCCCAGATCGGCCTCGACCACGCCATACCCGGTCCAGCGGCGCAGGCTGTAGCGGTCGAGATAGCTGTCGGCATCGGAAAGGACGCCCACGACGCGGGCGCGGACATGGCCGTCCTTGGTCAGCGGCGTGCTGACATCCGCATCCAGGCGCAGGCTGTTGAACGAGCCATATTGCGCGCTGGCGGTCGCCTGAAGGTCCTTGGTCGGGCGCTTGCGGACGAAGTTGATGACGGCCGAGGGATTGCCCGTCGGCGACAACAGGCCGGGCGCGCCGCGCACCACCTCGATATGATCGTAAATGGCGGTGTCGATCGACCCGGTCTGGATTCCGAAGGCGAAGGGAATGCCGATGCCGTCGATCTGGAAGGTCTGGATGTCGAAGCCGCGCGCCGAATAATAGACGCGGTCGGTCTCGTTCGCCTGGACGTTGATGCCCGGCACCGTCGTCAGCAGCTGGTTGACGTCGTTGAGCTGGAAATCCTGGATCTGCTGGCGGGTGACGATGCTGACCGACTGCGGCGTCTCGCGCAGCGTCAGCGGGATGCGCGTCGCGGTCGTCTGGCCCACGATCGTATAGTCGTCGGAGCCCTCGGTCCGCTGGCCGGTGACCACGATATCGTCGCGCGCGGTCTGGGGATCGGTCGCCACCGGCACGGTGGACGGCAAGGGTGCGGCCATGGCGGCGGCATTGGCGACCAGCGTCATCAAGAACGGCATTCGGGGACTCCCTGTTATGCGGCGCGTCCTAGGAGTGGCGGTCTGTTATTGCAAGTCAGTATCGAAAGCAGGAAAGGCTTTTTCGATCAGCAACTTCGCCCATGGATGACGCGGCGCAATTCGGGGCTCTCCGCCCTAGCCATGCCGCCCGCGCGCCCCCACATGGGCCCCCGACATGGCGCTTCATCTGACCAAGGTCGCGTTCGGGGCGGCCAGTATCGATCACCTGGCCGAACGACTGGCGATGCGGGCGCAGGACGGGCCGGTCTTCCTCACCACCCGCTATCTGCCCAAGCGGCACGAGGAGGTGGCGGGGCAGGGCTCGCTGTTCTGGATCCTGAAGCACCAGCTGGTCGCGCGCTCGCCGATCCTGTCGTTCGGCGAGGCGGAGGGCGGGCGCTGCGCCATCCATATCGACCCCGCGCTGGTGCTGGTCCAGGCGCTGCCGCGCCGCGCGCATCAGGGCTGGCGCTATCTGGAGGCGGGGGATGCCCCGCCCGACCTGAGCGGGGCCGCGACGGGGATCGAGACGATGCCGCCGGTGCTGGTCGGCAAGCTGGTCGAGCTGGGGCTGATCTAGGGGGCGGCACTCATGATCTTCCTCCCCTTGCAGGGGAGGATTCGTGTCCAGTGCTTAGAGTTTCGGCCCGGCCACCGCCGCGCGCGCCTTTTTGGGGGTTTCGGCGAACAGCTTGGCGATCGCGACGTTGCGGCTGTCCTGCGTCGCATAGTCGCGCGCCGACAGGCCGGCGATATTGTCGGGCTGGTCGGGATCGGCGCCCGCATTCATCAGCTCGCGCACCATCGCCATGTCGTGGCGTTGCACCGCGCGGATCAGCGGGGTCTCGCCCGCCGCATTGGGCAGGTTGGGATTGGCCTTGGCCGCCGTCAGGATGCGGATCATCTCGGGCTGTCCCCCCGCCACCGCCAGCAGCAGCGGCGTGTTGCCGCGCCCGTCGCGCAGGTTCGGATCGGCACCCTTCTGCAACAGGAAGCGCAGATACGTCTCGTCGCCGCGCTTGATGACGATGTGCAGCGCGCCCTCGCCGCTGGTCACGTCGCGGGTGTTGATGATGCTGGCGCCCGGACGGTCGAGCATGTTGGTGACGTCATTGCCCTTGGCCTCGCGCACCGCCTGGAGAAACTTGTAGCTTTCCGACTGCATCATCTGCGCCGCGACCGGCGTGGCGATGGCGCCCAGAAGCGCGGCGGCGAGCAGGGGGCGAAGGGACATGGGGATCGATCCTGAGCAATGGAGCATGGCTTGCAACCGGCGATTTATCACAGCAAGGCTGTCGGCGTCATGACCCGATTATATCTGTCCCTGCTGGTTCCGCTGGCCGTCGCGCTGGCCGGGTGCGGCGCGTCCGATCCCCAGGCGCAACCCCCGCTGGCGGGGGCGCGGATCGGCGGCCCGTTCCGGCTGGTCGATGCCACCGGCAAGACCGTCACCGATCGCGACTTCGCCGGGCGCTATCGCATCGTCTATTTCGGCTACACCTTCTGCCCCGATGTCTGCCCCACCGACATGCAGGTGCTGGGCGCCGGACTGAAGGCGCTGGAGGCGAGCGCCCCCGCCAAGGCCGCGAAGATCGTGCCGATCTTCGTCACGGTCGATCCCGAGCGGGACACGCCCGCCATCGTCGGCCGCTTCGCCACGACCTTCCACCCGCGCTTCGTCGGGCTGACCGGCACCCCGGCGCAGGTCGATGCGGCGCGCAAGGCCTATGCCGTCTGGGCGCAGAAGGGCGCGCCGTCGCCGGGCGGCGGCTATCTCGTCAACCATAGCAACCAGGCCTATCTGATGGACCCGGACGGCAAGCCGCTGGCGCTGCTGCCGTCGGACCAGGGGCCGCAGGCGGTCGCCGCGACGCTCGACCAGTGGGTGCGCTGATGGAGCGTTTCTGGGAAAAGCCGATCGAAAGCCTCGACCGCGCCCAGTGGGAGGCGCTGTGCGACGGGTGCGGCAAATGCTGCATCCACAAGCTGGAGGACGAGGAGACGGGCGAGCTGGTGCCGACCAACGTCGCCTGCCGCCTGCTCGACCGGCGCAGCGGGCAATGCTCCAACTATCGCCACCGCCGCGCCTTTGTCAGCGAGTGCGTGCGGCTGACCATGGGCAATGTCCGCTCGATCGACTGGCTGCCCTCGACCTGCGCCTATCGCTTGCGCGCGGCGGGCGAGGCGCTGCCCGAATGGCATTATCTGGTCTGCGGCGACCGCGAAGCGGTGCACCGCGCCGGGCAATCGGTCCGCGGCTGGACGATCAGCGAGGACGATGCGGGCGATTTCGAAAATCATATCGTGGAGCGGGAATTGTGATCGACGAGGTGGTGCGTCACCCGACTGCCAAGCGCATCCGGCTGAGCGTCGATCCCGCCACCGGCACCGCACGGCTGGTGGTGCCCAAGCGCGCGCCGCTGAAGACCGCGCTGGCCTGGGCCGAGGAGAAGAAGGACTGGATCGCGGACCAGCGTGCGCGCCTGCCCGAACCGCGTCCCTTCGTCCCCGGCGCGCTGATCCCGTTCGGCGACACGGTGCTGACATTGGTCTGGGAGCCTGGCAGCCGCCGGGTGATCCAGTGCGAGCATGATCGCCTGTCCGCCTCCGGCCCGATCGAGACGCTGAACCGCCGGGTCGAGACCTGGCTGAAGCGGCAGGCGCTGGAGACCCTGTCGCGCGAGACGGCGGAGATCGCGCGGACCGCGGGCGTCGCGGTATCGCGGGTCAGCGTCGCCGATCCGAAAGCGCGCTGGGGCAGCTGCGCCTCGTCGGGGGCGATCCGCTATAGCTGGCGGCTGATCCTGGCCCCGGCCTTTGTCCGCCGCGCGACGGTGGCGCATGAGGTCGCGCACCGGGTCCATATGAACCACGCCCCCGCCTTCCACGCGCTGGTCGCCGAGCTGCTGGGGGCCGATCCCGCGCCCGCCACCGCCTGGCTGCGGCAGCATGGCGCGGGGCTTCACTGGTACGGTCGGTCGTCCTGACGGTCCTGACGGTCGCGCGCTGACGGACGCGGCGGGGGAGCGGAAGCGCGGGGATCGCGCGCCGCGCCTGCGCCGCCGCGTCCGGTCACCCGGTCGATCCACGCCTGATCCAGCCGCTGCTGCGGCACCACCGGTGCGGGCGCCTGTGGCGTGGTCGTGCCGGGCACGGGTTGCTGGAGCGGCTGCGGCGGCGTGGCGGGATCGCGGCGGGTGGGGATCTCCATCGTCTCGTCGCCCGGCTGCGACTCGCCCGGAACGGGGGCGGGCAGCGGGTTGCCGTCGGCATCGACCCCGGCCGTGCCATTGTCGGGCTGGCCGAAATAGCTCTCCTCGTCGGGCTCCAGCTGCCATTCGGGCAGCGTGACCTGGGTGTCGAACTGTTCGATCGGGCGGTCGGCGACCGCGACCTTCATATAGTCGGCAAAGGCCTTGGCGGGCGCGGCACCGCCATGCAGGCCCGCCACCGGCTTGGCATTGTCGCGGCCCATCCACACGCCGGTGGTGATCCCGCTGGAGAAGCCCAGGAACCAGCCGTCCTTCAGGCTGGTCGTCGTGCCCGTCTTGCCCGCGACCGGCCGCCCGATCTGCGCGGCGCGGCCGGTGCCGGTGTTGACCGTGGTCTGGAGCAGGTCGGTCATCTCGGCGGCGATATAGGGGGCGACCAGCACATGGCTGCGGTCGACCTCATGGGTATAGATGGTCTGGCCATTGGCCACGACCTTGGTGATGCCATAGGGCGTCACCTTCACCCCCTTGTTCGCGATGCTGGCAAAGGCGCTGGTCATGTCGATCACCCGCACTTCCGAGGTGCCGAGCACCATCGAGGGGTGGGTGTTGACCGGCGTCGTGATGCCGAAGCGGCGCGCCATGTCGGCGACCGTCTGGAAGCCCACTTCCTGCCCCAGCTTGGCCGCGACGGTGTTGAGCGAATAGGCAAAGGCGGTGCGCAGGCTGACGCTGCCCGAATTGCGGCGCGAATCGTTGCGCGGGGACCAGCCGTCGATGGTGACGGGTTCGTCGACCACCTGGTCCTCGGGCTTGTGACCCGCCTCCAGTGCGGCGAGATAGACGAACAGCTTGAACGCCGAACCCGGCTGGCGAACCGCCGTCACCGCGCGGTTATAGTTGGTGGAGACATAATCCTTGCCCCCCACCATCGCGCGCACCGCGCCGTCGCGATCCAGGCTGACCAGCGCGCCCTGAGTCCCCTCGGGCGCATTGGCGCGGATCGCCGCGTCGGCCGCCCGCTGCATGTTGAGGTCGAGCGTGGTCCACACGTCGAGCGGCGCGGTCTGCTCGTCGATCAGCAGGTCGAGCTGGGGCAGTGCCCAGTCGGTGAAATAGCGCACCGAATTCTGCCTGGGCTCGGGCGCCAGCTTCAGCGTCTGCGGATCGGCATTCGCGGCCTGGTCGGCGGTGATGAAGCCGTTGCGCTTCATCTGGTCGATCACCACGCCCGCGCGGCCCACCGCAGCGGCGGCATCGGCGGTCGGCGAATAGTTGGAGGGCGCCTTGACCAGCCCGGCGATCACCGCTGCTTCGGACAGGCTCAGATGGTCCGCGCCATGCCCGAAGAATTTCCGGCTGGCCGCGTCGATGCCATAGGCGCCGCCGCCATAATAGACCTTGTTCAGATACAGCTCGAGGATCTGGTCCTTCGAGAATTTCAGCTCCATCGCCAGCGCCAGGATCGCCTCGCGGAACTTGCGACCGAACTTCTTCTGGTTGTTCAGGAAGATGGTGCGCGTGATCTGCTGGGTGATGGTCGAGCCGCCCTGTTTCCAGCGACCCTTTTCCAGCCGGACCTCGACCGAGCGGGCGATGCCGATCGGATCGACGCCGGGATGCTGGCGGAAACGGCGATCCTCGACCGCGATCGTCGCGTCGCGCATGACCTCGGGAATCCGGTCATAGGGCAGCCATTCGCCATAGCTCGGCCCGAGCGACACGATCACCGTGCCGTCGGCGGCATGGACGCGGATCATCTGGCCGTTGGGCGAGGATTTCAGTTCGTCGAAGCTGGGCAGTTGCGACTTGGCGACGAACACCGCGATCGCCAGCGCGCCGACCGCCAGCACGGCCAGGCCGATCAGGATCTGCAGGGTTACGACGATCCGGCGCCGCCAGGGAGAGCGGGGCTTGGACGAGCGGGGCCGGGGGGACCGGGAAGACGACGCGCGAGGCATGGGACGGATCGCGAATTACAGGGCTTTGAACATGACCACAAGCCGCCGATGCCCGATGGCGGCTTGCGCGCCGCTGAACGCTCCGGCCAAAGGCGCCGCGCCGAGGCGGTTCGGCCTGAAATGCCGGTCTTAATTTTTTATACCGGTTCCGGTAGTAAGGCGGGATGCCATCCTCGGGGGAGAAGGTGGCGGAAAGGACGACGATGGAACAGGTCGAGCAGCAGCAGGGCGCGACCGCCGAACGGCGGGTGGGCAAGCGGCATTCGGCCGTCCTCCTCCTGGGCAAGCTGTGCGGCGACGTGCCCGGCGTGTGCCTGGTCCATAACATCTCCGCCCATGGCCTGATGGCGCGGTTCGTCGATCCGCCGCAGGTCGGCGACTCGATCTGTGTCGAGGTGCGCGGGCTGGCCCCGGCGCGCGGCACGGTCCGCTGGGTGCGCGGCAAGAAGGCGGGCGTCCAGTTCGATTCGCCCCAGCCCTATGAGCAGATATTCTCGACCGAAAATGCCGACGGCACGATCCCGCGCCCGCCGCGCTTTCCGGTGACGCTGGCCGCCGATGTCCGGTTGGGCGACCGCAAGTTCGCCGCCGAGATGGTCGATGTGTCGGCGGGGGGCGCCAAGCTGGCCGCCGCGCATCCGGTCCAGCCGGGTCTGGCGGGGCAGATCATCCTGCGGCCGATGGGCACGCCGATCTTCGGCACGATCTGCTGGGTGAAGGACGGCCGCTTCGGCTTCCGCTTCGTCTCGCCGCTGCCCATCGACACGCTCGCGGCGATCGTTGCGCGGCGCTGAGCCGCGTCGGGCCTTCGGGCTGGCCAACATTCGGTATTGCTTCTTCTTCCCCTCTGCCCTGGACAGGGGAAGAAGCTTGCCAGCTTGCTGGCTAGCGCAGCTTGAGCGAGCCCAAAGGCTCGCGCGCCCGCCAAGCGAGCGCCCACCTCTCACCCAGCTCCGACTAAGCCTTTGCTTTCGCAAAGGCCAAGTCTGCGCAACCCTCTCCCCTCTGCGAGGGGCGAGGGGAGGAAAGGGATCGCTGGGTGGCGATCGACCCTGGGGAATTTCGGATGGGGGGAGGGCGTCGACCGATCGGGACGCCTGGGAAAATCTGGTGCGGTCGAGAAGACTCGAACTTCCACGGCCTTTCGGCCACAACGACCTCAACGTTGCGCGTCTACCAATTCCGCCACGACCGCACTCGATAGTCACCACCGGCAAGCCGGAGGGCTGGTAGGCGGGTGCCCCTAGCAAAGCGCCGGGGACTGCGCAATGGCCTTTTTGGCGGGATGCGGCGCTATCGCGCGTCATTCATCGCGAATAGGGGAAGGGCCATGACGCTTTTCCCCCGCCACGCCCCGATCCTCGACCGTGACGAGGTGCGTCGCCTGCTGGCGCTGGCCTGGCCGGTGATGCTGACCAGCCTGAACTGGACGATCCTGCACGTCACCGACGTGATCGTCGTCGGCCGGGTCGGCGAGCATGAGGTGGCGGCGCTCTCGGCCAGCCGGTCGCTGACCTATGTCGCGATCGTCACCGGGCTGGCCTGGCTGTCGGGCGTGCTGGTGCGTGCGTCGCGGGCCGATGGCGCGGGGGATCTGCCCGCGACCGGCCAGGCGCTGCGCGACGGGCTGGTGCTGGGTGTCGTGCTGGGCGTCGCGGCGATGCTGATCCTGGGGCTGGGCGGTGCGGCGCTGCTGCGCGGGATCGGCGTGGCGCCGGGGCTGGTCGTGCCCGGCGCGCGCGTCGTGACGGTGATGGCGCTGGGCTATCCGTTCCAGATGGTGCTGATCGCCGCCAGCTTCTTTCTGGAGGGGATCAGCCGTCCGCGCCGGGTCACGATGGTCAATCTGTCGATCCTGCCGATCAACGCGCTGCTCGCCTGGGGGTTGGCGGGTGGTGAGATGGGACTGCCCGCGCTGGGGGCGGTCGGGGCGGCGCTGGCCACCGTGATCGCCTCGGCATTGGGAGCGGTCGCGATGGTCGCGAGCGCGGTGACGCTGCCGCGCGGTGCGGCGCGCGGCGTGCGGCGGCTGGACCGGGCCGCCTGGGCCCCCACGCTGGCGGGGGCGGTGGAACTGGCGCGATTCGGCTTCGTCCCCGCCATCGCCTCGGGGCTGGAGCTGGCGGGGTTCGCCATCCTGATCGCGCTGTCGACCCGGCTGGGCGATGCGACCGCGCATGGCTTCCAGATCGTCTTCTCGCTCCACAATGTCACCTTCGCGCTGGCGCTCGGGCTGGGATCGGCGGCGGGGGTGCGCGCGGGCAATGCGGTGGGCGAGGGGGCGGCCTGGGCCGCGGTCCCGCGCACGCTGGTCGCGGTCGGG
The DNA here is from genome assembly GCF_031453055.1 of Sphingomonas sp. SORGH_AS_0789. NCBI lineage: Bacteria > Pseudomonadati > Pseudomonadota > Alphaproteobacteria > Sphingomonadales > Sphingomonadaceae > Sphingomonas > Sphingomonas sp. SORGH_AS_0789. Next base: position 1,384,364 of record NZ_JAVIYV010000001.1, read on the forward strand.
CTCGCGGCGCTGGCCATGGGGGCCTGCGGCCTGGCGCTGTCGCTCTGGCCCGGCGCGGTCGTCGGGCTGTTCCCGGCCTTGCCCGAGGCGAAAGCGGTGGCGGTGGCGATGCTGGTGATCTGGGCGCCCTTCATCCTGTTCGACGGGATGCAGGTGGTGCTGGTCTATGCGCTGCGCTCGCTGGGCGACCAGGTGGCGGCGGGGATCAACAGCATCATCGCCTATTTCATCGTCACCGGCGGGGTCGGCTGGTGGCTGGTCGACGCCGGATGGGGCGCCCCGGCGCTTGCCTGGGCGTCGGGCGCGGGGATGCTGGTCGCCGCCGTCCTGCACGGATCGCGCTTCGCGATCGTCGCGCGGCGATTGCGGGCTTCGCGTGGCCTTCTTCGCTCAGGCTGAACGGAGCGAAGTCGAAGGCCACGCCGACACGTCGGCAATCAGTTCGCCGGGTTGGCCTCGCCCGCAAAGCTCAGGTCCAGCCGCTTGGAACTGGGCGGCACGTCGAGCTTGGCCGAGTTGAAGTCCATCGACGCGCCGGGGCCCAGCGTCCGCTGCTGCGGCGCGATCGCCCAGGAAAAGACGACGCGACCCTGCGCATCCTTCAGCTCGGCGCGCAGGTCGGGAACCCGCTGCGCGCCCGAGGACGGGTTGATGATCTGCCCCGAAATGGCGAACAGTTCCGACCCGTTCTCCAGCTCGCGCCGCTCGATCGGGTTGGAGCGCAGCTCCAGCGGCGATTCGGTGGTGCCGAACCCCAGCCAGCCGCCGATGCCCGGCATGCCGGTCCACAGGATCGCCGCCGTCGCCGCCAGCAGCGCCAGGCACGCGGCGACCGCGCCGATCGTCCAGCGACGCACCGGATTGCGCCGCGCGCGAAAGGGCGGGCGGTGCGCGAAGGCATCGAATTCGGGCTCGTCCGCCTTCAGGATCGGCGGCGCGGGTGGCGGGGCGATGACGGGCGGCGGCGGGGGCGGCGGTTCGGCGACCGGCTCCTCGGCTTTGTCGCGTTCCACCGCGACGTCCGGCTCCGGTGCGGCGACCTCGTCGGGATCGGGCGGCGACTGGAACCAGCTGTGCCGGCAATTGGCACAACGCACGGTGCGCCCCTCCAGCCCGATCGCGCTGTCGGGCACCAGATAGCGGGTGCGGCATTCAGGGCATTCGAGGATCATGCGGAACGGCACTTCAACGGATGGAAAGGGTCGGTGGACGGGACCATCCGGTTCAGGTCCCCATGAAAGGCCAGTAAGCACGCCGCCCATGGCCGTGGCAAGCTTGAAGCGTGGAACTTGAAGCGCGCGGCAGGCCATGCCAAGGCCATGCGGGCATGGCGAACATCGTCCAGTTCGAGAATGTCGGCTTGCGCTACGGCGCCGGGGAGGAAACCCTGTGCGACGTCAGCTTCGCGTTGCGACCGGGGCAATTCTATTTCCTGACCGGCGCGAGCGGCGCGGGCAAGACCTCGCTGCTGCGCCTCCTGTATCTGTCGCAGCGGCCCAGCCGGGGCATCATCCGGCTGTTCGGCGAGGATGCGGTGATCCTGCCGCGCGACCGGCTGCCCGGCTTTCGGCGGCGGATCGGGGTGGTGTTCCAGGACTTCCGGCTGATCGCGCATCTCAGCGCCGCCGACAATATCGCGCTGCCCCTGCGCGTCGCGGGCATGGCCGAATCGGAGATCGCGCGCGCGGTGCGCGAGATGCTGGCCTGGATCGGGCTGTCCGAACGCGCGGGCGCCCGCCCCGCCACGCTGTCGGGCGGCGAGCAGCAGCGGGTGGCGATCGCCCGCGCGGTGATCGCGCGCCCCGAATTGCTGGTCGCCGACGAGCCCACGGGCAATGTCGATCCGGTCATGGCCGAGCGGCTGCTCCATCTGTTCCACTCGCTCCACCGGCTGGGGACGACGGTGGTGATGGCGACGCATGACTGGCACCTGATGGACCGGGTGCCGGATGCGCAGCATATGCATCTGGAGCGCGGGCGGCTGGTCGACCCGACCGTTCCGCCCGAGCCCGCCCCCCCACCGCCCGAGCCGCGCCGCTCGACGATCGTGCGGAGCGGGCTGTGACGCGGGCGCGGGGGCGTGGCGGCGCGGAGGCGCGGGCGCTGGACGATGTCGGCGGCGCGCATGTCATGAGCTGGGTCATCGCGATCATGCTGTTCCTGACCCTGCTGGCGGGCGCGGCGGGGCTGGCGACGGCGCGCGCGGCGGGGTCGCTCGACCGCCAGATGGCGGGGCGGCTGACCGTGCAGATCGTCGAGGGCGAGGCCGGACGCCGCGATGCCGCCGCCGCGCGCGTGCTGGCGGTGCTGCGCCGGCTGCCCGATGTCGCGCGCGCGACGCCGGTGCCGCAGGCCGAACTCGCGCGGATGCTGCAACCCTGGCTGGGCACCGATGCCGAGGCGGCGGGGCTGCCCGTGCCCGCGCTGATCGATGTCGACCTGACCAGCGACGAATCGGGCGCGATCACCCGCGTCGGGGCGGCGGTGACGCGGGCCAGCCCGGCGGCGCGGGTCGATGCGCATGCGACCTGGCTGGGGCCGGTCGGGCGGTTGCTCGACACCGCCGCCTGGCTGGCCGGGGCGATCATCCTGCTGATGCTGGGGGCGACCACGGCGGTCGTCATGCTGGCGGCGCGCGCCGGGCTGGAGGCGCATCGCGGTACGATCGAGGTCATCCACATGCTCGGCGCGACCGACCGGCAGGTCGCACGGCTGTTCCAGCGGCGGATCGCGCTGGACGCGGGGATCGGCGCGGCCGTGGGCGGCATCGCGGCGGCGGGGGCGATCCTGCTGATCGCGCGACAGGTCGGCGCGCTCGAATCCGAATTGCTCGGCAATTTGCGGCTGGGGGCGGGGGATATGGGGATGCTGGTCATGCTGCCCTTCGCCTTCGTCCTGCTGGCGGTGGTGGCGGCGCGCGCGGCGGTGCTGGCGCAGATGCGGCGGATGCTGTGATGGTGCGACTGATCGGACTGGCGGCGCTGAGCTGGTGCCTGGGTTTCGCGGCCTTCATGCTGACCCTGCCGCACCCGCTGGCGCACAACACCACCGATGCGATCGTGGTGCCGACCGGCGGGCCGGGGCGCATCGATCGCGGCATCGCGCTGCTCCAGGCGCACCAGGCCAAGCGGATGCTGGTCACCGGGGTCGCGCCCGGCGTGCGGCCGATCGACCTGGCGCGCACCTATCGCACCTCGCCCGCGCTCTTTGCCTGCTGCATCGATCTGGGGGGCGAGGCGGTCGACACGCGCTCCAATGCCGAGGAAACGGCGAACTGGGTGCGCGCCCATGGCTATCGCACGGTGCGGCTCGTCACCTCCGACTGGCATTTGCCGCGCGCCCGGATGGAGCTGACCGCGGCGCTGGGCAAACAGGTGCTGGTGCTGGGCGACGGCGTGCCGTCGGAGCCGCGGCTGGGCACGCTGGTCAATGAATATAACAAGCTGATCCTGCGACGGATCGCGCTTTGGACGGGGATTGGGGCGTGATTCTTCTTCGCAATATCGTGTTCGTGGCGATCTTCTATCCGCTGTCGGCGGTGATGGCGCTGCTGTCGCCGGTCATCGCGCTGAGCGGGCGGCGCGCGGTGATCCACTGGGCGACGAGCTGGACCCGGCTCCACCGCGTCTGCACCCGCTATCTGCTGGGCATCCGCGTGGTGGTGGAGGGGACGCGGCCGACGACGCCGGCGCTCTATCCGGCCAAGCATCAGGCGATGTTCGAGACGATGGAGCTGCAACGCATCCTGGGCGCGCCCGCCATGGTCCTGAAGCGCGAACTGGCCAATATCCCCATCTGGGGCTGGGCGGTGCGCAAATACGGCGCGATCGTGGTCGACCGCAATGCTTCGGCCAGGGCGATGCGCGGCATGATGCGCGACGCCAAGGTGGCGGTGGAGCAGGGCCGCGCGATCATGATCTTTCCCGAAGGCACGCGGGTGAAGCCCGGCGAGATGCCGCCGCTCAAGCCTGGTTTCGCGGGGCTTTACCGGATGCTGGGCCTGCCGGTGGTGCCGGTGGCGACCGATTCGGGGCTGGTCTGGCCGCGCAAGGGGCTGAAGCGGCCGGGGGTGGTGACGCTGCGCTTCGGCGAGGTGATCCCGCCGGGCCTGCCGCGCGCCGAGGCGGAGGCGCGGGTCCATGCGGCGATGAATGCGTTGGAATCCTCCCCGGCACGGGGAGGTGGCGGGGCGTAAGCCCTGACGGAGGGGGGCTTCCGCAAGGTGTGTCCCCTGTGGCGATCCCCCTCCACCATGGCTATCGCCATGGTCCCCCTCCCCGTGCCGGGGAGGATCGTCAGCCTTCGTGGCTGCGCCCGAAATCCTCGCGCGCATCGTCCTGGCCCTGGTCGATGATCGAGCGGCGGATGGCGCGGGTGCGGCTGAACAGGTCGAACAGCTCGTCGCCCTTGCCCCAGCGGATCGCGCGCTGAAGCTGGCTCAAATCCTCGGAGAAGCGCTGGAGCATTTCTAGCACCGCTTCGCGATTGGTCAGGAACACGTCGCGCCACATGGTCGGGTCCGATGCGGCGATGCGGGTGAAGTCGCGGAAGCCACCGGCCGAATATTTGATGACCTCGGACTGGGTCACCTCCTCCAGATCGCTGGCGGTGCCGACGATCGTATAGGCGATCAGGTGCGGCAAATGGCTGGTGACGGCCAGCACCCGATCGTGATGGTCGGGCGCCATCTGCTCGACATCGGCGCCCAGCCTTCGCCAGAATTCGGCCACCCGCTCGACCGCCAGCGCGTCCGCGCCCTCGGGCGGGGTGACGATGCACCAGCGTTTCTGGAACAGGGTGGCGAAGCCCGCCTCCGGCCCGCTGCGCTCGGTGCCCGCGACCGGGTGCGCCGGGATGATGGTGGCACCGGGCAGCGCCTCGCTCAGCGCGGCCAGCACCGAAGCCTTGCAGCTGCCCACGTCGGAGACGATCGCCTCGGCGGGCAGGTCGTCGGCGAACTCGGCCGCCACCGCGCCCATCGCGCCGACCGGCACGCACAGGATCACCAGATCGGCGTCGATCACGCTCGCCCCCGCCGTGTCGGCGACGTCATCGGCCAGGTCGAGCGCGCGCACCGTCTCGCGCACCTGCGGGTCGGCATCATAGGCGGTGATCCGCGTGGTCGGCATCGCCTTGCGCACCGCGCGCGCGACCGAGGAGCCGATCAGGCCCAGCCCGATGATGGTGATCCGCGCAAAGGGCAGCATCAGGCCCCCTTTGCCTCGGACTCGACCATCCGGCGCAGCGCGGCGACGACGCCCTTCACCTCGTCCTCGGTGCCGATGGTGATGCGCAGGGCCTGGCCCAGCCCCTGGCCCGGCAGCCAGCGGACGATATACCCGGCGTCCATCAGCCCGTGATAGGCGCGCTCGGCGGTCAGCGGCCCTTCGAACAGCACCAGCGAGAAATTGGCGTGCGACGGCACGCAGCGCAGCCCCGCATTGCCCAGCGCCGCGATCTGCGCCTCGAACCAGGCCAGCCACGTCGCATTGTGCGCGCGCGACGACTCGACGAAGGCGCGGTCGCGGATCGCCTCGATCGCGGCATTCTGTCCGGCGATCGTCACGTTGAACGGCGCGCGGATGCGGTGCAGCGCGTCGATGATCGGGGCGGCGGCATAGCCCCAGCCGATCCGCTCGGCGGCCAGGCCGTGGATCTTGGAAAAGGTGCGCGAGACCAGCACGTTCGGCGCGCGCTCGGCCAGCGCGAGCCCGCCATCGTCCTCGCCCTCGGCCAGATATTCGGCATAGGCCTGGTCGAGCACCAGCAGGACATGCGGGGGCAGCCCGGCATGGAGCCGCGCGATCTCGTCCGCGCCCGCATAGGTGCCGGTCGGATTGTTGGGATTGGCGACGAAGACCACCTTGGTCTTTTCGGTCACCGCCGCCAGGATCGCATCGACATCGGTGGCATAGTCATGGTCGGCGACCACCACCGGCTCCGCGCCCACCCGCCGGGTCGCGATCTCATAGACCGCAAAGCCGTAGCGGACATGGATGACCTCGTCCCCCGGCCCGGCGAACGCGCCCGCCGCCAAATGCAGGATCTCGTCCGAGCCGGTGCCATAGATGATTCGCGCCGGATCGAGCCCATGGACCTCGCCGATCGCCTGGCGCAGCGCGGTCGCGCCCGCGTCCGGGTAACGCTCCAGATGGTTGGCGGCGGCGGCGAAGGCGGCGCGCGCCTTGTCGCTGGTGCCCAGCGGATTTTCGTTGGACGACAGTTTGACGACCTTGCGACCGTCATCGGTCGTCGCGCGGCCGGGGACGTAAGGCGCGATCGCCTTGACCCAGGAGATCGGTTCGGGGGTGGTAAGCTCGGTCATGGCGAACGCCATAGCGGCCATGGCCTTGCGTTGCCAAGCATCGCGGCCTAGCGGAGAGGGCTCCATGGCCGCTTCCGTTTCCGCTTCTCTCCCCAGCGACGACCGGCGTTTCGGTCTGTCGCGCCATGTCGTGCTGCCGGGGCCGCTGCGGCTCGACGGCGGCGGGCTGCTGTCGCCGGTCGAAATCGGCTATGAAACCTATGGCACGCTGAATGCCGAGGGGGCGAACGCGATCCTGATCTGCCATGCGCTGACCGGCGACCAGCATGTCGCCTCGCCCCATCCCCGCACCGGCAAGCCCGGCTGGTGGACCCGGCTGGTGGGCGAGGGCAAGCCGATCGACCCGGCGCGGCACTTCATCATCTGTTCCAACGTCATCGGCAGCTGCATGGGGTCGTCGGGCCCCGCGACGATCGACCCTTCCACCGCCGAGCCCTGGGGGATGCGCTTCCCGGTCCTCACCATCCGCGACATGGTGCGCGCGCAGGCCATGCTGCTCGACCATCTGGGCGTCGGCCAGCTGAAGGCGGTGGTCGGCGGGTCGATGGGCGGGATGCAGGCGATCAGCTGGGCCGCGACCTGCCCCGACCGCGTCCGCGCCTGCGTCATGGTCGCCTCGACCGCCAGGCATTCGGCGCAGAATATCGCGTTCCACGAGGTCGGGCGCCAGGCGATCATGGCCGACCCGAAATGGCGCGGCGGCGCCTATTATGAGGCCAATGATCCCCCCGCGGCGGGCCTGGCGGTGGCGCGGATGGCGGCGCACATCACCTATCTGTCGGAAGCTGGGCTGACCGAGAAGTTCGGGCGGCGGCTCCAGGCGCGGCCCGACCGGCCGGACGGGGCCAAGAGCTTCGGCTTCGACGCCGATTTCCAGGTCGAAAGCTATTTGCGGCACCAGGGGCTGGCGTTCGTCGACCGGTTCGATGCCAATTCCTATCTCTACATCACCCGCGCGCTCGACTATTTCGATCTGGCCGAGGAGCATGGCGGGCTGCTCGCCAACGCTTTCCGGGGGACGAGGACGCGCTTCTGCATCGTCAGCTTCGACACCGACTGGCTCTATCCCACCGCCGAGTCGCGTGCCGTGGTCCAGGCGCTGAACGCGGCGGGCGCGGCGGCGAGCTTCGTCGAGCTGTCCAGCCCCTATGGCCATGACGCCTTCCTGCTCGAAGCGCCCGAGATGAACCGGGTGATCGACGGCTTCCTGCGGGCCGAGCCATGACCGACACGGCGTTGCGCCCCGATCTGGCGATCATCGCGAACCATGTCGCGCGCGGCGCGCGCGTGCTGGATGTCGGATGCGGCGACGGCCAGCTGATGGCGGCGCTGCGCGACCGGGCGGCGGTCGACGGGCGCGGGCTGGAGATCGATCCCGCCAATGTCGCCGCCGCCGTCGCGCGCGGGCTGGCGGTGGTGCAGGGCGATGCCGATGTCGATCTGGCGGGCTATCCCGACAAGGGCTTCGACTATGCGATCCTCAGCCAGACGCTCCAGACCGCGCGCGCCCCCGATCAGGTGCTCGACCACCTGCTGCGGATCGGCAAGCGCGCCTTCGTCTCCTTTCCCAATTTCGCGCATTGGCGGGTGCGGCTGTCGCTGCTGTGGGGCGGGCGGATGCCGGTGACGGGGCTGTTGCCCGAACAATGGTATGACACCCCCAACATCCACCATGTGACGATCGACGATTTCCGCGCCTTCGTCCGCGAACGGCGGATCACCGTGGAGGGCAGCTGGTTCCTCTCGGGCGGCCGTCCGACCAGTGCGGCGGCGGCGAACTTCCGCGCCGAGCATGCCGTATTTCTGTTACGGCGCTGACGACAATATCGTATCCATTTCGGAACTTTATCTGGATCAAGGATGTTGTGCGGGAAAGTGACGGGATTTTGACATGAGCCGAACCGCGCTGATCGTGGAAGACGAGATATTCGTGGCTCTTGATCTGGAGCGCATCCTGACCGACGCCGGTTATCAGGTGGCCGGCATAGCGGCAGATAGCCGCACCGCCATGGAGACCGCACCCGGCTGCGCCTTCGCCTTTGTCGACGTGAACCTGCGCGACGGCGCGACCGGCCCCGAAATTGCGCGCCGGATCGCTGCCGATTACGGGGTGAAGGTGGTATTCGTCACCGCCAACCCTTCGCAGATCGATGCCGGTGTCGAGGCGCTGGGCTATATCCGCAAGCCGTTCAGCGAACGCGCGATCCTGGCGGCGGCGGCCATGGCGACCGGGGGACAGGCCGAGGCGCGCGAGGAGGTCATCCCGCTGGGGATGGTCGGCTGACCAGGCCGGTCTGACGATCAGGGGGGGCTGCCGCGACCAGGGTCCGGCAGCCCTTTTGCCGTCAACGGCAGGGCCCCGGCCCCTACGGACGGCGAAAGGAGGCCAGCGGCACCCGGATCGTGACGACCAGCCCGGTCGGGTTCCAGTCGCGTTCGACCTCGCCACCCAGCTGGCGCACCGCCGACAGCTCGACCAACTGCGACCCGAAGCCCGCATGGACCGGCGCGGCCTCCAGCACCGGGCCGTCGCGCTCGATCCAGCAGAGCTGCACCATGTCGCCCTGCCGCTGGACCTCCAGGTCGACCATGCCCGTCATCACCGACAGCGCGCCATATTTGGCGGCGTTGGTCGCCAGCTCGTGGAACAGCAGCGCCAGCGGCGTCGCCGACCGGTCGTCGACCAGCACATCGTCGCCCGACACGCGGATGCGCGTCTCGCTCCGGCCGCGATAGGGCTCGAACAGATCGTCCAGCAGGCCGTGGAGCGAATCCTGCCGCGACCGGGGGCGCGACTGTTCGCTGTGCGGCCGGACGAAGTCATGCGCGCGGCCCAGTGCCGTGATCCGGTCGCGCAGATCGCTGGCGATGCCCGCAAAGCCCGGATGGCTGCGCGCGGCGAAACCGATCAGGCCGGAGATCACCGCGAAGATGTTCTTGATCCGGTGGCTGAGTTCCTGGCTGACGATCTCGCGTTCCTCGAGCGCCAGCTTCTGTTCGTGAATATCGGTGCAGGTGCCGAACCAGCGGGTGATCTGCCCCTGGGCGTCGCGGATCGGCAGCGCGCGACCCAGCACCCAGCGATAGGTGCCGTCCCGGTGCCGGAGCCGATATTCGATCTGATAGGGCTCGCCGGTGGCCAGGCTGTGCCGCCACCGCGCCCGCGCCCGGTCCTGATCCTCGGGATGGAACACGCCGCTCCATGCCGCGCCATCGGTCGATCCGTCGGGCATGCCGGTGAAGTCGTACCAGCGGGCATTGTAATAATCGTGATAGCCGTCGGGCAGGGTCGACCACACCATTTGCGGCATGGTGTCGGCCAGGGTGCGGAAGCGCCGCTCGCTGTCGGCGATACGCGCGTCCGATTCCTCGACCGTCTGGAGATGTTCGCGCTGCGCCCGGCGATCCTGCAACCGGCCCATCACGGCGGTCGCGAGTATTTCCAGCCCGCGCCGCTGGAAATCGGTCAGGCCCTGTGGACGTGGCTCGGGCGAGATGACGCAGATCGCGCCCAGCGGCACGCCTTCGTGCGACAGCAGCCGCGCACCGGCATAGAAACGGATATGGGGGGCGCCGACGACCAGCGAGAAACCGGCGAACCGCGCATCCTCGCGCGCGTCGGGGACCACCGTCACCGGATCGGCTGCCATCATCGCCTGGGCGCAAAAGGACGTGTCGCGGCCCGTCTGCGGCTGGTCGAAGCCGACCGCCGCCAGAAACTGCTGGTGGTCGGCCTCCACCAGGCTGACCAGCGCCACGGGGGTATCGCACAGCTCGGCGGCGAAGGCGGCCAGATCGTCCAGCCCACCGCTTTCGCGATAGCCGGCAAGGTCATAGGCCCCGATCACTTCGGTGCGTTGCGTCTCCGTACAGGCCAGGGGATGGAGCATTCGGGTCTCGCCATCCTCCTGGGCCGTGAACGCGCTGGTCCTAAACTCCTGTTCGTCCATTCCTCGCACCGTGGCTCATGGACGCGACCGATCAGAACGGCACGTCGTCATCCAGATCGTCGGCAAAGCCGCCGCCCTGTCCGAACCCACCACGATTGCCGCCGTTCCCGCCGCCCTGATTGCCAGAGGCGCCGCCGCGCGAACCGCCGCCATAGCCGCCGCCCGACGAACCGCCGCCAAAGCCGCTCGACCCGCCACCGAAGTCGCCGCCGCCGAAATCGTCGCCACCGCCGAAGTCGCTGCCGCCACGGCCGCCGCCGCCCTGACCGCCGCCGGGGCCGTCGAGCATGGTCAGCACCGAGTTGAAGCCCTGCAGCGTCACCTCGGTCGAGTAACGGTCGTTCCCCTGCTGGTCCTGCCACTTGCGGGTGGTCAGCGCGCCTTCGATATAGACCTTGGAACCCTTGCGCAGGAAACGCTCGGCGACGTTGGCGAGGCCCTCGTTGAAGATCTTGACCGTGTGCCACTCGGTCTTTTCCTTGCGCTCGCCGCTGTTGCGGTCCTTCCACGATTCGGACGTGGCGATGCGCAGTTCGACCACCTTGCCGCCATTCTGGAAGGAGCGGCTCTCGGGATCGCGTCCCAGATTGCCGACGAGAATCACCTTGTTGACGCTGCCCGCCATGTATTCAGTCCCGTGCTTGGTTCAGAGGCCGGCGAAAACGGCCAGCCAATATGTGATGCCTGCCATCACATAGGCGGTGATGAACAAGTACGCCACCATGAAGGCGGGCCACTTCCAGCCATTGGTTTCCCTGCGCGTCACCGCGATGGTCGAGATGCACTGCGGCGCGAAGACGAACCACATCAGGAAGGCGAGCGCGGTGGGCAGCGACCAGTTGCGCTTCAGCTTCTCGGTCATCGCCTTCTGCCCGCCCTCATGCTCGGTATCGTCGATGGCATAGACGGTGCCGATGGCGGCCACCGCCACCTCGCGCGCCGCCATGGCGGGGACGAGGGCCAGCGCGATGTCGCGGTTGAAGCCGATCGGGCGGACCGCCACCTCGATGCCGTTGGCGATGCGGCCCGCGATCGAATAGTCGACCGGCGAGATGCCCGACCCCTCGGGCGGCTTGGGGAAGGAGAGCAGCGCCCACAGGATGACCGTGGTCAGCGCGATGGTGGTGCCCGCGCGCTTCAGGAAGATCAGCGCGCGGCTCCACAGCCCCAGCAACACGTCGCGGACATGCGGCCACTGATATTTGGGCATCTCCATCATGAAGCCCGAGGACGCACCCTTCGTGACGGTGCGGCGCAGCAGCAGCGCGGCGACGAACGCGCCGACGATGCCCATCAGATACAGGCCCAGCAGCACCAGCCCCTGTAGCCCGACAAAGGGCAGGACCTGCCGGTCCGGGATGAACGCGCCGATGATGATGGTATAGACGGGCAGCCGCGCCGAGCAGGTCATCAGCGGCGCGATCAGGATGGTGGTCAGCCTGTCCTTCTCGTCATCGATCGTCCGCGTCGCCATGATGCCCGGCACCGCACAGGCGAAGGAAGACAGCAGCGGGATGAAGGCACGGCCCGACAGCCCCACCTGCGCCATCAGCCGGTCCATCAGGAAGGCGGCGCGGACCATATAGCCGCTCGCCTCGAGCATCAGGATGAACAGGAACAGGATCAGGATCAGCGGCAGGAAGACGATGACCGCGCCGACACCGGCGATCAGGCCGTCGGTGATGAGGCTGCGGAACCAGCCTTCCGGCAAGGCGGCGCCGACCTGCGCCTCCAGCCAGACAAAGCCCTGCTCGATCCAACTGACCGGCGTCTCGGACCAGGCGAAGACCGCCTGGAACATGATGAAGAGCAGGCCGACCAGCAGGATCGGTCCGATAATGGGATGCAGCGCGACCGAGTCGAGTATGTTCGTCCAGCGGCGGACCGGCGTTTCCGCGACGGTCGCGGCCGCGGCGATCTGGCGCGCGCGGCGTTGCAGCGTGACGATGTCGTCGATCCGGTCGGGGGCGGCGACGGCGTGCGCGCGTTTCTGCGTTACCAGCCGGTCGATCTCGGCCTTCAGCGTATCGAGCCCACGGCGGCGCACCGCCACGGTCGGGATCACCGTCACGCCCAGTTCGCGCGCCAGTATGTCGGCATCCAGCGTCAGGCCGTCGCGCTCGGCCAGGTCGACCATGTTGAGCGCGACCACCACCGGCAGGCCCAGCGCGATCAGCTGCAATGCGAAGCGCAGGTGATTGTCGAGATTGGCGGCATCGACCACCACGACCAGCGCATCGGGACGCCGCTCGCCCGCCTGCGACCCCATTACGACGTTGCGCGTGACCTGTTCGTCCAGGCTGCCGGGGTCCAGGCTATAGGCGCCGGGCAGGTCGACCAGTTCGATCGGGCGGCCATCGTCCAGGACGAGGCGGCCCGAATGCCGCTCGACGGTGACGCCGGGATAATTGCCGACCTTTTGCCGCGCGCCGGTGAGCGCGTTGAACAAGGCGCTTTTGCCGGCATTGGGATTGCCGACGAGCGCGACCAGCGGTGCGGCGTTCATCAGATCAGGCGAACCTCAAAAATTCAGGCGCCGGTCGCGACACGGATCGAGGCGGCGACCCGGCGACGCAGCGCCACCGTCATCCGGCCGATCCGGCAGGCGATGGGACCACCGCCCAGCGAGGCGCGGTGCAGCACCTCGACCCCCACGCCCTCGTCAAAGCCCAGTTCGCGCAGGCGGCGCGCCTCGGGCAGCGCCAGCTGGGTCCAGTCGATCGCGGCCACGGTCGCCGGTTGCCGCCGGGGAAGGGTTTCGAGACTGCTGAGCATCGCCATGGACGATACATAACCGCCATGCGATTGATTATCAATTACCCGTTGATGAAATGGGTGTTGGGTTGGGAGGCAGGCTTGGGGCGGGGTTCGGGGCGTGCACTTCGACTTCGCTCAGTGTGAACGGAGGTTTGGAAGCTTGGCACCCCCCACCTCCGTTCAGCCTGAGCGAAGTCGAAGGCCAAGGGAATCCCCCCCCCCCGACCCATCACACCGCCGGATAGCGCAACCGCCCGATAAAGCGCGACAGGCTGGGCATATTCTCGCCCCGCTTGGCGACGCCCGCCTTCCATTTTTCGAACCGCATGATCCCCTCGATCCGGCGGGCCAGGAAGGCGCGGGTGTCGGCATGATCCTCGCTATCGTCGTTCAGGAACACCGCGATGGTCGATCCATAGACCGCGAACAGCGTCGCGCGCTTGGTATAATGGTTATAGTCGGTGGCGGTGTCGCCCGCCTGCGCCCAGATGGCATCCACCGTCCGCCAGCCGAGTCGCGCCCCGCTCGCGGCGTTTTGCGGCATGGCGAGGATCGTCAGCGCGCGGCGCAGCGCCTCGCGATTCGGGGCGACCGCCGCCAGCCGCGCCTCGACCAGCGCGGTGATGCGCTGGCGGATCTTCATCGCGGCGGCCTGTTCGGCGGGGATGGCCTCGACCATCGCCTGGTCGATCCGGGCGAACCAGGCGTCGATCATCGCGACCGCGCCGTCCTTGAAGGCGAGTCGCGCGATGTCGCGGTCGATACCCGCCACATCCGCCGCCATGTCGCGCGCCTCGTCGCCCCAGCCGTCGAACGCGGCATTGGACGCGATGCCCTCCGCCAGAGCGACGCGCACCTCGTCGAGAGTCAGGTCCTGAACATCGGTCATGGCAGCCTCGGTCATATGCGTTTCCCGTCGTTCCTATCGTCCGGCCGGGCAACCGCCCTGGCCGATCCACGCCGCACCAATACCAGAGCGGCCGCCACCATCGCCACACCCGCCAGATCGGGCAGCGCCAGCGTCTCGCCATAGACGATCCAGCCGATCGCCGTCGCCACCATCGGCTGCACCAGCAGCGCCAGGCCGACGACCAGCGGGCTCAGCAGCCCCAGCGCATAGATCATCAACCCCTGGCCGATGATCTGGCTCCCCAGCGCCAGCAGGATCAGCGGGCTCCAATGATCGGGCCACACCCGCTCGCCCAGCAGGACCGCGAAGACGAACAGCGGCACGATGCTGGCCATGGTCGACCAGGCGAGCGCGGGCATCGGTGGCATCGCGACCCGCACCCGCGACATCAGGATGAAATAGACCGCATAGAGCACCCCCGCGAGCACGCACAGCAGGTCGCCGACCAGATGGCGCGGGTCGACCTGATAGCTGCGCCCCATCAGCAATCCCGCCCCCGCGGCCGCCAGGATCAGCGCGATCCCCTGGCTCCGCGACGGCCAGGCGCGCGCGACCAGGAAGCCATAGAGCGGGAAGATGAAGGTCGCCGAATTGCCGAACAGCGTGGCGTTGGCCATCGTCGTCTGGCGGATGCCGATATGCCAGGCGCCCAGATCGCCCGCAAAGGCGATGCCGCCGATCAGCAGCAGCCCCCAAAGCCCCGCCTGCGCCTTGCCCGGCATACGGGGGCGGGCAGGGCCGATCAGCGCGACCAGCGCCAGCACCGGCGCGGCCAGGGTGATGCGCCAGAAGGCGGAGGCGACCGGCCCGGTATCGGCCATCCGCACCAGCAGCGGGCCGAAGGCGAGCGCGACATTGGCCAGGATGACGGCGGCGAAGGCCAGCGGCGCGGGCGCATTGGTTCCGGACCGGTCCGACAGACGATCGCTTTCAGTCTGTTCACTTTTTCTTGCGGGGGCGGACACGGGCATGGGCCCCCTTAACGCCCTATCTGCGTTGCGTCAGGCCGGAAAGGCCGCAGAAGGATTGCATTTTGATGCCAACGCTGTTCGATCCCATAGATCTCGGGGCGATCCACGCCCCCAACCGTATCCTGATGGCACCGCTCACCCGCGCGCGTGCCACCCGCCAGGCGGTGCCGACGCCGATCATGGCGCAATATTACGCCCAGCGCGCCAGCGCGGGCCTCATCATCTCCGAAGCCACCGGCATCAGCCGCGAAGGCCTGGGCTGGCCCTATGCGCCGGGCCTGTGGACCGACGAGCAGGTCGCGGCCTGGAAGCCGGTGACCGAGGCGGTGCACAAGGCGGGCGGCCGGATCGTCGCGCAGCTCTGGCATATGGGCCGCCAGGTGCACAGCTCGGTGACGGGGATGCAGCCGGTCTCGTCCTCCGCGACGCGGACCGAGGGGCAGGCGCATACCTTTGAGGGCAAGCAGGATTTCGAGACCGCCCGGCCGCTCGAACTGTCCGAGATCCCGCGTCTGCTCGAGGATTATGAACATGCGACCCGCAACGCGCTGGCCGCCGGGTTCGACGGGGTGCAGATCCATGCCGCCAACGGCTATCTGATCGACGAATTCCTGCGCGACGGTGCGAACCATCGCGAGGACGAATATGGCGGCAGTCCGGAGAACCGCATCCGCCTGCTCCGCGAGATCACCGAGCGGGTGATCGCGGTTGCTGGCAAGGAGCGCGTCGGCGTCCGCCTGTCGCCCAATGGCGACAGCCAGGGCGTGGACGACAGCGATCCGGCCTCGGTCTTCGTGCCTGCGGCGAAAATGCTGTCGGACCTCGGCATCGCCTTCCTCGAACTGCGCGAGATCGGCCCGGACGGCACCTATGGCAGCACCGACGTGCCCAAGCTGTCGCCGCAGATCCGCGAGGTCTTTACCGGTCCGCTGATCCTCAACAGCGATTTCGACAGCCGGGAAAAGGCGCAAGCCGCGCTCGATTCGGGTGTGGCGGACGGGATCGCGTTCGGCCGTACCTTCCTGGCCAATCCCGACCTGCCCGAACGGCTGCGCATCGATGCGCCGCTGAACGAGAGCGACATGAAGACCTGGTACAGCCAGGGACCGGAGGGGTATATCGATTACCCCACGCTCGAAGAGACCGCACGGGCGGCGTGATGGACGGGGGCGGGGGGCAATCCTCCCGCCCCCGCGACATCCCTGCTTCGCTCAGCGCGAACGGAGGTGGGGGCTATTCGGACGAATCCAGCCCGTCGAGAAAAACGGTCACCTGATCGCGCACCGTCTCGCGGGTCTTGGGATTGAACAGCAGCAGCGGCGCTCCCCAGACCATGGGAATGGCGAATGCCAGCCCCACCCAGATGACCACCAGCGCCACCAACCCGGCCCCGGCATAGCGCAGCTTCTGCATGGCACCCGAATCCAGGGTCAGCGTGCGTGGCCCCTTTGCGTCGTAGAAGTCATCGGTCGCCCAGCTTCCCCCGCCATCGAAGCGCAACTTCTGCGGCAGCCGGAATCGCGGTTTTCCCGTTATGGTGGCCGGACGTGGCGTTCCGGTCCTGCGCACCGGCTTGCCGCCTTGCGTGTCGATCACCTCCAGCCGCCGGCCCCGCTCGACGACGCGAAAGCGGGTGGGCGGCATGTCGGTCATGCGGTGGCTGTACCCCGCCGGGCGCGCCACTGGTCGGCGCTCTGGCCCCAGGCGTCCACCCGGAAACTCTCCAGCGGTGCGGGCAGGCGGACCGGCCCCTCATTCACCGCGCCCAATCGCTGCGCCAACCGGATCGAGCCCATATTCTCCGGGTCGATGGTGTGGATCACATGGCCCCAGCCCAGCACGTCGACCGCATAGTCGATCGCCGCGACCGCCGCCTCATGGGCATAGCCGCGCCCGGCGAATTCCCGCGCCACGCCCCAGGCCACTTCGCGCCCCGGCCAGCCCTCGGGCTGCCATGGCCCGATCCGCCCGACCCAGCGGCCGGTGTCGCGCTCGATCACCGAGAACATCGCGAAGCCGCGCACGCTCCACGCGCCGACCATGGTGCACAAGGACCGCCACGCCGCGCCGCGCGCCTGCACGCCGCCCAGGAAGCGCATCGTGTCCTCCTCGGCATGAAAGGCCGCCCACGCCTCGAAATCCTCCGCCGAGGGGAGCCGCAGGGTCAGCCGCTCGGTCTGGAGGACGGGCGACGTCACCCGAACCGACCCTTCAGCGCCAGCATCGCGAGCGCCGCCTTGGCCGCCTCGCCGCCCTTGTTCTTCTCGTCCGGGCGGGCGCGGGTCAGCGCCTGCGCCTCGTTCTCGGTGGTGATGATGCCGTTGCCGATGGGCAGCCCGTCCATGGTCAGCGCCATCAGGCCGCGCGCGCTCTCGTTCGACACGATCTCGAAATGATAGGTCTCGCCGCGGATCACCACGCCGATCGCGACGAAGGCGTCGAAGCGCCCGGTGTCCGCCGCCATCGCCACCGCGCCGGGAATCTCCAGCGCGCCGGGGACGGTGATCGTCTCATGGCTATGGCCCGCCTCCTCGATCGCGGCGCGCGCGCCCGACAGGAGCAGGTCGTTCAGATGCTCGTAGAAGCGCGCCTCGACGATCAACACATTCGCCATCAGGCGTCTCCCTCAAAATTTGCGATGCGACGTTCGCCGACGATCGACAGGCCATAGCCGTCGAGCCCGATCAGCGTGTGATGGGTGTTGGTCAGCAGCACCATGTCCTGCACGCCCATTTCGGCCAAGATCATCGCGCCGACGCCGTAATCGCGCAGTTCCTCCATGTCGATCTGCACCTCCTCGCCCGCCTTCAGCCGGACGGCGGTGGTGAAGGCGTCGGTGCGCGGGCGGTTGATGACGACGATCACGCCCGAGCCTTCCTCGGCGATCATCCGCATCGACTTGGCGAGCAAAGCGCCACGTGCGCCCGCTTCGCCGAAGACATCGGCAAAGGGCGACAGCGCATGCATCCGCACCAGCACGGGCTGGTTGGTGTCGAGCTTGCCCTTGACCAGCGCCACCTGTTCGGTGCCCGTCGCCTTGTTGCGATAGGCGCGCGCGGTCCAGGTGCCGCCCCATTCGCTCTCGAAGGTGGCTTCGGACTGCAATTCGACCAGATGGTCGTAGCGGCGGCGATAGGCGATCAGGTCGCGGATCGTGCCGATCTTCAGGTTATGGAGCTGCGCGAAGGAGACGAGGTCGTCCATCCGCGCCATCGTCCCGTCCTCGTTCATGATCTCGCAGATCACGCCCGAGGGGTTCAGCCCCGCCAGCCGCGCGACATCGACCGCCGCCTCGGTATGCCCGGCGCGGACCAGCACGCCGCCGTCGCGCGCGACCAGCGGGAAGACATGGCCCGGCGTCACCAGCGACTCCGGGCCTTGGCTGGCGTCGATCGCCACCGCGATGGTCCGCGCGCGGTCGGCGGCGGAGATGCCGGTGGTGACGCCTTCCTTCGCCTCGATCGAGATGGTGAAGGCGGTTTCGTGCCGCGTCCCGTTCTTCGGGCTCATCAGCGGCAGGCCGAGCGTGTCGACCCGCTCGCGCGTCATCGCCAGGCAGATCAGCCCACGCCCGTGCCGCGCCATGAAGTTGACCTTCTCGGGCGTCGCCATCTGCGCGGGAATGACCAAGTCGCCCTCATTCTCGCGGTCCTCGTCATCGACCAGGATGAACATCCGGCCGTTGCGCGCCTCGTCGATGATCTCTTCCGGGCTGGAGAGGAACCCACGCCGCAGACCGGCCAAGGCGTCGGGATCAGCGGCCACGATAATGCTCCATGCGCTGCAGGTAACGGGCGAGCACGTCGATCTCGATATTGACGCGCTGGCCCTCGGCGATGCCGCCCAGGGTGGTGACGGCGGCGGTGTGCGGGATGATGTTCAGGCCGATGACCGTGCCGTCGGAGCCGTCCTCGACGCTGTTGACGGTCAGCGAGACGCCGTCGACCGTCACCGACCCCTTGGTCGCCATGAAGGGGGCGAGGTCGGACGGAACGGTCACGAAGACGCGGTGCGATCCGCCTTCCTCCACGACCGATACCACGGTGCCGACGCCATCGACATGGCCGGTGACGATATGGCCGCCCAGCTCGTCGCCCAGCTTCATCGCGCGTTCGAGGTTGAGGCGCTGGCCGGTCGTCCACTGGTCGGCGGTGCGCCCGATCGTCTCGGCCGAGACGTCGACCGCGAACCAGTCGGGGCCCTTCTCGACCACGGTCAGGCAGACGCCCGAACAGGCGATCGACGCGCCCAGGTCGATGGTCGCCGTATCATAGGCGGTGGCGATGACGACTCGCGTGTCGCCGCGCGCCTCGACGGCGGTGACGGAGCCGATGTCGGTGACGATCCCGGTAAACATATCAGTCGCGCTCGTAGACCTCCAACCGGTCGCTGCCAAGCATCCGCGAGTCGGCCATGCGCCAGCGGCCATGCGCGTCGGCCAGCCGGGCCAGCCCGATGGCGCCGATCGCCGCGCGGCCCTCGCCGATCAGGATCGGTGCGCGGTACAGGACCAGCCGGTCGACCAGATCGGCAGCGAGGAAGGCGGATGCGGTCTGCGCACCCCCCTCGACCATCAGCCGGTCGACACTCGCCAGATCGGCGATGCCATGGGGGGAGGCAATGGTCTCCCAGCCCGGCGCGGGCGTGCGCGACAACAGGATGCGGCGCGGGCTGCGCGGCTCCAGGCCGGGCAGGCGGACGTCGAGCCGGGGCGAATCGGCCTCCAGCGTGCCGCGCCCGACCAGGATCGCCTCGTGGCGGCTGCGCTCCAAATGGGTATGCGCCCGCGCCTGCGGCCCGGTGATCCAGCGGCTCTCGCCATCGGGCCGGGCGATCCGGCCGTCGAGCGAGGTGGCGAGCTTCAGCGTGACGAAGGGGCGGCGTTGCGCGCGGCGGGTCAGGAAGCCCGCGATCATGCCCCGCGCCTCCGCCTCGCGCACGCCCGTCGTGACGGTGATCCCGGCGGCGCGGGCGCGGGCAAAGCCGATGCCGTCGGTGCGCGGATCGGGATCGCCCATCGCCGCCACGATCCGCGCGACCCCGGCGGCGATCAGCAGGTCGGTGCAGGCGGGGCCGCGAGTCGAGACATGCGCGCAGGGCTCCAGCGTGACATAGGCCGTCGCCCCCCGTGCGGCCGCGCCCGCCTGTGCCAGCGCCATCGCCTCGGCATGGGGGCGGCCGCCCGGCTGGGTCCAGCCGCGCCCGACGGCCCGCCCGTCGCGAACCAGCACGCAGCCGACATTGGGATTGGGCGCGGTCCGTCCGACACCGCGATCCGCCAGTGCCAGCGCCGCCCCCATCCAGCGATGATCGGTCAGATGCCCCACTTGTTCAGCGCGTCGTCGACCTTCTTGAACTCGGCCTGCCGCTGATCCCTGGCGGCCTTTTCCTCGGCGATCCGCTGTTTCTTCTTCACATAGTCGATCTTTTGCTGCGCCTTGATCTGCACATCGGTGCGGTCGGCGGGCCATTGTTCGACATAGATGATGTCGGGCTTATACGGCACCGGCACATAATCGTCGCGCGCAAAGGCATAGATGAAGAAGCCGGTGATGCCGACCGCGATCATCAGGAAGACGAGTTCATAGGGATGCCGTTGCGACAGGAACAGGCGCAGGTCGCGGTAGGCGCGGACGGGCGAGAAGCGGCCGAAGAACGACATGCGGGGGAAGATAGGCGTTGCGGGCTTGGGACGCCAGTGGGGACGGGTTGGTCTCGGTG
Source organism: Sphingomonas sp. SORGH_AS_0789 (assembly GCF_031453055.1). NCBI lineage: Bacteria > Pseudomonadati > Pseudomonadota > Alphaproteobacteria > Sphingomonadales > Sphingomonadaceae > Sphingomonas > Sphingomonas sp. SORGH_AS_0789. The sequence continues at coordinate 1,404,998 of NZ_JAVIYV010000001.1, forward strand.
AGACCCCTTTGCCCTCCCCCATCCCCTCCCGCCTGCGGGAGGGGCGTGCCAAGGACGGCGTTCGCGGATTGGCCGCATCGTCTGATCTTGCCGCTCCCCTCCCGCAGGCGGGAGGGGGTGGGGGAGGGAAGGCCCCAGGCCATGCCGCCTCGAACAGCACGAAAAAGGGCGGCCACCGCAGCGACCGCCCCCTTCCATTCCGCAAAGGAAACCGCAGCGTTTACGCGACGGTCTTCATCTTCTCGGCGGCGACCGCGAAGCGGTTGCTCAGCGGCTGGGCGATCTCGCCGGCCAGCTTGATCATGTGCTCGGTCGAGCGCGAGGTCTCGGCGACCAGCGAGTCGAAGGACGAGCGGGCGAAGTCCGACTGGAGCTTCATGAACTCGGTCGGCGACTTGACCGACGACAGCGTCTGCAGCGTCTGGGTCGCGGTCTCGAACGCGCGCTTGGCATAGTCGGCCGCGCCCTGGCCCAGCGTCTCGGCGCCCTTGGCGGCGATCTTCGACGATTCGACGACCGCTTCCAGATTGCCCTTGTTGAAGGCGACCATGTCCTCGAACAGCTTGGCGCTCTTCTCCACGGTGGCCTGGGTGCGGGCCTGGGCGTCGCCGAACATCGCCTGGGTCTTGGCAGTCGCGTTTTCGATGGTGCTCGTGGCGTCCATGATGATTTCCTTGGGCTTTGAGTCCGCCGAAACCGCGGCGGTCGGGGAAGAAACGGAAGCGGTCGGCGCGGCGTCGGGCGCGGGCTCCGCCGGGGCGGGCGCGGGCGCTTCGGCCGGAGCCTCGGGGGCGACCGCCGTAGGCGTCGGCTCGGGCGTCACCGGAACAGGCTCGGGTGCCTGGGCGACCGTCGGAGCCTTGGGTGCCCGAACCGCGACCTTGGGGGCGGCGACCACCGGCTTGGCGGCGGGGGCGTCGATGGCGGTGTCGGAGGGAAGGCCAGGCAGTGTCTTGGCCGCGACCGGCTTGGCCGTGCGACGCGGCTTTGCCGCCGCCTTGGCGGCGGGAACGGTCGGCTTGCTCTTATCCAACACCACTCTCCCGATTTGCTGCGCTGCACAATAATGGTTTCGACCGAAGTTATCAACAGCCTTTGTGCAGTGCAGCAATCGATTTTAGCGCTGTCGGACGTAGCGTCCCGGTGCGTCGTCCAGTGCGGGCAGGGGGCCTTGGCCGGGTATGCGCGCGCCGGTGGCATCGACCGTCGCCGAGTCGCGCTCGCGCAGCCATTCGGCCCAGTCCGGCCACCAGCTCCCCTTGGTCTCGCGGGCCCCGGCCACGAACTCGGCGAGCGTCGCGGCGGGCTGGTCGTTGGTCCAATATTGATATTTGCCCGCCGCTGGCGGGTTGACGACCCCCGCGATATGCCCCGACCCGGCGAGCACGAAGCGCAAGGGGCCGGCAAAGGCGTCGGTGATCTTCCACACGCTTTCGGGCGGAGCGATATGGTCCTCGCGCCCCGCCTGGACATAGGCGGGGGTCGTGACCCGGCTCAGGTCGAGCGGCACCCCCGCCACCGCCATCGCGCCGGGCTTCACCAGCAGATTGTCGCGGTACAGGTCGGTCAGATAGCTGAGATGCCATTTGGCGGGCAGGTTGGTGACGTCGCCATTCCAGTGGAGCAGGTCGAACGGCACATAATCGCGCCCCAGCAGATAGTTGTTGGTGACGTAGTTCCAGATCAGGTCACGCCCGCGCAGCAGGTTGAACGTCATCGCCAGATAGCGCCCGTCCAGATACCCCTCGGGCGACAGCGTGCCGATCAGCTTCAACTGCTCGTCATCGACGAAGTGGAGCAACTCGCCCGCCTTGGAAAAATCCACCTGCGCGGTGAAGAAGGTGGCGCTGGCGACCTTCTCCGCTTCGTCCCTGGCGGCGAGCCAGGCGAGCGTCGCGGCCAGCGTCGTCCCCGCCACGCAATAGCCGACGGTGTGGACCGACTCGACCGACAGCAGGTCGCGCACCGTGTCGACCGCCTCGACCTGCGCGGTGACGTAATCGTCCCAGATCACGTCCTTCATCGTCGCATCGGCCGATTTCCACGACACCATGAAGACGCTGAACCCCTGGTCGACCAGCCATTTGATCAGGCTTTTCTCGGGCGCGAGATCGAGGATGTAGAAGCGGTTGATCCAGGGCGGGAAGATCAGGATCGGCACCGCCGCCACCCGGTCGGTGGTGGGCGTGTACTGGATCAGTTCGTAGAGCGGGGTCCGCTTCACCACCTTGCCCGGCGTCGCGGCGAGGTTGCGCCCGACCTCGAACGCGCGCGCGTCGCTATGGGTCAGCTGCCCGCGCCCGAGATCGGCGAGCATGTTCTGCAGGCCCTTCAGCAGATTCTCGCCACGCGTCTCGACGATCTTGTCGAGCACCTCCGGATTGGTCGCGGGGAAGTTGGTCGGGCTCATCGCGTCGATGAACCCTTGCGCGGCGAAGCGGATCTGCTCCTTCTGCTTCGGGTCCACGCCCTCGATCGCATCGACGCCGCGCAGCATATGGTCGGAGATGACCTGATAGCTTTGCCGAATCCAGTCGAAGAGCGGCGATTGCCACTGCTCGGCCTTGAACCGGCGGTCGGGCTTGGGGGCGGTGCTGGGTTCGGCGGCGGGGTCGACGAATCGCTGCCACAGCTTCATCGAATCGGACCAGAAGTCGCGCACCCGGTCGATCGTCGCGGGGTCGTTGAAGCCCGGCACCACCGGCACCCCCTGCGGCGGGGGCGACAGCGCGGCCTCCATCATCATCTGCTGCGCCCGGCCCATCACCCAGGTCCAGTGCTGCAACTCTTCCAATGTGGGCAGGGTAGGGGCTGTCGCGGGGCGGGCCGTCATCGCATCCTCTTGTTCGTCATGCGCCCTATTGGCGTCAGGATATTGCGCCATCATGTCGGGTCGCGTCGGGAAACGAAAGACGCTAAGGTCCGGGTCCCAAATCGTTACACAGAGGGACCCATGTCCGAAGAGTTCTACCGCATCAAGCGCCTGCCGCCCTATGTCATCGCCGAAGTCAACGCGATGCGGGCCGCGGCGCGCGCGGGCGGCGAGGACATCATCGACCTGGGCATGGGCAATCCCGACCTGCCGCCGCCCGACCATGTCCTCGACAAGCTGGTCGAAGTCGCCAAGAAGCCCGACGCGCACGGCTATTCCCAGTCCAAGGGGATTCCGGGCCTGCGCCGTGCCCAGGCGAACTATTATGGCCGTCGATTCGGCGTCGATCTCGATCCCGAGACCGAGGTGGTCGTCACCATGGGCTCGAAGGAAGGGCTGGCGTCGCTGGCGACCGCGATCACCGCGCCGGGCGACGTGATCCTGGCGCCCAATCCCTCCTATCCGATCCACACCTTCGGCTTCATCATCGCGGGCGCGACGATCCGCGCGGTGCCGACCACGCCCGACGAAGCCTATTTCGAGAGCCTCGAGCGCGCGATGCACTTCACCGTGCCGCGCCCCTCGGTGCTGGTCGTGAACTACCCGTCCAACCCGACCGCCGAGACGGTGGACCTGGCCTTTTACGAGCGGCTGGTGGCCTTCGCGAAGAAGCACGAGCTGTGGGTGCTGAGCGACCTGGCCTATTCCGAGCTTTACTATGACGGCAATCCGACGCCTTCGATCCTTCAGGTCAAGGGCGGCAAGGACGTCGCGGTCGAGTTCACCTCGCTGTCCAAGACCTATTCGATGGCGGGCTGGCGAATCGGTTTCGCGGTCGGCAACCGCAAGCTGATCGCCGCGATGACGCGGGTGAAGTCCTATCTCGACTATGGCGCCTTCACGCCGATCCAGGCGGCGGCCTGCGCGGCGCTCAACGGGCCGCAGGATATCGTCGAGAAGAACCGCCAGCTCTATCACAAGCGCCGCGACGTGATGGTCGAGAGCTTCGGCCGCGCGGGGTGGGACATTCCTTCTCCCCGCGCCTCGATGTTCGCCTGGGCCCCGCTGCCCCCGGCGCTCGCGCATCTGGGCAGCCTGGAATTTTCCAAGCAGTTGCTGACCGAGGCCAAGGTCGCGGTCGCGCCGGGCGTCGGTTATGGCGAGAATGGCGAGGGCTTCGTGCGTATCGCCATGGTCGAGAACGAGCAGCGGCTTCGCCAGGCGGCGCGCAACATCAAGCGATATTTGCAATCCATGGGCGTCAACACGCCGGGTTCGGCCAAGGCGGTGTGATGCTTGGCGGCGGCGGATCGATCAGCCCGCCGCCGCCATCCGCCGGCATTCGGTCTGGCGGGCAGGATGGCGGGCGCGCTTGACGGCATACATCGCGCGGTCCGCTTCGGCCATCAGCCGGTCCAGGTCGCGGTCCACCATGCCTGCGACCACCCCGATGCTGAGCGAGGGGTAGAGCGGCCCGTCGACCGTCGCCGCCACCGCCCGGTCGAACCGGGCCGACAGCCGCGCGGCGACGGATTGCGCCGCCGCCTGCGAAGCCCCCGGCAGGATACAGGCGAACTCGTCCCCGCCGAGCCGGATCACCATGCCCCGCTCGCCCAGTTCGCGCTGCGCCAGATCGGCGAGCAGCCGCAGCACCGCGTCGCCCGTGGCATGCCCCTGTCCGTCGTTGAGCGCCTTGAAATGATCGATGTCGATCAGCGCCAGCGCGCAGGGGCCCTGCAACCCCGCCTCGATCCGGCCCAATGCGAACCGGTTGCGCGCGCCGGTCAGGCTGTCGCGGCTCGCCTGCTCGCGCAACAGGGCCTGGGTCCGTTCCGATTCCATCAGCAGCAGCGAGAAATGGGTAAGCGTCAGCAGGATCAGCCCGACGCCGATCATCCATTCCTCGACCAACTGGCCCTCGATCGACCAGGACGGCAGGATCAGCGTGACCATCAACGTGCCCGCGCGCAGCAGGAAGATCGGTGCGACCGCGGCGAACAGGGCGGCCATGATCCATCCGGTCCGCAACCGCTCGCGCCGCGCGATGCCGATCGCCAGCGCCATGATCCCCAGATAGCTCAGGCCGCGCGTCAGCCCGAGCGTGACGAAGGTCCAGCGGAATTCCTGGGCATCGCCGATCGTCAGCGCGACCGCGCCCAGCATCAGCGCGGCGAGTATCGCGACCAGCAGGCGCGGTACGGCGCGTTCGCCGAACACCGCGACGCTGTGCAGGCTCAGGCACAGGCCGATCATCATCACGATGTTGAGAAGCCGCTCGAAGAACGTGGTATTGCCGTTGCCGATCGCCAGGATCAGCACGTTGGACGCCCCGATCAGCAGCTTGCCGCTGCCCCAGTACAGCGCCCATTTGCGGCGTTCGGACCCGGTCACGCCGGGAATCAGATGGATCGCCCCGGACAGCAGATTGCTGAACGCCCCCACGACCTGCAGACTGGCGATATCGAGCGCGAGCATTCCCATCTCATGGCTGGCGCGATCGACATGTCGGGCCGTTGCGACCGGGGCCTAGCACGACAGAGCTTAGAAAATCATTTCGCTCCTCGGTCCATTGGGGCCGAATCGGATTTTTTGGGCCGTGGACGATCCGATCGCACGCGATTCGTCACGAAGGATTGATCCCGGCCGCCCCCAGCCGCTACGGCGGGCGCGATATCGCAAAGGGGCGGATGATGCCTCGTCAGCGCGGCCGATGGGGCCGACGGAGTGAAGAGTGAGCAACGAACTCGAACAAATGCGTGAGCCCCTGCTCGCCGCCATCGCCGATGCGCCCGCGCTCGACGCGCTGGAGGCGATCCGCGTCGACGCGCTGGGCAAGCAGGGTCGCATCACCCAGCTGTTGAAGACGCTGGGCAAGATGAGCCCCGAGGAACGCCAGGTCGAAGGGCCCAAGATCCATTCGCTGCGCGAGGCGGTGACCGAGGCGCTCGGCACCCGCAAGGCGGCGCTGGAGCAGGCCGCGCTCGACGCGCGCCTCGCCTCGGAGCGGCTGGACATGACCCTGCCGGTCGAGGGAAGCGGCTTCGGCACCGTCCACCCGGTCAGCCAGGTGATGGACGAACTGGCGGAGATCTTCGCCGATCTGGGCTTCGCGGTCGCGACGGGGCCGGAGGTCGAGACCGACTGGCACAACTTCACCGCGCTCAATATCCCGGAGACGCATCCGGCGCGCGCGATGCACGACACCTTCTATCTGGCCGGAGTCGAGGCGGGCGGCGACGAGCGCACGGTGCGCCGCGTGCTGCGCACCCATACCTCGCCGGTGCAGATCCGCACCATGCTGGACCAGAAGCCGCCGATCCGCATCATCGCGCCCGGCCGCACCTATCGCTCAGACTCGGATGCGACGCACACGCCGATGTTCCACCAGGTCGAGGGGCTGGTGATCGACAAGGGCATTACGCTCGGACATCTGAAATGGACGCTGGAGACCTTCCTCAAGGCGTTCTTCGAGCGCGACGACATCGTCCTGCGCCTGCGCCCCAGCTATTTCCCCTTCACCGAACCTTCGGCGGAGGTCGATGTCGGCTACACCATCGAGAAGGGCAAGCGCGTCATCGGAGGGTCCGGCGGCGGCTGGATGGAGGTGCTCGGCTCCGGCATGGTCCATCCCAAGGTCATCGAGGCGTGCGGGCTGGACCCCAATGAGTGGCAGGGCTTCGCCTTTGGCTGCGGCATCGACCGTCTCGCCATGCTGAAATACGGGATGGACGATCTGCGCGCCTTCTTCGACGGCGATATTCGCTGGTTGAAGCATTACGGGTTCGCGAGCCTCGACGTACCCACGCTGTCGGGAGGAGTCGGCGCATGAAGTTCACCCTGGGCTGGCTGAAGAGCCATCTGGACACCGACGCCTCGCTCGACGCCATCGTCGAGGGGCTGACCCGTATCGGCCTGGAGGTCGAGGGGGTGCACAATCCGGGCGAGGCGCTGTCCTCGTTCCGCGTCGCGCGCATCCTGTCGGCCGAGCGGCATCCGCAGGCGGACAAGTTGCAGGTCCTGTCGGTCGATGCCGGTGACGGCCCGATGCAGGTCGTGTGCGGCGCGCCCAATGCGCGAGCGGGCCTGGTCGGCGTGTTCGGCGCGCCGGGGGCCTATGTCCCCGGCCTCGACGTCACGCTGAAGGTCGCGGCGATCCGCGGTGTCGAGTCGAACGGCATGATGTGCTCGGCGCGCGAGTTGCAGATCGGCGAGGGCCATGACGGCATCATCGAACTGCCCGAGGATGCGGTCATCGGCACGTCCTTCCCCGACTATGCGGGGCTGAACGATCCGGTCATCGACGTGTCGATCACGCCCAACCGGCAGGATTGCATGGGCGTGCACGGCATCGCGCGCGACCTGGCCGCCGCCGGGCTGGGCACGCTGATCGCGCCGACCGTGCCGTCGGTCGCAGGCGAGGGCGCCGGTCCCGATGTGCGGATTGAGGATGCCGAAGGCTGCCCGGCCTTCTATGCGCAGGGCGTGTCGGGCCTGACCAATGGCGAGGCCCCCGAATGGATGCGCCAGCGCCTGACCGCGATCGGGCAGAAGCCGATCTCGGCCTTGGTCGACATCACCAACTACATGACGGTCGATCTCGGTCGACCCTTGCACGTCTATGACAAGGCCAAGCTGTCGGGCGGTCTGGTCGCGCGGAAAGCCCGCGAGGGCGAGACGGTCGAGGCGCTGAACGGCAAGACCTATACCCTGTCCGAGGGCATGACCGTCATCGCCGACGACGTGGGTGTCCACGACATCGGCGGCATCATGGGCGGCGCGCATTCGGGCGTGTCGGAGACGACCACCGACGTCATCATCGAATGCGCCTATTTCGCGCCCGAGGCGATCGCACGGACCGGCCAGAAGCTCGGCCTGACCTCCGACGCGCGGACGCGGTTCGAGCGCGGGGTGGACCCGGCCTTCCTTGACGACGGCCTCGCCATCGCGACCTTCCTGGTCCTGGAATATTGCGGCGGCACGGCCAGCGGCGTGACCCGCGCGGGCCAGCCGCCGGTCGTGGCGAAGACGATCGCCTACGACCCCAATCTCGCCGAGACGCTGGGCGGCCTCGCCATTGCGGCCGACCGGCAAAAGGCGATCCTCGAGTCGCTGGGCTTCACCGTCACCGCCCACTGGCAGGTCACGGCACCCAGCTGGCGTCGCGACGTGGACGGCCCCGCCGATCTGGTCGAGGAAGTCATCCGCATCGAGGGGATCGACCATGTTCCCCCGGTGGCACTTCCCCGCGCCCCCGGCGTCGCGCGTCCCACCGCCACGCCGCAGCAGAAGCTGGAGCGTCGCGCCCGCCGCGCCGCCGCCGCGCGTGGGCTCGACGAAGCGGTGACGTGGAGCTTCATCAGCGAGGCGCAGGCCGCGCCCTTCGGTGGCGGCGCCTTCACGCTCGCCAACCCGATCAGCGAGGATCTGAAGGTCATGCGGCCCTCGCTCCTCCCCGGCCTGCTCGCCGCGACCGAGCGGAACATCAAGCGCGGCGCGACCAGCGTGCGGCTGTTCGAGATCGGCCGCCGCTATCTGGAAGAGGCCGAGCGGCCGACGCTGGGCGTGGTGCTGGCGGGCGACAAGGCGCCCCGCAACTGGCGCTCGGGCAAGGCGCAAGCGTTCGATGCGTACGATGCCAAGGCCGAGGCGATCGCGCTGCTGGCGCAGGCCGGTGCGCCTGTGGATAACTTGCAGGTGATGGGCGAGGCGGGCGAGGCTTGGCATCCCGGCCAGTCGGGCACGCTGCGGCTGGGGCCGAAGACGGTGCTGGCGGCGTTCGGCATGGTCCACCCCTCGGTGCTCAAGGCGTTCGACCTCGACGGCGCGGTGGCGGCGGTCGAACTCTATCTCGACGCGATCCCGCCCAAGCGCGCGACCGGCTTCATGCGCCCGGCCTACACGCCCCCGGCGTTGCAGTCCGTGAAGCGCGACTTCGCCTTCCTGGTGCCCACCGATCTGGCGGCCGACCAGCTGATCCGCGCGGTGCGCGGCGCGGAAAAGGCGGCGATCACCGCCGCGCGCGTCTTCGACGTGTTCGCCGGACAAGGCGTGCCCGAGGGGCACAAGTCGGTCGCGGTCGAGGTGCTTCTGCAACCCTCGCAGAAGAGCTTCACCGACGAGGAGCTGAAGGCCATCGCCGACAAGATCGTCGCGGCGGCCGCCAAGCAGGGAGCGCAACTCCGTGGCTAATGAGGAAAACTGGGTCCGTATCGGCAACGACCATCTGTCGGCGGCGATCAATCCGTTCGGCGCGGAGCTGTCCTCGCTGAAGGACGCAGCGGGCCGCGAGCTGATGACCAATGCGGACCCGGCCTTCTGGACCGGCCGCGCGCCCCTGCTGTTCCCGGTGATCGGCGTGACCCGCGACGGCATCCGCCTGAACGGCCAGCATTATCCGATGGCCAAGCACGGTTTCGCCCGTCATTCGATGTTCGAGCTGGTGACGCACGAGGCCACCCGCGCGGTCTTCTCGCTGGGCGACAGCGAGGAAACCCGCGCCTCCTATCCCTTCGCCTTCCGGCTGGAGGCGGAGTTCCGGCTGGAGGGGGCGACGCTGGTGATGGAGGTCCGCGTCCTCAATCGCGGCGAGGTGGCGATGCCCGCCAGCTTCGGCTTCCACCCCGCCTTCGCCTGGCCGCTGCCCTATGGCCAGGCACGCGCCGAGCACCGGATTGTCTTCGAGAAGGAAGAGCCCGCCCGGCTGCGGGAAATCGCACCCGACGGCCTGATCGCCAAGCCGCTCCGTGACAGCCCGCTCGACGGGCGCGTGCTGCATCTGGCGGATGATCTGTTCGCCAACGACGCGCTGGTCTGGGACCCGGTCGAGAGTCGCCACGTCACCTACGGCGCGGACGGCGCGCCGCAGCTGCGCATCGCCTTCCCCGACACCGACAAGCTGGGCATCTGGACCAAGCCCGGCGCCGCCTATGTCTGCGTCGAACCTTGGCACGGCATCGCCGACCCTGAAGGATTCGACGGCGAGTTCGTCGACAAGCCCGGCGTCTTCGTCGTGCCGGTGGGCGGCGAGAAGGTCATGCAGATGACGGTGACGTTGGCGGGGTAAGGGCACCACCCTTTCTTCCACCCCACCCCGGCGGAGGCCGGGGTCCAGTTGCCAGTAGGCCTGTGGCGCGCATAGGTCTCCACCGTAAAGGTCGCAGCAACTGGACCCCGGCTTTCGCCGGGGTGGGGTGCATATATGATCTTCGGAATCAAAGGCCCCCCAAATCCGGGGCCTGTCTTGTGCCACAATTTGCTGTAACAGGCGGATCATCTCGGGCGCTCGGATGCGCCAATTCCCTATTCGACAGAGCCGCCCATGACTTCCCCCCGCCGTACCTTCGCGATCATCTCGCACCCTGACGCCGGTAAGACGACGCTGACCGAAAAGCTGCTCTATTTCGGCGGCGCGATCCATCTGGCGGGCGAGGTCAAGGCGCGCGGCCAGAACCGGCGCGCGCGGTCGGACTGGATGAAGATTGAGCAGCAGCGCGGCATCTCGGTCACCTCCTCGGTCATGACGTTCGAGAAGGACGGCGTGACCTTCAACCTGCTCGACACGCCGGGCCACGAGGATTTCTCGGAGGACACGTACCGCACCCTGACCGCCGTCGACTCGGCCGTGATGGTCATCGACGCGGCGCGCGGTATCGAGGCGCAGACGCGGAAACTCTTCGAGGTGTGCCGCCTGCGTTCGATGCCGATCATCACCTTCGTCAACAAGGTCGATCGCGAGGGCCGTCCGCCCTTCGAGCTGCTCGACGAGATCGCCGACATCCTGGCGCTCGACGTCGCGCCGATGAGCTGGCCGGTCGGCATGGGCGGGCTGTTCGAGGGGATCCTCGACCTGACCACCGGCAAGGTCAGCCGTCCCGAGGGCGACAGCCGCGCGTTCCTGGGCAAGGTGGACGAGGCGCCGACGCTGCCCGCCGAGATCGCCGAGGAGGTCGAACTCGCCCAGGCCGGTTATGCCGCGTTCGATGGCGAAGCCTATCGCAACGGCGACCTGACGCCCGTGTATTTCGGCTCCGCGCTGAAGGATTTCGGGGTCGCCGAGCTGATCGACGCGCTCAGCCGCCACGCGCCGCCGCCCCGGCCCCAGCCTGCCGAGCCCGCCCCCGTCGCGCCGGAGAACAAGGAAGTCACCGGCTTCGTGTTCAAGGTGCAGGCGAATATGGACCCGCAGCACCGCGACCGAATCGCGTTCATGCGGCTCTGCTCGGGCACCTTCAAGCGCGGCATGAAGCTGACCCCCACGGGCCATGGCAAGCCGATCGCGGTCCATTCGCCGATCCTGTTCTTCGCGCAGAATCGCGAAGTCGCGGACGAGGCGTTTCCGGGCGACATCATCGGCATTCCCAACCACGGCACGCTGCGCGTCGGGGACACGCTGTCGGAACGGGCGGACGTCCGCTTCACCGGCCTGCCCAATTTCGCGCCCGAAATCCTGCGCCGCGTCGCGCTGAAGGACCCGACCAAGACCAAGCAGCTGCGGAAAGCCCTGGACGACATGGCCGAGGAGGGGGTGACCCAGGTCTTCTATCCCGAGATCGGGTCGAACTGGATCATCGGCGTGGTCGGGCAGCTCCAGCTCGACGTGCTGCTGTCGCGGCTGGATGCGGAATATAAGGTCGCGGCCGGGCTGGAGCCCGCGCCGTTCGACACCGCGCGCTGGATCACGGCGGATGACCCCGCCGACCTGAAGGCGTTCATGGACCTGAACCGCTCGGCCATGGCCAAGGACCGCGACGACAACCCCGTCTTCCTCGCCAAGAGCGCCTGGGAGGTCGGCTATGTCGCCGATCGCTATCCCAAGGTCCGTTTCCTCGCGACGCGCGAACGATAAGGGAACCGGCGGGCCGTTTCGCGGCTTCAACGGTCCATGCACGAACAGGGACCCATCATGGACCGTACCGCGATCGAAGCGACCTTCGAGGCCAATGAGAAGCTGATCCGCCGCCGCGCGTTGAAGGCGGGGGCCAAGGCGCTGACCATCGGCACCGAAAGCCTGGCCGAGACGATCGACGCGATCGCCGACGCCTATGGCCTGACCGGCGCGCAGCGGCGTCAGCTGGAACCCGGCATGGCGATCGAGGCGCAGGAGATTGTCGGCAAGCTCAAGGGCTTTGTCGGCCCGGCCGCGATCCTGGGCGACCTGCGCGGCGGATCGGGGCTGTTGTCACAGGCGCGGGCGGCCGGAAAGCTCGCCAAGACCGCCCGCCGGATCGGCCAGGGTGGGCTGGCGGCGGGCCGGGTCGCGGCGCGCGGCGGCCGCGTGGCGCGCGCGGTGCCCTGGGCGGCGCTGGGCGTCGCAGCCTGGGGCGTGGGCAATGGCGGCTGGTTCTGGTGGCGGGCACACGCCTATAACCGGGCATGCCGGGATTTGCTGCTGGGCGAGCAGGGCGGGGTGGTCGCCACCGCTTGAGGCGAGCGCAGGGCGTGGGCTTCGACTTCGCTCAGCCTGAACGGGGTTTGGGATAAGGTACGATTATCCGTTCAGCCTGAGCGAAGTCGAAGGCCATGCCCCGACGCCTAGCGCTCCGCCCGGTCGTCCCAGGCCAATCCCTCGGCCAGCGAGTCGCGAATCGCGCGCAGCATCGTCGCGGGATCGTCCTTCGCCTTGGCCTCGCCCTCGAACAGCTGCTGGACGCCGCGCACGGTATAGCCCTGCTGGTTGAGCAGCCGGTCGATCCGGCGGATCAGCGTCAGGTCGTCGGGACGATAATAGCGGCGATTGCCCGCCCGCTGCACCGGCTTGAGCTGTGGGAAGCGGCCTTCCCAATAGCGCAGCACATGCTGCGCCACGCCGGTCTCACGCGACGCCTCACCGATGGTGCGCAGGGCACCATCGGCCTTTCCGCCGTCGGAAGGACGCTCGGGTCTATCCCGCCGCGACAATGCGATCGCGCATCATTTGGCTGGCGCGGAAGGTCAGGACGCGGCGGGGTGCGATCGGCACCTCGATCCCGGTCTTGGGATTGCGGCCGATCCGCTCTCCCTTGTCACGCAGCACGAAGGTGCCAAAACCGGAAATCTTGACATTCTCGCCGCGCGACAGGGCATCGCACATCTCGACGAGGATCTGTTCGACCACTTCGGCGGAATCGGAGCGCGAGAGCCCCATTTCCTGATGAAGCGACTCGGCAAGATCGGCGCGGGTCAAAGTTCCGGTGTTGGTCATGTCCATCCCCCAATGGTGTCTCAGATTGCGCCTAACACAGCGCAATATGCGACCGAAAGGGATTTATCTCGGTTAAGCAAAATCGATTGTTCAGAAGCGGATTACCGCCGCCCCCCAGGTAAAGCCCCCGCCCATTGCCTCCAGAACGATCAGATCATTTTCCTTGATGCGTCCGTCCCGGACCGCCGTATCCAGCGCCAGCGGAACCGAGGCGGCGGAGGTGTTGGCATGTTGGTCGACCGTGACGACGACCTTTCCGGCGGGAAGGTCCAACTTGCGCGCGGTCGCGTCGAGGATGCGGGCATTGGCCTGGTGCGGCACGACCCAGTCGACATCGGACGACGACAGACCGGCAAGACCCAGTGCTTCTTCCATGACTTGCGCCAGATTGACGACGGCGTGGCGAAAGACTTCGCGACCCTTCATCCGCAACTTGCCGACCGTGCCGGTGGTCGAGGGACCGCCATCGACATAGAGCAGGCCGTTGTGGCGGCCGTCGGCATGCAGCCGGGTCGCCAGGATGCCGCGGCCCTGGGCGTCGTCGCTCTCGCGCGCCTCCAGCACCATCGCGCCCGCGCCGTCGCCGAACAGGACGCAGGTGGTGCGATCCTCCCAGTCGAGGATGCGGCTGAAGGTTTCCGCGCCGATCACCAGCGCGCGACGCTGCACGCCGCTGCGCAGCATCGCGTCGGCGACCTGCACCGCATAGAGAAAGCCCGAGCAGACGGCGGCGACGTCGAACGCGACGCAGTCGTTGATGCCCAGCATCGCCTGGACCTTGGTCGCGGTGGCGGGGAAGGTCTGGTCGGGGGTGGCGGTGGCCAGGACGATCAGGTCGATGTCCTGCGCCGACAGGCCCGCGGCGGCGATCGCGGCCTTGGCGGCGTCGGCGGCCAGCGTCGCGGTCGTTTCCTCGGGGCCTGCGATATGGCGGAAGCGGATGCCGGTCCGCTCGACGATCCACTCGTCCGAAGTGTCGACCTCCTGCGCCAGTTCCGCGTTCGACACCCGCCGGGTGGGAAGCGCCGAGCCCGTGCCGGTGACGATCGAGCGTATCATGCCGCAGCCTCGAAGTTCAGGAGATCCTCGGCGATCCGCCGGGTCAGGTCGGCGCGCACCATCTTGGCCGCATTGCCGATCGCGGTGGCGACGCCCACTTCGGTCGCGCCGCCATGGCTCTTCACCACCAGCCCGTTCAGGCCGAGGAAGACCGCGCCATTATGGTTGTTGGGGTCGAGATGGTCGCGCAGCAATTCGGTGGCGGGGCGCGAGATCAGGAAGCCGATCTTCGACCGGGTCGAGGAGCGGAAGGCGCGCTTGAGCAGGTCGCCGACGAATCGCGCGGTGCCCTCGGCGGTCTTGAGCGCGATATTGCCCGCAAAGCCGTCGCACACGATCACATCGACCTCGCCACGGGCAAGCTGATTACCCTCGATGAAGCCGGTGAAGTTGAGCGGGAGATGGCTCTGCCCGCGCAGCACGGCGGCGGCGTCGCGAATCTCGTCGGTGCCCTTCTGGTCCTCGGACCCAATGTTGAGCAGCGCGACGCGCGGATTGTCGAGTTCGAGCAGCGTGCGGGCATAGGCCGCGCCCATCACCGCGAACTGGACGAGGTTGCGCGCATCGCATTCGGTATTGGCGCCGAGGTCGAGCATGACGACGTCATTGTCGCCGAGCGTGGGCAAGGGGGCGGCCAGTGCAGGCCGGTCGATGCCGGGCAGGGTGCGCAGCGACAGCTTGGCCATCGCCATCAATGCGCCGGTGTTACCCGACGAGACGGCGGCGGCGGCGCGACCGCGCTTCACCAGATCGATGGCGATGCCCATCGACGTGACGCGCGCGCGCCGGATCGCCTGGCTCGGCTTGTCGCTCGAGCCGACGACCTCGGGTGCGTGCACGATCTCGGACGCGGCGGACAGGTTGGGATGGGACTTCAGCCCCTCCGCAATCTGCGTCTCGTCCCCGACCAGCAGGAAGCGCATGCCTTCGAAGCGGCGTCGCGCTCTGGCGACACCGGCCAGCATCACGGCCAGCCCGTCGTCGCCGCCCATCGCATCGACGGCGATCCAGGCGTTATCGGCCATGCGTTCCTCTAACGGTCGTTATTGCCAGGAAGAGGGGATCAGCCCTCGACCGACACGACCTCACGGCCGTTATAGTGGCCGCAAGCGGTGCACAGATTGTGCGGACGCTTCAGCTCGCCGCAGTTCGGGCATTCCTGGAACGCGGCGATCGACAGCGAGTCGTGGCCACGGCGCATGCCGCGCTTGGAGGGCGAAGTCTTTCTCTTGGGGACGGCCATTGCGGCACCTTATCAATTCGAACAATGGGTGGAATACGCCACGGTCAGCACCCATTGCGCGCCCGGATCGAAGACCCGGCCGCGTGAGCACCCAGCCGGACGCATCGCGAAGCCCCGCGCCTATAGCGAGTTTTGCCGATGTTGCAAGCATCGCCGCAGAATGGCACGCGGTGTTCGGGTTCAATCGACGGAGAATATGGCGCTTATGGTCCTGCCGGTCACGCTCAGCATCGCGGCGGCCGCCGCGCTGGTCAATCTGTGGCTCGCGCTGCGAATCGTCGTCGGGCGGTTTCGCGGCAAGATCCTGATCGGCGACGGGGGCGATTCGCGACTCGTGGCGGGGATGCGCGCCCAGGCCAATTTCGTCGAATATGCGCCCTTCGTCCTGATCCTGATGGGGCTGATCGAGCTGGCGGGTGGCGCGCGCTTCTGGCTGTGGGTGCTGGGCGGCACGTTCGTCGTCGCGCGGATCGGCCATGGCTGGGGCATGACGCGGCCCGCGCCCAATGTCGGTCGCGCGGGCGGGGCGATCGGAACCTGGGCGATCCTGGCCTTGTTGGCCGGCTGGGCGATCGGGATCGTCTATACCGCGCAGGCCGTGCCTGTCGCGACCACCACCGTCGTGAGGATCGACCGCTGATGATTCGCTTTCCCCTGATCGGCCTGGCCGCCGTCGCGCTGACTGCCGCCGCCCCCGACCCCATCTCGCCCGCGCGGCTGTCGGCGGATGTGAAGACGCTCGCCTCCGACGCCTTTGAGGGGCGCGCACCGGGCACCCCGGGCGAGGCGAAGACCGTCGACTGGCTGGTCGCGCAGTTCAAGGCAATGGGGCTGCAACCCGGCGGTCCGAACGGACAATGGACCCAGCCGGTGCCGCTGATCCGCACCCAGATCGGGCAGGGGACGATGCGCGCGGGCACGATGCCGCTCGTCCAGGGGCAGGGCGTCTATGTCTCGACCGTGCGGCCCGTCGACCAGGTGGCGATCGCGAACGCGCCGATGGTGTTCGTCGGTTACGGCGTCCATGCGCCCGAGCGCGGCTGGGACGATTTCAAGGGCGTCGACCTGAAGGGCAAGATCGCGGTCTTCCTGGTCAACGATCCCGATTTCGAGGCCGCCCCCGGCGACGACGCCAAGGGGAAGTTCGGCGACCGGCGGATGACCTATTATGGCCGCTGGACCTATAAATATGAGGAAGCCGCGCGACAGGGCGCGATCGGCGCGCTGATCGTCCATGATACGCCGGGCGCGGGCTATGGCTGGGCGACGGTGACGGCCCCGGCGGGCGAGAATTACGATATCGTCCGCGCCGATCCGACCTCGCGCGTGCTGCTTCAGGGCTGGCTGTCGGGCGAGGCGGCGACGAAGCTGTTCGCCGCCGCCGGGCTCGACCTGGCGCAGCAGCGTGCCCGCGCGCGGCGGGCCGATTTCCGCCCCGTCACGCTGGAGGGGCAGCGATTCTCCGCCGATCTGCCGGTCAAGACGGTGCGCGCGGAAAGCCGCAACGTGCTGGCCAGGCTGCCCGGCAGGACGCGCCCCGACGAGGTGGTGATGTTCGGCGCGCATTGGGACGCCTATGGCAAGGGCGCGCCGGACGCGCAGGGCCGGGTGATCCGGCCGGGCGCCAATGACGATGCGCTGGGCGTGGCGGGCGTGCTGGAGCTGGCGCGCGCGTTCAAGGCGGCGCCGCGCACCGACCGCAGCCTCGTCTTCGCGCTGTGGACCGGCGAGGAGCGCGGCCTGCTGGGGTCCGAGACCTATGCAGTCAATCCGGTCACGCCGCTGGCCAAGACGGTCGCGAACCTGACGCTGGACATCCTCCAGACGGCGGGACCGTCGCGGGACGTGATGCTGGTCGGGGACGGCCAGAACGACCTGGAGGACTGGCTGAAGGTCGCCGCTGCCGCGCAAGGACGCACGGTGACGCCCGAGGCGCTGCCCGAGCGCGGGCTGTTCTACCGCGCCGATCACTTCTCGGTCGCGCGGCGCGGCGTGCCGACGCTGCTGCTGATGGCGATCAGTGGCGCGCCCGATCTGGTGGCCGGAGGACGCCCGGCGGGGCAGGCATGGCTCGACACCTATATGCGCTGCTACCACCAGACCTGCGATGCCTGGGATTCGACATGGGACCTGAGCGGGGCGGCGAAGGATGTCGGCCTGTTCTACCGGATCGGGCGCGATCTGGCCGATGGGCGCGACTGGCCGGAATGGCGCGCGGGGTCCGAGTTCAAGGCGATTCGGGCGGAGAGTGCTGCGGAGCGGAAGTGATTCCCTTGGCCTTCGACTTCGGCGCAAAGTGCCGAAGTTTATCCTGAGCGGCTGGCTTGCCAGCCAGCCGAAGGGCTCAGGCTGAACGGGGGTAGGGAGTGGGCTCTCTTTTCAACCTCCGTTCAGGCTGAGCGAAGTCGAAGCCCACGCCCCACCTCACCCCAAATGACAAGGCCCCAGCCTGCGCTGGGGCGACGGGTCAAAGACCCAACACCCGGTCCGCCACGAAGGCATTGCTCTGCCGCTCATGCCCGAAGGTGCTGGGCTGGCCATGGCCGGGAATGAAGGCGGTCTCGTTGCCCAGCGGCCAGAGCTTCTCG
This sequence comes from Sphingomonas sp. SORGH_AS_0789, assembly GCF_031453055.1. Lineage (NCBI taxonomy): Bacteria > Pseudomonadati > Pseudomonadota > Alphaproteobacteria > Sphingomonadales > Sphingomonadaceae > Sphingomonas > Sphingomonas sp. SORGH_AS_0789. The sequence goes on from NZ_JAVIYV010000001.1 coordinate 1,422,940, forward strand.
ACGATCGAGCGGATCAGCGTGTCGTGATCCCCGCCGGGCAGGTCCGAGCGCCCGACCGAGCCCTGGAACAGCACGTCGCCGACCAGCGCGAAATGCGACGGCGCATGGTGGAAGATCACATGGCCGCGCGTATGCCCCGGCGTCTCGTACACATCGAGCGTCAGGTCGCCGATCGTCACCGTGTCGCCCTCCGACAGCCAGCGGGTCGGCTCCAGCACCTGGGCGGGGATGCCATAAGCCTGGCCGTCTTCGTCGAGCCGCGCGAGCCAGAAGCGATCCTCCTCCTGCGGCCCCTCCACGGGCACGCCCAGCGTATCGGACAGCGCCTTGGCACCGCCCGCATGGTCGATATGACCATGGGTCAGCAGGATTTTTTCCACCGTCACGCCGGTCTTGGCGATGGCATCTCGAATGCGCGGCAGGTCGCCGCCGGGATCGACCACCGCCGCCTTCATCGTCGCGGTGCACCAGACGATCGAGCAATTCTGCTGAAGCGGGGTGACGGGGACGATCGCGGCGCGCAGCGGCGGATTTTGCAAGGGGTCGGTCATCCCCCCGAGATAGGCAATGGCACAGGATCGGCCAATCGATACTTGCATGTGCGGGGGCGGGCCGTGCATGCATGGCCCTTCATGATGGTGAACCCCCCTCCGTTCGTCCTGCTGGACGATGCCCGCCACGGGGGAGCGGCCGCACGTCTCTATGCCGCGCCGGTCGACATCGTGACCGCGCATCGCCCCGAACAGGTCGCCCCCGCGCTGGCTGCGCTACGCCGCGCGCAGCGGCAGGGGCTGCATGCCGCCGGCTATCTGGCCTATGAGGCGGGGGCGGCGTTCGAGCCGGGAGTAGCGGCCCGCGCGGTTGACGGACCGCTGCTGTGGTTCGGGCTGTTCCGCGATCATGCGACGGTCGATGTCCCGGCGCTGCTGCCCGACCCCGCCGGTGCCTGGGCGGGCGATCTGGTTCCCGAGGGCGATGCGCAGCGCCATGCCCGGCAATTCGCCGAGGTGCAGGCGCTGATCGCGGCGGGCGATCTCTATCAGGTCAATCTGACCTTTCGCGCGCAGGTGCCGGTCGCGGGCGATCCGCTGGCGCTCTATGCGGGACTGCGCGCCCGGTCGCGCGCGGGCTGGGGCGCGGTGGTGGCGACGGAGGAGGCGACCATCCTGTCGCTGTCGCCCGAGCTGTTCTTCGCGCTGGAGGACGGCCGCCTGACCGCGCGGCCGATGAAGGGGACCGCACGGCGCGACGACGACCCCGCCGCCGATGCACGCGCGGCGCAGGAACTGCGCGACGATCCCAAGCAGCGTGCCGAGAATCTGATGATCGTCGACCTGATGCGCAACGACCTGTCGCGAGTCGCGCGGCCGGGCAGCGTCGCGGTGCCCGCGCTTTTCGCGGTCGAACCCTATCCGACCGTCCACCAGATGGTGTCGACCGTCACCGCCGATCTGGCCGAGGGGCAGGACGCCCTGGACGTGCTGTCCGCGCTTTTCCCCTGCGGCTCGATCACCGGCGCGCCCAAGATCCGCGCGATGCAGGCGATCGCGGAGATCGAGGATTCGCCCCGCGGCCTCTATACCGGCGCGATCGGGCGACTCGATGCGGATGGCGATGCGATGTTCAACGTCGCGATCCGCACCCTGACCTGGCCGCACGGCGCCGACCATGCGACGCTGGGGCTGGGATCGGGGGTGGTCGCCGACTCGGTGGCGGCGGACGAGTGGGACGAATGCCTCGCCAAGGCCGCCTTCCTGGACGGCGGGCGCAGCGATGTCGATCTGATCGAGACCATGGCCTTCGATCCCGTCGACGGCATCCAGCATCTGGAAGAGCATCTCGCCCGGATGAAGGCGAGCGCGGCGGCGCTGGGCTTCACCTTCGACCGGCATGACGCGCGCAACGAGTTGCAGGCGGCGACCTTCCGCCTGCGCGATACCCGGCGCATCCGGCTGTTGCTGGCGCGCAGCGGCGCGGTGGTGGTCGAGGTCGCGCCGCGTCCGGCGCCGTTCGACGGGGTGGTGCCGGTGCGGATCGTGCCGCTGCCCGTCGCCACGTCCGACCTGCGGCTGCGCCACAAGACCAGCGCGCGGGGCTTCTACGACTCGGCACGGGCGGCGGCGGGCACGGCCGAGGTCGTGTTCGAGACGCCCGACGGCTATCTGACCGAGGGCAGCTATAGCTCGCTGTTCGTCGCGCGCGGCGACAAGCTGGTGACGCCGCCGCTGGCACAGGGGCTGCTGCCGGGCGTGCTGCGCGGCCATCTGATCGAGAGCGGTCGCGCGGTCGAGGGGGCGTTGACCCGTGCCGATCTGCAAGACGGATTCTTGCTTGGCAACGCGCTTCGCGGATTGTTTCGTGCACAGATGGTTGCGGATTGAGGCAGGAGGGCGCTAAAGCGCGCCCGCACTCTCCTGTCGCAAAGGTTCCGTTCCATGCAGCCCTCCGCCGCGCTCGGCCGTATCAGCCCGTCCCCCACGCTCGCCATCACCAGCCGCGTGATGGAGCTGAAGCGCGCCGGCGTCGACGTGATCGGGCTGGGCGCGGGCGAGCCCGATTTCGACACGCCCGACTTCGTGAAAGAGGCCGCGATCCAGGCGATTCGGGACGGCAAGACCAAATATACGAATGTCGACGGCACGCCCGAGCTGAAAGCCGCGATCGCGCAGAAGTTCGCGCGCGACAACGGCCTGACCTACAAGGCCGATCAGATCAGCGTGAATGTCGGCGGCAAGCACACCCTGTTCAACGCGATGGTCGCGACGATCGACGCCGGAGACGAGGTGGTGATCCCGGCACCTTACTGGGTCAGCTATCCGGACGTCGTCCAGTTCGCGGGCGGCGTGCCGGTGATCGTCAAGGCCGGGCCGGAACAGGGTTACAAGCTGACCCCCGAGGCGCTCGACGCCGCGATCACGCCCAGGACCAAGTGGGTCATCCTGAACTCGCCGTCCAATCCGACGGGCGCGGGCTATACCGCCGACGAGCTGAAGGCGCTGGGCGAGGTCATCCTTCGCCATCCGCATGTCTGGGTCTTCGCCGACGATATGTACGAACATATCGTCTATGACGGCTTCCGCTTTGCCACCATCGCGCAGGTCTGCCCCGAGCTGTACGAGCGCACGCTGACCGTCAACGGCTGTTCCAAGGCCTATGCGATGACCGGCTGGCGAATCGGCTATGCGGGCGGCGCGCCCTGGCTGATCAAGGTGATCGCCAAGCTCCAGTCGCAGTCGACCTCCAACCCCTGCTCGATCGCGCAGGCGGCGGCGACGGCGGCGCTGACCGGCGACCAGAGCTTCCTGGCCGAGCGCAATCTGGCGTTCCAGGCGCGGCGCGACATGGTCGTGTCGATGCTCAACGCAATCGACGGCATGACCTGCCCGACGCCCGAAGGGGCCTTCTACGTCTATCCGTCCTTTGCGCCGCTGATCGGCAAGACCACGCCCTCGGGTCGGTTGATCGACAGCGACGAGGCGTTCGTCGGCTATCTGCTCGACGATGCGAGGGTCGCGGCGGTGCAGGGCGCGGCGTTCGGCCTCTCGCCCGCGATGCGAATCAGCTATGCGACCTCGGACGCGCTGCTCAAGGAAGCGTGCACCCGCATTCAGACGGCCTGCGCCGCGCTGAAATAATTTCCCGCCCCTGCGGCGGTGCGAAAGCCCGTGGGTATGGCCAAAAGGCTGTACCTGCGGGCTTTTTCCTATCCCTATGTGCGCCGCAGCAATAAGGCCTAACTGTGGCATGAACGACACGTCCACGTGCCGTTAATGCTGTGTTTCTATAAATGCCATTGTCGGAAGGACGCGGATCGACCAGATGGCGCCCGGAAGATCGCCGCCCATTCGGGGGCGACCCGTTTTAGACAGGTGAAGACGAATGCGTGCCCTCCTCAAGTCCAGCTTCGTGTGGCAGTTCGCCGGCGGATTTGCGCTGGGTGCCCTGGGCCTCATCGTGCTTCACCCCGCCGAAGCGCCCAGCCGTTACGGTTCGGCCCCGGTCGAGGCGGTTCGCTAAGCGACGGGCCTGGCCTTCGACTTCGCGCAGGCTGAACGCAGCGAAGGGCGAAGGCCATCACAACAGCCGTTCAGGCTGAGCGAAGTCGAAGCCCACGCTACAACGCCAGCCCCTGGCCGAACCCCAAAGACACCCCATATCCCGGCGATGCGCAATAGCCTCTGCATCGCCCTGGCCGCGACCGCATTCGGAGCGGTCGCCTTGTCCTCGCTTCCCGCGCACGCCGAGCGTGCCGTGCCGTTGCCCAAGGCGACGCTCGACCTGCCCGCCGCGCGGCGCCCGCAGGTGGCGGTCCTGGCGGGCGGCTGTTTCTGGGGCATGGAGGCGGTGTTCGAGCGGGTGAAGGGCGTGCGCGGCGTCACCGCGGGGTATGCCGGGGGCGCGGCGGCCGATGCCAACTACGCCGCCGTCTCGACCGAGCGGACTCGCCATGCCGAGGCGATCCGGATCACCTACGACCCCGCGCAGGTCTCCTATGCCACGCTGCTGCGCGTCTATTTCTCGATCGCGCACGACCCGACCCAGGTCGGCGGGCAGGGCCCCGATCGCGGTCCCAGCTATCGCTCGGCCATCTTCGCCCAGTCGCCCGAACAGGCGCGGGTGGCGCGCGCCTATATCGCGCAGCTGAGTCAGGCCCATGCCTTTGCCAGGCCGATCACGACGCGGATCGAGCAGGGGCGCTTCTTCCCCGCCGAGGCGGATCACCAGAATTTCTACGACCGCAATCCCGGCCATCCCTATATCATGCGCTGGGACAAGCCCAAGGTGGCGGGCTTCCGCGCGGGCTTCCCCGATCTGGCGCGCGCGGGATAGGCCTCAGGCCGCGACCGGAAAGCGCAGCATCCGGTCGCGCACTGGCACCAGCGCCTCGGCCGGGCGACCGACCGCCTGGACCAGCGCGGGGTGGTCGACGTCCAGCCCCCCGGTCAGCGCCCCGAAGGCGGGCAGGACCAGCTTGCGCGCGGTGCCGATGAAACAGCGGCGCGCGACCATCTTGCCCCGGACGCGCAGGCGCAGCTTGGGATGGAAATGGCCCGACAGTTCGGGCCGCGTCTCGGCGGGATCGGCCTCGTGGCGCAGGATCAGCCCGTCGACCGCCGCTTCGTCCATCACCGCGCCGCCGCAGCGATCGCGCAGGACGGGATCGTGATTGCCGGTGATCCACATCCACCGCGTCGCGCCGGTCAGCGCGAGCAGCATCGCGCGCGCCTCGGGCAGCAGGCGGTCGCACCCCTCCGCATCGTGAAAGCTGTCGCCCAGGCACCAGACCTCGCGCGCGCCGGTCTGGCGGACCAGCGCGGTCAGCTCGGTCAGCGTGGCGAGCGAATCATAGGGCGGCAGCATCTGCCCGCCCCCGGCATACCAGCTCGCCTTCTCCAGATGGAGATCGGCGACCAGCAGCGCGCCCCGCGCGGGCCAGAACAGCGCGCCATCGGCCAGGGCCTTGAACGCCTGGCCGCCGAACGAAAAGGGAACCATTTCCTGTCCATGCGCTTGACGCCTGGCAAGATCAAGCGATTGCACAGGCTATGGGAAAGCCCTTGCGTCGGGCGCGCAGAAGCGTAAAGCGCGCCGTCCTTTTGGCACAGGGGGTTCCGGCGGACATGACGGGGACGGCGACCGATATGACGGGCATCCAGACCGCATCCGTGGAGTCGGCGGAGAGCGGCGCATCGTCGCATGCGCCCCATCCCGCGCTGGTCGCGCTGACCATCGGCGCGATCGGCGTCGTCTTCGGCGATATCGGCACCAGCCCGCTCTACGCCTTTCGCGAGGCGCTGGGCCAGTCGGCGGGCGACGGCATCGACCCCAGCGAGATTCTGGGCGTGCTCAGCCTGGCGCTCTGGTCGCTGATCCTTGTCGTGACGATCAAATATGTCGTCTTCCTGATGCGCGCCGACAATCAGGGCGAGGGCGGGGTGCTGGCGCTGGCCGCACTCGCCCGGCGGGCGACCGGCGTGCGGTCGCGCGTCGCGCTGGTGCTGGGGGCGGCGGGCGCGTCGCTCTTCTATGGCGATGCGATCATCACGCCCGCGCTGTCGGTGCTGTCGGCGATGGAGGGGCTGCGCACCATTCCCGCCGCCGCGACGATCTTCGACGAGAATATCATCCGGCTGTGCACCATCGTCATCCTGGTCGTGCTCTTCTGTATCCAGTCGCGCGGGACCGCGCAGGTGTCGAAGCTGTTCGGCCCGATCTGCATCCTGTGGTTCCTGGTCATCGGCGGGCTGGGCGTCTGGCATATCGCCGACGAGCCCTCGATCGCGCGGGTCGTCTGGCCGGGCTATGGCGTCAGCTTCCTGGCGAGCCATGGGCTGGTCGGGCTGTTCGTGCTGGGCGCGGTGTTCCTGACCGTGACCGGGGCCGAGGCGCTGACCGCCGATATGGGCCATTTCGGGCGGCTGCCCATCCGCATCGGCTGGTTCTCGCTGGTCCTGCCCGCGCTGGCGCTCAACTATCTGGGGCAGGGAGCGTTCGCGCTGTCCACTTTGGAACAGGCGGCGGCGAGCGGCCAGCCCTTCGCCAACCAGGACTGGTTCTTCCTGATGGCGCCCGAGCCGTTGCGCCCCGCGCTGATCGTGCTGGCGGGCCTTGCCACCGTGATCGCGGCGCAGGCGGTGATCACCGGCGCCTTCTCGCTGACCCAGCAGGCGATCCAGCTGGGGCTGTTGCCGCGCCTGCGCGTCCGCCAGACCTCGGCCGATTTCCGGGGGCAGATCTATCTTCCCGCGATCAACTGGATGCTGTTGTTCGGGGTGCTGGTGCTGGTGATCCAGTTCAAGACCTCCTCGGCGATGGCGGCGGCCTATGGCATCGCGGTGACGGGCACGATGGTCGTGACCACCTGCCTGGCCTATCTGGTGGTGCGGCATCGCTGGGGCTGGTCGCGCGGCGTCGCGGTGGCGGCGCTGCTGCCCTTCCTGGCGCTCGACCTCGTCTTCTTCGGCGCGAACATCCTGCGCGTGATCGAGGGCGGCTGGGTGCCGCTGCTGGTCGGTGCGGGCGTCGGGCTCATCATCCATACCTGGGTGCGCGGGCGGGGCATCGTCTCGGCCTTCGAGAAGCGGCAGGCGATTCCGCTCGCCGACCTTGCTGCCGCGCTCGCCAAGCGGCCGCCCGAGCGGGTGGCGGGGACCGCCGTGTTCCTGACCGCCAACCCCGCATCGGCCCCCGGCGCGCTGCTCCACAATCTGAAGCATAACAAGATCCTGCACGCGCAGAATCTGGTGGTGACGATCCGCACCGCCGACCGTCCGGTGGTCCCGCCCGAGCGGCGCGCGCATGTCGAGCGGCTGGACGACAATTTCGCGACCGTCACCCTGACCTACGGCTTCATGGAAACGCCCGACGTGCCGCGCGACCTGAAGGACCTGGGCGTCGAGACCCGGCATTCGGGGCTGGACCCGATGAAGACCAGCTATTTCATCGGCCGCAACACGCTCAAACCCGAAGCGGAAAAGGGCATGCCGCCCTGGCAGGACCGGGTTTTCATGTTCCTGCAGCGCAACGCCAGCGACCCGACCGACTTCCTGCGGATTCCGCCGGGCAAGGTCCTCGAACTGGGCGAACAGGTCACGGTCTAGGGTCTGTTCCTCCCCAGGCTCGCCTGGGGAGGAACAGCGGTTACAGCGTGACCTTGGGTGGTTTGGCGGCCTCGACCGCCACGAGAATCATCTTTTCCCAGATGGCGGGATCGCCCGCATCGGCCATCGCCTGATCGGGCTCGCGCAGCGTGCGCAGCACCGCCAGCGCATCGGCCATATGCTCGCGCCAGTGATCGTCGACGAGACGCCCGGCGGATTCGGCATCGCCCCCCGCATTGGCGCTGAGCCGCTGGCCGCACAGCACGCGTGCGATGCGTTCGGCGGCGGGGGTGTGGGCAATATCCATGGCAATCTCTCCTGACGCGTGGAAATCGTTACGCGATCAACGCGGGAGAGGCGGGAATGGTGCCAGCGTCTGGGGCCGGGCACGCCCCTCCCGCTTGCGGGAGGGGATGGGGGAGGGAATGCCACAAGCGACAGTCTCGGTGAGACTTCCATGCCCTCCCCAACCCCTCCCGCTTGCGGGAGGGGCTAAGAAGGCGGTCAGCCCTGGGCGCCGCGACCCGCACCGCCGCCGGGACGGCCGCCACGACCGCGGCCACCGCCGCCGCCCGGACCACCAGCTCCGCCACCGCCGCCACGACGGCGCGGCTGGCGACCCTGGGGCGCGCGGGCATCGGTCGCGCGCGGGGAATGCGTGGCGCGCGGCCGCGCCGGATCGCGCGGGCGGTCGACGCGCGGCGCGGGATCGGCGCCGATCGCCTTGACCCGCTGCGACTTGATCGTCTCGGCGCGCTTCACGAAGTCGGCGGGCAGCGGGACGACGGTGATCTTCTGCCGCGTCAGCTTCTCGATGTCCTTCAGATACGGACGCTCGTCCTCGGCGCAGAAGGCGATGGCCATGCCCGAACGGCCCGCACGCGCGGTGCGGCCGATGCGGTGGACATATTGTTCGGCGACATTGGGCAGCTCGAAGTTGAAGACGTGGCTGACGCCCGGAATGTCGATGCCGCGCGCCGCGATGTCGGTCGCCACCAGCACGCGGGTCTGGCCCGAGCGGAACTCGCCCAGCGCGCGCTCGCGCTGGCCCTGGCTCTTGTTGCCATGGATCGCGTTGGCCGCGATGCCGTTGCCCGCCAGCAGCTTCACGACGCGGTCGGCGCCATGCTTGGTGCGGGTGAAGACCAGCGCCAGCTCGATCGCGGGATCGGCGAGCAGGATGGTCAGCAGCGCCTGCTTTTCCTGCTGCGTCACGAACGTCACCGACTGGTCGACGCGCTCGGCGGTGGTCGACACCGGGGTCACGGTGACGGTCGCGGGATTGTCGAGGAACTTGTCGGCCAGATCGCGGATCGCGGCGGGCATGGTGGCCGAGAAGAACAAGGTCTGGCGCTTGCGCGGGATCATCTTCACGATGCGGCGCAGCGCGTGGATGAAGCCCAGGTCGAGCATCTGGTCGGCCTCGTCCAGCACCAGGATCTCGATCATCGACAGGTTCAGGAAGCCCTGCTCGACCAGGTCGATCAGGCGGCCCGGCGTCGCGACGAGGATGTCCACGCCGCGCGACAGGTCCTGGCGGTTCTTGTTCAGGCTGGTGCCGCCAAAGACGGTCGCGACCGCCAGCTTGGAAAACTTGGCATAGCCCTTCGCATTCTCGGCGATCTGGCTGGCCAGTTCGCGGGTCGGCGCGAGCACCAGCATCCGGCAATGGGTCGGCAGGACGCGCTTGTTCGCCTCGACCAGACGCTGGATCGACGGCAGCACGAACGCGGCGGTCTTGCCGGTGCCGGTCTGCGCGATGCCCAGCAGGTCGCGGCCCTCCAGCAGCGTCGGGATCGAGTCGCGCTGGATCGGGGTGGGTTCGGAATAGCCCTTGGCTTCGAGCGCGCGGACGAGCGGCTCGGCAAGGCCGAGTTCGGAAAACGACATGAAATGACTTTCTGACATGGGCGCGCGAGTCACGAAGGGCCGCGAGAGGCGGCGCCGGGGTTGATGACACCCCGCGTGACAAGGGAAGCCTGGAGACAGGGTCGGGGCGGAGCCGGGACTGGAGAGTCCGTTCACGCTGCAAGTGGACGCCTTCGACGGGTGGGCATGTGCGCCCCGCCTTGCGAAAAGTCAAGTTTCGGGCAGGATCATTGTCGCGGTGCGTGACAACCGCGGGCGGATGGTTACATCCGATACCAGTTAGCGAAGAGGAGTCCTGCATGAAACTCGCCAGTCTCAAGGGTGGTCGCGACGGCAAGCTGGTCGTCGTGTCGAGCGATCTCGCCTGGTATGCCGATGCGGGCCATATCGCCCCGACCTTGCAGGCCGCCCTCGACGACTGGAATGTCGTCGCCCCCGCGTTGGCCAATCTGGCGACCGATCTCGACCATGAGGTGATACCGCGTGAGCGATTCCACGAGCATGACGCCGCCTCGCCCCTGCCGCGCGCCTATCAATGGGCGGACGGATCGGCCTATGTGAATCACGTCGCGCTCGTCCGCCAGGCGCGCGGGGCGGAACTGCCCGACAGCTTCTGGCACGATCCGCTAATGTATCAGGGCGGGTCGGATGGATTCCTGGCCCCGCGCGACGCGATCCCGCTGGCCGACGAAAGCTGGGGCTGCGACTTGGAGGGCGAGGTCGTCGTCGTCACCGGCGATGTGGCCATGGGGGCGAGCCGTGAGGAGGCATTGGCCGCGATCCGGCTGGTCGGGCTGACCAACGACGTGTCGCTGCGCGGGCTGATCCCCGGCGAACTGGCCAAGGGCTTCGGGTTTTTCCAGTCCAAGCCCGCCTCGGCCTTTTCGCCGGTCTTCGTAACGCCCGAGTCGCTGGGCGACTGGTGGCGCGACGGCAAGCTGCACCGGGTGCTCAAGGTCGATCTCAACGGCCAACCCTTCGGCCGCGCGGATGCGGGGCAGGACATGACCTTCGACTTCGGCACGCTGGTCGCCCATGCCGCCAAGACGCGCGCGCTGGGGGCGGGGACGATCATCGGTTCGGGCACCGTGTCCAACCGCGACGCCGATGGCGGGCCGGGCAAGCCCGTCGCCGAGGGCGGCGTCGGCTATAGCTGCCTGGCCGAGCTGCGCATGATCGAGACGATCCGGGGCGGCGAGCCCGTCACGCCGTTCCTGAAGAAGGGCGATACCGTCCGCATCTGGATGGAGGACGACCGCCACCATCCGATCTTCGGCGCGATCGAGCAGACGGTGGGGTAACTCCCATTCCTCCCCATCTTGGATGGGGAGGGGGGTGGTGGAGGGGCGGCGGCGTCAGCCGCCGTCTGTGACGGCGCCCCTCCACCACCGCTTCGCGGCGGTCCCCCTCCCCAAGCATAGCTTGGGGAGGATTGGACTTACTCCACCAGGGCGTCGATCGCCTCGGCCATGTCGATGTCGCGCGCCGACAGGCCGCCCGCGTCATGGGTGGTCAGCACGATGTCGACCCGGTTCCACACGTTCGACCATTCGGGATGATGGTCCGCCTTCTCCGCCAGCAGCGCCACGCGGGTCATGAAGCCGAACGCCTCGTTGAAATCGGCGAAGACGAAACGGCGGCTGATCGCGTCGCGTCCCTCGTCCCAGTCCCAGTCGGGCAGGCCGTCCAGCGCCTCGTCCCGGTCCAGCTCGCTCAGCCGCTCCACCATTGCCGTCCCCTTGCTTCTCTTGTTCTTTTGACCGGCACAGCGGTATGACGACGCGCATGAGCGGGCAAGACGGGATCGGCGCGGCACCGGGGGCCGATGTGATCGAGGCGATCGCGCGCGACGCCATCGCGCGCCTTCCCGCGGCGTTCGCGGCGCACCTGGGCGATGTGGTGCTGATCGTCGAGGAATTCGCCGATGACGAGACGCTGGCCGCGCTGGGGCTCGACCATCCGCTCGACCTGACCGGCCTGTATCACGGGCGTCCGGTGGGCGAGAAGAGTTCGATGGATTCCGGCAGCCTGCCTGACCGCATCCACCTGTATCGCCGCGCGATCCTGGACGAATGGGTCGAGACCGGGGTACGGCTGGACGATCTGGTCGTGCATGTGACGATCCATGAGATCGGCCATCATTTCGGCCTGTCGGACGAGGATATGCACGCGCTCGAAGAGGCGATGGACGGTCCGGCGGCGTGATATTGCAGCTGTCCCAGGTCGCCTGCGCGCGCGGCGGGCGGCTGTTGTTCGCCGGGCTGTCGCTGGCGCTGGGCCCCGGCGGGGCGGCGCTCGTCACCGGCCCCAACGGCATCGGCAAGTCCAGCCTGCTGCGCCTCGCCGCCGGGCTGATCGCCCCGTTCGAGGGACATGTCGCGCGAAGCGGGCGGGTGGCGCTGATGGCCGAGGATCTGGCGCTCGACCTGGACAGGCGCCTCGTCGATGCGCTGTCCTTCTGGGCGAAGCTGGATGGCGGCGACCAGGCATCCGCGCGGGTGGTCGCGGCGCTGGCCGAGGTCGGGCTGGCGGCGCTGGCCGAGGTGCCGGTGCGGCTGCTGTCCACCGGGCAGCGGCGGCGCGCGGCGCTGGCGCGGGTGCTGGCGGCCGATGCGCCGCTCTGGCTGCTGGACGAGCCGGGCAACGGGCTGGATGCCGCCGGGGTCGCGATGCTCGAACAGGCCATTGCCCGCCACCGCGCCGGGGGCGGGGCGGTGCTGCTCGCCACGCATCAGACACTCGCCCTGCCCGATGCCGAGCCGGTCCTGCTGGCCGAGAGGGTGCCGGCATGACGATCATCGGCACACTGATCGCACGCGATGTGCGGCGCGGCTATGCCGGGGGCGGGGCGGGGCTGGTCAGCGGCTTCTTCCTGTTGGCGGTCATTCTCTTTCCCTTCGCCATCGGGCCCGACCGGGCGATGCTGGCGCGGATCGGTGCGGGCGCGATCTGGGTGGCGGCGCTGCTCGCGGCGCTGTTGCCGGTCGAGCGGCTGGTCGCGCCCGATTGCGAATCGGGCTGGTTCGACCAGATCGCGGTGCGCGGCCTGTCGCTGCCGCTCGTCATGGGGGTGCGGATTCTGGGGCACTGGCTGGCCTTTGCGCCGCCGCTGATGCTCGCGGCGCTGCTCGCGGCCGGGCTGTTCGGGCTGGACGGCGCGGCGCTGGTCCGGGTCGAGGCGGGGCTGCTGCTCGGCACGCCGGGGCTGGCCGCGCTGGCGGTGGCGACGGGCGCGCTGACCGCCGGGCTGCGCGGCGCGGGCGGTGTGGCGGGGCTGCTGCTGTTGCCGCTCGCCCTGCCGCTGCTGATCTTCGGCGCGGGCGGCGGGGATATGGGGGCGATGAAGCTCCTGGCGGCCTGTTCGCTGCTGCTGGTGGCGGGAGCGCCCTGGCTGGCGGCGGCGGCGGTCCGGTCGGTGCGGGACTGACATCATGGCAGACGCCCAGGTGATCGCGCGGGCCTTCGACGCGGCGGCGGCCTATGACGCGCATGCGGTGGTCCAGCGGCAGGTCGCCGACTGGCTGGCCGAGCGGATCGTCGCGGTCGCGCCGCCCGGCCCGCGCGTGCTGGAGGTGGGATGCGGCACCGGCTTCCTGACCGGCGCGGTGCGGCCTCGGCTGGAGGGGGCCGACTGGCTGATGACCGACATCGCCCCCGCCATGCTGGCGCGCGGACTGGCGGGGCAGCCGGGCGCGCGGGGGCGGGTGATGGACGGCGAGCATCCCGACCTGCCCGACGAAGCGCCGTTCGACCTGATCGTCAGCAGCCTGGCGGTGCAGTGGTTTGCCGATCTGGGCGGCGGGTTGCGGCGGTTGGCGGCGCTGCTGTCGCCCGGCGGGCGGATGCTGGTGACGACGCTGGTCGAGGGGACGTTCGCGGCCTGGCACGAGGCGCACCGGGCGGAGGGATTCGCGGCGGGGAGCCCGGTCTATCCGCCGGTCGGGTCGCTGGGTTGGCCGGTCGAAACCCGGCGGTTCGAGCAGCGGCACGGCTCGGCGGCCGCGTTCATGCGCGCGCTCCGGGCGATCGGTGCGGGAACGCCGCGCGAAGGGCACCAACCGATCCCGCCGGGCGCGATGCGGCGGATCGCGAAGCGGTTCGAGGCTGGCGGTGCGGTGGCGACCTATGAGGTGGCGTTGATCGAAATTCCCAACTCCCGTTCGTGCTGAGCGAAGTCGAAGCACATGCCCCGCCGCTATGATCTGGCGTGGCCTTCGACTTCGCTCAGGCTGAACGGAGGGTGTGTCTTTACCGGCTCCACCGCGCCCAGATGGCGGTGGGCAGGGTCAGCCCGCGTGCTTCCTCGCGCACGCCCAGTTCGCCGCACTCCACCTTGCCGGGCAGGTCGGCCATCACCTGGCGCATCATCTCGCCGATCGCCATCGCCGACATGCGCACCGCATAGACGGTCAGGAACAGGAAGCGCGAATCACCGTCGAGCAGCTGGCGACAATTGGCGATCAGGCCCGGCAGGTCTTCCTCCAGCCGCCACACCTCGCCCTCCGGCCCGCGTCCATATTTGGGAGGGTCGAGCAATATGCCGTCATAGCGCCGTCCGCGCCGCACCTCACGCGCGACGAACTTGGCGGCGTCGTCGATGATCCAGCGGACCGGCGCATCGCCCAGGCCCGACAGCATCGCATTGCTCCGCGCCGCCTCGACCGATTTCTTCGACGCATCGACATGCACCATCTTCGCGCCCGCGCTCGCCATCGCCAGCGTGCCGACGCCCGTATAGCCGAACAGGTTCATGCACTCCGGCTCGGCCAGCCCGTCGACCTGCTCGCGCATCCAGCTCCATACAGGGGCCATGTCGGGGAAGAAGCCCAGATGGCGGAACGGCGTGTTCTGTGCGGTGAAGCGCACCTCGTTCCACTTCAGCGGCCAGCCCTCGCGCGGGACCGGCTCGTTGAAGTTCCAGCGGCCGCCGCCATCCTCGTCCGAGCCGGGCACGAACTCGGCCGCCGCGCGCCAGTCGCTGGTCGCCGGGGCCCACATCGCCTGGGGTTCGGGGCGGATGAAGCGGAACCGGCCATAGCGTTCCAGCTTGCGACCATGGCCGGAATCGACCAGCCCGTAATCCGCCCAGGGCTCGCCGATCATCGTTTCGAGTTTCATGGGATGCGCGTTAGCGCAAACCATGCCCGTCGATAAAGGCCGTCACCGCCTCGAAGGTGGCGGGCAGGGTGGTGAAGCGTTCCTCGCGCTCGAACAGGTCGCCGACGCGGGGGGGCAGCGGGGGCCGCACCCCGGTCGCGCGCTCGACCGCGTCGGTGAACTTGGCCGGATGCGCGGTGGCCAGCGTCACGACGGGCACCGCAACGTCGCTCGCCCGTGCGGCGGACAGCGCGATGGCGGTGTGCGGATCGAGGATCTGCCCGGTCGACTCGGCCGCCCAGCGCATCGCGCGGCTCATATCGTCCGCATCGACCCGCGCGCTGGTGAAGAGCGGGGCGATATTCTGGCTCTGCGCATTGGTCAGTCGCATCGCGCCCGACGATTCGAAGCCCTTCATCTGCGCCGCCAGCGCCGCACCGTCGCGGCCGTTCGCATCGAACAACAGCCGCTCGAAATTGGAGCTGACCTGGATGTCCATCGACGGCGTCGCGGTCGCCTGCACCTGCCCCTTGGAATAATCGCCCGAGGACAGCGCGCGGTGAAGGATGTCGTTGACGTTGGTCGCGACGATCAGCCGCTCGACCGGCAGGCCCATGCGCGCCGCGACATAGCCGGCGAACACGTCGCCGAAATTGCCCGTCGGCACCGAGAAGGCGACGGCCTTGCCCGGCGCGCCCAGCCGGACGGCGGCGTAGAAATAATAGACGACCTGCGCCATCAACCGCGCCCAGTTGATCGAGTTGACCGCCGACAGGGTGTGGCGATCGGCAAAGGCGCGGTCGTTGAACATCGCCTTCACCAGCGCCTGCGCGTCGTCGAAATTCCCCTCGATCGCGATATTGTGGACATTGGGGGCCAGCACCGTGGTCATCTGGCGCCGCTGGATCTCGGTCACGCGGCCCGCCGGGTGCAGCATGAAGATGTCGATATTGGCGCGCCCCGCCACCGCGTCGATCGCCGCCGATCCGGTGTCGCCGCTGGTCGCGCCGACGATGGTCAGCCGGGTGTCGGTGCCGCGCAGGAACCGCTCGAACAACAGCCCCAGCATCTGGAGCGCGACGTCCTTGAACGCCAGCGTGGGGCCGTGAAACAGCTCCAGCAGCCACTGGTCATGGTCGAGCTGGACCAAGGGCGTCACGGCGGCGTGCGAAAAGCGACCATAGGCGGCGTCGCACAGGTCCTGAAGCTCCTCGGCGGTCAGGCTGTCGCCGACGAACGGCGCCATGATCTTCGCGGCGGTCTGCGCATAGGACAGGCCCGCCAGCCCCTCAATCTCTTCGGGCGTCAGGGTCGGCCAGGCTTCGGGGACATAGAGCCCGCCATCGCTGGCGAGACCGGCCAGGGTCGCGCCCCGGAAATCGAGGACGGGGGCGGAGCCGCGGGTACTGTGATAGCGCATGATGCGGTGCGGCTTAACCGTGTGTGTCGGTCACCACAACCATTCGATTGCGCCGAACGACCGCCAAAGCATAGATAATTGCGGCGATGGCGGCGAACAGGAACCATTGCACGGCATAGGCCAGGTGGTTGTTGGGCACCGCGTCGATATCGGGGCTGGGGTTGGGCTCCAGTCCGGCGGCCGGGCTGTCCGCGACCAGCAGCATGGCTTGCGGCCGGTGGTCGAAGGCCGACTGGATCAGCGAGCGACCGTCGGGGGCGTGGGCGACATAGCCCGTCACCCGGCCGCCGGGCCAGGCGATCGCCTTGCGCGGATCATGGGTGGTGCCCAGTTGCACCTGCATCGCGCCGTGCTGCACCGAACAGGTCGCGATCAGCCGGAACCCCGCCGCCCCGGCTCCGGCGCGACGGATGGTGACGGGCGGCCGGCACTCGGCGACGGTGCGGCGGAAGAGCAGGCTGTCGTCGGGGAACAGCGGAAAGGCGATGGGTGGCCTGGCGGGGTTGGCGGCCAGCTGCGCCAGATAGGCCCGCTTCTGTGGCAACCGGTCGAGCAACTGCCACAGCCCCAGCGCGACCATCGCCGCGACCGCCAGTCCGACGACCAGCGTGGGCAGGACCGGCACCCGCTTCATGCGTCGTCGTCCGCGTCGGGTCTGGCGACCGCGCCCTCGCGCGCTTCGTTGCGATATTCGGCCGCCACCAGCGCGCCCTTGGCGACGCGCAGGGTATAGACGACGCCGATGGCGGTCAGCGGCAGCCAGATCAGCATGTGCAGCCAGAGCGGCGGATGCAGCGTCAGCTCGACCGCGATCGCCGCGATGGTGACGACCGTGCCCAGGATCAGCGTCAGGAAGGCGGCAGGCCCATCGCCGACATTGAAGCGGGTGAAATCCAGCCCGCACGCCGCACAGGTTTCGGCGAAGGTCGTCACCTGTTTCGAGAAAAGCGGCCCGGCAAACAAATGGGGCTGGCCGCAACGCGGACACAGCCCCCCGAATGCGGCCTGCGCGATGGTGGGCGGCGTAAACTCAGCCACTATGGACCGGCGCGCCCCAGCCACCCCAGACATAGATGGTGACGAACAGGAACAGCCACACCACGTCGACGAAATGCCAGTACCAGGCCGCCGCCTCGAACCCGAAATGCTGGCGCGGGGTGAAATCGCCGCGATAGGCGCGGATCAGGCAGACGATCAGGAAGATGGTGCCGACGATGACGTGGAAACCGTGAAAGCCGGTCGCCATGAAGAAGGCCGCGCCATAGTTGATCCCTTTGAAGGGGAAGGGCGCGTGGACATATTCATAGGCCTGGATCGAACTGAAGATCAGGCCCAGCACGACCGTCAGCCACAGGCCCTTCAGCACGCCGTCCCGGTCGCCGACGCCCAGCACGCCCCACAGGCCGCGCTTCTCGCCGCCGCGCTGGTTGTGGATCAGCGCGTGGTGCGCCCAGGTCACGGTGGTGCCGCTGGTCAGCAGGATCAGCGTGTTGAGCAAGGGCAGCTTGAAGGCGTCGATCACCTCCAGCCCCTTGGGCGGCCAGGTCGCGGCGATGGCGGCGGCGCCCTCGGTCGCGCGTTCCACCTGGCCGTCGACGAAGCTCATCGCGGTCGGGAACAGCGCGAAGTCGAAAAAGGCCCAGAACCAGCCGACGAAGAACATCACCTCCGATGCGATGAACAGGATCATGCCGTATCGGAAATGCAGCTGGACGACGGGGGTGTGGTCGCCATGATGCGCCTCGCGCACGACATCGGCCCACCAGCTGCCCATGCAGTACAGCACCGCCGCCAGCCCCGCCAGGAACGCCCAGCCGCCGCCGGGCGCGCTGTGCATCCACATGATCGCGCCCGAGGCCATGAGCAGCGCCGACATCGAACTGGCCAGCGGCCAGGGGCTCGGCGGCAGGATATGATAGTCGTGGTTCTTCGCGCCAGCCATGATCCCGTCCCTATGTTTCTCTTTTGAGAGGGAGGCTAACCCGCTTTCTTCCCCGAATCCACCGGGTAAAATGTGTAGGACAGGGTGATGGTCTCGATGTCGCGCGCGTCCGGGTCGTTCAGGATCTTGGGGTCGATGAAGAAGATCACCGGCATCCGCGCCGTCTCGCCGGGTTGCAGCGTCTGCTGGATGAAGCAGAAGCACTGGATCTTGGTGAAATAGCGTCCGGCCTGGTCGGGCGTCACGTTGAAGGTCGCGGTGCCGGTGACGGGCACCTTCGCATTGTTGGTCGCGGTGAAGAACACCATGTCGCGCGCGCCGATATCGACCGTCTCGTGCGGGTTTTCGGGCTTGAAGGTCCAGGCCAGCCGCGAGGAGACATTGGCGTCGAAATCGACGCGGATCTGGCGGTGGACGCTGCCCGGCGCGGCGGCCCCGCGCTGGGTCGTGCCCTGATAGCCCGTGACCTGGCAGAACATGCGGTAGAGCGGCACGCTGGCAAAGGCGAGGCCGGTCATGAACACCACGCCGAACAGCGCGAACGCGACCGTCCGGGCCTGGCGCGTCAGCCGCATCAGTGCATCCCCGACCGGATCTTCGACAGGGTGATGAAGAAGATCAGCACGACCAGGAAGCCGAGCAGCAGGGCCATCACCATGGCACGGGCGCGCTGCTTGGCGCGAATCCGATTCGAATCGTCAGGCGTCATGCCCAACGATCCACCACCAGCGCGCCGAAGAGAAGGAAAAGATAGAGGATCGAATATTTGAACAGCCGCTTTTCGGGCTTCATCGCATCGTCGGGCCGGGTGTGGCGAAAGGCGACCACCGCGGCATAGGCGGCGAAGATCGCCGTCCCGACGCTGGCGATTCCGCCATAGATCGCACCCGTCAGGCCCAACGGCCAGGGGGCGACGGCGGCGATGGCCATCGGGATGGTGTAGAGCCCGATCTGCGCCCGCGTCACCCGCTCGCCCGCGACGACGGGCAGCATCGGCACGCCCGCATTGGCGTAATCGGTCTTCACGAAGAGCGCGAGCGCCCAGAAATGCGGCGGGGTCCACAGGAAGACGAGGCTGAACAGCAGGAAGGGCAGCAGCGCCACTTCGCCGGTCGCGGCGGCCCAGCCGATCAGCGGCGGAAACGCCCCCGCCGCGCCGCCGATGACGATATTCTGCGGCGTCCGCCGTTTCAGCCAGACGGTATAGACGAGGACATAGAACAGGATCGAAACGGTCAGGATGCCGGCGGCGACGTAATTGACCGCCAGCCCCATCAGCAGGACCGAGAAACAGGCCAGCCCCACCCCGAAATGCAGCGCCGACTCGCGGGTCATCCGACCGGCGGGCAGGGGACGCTTGGCGGTGCGCTTCATCAGCGCATCCAAATCCGCCTCATACCATTGGTTGAGCGCCCCCGCCGCGCCCGCGCCCAGCGCGATGCACAATATGGCGGTGAAGCCGATCACCGGATCGATCCCCACCGGCGCGGCCAGCATTCCGCACAGGCCGGTGAACACGACCAGCGTCATTACCCGCGGCTTGGTCAGGGCGAGGAAGTCGCGCCAGTCGGCGGGCACGAAAACGGAAGAGGGAATGCTGGACATGGGAGTCCCGCATATAGGGCTTGGCGGGGAGGGGGGCAATCAAAGCGTCTTTGCCAGGGTTGGGGGGGCCATCAAGGTCAACCCCTGGGGCACCCCCTCCCCCGCCTGCGGGATGGGGAGAAGAATATGGCCCCGCCCGCCAAGAGCGCACCCCCTCCCGCAAGCGGGAGGGGGACGGGGGGAGGGCCGGAGGTCTCACCGAGACCATCGCCCGTGGCCTGCCCTCCCCCATCCCCTCCCGCCTGCGGGAGGGGCGTGCCCAGCATTGAGGGCGTAGCCTAAACGGGCCTCAGCCCTTCAGCGTCGCCATGTCGATGACGAAGCGATATTTCACATCGCTCTTCTGCATCCGGTCATAGGCGGTGTTGACCTCGTCCATCGCGATCATCTCGATATCGGCGGTCAGACCATGCTGGTGGCAGAAGTCCAGCATCTCCTGCGTCTCGGCGATGCCGCCGATCAGCGAGCCCGCCAGCGACCGGCGGCGGAAGACGAGATTGCCGACCGAGGGCGAGGGGTGAGGCGAGTCGGGTACGCCAACCAGCGTCATCGTCCCATCGCGCTTGAGCAGCATCAGGAACGCGTCGAGATCGTGCGGGGCCGCCACGGTGTTCAGGATAAAGTCGAAGCTGTTGGCGTGTTCGGCCATCTGATCGGCGTCCTTCGACACGATCAGGTCCTTGGCGCCCAGCCGCTTGGCATCCTCGGCCTTGTTCGGCGAGGTCGAGAAGACATAGACCTCGGCCCCCATCGCGGCGGCGATCTTCACACCCATATGGCCCAGGCCGCCCAGACCGACGATGCCGACCTTCTGGCCCGGCCCGACCTTCCAGTGGCGCAAGGGGGAATAGGTGGTGATTCCGGCGCAGAGCAAAGGTGCGACGGCGGCCAGATCGGCATCGTCATGGTTGATCTTCAGGACGAAGCCTTCCTTGACCACGATATGGTCGGAATAGCCGCCAAAGGTATGGCCGCCCAGCACGGGGTCGGGGCCGTTATAGGTGCCGACGAAGCCGGTCGTCTCGCAATATTGCTCCTCGCCGTCATGGCAGGACGGGCAATGGCCGCAACTGTCGACCATGCAGCCGACGCCGACCAGATCGCCGACCCGGTACTTGGTCACGGCATCGCCGACGGCGGTCACGCGCCCGACGATCTCATGGCCCGGCACGCACGGATATTGGGTGCCCGCCCATTCGCTCCGCGCGGTGTGCAGGTCGGAGTGGCAGACCCCGCAATAGAGGATGTCGATCGCGACATCGTCGCCCTGCGGATCGCGACGCTCGAAGGAAAAGGGCGCGAGCGGGGTCTCGGCCGACTGGGCGGCATAGCCCTTGGCGGGAGTGGGCATGGAAGCTCCTCTGGAAATCTGTGACGCGACCGAAGGATCGCGGCGCCCATATGGGGCGGGCGGAGTCGCGTGCCAGCCAAGAGAAGGGTAAGTTTTTCCGATCGTTGATGATCGGATAATCGCCAGAATGCAGGATGTTATATTGTCACTATACTATTTGCGGCCATGCTTTGGGTGGCGGGGATTGTCCGGGACCGGCCGGGAAAGGCGGTGTCCCGGCCCCGATCCTATCCCATGAATCCCTGGTTCCAGGTCGAGGCGTCGTAATTGCCGATATTGGGAAGCACGGTCCGCAGACCGCCCGAGTCGATCCCGAACCAACTGGCCAGCGTCGCGGCATATTGGTCGACCGACATGGTGGGCAGCAGGCGGCCCTGCCCGACATCGTCGCTGCTGTTGGTGCCGACGATCGGCGCCTTGCCATAGAAGCGCTGGCCCCGCACCGCGCCGCCGACGACGAAATGCATGCCGCCCCAGCCATGGTCGGAGCCGTCGTCATTGGATTGCAGCGTCCGCCCGAAGTCGGAGGCGGTGAAGCTGGTCACCTGGTTGGCGACGCCCATCGCGGCGGTGGTGTCGTAAAAGGCCTTCATCGCCGCCGACACCTTGGCGAGCAGCCCCGGATGCTGCGCGACCAGATTGTCATGCAGGTCGAACCCGCCCATCGAGACGAAGAAGACCTGCCGTTTCAGCCCCAGCGTCTGGCTGATCGCGATCATCCGCGCGACCATCTTCAGCTGGTCGGCCAGCGTGTTACCGGAAGGGAAGAGCGGAAAATTGGCGGCGGGCGCCCCGGCCAGCGCGCTGCTCAACTGCGCCTGGATGTCGAGCGCGCGCTTGCTGATCCGGGCATGTTCGCTCGCCATGGCAAAGCCCGGCTCGGTGGTCATCAACCCGCGCAGCGTCTCGAGCGCCGATGACGAGCCATAGAGCGTCCGGCTGCCGCCGAGCAGCGCCACCGGCCCGCCCGTGCCCACCGCATATTGGATCGCGCTGCGCCCGGTCAGATAGACGGCGTTGCCGCTGGTGTTGATGCAGGTCAGCGCGGCGGCGCCGTTGCCGCTCTGGAACACGTCGCCGATCCGCCCGCCCCAGCCGCTCGTCGCGCCCTCAGGCGTCGAGGCCTGGAAGAAGCTCTGCTGGTCGTTGTGGCTGAACAGCTTGGGCGGCAGCCTGACGGTGCGGTTGGCATATTGCGTCTTGGTCGTCGGTTCGACCAGCGTGCCGACGTTCAGCGCTACCGCCATCTTGCCCGCCGCGAACAGCTGGCTCATCTCGGGTATCGATGGCGACAGCGCATAGGCGCGGCCCCCCGGCAGCGCGACGGCGGGATTGAGGACGCTGCCCGCCAGCGCATCGCGTTGATAGGCGATGTTGGCGCGCGCCGCGCGATAGGCCGCGAAGCTGGTCTCGTCATAGGGGACGAGCGTGTTGGCATAGTCGTTGCCGCCGTACAGGAACACGCAGACCAGCGCCTTGTAATCCGACGCGGTGGCCGCCGCCGCCTCGCCGATCGCGGCCAGGCTGGTGACGAAGGGGGTGGCGGTGCCCGCCAGGCCGAGCAGCGCGCTGCGCTTCAGGAAGGCGCGTCGGGACTGATCGTGGATCATGCTCATCACCGCAGGGTCAGATAGTCGGGGGAGGCCATGGTCAGCAGGATCGCGATGCCGACCCGGTTGATCGCGCCGTTGGTGGCGGCGGCCGACACGCTGTCGACCGCGCCCCGGATCGCGGCCAGCGTCGCGGTGGAGAGCTGCCCGGCGGCGAGGACCAGGTTCACCTCGTCGACCAGCGCCTGTGCATCGGCCGCCTTGGTCAGGATCGCGCTATAGTCCGCCTTCACATCGCCGGTGCCGTTGGCGATCAGGCCGTACATATAGTTCACATAGCCCATGACGCTTTGTTCGTTGGTGATCTGGAACTCGGGCGCGACCAGCCCGGCGCTGGCGATGCTGGTCCCCGCCGGGGTGTAGCCGGGGCGGTAGAAGTTGAAGACCGAGGGGCTGCGGCCCTTGCTCTGTCCCAGCCGGTTGGCGGGATTGGAGGTGTCGCCGATCGCCCAGCCATTGGACGGCGAGGTGACGCCGAAGGCGCGCGCCCAGCCGGTCAGCCGCAGCACCGGCTCGCGCAGCTTGCCCGCGGTGGTGGCGCTGGACAGGGTGCGGGCCTCGCTGTCGAGCAGGATGGCGCGGATCACCGCCTTCATGTCGCCGCGCACCCCCTGGCCGTTGTCGGCGAACGCGGTCGCGACGCGGGTGACATAGGCGGGCGAGGGATTGCTGGTGACGAGCCGCTGGATCAGCTGTTTCGAGATGAAGGGCGCGACGTTGGGATGCGCGAAGATCGTGTCCAGCGCCGCCTTGATCCCCGCCATGCCGCCGCCCGAGACGGTCGTGCCGAGAAAGCTGGACGCGCCGGTTTCGTTCAGCGCGGCGTTCATCACCAGCGGCTGGCGATAGCGCGCCGGGGTCGAGCTGTCGTTCGTCGCGGGGACCAGCCCGGTGAAGATGCGCGCCAGTCCCGACACATCGGCCTGATTATAGGTCTCGACCGGCTGCCCGCCGTTCAGCCGGGGCGATCCGTCCATGTTGAGCTGATAGAGGCCGAGCGTGAACAGCTGCATCAACTCGCGCGCGTAATTCTCGTCGGGCTGTGCGCCGGTCGCGGCATTGGCCTTGCGGTTCGACAGATAGGTCAGATAGCTGCCCATCGCGAAGCTGGTCGTCACCGCGCCCAGCAGGTCGCGATAATTGCCGAAGGCGTTGTCGAGCAGGATGTCGACATAGGCCGCCATGCTGAAGGCGCGCCATGCATCGTTGATGCCGTCCACCCCGACGACGAGGATGTCGAGCAGCGCCATGCCCACCCGCT
This sequence comes from Sphingomonas sp. SORGH_AS_0789, assembly GCF_031453055.1. Classification (NCBI taxonomy): domain Bacteria; kingdom Pseudomonadati; phylum Pseudomonadota; class Alphaproteobacteria; order Sphingomonadales; family Sphingomonadaceae; genus Sphingomonas; species Sphingomonas sp. SORGH_AS_0789. The sequence goes on from NZ_JAVIYV010000001.1 coordinate 1,446,696, forward strand.
GGCGCAGCTGGTCGGGCTCGACGATCATCTGGCGCCACAGCGTCGGGTCGAGCCCGGCGAGCGAGTTGCGGTTGGCCGCCGCGTCATAGCCGTTCGCGGTCAGCCAGTCCCAATGGCTGGTCGCCCGCGCCATCGCGAACTGATCGGTCAGCCAGCCGTCATAGCCGCGCGACACGACCGCATCGATCCCGCTGCGGGTCGCGCCCATCGTCGCCTGCGCCAGGAACCGGCTCGCCTCGGTGGTGGTGGGGGAGGGGGTGACGACGACGACCGGCGTGGTGGTCGAACCGCCCGCGCCGGTGCCGGTGGCCCCCGCGCTTCCGCCGCCCCCGCCGCCACAGGCCGCAAGCGCCAGCAGGGGCAGCATCGCCGCGCCGCTCGCCCCGTGTCGCGCGATCGGACCCGGCCCGCCTGCCCCATGATCGGACAGGAGGAAGTCCGCGTCCCCGTCTCCGGTCGCCTCCGCCGGTCGGATGCTGACCGTAGGTTCGTCCCGCTGCATCGCCGCGCTATCCCGCCAACCCGCCGCCCGTCGCGGCAGGACGATATGTGCCGCATCTGTGGATAACAATCGGTGAAAGGTTCCGCCGTTCGTCGCACCCCAGGGGCGGCTGGCGGCATCACGGGCTCCATATCGGCATGGCGGACATGCAAAAGACCCCGGAGGCGATGCTCCGGGGTCTTGCAGGGGCGGTGGGGAGCCAGGGGGTCAGTCGATGCGCGGCAGCGTCTCGAACTGGTGATAGGGCGGCGGGCTGGACAGCGTCCATTCCAGCGTCGTCGCGCCCTCGCCCCATGGATTGTCGCCCGCGGGCTTGCCCGCGATCAGCGACCAGATCAGGTTGATGAAGAAGATCGCCATGCCCGCCGCCATGATCTCATAGCCGTGCGTCGCGACCTTGTTCCACAGCGCGAAGGCATCCGGATAGTCGGGGTAGCGGCGCGGCATGCCCTGGAGCCCCAGGAAGTGCATCGGGAAGAACAACAGGTTCACGCCCGCGAAGAAGACCCAGAAATGCAGCTGGCCGAGCAGCTCGCTATACATCTTCCCCGACATTTTCGGGAACCAGTAATAGAATCCCGCGAACAGCGCGAACACCGCGCCCAGCGACAGGACATAGTGGAAGTGCGCGACAACATAATAGGTGTCGTGCATATAATCGTCGATGCCGCCGTTCGCGAGCACCACGCCGGTCACGCCGCCGACCGTGAACATGAAGATGAAGCCGATCGCCCAGACCATCGGCGTCTTGAAGGTCAGAGAACCGCCCCACATGGTCGCGATCCACGAGAAGATCTTGATGCCGGTCGGCACCGCGATGATCATCGTCGCGGCGGTGAAATACATCTTGGTGTTCACGCTCAGGCCGGTGGCGAACATATGGTGCGCCCACACGACGAAGCCGACCACGCCGATCGCGACCATGGCATAGGCCATGCCGAGATAGCCGAAGACGGGCTTGCGGCTGAAGGTCGCGATGATCTGGCTGACGATGCCGAAGCCCGGCAGGATCATGATGTACACTTCGGGATGGCCGAAGAACCAGAAGAGATGCTGGTACAGGATCGGGTCGCCGCCCCCGGCGGGATCGAAGAAGGTCGTCCCGAAATTGCGGTCGGTCAGCAACATGGTGATCGCGGCGGCCAGCACCGGCAGCGACAGCAGCAGCAGGAACGCCGTCACCAGCACCGACCAGACGAACAGCGGCATCTTGTGCAGCGTCATGCCCGGCGCGCGCATGTTGAAGATGGTGGTGATGAAGTTGATCGCCCCCAGGATCGACGAGGCGCCCGCCAGATGGAGCGACAGGATCGCCATGTCGACCGACGGCCCCGGCTCGCCGAAGGTCGATAGCGGGGCGTATGCGGTCCAGCCCACGCCCGCGCCCGACCCGAAAAAGGGCGAGGCGAGCAGCAGCGTGAAGGCCGGGATCAGCAGCCAGAAGGACACGTTGTTCATGCGCGGGAACGCCATGTCGGGCGCGCCGATCATGATCGGCACGAACCAGTTGCCGAACCCGCCGATCATCGCGGGCATGACCATGAAGAACACCATGATGAGGCCGTGTGCTGTGATGAGCACGTTCCACAGGTGCAGCGACTGGTCGAGGCTCTGCGCGCCGCCGTGCAGCATCCCCGCCCAGATGCCCAGATACTGGATACCCGGCTCGCGCAGCTCGGCGCGCATCAGGCCCGAGATCGCGCCGCCGATGATCCCCGCCACGATCGCGAAGATCAGATAGAGGGTGCCGATATCCTTGTGGTTGGTCGACAGGAACCAGCGCGCGAAGAAGCCGGGCTTGTGATCGGCGTCATGATGCGCGTGGTGATGGTCGTCATGACCGACGAAAGCCGATCCGGGGTGAAGTGCGGTGTCGGTCATGGCTTATTGTCCAGCGTTGCCGGGGCCCGCCGGATTGCCGGTGGCGCCTTGCGCGGAAGAGGGGGACTGGGCGGGCGTGGAGGCGTTTTCGGCCGGACCCGTCACCGCGTCGGCGGCATTGGCCTGCGCCGCTTCGGCGGCCGAACCCTCGGCCCCGGGCTGCGGAATGACCGAGGAGGAGGGAGCGGCCGAACCCGGCATCTTGCCGCCCTTGGCCGCGACCCATGCCGCGAACTGCGCCGGGGGCACCGCCTGCACCGCGATCGGCATGAAGGCATGGCGCGCGCCGCACAGTTCCGAACATTGCCCGAAATACAGGCCCGGCTTCTCGATGGTGAAGCTCGTCTCGTTCAACCGGCCGGGCACCGCGTCCAGCTTCATCCAGAAGGCCGGGATCGCCCAGCTATGGATGACGTCGTTGGAGGTGGTGATGAGGCGGATCGGCACGCCCACGGGCAGGACGATGCGATTGTCCACCGCCAGCAGGCGCGGACCGTCGGCATCGGTGCGCGCCCGCTCACCCGGCGCCACCTGATCCTTTTCCTTCAGCATGTTGGCGGTGATCTCGATCCCGCCATGATCCGGATATTGATAGGTCCAATACCATTGGTTGCCGATCGCCTTCAGCGTGACCGCACCGGCGGGCGCGGGCTTGAACTGCGCCTGGAGCAGCCCGATCGAGGGGATGGCGATCAGGACCAGGACGACGACCGGGCCCAGCGTCCACAGCACCTCGACCAGCGTGTTGTGGCTGGTCTTGGACGGCACCGGATTGGCGGCCCGGCGATAGCGGAAGACGACCCAGGCGAGCAGCAGCAGGACGAGCACGCAGATCGCGGTGATGACCGGCACCAGCACGCCATTGTGCATCCAGTGCGCGAACTCGCCGTTCTTCGTCACCTGCGGCTGGAGCCCGATGCGGCCGTCGATCGGCAGGCCGACCTGCGGGTCGATGGTGGTCGCGGGCGCGCCGTCCTGCGCCAGCAGCGGGCTGGTCGGGGCGGCGGTGGCGGGCGCGGCGGCGCTGGTCGGCGCGGTGTTGGCGACGCCCGCACCCTCGGCCGCGGCCTGGGGGACGGGCCGGGTGGGCGCGGCCGGAGTCGCAAGGGCGGTTCCCGACAGCGCGGCGCATCCCATCCCGGCGGCGATCGCGATCGCCTTCATCCGTCTGGGCATCCTCATCCTCCGGGGTCCGGACATGCGCTTGGCCTCGCTCATCCCGCTCTCGTCTCCCATCTCCCTCGCCCGCCCATCGTGGTCCGACGGGTCGCGGGCGGGGCGTCATGTCGTTCTTGTTAGATGGACTATAGCACGGGACCGCGCCCCCTCAACCCATAGCTGTCGCGACCATGATTGCGCCCGCGCAGGCGCGATCCTATGAGGCCGGGTCATCTGATAACGACCTGCCGGAGTTGCCCCGCATGACCGATGACGACGTCCTTGCCGAGTTCCGCGCCGCCGAGGCGCTCCTCGAGGGGCATTTCATCCTGTCCTCGGGCCTGCGCAGCCCCCGCTATCTGCAATGCGCGCGCGTCCTGATGGACCCGGCGCGCGCGGCGCGGCTGTGCGAGGCGGTGGCGGCCAAGATTCCCGCCGAGATCAGGGCGCAGATCAGCGCGGTCGTCGCCCCGGCGATGGGCGGCGTGATCGTCGGCCATGAAATGGCGCGCGCGCTGGGCGTACCGGGCATGTTTCTGGAGCGGCCCGAGGGAACCTTCCACCTGCGTCGCGGCTTCCGGCTTGATGCAGGTCAGAAGGTGCTGATGATGGAGGACGTGGTCACCACCGGGCTGTCGAGCCGGGAGGCGATCGCCGCCATCGCGCGCGAAGGGGGGCAGACGATCGCGGCGGCCTCGCTGGTCGATCGTTCCAACGGCGTCGCCGATCTGGGCGTGCCCTTCTTCCCGCTAATCCGGCTCGACGTGCCCAGCTACAGCCCCGATAAGCTGCCGCCCGAACTGGCCGCGATCCCTGCGATCAAGCCGGGGAGCCGCGCGGCGGCATGAGCGGGCATCTGCGGCTGGGGGTCAATATCGACCATGTTGCGACCGTGCGCAACGCGCGCGGGGCGGGCTATCCCGATCCGGTCAAGGCGGCGCTGCTCGCGGCCGAGGCGGGGGCCGACGGCATCACCGCGCATCTGCGCGAGGACCGGCGGCATATCACCGATGACGACATCGCGCGGCTGTCGGCCGAACTGACCGTGCCGCTCAACCTGGAGATGGCGGCCACGCAAGAGATGCTGGCCATCGCGCTGAAGCATCGTCCGCACGCCGCCTGCATCGTCCCCGAAAAGCGCGAGGAGCGCACGACCGAGGGCGGGCTGGACGCCGCCGGGCAGTGCGAGTGGCTGGCCCCGATGGTGGCGCAGCTGGGCGAGGCGGGCATCCGCGTCTCGCTGTTCATCGAACCCGATCCCCGCCAGATCGAGGCGGCGCTGGCCCTGCGCGTGCCGGTGGTCGAGCTGCACACCGGCCGCTATGCCGAGCTGGACGGCGAGGACCGCACCGCGGAACTCCGCCGCCTGTCGGACGCCGCCGCGCTGGCCGCCAAGAACGGGATCGAGGTCCATGCCGGTCACGGCCTGACCTATGACAATGTCGCCCCCATCGCGGCGATCCCGCAGGTGCGCGAGCTGAACATCGGCCATTTCCTGATCGCCGATGCGGTGTTCGTCGGCCTGCCCGAAGTGGTCCGCAAGATGCGCGCCGCGATGGACGTGGCGCGGTGAATCCTCCCCGGCACGGGGAGGGGGACCAGCCGCAGGCTGGTGGAGGGGGAGCGCCCCAGATGGCTCGCGTGGTGGAGAACCCCCTCCACCACCGCTCCGCGGCGGTCCCCCTCCCCGTACCGGGGAGGATGTCATGATCATCGGCCTGGGCTCCGACCTCTGCAATATCGAGCGTATCCAGGCCGCGCTCGACCGGCATGGCGGCCGGTTCGAGGCGCGCTGCTTTACGGATGTGGAGCAGGCCAAGGCGGCGAAACGCCCCTTCACCCGCGCCGGCACCTACGCCAAGCGGTTCGCCGCCAAGGAGGCCTTTTCCAAGGCGGTGGGCACCGGTTTCGCGCAGGGCGTGTTCATGCGCGACATCGGCGTCGTCAACCGACCCGGCGGCGCACCGACGCTGGTGCTGACCGGCGGCGCGCGCGAACGACTTGACGCGATGACCCCGCCGGGCCACGTCGCGCATATTCACTTGACCATGACCGACGATCACCCCTGGGCGCAGGCCTTTGTGGTGATCGAGGCAAGACCGGAAGTTTCCGCATGAAGGACGCGGTGTTGGATACCAACCAGGGCTCGCCCACGGACCAGCCGGGGCCGCAGCCGTCGGATTCCGCGCCCCGACCCAGGAAGCGCACCGACTGGTGGTCCGAGGTCAAGGGGCTGTTCTGGCTGCTGCTGATCGTGCTGGGCTTTCACAGCTTCATCGCCAAGCCTTTCTACATCCCGTCCGAATCGATGCTGCCGGGCCTGCGCGTCGGCGACCGGCTGGTCGTCAGCAAATTCGCCTATGGCTGGTCCTTCGTCTCGCCGACCATCCCCAATCCGGTGGCGATCTTCAAATCGGTCGTGCTGCACCAGCCGACCGACAGCTGGAGCTTCCAGCTGCCCTTCATCCATGGCCGCCTCTTCGGCTCGCTGCCGACGCGCGGCGATGTGGTGATCGTGACGCCGCCGGGGACTCACAACGACTATATCAAGCGGGTCATCGGCTTGCCCGGCGACCGGCTGGAGGTGCGCGACGGCACCGTCATCCTGAACGGCCAGCCGGTGAAGCGCGGGCCGCTCCATTATGTCGACATCCCGGTCGACACCAACAGCCCGTGCAACGCGTCCGACTATGGCGACGGGGCGAAGGTGCGGCTGGCGAGCGGCCAATGGGTCTGCCACCTGCCGATCGTGACCGAGACGCTGCCCAACAACCGCCGCTACGACACGGTCGAGCTGGGCTGGAGCCCGGGCGACAATTACGGCCCGATCACCATCCCGGCCAATCATGTCTTCCTGATGGGCGACAATCGCGACCGTTCGGCGGACAGCCGCTTCTCGCTGGCCGAACTGGGGCTGGGCGGCGCGGTGCCCTATGAGAATATCGGCGGGCGGGCCGAGTTCGTGACGTTCAGTCTGGACGGCGATGCGACGCTGAACCCGCTGACCTGGTGGGGATCGCTGCGCTCGGGCCGGGCGGGCACCTCGCTGCATCCGGCCAAGGCGGACTGAGCGCCATGACCGACCCGGCCCCGCTGACCGACGTCCCCGCACCGATCGAATTTCGCGAGGGCTTCGTCCGGCGGGAGCTGACGCGCGCGGCGATCTGGCTGGGGCTGATCGCGGGCATGGCGATCGCGGTGTTGCTGGTCCAGCCGCTGCTGGTGATCTTTGCCGGGCTGGTCTTCGCCACGCTGCTCGACGGCGGCGTGCGGCTGCTCGGGCGGGTGTTGCCGATCGGGCGCGGCTGGCGACTGCTGATCGTCGTGCTGGCGGTGACGGCGTTCCTGCTCGGCACCTTCTTCCTGACCGGCGTCGAGATGACGCAGCAGGTGACGCAGCTTCGCTCGACGCTGGAGACCCAGGTCGGGCGGTTGACCGAATGGCTGGCGTCGCAGGGGCTGATGCCCGGCACCTCGGACATCAACGGGCTGGTGAAACAGTCGCTGGGATCGATCGGGCGGCTGACCTCATGGGTGGGCACGGCGGTCGGGGCGATCACCTCGGCGTTCATGATCCTCATCATCGGGTTGTTCCTGGCGATGGACCCGGAAGGCTATGCGCGCGGCCTGCAATGGATGGTCCCGCGCGCCGCGCGCCCCGAATTCGCGATCACCCAGGCGCGCGTCATGAGCACGTTGCGCAAGCTGCTCGCCGGGCGGCTGCTCGGCATGGCGGTGGAGGGGGTGCTGACCGGCATCGCGCTGATGATCGGGGGCGTGCCGATGGCGCTGCTGCTGGGCATCATCGCGGGCATCCTGGCCTTCATCCCCAATATCGGCGCGATCATCACCGGCACGCTGATGATCGCGGTCGGCTTTTCGGCGGGAACCGATGCCGGTTTCTGGGCGATCGGCACCTATCTGGTCGTGCAGACCTTTGACGGATATGTCGTGGTGCCGATGGTCGCCAAGCGGACGGTCGACCTGCCCCCCGCGCTGACCCTGTCGACCCAGATCATGGCGAGCGCGTTGTTCGGTATCCTCGGGCTGGCGCTGGCCGACCCGATGACCGCGATGGCCAAGTCCGCGCTACAGCGCCGGTCGGAGCGCGAGGCGGCGCGCGACGGCGACAGCGCGCGCGCCGAAGCGGACATTGCCTGACGCCAGCGCCTGGCGGTTGTGCCGGGCGGTGACGATCGAATCGAACAGCGCCAGATAGCGGTCGGGCGAATCCTGCCCCGGCTGCGGCACGGGATCGGGGCGTGGCGCGACCGGGTCCAGCCAGTGGCGGAGCGCCGCGACCAGCCCCGCCAGATCCTCGCGCGCGACGACCGTGCCCAGCGCGGGGTCGCGGACGATCTCGCGCACCGCCGGGCTCGAATCGGTCGCGACGACCGGGGTCCCGACCGCCAGCGCCTCGCGCAGCACGCCGGGCACGCCTTCATAATCCGACGCCAGCGCCACCACCTGCGCCGCCGCCATCGCGGCGGGGGCGTCGGCGCTGTGTCCCGGCAACGTCACGCGGCCGGCGAGGCCTAGCGCGGCGATCTGTGCGGTCAGCGCGGGGCGCAGGCTGCCTTCGCCCAGGATGGTCAGCCCGATATCGGGCGGCAGATGAGTCATCGCGGTGATCAGCCGGTCCCAGCGCTTCTGCGGCTCGAGTCGTCCGACACCCAGGATCCGGCGACCGGGCGGGCGCGGCCGGTCGAGCGCCAGGTCGGGCAGCGCGGCGGGCGGGTTGGGGATGACCGCGACCGACAGCCCGGTGGCATCCTGCGCCGCGCGGGCGGTGGCGGGCGTCATCGCCACCAAGGCGTCGAGGAACAGCCGGTGCCGCGCCAGCCATTGCCGCTGGCCCCAGGCGAGGACGGGATGATGGTCGCCGCGATCCACCGCGTTCGACATCTTGGCGACGATCGGCGGGCAGGCCCCGGCCAGCCGCAACCGGCTCCATGCCGCCATGCTGGTATAATGGTTGCCGGGGCAGAAGATGATGTCGGGCCGCATCCGCCCGATCATCGCGGGCAGGGTGGTGCACAGCCCGGCATAGCTCTGATGCCCCAGCGTCACCGTCTCCACCCCCATCGGCACGCCCGCCTGGAACTGGCCGCTTTCCTCGCCCAGCACCAGCGTCACCCGGCGGCCGCGGTCCAGCCAGCCCTGGAACATCCGGCCCAGCGCCGCTTCCACGCCGCCGCGCATCGCCAGCGCGTAAGTCAGGATATGATCGGCTGGCATGGGCTCCCACGGGGACGATGGCGACAATGGGATGCGGCGATAATCGGCGCTTGTCGCTCAATTATGTCAGGATCAGCCCTATGGTGGACACAATCACCGGACAGAGATGAATTCTTATTCAGGTGCGAGAAAGCAGTGTTGAGGTTAGCGGGCGCCGCCGGCGCGCCGCCGCCGAGGAATCTCCCTAACGTGCAGAATGAACGAGATGATCCCATGACCCCGCAACAGGCGATCCCGTCTGCGACGAGCGGACCGGTGGCGCGCGACATGGCCGCGCTGGAGCCGCTGAAGACCGTGAAGAGCCGCTGGCCCGCCATCATCGGCGGGGCGCTGACGCTCGCCATGATCGTGGGGCTGGGGCATGAGCTGCTGGGGCGCGGGCTGGTCGGGCTGAGCCATTCGGTGCCAGCCAACCCGATGTTCTATGTCGTCTTTTTCGGCCTCTACATGGCGCTGCCGATCGGCGACTACATCATCTTCCGGCGGCTGTGGGGCATTCCGATCAGCGGCATGGCCGCGCTGATCCGCAAGCGCATCGCCAACGAGGTCGCGTTCAGCTATTCGGGCGAGGCCTATTTCTATGCCTGGGCGCGCGCCAATGCGAAGATGGTCGCGGCGCCCTTCGGCGCGGTCAAGGATGTCGGCATCCTGTCGGCGATCGCGGGCAATGCGATCACCCTGTTGATGATCGGGCTGGCGCTGCCGGTCGGGCGCGAATTGCTGACCGCCGACCAGTTGCGGCTGGTCTGGGGATCGATCGCGATCGTCATGGCGACCTCCTTGCCCTTCCTGATCTTCTCGCGCCGGGTCTTCTCGCTCGATCGCAGGACGCTCTGGTGGGTCTTCATGGTCCATTGCGTCCGCCTGATCGCCAATTCGCTGCTGGTGGCGCTCGCCTGGCATTACGGGATGCCCAGCGTGTCGCTCGGCATGTGGCTGTTCCTGTCGGCGGCGCGGCTGCTCGTCTCGCGCCTGCCGCTGGTGCCCAACAAGGACCTTCTTTTCGCCAATTTCGCGATCCTGTTGATCGGGCAGGATCAGGAATTGAGCGAACTGATCGCGTTCACCGCGGCGCTAACTTTGTTGGTCCATGTCGTGCTGATCGCCGGGTTCGGTCTGACGGCGTTGGTTCGAAAGGTGCGCGCATGATTCGCGTGATGAAGATGATGGCGGTGACGGCGGTCATGCTGGCGGCGATGCCGCAGGCGGCGGGCGCGCAGGTGCTGGGCAGCGATGCGGCGGCCTGCACCGGCGGCGGCGGCCCGGCGATCTTGGCCCGGATCGAGGGGTTGAAGGACCGCAAGGGCAATCTGAAGCTGGAACTCTATCCGGCGAACGAGGAGGATTTCCTGGCCGACGACGGCGTGCTGGTCCGCGCGGGCAAGACGTTCCGCCGTGTCCAGGTGCCGACGCCGGCGGGCGGTGGGGCGATCGCGATGTGCATCCGCGTGCCGCGCCCGGGCCGCTATGCGCTGTTGTTCACGCATGACCGCGATGGCAAGAACAAGTTCAATTTCTGGAGCGACGGCGCGGGCTTCCCGGCCAACACCAAGCTGGGCCGCCGCAAGCCGCCGCTCGAATCGGCGCTGATCGACGTGCCGTCGGGGGTGGCGACGGTGACCATTCGCGCCCAATATCTGCGGGGCCTGAGCGGCTTCGGCCCGGTCGAATAAGGGGAAGACGATGCGTATCGTCGACGTCAACGAATTCTACTCGCCCACCGGCGGGGGGGTGCGGACCTATATCGACCGCAAGATGTCGATCCTGGCCGAGATGGGCCATGAGCTGATCGTCCTGGCCCCCGGCACCGAGGATATGGTCGAGGAGCGTCCGGGCGGCGGCAAGATCATCTATATCAAGGCGCCGCGCCTGATCCTGGACACCAATTACGGCATGTTCTGGGACGGCGCGCCGGTGTGCCGCCTGCTCGACGAGCTGGACCCCGACATCGTCGAGGTGTCCTCGCCCGCCAAGCCCGCCTGGTTCGTCGCCAACTGGCAGGGGCGCGCGAAGAAGGTCTTCTTCATGCACAACGACAATGTCGGCACCTATCCGGTCCGCTGGCTGGACGGCATCGTCGCGCAGGAGCGGGTGGAGGACTGGTTCAGCTGGTACAGCCGCTACATGAACCGCTTCCTCGACCATTACGACCTGGTGCTGTCCAACGGCCCGGCGCTGGTGAAGCGACTCGGCAAGCGCGGCGTGCGGGTGGACGAGGGGATCCCGCTGGGGATCGAGCGGCATTTCTTCTCGCCCGACCACCGCGACGAACGGCTGCGCGCGGCGCTGCTGGCGCAGTGCGCGCTGCCCGAGGATGCGCATCTGCTGTTGGGGCTGGGGCGGCATCATCCCGAAAAGCGCTGGACGATGGTGATCGACGCGGTCGAGCGGGTGGCCTCCAGCCGTCCGGTCGGGCTGGTCCTGATCGGCGGCGGCGTCGCCAGCCGCGCGCTGGAGAAGCGGATCGCGGGCAGCCCGCATATCCGCCTGTTCCGCCCGGTCTATGACCGCCCGCGCCTGGCGCGGATCATGGCGAGCTGCGACGCGCTGGTCCATGGGTGCGAGACCGAGACGTTCGGGCTGGTGGCATCGGAGGCGCTGGCTTCGGGCCTGCCGCTCGTGGTGCCCGATTATGGCGGATGCGCCGAGGTCGCCAATCCGCTGTTCGCCGAGACGTTCCGCGCCCGCGACGGCGCGGCCTGCGCCGAGGCGATCGAGCGGCTGCTGGCGCGCGACCCGCGGGTGCTGCGCAACGCCGCGCGCGTCGCGGCGGGCAAGGTGTTCAGCGACCGCGACCATGCCGAGGCGCTGATCGCGCGCTACCAGCGGCTGCTCGACCAAGGCGAGCAGCAGCGGGCCGTCGCTTAAGCCGGAACGGACCTTTCGCACCGCTCGGGAGTCTGTCACCATGACAAAAATGTCATGGGAGACGGTCGGTGAGTCGTGGCCTCGCAGTCATGGTCGGCATCCTGCTGGTGTCTTCGGGCGTGGCCCAGGCCGCCGACCGTCCCGCGATCGAAAGCTGGGGCAAGCCCGGCGTCGGCTACGACCAGTACCGTGCTGATTCCATCGCCTGTGCCAAGGCCGGTTATTTCCGCGACGTGTCGCAGGACGAGCCCGCCAAGCGTTTCATCGCCGGTTTCACGGCGGCTGATAATGCATTGAACGGCGGCGGGACGGCTGGAGGCTGGACCGATTCGATATTGCGGACTCAACCCGATCGGCAGAAGCGCCTGCTCCACGCCATTCAAGTTGGCGATGTCGAACAATGTCTGGTCGACAAGGGCTATCGCAAGTTCAGCCTGACCAAAAGCGAGCAGAAGACGTTGAGCCGATATCCGAAAGGATCGGAGGCTCGGCGCCAGTATCTCCATGCCCTGGCCGCGCGTCAGGTGGCGGGGTCATGAAGCGGGTATGTTTCGCCCTTGTGCTGGCGATGTCGTCGGTCACGGCGTCGGCGGCATCGGATGGGCCCGTGGAAAGCTGGGGCAAGCCCGGCATCGGCTTTGCCCAATACCGCGCCGACGCGATCGAATGTGCCAAGACCGGCTATTTTCGCGACGTGTCGCAGGACGAACCGGCCAAGCGTTTCATCCGGGGGTTCGAGACGGCGGATCGCCTTTTGAATTTCCCGAGCGCTTCCGAAAGCGATAGCTGGGGCGATTCGGTCCGGCGAACGCAGCCCGACCGGCAGAAGCGCGACCTTCAGGCAATTCAGGTCGGCAATGTCGAGCAATGCCTGACCGGCAAGGGCTATCACCGCTTCACCCTGACGCGCGCCGAGGTGAAGACACTGTCCCGCTATCCACGCGGGTCAGAAGCGCGGCGCCAATATCTTTACAGCCTCGCCGCGCGCTGATCAGGCGGCGAGCAAATCCGCATAGCGCGACGGCGTATGGGTCCTCGCCAGCCGCGAATAGGTCTTGTCGATGCTGTCGAGCAGCGCGGGCACGCCATTGTCGCCCGGATGGACCGCGACCCGCGCCACCGGCGTCGGGCGCAGGCCGTGGCGCAGTACGGCGGCGGCGGCGAGCGAGCTGAGCTGCCGCCCGCGTGAGCGACTCGCCCAGGTGACGACCGGCCCGCGCGCGATGATCTTGCCGTCGGCGGGCGTCCAGACGCGGAAATGATCCTCGGCCAGCCCGAATCCCGCATCGCCCAGCGCCGCCCGCGCCTCGTCCGAATAGAGCCAGGCGGGCGCGATGAAGCCGGTCGCGCGGCGGCCGATGATATCCTCGATCAGCGCGGTGCCGCGCTTCATCCGGCGCAGCGCCTCGGCGTGGGGCAAGCCGACGAACTCGCCTTCGCCCGCGGTCATATGCTTGGCCTTCAGCGCGGTCTTCTGATCGGTGTGGACCATGTCGTCCTTGTGCGACCAGCCATGGACGAACATCTCGATCCCCATGTCCGCCCAGTCGCGCAGGCGCGTGGCAAAGGGGGTGCCAGGCGCGATCGGCGCGCTGTTCCAATGGTCGGGGATGACCAGCATGGCCAGGCGCGGGCCGCCGAGATGGCCCGACAGCCGGTCGAACAGCGCATCGACCGCCCCCTCGAACCGGGGGGACACGTCATGGATCGAGGCGAGAAGGCGTTTCATCGCGTGGATTTATAGACGCTGATCATCTCATTGCCCATCGGCAGTTTCGCGGTCAGCCGGTATCCGTCCGCCATCGCCGCCATGATGCGGGCATGGGCGGCGGGCCGCTCGCCATTATAGGGCGGGCGCATCACGACCACGGCGGGGCGCCGGGCGAGGATCCGGGTGATCTCGGCATTCTGGTCGACGCCGGTCGCGCCCGCTTCGCGCGCCCGGCTGAGATGCGCGGGCACGATATAGCGCGACAGGGTGCAACGCTCGGTCGCGACATAGAGCATCGTGCTGCCCGAATAGACGTACAGACAACCCGGCCCCTTGCCGACCGCCTGGGTGAGTGCGGCGAACTCGGTCGCCTCGCCCCGCTCGTGGCGCAGGCTGAACAGCACGATCTGCCCGGCCAGTGCCACGGTGAGCAACAGGGCAGGGGTGTAGCGCCGCCGCCACGCCGCGCTACCCAGCATCGCGGCGGCGGCCGTACAGGCGGGCAGCAGGATCGGCAGGCCATAATGGTCGAACCACGGCCGGAACAGCAGCACGCCGATCACGGCCGCGCCCAGCCAGACCGCGAGGAAGGTCCGCTCCTGATCGCGCTCCGCCCGTTTGAGGCCCAGGACCGCCAGCGTGACGATGGGGGAGAGGATCAGCACCATCTGCCCCAGATTGCCCGCCAGCTCCGCGATGGGATCGGGGTTGCGATGGAAGATCGACAGGAAATTGGCGTAGAGGAACGCGTCCCACTGGCCGATCGCGGCATAGACGCCCGCCGCCAGCGCGGTCGGGATCAGCGACACCAGGACCAGCGCCACGCCGTACAGGATCAGCGCGACCGGGCTCCGGCTCCGCCGCCACTCGCTGCCCAGCAGCCAGAGGCCGAAGACCATCCCCTCGAACACCGCCGAATATTTGATCTGGAGGACCAATCCGACCAGCGCCATCGCGGCCAGCCCCAGGCTGCGCACCCCTCGCCGATCCGATTCGAGGATCGCCCAGGCCGCGCCCATCATCAGCAGATTGTAGAAGACCGGCGCCTGCCCGCCCTGTCCGCCGAGCAGGCCGAGCCACAGGATATAGGCGATGCCCGCCGCCGTCGCGCCCGCGCCCCAGCCGAGTCGCTCCGCCATCCGCGCGACCAGCCATCCGGTCGCGACCACGCTGGCCAGCGCCATCGCCTGATAGGCCCAGATGCCCGCCGGAAACCCGAATGCGGCGGGCACGGCATAGAGGAGGAACAGCCCGATCGGCTTGCGGTCCCACACATCGACGAAGGGCCAAGCGCCCTGCCACATCGCGTGGCCGGTGAAGAAGTAGAACTCCTCGTCCACATGCACCACCGGATTGCCGAAGGTGGCCACGCGGGCGAGGATCGCTACGGCGAGCAGGATGAGGAGGCGGTGGTTCGCCGTGGCGGGGCGATTGCTAGGCAGTCTCGACATTCGGATAGGTCCAGGATCATTCCTCCCCTGCAAGGGGAGGGGGACCATGCGAAGCATGGTGGAGGGGTGTCCCCGGCGGCGGGGGTATCCCTGTCCTATCTGGCCGGGACACCCCTCCGTCAGGCCTGCGGCCTGCCACCTCCCCTTGCAGGGGAGGAAAGGGAATTACCGCGTTGCGGTGACGAAATAGTCGAGCGCGGTCGAGTCGCTGACCATGAACCCCTTGGTCGGCGAATAGCTCAGCCCGCGCACGTCGCGCACCTTCAGTCCCGCCTGGGTCAGCAAGGCGGTCAGTTCGTCGGGGGTCAGGAATTTCGACCAGTCATGCGTGCCCTTGGGGATCGCGCCCGTCCCCTCCGCCAGCGTGATCAGCGCCAGTTTCGACAGCGGCGTGCGGTTGGGCGTCGACAGGATCATCAGCCCGCCGGGCGCCAGCGCATCGGCCAGACCGCGCACGAAGCGCGCCGGATCGGCGACATGCTCGATCACCTCCAGCGAGGTGACGAGGTCGAACGTCTCGCCCGCCAGCCCCTCGACGCTGCCCGCGCGGTAATGGATCGCCAGTCCCGATTGCGCGGCATGGGCGGCGGCGACCGCGACATTCTCGGCCGCCGCGTCCAGCCCCGTCACCTCGGCGCCCAGGCGCGCCAGCGGCTCGCACAGCAACCCTGCCCCGCATCCGACATCGAGCGCACGCTTGCCCGAAAGCGGCGTGAAGCCCTGCCCATCGGCATCCCAGTGCAGATCGATCTGCTCGCGGATATAGCGCAGGCGCGGCGGGTTCAGCCGGTGCAGCATCGCGCTCGACCCCTTGGGGTCCCACCACTCGGCTGCCATCTTTCCGAAATGTGCGGCTTCGGCGCCGATAATGGTAGAATCGTTCAAATGGCTTGCGTTCGTCATGGGGGCTACCTATCAGGACCGCCGTTTTACCCCAAGGAGATTGGCAAAAACCGCATGGCCCGTATCGTGATGAAGTTCGGCGGCACCTCGATGGCCGGAATCGAGCGCATCCGCAACGTGGCGGCGCGGGTCAAACGCGAGGTGGAGGCTGGGCATCAGGTCGCGGTCGTCGTCTCCGCGATGGCGGGCGAGACCGACCGGCTGGTCGGTTTCTGCCGCGAGGCCTCGTCGCTCTACGATCCCCAGGAATATGACGTCGTCGTCTCGGCGGGCGAACAGATCACCAGCGGGCTGCTGGCGATCACGCTCCAGGCGATGGGCGTCCCGGCCCGTTCGTGGCTGGGGTGGCAGTTGCCGATCCACACCGACACGGCCTTCGCGAAGGCGCGGATCGGCGAGATCGACACGACCGCGCTCGACGAGAGCCTGGCGGCGGGCGTGGTCGCAGTCATCCCCGGCTTCCAGGGCGTGGCCGAGGGCAACCGGGTCACGACGCTGGGCCGCGGTGGTTCGGACACCAGCGCGGTCGCGGTCGCTGCGGCGATGAAGGCGGAGCGGTGCGACATCTATACCGATGTCGACGGCGTCTACACCACCGACCCGCGCATCGTGCCCCGCGCGCGCAAACTCTCGAAGGTCACCTATGAGGAGATGCTGGAACTCGCCAGCGTCGGCGCCAAGGTGCTCCAGACCCGATCGGTGGGTCTGGCGATGAAGGAACAGGTGCGCGTGCGGGTGCTCAGCTCGTTCGACGACGCACGGGACGAAGACGGACATCGCGGCACGTTGATCGTGGGCGAAGAGGAAATCGACGATATGGAACGCCAGCTCATCACCGGCATCGCGCATGACAAAAACGAAGCCAAGATCACCCTGACTGCCGTGCCGGATCGGCCCGGTTCGGTGGGCGCGATCTTCGCGCCGCTTGCGGATGCAGGCATCAATGTGGACATGATCGTCCAGAATATCGCGCATTCGACCGGCTCGACGGACGTGACCTTCACGGTCCCGTCGGCGGACCTCGCCCGCACCCTGGACGTGCTGGAAAAGGCGAGCGGTGACATCGGTTATGCCAAGATGGTCCACGATACCCGCGTCGCCAAGATCTCGGTCGTCGGCGTCGGTATGCGCAGCCATGCGGGCGTCGCCTCGACCATGTTTCAGACGCTGGGCGCGCGCGGGATCAACATCCTTGCGATCACCACCTCGGAGATCAAGGTCAGCGTGCTGATCGAAGAGGACTATACCGAACTGGCGGTGCGTGTCCTGCACACCGCTTATGGTCTGGACGCCGAGGCGGCGTAAATATTCGATCGACGTCCCACTACCGTCGCCCCAGCGAAGGCTGGGGCCTCTGGCCCGGGTTCGATCCGGTCCGCCAAAGATCCCAGCCTTCGCTGGGATGACGGTTATGAGGGATGGGTTCGCGCGAAGCCGCTAAGACGCGAAGCGTAATTAAGAAGAATGGTTCGCGCGGAGGCGCGGAGACGCGGAGGTGGTGTATCCGGTCGCGCCGCCGCTCCTTTTTTAACCATCGTTGATGAAGTGATGGCGCTGCCGCGCGCAGATCATCTCCGCGCCTCCGCGTCTCCGCGCGAACAAACTCTTGGCGTCATCGCGGCTTCGCGTGAACCAAATCTTGCCGTCCGCCGCGCTCCACGGCATGGAGCGCCGATGACCGACACCCTCACCACCACCACCGGCGAACAGCGTCTCGCCACCCGCATGGCGCGCGGCGCGGAATTTCTTGGCGCCGACATGGCGATCATGGCGGGTGCCATGTCCTGGGTGTCGGAGCGCAACCTCGTCTCCGCCATGTCCAATGCGGGCGGCTTCGGCGTGATCGCGTGCGGCGCGATGACCCCCGAACTGCTCGACACCGAAATCGCCGCGACCAAGGCGTTGACCATGCGCCCCTTCGGCGTGAATCTGATCACGATGCACCCGCAGCTGTTCGACCTGATCGCGGTGTGCGGCCGTCACCAGGTCGGCCACGTCGTGCTCGCCGGCGGCCTGCCCCCCAAGGGCGCGCTGGAGGCGATCAAGGAGACGGGCGCGAAGGTCATCTGTTTCGCCCCCGCGCTTTCCCTGGCCAAGAAGCTGATCCGCTCGGGCGTCGATGCGCTGGTGATCGAGGGGATGGAGGCGGGCGGCCATATCGGCCCCGTCTCGACCAGCGTGCTGGCGCAGGAAATGCTGCCCGAGATCGCGGCCCAAGTCCCCGTCTTCGTCGCGGGCGGCATCGGCCGGGGCGAGGCGATCGCCGCCTATCTCGACATGGGGGCGGCGGGTGTCCAGCTCGGCACGCGCTTCGTCTGTGCGACCGAATCGATCGCGCATCCCAATTTCAAGAAGGCGTTCATCCGCGCCTCGGCCCGCGACGCGGTGGCTAGCGTGCAGATCGACCCGCGCCTGCCGGTCATCCCGGTCCGCGCGCTCAAGAATGCGGGCGGCGAGCTGTTCACCGCCAAGCAGCGCGAAGTCGCCCAGTCGCTCGACGAGGGCAAGGTCGCGATGGCCGAGGCGCAGCTCCAGATCGAACATTACTGGGCGGGCGCGCTGCGCCGCGCGGTGATCGAGGGTGATGTCGAGCATGGCAGCGTGATGGCGGGCCAGTCGGTCGGCATGGTCACGAAGGAAGAGCCGATCGCCGACATCCTGGCGCAACTGATGGCCGAGGCCGCCGCCGCGCTGGTCGCGCGCACGGCCTGATCCTCCCTGCGCCGGGGAGGATTTCCAACCCTCGGAGATAAGGCTCGCTTCATCGCACGGGTTACGACGCGTTAACCTTGATTGGGCATGACGTCTCCAACAGCCGGGGGCGGGGTTTTCCAAGGATCAGGGTCATGGCGAGTTTGCGTATTGTATCGGGTATCGCGATCGGTCTCTCGCTGGCGGGATGTACCGCGCGCGAAACCGCCAAGGTCGCGCCGCCGCCGGTGATGGTGCCCGCCCCGCCGCAGGTCGCGCGCGCGCCGCTGCCGCCCGGCGCCACGCCGGGGATGCGGATCCCCGCGCTGCTGCCCGACGGCAATTACGCCACGCCCAACCGTTCGCTGACCAGCGCGGCGACGATCTGGCATCTGCGCTCGGCGCTGAACGTCGCGGCGCTGGCCTGTCGCGGGCCGGACGAGGGGCTGATCGTCACCCGCTACAACACCATGCTGACCACGCGGAAGATCGCGCTGGCTGCCGCCGAGAAACGCTATTCGGCCGAATATCAGGCGCAGGGCGGCGACTGGCGCGACCGCTATGACGATGCGATGACCCGGCTGTACAATTTCTTCTCGACCACCCCGGTGCGCAAGGGCTTCTGCGCCGCCGCCGATGCGGTGCTCGCCGATATCAGCAACGCGCCCACAGACGATTTCGAAACCAGCGCGGCGGCGCGGCTGGACCGGCTGGATGCGCCGTTCATCGCCTTCTTCCGCGCCTATGATGCGTGGCGCGCGGGGACGATGGTGCCGGTGCAGCGCACGACCGCGCCGCTCGCCATCGCCGCACAGGCCAATCCGCCGGTCGCGCAGGCCGGGGCGAGCGGCCCCGTGCTGTCGAGCCAGCCGGTCCCCGCCGCCAAGCCCTATGCGCCGCCGGTCATCAACCCGCCGTCGCTGAAGGTCGATTCCGCCGCGCTGCAATAAGCGTGGCGGCTCACTCCGCGATCCAGAAGAGCGACTCGACCGGCCGACCCAAGGCGCGTGCCAGTTTGAGCGCGAGCAGGGTCGATGGCTGGAAGACGCCGTTTTCCACCGTGTTGATCGTCTTGCGGCTGACCCCGATCGCCTCGGCGAGGCCGCCCTGGGTCAGCCCCGCCGCCTCGCGTGCGGCCTTCAGGTCGTTGCAAAGCGTCTCGTTCATCGGCTGGCGCGCAGCTCCAGCGTGGAGAAGCATATCAGCGCGGCGATCAGCCCGGCGGTGATAATGATTCGTCCGATGGCGACGGCATCCATGGGGCGAAAGCAGGCGACGATCATCACCGCTGCAGCCGCTGCGAACATCGCCCAGAACCCTGCCGCAAAGCTCGACCGCCGATGATCGCGTGTCGTTTCGTCATTCATCAGCTTCGAAACCTCACCATAGCTGCGCCATCGAAACGGGAGGCTGGTCAGGTTCAGTGCGGTAAGGCCGATCATGACGAACCAGGGTGCGAGCCGCGATGCGCCTTCGCTATGCCCCGCTATCGCCAGCACGGCGGATGCAAGGAGCGTAGTCGCGAGCAGATAGCCGAGTATGGCTCTTGTCCGGCTCTTGCGCTCCGCTTTCTCCACCAGATTCATCACAACCTCCTGTAACCTATAGGTATCATGTAACCCGTAGGTAACAGGCGAGCAAGTGCCTTCCTTCCCCCGGACGGATGGGTTAACGGGCGGTCACCATGACGGTGACGGACGACGACCAGCCGAGGGGCGGCCGCTTCGAGGGGCACGAGCATCGCTTTGCGGTGCGCGTCTATTTCGAGGATACCGACCTGTCGGGCGTGGTCTATCACGCCAACTATCTCCGCTACATGGAGCGCGCGCGCTCCGACATGCTGCGGGTCGCCGGGATCGACCAGCGCGCCACGCATGAGGCGGGCGAGGGCGCCTATGCCGTCACCGACATCGCCATCCGCTATGCCGCCTCCGCGCGGCTCGACGACGATCTGCTCGTCAGGTCGCGGCTGATCCAGGTCAGTGCGGTTCGCGTCGTCATTCATCAGACAGTCAGGTGCGGCGCGGTCATGCTGACCGACGCGCGTGTGACCGTCGCATGGGTCGGCCCGAACGGCCGCCCGCGACGCCAGCCCGCCGACTGGATCGCCATCTACCAACGCCTTGTCTGGCAAGGGGACACCCAACACCCATGAATCCCGTCTTCAACATGGATGCCGCCAGTTTGTCGCCCGTCGCGCTGTTCCTCCACGCCGACTGGGTGGTGAAGTTCGTGATGATCGGACTTTTGCTGTCCAGCATCTGGACCTGGACGATCATCGTCGCCTTTTCGCGCAAGCTGGCGCGCACGAAGAAGGGCATGACCCGGTTCGAGCGCGATTTCTGGAAGGCGGAGGATATTGACGCCTTTCACCGGATGGAGCAGGACAGCGAACTGCCCTCCGCGCGGGTCTTTTCGGCGGGCGTGCAGGAATGGCGTCGCTCGACCGCGGGCGGGCATATCGACCGCGACGGCACGCGCGAACGGCTCGCCACCGCGATGGGATCGGCGGTCGCGGGTGAGATCGACAAGCTGTCGGACCGGCTGAACGTGCTGGCGACGGTCGGCTCGGTCGCGCCATTCGTCGGCCTGTTCGGCACCGTCTGGGGCATCATGCGCAGCTTCACCGGCATCGCGCAGGCGCAGAACACCTCGCTGGCGGTCGTGGCGCCCGGCATTTCGGAGGCGCTGTTCGCCACCGCCATCGGCCTGTTCGCCGCCATCCCGGCGGTGATCGCCTATAACCGGTTCAGCCACGGGGTGAACAAGGTGGAGGCGTCGCTCAACCGCTTCGCCGACGGGTTCCACACCACGCTCAGCCGCCAGCTCGACTCGGCACGCTGAAGGGGTACGGGCGATGGCCATGAACCTTCCCTCCCGCTCCGGCCGGGGGCGCCGCGCGCCGATGGCGGACATCAACGTCACGCCCCTGGTCGACGTGATGCTGGTGCTGCTGATCATCTTCATGGTCACCGCGCCGCTGCTGACCACGGGCGTGCCGGTCAACCTGCCCGACAGCCGGGCCAAGGCGCTGGACCAGGAGCAAAAGCCCGAGCAGATCGCGATCGACGAGCAGGGGCGGCTGTTCCTGAACGACGATGAGATCAGCGATGCCGACCTGCCCGCGCGGCTGGATGCGATCGCCGCGCGGAAAGGCGCCGATGGGCAGGCGCCGCAAATCTATCTGCGCGCCGACCGCGCGCTGGATTACGGCCGGGTGATGCGCGTCATGGGCGAGCTGAACCGCGCCGGGCTGAACCGCGTGTCGCTGGTCACCGTGGAAGGTGGCGCGGGCGAGGGAACGGGCCAGCGCTGATGGAGCGTGGCGAGCGGACGGGATTGGCGATAGCGGTCGCAGGGCATCTCGTCCTGTTCGGCCTGTTGTCGGTCGGCTTTCTGGCGACGCCGAATCCGGAAAAGCTGAAGGTCACGCCGATCGACATCTCGCTGGTCAAGGATGTCGCGCTGGACGCGGCGTCGCCGACCCCCAACCAGCAGGCCGCCCAGTCGATCGCCCCCGAAGAGGGCGCGCCGGAAGACGCGGCACCCCCCGAGCCGGTCGAGGCCGAGCCCGCGCCGCAGCCTGCGCCGCCACCGCCCGCGCCCCAGCCGCAACCGCAGCCCAAGCCTCAACCGCGTCCACAGCCGAAACCCGAACCGGCCAAGCCCGAGCCGCGTCCCGAGCCCAAGCCGCAACCCAAGCCCGCCCCCAGACCGGCGGAAAAGCCCAAGCCCAAACCGCCCGAGCCGCGTCCCAGGCCGCAACCGGCCAAGCCTGCGCCCGCCAGGCCCGCTCCGGCCAAGCCGACGCCAGCGGCCAAGCCCGCACCGGCGGCGCGGCCCAGCCGATCGGAGGGCAAGCCCGCCGCGACCCGGCCGACCACCCCGGCGCGCGGCAGCGGCAAGAGCGAGACGGCGACCACGACCCGCCCGCGCGGCTCGCATCTGGGCGCCGACTTCCTGAAGGGGCTGTCGGCCGATCCGTCGCCCTCCAAGTCGCAGGCCGCGCCCGCCGCCCGGATCGGCGCGCAGCAACTGGCGAACATCGCCTCGGCGATCCTGCGTCAGGTCCAGCCCTGTGCGAACCGTCAGGTGACGCCGGGGCCGGGCGCCGAGCGTATCCGCGTCGCGATCAACCTGCACCTCAACAAGGACGGCAGCCTGGCCGCCGCGCCGCGTGTGGTCGGGCATAGCGGTGTCGATGGCGAAAACGAACGCTATGTCGACCGGGTCGACGATCTGGCGATCGCCACCTTCAAGGGATGCTCGCCGCTGCGCGGGCTTCCCGCCGAGCTGTACGACGTGCCGGGCGGGTGGAGCAATTTCACGCTGCGCTACAAGTTGCCGGGTTGAGGATGGCCGGTCCGTCCCTTCGCCCCGCGTCCGGCGGTGGCCGCGTCCCCGAAAAAACGGGGCGTGGGATCGTTGGCATGATGACGACAGTTTTCAGAAACTGTCCATTGGATGACAGGCCGTCCGCGCTTTATGGAGCGCAAGGCGGCTGGAGCGACACGCGTTTCCGTTTCAGTTACCCGGGTTGAGGATCTGTTTATGCCCCGTTCCCTGCTGACCCTGCCGCTCACGCTGGCCCTGGCGGCCAGTGCCGTCGGCGCGCAGGACGTGCCCGCGCCCGCGCCCCAGGAACAGCCCGCGGCCCCCGCGCCCGCCGGGCAGCAGCCCACGGCCGCGCCCGCCAATGGCCAGGAAGGGCTGGTCGTCGATGTCGAGGGCGGCATCTCCGCGCCGATGCCGATCGCGATCCCGGCGATGCCGACCAGCGCGGTGGTGCAGACGGCGGCGGGCACCACCGATGTCGTCGGGCAGGAACTGTCCAAGATCATCACCAACGACCTGCGCAATTCGGGGCTGTTCACGCCGGTCCCGCCCGCGCAGCTGCGCACCGTGTCCTTCCCGGAAGTGACCGCGCCCGCCTTCGACTATTGGAACGGCACCGGCGCGCAGGCGCTGGTCCAGGGCTATGTCCGCGCCAATGGCGACGGGACGCTGACGGTCGGCTGCTACCTCTATGACGTGCTGGCCAAGAGCGAGCTGGCGCGGCAGGGCTTCGTCGTGTCGCCGGGCGACTGGCGGCGGGCCGCGCACAAATGCGCCGACACCATCTATACCAAGCTGACCGGCGAAGGCCCCTATTTCGACAGCCGGATCGTCTATGTCTCCGAGACGGGGTCCAAGGCGCGGCGGATCAAGCGGCTGGCGATCATGGACCAGGACGGCGCCAATCACCGCTTCCTGACCAACGGCCAGTCGATCGTGCTGACCCCGCGCTTCGCGCCGAATCAGCAGTCGATCGTCTATATGTCCTATGTCGACAAGCGGCCCGCCATCTATGTCTATGACATCGGTTCGGGCCGTCAGCGGCTGGTGGTGCAGAATGCCGCGACGACCTTCGCGCCGCGCTTCTCGCCCGATGGCCGCTGGATCCTGTTCTCGATGGCGCAGGGCGGCAATACCGACATCTACCGCGTCTCGGCGCAAGGGGGCACGCCGCAACGGCTGACCAACGCGCCCGGCATCGATACCGGCGGCAGCTATTCGCCCGACGGCTCCAAGATCGTGTTCGAAAGCGATCGTTCGGGCGGGCAGCAAATCTATGTCATGAACGCGGACGGTTCCAACCAGCAGCGGATCAGCTTCGGCGGCGGCCGCTATGCGACGCCGGTCTGGAGCCCGCGCGGCGACCTGATCGCCTTCACCAAGCTGGGCGGCGCGTTCCGCATCGGCATCATGAATCCCTCGGGCGGCGGAGAAAAGCTGCTGACCAACAGCTGGCAGGACGAGGGGCCGAGCTGGTCCCCCAATGGCCGCGTCATCACCTTCCAGCGCTCGACACAGGGGGCGTCGGGCAAGGCGGATGTGTGGATGGTCGACCTGACCGGGGTGAACGAACGTCGCATTCCGACGCCGCTCGACGGCTCGGACCCGGCCTGGGGGCCGTTGCGGCCGTAATGGGGTATAGGGGTTTCAGTTTCGGGGGCGAAACGAACCAAAAGGGAGTGACAGTCCAGTGACCAAGATCAAGACCACCCTGCTCGTCGCCACGATGGCGCTGGCCATCGCCGGTTGCGCCAAGAAGCGGCCCGCCGTCCTGCCGCCCGCGCCGGTCGACCAGAATGCGGCCACCGACCCCAATGCGGGCCAGACCGCCCCGACCGACGGCGCGATCGTCCCCGGCTCGGACGCCGACTTCAAGCGCTCGGTGACGTCGAACACCATCCATTTCGGGCTCGATCAATATGATATCGACCCCGAGTCGCGCGCGATCCTGGACAGCCAGGCGGCCTGGCTTCAGCGCTATCCCAATGTCCGCATCACCATCGAGGGGCATTGCGACGAGCGCGGCACGCGCGAATATAATCTCGCGCTGGGCGATCGTCGCGCGAACGCGGCCAAGAATTATCTGGCGGCGCGCGGCATCTCGCCCGACCGCATGAACGTCATCAGCTATGGCAAGGAACGCCCGATCGCGCTCGGCTCGGACGAGGCGAGCTATGCGCAGAACCGCCGCGCGGTGACCGTGGTGCTGAGCTGACGATCGTCATTCCTCCCCATCTCTGATGGGGAGGGCCACCGCGCCCGAAGGGCGTGGTGGAGGGGCTTGGCCCGTCCGTCCTTGCCCCTCCACCACCGGGCTGACGCCCGGCGGTCCCCCTCCCCAAGCATAGCTTGGGGAGGAATGGGGTGCGGTCGGCGCCGTACCTCAAAACCCCCGTTCAGCCTGAACGAAGTCGAAGGCCAAGGGACTCGGCTCTCGGCAAGGTCCGGCGCGTGCACTTCGACTTCGCTCAGTGCGAACGGATGTTGGGCGTTCAGCCTCTGAAGGCTTGGTTCAGCAGCTTCGCCAGCCGCAACCCGCCCCGCTTGACCTGCTCGCGCTCGACCGGGGCCATCGCCCGGATCGCGGCGTCATCCATCTTCATATGCGCCGGCGTCGGCCGGCAGGGATCGCCGCCCATAGCGGCGGCATAGGCGCGCTTGGCGACCGCCCAGTTCTCGCGGCTCCAGGCCATCACGCCGCCCGCCGCCTCGCGCCGTCGCTCGGCCGCCGGATAGGCGCGGACCAATTTGGGGGGCGTCGAGATCGCCCGCTCGGCGAGCAGCCCGTCCCAGATCGAATGCAGGTTCAGCCGCGCGGTCGCATAGTCGCCATAATCGACATGGGTGTCGTTGCCGCCCTTGTCGCCCTTGTCCCCGGCATGGAGCGGCTGGTGCAGGTCGCCGACGAAGTGGACGAGGAAGGCCAGCGCCATCACCCGGTCCTTCCCGCTGGCGCGCTTGTCCTTCAGGATCGCGAGCTGGCGCGGGATCTGCGCCGATACGCAGTCCCCGCTGTCGCAGGCGGGGGGCAGGCGAAAGGGCTGGCAGATGTCCACATTCTGGTAATGCCAGCTATAGGCATAGCCGAAGCGCGACTTGCCGTTTTCGTCCTTCAGCGGCTTGACGCAATCGGGCCAGACGCTGGCCTCCTCGATCGTCCGGACCGGGCAGCTCGGCGTGTCGAGCTCGCCTTGCGCGCGCAGGACCCGGCGGATTTCGGCGCGGGCATGCGGCGTGATGTTGGCCCAGGCGATGGCCGCCACCGTCTGATGTCCATAGTCCCAATAGGCGGCGGCGGGGGAGGCGAGGAACGACGCCGCGATCATCGCGACGAACAGGCGCAAGTGCTTCATGACGCGGGTTTTATCCCTCGTCGGCGTAGATCGCCACCCTGTGTTCGCCGCCACTCGTCGCGCGGCCGCGATACATGCCCGCGGTCGTCATGCTCCAGGCGATCGCGCCGTCGGGCCCGGCCAGGATGGTGCCGCCGGTTCCGCCCAGTGCCTTCACCTCGGCCAGCACCGAGTCGGCGGCGGCCTGGAGGCTGTCGCCGGTGAAGCGGCGGCGCGCGGCGATCTCGTGCCCCACGCCGACGCGGATGAAGACCTCGCCCGACCCGGTGCACGATACCGCACAGGCGCGGTCGTCGGCATAGGTCCCCGCGCCGATCAGCGGCGAATCGCCGATCCGGCCCCAGCGCTTGCCCGTCACCCCGCCGGTCGAGGTGGCGGCGGCGACATGGCCCCGCGCGTCGCAGGCGACCGCGCCGACCGTGCCGTATTTCATGTCGCTGTCGAACGCATCGGCGCCGCGCGACAGCAGCTCGTCGAGCTGGCGGCGGCGCTCGTCGGTGTGGAACCAGGCGGGGTCGACCTGCTCCAGCCCCTGGTCGACCGCGAATCGGTCCGCGCCCTGCCCGGCGAGCAGGACATGCGGGCTGGCCTCCATGACCTTGCGCGCCAGCGTCACCGGGTTGCGAGTCCGCGTCACCCCCGCGACCGAGCCCGCCCGCCGGTCGCGCCCATCCATGATCGCGGCGTCCAGTTCGTTGGTGCCGTGCTGCGTGAAGCAGGCACCGCGCCCGGCGTTGAAATGGGGATCGTCCTCCAGGACGCGCACGGCCGCCTCGACCGCATCCAGCGCGCTGCCGCCCTCCGCCAGCACCGCCGACCCGGCCTTCAGCGCGGCATCGAGCCCGGCGCGCGCTCCGGCATCCTGTTCGGGGGTCAGGACATCGCGGGTGATCCGGCCCGCGCCGCCATGGATGACCAGCGACCAGGATGCGGACATGGGGAAACTCCGATACTTGAAGGGGACAGGCTTTGCGCCCGAGCCCCTATCAGATCGTCGCTTTCCCGCCATCCCCCGGACGCAGCCCGATCAGCGGGCGGAGCCAGCGCAGCTTGCGGCCGACCAGATAAAAGGCCCAGCAGCCCGCCACCGTCGCCGCCACCAGGATCGCGGCATCGACCGCCAGCGGCCAGCCCAGCCTGCGCAGGCCCAGCGCGACGAGGATGATGATCGTCTGGTGGATCAGATAGAAGGGGAAGACCGCCTCGGTCAGCGTGCGGCGCCACGGATGGTCGCGGTTCCAGAAACGCTCGGCCAGCCCGATCAGCGCGACGACCGCCATCCAGCCCTGCACCGCGCGTGCGCCCGCAAAGACGGTGCCCAGCCCCGCGGGTGCGCCCGCCAGCCCCGGCCAGCGCCATTCCAGCGCGGCGGCGACCGCATAGCTGGCCAGCGCGATGCCCGCCGCGACGATCCAGCCGCGCCGGAAACTGCCCAGCACCCGCTCGGACCCCGCCATGCCGAAGCCGAAGAGCAGCGCGGGGAAATAGATGGCATGCGCCAGCCCGTCGTCGATCAGGCCATGCGTCTCCAGCCCGCCGGGGAACAGGCGGATATCGACCAGCAACAGCCACAGCACCGGCAGCACCGCGCCGCCCCATCCGCCGAACACCCGGTCGAACAGCCCCTGCGCCCTGCCGCCGAACCGGCCGCCCACCGCCAGCAGCATCGCCACCGCCATGGTATAGACCCACAGATAGGCGACGAACCACAGGTGGTTCCAGGCGGGCGTCGGCACCACCCCGCCGATCAGCCGGAAGCCCAGCCAGTCGTGCAGCCAGAAGGTCGCATAGGAGCCCAGATAGCCATATTTGCTGACCAGCTCGGCCCAGATCTGCGGCGGCACCAGCACCGCGATCCCGAACGCCAGCGGGACGAGCAGCCGGATGCTCCGCCCCCGTGCGAAGCTGGCGATCGAGGGATGCCGGACCGCCAGCGCGCGGGTCGCATAGCCCGACACGACGAACAGCAGCATCAGCCGCCACGGATTGCTCGCCAGCATCGGGATCGCGACCCAGGGCAGCCGGGCGAGCTGCACATGGAAGCCCCACGGCACGAAGACCATGCCGATATGATAGAGGATCAGGATGGCGAAGGCGCCGATGCGCAGCCAGTCGAGTCCGTAATGGCGGGGGATGGGGGCGGCGGCGGTCATTCTTTGCCCGGTCTGGTACAGCACTGACTTTGAACCGCAACGCGCTTGCGCGTATATAGGGCCCATGTCCATTCGTCCCTGGCGAGACATCGTCCGCCGCCAAAGCCGTCAGATCATGGTGGGCCAAGTGCCCGTGGGCGGCGACGCCCCCGTCACCGTGCAGACCATGACCAACACGCCGACCAGCGATCCGGTCGCCACGATCAACCAGATCCGGCGCTGCGAAGAGGCGGGGGCGGACATCATCCGCGTCTCCTGCCCCGACACCGATTCGACCGCCGCGCTGGCCAAGATCACCAAGGCGGCGCGCGTGCCGATCGTCGCCGACATCCATTTCCACTATAAGCGCGCGCTGGAAGCCGCCGATGCGGGTGCGGCCTGCCTGCGCATCAATCCGGGCAATATCGGATCGTCCGAGCGCGTCGCCGAGGTCGTCCGCGCGGCCAAGGCCAATGGCTGCGCCATCCGCATCGGCGTGAATGCCGGTAGCCTGGAGAAGGACCTGCTCGAAAAATATGGCGAGCCCTGTCCCGAGGCGCTGGTCGAATCGGCGCTCGACCATATCAAGCTGCTCCAGGACCATGATTTCCACGAATATAAGGTCGCGGTGAAGGCGTCCGACGTCTTCCTGGCGGTGGCGGCCTATCAGGGGCTGGCCGAGGCGACCGACTGCCCGCTGCATCTGGGCATTACCGAGGCGGGCGGGCTGATCGGCGGGACGGTCAAATCCTCGATCGGCATCGGCTCGCTCCTGTGGTTCGGGATCGGCGACACGATCCGCGTCTCGCTCTCGGCTGAGCCCGAGGAAGAGGTGCGCGTCGGCTTCGAGATCCTGAAGGCGCTGGGCATCCGCAATCGCGGCGTGCGCGTCGTGTCCTGTCCGTCCTGCGCGCGCCAGGGCTTCGACGTGATCCGGACGGTGCAGGTGCTGGAGGAACGGCTCCAGCATATCCGCACGCCCATGTCGCTGTCGGTGCTGGGCTGCGTCGTCAACGGGCCGGGCGAGGCGCGCGAGACCGATATCGGCGTGACCGGCGGCGGCAATGGCAAGCACATGGTCTATCTGTCGGGGCTGACCGATCATACGGTCGAGGACGCCGACATGGTCGACCATATCGTCAAGCTGGTCGAAGCGAAGGCCGCCGAGCTCGAAGCGGCGGACGTCGCCAAGGCGGCGATCGCGGCGGAATGATCTGGGCCCATTCCTCTCCTTGCGGGGAAGGAATGGGTTTCGTTACGATGCGGGCATGACCGTCATCAGCATCGCCGCCGCCCTGATCGAAGACGGAAGCGGGCGCATCCTGCTGGTGCGCAAGGCGGGCACCCGCTGGTTCATGCAGGCGGGCGGCAAGATCGAACCCGGCGAGGACGCCGCCGCCGCGCTGATCCGCGAACTGGACGAGGAGATCGGGCTGACGGTCGCCGAATCGGCGCTGCGCCCGATCGGGCGATTCTCGGCGGCGGCGGCCAATGAGCCGGGGCACCGGGTCGACGCCACGGTCTTTCACCTGACCGTCGACCATGACCCGGTGCCCGCCGCCGAGATCGAGGAGGCGATCTGGGTCGATGGCCGCTCGGCCGAAACCCTGCCGCTGGCCCCGTTGCTTCGCGACCATATCCTGCCATGGTGGCGGGGCGGCACGGGCAGGGGGGAATGACATGCGGCGGGGCGTGGCGATGATGGCGGGCGCGTTGATCCTGTCAGGTTGCGTCACGAACAAGACCGAGAAGCCGTTGCTGACCAAGCGCGCCTTTGCTCGACTGGCCGCCCGGTGCGGCGTGACCCCGACCGAGTTCAAGACGGCGCGCAGCGGCCTGCCCTATGTCCGCTTCCGCTACACCGATGCCGCGCAGGAAAACGAAATCCGGGCTGCGCCCAGCGTCGAATGTATCGGGCGCGGCCTGAAACGCTATCGATACGAATATTTCGGCCCCGACCCGGACCCGGCCAAACCCGACGCCTGACCAGGGCGGATCGCCATTCCGCGATGCCTTTCCGTCCCTCGCCCCTCGCAGAGGGGAGAGGGTTGCGCAGACTTGGTCTTTGCGAAAGCAAAGGCTTAGTCGGAGCTGGGTGAGGGGTGGATGCGCACAGCGCGCGAGCCTTTGGGCTCGCTCGACCCCTCACCCAAGCTGCGCTAGCCAGCAGGCTGGCAAGCTTCGCTAACCCTCTCCCCTGACCAGGGGAGAGGGAAGAAGAAGCAGTCCTGAATGTCGATCGGGCCTATAGCCGCAGGCCCAGTCGAACCCCCGCCCCGGCATCGGGGGCACCCCGGCTGACCCCGGCGCTGCCCTGGATGCCCAGCGACAGGCGCTGCGACAGCGCGGTGTCCAGCCCCGCGCCGATCTCCTGCCGGTCGGCGCTCTGGTCGCTGGCGCGCGAGGCATAATTGTACGAGACGCTGACCTCGCTCGCCTTGCCCATGCGGACCGCCACGCCGCCCCGCGCGCTGGTCACGTCGCGCAGGGCATAGCCGTCGGGCTGCCCGACAAAGCTGTGGCCGATCGCGGCAAAGGGCGTGACCTTGCCCGGCACCGCGGCTTCCGCCCCGATCGAATAATCGGTCTTGCCCGTCCCCAGGCCCCGCGAGGCCGAGGCGGTGGGCAGCTTGGCGCTGCCGGTCAGGGCCAGCGCCAGATGGTGCGGGCGCGGCTCGACCAGCTGGACCGACGCCCCCACCACCGCATCGCCCAGCCCGCTGCGCCGGACGCGCGTGGCCGGGCGGGTCGGGTCGACGAAGATGGGCAGGCCCAGCGGCCCGCCGGGCGCGACGACATTGCCCGGCGCGTCCACCTGCACCACCGGCAGTGCGGCGAACACCGTCACCCGTTTGCGCTTGGCCCGCAGGCCCAGCGACGTGCTGGCGGTATCCACACGCTGTCCGGTGCCATAGCGGCCCGAGGCATAGTCCGCCCCGACCGTCGCGGTGACCTGCGCCCCCGCTGGTGCCGCCAGCATCATGGCCAGACCCGTTGCGACCCATGCCGTCTTCATGCCCGTCATCCCTTTTTGCATCGGTGTTTGCGGGGGCAACGGATGCGGGATGGGATTTCATCCGATCATCGGCGTACCCTCACCCTTCCGTCGGGAGAGGGCGGCAATCGGCTCCTCTCGCCTTTCGGGGCCGTCCCCGTTATCGCCACGGGCATGAGCGCGCGCACGTCCCCCGTCATCGCCTTCGGCGCCGCGGCGCTGGGCATCGCCATCTATTCGGTGATGGATACGCTGATGAAGCAGCTGTCGATCGACAGCGGGGCCTATAGCGCGGTGCTGTGGCGGTCCTGGGTCGGGGTGGTGCTGACCGGCGCGCTGTTCCTGGCGCGGGGCGGGCGCTGGCCGGGGCGGCAGGCGCTGGCCCTGCATGTCGCGCGCGGTGCGACCGGGGGCGCGTCGGTGTTGCTGTTCTTCTGGGGGCTGGCGCGGGTGCCGATGGCGCAGAGCATCGCGCTGACCTTTCTCGCGCCGCTGATCGCGCTGTTCCTGGCGGCCTTCACGCTGGGCGAGCGGATCCGGCGCGCCGCGATCCTGGGCTCGCTGATCGCGGGCGTCGGGGTGCTGGTGATCGCGGCGGGCGAGGTGCAGGCGCAGGCCTCGACCGAGACGGTGCTGGGCTCGCTGGCGATCCTCGCCGCCTCGATCCTCTATGCGGTCAGCCTGGTACTGCTGCGGCGGCAGGCGCAGGTGGCGGGGCCGGTCGAGGTCGCGCTGTTCACCATGCTGGTGATCGCGGTGCTGATGCTGCCCGCCGCGCCCTTCGTCTCGGGCTGGCCCGCCACGGCGCAATGGCCCGCCATCGTCATCGCGGCGGCGCTGGGCAGCCTGTCGGCGCTGCTGCTCGCCTGGGCCTATGCGCGGGCGGAGGCGCAGATCCTCGCGCCGGTCGAATATACCGCCTTCGTCTGGGCCGCGCTGCTCGGCTATGCGGTGTTCGGCGAGCGCGTGTCGCCGTTCACGCTGGTCGGGGCGGCGGCGATCATCGGGGGCTGCGTCGTCGCGGTGCGGCGGCCCGGACCGGGGCCGCAGAGCGAGGCGGGACTATGACGACGACCATCCGGGCCGCCCGGCCCAGCGATAGCGCGACCATCCTGGGCTTCGTGCGCGAACTGGCGGCGTTCGAGCGCGAGCCCGATGCCGTCCACGCCACCGAGCCGATGCTGGCGGAGGCGCTGTTCGGCGAACATCCCGCCGCCGAGGCGGTGATCGCCGAGCGCGACGGCATGGCGATCGGCTTTGCGCTGTTCTTCGCCAATTTCTCGACCTGGACCGGACGGCGCGGCCTGTATCTGGAGGATCTGTACGTCACGCCGTCCGCGCGCGGGGGCGGGGTGGGCAAGGCGCTGCTGATCCATCTGGCGGGCATCGCGCGCGATCGGGGCTGGGCGCGGTTCGAATGGTCGGTGCTCGACTGGAACACGCCCGCGGTCGAATTCTACCGCGCGATGGGTGCGCAGCCGATGGCGGAATGGACGGTGCAGCGCGTGTCGGGCGAGGCGCTGGAGAAACTGGCGGGTCGGTGATCGGGTTCGCGCGGAAGCGCGCCTCGCTATGTCGTCTCTGGCGGATTGTTCGGAAATTGGGGTAGCGGCAGGCAAGACACCTCCGCGTTCTCCGCGCCTCCGCGCGAACCATTTTTCCTGCCCGCCGCACCCTCTCCGCTCCGTTCGGCCTGAGCGAAGTCGAAGGCCAAGGGATTGCCGTCGCCAAGCCGCGCGGATGGTGCGTGCGCTTCGACTTCGCTCAGCGTGAACGGAGGAGGGGAATCGGAACGCCGTTCCCGGGTCCCGACCTCACCCGCAGACCAGAAGCCGACGATAAAAAAAACGCCCCGGTGCGGGTGGCACCGGGGCGTTCTCCAAACCGAAATCCGAAAAGGGATTATTCGCGGCCGGGCACGTCGTGGTCGTGCGGCTCTTCGCCCTTGGCCTTGGCGGCCTCGTAACGCTCGATCGCTTCCAGGGTGATGCGGCGCGCTTCGTCGCGGTCGCCCCAGGTGCCGATGCGCACCCACTTCTTCTTCTCCAAGTCCTTGTAATGGGTGAAGAAGTGCTCGATCTGCTGGAACACGATCTCGGGCAGGTCGTCGCGACCGCCGACGTTCGAGTAATAGGGGAAGGTCGAGTCGACCGGCACGCAGACCAGCTTCTCGTCGCCGCCGGCTTCGTCTTCCAGGTTCAGCACCGCGATCGGACGCGCGCGCACGACGCAGCCCGGGATGAAGGGCGAGCGCGACACGACCAGCGCGTCGAGCGGATCGCCGTCGGGCGACAGGGTGTGCGGCACGAAGCCGTAATTGGCCGGATAGCGCATCGGCGTGTGCAGGATGCGGTCGACGAACAGGGCGCCGCTCGCCTTGTCGAACTCGTACTTCACGGGCTCGCCGCCGGTGGGCACCTCGATCACGACATTGAGGTCATCGGGCGGGCTCTTGCCGACGGGAATGAGGTCGATACGCATGGTCAGTCTTTCTCTGCCAGGGGGCCGGATACAAGTTCCGGTGCAAAAACAATGGCGGGCGCGATAGCGCAACCCGCCATGCCCTGTCGATAGATGTCCTCAGCGTGCCTTCAGAAGACGATCGAGCCCGGTTTCGCCGGTGCCGACCTTTTCCAGACGCGGATAACGCGGACCGCCGGTATAGGCGAGCGTGACGTCGCGGAAGACATCCTGGTTCTTTATCACCAACTTGACCGGCTTGGCCGGGTCCTTGGCAGCCAGGATCGCGGCCTTCAGGCGATCGCCCGAATAGCTCTCGCCGTTGACCGCCTGGATTTGCGTGCCGACATCGATTCCCGCCTTGAACGCCGGACTGTCCCAAATCGAGCTGGTCACTTCGCCGCTGTTCGACACGATCATGCCCAGCGAATAGCTGACATTGGTGCTGTTCTTCTCGCCCTGCTTGAAGGTCGCGGTGGGCTCGGGCGTATAGACCAGCTTGTAGCCGTTCATCGCAAAGCCCTGGATCGGGGCGGGCTGGCCCGTCTCGGTGATGCGGCGGTGCAGGAAATCGGCCCAGTCATAGGGGACGATCTTGTTCAGCGTGGCCGCCACATCGTCGAAGGTGTAGGTCACCTCGCCCCAGTCGCCGTTGCGGATGCCGAAAAAGGCCTTGGCGAAATCGTCGATCGACTTGGTGCCGTTCGACTTCTGGCGGAGCATCGCATCGACCTCCATCCAGACCATCAGCCCTTCGTTGTAATAATCCTCCGACCGCTGCCAGCTGGTCCAGCCCTTGGGCTTGCGCGACGAGATGATCGGGTCGTTGGTGGTGTCGACCAGGTTGCGCCACTGGCGCGCGGGCGCGGTGTCGTAGATGGCGAGGATCGAGGCGTACTGGTCCAGCGTATCCTGCTTCGACACCATGCCCGACCGCGCCTGGAGGACATAGCCCCAGAACTGGGTCTGCCCCTCATAGACCCACAGCAGCGAGTCGCGCATCGGAGCGCGATAATCGGGGGTCCACAGGTCCGCGCCGCGCCGGAACTTGCCGTCCCAGCTATGGGTGAATTCGTGCGGCAGCAGGTTGCGGCGGCCCGGCCCGGCATTCCACTCGGTGAAATAGCCCGGCGTCACGCCATTTTCGGACGAGCGGTGATGCTCCAGGCCGATGCCGCCCAGCTGATCGCTGATCGACAGCAGGAATTCATAATGGTCGTAATGCTCCGCGCCGAAGGTCTTGACCGCCTGCTCGACCAGCCGCTGGTGCGCGGCGATCTGATCGGGCTTGGCGGCCAGTTCGGCGGGATTGTCGGCAAAGACGTTCAGGTTGACGCGCGGGGTCAGCGGGAAGACCTTGCCATATTTGCCTGCCAGTACCGGCGAGTCGACCAGAATCTCGTAATTGGTCGTGTCATAGGTATAGGTCGAACCCGACGCCTTGGACGGCACCGCGCCCGCGGCGGTCCAGCCGGTCGGGAAGGTGGCGGTCATCTGGATCGGGATCTGGCGGGTATAATAGCCCGCCGGATAGAGGCTGACCGAATTGGGTTGCAGCGAGATCATCGTCGGGGTGACCGCGACGCGGCCCTGATCGGGCTTGGTCGCCGACAGGAACTGGAACTCCAGGTCGAGCTGCGCCGCGCCCGCGGGCACGTCGATATGGAAGGCGAAGACGTCGACCGGGTCGCGGGTCCAGGGCAGGATCTGCCCGTTGGCGCGGATGACCAGCCCCGCCAGCTTCTCGATCTCGCCGCGCGGGGAATGCGCGCCGGGCAGCCATTTCGGGAAGAGCAGCGCCATCGGCCCAGCCTTGGCGACCGGGATCGTCTCCTTCACGCGGAAGATGCCGCGCTCGGTGTCGGTGGCGTCGACCACCAGCTTGATCGTGCCCGGATAGGGGGTGTCGACCGCGTCGGGGATGGTGTTGACGAACGGGGCCTGCGCGGCGGGCGCGGAATTGCCCGGCGGCACCTGGGCGTTCGCCACGTAGAGCGGGGCGGCAGCGGCCGAGGCGAGCAGCGAGGCGACGACAATCGAACGAAACGCGGTACGGATCATGGAGAGCCTTTTGCGGCGAAGAGAGACGCCGGCAGGTTAGGCACCCGATAGGCCAGTCGTCCAGACCCTTTTGCCCGCCTCAGCTCCCGCCGCCCAGCACGTTGACGGTGAAGGCGATGACGCCGAGGTTGAAGATGAACGCCGCCAGGCACTGTCCCGTCACCACCCGGCGCATCCGGCGCGAGGCGATCGACACGTCGCTGGTCTGGAAGGTCATGCCCAGCGTCACCGAGAAATACAGGAAATCCCAGTAATCCGGCTCGGCGGTGTCGGGGAATTGCAGGCCGCCCGCATCGCCCTTGTCGCCCGCGCTGTAGAAGAGATGCGCATAATGCAGCGCATAGACGATGTTCGAGAACAGCCAGGCCAGGATCAGCGTGGCCACGACCAGCGCGATGGTGACGAGGCTGCTCCGCCCGCGCAACTCGCCGCCGACCGCGACCAGGACGACGAACAGCACGATCCCGCAAAACACCAGGAGCACCGCGCGGTTAGCGTCGTTGCGTGCGGCGCGGCGGCGCATCGTGGCCGCCTGTCCCTGTTTCAGCAGCGGGACCAGCGAGCCGATGAACAGGATCGCGGCGGCATCGAACCCGGCAAGAATGCCCCGCGTCAGACCCAGCGGCGGAATCAGCAGCGCCGCCGCCACGATCAAGACGAACCCGAACAGCACGAATCGCGGCGGTGCGATCCGGTCCCCGATACGACGTTGCAGCCGTTGCCAGCGTGTGATGGTCATGGGACCGCGATGTACGCCCGTCCGAGCGGACTTGGCTATGGCGCGCGATCAACAGAAACGGGCCTTTCGACGCCCCGGTTTAGGCTGGCGCTTCAAAAGCCGCCTTAATGCCGCACAGAATGGAATCCTCGCCGTACGGCCCCGAGCCAAGCCTAGTCGGTGGGGCGCTGGATCAGGGGCGGTCCAGCAGCCACGGCGCGCCGCGTGCGAACGCCACGTCCCAGGCCAGTTGGTCATGCCCCGCGACCAGCGTGTCGAATCGGGTGGTCGCCCCGGCGGATCGAGCGGCCTCCACCGCGTCATGCGTGTTGAGAAGATAGCCCGGCTCGAACAGGCCGGCTGCTCCAAACAACCGCGTCCGGCCCAGCTTCGCGCCTAGCGCCTTGGCCGCCTGTCCGCTGGATGACAGCACCAGGACCTTGCCGAACAATTCCGGATGCAGCCCGGCTGCCGCCAGTGCCCAATGCGCGCCGTTAGACGATCCCCCGATGATCCTGTCGCTGACCCGACGAGAGGCGGGGTAATCCTTCTCGATGAGCGGAATGACTTCCTGGGTCACGAAGCGCAGATGCCTGCCAAAAGCCGAGGTCGGCGTATCGCCGTCTGAATTGAAGTCGATCTTATATTCCGGCCCACGCCGGTCGCATGCCATACCGGTGCAACCGGCCTGGCGGGGCGTAGCCGCGTCGATGCCGACCAGAATGGCGGGTGGGCTGCGATGGGCGCGCACATCCGCTTCAAACTGGGCTGCGAATTTCTCGGCCAGATAAAATACCGGCAGTCGGCGGGCTTGGCCGCTGACGGGTGGGAGATAGATGGTCAGCCTGCGCATTTCGCCCAGCCAGCGCGAGGCTACCATATGGTGGATCAAGCGTTCGGCTGGCGGGGCAGTCCGTTCCGGGGCGGGCGGAGCAAGCTGCCCGCGTCGCACCTCGCGATGCTCGTCCTTGGCGGGAAAGGTCGCGACACTCAAGATCGCCTCGTCCATCCGGGGCACCCGCACCGTGACGCCCGCCAGCGCAGTGCCGGGGATCGGCACGAGTGGGGCCTGAACCGAGCAGCACAGCATCGCCCAGCGCTCGACATCGGGGCGTGCGATCATGGTCAGGCGATCGCCCTGGACCCACCAGCGCCGCGACTCCGTGCCCAGCCGGGTCACCGCTTCCGCCGGGGACACGGACAGGGGAAGCGCGCAGGGTTCGGTGATAGGAGAACCGGCATCGCGGCAGGCCGGGACACGGCTGAACATCTCCGGTGGGGACCGAACCGAGCCGAGCGGCATTTGAACAGCGGCGGCAAGCGCCAGCGACAGGGCGAGCATGGCGGATGCTAGGCGGACGCCGGATCCGGCGTCAAATGCCGTTTCACCCTGCCTGAGGAATGTTCTGGCGCAGGAAATGCAAAAGTTTAGCTGTATCAACGATATACCTGGCCGGGAATGACATGATGCGCCATGCTCGACTCCGCCCCCCATGCCGCCGCGCTGATCGTCATCGACATGATCAACGATCTCGATTTCGAGGGCGGCGAGGATTTGCGCGAACCGGCCGAGGCGGCGGCGCAGCGGATCGTGGCGCTGCGCGATGCGGCGGACGAGGCCGGAGTGCCGGTGATCTACGTCAACGACAATTTCGGCCATTGGCATTCCGAACGCTCCTCGATCATCGCGCATTGCGACCGCGAGGACAGTCCGGGCCGCGTGCTGATCGCCGCGCTCCGGCCGCGCGATCGCGACTATTTCGTGGTGAAGCCGCAATTTTCGGGCTTCTATGCGACCAACCTGCCCGTCCTGCTGCCGCAACTGGGGGTTACGCGCGTCATCCTGACCGGGGTGGCCGCCGACATCTGCGTGCTGTTCACCGCCGCCGATGCGCATATGCGCGAATATGACCTGTGGGTGCCGGGCGACACGGTGGCGAGCGAGAGCGACGCGCATCGCCGCTGGGCGCTGGAGATCATGCGGCACAGCATGTGCGCGGAGACCCGGCCGACCGACGAACTGGCGCTGGGCGACTGGCTATCCCCGGGCGCGTGATCGCACTCTAGCGCGCGGGGCTTCGCTACCTTAGATAGCGCCACCTCTATGGCACGGATCGAAACCCCCAAGCGCGTGCGCGGCACGCAGGACATCTTCGGCGACGAGCAGCGCCGCTTCGCGGAGGTGCTGGCCACCTTCGAGCATGTCCATGGCCTCTACGCCTTCCAGCGGCTCGACCTGCCGGTGTTCGAGGATACGCAGGTCTTTGCCCGCTCGATCGGCGAGACGACCGATGTCGTGTCGAAGGAGATGTACACCTTCCCCGATCGCGGCGGCGACCTGCTGACGCTGCGGCCCGAATTCACCGCGGGGATTGCGCGCGCCTATCTGACCGAGGGGTGGCAGCAATATGCACCGCTCAAGCTCGTCACCTCGGGCCCGGTGTTCCGGTACGAGCGCCCGCAAAAGGGGCGGTATCGCCAGTTCCACCAGATCGACGCCGAAATCCTCGGCGCGGCCGAACCGGCGGCGGATGTCGAGCTGCTGGTGATGGCCGACCAGCTGCTGCGCGACCTGGGCATTGCCGAGGGCGTGACGCTGCAACTCAACACGCTGGGCGATGCCGAGACCCGCGATGCCTGGCGCGACGCGCTGGTCGCGCATTTCGAGGCGCATCGCGACCAGCTGTCCGAGGACAGCCTGGTGCGGCTGGAGAAGAATCCGCTGCGCATCCTCGATTCGAAGGACCCGCGCGACCGCCCGATCGCCGATGCCGCGCCCGATATCGACGCCTATCTGACGCCCGAGGCGCGCGCCTTCTTCGAGGCGGTGACGGCGGGGCTGGACGCGGCGGGCGTCGCCTGGACGCGCAACGCGCGGCTGGTGCGCGGGCTCGATTATTATCGCCACACCGCCTTCGAGTTCGTGACCGACCGGCTGGGCTCGCAGGGCACCGTGCTGGCGGGTGGCCGCTATGACGGGCTGATCGAGTCGCTGGGCGGCCCCGCCACGGCGGGCGTGGGCTGGGCGGCGGGGGTCGAGCGGCTGGCGATGCTGCTCGACGAGCCCGCCAAGCCGGTCATCGACGCGGTCGTCGTGCCGATGGGCGCGGCGGCGGAGCTGCGCGCGACGGGGCTAGTCGCGGAACTGCGCCGCGCGGGCGTCGCCACCGACATGGCGTTTCGCGGCAATATGAAGCGCCGCATG
This sequence comes from Sphingomonas sp. SORGH_AS_0789, assembly GCF_031453055.1. Classification (NCBI taxonomy): domain Bacteria; kingdom Pseudomonadati; phylum Pseudomonadota; class Alphaproteobacteria; order Sphingomonadales; family Sphingomonadaceae; genus Sphingomonas; species Sphingomonas sp. SORGH_AS_0789. Next base: position 1,486,358 of record NZ_JAVIYV010000001.1, read on the forward strand.
GCCAAGGCCAACGACCAGGGCGCCAGCTATGCGCTGATCCTGGGCGATGACGAGCTGGCGAACGGCCAGGTGCAGGTGAAGGCGCTGAAGACCGGCGAGCAGGCGACCGTCTCGCTCGACGGGGCGGCGCAAGGCCTGTCCGACCTGTTGTTCGAGGACGAGATCGCCGAGGCTCATGGCGAGACGCTCCCTCCATTGGCGCAGCGTCTGACCATCGCATGAAGACCATCTCCGCCGAACGCATCGCGCAGATCGAGGCGCGGCGCGACGAATTGCAGGCGATGATGGCGACCGGCGACCTGCCCTCGGACCGTTTCGTCGCGGTGTCGAAGGAATATGCCGAGCTGGAGCCGGTCGCCAACGCCGCCGCCGAAGTGCGTCGGTTGCGGCAGGAGGCCGACAGCCTGACCTTCATGACGCAGGACGGCGACGACGAATTGCGCGAGCTGGCGGCGGAGGAACTCCACGCCAACCGCACCGCGCTGGCCGAGGCGGATCGCCACCTGGCGCTGGCGCTGTTGCCCCGCGACGCCGCCGACGAGCGCGCGGCGATGCTGGAAATCCGCGCCGGGACCGGCGGCGACGAGGCGGCGCTGTTCGCGGGCGACCTGTTCCGGATGTACCAGCGCTATGCCGAGCGGCAGGGCTGGCGGGTCGAGGTCATCTCTGCCTCGGTCCCCGACACCGGCGGGTACAAGGAAGTCGTCGCCTCGGTCGCGGGTGCGGGCGTCTTCGCCAAGCTGAAGTTCGAATCGGGCGTCCACCGGGTCCAGCGCGTGCCGGTCACCGAATCGGGCGGGCGCATCCACACCTCGGCGGCGACCGTCGCGGTGCTTCCGGAAGCGGAGGAGGTCGACCTCCAGATCGACGACAAGGACCTGCGCATCGACATCTATCGCTCGTCTGGGGCGGGCGGGCAGCACGTCAACACCACCGATTCGGCGATCCGCATCACCCATATCCCGAGCGGGCTGGTCGTGATCCAGCAGGACGAACGCTCGCAGCACAAGAACCGCGCCAAGGCGATGAAGGTGCTGCGGACCCGGCTCTACGAGGCGGAGCGCGAGCGGCTGGCGGCGGAGCGGGCTGGCACACGGCGCTCGATGGTCGGCTCGGGCGACCGGTCGGAGCGGATCCGCACCTATAATTTCCCGCAAGGCCGCGTGACCGATCACCGGATCAACCTGACGCTCCACCGCCTGCCCGAAATCCTGGAGGGCGAGCTGGACGAACTGGTCGGCGCGCTGCTGGCGGAGGATGAGGCCGAACGGCTCGCCGCGCTCGATGGGTGAGGGGGCAAGCGCGGCCACAGACGATGTTCGCGCGGAGACGCGGAGACGCGGAGCGGTCCAGCCTGCCGCGCCGCAGGCCTTCCACCTTCGCCGGTGGATAGCGCCGCACCTCTGCCCCGTACCTGACATCTCCGCGCCTCCGCGCCTCCGCGCGAACCCATTTCTTCAGGGACCCGGCCTTCGCCGGGGCGAGGCGGCGGCGTGACGGACGCCCGCACCGCGCTCCTACAGGCTGCCGAGCGTTTCGCCTTTTCCCCCACCGCGCGGCTCGATGCGGAACTGCTGCTCGCCCATGCCCTGGGGATCGAGCGTACCGCGTTGCTGCTCGACCTGAGCCGCGCCGTCCCCGACAGCTTCTGGCCGCTGGTCGAGCGTCGCGCCGCGCAGGAGCCCATCGCCTATATCACCGGCACGCGCGGCTTCTGGACATTGGACCTGGCGGTCGGCCCCGGCGCGCTGGTGCCGCGTGTGGACAGCGAAACGCTGATCGACGCAGCGCTCGCCCATTTCAAAGGGCGCCCGCCCGCCACGGTGCTGGACCTGGGCACTGGGCCGGGGACTTTGCTGCTGGCGCTGCTCGACGAGTGGCGGGACGCGGTCGGGCTGGGCGTGGATCGCTCCGCGCAGGCGCTGGACTATGCGCTCGCCAATGCCGCTGCCTGCGGGCTGGCCGATCGCGCGCGGTTCGTGCGGGGCGACTGGGCGGCGGCGCTGACCGGCGCGTTCGACTGCATCGTCACCAATCCGCCCTATATCGGCACCGACGAGATCCTCTCGCCCGAGGTGCGCGATTACGAGCCCGGCTCGGCGCTGTTCGCGGGGCCCGAGGGGCTGGACGACTATCGCCTGCTCGCCCCCGAACTGCGCCGCCTGCTTGCCCCCGGCGGGGCGGCGGTGGTCGAGATCGGGCACGAACAGGCGCCCGCCGTGACCATGCTTCTGGAAGCGCAGGGATTCCGGGTGGCGCTGCACCGCGATCTGGGCGGCCGCCCGCGCGCGCTGCTGGCGCATTGAACATTCCCGACGATGCCCCATATTTCACTTGTAGGACCGGCCCCCGACCCGCTACAGCGCGCACAGGGGCACGCGAACATCGACGGCTTGCACCGTGTTTTCGGGACACGACGTGGTTGGGCATCGTCGATGTCGGGCCGATGCCCGTACCCTTCGTCATGCAGTCGCTGCTGTCCGGCGGCCGTGGCAAGCGCCCGTTGGGCGCCAGAGCTTCGCATCGTGCGGGACGCGCGCGGTGCCGGGAAAAGTGGACCTTGTTGGTTTGACGACTAAGGACGAACAGCTTGATCAATAATCGGCAGGCCGGCCGCCGTCGCGGTCGTGGTGGCGGCAATAATGGTGGGCAGCGCCCGGGTGGCAATCCCGGTCGTCCCGACAATGGCAATCGCATCGACAACCGCGCGCGCGGCAACGCCAACCAGCTGTACGAAAAGTACAAGAATCTGGCGGCCGAGGCGCAGCGTCAGGGTGACCGGGTCAACACCGAATATTATTGGCAGTTCGCCGATCACTATTTCCGGGTGTTGAGCGAAAGCCGCTCGCGCTTCGAGGAGCAGAATCAGCGTCGCCAGCGCGAGGAATCGCGCGACGACGGCTTTGACGACGGCTTCGACGGCGGCGACGAGGATTATGGCGACGAGGGCGATCCCATCCGCCCCGGCGAGATGCAGGGTGAGGCGGAGCCGCGTCGCGAACGCCAGCCGCGCGAGGAGCGCAGCCGCGACGATCGCCCCCGTCGTGACCGAGAGAGCCGCGATCGTGAGAGCCGCGACCGTGAGGATCGCCCGCGCCGGGACGACCGCCGCCCGGCCCGCACCGAACAGCCGGTGATGGCCGAAGAGGCGCAGCCCGTCGTCGCCGCGAGCGTCGAGGTCGCCGAGCCGACTGCCGAGGCCGAAGCGCCCCGCCGTCGCGGTCGCCCGCGTCGCGAACGCCCGGTCGAGGCTCAGGTGCAGGACGGCGCGGAAGCGACCGGCTTCGACGCCGATCGCCTGCCGCCCGCGCTGAGCCCGGTGGCCGACAGCGAGGCTCCCGTCGAGGAAAAGCCCCGCCGTCGCCGTGTCCGCGCCGCCGCTCCGGTCGAGCCGGAAGCCGCGGCGGGCTGATACCGCCCGGACGGAATGGAAAGGCCGGTCGTCGCACCCCGCGACGGCCGGCCTTTTTCATGGAATGGCGGGCGCGGGTCGCTCAATCGCGCCGGTCGACCTCCTCGTCATGCCCGCTGCCCGAGCTGAGGAAGACCAGCCCCATCAGCGCGCCGGTCAGCATCACCATGCCGCCGATCCCGCCGATCACCCCCAGCATGGTGACGGGGTTGAGCGGGCCATAGACTTCCGCCAGCACGACCAGCGCGAAGCAGACCGCCACGGCGGCGGCCAGCGTCATCCATGCCATGATCGCGCGGAACCGCGCCCAGGCGAAAGCCGCCTGTTCGGGATCGTCCAGACCGGATGGGGGAGGGGCCATGGCCCGACTATGGGTGCAGCGCCGCGCTCGGACAAGCCGCTCCGGCCGCGTCGGTCAGGCGCCCAGCCCGGACCGCCGCACCGGCAACCGCGCCAGGACGCCGCCGGCGATGGCGTTGATCTCCAGCCGAATCGGATGCCGCAGCGCATAGACCACCGCCAGCCATGCCAGCACCCCCGCCGCCGCCGCCAGCCCCAGCAGGCCCAGCCCCATCGCCTCGGGCGCCGCGACCCAGTGGTACAGCGCCAGCAGCGGCACGATGGTGGCCAGCGCACCGACCAGGCTCTGCGCATAGATGACCAGCATCGCGCGCCAGGCAAAGCCGGTCAGCCGCCGCATCAGCCCGACATAGATCAGGAACCAGGCGATGCCATAGCCGACGCGCGAGGCCGCAGCCGCCTCCAGCCCCGCCATCGCGCCCAGGAGCAGCAGCCCGATCGACGCGGCGGTATCGAGCATGTTGAACACCACCAGCTTGCGAATCCGCCCGAGCACGATGGGCAGCTCGATATGCAGCGGCAGCGCCGCCATGAAGATCTGCCCGATCGCGATCCACACCAGAAGCGGCGCCACCCCCGCCCAGCGCGGGCCATAGAGCATGAGTACGATCGGCGTCGCGGCGGCGGCCAGGAACGCCATGGCGGGCCAGGTCACCGCGCTATAGGCGGCGACCACCCGCTGATAGGGCGCGGCCAGATCGGCGCCCGAATCGCGCAGGCGGGCAAAGGCGGGATAGAAGACGCCGTCGACCGCGCCGCTGACCAGCATCTGCAACTGCGCGGCCAGGCTGGAGGCGCGACCGAACAGGCCGACCGCGGTCAGGGTCAGGACACGGCCGATCACCAGATCGGGGCTGCGCATCCCGATCCCCCCGCTGATATGCAGCAGCGAGCTGTTCGAGCCGAAGCGCAGGATCGGCCCGACGCCCTTCAGCCGGGGCGGAAAGGGCGGACGAAGCCCCGAGCGCCACTGGCCGATCAGCGCGCGCGTGGCTTGCTGCGCAACGGCGGCCCAGGCGAGCGAAAAGGCCGAATAGCCCGCCCAGGCCAGCCCCAGCGAAAAGCCCGCATTGACGATCGCCGCGCCGACATTGACCAGGAACAGCGAGTGATAGTCCATGCGCCGCTGCAACATGGCGCTGGGCACGATGCCGAAGGGGACGACCAGATAGGAACCGGCGATGATCGCCAGCAACGGGGTCAGCCGCGCATTGTCGTAGAATTGCGCGAGCGGCCAGGCGAGCATCAGGATCAGCAGCCCGATCCCCAGCGCGAAGATCAGCGAGACCGAAAAGCACGTCTCCACCTGGGCATCGGTCAGGTTGCGTTCGCCTGCGACGAACCGGCTGATGCCAAAATCCTGCACCACCGACACCATCATCGCGGCGGACAGCGCGATCGAATAGAGCCCCATTTCGGGCGGCGACAGGAAGAAGCGCGAGATCAGGACGCTGACGACGAACTGAATCGCAAAGGCGATATATTGCGCCCCGATCGACCAGAGCGCGGCGCCCCGGATCGACGACCCGCTCATCGGCGGATCCTGTCGCGGGCCAGCGCGCGGGCCAGCCGCACCGCCGCCAGCGGCCGCCCGGTCCGCGCCAGCCGCGCCACCGCGCGCCACAGGCCCGGCACCCGCCCGGCCGGATGCCCGTGCGTATCCGCCAGATGCGCGATGATCACCGGCAGCCCGGCGCCCGCCAGCGAAGGAGGATCGAACAGGATGCCGGTAACCACCTCGCTGCGCACCGCCCGCGCCACGCCGTCACGACCAAAGGCGGCGTCCAGCCCCTCGATCGGCGGCAATTCCTGCCAGCCGTCGGAGGGATCGGGCCGCCCCGCCAGCCGCTCGATCCGCACCTGCCGCGCGACGGCGGCGCCATAATGCTGCACCAGGACATGGCGATTGGACACCTGGGTCCCCGAATAGCGATAGAGGAGCAGGCGATCGGGCAGGTTGGCCATGCGCGTCCGCTCGGCAAGCCGCAGCCAGAGGTCGTAATCCTCGCAATGGCGATAGGCCGGGCGATAACCACCCACGGCTCGCAACAGGTCGCGACGCATCATGACCGAGGGGTGGCAAAGAAGCGGCCCCGATTCCAGTGCCGCCGTCACCGATTCGGCGGAAAGGGGATGATCGATCGCCGCGCCGCGCTTGGGCTCGCCGGTCTCGGTGATCCGCAGGACGCGGGTGCCGACGACGCCATGATCGGGATGCGCATCGAGAAAGGCGACCTGCCGGGCAAAACGCTCGGGCAGCGCGACGTCGTCGCCGTCCATGCGCGCGACATATTCGCCCCGCGCCAATTCCAGAATGTGATTGAGGCTGGCGATCAACCCGGAATTGGCCCGGTGCACCGCCCGGATACGC
>NZ_JAVIYV010000001.1:1497500-1602500 GCF_031453055.1 Sphingomonas sp. SORGH_AS_0789
GAAATACCACCCTGTTGTTGTTTAATGTCTAACCTCGTACCGTGAAACCGGTACAGGGACCCTCTGTGGCGGGTAGTTTGACTGGGGCGGTCGCCTCCTAAAGAGTAACGGAGGCGCGCGAAGGTTGGCTCAGGCCGGTTGGAAACCGGCTGTTAGAGTGCAATGGCATAAGCCAGCCTGACTGCGAGACTGACAAGTCGAGCAGAGACGAAAGTCGGTCATAGTGATCCGGTGGTCCCTCGTGGAAGGGCCATCGCTCAACGGATAAAAGGTACGCCGGGGATAACAGGCTGATAACCCCCAAGAGCTCATATCGACGGGGTTGTTTGGCACCTCGATGTCGGCTCATCACATCCTGGGGCTGGAGCAGGTCCCAAGGGTTTGGCTGTTCGCCAATTAAAGTGGTACGTGAGCTGGGTTCAGAACGTCGCGAGACAGTTTGGTCCCTATCTGCCGTGGGCGTCGAAATTTGAGAGGAGTTGACCCTAGTACGAGAGGACCGGGTTGAACGTACCTCTGGTGTACCTGTCGTCGTGCCAACGGCGCAGCAGGGTAGCTATGTACGGACGGGATAACCGCTGAAAGCATCTAAGCGGGAAGCCTCCCTCAAGATAAGATTTCTCAGGACGGTCGAAGACCACGACCTCGATAGATCGGATGTGGAAGTGCGGTAACGCATGGAGCTAACCGATACTAATTGTCCTATTCGCGCTTGAGAGCTCCACACCCCCACCATCAGCCCTGGGCTGACGGCAAAAGGGTGCGGTCATTATCAAGCCAGGTGCATCGATTTTATACCCATCACCCCGCCCACAAAGCGGGGTCAGTATTCGCGGACTCTATTGCCTGGTGGCCATAGCGTCGGTGTCCCACCCGATCCCATCCCGAACTCGGCCGTGAAACCCGACTGCGCCAATGGTACTACTGCTCAAGCAGTGGAAGAGTAGGGCGTCGCCAGGCATTATAGTCCGCGTATACACAAAAACCCATTCACTTGTTTCCTCGGGCACTCAGCCCGGGGCGCTCAGCCCCACGACACCACGCATGAAGCGTGCCGCCGTGCGGCTCAGCTCAATCGCGGGGTGGAGCAGCCCGGTAGCTCGTCAGGCTCATAACCTGAAGGCCGCAGGTTCAAATCCTGCCCCCGCAACCACCGCTATAGAACTCGATACGCCGCCCTCACGGGCGGCGTTGTCGTTTAGGGCATACGCCATCAGCGACGCTACGCTGGCCGCTACCTCCGCTGCGGGACCCCCCGGTTCATCGGGATAGATCGTCACGGCGAGTGCAGAGAATACCAGCCGCAACAGCGTTGCGTGAGCCGATCACTTGGTTTGCAGCAGATAGCCCCGGTTGGTAATGACGACGGCTATGGTTGCACCCTTTTTCTCCCGTGGCCCGGTGTCTCCGTCCATCTGGACGATGGCGGTCCTTGTGACGGTCAACATGGTTGCTCTCCCCGCAAATGCCCGCGAGCCGTCGACACGGGATGTCGCCGGATGGACCGTCGCGGTCGGGAAGGATGGCGAGGGGTGTTTCATCACGCGCAGCTATGACCGCACCGGTGGGACGACCCTGTTGCTCGGGCTTGACCCGGACGGGGCGAACCGCCTGTCGGTGTTGAACGCGCATTGGTCGATCAAGCCCAAGGTTGAGTTGAAGCTCGATTTCCGTCTGTCGGGCGGCAGCTATCCCAAGCATTTCGCCGTCGGGATCGCGTCGGACGGCAAGCAGGGGTTCGTCACCAGCTTCGAGCCGCAATTCCCGACCTATTTCGCGACGTCCCGGCTGCTGGAGATCACGCGTGGCCAGGTGCCGGTCGAGCGGCTGGACCTGGCTGGCAGCGGCGCCGCCGTCACCGCGCTGCGCCGCTGCGTCGCGGAGCAGCGCGCGCAGGCCAAGGGAACGGACAGGCCCGATGTTCGAGCCGATGATATTCCTGTCGATCCCTTCGCTCCGTCGGCCAAGGCGAAGCGCAAGAAGTGAGCCCTCTCGCACTGGACGTGCGACGGAACGCCCCAAGTTCGCGATATGCGGTGGGCAATAATCGGCTGGGCGAAGAACAGGCACAGTCGAACAGATGACGGATTGCAAGTCGAACGCGACACGGCTTGATTGTTCCAGTTGGTTAATGACTGGAAGAAATGTAATGTCTGCTTTCGCGTCGAAATCCCTAATGGCCGTTGTGGTGCTGGCCGGTGCGGTCAGCCTTGGCGGCTGTGCGACAAAGTCCTTCGTTCGCGAACAGATCGCGCCGGTGAGCCAGCGCGTCGATACGCTGGAGGCCAAGCTGCAGGAAACCGACGGCACCGCCAAGTCGGCGCTTGCGGAGGCCCAGGCCGCCGCCGGGCAGGCCCAGAATAACGGTCAGCGGCTGGATCAGCTGAATGGCCGCGTCGATGGCGTCGAACAGCGGTTGACCGTGCAGGAGCAGAAGCCCGCACGCCGACCGCGCCATTGATGACCCTGGGGGCGGTGTCGAGTCCCCGATCCACCCTGTCCCCTTTCCTCGATCGGCCTTCCTTATGGGGAGGCCGATCTTTTTCGAGTATGCCGCACCGATGAAGCCGATCCTGCGCGCCCTGGCCGCGCTGATGATGATCACCCCCGTCGCGGCGGGCGCCGCGCATCCGCCAAAGCCTGCCAAGCCTGCCAAGGCCGCTGCCGCCGATCCGGTCATCCTGCCGTCCGACGGCGCGACGCGGGTCATGGCCTGGGTCGCCGCATCGGGCGACAATCGCGGGCTGCCCTGGGCGGTGGTCGACAAGGCGCAGGCGGCGATGTTCCTGTTCGATGCGAAGGGCAAGCTGCTCGCCTCGGTGCCGGTGCTGGTCGGCATCGCGACCGGGGACGAGGCCAGCCCCGGCGTCGGCGGCAAGAAGCTCGCCGATCTGGGCCCTGCCGAGAAGACGACCCCCGCCGGGCGATTCCTCGCCAAGTTCGGACTGCCGGTGGCGGGCCAGCGCGTCCTGTGGGTCGATTATGCGACCTCGGTCGCGCTCCATCCGATCCCGTCGGATGCGGGCGCCAGGGAAAAGCGGCGCGAGCGGATGCTGTCGCCGACACCGGAGGATAATCGCATCACCTTTGGCTGCATCAACGTACCCAAGACCTTTTACGCCCGCCAGTTGCGCCCGCAATTCCAGAAGAAGGGCGGCTATGTCTATATCCTGCCCGACACCAAGCCGCTGGAGCAGGTTTTCCCGCGTCTGCGCGTACAGGCCGTCACCGCTTCCTAAATAGGATGGATCAGACCGGCCCGGCTGCGTCGAGATAGGCATTGCCCCCTTCGTCCCCAAGCCATCCCACGGGCTGTACGCCGGATTCATCCAGAACCGCCTCATAGGTCGCGGCACCCAGTGAGGCGGACTCCAGCCCGGTCAGCGTATCGCGCCACACGCACGCCTCGCGCGGGACGCTGACCAATAGCCTGCCGCCCGGTTCCAGTGCCCGTGCCATCCGGCGCAGCATGTTCGGTTGCTCCGCTGCGTCCAGCAGGAAGAGAAAGCCGATGGCGATGATCCCGGGATGACGGCGGTTGAAAAAATGACTGGTCTGCGCCGGTTCGCACGCGATGACCATGTCTGGAAAGCGCCGGGCGAAGGCGGCTGCGAGCCTGGGAGAGGCGTCGACGCCCGCCACGCGATACCCCTTGTCGACCAGGGCCTGGGCGATCGGCATGCCGTGGCCGCACCCGATGTCGAGAATCGTGGCGCCCGGCGCGATATGCCGCTCCGCCCAGCCGCTGACCGGCGATGTTCCGATGCCGGAGCGCAACGCGACGAAGCGATCGGCGACGGCCTCCCAACCGGCGGAACTGTCCGTCATGCTTTCGCCCTCCCGCCCGCTCGAACCGGTCCATGGCACGGCATCCCACCGGCCGATCCCGCATACAGGATCAGGCAACGACCGATATATCCGGCGCGACATATTTAATCGTTTGCAAAGGCTTGTCCGGTAACGAACTCCCCAATCAACAGGGGAGAGGGATATTATGCGTCTTCAACGGCTGCTCATTTCGGCCATTCCGTTCGCGTTGCTGGTACCGGCTCAGGCTCAGGGGCAGGCGGCGCCGACCGACAAGCCTGCGGACGACAAGGCCGCGCGGGCCGATACGCTCAACAAGGATGTGGTCGTCACCGCCGTGGCGCGTGGGCGCGATCGTCTGGACAGCGCCATCTCGACCAGCTCGCTCGGCGCGGCCGAGATCCTGAAGGCGGCGCCGCGTTCGACCGCCGAGATTTTCCGCAACATCCCCGGCATCCGATCGGAAAGCTCGGGCGGCGACGGCAATGCCAATATCTCGATCCGCGGCCTGCCGATCGCGTCGGGCGGCGCCAAGTTCCTGCAATTGCAGGAGGACGGCCTGCCGGTGCTGGAGTTCGGCGACATCACCTTCGGCAATGCCGACATCTTCCTGCGCGCCGATATGAACGTGTCGTCGGTCGATGCCATTCGCGGCGGTTCGGCCTCGACCTTCTCGTCCAACTCGCCGGGCGGGGTCATCAACATGATCTCCAAGACCGGCGAGGTGCCGGGCGGCGCGATCATGGCGACGGCGGGTCTCGACTATGGCGAATATCGGCTCGACTTCGATTACGGGGCCAAGCTCTCCGACACGCTGCGCTTCCATATCGGCGGCTTCTATCATCAGGGCGAAGGGCCGCGCCGGGTCGGCTATGACGGCACCAAGGGCGGCCAGATCAAGCTGAACGTCACCAAGGAGTTCAGCGGCGGCTATATCCGCTTCTACGGCAAGTTCCTGAACGACCGGTCGGCGGCCTATCTGCCCAATCCGGTGCGCGTGACCGGCACCAACGCCAATCCGCGATACGAGAATGTGCCGGGATTCGACATCGCCCGCGACGCGCTGCTGTCGCGCTACGACACCAGCAACGTGACGCTGGACGGGCAGAACAACTCGGTGGTCGACGACAAGCGCGACGGCCAGCATCCGGTGGTCAACGCCTTCGGGGTCGAGACGCGCTTCGACGTGTCGGGTTGGACCGTGACCGACCGGTTTCGCTATGCCAATGTCTCGGGCCGGTTCATCTCGAACTTTCCCTCGGCGGTCGATAGCGCGGCGGCAACCGCGACGGCGCTGGGCGGCGCGGGGGCAACGCTGCGCTATGCCAGCGGGCCGAATAGCGGGCAGGCGATCACCAACCTGTCGGGGCTGAACGGCAACGGCCTGCTCGCGCGCGTGGTGGTGTTCGACACCAAGCTGAACAGCCTGGACAATGTCACCAACGACCTGCGCGCCAGCCGCGTCCACACCATCGGCAAGGGTGAGTTGACGACCACCGCCGGCTTCTACAAGTCGCGCCAGACGATCGACACCGACTGGCTGTGGACCTCGACGCTGATGGACGTGCGCGGCGATGGGCGCGCGGCGCTGGTCGATGTGGTCAATGCGGCGGGCGTGCCGCAGACGCAGAACGGCTATTACGGCTTTGGCGCGGCCTATTTCGGCAATTGCTGTCGCCGCAGCTACCGCGTCGACTATAACGTCAATGCGCCGTTCGGATCGCTGAACTACAAGATCGGGCGTTTCGCGCTGGGCGCCAGCGTCCGCTATGGCTTCGGCAATGCGCAAGGGTCGATCTTCGGGTCGGATCTGGGCGGCGGTCGCGTCGGCACCACGGCGCGCGACATGAATGGCGACGGCGTGATCTCGGCGGCCGAGCGGCGCGTGGCGGTGATCCCGCTGACCAGCCCGGCGCCGGTCGATTACAGCTGGCACTATCTGTCCTATTCGTCGGGGATCAACTTCCGCGTGTCGGAGCCGTTCGCGATGTTCGTCCGCTATAGCCGGGGGGCGCGTGCCAATGCCGACCGGCTGTTGTTCGGCCCGGCGGTCAGCACGTCCGATGGCCATCTGATCAACAAGGACGCGGCGGTCGACTATGTGCGCCAGGCCGAGCTGGGCCTGAAATATCGCAAGAACGGCATGTATGTGAACCTGACCGGCTTCTGGGCGCGCACCGAGGAGCAGAATTACGAGGCGACGCGTCAGGTCTTCATCGACCGCGAATATCGCGCCTATGGCCTGGAGCTGGACGGGGCGTATAGCGTCGGCCCGTTCAACATGACCGGCGGGGCGACCTGGACCGATGCCAAGATCGTCAGCGATGCGCTGAACCCCGGCGTGGTCGGCAACACCCCGCGCCGCCAGGCCCGGCTGATCTTCCAGGCGACGCCGCAGGTCGATCTGGACCGCGTCACGATCGGCGCGAACGTGATCGGCACGACCAGCAGCTATGCGCAGGACAGCAACCAGCTGAAGCTGCCCGGCTATACGGTGGTCAACGCCTTCGTTCAGTTCCGCGCCACCGACCGCATCCTGGTCTCGCTGAACAGCAACAACCTGTTCAACACGATGGGCTTTACCGAGGCGGAGGACGGCGTGATCCCGGCCAACGGCATCGTGCGCGCGCGTGCCATCAACGCCCGGACGACCTCGCTGTCGGTGCGGGTCGGCTTCTGAACCGGCGAGGGGGCGTGCGGCCATGCGCCGCCGCCCCCCGCTATGACCCGTCGGTTCGCCGGCGAAACACCATTGATATGTTAACGGTCGCGGTCGCATAGGCGGGCGATGCAGACGGAGCGTTCGCCCAATATGTGCCTGGAGCCGGATGGTCCCGTGAGCGAGCTTTACCGTCAATCGCTCGTGATGCGCGCCATCGGCACGCCCTTCGTCGCCGATCTGCTGGCGGCGGTGGACCGGCAGCTGGAGAATGCGCCGCAGACCGCGATGCTGATCCGGTCCTGGGGTGCCAATGCGGCATCCTCGGCGATCGCGATGCGGATCAACGCCGCCTTTCACGCGCTCGCCCGGCAGGGCAGGGTGCCGCTGCTCAGCGCGCTCTATGCCGGGGAGCATCGCCGTTTCGACGAGGCGGTCGCACTGGCGCTGGCGGCGCATGACGGCTTCTTCGTCGACTGGCTGCGACAGGTGCCGCAGACCAATGAGGTCGGGCGAGCGGCGGCGCTTCATGCCGCGCTGATGGTCCTGGCGCGCGACCATGGCCTGGACTTCGAATTGCTGGAGATCGGGGCGAGCGCCGGGCTGAACCTCAATCTGGCGCGCTATGCTTATGACCTGGGCGGCGTACGCGCGGGCATGGCGACGTCGCCGGTGCGGATCGCGCCGGTCTGGCAGGGCGCGCCGCCGCCCCAGGCGGCCGTGGTCGTGCGGGAGGCGCATGGGGTCGATCTCCATCCGCTCGACGTGAACGATCCGGCGGCCTGCGAGCGGCTGGCCTCCTTCGTCTTTGCCGACCAGCCCGAACGCGGCGAGCGACTCGGCCATGCGCTGGCGCTGGCGCGGCAATATCCCCCCCGCATCGCGGCGGGGAATGCCGCCGAATGGCTCGCGATTCAGTTGCGGGAGCCGCAGGCGGAGCGGCGTCACCGGGTCGTCCTGCATTCGATGGTGCTGCAATATGTCGATGCGGGCGACCGGGCCGCGATCGAGGCGGCGCTGGCGCGCGCGGGGCAGGCGGCGAGCGACTCGCGGCCATTGGCCTGTATCGGCTTCGAATGGGATACCCGGCGCGAGCGAGTCGAACTGCGTTTGCGCTCCTGGCCCGACGGTCGCGACCATATTCTGGCCCATTGCCACCCCTACGGCGCGTCGATCACCTGGCTGGAGGGGTGAATCCCGGTGTGATCGGTCCGTAACTGGACTGGTTTCACTCATAATTAACGCCATCCCCCCTAGGCGTCGTTCCAACGAAAATTTCCAAGAACGACGGGGATCATGCGCATTCATTCCATGATGGCGACGCTGGCATCACTAAGCCTCGTCGCGCGTGGCCGTCCGCTTCATCGGCAGACGGCGTCGGCTCTGGCCTGCCCGGCATGGTGATCCGCATGTCGCCCTCCGCCCCTGTCGAGAGAGTCGCATAATGCTCACGAACATGAACATTCCCAAGAAGCTGGGCGTGTCGTTCCTGGTGATCAGCCTGTCCGCGGCGGTGATGACGATCGTGTTCTTCGTCAACATCTGGGAAATCCGGAGCGCGACGGCACGCAACAACCATGCACAGGAGGTCTATGCCAAGGCGCTGACGCTGGAGACGTCGATCCTGCGCGAGAACAGCCAGCTGCGCGGTTTCCTTGTCACGGCGGACAAGAGCTACCTCAAATCCTATGAGGAAGCGCGCAAGGAATATGACACGACCAGCCGCGAGCTGACCGCGATGCTGACCGACTCGACCGAGCTGGCCCATGTCGCCAAGTCGCGCGCCGAGGCGACCCGGTGGCGGCGGCAGTGGAGCGACCGGCTGACCGAATGGGTCAAGGCGGGGCGGCGCGACGAGGCGCAGCAGGCGGTGCGCGATGCGGGCAAGGCGGTGCTGACCAGCGACATCGTCCTGCCGCTGCGCGCGGTCCGCGACCAGGAGACGGCGGCGATCAAGGAAAACGCCGCGTCGCAGGAAGGCGCGATCACGACCGCGACCGTCGCGCTGGTGCTGGGCGGCATCATGCTGATCGGCATCGCCGTCACGCTTCAGATGATGCTGAGCCGCAGCATCGCGCGGCCGATCACTGCGCTGACCCGGCGGATGGCGGATCTGGCGCGCGGGCATAACGATGTCGACGTGCCCGGCCATGCGCGCGGCGACGAACTGGGCGACATGGCGCGCGCCGTGGTCGTCTTCCGCGACGCCGCCAAGGCCAAGGTCAGCGACGACCGCGAGCGCGAACAGGCGTTGCAGGCGATCGGCTCGGGCCTGTCGTCGCTCTCGGAGGCGGACCTGACCGTCCGTCTGACCGACCTGCCGCCCGCCTTCCATCAGCTGGCCGCCGACTTCAACCGCGCGGTCCAGAATCTCGCCGGGCTGACCAGCCATGTGCGCGGCAGCGCGGGCGCGATCCGCTCCAATATCGAGGAGATCCGGCAGGCGACGGACAATCTGTCGGCCCGCAGCGAGCAGCAGGCAGCCAGCCTGCGCGAAACCGCCGCGGCGGTGGGCGAGATCACGCAAGGGGTGCGCGACGGCGCGCTCAACGCCAGCCAGGCCAACCGCGCCGTGACCGAGGCGCGTGACGAGGCGGAGAAGGGCGGCCAGATCGTCGCCAAGTCGATCACCGCGATGAACGGCATCGACCAGGCCAGCCGCGAGATCGTCGACATCATCACGGTGATCGACGGCATCGCCTTCCAGACCAATCTCCTGGCGCTGAACGCCGGGGTCGAGGCCGCGCGGGCCGGGGACGCGGGCAAGGGCTTTGCCGTCGTCGCCTCCGAAGTCCGGGCGCTGGCGCAGCGCTCGGCGGATGCGGCGTCGGACGTGAAGTCGCGCATCCTGTCGGCGATCGAGCATGTGAAGTCGGGCGTCGTGCTGGTCGACGAGACCGGCAACGCGCTGCAACGGATCATCGGTAAGGTGTCGGACGTCAGCACCGTGGTCGACGTCATCGCGCGCTCCTCCGAACAGCAGGCGCACAGCCTGAGCCAAGTGAACATCGCGATCGGCGAGATCGACTCGGTGACTCAGCAGAATGCCGCGATGGTCGAGGAATCGACGGCGGCGGCGACGATGCTGGCCAAGGAGTGCGGCGCGCTCGTCTCCTCGGTGATGCGCTTCAACGTCGATCCGGTCGCCTCGGCCGCGACCGGCCATGCCGATCGCGTGCCGCCGATGCGGCTGGCCTCGTAGCGAGCCCGTCCCTTGAGAGGGTTGGAGTGACCTAGGGCCGATCGCCATTCAGCGATCCCTTTCCCCTTCCCTCGCCCCTCGCAGAGGGGAGAGGGTTGCGCAGACTTGGCCTTTGCGACAGCAAAGGCTTAGTCGAAGCTGGGTGAGGGGTGCATGCGCGCAGCGCGCGAGCCTTTCGGCTCGCTCAACCCCTCACCCAAGCTCCGCTAACCCTCTCCCCTGTCCAGGGGACAGGGGAAGAAGACGCAATACTGAACGTCGATCCACCCTGAGGGGATCAGGCCTCGCGACGCATAGCGAAGGTCCGCGACAGGCCGTGATACAGCTTCTCGCGGCACACCAGCGCGCTGACCCCGTCGGCGATATAGGCGGTGGCGAACATCGGCAGCATCAGGCCGCGGCTGTTCGTGGTTTCGGCCAGGATGATGACGGCGGTCAGCGGCGCGCGGACCACGCCCGCGAAATAGCCGACCATGCCCAGGATCACGATCGCCGATGACGGCGAATCGGTGAAGACCGACCGCAGGATGTTGCCGATCCCCGCCCCGACCGCGAGCGATGGGGCGAAGATGCCGCCGGGCAGCCCGGCGACCGCCGTGGCCAGCGTCGCGACGAACTTGGCCGGGCCGAACCAGAGCGGCGCGTCATGCCCCGCGATCATCGCCCGTGCCGCGCCGTAACCGGTGCCCCAGGTCAGCCCCGTCGCACAGCCCAGCGCCCCCACGACCAGCCCGCACAGCGCGGCGAACAGGATCGGCTGCGCCTTGGCCTGGCGGGTGATCCGATTCGATCCCGTGGCCAGCGTCAGCATCAACCGGGAAAAGGCGCCGCCCGCCAGCCCGCCGACGATCCCGGCGACCGGCACCACGAACAATGCCGAGGCCAGGCTCATATGCGCGCCGATCAGCCCGAAATAGACATAATCCCCCTGCACCGACTGCGCGACCATGCCCGCGATCACGATGGCGGCGATGACCAGCAGGGTCACGCGCTGCTCATAGGCGGAGGCGAGTTCCTCGATCGCGAAGAGCAGTCCGGCCAGCGGCGTATTGAACGCCGCCGCCACGCCCGCCGCGCCGCCCGCGATCAGCACCGCGCCGCGCAAGGGCACGCGCAGCAGCCGGTGGCTCAGCCCCATCACGGCGGCGGCGATCTGCACCGTCGGCCCCTCACGCCCGACCGACGCACCGCCCAGCACCGCGACCAGCGTCAGCAGCGCCTTGCCGGTCACGGTGCGGATCGACACCAGCGAATGGGTCGCCCCCTCCGGATCGCCCTGCGCGGCGATCACCTGCGGAATGCCCGACCCGCGCGCGAGCGGGACGTAGCGGCGGGTGATCCACACCAGTCCGGCAAAGATCAGCGGGGTCGCGACCAGCGGGGCATAGGGATAGCGCGCGGCGAATCGGCCGAACATCTCCCCCGCCGCATCGGCGGCCAGCGCGAAGACGGTGGCCGCCAGCCCGATCGCGATCGCGCCCAGCAAAATGGCGAGTCGCGTCCGGAATCGCACGGATTGCGGGCCACGGCTGCGGAGCAGCGCGCGGTAGCGCGCGGGTGTCCATCGGAGGGGGTTCGATCGGGGCATGCCACCGTCTTACCCCGCCCGCCGGATAAGGCTAGCGGGGGTGCTCGCGATCATGGTCGCAAGCGACGAATTCCGCGATCCGGCCAGCGGGGCCGCGCGGATGCGCTGCCCCGCTCGTGCTCACCAGTTCACGCCCGCACGGGCATAGAGGTAACGGCCGTTGAACCCGAAGGGCGAATAATAGGGGAAGCCCAGCACACCGGTCGAGTTGTTGGCCGCGATCTGGCGCTCCGGATAGACGTCGAACAGATTGCTGACGCCCAGGCCCAGCTGCACGCCGCGATCGGCGGTGTAGCGCAGCTCCAGATCAGTGATCGCGCGGCGTCCGACCGGCACGTCGGCGGCGGCGGTGGTGCCCGGCTGGATCACGTTTCCATAATAGGTGACGCGCGCCAGCGCGCCCAGCCGGTCGAGCGACCAGTCGATGCTGCCCGTCACCTTCTGGCGCGGGGTGCCCTGTTCCAGCGTCAGGATGCGGCTGCGCGCGAACAGCGTCGGCGCGGGGTTCAGCACCGCGGTCGAGGTCGGCACGCGGGTCACGTCGACATCGTTGATGTTGCCCGCGACGGTGAAGTCGAACACCCCCGCCTGCGTCGTGCGCCAGCGATAATGCGCGACCGCGTCGATCCCCTGTGTGGTCGAGGCCAGCCCGTTGATGAAGAAGCGCGCCGCCGAAACGTTGAACGGCGCGAGCAGCGCGGCGACCTGCGGGCTGAACGTCGCCTGGATATTCTCCGACAGGCCCAGCTGGTTGCGCAGCTTGATGCGATAGGCGTCGACCGTCAGGTCGAACCCGCCGAACCGGATCACCGTGCCCGCCGACAGGTTGGTCGACTTTTCCGGCTCCAGCGACAGTCCGCCCAGCGCCGCGCCGACCGAGGAGACGGAGGGGAAGGTGCCGGTCAGGATCGGTACGCCATTGGTCACGACCGAGGCGATCTGGGTGAAATATTGCTGTTGCAGCGACGGCGCGCGGAATCCGGTCGAGGCGGTGGCGCGGAAGGCGAGCCAGTCGGCCACGTCATACCGTGCCGAGATCTTGCCGTTCGCCGTGCTGCCGAAGTCCGAATAATCCTCGAACCGGCCCGCCAGGCCCAGCAGGAACTTGTCGGTCACCTGCGCCTCGACATCGACATAGGCGCTGACGTTGCGGCGGCTGCGCTTGGTCTCGTTGCGCGGCGAGAAGCCGCCAAAGCCCTGCGCGCCGGGCGAGGCGCCCGCCACCGCGCCGCTGGTCGGATAGCCATAGGAGGCCAGCTCGCCCGCGACGATCTTGTAACCCTCGCGCCGGCCCTCCAGCCCGAACGCCAGGTTCAGCGACTGGAAGACGTCGAACTTGCGCGTCACGTCCAGCCCGGCGACATATTGGTCGTAGATCAGCGCGCCGTCGTCGAAATTGCGCGGGGTCGCCGCGCCATAGGCGTAATTGGCCGAATTGAGCGTGCGGAAGGCGATCTTGTTGCGGCCATAGCTGAACGACAGGTCGACATCGAACCCGGCCAGCTGGCCCTTGAGGCCCGCCGCCGAATTCAGGTCCTGCGACTTGGTGTTGATGATCGGCAGGAAGCCGTCGGGATAGCCCGCCGTGCGCGTCGCGGCGCTCGCCAGCCGGGGGAAGGCAGCGCTGCGCGAGTCGCGGTCCTGATAGCCGACCCAGCCATACAGGCTCCATGTGTCGGTCAGCGAGGTGCCCGCATTGATGAAGCCGGTATATTGCTCGACCGCCGGGTCGCCATAGCGGCCGGTGATCCGGGTCGGGGTGACGCGCGGGTCGAAATCGGCGCGGTTGGTCGGCTGGCGGTTCAGATACTCGCCCGAGACGGTGATGAAGCCGTCCTCGCCAAAGCCGATCCCCTGCCACAGCGAGGCGGTGACGGCATGTTCGCCGGTGACGTGGCGGCTGCCGCGCGCGGTATCGACCTGGGTGTCGTAGAAGCCGTAATTGACCTGTGCGCCGCCGCCCGACCGGGCCTGGCGCAGCCGGAGGTTGACCACGCCCGCGATCGCGTCCGAGCCATATTGCGCCGACGCGCCGTCGCGCAGCACCTCGATCCGGTCGAGCGCGACCGTCGGGATGGTGTTGAGATCGACCGCCGCCGATCCGCGCCCGACCGTGCCGTTGGTGTTGAGCAGCGCCGAGGTGTGACCGCGAATGCCGTTGATCAGGACCAAAGTCTGGTCGGGCGACAGACCGCGCAGCGTCGCCGGGCGGATCGAGTCGGTGCCGTCATTGGCGGAGGGACGCGGAAAGTCGATCGAGGGCGCGACCGCCGACAGCGCCGCGCCCAGTTCGGTCGTCCCCTGCCGCTGAAGGCTCGAGGCGCTGAGCACGTCGACCGGCGAAATGCTGTCCAGCCGGGTGCGCCCCTCGACGCGCGTGCCGGTGACGATGATGTCATTGCCCTCGCTGGCGGTCGTCGCCGCGTCGCCACCGGTGGGCGCGCTCTGCGCCGGTTCGGACGGCTGGCCGGGGGTGGCCTGCTGCGCCCAGACCGGCATTGCCGTCAGGCTCGCCAGAAATGTCCCCGCCAATGCGGCCTTGCGAAGCTGATGCACGCGTCGATCTCCCTTGTGCAGCCCTGTCCCTGAAGCAGGCTATATGCGCGCATGCGTCCGATTGATCGGCGGAGAAAATCTGTGCGCTGCACAAGAGGCGGTTGACCGATAGGGAATGGCGTCAGAACCGCCCCTCGAAACTCAACCCCAGGACGCGGGGATTGGACAGGGTGCCCCGCACGCGGCCGTCGAAATCGGTGTAGAAGGACGTCGGCTGCTGTCGGTCGAAGATATTGCTGGCGATCAGATAGGCGCCGAAATGCTGGTTCCGCCACCCCAGCTTGGCATTCACCAGCGTCAGCGGGCGGATGTCGCGCACGCTCTGGTTCACCGTGTCCTGGTAGAAGGCATCGCGGTAGGTCGCATTCACATTGGCGAACAGCCCGCTGTCGTCGTGCCACGTCCCCCCGGCGGAGGCGGTCCAGTGCGGCGCGTTGGCGAATTCATTGCCGCTGGCCGATCGTCCGAGCGTGCCGACCGGAACGGTGAAGTCGAGGAACTTCGACCGGCTGTGCCCGACCCCGACATACAGGTCGAGCGTGCGGGTCGGCCGCCCGCGCAGCTCCGCCTCGAAGCCATAGAGGCGCGACTTGCCCGCATTGACGACCTGGGTGTCGAACACCGCGCCGGGGGTCAGCCGCACCGCCACCTGCTGGTCGCGCCAGTCGATATAATAGGCATTGGCATTGAAGCTGAGCTTGCGGTCGAACCAGTCGGATCGCAGCGCGACTTCATAGTTCCAGGTATATTCGGGGGCGTAGGTGAAGGCCTGGCCGCGCTGCTGGTTGATGCCCGCTCCGCCGGCGCGATAGCCGCGCTGCACCGTCGCGCTCAGCCCGATATTGGCCGCGACGTCCCAGCTCAGTCCCAGCTTGGGCAGCCAGGCGTCATAGGTGATGGTCCGGATCGGCTCGACGCTGGTCGCCCCGGCGGCGGTGGCGACCAGCAGGGCGTTCAGCCGGGTGACGATCGGCGCCAGCGCGGGCACGGGCAACCGCGCTGGATCGGGCAGCGTGCCGTTGAGCACGACCGACTGGGTGGCGCCGCGCTGCTGCCGCTCATTGTCGTAGCGCAGCCCGGCGCGCAGTTTCAGCCGCGCGGTCAGCGGGAAGGTCAGGTCGGTGAACCCGGCCAGGTTGCGGGTCAGTCGCGGCTGGGTCAGGCGGTTGCGGATCGGAACGACGCCGCCATACAGGCCCAGCACCGTGTTCACGACCGGCTGCGACAGGCCGAGCGCCAGCAGCTGCCGGTCGACGCCCAGCCGGGTCAGGTTCAGATCCTGCGTCGCCTCGAACAGATAGTTGCGATTGTCCTCGCGCAGATAATAGGCGCCGACCAGCCCCTGGACCCAGGGCAGGTCGATGCCCAGCCGCAGTTCCTGCTGGACCGTCTTGGCGGGATCGCGGGTCAGGCTGAGCTGGCCGGGGGTCGCGTTGCGATCGGGATCGGCGACATAATGGGCGCGGACGTCGGAATAGTTGGTGACCGAGGTCAGGTCGAACCCGCCGCCCAGCGCATAATGCGCCTCCAGCGTGGCGATGTCGCTGACCACGCGGGTATCGGTGGCGACGTCCTCGGTGACGATGCGGTCGGTGGGCTTGTAGGGGGCGTCGAACTCATAGGCATAGACGCCGCGCACATGGCGATCGTGCAGATAGGTCGCGACCACCCGCAGTCCGGGGAGCGCGTCGGGGGTGACCAGCAGCTTGCCGCGCAGCGTCTCCGACTGGCGGGCATCGGCGTCGCGGTGGAGCGTGGTGTTATGGACCAGCCCGTCGGTCCGGGCGACCTCGCCCGCCAGCCGGAAGGCGATCTGGTCGCCGAGCAGCGGGCCGCCGATCGCCGCGCCTGCACGCCGCTGGCCATCGGGGCCGGTCAGCATCACGCGCGCCTGCCCGCTCCATTCGTAACCGGGGTCGGTGGTGCGCACGATCACCGCACCCGCCAGCGCGTTGCGCCCCTGCACGGTCGATTGCGGCCCGCGAAACACCTCCACCTGGGCAATGTCGTAAAGGTCGAGCGGCCCGGTGTTCAGCGCCGCACGGGGCAGCACCGCGCCGTCGACATAGACGCTGGCCAGCGCCCCGTCGCCCGCGCCCGAGACGTTGAAAGCGTCGATGCCGCGGATCGTGAAGCTGGTCCGGTCGGCGCCGATCGAAACGTTGGGCGTGCGCTGGAGCACGTCATAGACGTCGAGCAGATTCTGGTTCCGGATCGTCTCGGCGGTGGTGACGGCGACGCTGGCGGGGGTTTCCTGCAGGGTGCGGCCGGCCTTTTCCCCCAGCACGACGATGTCGTTGCTGCTGTCCTGCACCGCCGCATCGGGCTGCGGCGGCGGTGCCACCTGCGCGAACAGCGGCGTCGCGGCCGAGCCAAGAAGCACGGCCAGCACCGATCGAACCATCATCGTCTTATCCCCCATTTCGTTACGCTCGCGCGCTAATCATCGTGATTATGCGAGTCAATCGCATTATCACAGCGGCGGTCGGCGCGGTGACCGTGGCGATGGTCGATCGGACAGCCCCCCGCCCTGTCCGTCGGGCTCCCGGGCACGCTCGCTCGGGCAGGGGCGGATGGGTGTTGGGAGAGGTTAGTCCTTGATTCCGCAGGGTTGTGAACGCCCGCTGGACAGGATGGCATGGATGCAACAGAGAAGGTGCAAAGCAAGCGATACTGGGAGGATGACGGTGACGAAGGGCATGATGGCGAGCGGGCTGGCGATGATTACGCTGGCCGCGACGGGCATGAGCGCGCAGGGCGCGGCGCAGACCCGGACGCAAAACCGCGCACAGCCGGTCGCGAAGGCGACCGCGCCCTCCGCCGCCGCGGCCCGCGCCCGTGCCGACCGGATCGTCGCGCAGATGACCCGCGCGGAGAAGATCCTGCTGGTCCATGGCCTGTTCCCCACCATGGCGACGGGCAAGACGCGCGAGGAACTGATCCCCTCGGCCGGGCATATCGACGGCATCCCCCGGCTGGGCGTGCCGGTGGTGCGCGAAAGCGACGCGTCGCTGGGCGTCGCCAACCAGGTCGAGCAGCGGGTCGGCGATGTCGCCACCGCGCTCCCCTCCGGCCTTGCCACCGCCGCCAGCTTCGACCCCGCCATCGCCCGCGCGGGCGGCGCGATGATCGGCGCGGAGGCGCGTGACAAGCGCTTCAACGTGCTGCTGGCGGGTGGCGTCAACCTGACCCGCGATCCGTGGAACGGCCGCAACTTCGAATATCTGGGCGAAGACCCGCTGCTCGCGGGGACGCTGGGCGGCGCGCATATCGCGGGGGTCCAGTCGAACCGCATCGTCTCGACGATCAAGCATTATGCGCTGAACGCGCAGGAGACCGGCCGCGCCGTGCTCGACGCGCGGATCGGCGAGGCGGCGTTGCGGATGAGCGACCTGCTCGCCTTCCAGATCGCGATCGAGAAGGGCCAGCCCGGATCGGTCATGTGCGCCTATAACAAGGTCAATGGCGACTGGTCGTGCGAGAACCGGCACCTGCTGACCGATGTGCTGAAGCGCGACTGGGCCTATCCCGGCTGGGTGATGAGCGACTGGGGCGCGGTGCATTCGACCGCGAAGGCCGCCAATGCCGGGCTGGACCAGGAATCGGGCGAGGAACTCGACAAGGCGGTCTATTTCGGTGCGCCGCTGGCCGAGGCGGTGGCCAAGGGGCAGGTCAGCGAGGCGCGGCTGGATGACATGGTCGCGCGCTATCTGACCGGGCTGATCGAAACCGGCGCCTATGACGCCCCCGTGCCCGCGCGGGCGGTGACACCCGATTATGCCGCCCATGCCGAGGTGGCGCAGCGCGCAGCGGAGGCGGGGATCGTCCTCCTCAAGAATGACGGCAACCTCCTGCCCATCGCCCGCACTGCGAAGCGGATCGTGGTGATCGGCGGCAATGCCGATGTCGGCGTGCTGTCAGGCGGCGGTTCGTCGCAGGTCCGCTCGGTCGGCGGCGCGCCGGTCGAGATTCCGCTCGCCTATGGCGGCTCGGCCTCGTTCGCGCGGATCACCTATCACGCCTCCTCGCCGCTCCATGCGCTGCGCAAGGCGCTGCCCGGCGTCCAGATCGAATGGCAGGACGGGCGCAACCTGAACGCGACGGTGGCGGCGGCCAAGAATGCGGACATGGCGATCTTCTTCGCCACCCAGTGGACGACCGAGGCCGACGACGTGCCCGACCTGCGCCTGCCCAACCAGCAGGACGCGCTGATCGCCGCGATCGCCGCCGTCCAGCCGCGCACGGTGGCGGTGATGGAAACCGGCGGCCCGGTGCTGATGCCCTGGATCGCCAAGGTGCCCGCTATCCTCCAGGCCTGGTATCCCGGCCAGCGGGGCGGCGAGGCGCTGGCCGCGATCCTGACCGGGCGGGTCGACCCCTCGGGTCGCCTGCCGATCACCTTCCCCGCCGACGCCTCGCAACCGCCGCGCCCGCGCCCCGTCGGGCTGGACAAGCTGAGCGAGGTCGAAGCGGCGGCGGCGGCCAATCCGGCGGCGGCGGGCGGGATCACGCTCCAGAGCTTCCCGGTCGAATATGTCGAGGGCGCCGATGTCGGCTATCGCTGGTACGAGAAAAAGGGGCTGAAGCCGCTTTTCCCCTTCGGCCACGGGCTCAGCTATACCAGCTTCGCCTATCGCAACCCGGTCGTCACCGGCGGGCGGACGATCAGCGTGACCTTCGACGTGGTGAACACCGGCCAGCGCGCCGGGTCGGACGTGCCGCAAATCTATGTCGCGCGCGACGGCAGCGGGGACGCGATGCGGCTGGCCGCGTTCCAGCGGGTCGCGCTGAAGCCCGGCGAGACCCGGCGCATCACCCTGACCGCCGAGCCGCGCATCGTCGCCGATTACGACACCGGCCTGCCCGGCTGGCGGATCAGGGGCGGGCGCTACCGGGTGGCGCTGTCGCATGATGCCGCCGACCGCGCGATCGTGACCAGCACGACCGTCGAGGCGCAGACGATGAAGCCCTGAGCGGATGGCCGATCTCCGGCGGCGCGATCGGGGACAGGGTGCGACGGCCATGTCCGCGCGCGCCATCCCGTCCGCCCGCCCATCCTCGCACCGCCCCTTGCCACTGGGCCTCTTCGCGCTGGCCAATGCGGGCGGGGTGATCGCCTATCTGCCGCTGCTGACCCTGCTGCTGCCGATCAAGGTGGAGGCGATCGACGGCGCGGGGCGGATCGGCCTGTTGTCGCTGATCGCGATCTGCGGCGCGGCGGCGGCGAGCCTGGCCAATATCCTGTTCGGCTGGCTGAGCGACCGGACCCAGCGCGCCGGTCATGGCAGGCGGATGTGGATGGGCATGGGGATCGTGGCGATCGCCGCCAGCTATGGCGGGTTCGCGCTCGCCACCACCCAGGCGGCGCTGATCGCGGCGATCCTGGCCTTCCAGCTGGCGGTCAACGCGCTGCTCGCGCCGATGATGGCGATCATGGCCGAGGAAATACCCGACGACCGGCGCGGCACGGCGGGCGGGCTGCTCGCGCTGGGCAGTCCGGCGGCCTCGGCCCTGTCGACGCTGCTGGTCGGTTCGACGATGCTGGGCGAGCATGGCCGGATGGCGGTGCTGCTGGGCATGAGCCTGATCCTCATCCTGCCGCTCATGCTGACGCGCGCGCGGATCATGGTCCCGGTCGAGGCCAAGGGCGCATCGGGCCCGCTGCCGCCGCGTCGCGATCTGGTCGTCGCGGGGCTGTCGCGGCTGTCGATCCAGGTCGCCGCCATCGTCACCCAGGTCTATCTCCTCTATTATTTCGAGGCGATCCTGCCGGTCGCACAGTGGGCGGCGCTGCCGCGCTGGATCGGGCAGCTCTTCACCATCGCCTTCCTTACCCCCCTGCCGATCGCGCTGATCCTGGGGCCGCTGGCCGACCGGACCCGGCGGCGAAAGGGCATCCTGCTGGCGGCCGCGCTGGTCGCGACGGCGGGGCTGGTCGTCATGGCCTGGATCGGGATGGGGGGAATCGGCGCCGACTGGCGGATCGCGGCGGTCGCCTTCGTCGTCTATACGACCGGCTCCTCGGTGTTCGTCGCGCTCCATGCCGGGCTGATCCTGCAATTGCTGCCCGATCCGCGCCACCGGGGACGCGACCTGGGGCTGTTCAACCTGACCAACACCGTGCCCTCGATCATCGGCGCCTCGCTGACCTGGACGTTCGCCACGCCACAGGATTTCACCACCGTCATGGTGGTGCTGGCGCTGATGACCGGCCTCGGGGGATTGGCGATCCTAGGGGTGCGGACCTGGGAATAGGCGCCGGACCGCGTCGCAGGCGGGGCGAGCGGATGCGCGCAGGGGAACGTCGGCCCCCGGCGGCGCATTGCCCCCGAAAGGAGAGCGACCATGGACGATGCCATCAAGCCGACGACCGAAACCGCGCGCCCCAATCTGTCGACCGAGCATCAGCGCGACGGCGATGCCCGCCGTCCCAGCGATACGCTCGACAAGGGGCAGGCCAGCACCGAGGGGGAGGATGCGCCGAAGCGGAAATCCTCGCTGACCTGAGGAGACGCCCCGTCCTATCCGTAGTGACACAAGCCAGAACGGGGCGTCGAGGACCGTGCGGAAGCCCGACCTCGCGCTCCCCTTACCGTCAGGCGGTTTAAAAAGCGCCAAGGAATCGATGAGCTGCGGCGGAATTACACCAGCCCCGGCCCCTCCACCACCAATGCGACGCCGATATCGTTGCGCAGCGCGGGGGGCAGGTCGACCTCCAGCGCCTCGGCGGTGCGGCGGAAGGGCAGCGGCGCCGGATCGCCGGGAATCGTCACCCGCTGCACCGATCCGGTCCGCGCGAGCGCGGGGAAGCGCGCGACATCATCCTCGGGCCAGCCCAGCGTGAAGCCATGGACCGCCGCCCCCTTGCGCACATAGCGCACGTCGCGCGGGGTATAATGCGAGTCCTGCCCGCCTTCGTTGAACTGGCCGCCCTTCGACGCGGTGGGGCCCTCGCCCAGCAGGCGCCAAGGGCGGGTGGCGTAGATCGCATCGCCATAGCGGCGCATCCACGCGCCGATCCGCTCGACGATCGCCTCTTCCTTCTCGTCGATCGTGCCGTCGCCGCGCATCGGCACCGACACCATCATGTTGCCGTTCTTGGCGATGACGTCGCACAGCGTGTGGATGATCTTGCGCGGCGTCTTGTACCCGTCGCGCGCATAGAGATCGCGGTCGTAATGCCAGTGGTGCCGATGCAGGTCTCGGTCTGGAAGGGATAGGGCTGGATCGACTGGTGCGCGCCGCGCTCGACATCGTCGACGATCCCCGCAAGCCGCTCCGGCGGCGTGTTCTTGGCGGTCACCACCGCCTCGTTGCGGCCGCCGTTCCGCCGCATCGAGCTGTTGTACATATAGGCGGCCATATCGAGCCCCGCCTGGCCCAGCGGCAGCGTGAAATTGTCGAAGTACAGGAGGTCGGGCTGATAGAGGTCGACCAGCTCGCGACAGCGCAGCCGCCACTGGCGGACAAAGGCCGGGTTGGCGGCGGGCGGCTTTTCGTCCCAGACCCGGTCGTTTTTCTCGTGCCACGCATCGGCCTCGGCGATCGAGCGGAAGCCGTCGGGCATCTTCATCGTCGGGCCGGTATAGAGCTGTTGCGGGTCCAGCCCGTCCCACCATTGCCCGCGCCCGTCCGCCCGGGTCAGCCGCGCCGCGTCATAGCGCTGCCCGGCGCGCGGGCCTTCGGGATCATAGCCATAAGCGGGCTGATACCAGTGCCAGGCATGCCCCGAATGGTTGGACACGCCGAAGCGCAGGCCCCGCTCGCGCGCCAGCTTCGCCCAGGTGCCGACGATGTCGCGCTTGGGGCCGAAGCGCGTCGCATTCCAGGGATGATGGCTTGACGCATAGGAATCGAAATTGTCGTGGTGATTGGCCAGCGCCATGAAATAGCGCGCGCCCGACCGCTGATAGAGGTCGAGCAGCCGTGCCGGCTCCCAGTTGGCGGCGGTCCAGCGCGGATACATCTGCATGAAGCCGATATCGGCCGGGTGGCCGTAATGCGCCAGGTGATGCCGATAGGCGCGGGTGCCCTGCAGATACATTTCGCGCGCATACCAGTCGCCCGCCTCGGGCACGCACTGCGCCGACCAATGCGCCCAGAAACCGAACTTGGCATCGCGAAACCAGTCGGGCGCCCGATAGCCTGCGACCAGCGAGGACCAGTCGGGCCGAAACGCCTGGGGCGTCGCGGCCCCGGCGCGACCGGGAAGCAGCGCGGATCCCCCGATGCCTCCCATGGCGGACAGGAACGATCGGCGGCCGAACTGCATCGTTTTTTCCCCTTGGAGGCTGAGGCATAGGTGCGGAACCGCGAACTTGCCTGACAAAAGCACACGCGTCCATGGGCTTGCATGGCGCAAGGCGCGGGCGTTGCGGTCCGGCACGGTGCGGTATCGTGAGGTTCCCCCACCGAAACGCGCCGCGCGCCCGGTCGGATGATCGCATGCGATCGGGCGCATAAGCGGGGCGGTCCGTCCCTGCCGCTGCCCTGGACCGGGCCGAAGCGGGATTATCCCCGAATGTCGGACAGTTGACAGACAGCGAAAAAGCGAAGAGTGATGCTGGTAACGTTACCAGATATAACGGAACGAGATAGGGAGTGGAGACGATGATGACGGGAACGCGCGCCCGCCGTTCGGGCAAGAGCGGCATCGGACCGGCCAGCCTGGCGGTTCTGGCCCTGTGTATCGCCATGCCGGCCCAGGGCCAGACCGCGCCGGCGCAGGATGGCGCAACGGTCCAGCCGGGGCAGGACGCTCAGGCGGGGCAGGGCGATGTGGCCTCGCCGCCCGCCGATGCCGGGGAAGCCCAGACCCGCGACATCATCGTCACCGGCTCGCGCATCACCACCGGCGGCTTCACCGCGCCGACCCCGACCACGGTGATCGGCGAGCAGCAGATCCAGCAGAATGCGCAGCCCAACATCTTCACCACGGTCGCGCAGCTGCCCTCGCTCCAGGGTTCGACCGGCACCTCGGTCAACACCTTCAGCACGTCGAGCGGGCAGCAGGGGCTCAGCTCCTTCTCGCTGCGCGGCGTGGGGGCGATCCGCACCCTGACCCTGCTCGACGGGCAGCGCGTCGTCGGCGCCAACGTCACCGGCGTACCCGATATCAGCCTGTTCCCGCAGCTGCTGATCAAGCGGGTCGACGTGGTCAATGGCGGCGCCTCGGCCTCCTATGGTTCGGACGCGGTCGGCGGCGTCGTCAACTTCATCACCGATACCCGGTTCAAGGGGATCAAGGGCAATGTCCAGGGCGGCCTGACCACCTATGGCGACGACCAGCAGGTGCTGGTCCAGCTGGCGGGCGGCACCAGCCTGTTGAACGACAGCCTGCACCTGATCGCCAGCACCGAATATGCGCATGAGGACGGCGTCGGCGGCGGCGAGTTCGGCACCGCGCTGGCGGGCGGGCGCGACTGGTTCCGCCAGTCGACCCTGATCAACCGCAACGTCCTGAACGACGGGACGCCGCAATATCTGTTCCGCGATTATGCCCAGCCCTATAATTACACCAAATACGGCCTGATCACCGCCGGGCCGCTCCAGGGCATCGCCTTCGACCAGGCGGGCAATCCGTTCCAGTTCCAGTACGGCTCGGGCGGGGTGCCCGCGCGCGACGCGGCGGGCAATGTCCGCGGCTGTCTCCCCGGCTTCTGCCTGGGCGGCGACCTGTCGGGCAATGTCGATGCGGGCCGCTCGCTCCAGTCGAAGATCCAGCGGGTGAACAGCTATGGCCGTATCGGCTATGACTTCGCGCCCAACGGCGAAATCTATGGCACGGTCAATATCGGCCAGGTGAAGACCAACAACCAGCCGGTCGGCGGCATGAACCGCCCGAACCTGACGATCGAGTGCGCCAATCCCTATGTCCCGGCGGCGATCAAGGCGGCCTGCACCACGGCGGGCATCACCAATTTCCAATATGGCACCAGCAACGCCGCGCTGGGCAACAGCCAGGTCTATACCGATCGTCGCCAATATCGCTTCGTCGCGGGCGCCAAGGGACGCGAGGCGGTCGCGGGGTCCGACTGGTCCTACGACATCTATTACGAGCACGGCACCAACTATACCGATGTCGATGTCAGCAACATCATGCTGTCGCGCCGGTTCAACCAGGCGATCAACGCCATCACGCTGAACGGCGCGATCGTCTGCGCCGATGCCACCGCGCGGGCCAATGGGTGCCAGCCGCTCAACATCTTCGGCGGCAATCCCTCGGCGGAGGCGCTCAGCTATATCATCCCGCAGAACGGCGCCTATCAGCGGACGCGCCAGACTCAGGACGTGATCAGCCTCAACTTCTCGGGCTCGCCCTTCTCGTCCTGGGCGGGGCCGGTGTCGGTGGCGTTCGGCGGCGAGTTCCGCCACGAATTCTACCGCGTGCGCGCCGATCCCTACGGCGCGGGCTTCGCGAACACCCCGGCCAACGGCGCCTATCCAGCCGACCCGGTGCTGCTGGCGGACGGCAACAACTGGTATGCGGGCAATTACAAGAACGGCAACGGCGCCTATAGCGTCAAGGAGGCGTTCCTCGAGGCCGATCTGCCGATCATCAATTCGGATGCGGGCGGCCGGGCCAATATCAACGGCGCGGTGCGCGTCACCGACTACAGCACCTCGGGCACCGTCTGGGCATGGAAGATCGGCGGCACCTGGGACCTGCCGGTCGACGGCCTGCGCATCCGCGGCGTGACCTCGCGCGACGTGCGCGCGCCCAATTTGTCGGAACTGTTCGCCGCGCCGGTCACGACGACGCTGCCGGGCTTTTTCGATCCCTTCCGCAACGTCAACGTGCTGGCGCTTCAGAACACCATCGGCAACGTCAACCTGACGCCCGAGATCGCGCGCAACACCACGCTGGGCATCGCCTTCTCCAACTCGGCGGCGATTCCGGGGCTCAGCCTGTCGGTCGACTATTACAAGATCAAGATCACCGACGTCATCTCCAGCCTGGGCGCGCAGGACATCGTCAACCTGTGCTTCCTGAACATCGCGCCGGAGACGTGCGGCGTGTTCAACCTGAACAACCCCAACGGCCCCAATTTCATCAACGTCCAGTCGTTCAACCTGGCATCGATCCTGACCGACGGTTTCGACATCGAGGCGAGCTATCGCTGGCAGCGTCCGCTGGGCCTGCCGGGCAGCCTGACGTTGCGCGCGCTGGCGACCAATATCCGTCGGTTCATCACCGATACCGGCCTGCCCGGCACCATCCCCAACGACACGGCGGGGGTGAACATCGGCAACACGCCCAAGTGGAAATGGCTGGCGGTGCAGACCTATGCCACCGACGACTGGTCGCTGCTGCTGCAGGAACGCTGGTTCAGCGACGGCAAGCTGGGCAACCAGTATATCGAGTGCACCACCGGCTGTCCGGCCTCGACCGCCAACCGGCCGACGATCGACACCAACTTCATTCCCGGCGCCTTTTATTTCGACGTGGGCGGCACCTATAACGTGACCCCGGCGGTCACCGCCTATTTCAAGGTCGACAATGTGTTCAACCGCGATCCGGCCCGTTCGCCCTATTTCGTCAACCCGGCGCTGTACGACGTTCTCGGGCGGGTGTTCCGCGCGGGCGTGCGGTTCAGCTTCTAAAGGAAACAGGCCATGACCCTGTCGCGGATCATCGCGTCGTGCCTGCTGCTCGCCCTGCCGGGCAGCGCCCTGTCCATGCCCGAGCCGTCGCGGGAGCGTCCGGGGAGCAACCCGATCATCCGGGACCGCTTCACCGCCGACCCCGCGCCGCTGGTCGTCGGCGACCGGCTGTACCTCTATGTCGGGCATGACGAGGCGCAGCGGGACGAGATGTTCAACATGAAGGAGTGGCTGGTCTATTCGACCACCGACATGCGCCACTGGACGCCGCACGGGCCGATCATGAACGTGCGCGATTTCAAATGGGCCAAGAAGGACGCCTGGGCCAGCCAGACGATCTACAAAAACGGCAAATACTGGTTCTATGCCGCGGTCGAGCATGACGACACCCATCCGGGCAAGGCGATCGCGGTCGCCGTGTCGGACAAGCCGACCGGCCCGTTCGTCGATGCCAAGGGCTCCGCGCTGATCACCAACGAGATGACGCCCAAGGGCACGCATAGCTGGGAAGATATCGACCCGACCGTGATGACCGACGATGACGGGACGACCTGGATCGCCTGGGGCAACCGGCAATGCTATATCGCGAAGCTGAAGCCCAACATGATCGAGATCGACGGCCCGATCACCGAGATCACGCCGCCGCATTTCGAGGAGGGGCCCTGGCTGCACAAGCGCGGCAAGCTCTATTACCTGACCTATGCCTCGCTCGACCGCACGACGCAGCGCGACGAGCATGTATCCTATGCCACCGCGCCGTCGCCCAAGGGGCCCTGGACCTATCGTGGGCTCCTGACCGGATCGGGCAAGTACAGCTTCACCATCCATCCCGGCATCGCCGACTTCAAGGGCAAGTCGTACCTGTTCCTCCACAACGCCACGCTGGCGATCGGCGACCAGAGCGGATCGATCGGCCGCCGCGCGGTGACGGTCGAGCGGCTTTACTACAACCCCGACGGGACGATGAAGCCGGTGGTCCAGACCGAAGCCGGCGTTACGGCTCCGGGGCGGTAGGGGGTGAGTCCGTTCGCCAAATTGGGGGCATCCATCCGTCTATTCCTCCCCTGCAAGGGGAGGGGGACCATGCGCAGCATGGTGGAGGGGTGTCCCCGCTGATGGAACGGATCATCGCCAGCGGTGACACCCCTCCGTCAGGGCTTCGCCCTGCCACCTCCCCTCGCAGGGGAGGAATGGGGGTGTCAGGAACGCGGTGCGGCGGTGGAGTCGCGTTCGACCAGCCGGTGGTCGAGGATCGTGACGCGCGGCTCTCCGTCGGCTCTCGGCGCGCCGCCGCGAATCTCCTGGATCAGCATCTGGAGCGCCGCCTCCGCCAGCGCGCGGACCGGCTGGTGGACGGTGGTCAGCGGCGGCCAGAGCGTCGTCGCGGCGATGCTGTCGTCGAAGCCCGCCACGGTCAGGTCGCCGGGCACGTCCAGATGCCGCCGATGCGCGACCGAGACGATCGCGGCGGCCATGTCGTCATTGCTGGCGAAGATCGCGGTCGGCGGCGTCGCGCTGTCCAGCAGCGCCTGGCCCGCGACCAGGCCCGAGGCATAGCTGTAATCGCCCTGCACCACCTGGGTCTCGATCCCGCCCGCTTCCTCGACCGCCGCCCGAAAGCCCGCAAGCCGCGCGATGCTGGCCGACTGGTCGGGATTGCCCAGCACGAAGCCCAGCCGCCGGTGGCCCAGCCCGATCAGATGGCGGGTCATGTCATAGGCGGCGCGATTATTGTCGATGCCCACGCACACCGCATCGGGCGCGACGCCGCCGATCACCGCGACGGGCAGCCCCGCCTCGCGCAGGATCTCGCGCACCGCCGCCGACTCGCCCAGCGGCGGCGCCAGCAGCACGCCCGCGATCCGCTGCGCGATCAGCCCCTCGATCGCCGCGCGCGACGGCGGCTTGCCGTTTTCGCCCTTCAGCAGGAACAGCTGCGCCGCGCGGGTCGAGGCGTCCTCGAACACGCCGACCAGCAGCTCGCTCATGAATGCCGCGCTGGGGTTGGAATAGATCACGCCGATCCGGATCTCGCGCGCCGTCACCAGGCTGCGCGCCATCAGATTGGGGGTGTAGTTCAGCTTGGCGATCATCTCGCGGACATGCGCGCGCACCTCGTCGCGCACCCCCGCATCGCCGTTGATGACGCGCGACACGGTCATCGGCGACACGCCCGACGCCTTGGCCACATCGATGATCGTCACGCCGCGCGGGCGCTGTCGGGTACGCGTCAAATGCCCAATATCCTGTCGTCGCGGGGCCTGTCGCCCCGGTCGTCTTCCATCGCCGTGCCTTGCCGTAAGGGGGAAGGTCAATGCCGGGGATGCGTCCCGTCGGCGAAAATCCCGATACAATCGAAAGGCGCGGCGTGACGCGATTTCCCTATATCCGCTGGACGATCATCGCGCTGTTCGTCGGGGCGATGGTCATCAACTATCTGACGCGCAGCATCCTGGGCGTCGCCGCGCCCGCGATCATGACCGAGCAGCATATCTCGGCGCAGCAATATTCCTGGATCACCGGCGCGTTCCAGTTCGGCATCATGTTCCAGCCGGTGGCGGGTTACCTGCTCGACCTGATCGGGTTGAAGATCGGCTTCACCCTGTTCGTCGCGGTCTGGTCGTGCATCACCATCGGGCACGGCTTTGCGAGCGGCTGGATGGGGTTCGCCGGGCTTCGCGGCGCGCTGGGGCTGGTCGAGGGATCGGCGCAGCCCGCGGGCATGAAGCTCGTCGCCGAATGGTTTCCGGCGCGCGAGCGCGGCCTGGCGGGCGGCCTCTATCAGATCGGCGCGTCGTTCGGTGCGGTGTTCGCCCCGCCGCTCGTCGCCTGGGCGGTCTTTCATCATAGCTGGCGCGCGGCGTTCTTCGTGGCGGGCGGGCTGGGGCTGCTCTGGGTAGTCGCCTGGCTGCTCTGGTACGCGCCGCCCGCCCGGCACCGTATGCTGTCGCCGCGCGAGCGCACGCTGATTGTCGAGGGGCAGGAGGCCGCGCTCGCCAGGAAGCGCCGCCGCCCGCCGCTGCGCGAATTGCTTGGCCGCCGCAACCTCTGGGCGATCGCGGCGGCGCGCTTCCTGGCCGATCCGGTCTGGGGGATGCTGTCGCTATGGATGCCGCTCTATCTCGTCCAGGCGCGGCATTTCGACCTGACCCAGATCGCGCTGTTCGCCTGGCTGCCCTTCCTCGCCGCCGATCTGGGGTGCCTGTTCGGGCCGGCCGTGGTCGCCTTTCTCCAGCGGCGCGGGATCAACCTGATCGACGCGCGGCGCGGGGCCTTCACGCTGGGCGCGGTGCTGATGACCGGCATGATGTTCGTGGGCAGCGTGACCAGCCCGGTCGCCGCCGTCGCGCTCCTGTGTCTGGGCGGTTTCGCGCACCAGACGCTGTCGGTGACGGTCATCACCCTGTGTTCCGACCTGTTCCCGCAGGATCAGGTGGCGACCGCG
This sequence comes from Sphingomonas sp. SORGH_AS_0789, assembly GCF_031453055.1. Taxonomy (NCBI): domain Bacteria; kingdom Pseudomonadati; phylum Pseudomonadota; class Alphaproteobacteria; order Sphingomonadales; family Sphingomonadaceae; genus Sphingomonas; species Sphingomonas sp. SORGH_AS_0789. The sequence continues at coordinate 1,526,362 of NZ_JAVIYV010000001.1, forward strand.
ACCGGCGTGTCGGGGACGGCGGCCAATCTGGGCGTGCTGCTCTTCACCCTGACGCTCGGCTCGCTGGTCGACCAGGTCGGTTATCAGCCCTTTTTCATCCTGCTCGGCCTGCTCGATCTGGCGGGCGCGGCTCTCCTCTGGACCCTGGTGCGCAAACCCGCATGACCCCGATCAATCCCATCCTGCGCGGCTTCAACCCCGATCCGTCGATCGTCCGGGTGGGCGAAGACTATTATATCGCGACCTCGACCTTCGAATGGTATCCGGGCGTCCAGATCCATCACAGCCGCGATCTGGCGAACTGGACGCTGGTCGCACGGCCGCTGGTCCGCGCGGGCCAGCTCGACATGCGCGGCAATCCCGATGGCTGCGGGGTGTGGGCGCCCGATCTCAGTTACAAGGACGGGCGCTTCCACCTGATCTTCACCGATGTGAAGCGCTATGGCCGCACCACCATCGACGGCGCGAAGGGCGCGTCGCTGCGCGATTTCCACAATTACTGGGTGTCGAGCGAGCGGATCGACGGCGACTGGACGGACGCGGTCCATCTGAACAGCAGTGGATTCGACCCGGCGCTGTTCCATGACGATGACGGGCGCAGCTGGCTGCTCAACATGCTGTGGGACCATCGCCCCGACCGAAAGCGCTTTGCGGGCATCGTGGTGCAGCAAATGGACCTGACCAGCGGCCGCCTGATCGGCGAACGGCGTGTCATCTTCGAGGGGACATCGCTCGGCTTCACCGAGGGGCCGCATCTCTACAAGCGCGACGGCTGGTATCATCTGCTCGTCGCCGAGGGGGGGACCGAGCGCGGCCATGCCGTGGTGATGGCCCGGTCGCGCGACCTGTTCGGCCCCTATGAGACGCATCCCGACGGCCCCGTGCTGACCATGCGCGACAGGCCCGACGCTCCGCTGCAGCGCACCGGCCACGGCGATCTGGTCGACACGGCGGAGGGGGAGACGTGGATGGCCTATCTCTGCGGACGCCCGCTGCCCCAGAGCGACCGCTGCGTGATGGGGCGCGAGACGGCGATCCGACGCATGGCCTGGGGAGCGGATGGCTGGCTGCGCTGTGCCGAGGAGCCGCCGGTGGTCGATGCCCCCGAACGGATCGAGGCGCATGACGCGTTCGACTCGCCCGATCTGCCCGCCGCCTTCCAATGGCTGCGCACGCCCGATCCCGACCATCTGTTCAGCCTGACCGGACGGCCGGGCCATCTGCGCCTGTACGGGCGCGAGACGATCGGCAGCCATTTCATTCAGTCGCTGGTCGCGCGCCGTCAGACCGCGTTCCGCTATGACGCGCAGACGCTGGTCGACTTCACCCCCGAGCATTTCCAGCAGGCGGCAGGGCTGGTCTGTTATTACAACAGCAGCAAATATCTCTACCTGCACCTGACCGCCGACGATGCCGGGCGGCGGCAGGTGCAGGTCCTGTCGGTCCTGCCGATCGGCGAGGGGCGCAGCGTGCTGAGCACGCCGGTCCCCGCGCCCGAGGGACCGATCGAGCTGCGCGTCGCGGTCGATCATGAGCGGCTGCGCTTCGCCTTCCGGGCCGAGGGGGCGGGCGCGTGGCAATGGCTGCCCGAGGCGTTCGACGCCAGCCTGTTGTCGGACGAGGCCACGTTGCAGGGGCTGCCCAATTTCACCGGCACCTTTGTCGGCATGGCCTGCCAGGACATGGCGGGCACCGGGCGCCATGCGGATTTCCGATGGTTCCGCTATGTGGACGATCCCGAACCGCACGAATGACGGCAAACAGGCCGGGCGGATCAGCCGCCGCGCTGCGCCTGCGGGTAGAGCCAGGGTTTGGCGAGCGCGATGCCCGCCAGATTCTGGGTCCGCCTTATGTGGCGAAGCCGGAAGCGCCCCGGCGGGCGCGGCAGGTCGGACCAGAGCCGGTGATGCGCGCGATAGGCGGGCGGGACCCGGACGCGCCCGCTCGCCTGCCCGATGACCGCGAGCGAGTCGCCCAGCAGCAGCGCGTCGGCCAGCCCCGCATCATGGGCCAGCCGGGTCGCGGCGATCAGCGCCAGCCATTCGGCGTCCATGCTGTCGCCCGGTCCGGCCATGCGCGCGACATGGGCATGGCCGCCCATCACCACCGCCCATTCCAGGCCGGTGGGACGCAGCCCGCCGTCGAAGAAGATCTTCACGCCGCGATGCTGCGCGCGACCGCCTCGGCCGTCTTGATCCCGTCGACCGCCGCCGACAGGATGCCGCCCGCATAGCCCGCGCCTTCGCCCGCCGGGAACAGCCCGCGGGTGTTCAGGCTGTGCCCATCCTCGCCGCGCGTGAAGCGGACGGGGGAGGAGGTGCGCGTCTCGACGCCGGTCATCACCACGTCGGGATGGTCATAGCCCGCGATCTGACGGCCGAAGACGGGGATCGCCTCGCGCATCGCCTCGACCACGAAGTCGGGCAGGCATTGCGACAGGTCGGTCGGGGTGACGCCGGGGCGATAGGAGGGGGTGACCGATCCCAGGCTGGTCGAGGGGCGCCCCGCCAGGAAGTCGCCCACCCGCTGCGCGGGCGCCTTGTAGTTGGAGCCGCCCGCGACATAGGCGCGCTCCTCCCAATGGCGTTGCAGCGCGAGGCCCGCCAGCGGATCGCCGGGAAAGTCGCGCTCCGGATCGATCGCGACGACGAAGCCCGAATTGGCGTTGCGCTCGTTGCGCGAATATTGGCTCATCCCGTTGGTCGCGACGCGCCCCTCTTCGCTGGTCGCGGCGACCACCGTGCCGCCGGGGCACATGCAGAAGCTGTAGACGGTGCGCCCGTTCTTGCAGTGGTGCGAGATGTGATATTCGGCCGCGCCCAGGATCGGATGTCCCGCCTGGTGGCCGAAGCGCGCGCGGTCGATCCAGCCCTGCGGATGCTCGATGCGTACCCCGATCGAAAAGGGCTTGGCCTCGACATGGACACCCGCCGCCTGGAGCATCGCGAAGCTGTCGCGCGCGCTGTGCCCGATCGCCAGGACGACGTGATCCGCCTCCAGATAGCCGCCGCCGTTCAGATGCAGCCCGCGCACCCGCCGCTCGCCCGATCCGTCGGTCTCGACGTCCAGCCCGTCGACGCGGGTGGAGAAGCGATATTCGCCGCCCAGCTCCTCGATGGTCGCGCGCATGCTCTCGACCATCGTCACCAGGCGGAAGGTGCCGATATGCGGATGCGCCTCGGTCAGGATCTCGGGCGGCGCACCGGCCTTCACGAACTCGGTCAGCACCTTGCGGTTCAGGTGGCGGGGGTCCTTGATCCGGCTGTAGAGCTTGCCGTCCGAAAAGGTGCCCGCCCCGCCTTCGCCATATTGGACGTTGGATTCGGGGTTCAGCACGCTGCGCCGCCACAGGCCCCAGGTGTCCTGCGTCCGCTCGCGCACCACCTTGCCGCGCTCCAGCACGATCGGCCGGTATCCCGCCTGCGCCAGCACCAGCGCGGCGAACAGGCCGCAGGGCCCCGCACCGATGACGACGGGGCGCTTCGCACCCGGCGGCGGCGCGGCCGGCAGGTGATAGCGGGTGTCGGGGGTCCGCTGAACATCGCGGTCGCGGCGGAACCGCTCCAGCACGGCGGCCTCGTTCTTCAAGTTCACGTCGACCGAATAGACGAGCTGGATATTGCCCTTGTCCCGCGCATCATGACCGCGCCGGGCGACGGTGAAGCGGATCATGTCGCGCGGGGTCACGCGCAACCGGCGGCAAATGGCCGCGGGCAGCGCCTCGTCCGCATGATGGAGAGGCAGTTTCAATTCACTGAGGCGGATCATGGTCCGCGCCATATAGAATTGCGCGGCGGGCCGCCATTGCCCGCGTGTGCCGGGCGTCAGTCGAGGATCAGCATCTTCTGGATGATCCCGTTCCCTTCGCGCCAGGTGCGAAAACCCATGGCCTCATAATAGCCAAGGCCAACGGCATTGTCCGCGCCGATCGACGCATCGACCCGGCCCAGCCCGGCGGCGATCGCGGCCTCCCGGCTGACGGCGAACAATGCCTTGCCGACGCCGCGACGATGCGCGCGCGGGCTGATATGCGTGCCGATGATGCCCCATCCCTCGGGCACATCGTAGGGATTGCCCGCGACGGCGCGTTTCAGCGACTGAAACCCCAGCACCGCGCCATCGCCATCGACGGCAACGCTGCACCGTATCCCCTCGGGTCCAGCGATGTAATGCGACAAGGCAAAGGCCGGATCGTGCGGGCGTACCCGGCCGGTCATGGCGATGATCTCGCGGAGGACGCGGCTCATCGGCACGGCATCGTCCGGGGTGGCGGTGCGAATGATCATAGGGTCTTCGACGTGGTGAGCGGGAACGCCATCCTATCAGGCGGCGGCGCGATCGCCAGCGCCGGGGTTCACATCCGGGCGCGGGTCAGGTGATGGCGCGGGGCCTCGGGCACGGCGACCTGCGCCATGATCTCGGCCTGCAGGGTGGGCCAGCCTTCGCCGAACCAATATTCGCCGCGTTCCGCCCGGATGATCGGGTCGCCGCTGGTCGCGACATCCTCGACGGGCAATGTCTGCTGGTCGGGCACGTCGAAGAAGCTGCGCACGATCGGCGTGGTCGGGCTCTCGCCCTCGCGCACCACGATGCCCAGCCGGTTGGAGTGTAGCCGGACCAGCGCGCCAAAGGGTTGGATGCCGAGACAGGCGATGAAGGCGCGCAGCATCGCAGGGTCGAAATGCCCCTCCCATTCCAGCATCTGGGCCAGCGCCTCGTGCGGCGACCAGGCGCGCTTGTAGGACCGGATCGAGGTAACCGCGTCATAGACGTCGCACACCGCCGCCAGCCGGGCGAAGCGGCTGATCTCCTTGCCCTTCAGTCCGTCGGGATAGCCGGTGCCGTCCATCTTCTCGTGATGATGGAGGCACACGTCGAGAATGCGCGGGTCGAGATCCTCCAGGTCGAGCAGCATGCGATGCCCCAGGCCGGGGTGAAGCCGGATCTGCGCCAGCTCCTCGCCGGTCAGGCGGCCGGGCTTGTCGACGATCTCGGCGGGGACCTGCATCTTGCCGATGTCGTGCAGCATCCCGGCCAGCCCGGCGACGCGGACATCGTCGTCGTCCATGCCCAGATGGCGGGCCAGCCCCATCATCAGCGTGCCGACCGCGACCGAATGGATATAGGTATATTGGTCCTTGTCCTTCAGCCGGGTGACCGCGATCAGCGCGGCACCATTATGGCTGGTCGCATGGGCGATCTCCTCGACCATGGGCAGCAGGTCGGCGGTGCGGATGGCGCGGCCCAGCCGTGCCTCGGCGAACAGCCTGGTGATGGCGGCGATGGCGCGTTCGGCGGTGGCGGCGGCGCGCTCCAGCTCGGTCGGCGGCTTGCGGCGCCGGGGGCGGATCGCGACGACCGGCTCGGGCGCGGCGGCGGCGGGGGGCTCGGCGGGCGGGGCGGGATCGTCGCGGTCGCGGCTGTCGGCCATGGCCATCGCCTTCAGCCCGCGCCCCTTGGCCAGATCGATGGTGATCTGCGGCACCGATTCGTGAATCAGCGCCTGGTCCTGCGGACTGATCAGCAGAAAGCTGCGCCGCCAGAACGGGTTGTGAATCCAGGAACAGTGCACGGCATGAACGAACATGCCCAATTCCGCCTGATCTCCCCGGATTCGGATATACCGATTCGTGTCCCCATCGTCACTCATGGACCGCGCTTAACCGAGAGCAGGTAAAGGCTTGGTTGCGGTATGGCGGGGCGCGGCCGCGCGCGCGGGCCCTGCCGCATCGGTCCGAAAGAGCGACCGATTTGGTCAGACTGGCGCCGGACCCGACGAGCCCGCAATGCGATAATCACTTGCAATAGCGTTGACTATGCGAGTCTTTAGCAATAGCGCGCGGGCAAAGGGGAAATCATCATGTCACAATCCTTCATCGCCTTGTCCTGCGTGGGCTTTCTGGCGACCGCACCGGGGATCGCCGCCGCCGAGGATGCGCGCCGCGCCGATCCCGCCGCGACCCATGCGCAGGACGCCACCGGGCAGCGCGACGTGGTCGTGACCGGACAGCGTGCGACCGGCGCCGCCGTGCTGGAAAGCCCCAAGGCGACCGCCCCGCTGCTCGACACGCCGCAGACGATCACCGTGGTCAGCGAGCAGACGATCCGGAAACAGAATCTCCAGACGCTGCGCGACGTGCTCCAGACGATTCCGGGCATCACCTTCGGCGCGGGCGAAGGCGGCGGCGGCTATGGCGATTCGATCAACCTGCGCGGCTATTCGGCGAGCAACGACGTCACGATCGACGGCGTCCGCGACAGCGCGCAATATAGCCGGACCGACCCGTTCAACCTCCAACAGGTCGAGGTCTATAACGGCGCGAACAGCGTCTTCAACGGATCGGGATCGGTCGGCGGCACGATCAACCTCGTCTCCAAGGTGCCCACGGCCGAGACGCTGACGATCATGCAAGGGTCGGTCGGCACCGACAATTATTATCGCGGCGCGGTGGACAGCAATGTCCGCGCCTCCGACTTGGTCGCGGTGCGGCTGAACGCGGCCTATCACCATAACGACATACCCGGCCGCGACGTCGAGAAGATGGAGCGCTGGGGCGTCGCGCCCTCGGTCACGATCGGCATGACCGGCCCGACCAGCCTGACGCTGGCCTATGTCCATCAGGAGGATCGCAACACGCCGATGTACGGCGTGCCCTATTTCGACAACGGGCTGGTCGACGGCTTCGTGCCGGGCGCGAGCCGCAGCGCCTATTTCGGCACCGCCAATCTCGACCGGCAGGACATCACCGTCGACCGGTTCACCGCGACCTTCCGGCATCAGGTCGATGCGCATCTCAGCCTGCGCAACCTGACCCGCTGGCAGCAGGTCACGCAATATAGCGTCACCTCCGCGCCGCAGGGGACCTTCTGCCTCGCCGCGACCGGGCGGCAGCCGATCACCGCGACGCCGGGCGCGACCGTGGGGGCGGCCTGTCCCGCCAATGTGCCGCCGGGCTATTATCTGCCGTCCGGCCCGCGGGGCTATGTGCGCGATCAGCGCAACCAGATGCTGTACGACCAGTTCGACGTGCGGCACGAGGCGGGGGCCAAGGGCGGCCTTCACAATGTCCTGAATGTCGGCCTGTCGGGGACGCTGGAGAATTACCGCATCACCACCGCCTCGCTGCTGCGCAACGCCAATGGCAGCGCGGTCTCGCCGCTGCCGCTGATCGCCATCGCCGCGCCGAACACCGACTATACCGGGCCGATCAACCTGACCACGACCGCCCAGTCGCGCAGCGAGACGCGCAACCTGGCGGTCTATGCCTTCGACACGCTGGAGCTGAACCGCTTCTTCGAGCTGAACGGCGGCGTCCGGTACGAATATCAGGAGGCGAATTTCCGCGCCCTGCCGCTGGCGGTGGTGCCGCCGGGGACGATCCCGCTGACCGCGCTCCAGGCCCAGCCGCAGGTCAGCCGCGAGCGGCTATTCTCCTGGCGGGTCGGCGGCGTGTTCCACCCGGTCGAGAATGTCAGCCTCTATGCCGGCTATGGCAATGCCAAGACCCCCTCGTCCGCGACCGTGCGGCTGGGCTGCGGCGTGCCCTCGACCGCGACCGCCGCGAATCCGTGCGCCGTCGCGCCCGAAACCGCGAAGAATTACGAAGCGGGGGTGAAGGCCGGGCTGTTCGACCGCCATCTGGAGGTGACCGCCGCCGTCTTCCGCAACGAACGCACCAATTACCGCGTCCCCTCCAACGATCCCGCGCTGCCCGCCGGGCTTCAGGTGCTGGACGGGCGTAGCCGGGTGGACGGCGTCGCGCTGGGCCTGTCGGGGGCGATCACCCCGGCCTGGACGATCTTCGCCAACTATACCTATCTCGACGGCAAGGTGCTGCAGAGCATTTCCAACCGCGACAAGGCGGCGGGCGTGGTCGATGTGCAGGCGAACAGCCAGCTGATCCAGACGCCCAAGCATTCGGGCAGCCTGTTCACCACCTACAAGCTGCCCTTCGGACTGGAGGTCGGTTACGGCCTGACCTATCAAGGCGACTTCGCGACCAATGCGCCGGTCGCGGCCAATCGCACCCAGTACCGGGCGGAGGATTATCTGATCCACCGCGCCTTCCTGGCCTATACGCTGGCCGAGAGCTGGACGCTCCAGCTCAACGTCCAGAACTTCACCGACGAGAAATATGTGACCGGCGTGCGCAACAATGTGAACGCGACGACCGGCGTCGTCACCGGCGGCTGGGCGGTGCCCGGCGATCGGCGGCAGGCGACGCTCAGCCTGTTCACCAACTTCTGAACGGACTAGCGTTGCCGTCATGCTGATCGCCATCCCCAACGTCCTCGATCCTGCTGGCGTGGCGCAGGTCCGCGCGATCGTCGATGCGGGGGAATGGGCGGACGGCAACGCCACCTCCGGCCCGCAGGCCGCGCTCGCCAAGCGCAACGCGCAACTGCCCGAGGACTCCGCCGCCGCCACCCAGGCGGGGCGGATGGTCCTCGACGCGCTGGGCCGCTCGCCGCTGTTCGTGGCGGCGGCGCTGCCGCTGAAGGTCTATCCGCCGCTGTTCAACCGCTATGCCGGGGGGCAGGCGTTCGACGTGCATGTCGACAATGCGGTTCGGCTGAAGCGCGGCAGCGATTTCCGCATGCGCAGCGACCTGTCGTTGACGCTGTTCCTCGAAGACCCCTCCGCCTATGACGGCGGCGAACTGGTGGTCGAGGATCTGTTCGGCGAACAGCGGGTGAAGCTGGGCGCGGGCGATGCGGTGCTCTACCCCGCCTCCAGCCTCCACCGAGTCGAGCCGGTGACGCGCGGGTGCCGCGTCGCGTCGTTCCTGTGGATCCAGTCGATGGTCCGCGACGATGGCGAGCGGCGCATCCTGTTCGACCTCGACCGCGCGATCCAGCGGGTCGGGGCGGAGAAGGGGCAGGGGGACCGATCGGTGGTCGAGCTGACCGGCGTCTATCACAATCTGCTGCGCCGCTGGGCCGACGCCTGAGCGGATCGCCCCGGTCCGGGCCGGGGCGACGAGGCTTCAGAACCGCCCGCGCAGCGTCACCCGCACATTGCGCGGCGCGCCCGGCATCGTCCACACATCGGCATAGCTGCTGCTGATATAATAGACGTCGAACAGATTCTCGAGGTCGAGCCGCACGTCGAAGCGCGGCGTCACCGCCCAGGTCGCATCGGCGCGCACGATCGTATAGGCGGGCAGGCGATAGCCGCTGGCGAAGGGGTCGCCGTTGCGCGCGCCGACATGGGTGACGCCGCCGCCGACCGTCACCGCCCCCACCCGCTGATGCAGGTCCAGCGCGGCGAGATGCTTCGGGACGTTGGACAGCGTGGTGCCGATCAGCGCGGTGTTCTTGTCATTACGCACCGTGGCGTCGGTGTAGGTGTAGGTCGCCGTGCCGGTCAGCCCGCTGGCCAGCCGCAGGTCGGCCACCGTCTCGACCCCGCGCGACCGCTGGCGGCCGATCTGGGTCTTGGTGAAGACGTCGGTGGCATTGGGGTTCAGCACGTTGCGCTTGGTCATGGTGAACAGCGCGGTCTGGCCGGTCAGCGCGCCGTCGAACAGCGCATATTTCGCGCCGATCTCGGTGGATTCGCTACGCTCGGCATCGAAGCTGCTGATCCCGTCCGACGGGTTCAGGCGCAGCGACTGGCCCCAGCTGGTGAACAACGAGAAGCGCGGGCTGGCCGCCCAGCTCAGCGCGGCGCGCGGGGTGATGCCGCGATCCACCGTATCCAGCCGCAGATCGCCGCGGACATGGTTCACCATCGTCTCGCGAAAGCTGTTCCAGCGCGCGCCGATCAGCGCGGTGAAATCGCCGAAGCGGATCAGGTCCTGCGCATAGATGCTCTCGCTGCGGAAGGAGTGGTGGCGGTTCTGGAACGCGGTCGGCACGGGCAGGGGCTGGCCATAGACGGGGGCGAAGGCGTCGATGGTCAGGATCGGCGCACCCGGCCGCCCGCGCGCCTGGTCCATGCGGAAATCCATGCCGTGGCGCACCCGGTCGGCCCCGATGCGCAGCTCGTGCGACAGGCCCAGCCAGTCGAGTTTCGCGGTCAGCTCGGCCCGCGCGGTCAGGTCCTGCCAGCGGAAATCGTGGAAGCGCCGCGACCGTCCGATCGTCCGGCCATCGGCCTGCACCCCGCGCGCGCCGAAATCGGGCTGGGTCGCATAGCCGGTCAGGAAGCCGTCGCGGCTGGACAGCCCGGCCTCCAGCGAGACGCGGTCGGACAGCGCGGCAAAGACGCTGCCCTGCTGCCACAGCATGCGCTGGGTCATCCGGCCATCGGCGGGCTCGCCCAGGAAGGTGTCGCGGTCCATGGCGCGCGCATTGCCCTTGATCGCCGCCACGCCGCGATCGATCGGCGCGCGGTTGCGCATGAACTCGGCCTGGTAAAGGAACCGCAGGTCCTGGCTCGGGGTGAACGAGACCGAGGGAGCGAGCAGCAGCCGGTCGGTGTGGACGAATTGGCGGAAGCTGTCGCCCTGTTCGGACACGCCGATCAGTCGTGCGGCCAAAGTATCGGTCACGGGGCCGCTGATGTCGCCGGTCGCGCGCAGCCGGTTCCAGCTGCCATAGCTGAGCGAGGTTTCGCCCTGGAGCGTCGTGGTCGGCGTCTTGGTGACGATGTTGAGCGAACCGCCGGGCTCGCCCAGCCCCGACAGCGCGGCGGCGGCGCCCTTCAGGAATTCGAACCGCTCGACCGTGGCGGTGTCGACCGGCGCGTTGAAGCCCAGGTTGCTGTTGAACCGGTTGATGAGGATGTCGGGGCCGCTATTCTCGTTCCCCGCAAAGCCACGGATCGAATATTTGTCCCACAGCCCGCCAAAGTCGTTCTGCCGCGCGACCCCGCCCGCCAGGTCGATCGTGTCGTCCAGCCGCGTCGCGCCCAGCCGGTCGATCAGCGCGCGGTCGATGACGCGCAGGCTCTGGGGATAGCGGGCGGGCGACGCGTCGGTGCCGGTGATGCTGGCATTGGCGTCGCGCAGGCCGGTGACGACGATATCGGTGCGGTCCGTCGCATCGTCCCGCACCGCCCCACCGCCCCGCAGTGCCGACGCGGTCTGCGCCTGAACGCCCTGGGCCATCATCGCCCCGGCCAGCAGCATGGCGCGTCCCATCGCCTTCGACATCATCACAAGCCCCCACATCAATCGATTTCGGGCGCGCCATATCGATAATGCTAATAACTCTCAATCATGAAGTGATGACGGGATAGCGTTACCTGTCACGCCGCTGACATGCCGCGCTGTCATGCGCCTGGGGCATGACGGTCGGGACTCGGGCAACTTCCGGGCGGCCATGGCGATGGAGGATCATGAAATGACCGGATTCTGGCGAATCATCTCCCATGCGGCGGCGCTGGCCGCAGCGTTCGCCCCATTGAGCGGCTGGGCAAAGCCGCTCAAGGTCATGACGTTCAACGTCCGCTATGCCTCGGACGAGGGGGCGGAGCGCTGGGCGGCGCGGCGGCCGGTGATGGTCGAGCTCATCCGCCGCGCCGCGCCCGACCTGATCGGGACGCAGGAACTGCTCCAGCGGCAGGGCGACGACCTGACCCGCGCGCTGCCCGGCTATCGCTGGTTTGGGCGCGACCGGCGCGGGGGGCATGACGACGAGCATATGGGCATCTTCTATCGCCCCGACCGGCTGACCCTGATCCGGCATGGCGATTTCTGGCTGTCGGACACGCCCGACATGGTGGGCAGCCGGAGCTGGGGCACCGACCTGCCGCGCATGGCGAACTGGGGCGTGTTCGAGACGAAGGGGGCGGAGCGCCGCCGCTTCCTGTTCGTCGACACGCATCTGCCGCACCGCGACGAGGATGCCGAGGCGCGCGACCGTGCCGCTAGGCTGATCCTGTCGCGGCTGCCCGCACTGGCGCAGGGGTTGCCGGTGGTGCTGGCGGGCGACATGAACGCCCGGCCCGACAGCGCCGCCTATCGCACGCTGGCGGGGGCGATGACCGATGCCTGGACCAGCGCCGCCGGGCGCGAAGGGCCGGAGATGACCTTTCACGACTTTACCGGCACGCCCGACCGGAGGATCGACTATCTGTTCCTGCGCGGCTTTCGCGCGGACCATATCGCGACCGATCGCTGGCACCGGGGCGCGACCTATCCGTCGGATCATTTCCCGGTCCGCGCCACCCTGTCCTTCGCGGCGAGGCACGGCCGGTAACGTCTTTTGCGATAGCGTTATCATTTGCCCGTTCCTATGCTCCCGCCGGAATCCGATGGCCGCGAACCGGCGGCCCGACGGGACAGGAGAGGGATGACGATGCGCGAAGGGCAATCACGGTCTGGCGCCGGGCGGCGGGCGATTCTGGCGCTGGCTCTGGGGGCGGCAATCGCCTGGCCGGTCATGGCCGAGGCACGGCCGCGCATCCTGACCCCGATGAGTGCGCATGCCGTCCTGCAACGCGACCGCCCGATCATCGTCGAGGGGACGGCGGACGCGGGCGAGCGGGTGAAGGTCACACTGGGCGGCAACAGCGCCGATGCCACCGCCGACCGCCAGGGTCGCTGGCGCGCGACCCTGCCCGCAATGGCGGCGGGCGGCGCGGCGCTGACCCTGACCGCGACCGGCCAGGACGGCGCGACCGATGCGATGGACGATCTGCTGATCGGTGATGTCTGGCTGTGCTCGGGCCAGTCGAACATGGAATATCCGACCAAGCAGGCGCTGAACGGCGAGATGCTGGTCAAGGGCGCGGCCGACGACCGCATCCGCCTGCTCGACATCGCGCATCATGTCGGCCTGTCGCCCGAGGAGGCGCTGGAGAAGCGCCCGGTCTGGGCCGCCGCCGCGCCCGCCAGCGTCGCCGATTTTTCCGCCGCCTGCTATCTGATGGTCAAGGATCTCGCGGCGAAGTCCAGGGTGCCGATGGGCGCGATCGATTCGAGCTGGGGCGGGACCAAGATCATTCCGTGGATCCCCGGCATCGATGCGCGCAAGCTGCCGGGTCTGGCCGCCGATGTCGACCTTCTGGCGCTCTATGCGCGCGACCATGCCGCCGGGCTCCGCGCCTTCGGCGGCCGCTGGGGCGAGTGGTGGCGCAAGGCCAGCGGGACCAGGGCGGGGCAGGAGCCCTGGAACGCGCCCGACCGCCTGAACTGGACCCCGGTGCCCAAATTCAGCCCGTGGGAGGATTGGGGCGTGCCCGCGCTGGCCGATTATAACGGGCTGGTCTGGTTCCGGCAGGGCTTCGATCTGGCCCAGGCCCCGACCGGCGACGGCGTGGTCGAGCTGGCCGGGATCGACGAGATGGACACGGTCTGGGTCAACGGGGTGGTCGTGGGCGCGACCTTCGGCTGGGGCGACTGGCGCCGCTACACCGTGCCCCGCGCGGCGCTTCGGAAGGGGCGCAACGAGATCGTCGTGGGGCTGGGCGACGGCTATGGGCCGGGCGGCATGTTCGGCCCGGCCGACCGGATCCGCTTCACCCCCGCCGGGGGAGCGCCGATTCCGCTCGGCACCGGCTGGCGCTATTCGGTCTACAAGCGCGACGACCAGAGCTATCCGCGCAGCCCCTGGGAAAGCCATGCGGGGATCGGCACGCTCTATAACGGCATGATCGCGCCGCTGGGGCCGATCGGGCTGAAGGGTGTCGCCTGGTATCAGGGCGAATCGGATGTGGGGCGCGCCGATTATGGCGATCGGCTGGCGCTCCTGATGGCGGGCTGGCGGCGGCAGTTCGGCGATCCGGCGCTGCCCTTCCTGATCGTGCAGCTCGCCAATTACGGTGCGCCGCCGGTCCGGATTGAGGATAGCGGCTGGGCGGCGCTGCGCGAGACGCAGCGTCTGGCGGTGCTGCGCGATCCGCACAGCGCGCTGGCCACGACGGTCGATATCGGCGTGCGCAACGACATCCACCCCGCCGACAAGAACGAACTGGCCAAGCGGCTGGTCTTTGCGCAGACGCATCTGGAGGCGGGCGACCGCGCCAATGCCTCCGGACCCATGATCGCCTCGGCGACGCGGGGGCAAAGCGAGGTGGTGCTGCGCTTCACCGGCGTGCAGGGTGCGCTCCACGCCTGGAGCGCGGCGGCGCCGATCGGGTTCGAGCTGTGTGGCGCCACCGCCTGTCGCTATGCCAACGCGACGGTGAACGGGTCGGAGGTGCGGCTGGCCGATGCCAGGCCCGGCGATGTCCGCGTCCGCTATGCCTGGGCCGACGCGCCGGTGGTCAATCTCTATGACGAAGCGCCGCATCCGGTGGTCCCGTTCGAGGCGGTGATCACCGACCAGTAGAGCAACCCGTCGCCCCAGCGCAGGCTGGGGCCTTTTGCGGATGACGACGATCCTTGCCGAAGATCCCAGCCTGCGCTGGGATGACGGTGTTTGTGGCTGGGCCCTTCGCCATGTCCTGCCTGCAACCCGTTGAGCCGCCACAAAAGGCGCTTGAAATAAAATTCCATCGGGTTGAAAGATAGCAACGACCCGATGGAATCGGGCGAAGCGTTGAGGAGAGAGCATGGCCGTGCCGCCAGAAGGCATTTCGCGCGCCAACCTGGCCCCGTTGCGACTGCATGTGCCCGAGCCGAAATTCCGGCCGGGCGATGCGGTCGACTTCGCCGGTGTCGAGGTTCCCCCCGCCGGAGCGCAACGCCGCCCGGACACCGCCGCGCCCGCCGACAGCTTCCACGAACTTGCCTATACGCTGGTCCGCGTGCTGGATGACGAGGGCCGCGCGGTCGGTCCCTGGGACCCCCGGCTTTCCCCCGATGCCTTGCGCCGTATGCTGCGCCACATGGTCCTGCTCCGCGCCTTCGACGAGCGCATGTTCCGCGCACAGCGCCAAGGCAAGACCAGCTTCTACATGAAGGCGCTGGGCGAGGAGGCGGTCGCGGTCGCCGCCGCCCATGCGCTCGACTATGAGGATATGTGCTTCCCCTCCTATCGCCAGCAGGGGCTGTTGATCGCGCGCGACTGGCCGCTGGTCGACATGATGAACCAGATCTATTCCAACAGCGCGGACCGGCTGGGCGGCAAGCAGCTGCCCATCATGTATTCGGCGAAAGAGGCCGGGTTCTTCTCGATCTCCGGCAACCTCACCACCCAATATCCGCAGGCCGTCGGTTGGGCGATGGCCTCGGCCGCCAAGGGCGATACCCGGATCGCCGCCGTGTGGTGCGGCGAGGGCTCGACGGCGGAGGGCGACTTCCACTCGGCCTGCACCTTCGCCGCCGTCTATCGCGCGCCGGTCGTGATGAACGTCGTCAACAACCAATGGGCGATCTCCAGCTTTTCCGGTTTCGCGGGCGCGGAGGCGACGACCTTTGCTGCGCGCGCGATCGGCTATGGCATTGCGGGCCTGCGGGTCGACGGCAATGACGCGCTGGCGGTCTATGCCGCCACCCAATGGGCCGCCGAGCGCGCGCGGACCAACCAGGGCGCGACGCTGATCGAGCATTTCACCTATCGCACCGAGGGGCATTCGACCTCGGACGACCCCACGCAATATCGCTCGGCGGGCGAGCCGACGGCGTGGCCGCTGGGCGATCCGATCCGGCGGTTGAAGGATCACCTGATCGCGCTGGGCGAGTGGGACGAGGAGCGCCACGCAACCCAGGACCGCGAGGTCGCCGAGGAAGTCCGCGCCGCGCAAAAGGCGGCCGAGGCGAACGGGATTCTCGGCCACGGCCTGCACCAGCCGCTCGACAGCCTGTTCGACGGCGTGTTCGAGGAGATGCCCTGGCATTTGCGCGAGCAGCGCCAGCAGATGCTCGACGAGGAAGAAGCGAGCGGACGGCCATGGGCGCGCAAGTGAATTTCCCCTCTCCCATCGGGAGAGGGAGGGGCCCGCTCGGCACCGCCGAGTGGGAGGGTGAGGGTATCCTCGCCTTACGTCCCACCCTCACCCTCCCGGCGCTATGCGCCTCCTTCCCTCTCCCAAAGGGAGAGGGACAGTGAGCGACACCATGACCGAGACTTTCGAACAGGCGGGCGAAACCATCCGCATGAACATGATCCAGGCGATCAACTCCGCCATGGACGTGGTCATGGCGCGCGATCCGGATGTGGTCGTGATGGGCGAGGATGTCGGCTATTTCGGCGGCGTCTTTCGTGCGACCGCCGGCCTGCAGAAGAAGTATGGCAAGACCCGCGTGTTCGACACGCCGATCACCGAATGCGGCATCATCGGCGTCGCGGTCGGCATGGGCGCCTATGGCCTGCGCCCGGTGCCGGAGATCCAGTTCGCCGACTATATCTACCCCGCGCTCGACCAGCTCGTGTCGGAGGCGGCGCGGCTGCGCTATCGCTCGGCGGGGGAGTTCACCGCGCCGATCACCGTGCGATCGCCCTTTGGCGGCGGTATCTTCGGCGGTCAGACGCACAGCCAGTCGCCGGAGGGCATCTTCACCCATGTCTCGGGCATCAAGACGGTGATCCCGGCCACCCCCTATGACGCCAAGGGCCTGCTGATCGCCGCGATCGAGGACAACGACCCCGTCCTCTTCTTCGAGCCGAAGCGCATCTATAACGGCCCGTTCAACGGCCATTGGGATCGCCCGGCGGAGAATTGGTCCAAGCATCCCGGCGGCGCGGTGCCGACCGGCTATTACCGCATCCCGCTGGGCAAGGCGGCGACGGTGCGCGAAGGCGAGGCGGTGACGATCCTCTGCTATGGCACGATGGTCCATGTCTGCGCCGCCGTGGTCGCGGAGATGGGCGTCGATGCCGACATCCTCGACCTGCGCACGCTGATCCCGCTCGACATCGCGGCGATCGAGGAATCGGTGAAGAAGACCGGCCGCTGCATGATCGTGCACGAGGCGACGCGGACGGGGGGCTTCGGCGCGGAGCTGTCCGCGCTGGTCCAGGAACGCTGCTTCTATCATCTCGAAGCGCCGATCGCGCGCGTGACCGGCTTCGACACGCCTTATCCGCACAGCCTGGAATGGGCCTATTTCCCCGGCCCGGTCCGTATCGGCCAGGCGCTCAAGACCTTGTTGAAGGACGCCTGACATGGCCCGTTTCACCTTCCGCCTGCCCGATATCGGCGAAGGCATCTCCGAGGCCGAGATCGTCGCCTGGCACGTTAAGCTGGGCGACCGGGTCGAGGAGGACCAGTCGGTCGCCGACATGATGACCGATAAGGCGACGGTCGAGATGGAATCGCCGGTGTCCGGCACGGTGGTCGAGCTGGCGGGCGAGGTCGGCGATCAGGTGCCGATCGGATCGGCGCTGATGGTGATCGAGACGGACGTGGTCGAGGCCGCGTCGCCCGCGACGGAAGAGGCAGTGCTCGAAGCCGAGAACCCCGGCGTCGAAGAAGCGCAAACTCCCTCTCCCCCTGTGGGAGAGGGCCGGGGTGAGGGGGAGCCACGGGGGTTTCGGCTTGCGGCGCCGCCCCCTCACCCCGGCCCTCTCCCACAAGGGGAGAGGGAGCAGAAGAAGGTGCTCGCGTCTCCAGCTGTCCGTGCGCGGGCGCAGGACTTGGGTATCGACCTCGCCAGCGTGAAGCCCGCCGAGGGCGACCGGGTGCGCCATTCGGATCTCGACGCCTTCCTGCGTTATGGTTCGGGGCAGGGCTATACCCCCGCCCGCACCCCCCGCGCCGACGAGCAAGTCCGCGTTATCGGTATGCGTCGCCGCATCGCCGAGAACATGGCCGCCTCCAAGCGCGCCATCCCGCATTTCACCTATGTCGAGGAAATCGACGTCACCGCGCTGGAGGACACCCGTGCGCAGCTGAATGCCGGGCGCGGCAATCGGCCCAAGCTGACGCTGCTGCCGCTGCTGATCGTCGCGATCTGCAAGACGCTGCCCGACTTCCCGATGCTGAATGCGCGCTATGACGACGAGGCGGGCGTCGTGACCCGAGCGGGCGCGGTGCATATGGGCATGGCGACCCAGACCCCCGCCGGGCTGATGGTCCCCGTCATCCGAAATGCCGAGAGCCGCAATGTCTGGCAGCTGGCGACGGAGATCGCGCGGCTGGCCGATGCGGCGCGCACCGGCAGCATTGCCGGGGGCGACATGGGCGGCGGCACCATCACGCTGACCTCGCTCGGGCCGCTCGGCGGGATCGCGACGACGCCGGTCATCAACCGGCCCGAGGTGGCGATCATCGGGCCCAACCGTATCGTCGAGCGGCCGGTCTTCCGCCCCGACGGACGCGGCGGCGAGACGATCGCGCGCGCCAAGCTGATGAACCTGTCGATCAGTTGCGATCACCGCGTCGTCGATGGCTATGACGCGGCAAGCTATGTCCAGGCATTGAAGCGGTTGCTGGAGACGCCGGTGATGCTGTTCGCGGATTGAGGGTCGATCCGGGGTGAGGGCGTGCGCTTCGACTTCGCTCAAGCTGAACCTCTGTGGGTAACTATTCCCCACCTCCGTTCCGCCTGAGCGAAGTCGAAGGCCACGCATGACCCCATCCACCGGCCACCCGCCCGGTCCTCGCAGACGGGCGGACGCCAGGGTCGCGCGCCGACCAAGCCTTGCCAACCGCGCCCCCGGCGTGGAACAGGGGCGGCATGACGACCGACCATAACGCCCGCACCGGCCTGATGCTCGGCATCGGGGCCTATATCAGCTGGGGCATATTGCCGCTCTATCTGAAGCTGTTGAAGGGCGTGCCCGCGCTTCAGGTGCTGGCCCATCGCATCCTGTGGTCGCTGTTGCTGCTGGCGCTGGTCGTGCTGGTCGCGCGGCGGGGGCGGGCGATCCTGGCGGCGGCGCGCGGGCGTACCCTGTTGCTGCTCTGCGCCAGCGCCGCGCTGATCGCCGTGAACTGGCTGGTCTATATCTGGTCGGTCCAGAACAACCATGTGCTCGAGGCGAGCCTGGGCTATTTCATCAACCCGCTGATCAACGTCGCGCTGGGCGTCGTGCTGCTGGGCGAGCGGATCCGGCGGGGACAGGCGGTGGCGGTGGGCATCGCCGCGCTGGGCGTGGCGGTGCTGGCGATCAGCGGGGGCGGGGCGATCTGGATATCGCTGACGCTGGCATTGTCGTTCGGATTCTATGGCCTGGTCCGCAAGGTCGCCGCGATCGACGCGCTGGGCGGCCTGACCATCGAGACGCTGCTGCTGGCCGCGCCCGCGCTGGCGGTGCTGGTGCAGGCCAGCGCCACCGGCACGGCGGCATTCGGGGTGGACCGGCATCTCGACATGCTGCTGATCCTGGCGGGGGCGGTGACCGCGGCGCCGCTGCTGATGTTCGCGGCGGCGGCGCGGCGGCTTCGCTATTCGACCCTGGGGCTGCTGCAATATCTAGCCCCGACATTGCAGTTCGCGCAGGCGGTGCTGCTGTTCGGCGAGCCGCTCAAGCCCGTGCACATCGTCACCTTCGCGCTGATCTGGGCGGGGTGCGCGCTCTATGCCTTTGACAGCGTGCGGGGGAGCCGGACGCCTGTCACCGCCGAGTAAATCGGCTCACCGCCGCCCGCTCTGCAATCTCGCGACCGCGCGCCGCAGCACCCCGCGCGGCGCCACCCGCGTGCTGGCGGCGGTCAGCCGGTTGAGCAGCCCCGACACCATCACCGCCTGGCCCCGGCCGAGCGCATCCAGCCCGTCGCGCACCACCTGGTCCGACGTGCCCGCAAAGCGTTCGAACAGCGGCGTCTGCGCCATGCCCGCGACATCGGCGAACTCGGTCCTGGTCGGCCCCGGACACAGCGCGGTGACGGTCACGCCGCGCCCCTTCACCTCTTCGTGCAGCGCCTCGGAGAAGTGCAGCACGAACGCCTTGCTGGCATAATAGACCGCCATATAGGGCCCCGGCTGAAAGGCGGCGGTGGACGCGACGTTCAGCACCGCACCCCGCCCGCGCGCCAGCATCGGGGGCAGCAGCGCATGGGTCAGCGCGACCAGCGCACGGGCATTCAGGTCGATCATCCCCAGCTGCGTCGCCAGATCGCCGTCCGCGAAAGGGCCCAGCGCGCCGTAACCGGCATTGTTGATCAGCGTATCGATATGCAAGCCGCGATCCGCCACCCCGTCGAGCAAGGTCTTCACTCCCTCCGGCCGTCCCAGATCGGCGGAGACGACATGTATCTCCACCCCCGGTCTCTGTCCCAGCTCCTGCGCCAGCGCGGCCAGCCGGTCGGTGCGCCGGGCGGTCAGGACCAAGGTCACCGGCTTTTTCGTCAGCGCGCGCGCAAAATCCGCGCCCAGCCCGGCCGATGCGCCGGTAATCAGGATGGTGTCGGTCATGGCCGCCTCCCAAATCGCGCGGCCGTCCCTATCCGTTCAGCCAGCCGCCGGTGAATCCCGCCCTTTGCAATCCGCGCCGCAGGTGCGGGTTCCGTCGCATCGTCTTCCAGATCAGGCCGGTGCGGTGATTCTCGATCATCGCGACGATCGGGCCCTGGTCGATGCCCAGATAATCCTTGTCGACCCAGCCGATGCCGGGGACGATCTCGCCATGTTTCAACGGCTCGGGCGGGTTGGTCAGCGTCGGGTTGAACGCATCGAGAAAGCCGTATTTGCCGTAGATGCCCTGGCCATAGCGGTCGTGCATCGCCTGCACCGCCGGAATCGCGATGTCGGGGGCGAAGGGGATGGACGCGGCGGCGGCCGTGGGCGCCAGCGTGCCGTCGTCGCGCTCGCCCGGCCCGCGCGCCGAATAGCTGTAGAATTCGCGCGGCAGGCCGTCGATCGTCTGGATGAAGTCGCCCGGCCCGTCGCACGCGGTCAGCCCCCAGATGTCCGCGCCATAGCCGCGCCAACGGCCCGGATTCTCGATGGCATAGCGTTGCTGGGCATAGGCGGCCCGGCGGCTGTTCTCGAAATAGTCGATGCCCTTGCCCGCCATATAGCCGTCGCGGATGCCTTTGAAGTCGACCCAGACATGGCTGTACTGGTGGCCGAACAGCGGCGCGAAATGGAGATGCGGCTGGCCCCAGCGATCCGACCAGCTCGGCTCGAACCGGCTGGACCAGGCCTGCCACGTCCCCTCCGGCAGCGGATGGGTGGGGGAGCCCAGCGCCAGCAGATAGAGCAGCATCCCCTCATTATAGGCGTCCCAGTCGGACTTGATGAACCCCGTCTCCGGGTGCCAGCCCATCGACAGCAAGGGCGCACGCGGGGTGATCCAGGTCCAGTCGGCCGCGCCGTAGATCCGGTCGGCGAGCGCGCGGATGCGGACCTCGTCGGGATGATCGCCGTCGAACCAGCTTTGCGCGAACAGCACGCCGCCCATCAGCAGCGCGGTGTCGACCGTCGACAGCTCGCACCGGGCGAAGCGCTGTCCCTTGGTGACGCCCAGGAAATGGTAGAAGAAGCCCTTATAGCCGCTGAACCCGGTCTCGCCCGGCCCCTGCGGCGCATCGGCGAAGAATTGCAGCGTGGTCAGCGTGCGAAGCCGGGCCTCTTCGCGGGTGATCCAGCCATTGACGACGCCGACCGGATAGGCGGTCAGCGCAAAGCCCACCGCCGCGATCGAGGCGAAGGACGGCGTCGGCCAGCGATCGGGGGCGAGGCCGGTCTCGGCATCGGTCGTTTCCCAGAAGAAGCGGAAGGTGCGTTCCTGCAGATCGCGGATCAGGTCGGGTTGAACCTGCGGAATGATGCGCGGCGCGCTCACCCGGCTCTGCGGCCCGGCACATCCCGTTATCAGGGCGACGAGGCTCAGCCCGCCCAGATTCAGGACGCCGCGGCGGTCGTACATGGTCTCTCCTTGCTTCTTTTCTGGTGCCGTGCCGTTCTGGACCCGGCCCGGTCGTTATGGCCCGCAACCTAGCCGGAACGACCCTTCACGGGGAAGAGCAGGAGGGGGCATGGCCGACCCCGGCGTCCCGGACGCCGTGCCGAGCGAAATATGTCGGCGATACAGTATGATGGGGGCGGCCGGGCGGCCCGATGCGGGCATGCCCGTCCAGCCATGCGAATAAAAAAATGTAACCGGTTACTTTGCCGGACGGCCGAGACGCCGAATCGGTACGGGGCGGGCCCTGCCCGATCCGGGCGGGCGCATCGGCGATGGGATGATCGCAAAAAGGGGAAAGGGCGGCTCGCCACCGAGCCGCCCGGCATCCTCTCCCGGCACGAAGCCTTGCAGCTTCCGATGCCTGATGCCGACCTGTTTTCGGCCGGTCATTCTGACATGAACGGCTCTTAATCCTGTCTTGGCCGCCCGCTCAAGCCCTTGTCGATGGACCTTGGGTTAAAGCGGTGATCCTGTGTCTTTCGAGCAACGGGTATGGTGCTGGCGGTTCGCGTGGAAACCGCGCTAAGAGGACGGCATGACAGTTGAATTTCGGCGTGACGCGGCGGTGGCGGTCCTGACGCTACGGAATCCGCCATATAATCATCTGGGGCTGGGAACCATTTCCGAATTAGGCGATGCGTTCGATTTGGCGGATCGCGATCCCGATATCCGGGCGATCCTTCTTCGATCCGAAGGTCGGGTCTTCTGCGCCGGGGCCGACCTGGTGAATGCCAACCCGGTGGCGGAGCCTTTGCCGCCGGGCGCGCGCAGTCCCTTCTATGTCGCGGCGGCGCGTCTGTTCGGGGTCGCCACGCCGGTCGTGGCGGCGGTGCAGGGGGCGGCGGTGGGCGCAGGCCTGGGGCTGGCGCTGGTCGCCGATTTCCGGGTGGCCACTCCCGAGGCGCGGTTCGTGGCCAATTTCGTCGCATTGGGGCTGCATCCCGGCTTCGGCATCTCGGCGGTGCTGGAGCGCGTGATCGGGCGGCAGCGCGCGGCGATGATGCTGCTCACCGGGCGGCGCATCCGGGGGGACGAGGCCGAACGCTGGGGGCTGGTCGACCAGCTGGTGCCGCCCGACCGGCTGGACGAGACGGCCCTGGCGCTGGCCCGGGAGATCGCGGCGGGCGCACCGCTGGCGGTGGCATCGACCCGCCGGACGCTGCGCGGCGACCTGCGTGCACTGGTCGAGGCGGCGACCGACCATGAACTCGCCGAGCAGGCCAGGCTGATGCGAACCGAGGATTTCGCCGAAGGGGTACGCGCGGTCAGCGAACGCAGGCCGGGGCGGTTCGTGGGGCGATAGGGGGCGGCAATTCCGACCCGCCGTTCAGCCTGAGCGAAGTCGAAGGCCAAGGGAATCACGCCGCCAGAAGCGCGGGGCGGCGGTTTAGCGTGGCCTTCGACTTCGCTCAGGCTGAACGGGCGGTGGGGTAGGGGGCGCGGCGCACGGCCCGCCGCCCCTCAGCCCTGCTTCGCCGCCAGTTCCGCCTTGCGCGCAGGCAGGGCGGCCAGGATCGCGCGGCGTTCCTCGGGCGGCTTGGCGCTCCAGTTCGAGATTTCGCGGATCGTCCGCGCGCAGCCCAGGCACCAGCCCGTCGCCTTGTCCATCGTGCAGACCAGCACGCAGGGGCTGGCGATGCTCGCGGGTTCCGGTTCGACGAAGCTGATGATGTCGAGCGACATGGGATCAGATCCCGAACGAAACCTTCAGGAAGTCCGGGATCGGGCCGTTCCAGCCACCGTCATCGGGCGCCTCGTCGGCGTTGGAGCGGCGGCGGTCGCGACGCCGCTCGTCGCCGCGCGGCGGGCGCGCCTCCTGGAACCGGGGCTGCTCCTGCCGGGGCTCCGGCTCGCGGGTCGCGCGGGCGCGCGGCGCCTCTTCGACCGGCTCGGGGGCGGGGGCGGCCTCGACCGGCGTCTCGGCGGCGCGCTGGCCGCGCTCGCGACGCGGACGGCGACCGGGGCGCTCCTCCTCGGCGGGGGCGGGCAGTTCCAGCCGGTCGATGGTCTGGCCGGTCAGCTTCTCGATATTCTCGAGATTCTCGGCATCGTCGGGCGCGACGAAGGTATAGGCGGTGCCGGTCGCGCCGCCGCGACCCGTACGGCCGATGCGGTGGACATAATCGTCCGGATGCCAGGGCGCGTCGAAGTTGAACACATGGCTGACGCCCTTGATGTCCAGCCCGCGCGCCGCGACGTCGGAGGCGACGAGGATATTGATCTCGCCCCGCTTGAACAGCTCCAACTCGGCCAGCCGCTGCGGCTGTTCCATGTCGCCGTGGATCTCGCCCGAGCGGAAGCCGTGCTGCTTGAGCGACTTGTTCAGCTCGCGCACCGTCGTCTTGCGGTTGCAGAAGATGATCGCGGTGCGAACCTCCTCCTGGCCCAGCAGCTGGCGCAGCCGCTTGCGCTTCTCGAACGACTGGGGCGCGACCGGCACCACGAACTGCGCGATGTTGATATTGGTCGAGGCGGGACGCGCGACCTCGATCGTCTTGGGGCTTTCCAGGAACTTGTCGGCCAGCTTCTTGATCGGCGGCGGCATCGTCGCGGAGAAGAGCAGGGTCTGGCGCTGCTTGGGCAGCTTGGTGCAGATTTCCTCGATATCGGGGATGAACCCCATGTCGAGCATCCGGTCCGCCTCGTCGATGACCAGCATCGAACAGCCGGTCAGCAGGATGTTGCCGCGCTGGAACAGGTCCATCAACCGGCCCGGCGTCGCGATCAGCACGTCGACGCCCTTTTCCAGCGCCTTGATCTGGTCGCCCATCGACACGCCGCCGATCAGCAGCGCCATGGAGAGCTTGTGGTTGGCGCCGTATTTCTCGAAATTCTCGGCCACCTGCGCGGCGAGTTCGCGCGTCGGCTCCAGGATCAGGCTGCGCGGCATGCGCGCGCGGCTGCGCCCATGCGCCAGGATGTCGATCATCGGCAGGACGAAGGAAGCGGTCTTGCCCGTCCCCGTCTGTGCGATGCCGATGATGTCGCGCATCATCAGGACGGAGGGGATGGCGGACGCCTGAATCGGTGTCGGCTCGGTATAGCCGGCATCGTGGACCGTCTTCAGGAGTTCGTCGGAGAGGCCGAGATCGGCAAAGCTCATGCAGTTTTCCGGAATATGGCGTGGAGTGGGAATCGCCCCGCGCTCGCCCAGCAAGGGTAGGCGCTTGCGGATTTGACGGCAAAAGTCAAGTTTTTGCCGCGTTCGGGTCGTGAATCACCCGCTTGCCGGACAGGGCGGCGATGGTCAGCGCGCCGGCGTCAGGGCGCGGAAGCGCTGGATATCGCAGGTGCCGCCCGCCCGCGTCCGGATCGGATCGCGTCGCGCGCAAATCTGGCCGTCGGCACCGGGGCGGATATAGAAGGTGGCGTAATAGTCGATCTGCCGACAGGCGCGCGACAGATGGGCGCGCACCCGGTTGCCGCCCGCCAGGACGATGTCGACCGTCCCCTCCTCGCCGGGCAGCGCGCCCGCCAGTTGTTGCGCGGGGATGCAGCGGGGGCCCTTGCGCTCCTTCCACCGGGTCGGCGTCATCACCCGCATCGGAGTGCGCGGCACCCGGACGATGACCCGCTCGCGGATCATGACCTGGGCGAAGTGCCTTTGCGGAAATGACGGATCGGCCGCCCCCAGCAAGGCGGGCGTTACCAGCGTCGCCAGAGTGGCGGCGGCAAGTGTCCAAGGGCGGCGCAGCATGTCAGCGGGACCCGCTCATAGCAGCGGTCGTTGAACACTTCCTGAACCTGTTTTAGCGGATGGGGCATGAATTCCAGCCAGACCGCCATGATCGCCGCACTTCGCCCCCTGCTGGGCGACAAGGGGATCGTCACCGATCCCGAACGGATCGCCCCCTGGGAGATCGACTGGCGGCGGCGATTCTCCGGCCATGCGCCCGCGATCCTGGCCCCCGCCGATACCGCGCAGGTCCAGGCGGTGCTGCGCGCCGCGGCCGAACACCGGGTGCCGCTGGTGCCGCAGGGGGGTAACAGCTCGATGGTCGGCGGCGCGACCCCGCCTGGGGACGGCTCGGCGCTGATTCTGTCGACCCGCCGGATGAACCGCATCCGCCGCATCGATGCGCAGGCGGGCATGGCGATCGCCGAGGCGGGGGTGATCCTGGCCGAGCTGCACGACGCCGCCGAGGCGCAAGGATGGCGCTTTCCGCTGACCCTGGGGGCAAAGGGCAATGCGACGGTGGGGGGGCTCGTCTCGACCAATGCGGGCGGCACGCAGGTCTTGCGCTTCGGGACGATGCGCGGGCTGACGCTGGGGGTGGAGGCGGTGCTGCCCGACGGGTCGCTCTATGACGGGCTGTCCGCGCTGAAGAAGGACAATCGCGGCTATGACCTGGGACAGCTGCTGATCGGCGCGGAGGGGACGCTGGGCATCGTCACCGCCGCCGCGCTGCGGCTGGCCCCGGCGATCGCGGGTCATGCGACCGCCTGGGTCGGGCTGTCCGATCCGGCGGCGGGCCTGTCGCTGCTGCGCCGGTTGCAGGCCGCGACCGACATGATCGAGAGTTTCGAGATACTGCCCGCCGAAAGCCTGGCCGCCGCCGTCGCGCATCTCCCCGGCGCGCGCGCGCCGCTGGCCGGGCCGCATCCCTGGCACGTGCTGATCGAGGCGGTGACGGGCGACCCCGCCGCCGATCCGGCCGCGATGCTGGAGGCGCAACTGGCCGCCGCGCTGGAGGACGGGGTGGTCGCCGATGCGGTGATCGCCGCATCGGACGCGCAGGGCGAGGCGTTCTGGCTGCTCCGCCACTCGCTGTCCGATGCCGAGCGCGCGCTGGGCCCGGCGGTGCAGCACGACATCGCGGTCCCGGTCGAGGCGATGCCGCGCTTCATGGTCGAGGCGGCGGCGGCGTGCGACGCGCGCTTCCCCGGCACCCATGCCTCGGGCTTCGGGCATCTGGGCGACGGCAATATCCATTTCCATGTCCGCGCCGCGCCCGGCACCGACCGCGACCGTTTCTATGCCGAACAGGCCGCGACCATCACCCGCTTCGTCCACGACCTGGTGACGGCGGCGGGCGGCACCATCTCGGCCGAACACGGCATCGGCCAGATGAAGCGCGACGAACTCGCCCGCCTCTCGCCCGAACGGGTCGCGGCGATCCGCGCCATCAAGACGGCGCTCGATCCGCACGGCCTGTTCAATCCGGGCAAGCTCGTCGCTTGCGCATAAGGCCCCGGCCCCATAGACACGAGGCCACGACACGCGGCCGGGGGGCTCGCGTGAACGCGTTTTTTGGAGATTATCATGGCCAGCGCGCCGTCCCTTCCGCTTTTCTATAACGGCCTGGAGCCGCTTTCGAGCGAGGCTCACGCCAATTACAAGGTCCGTCCGCAGGAAACGGCGCCCTTCCTCGCCGGCCAGCATGCCATCCCCGTCACCGTCGACGAATTCCCGCTGGTCCAGCGTTTCATGCCGATCGTCTTTTCGGTTGGCGAGGCGCCGATCCCGCTCGCGCTGATGGGCCTGAACGAAGGCGTCAACGTCTTCGTCAGCGACGAGGGCCGTCTGACCGAGACGAATTTCTACGTCCCCGCCTATGTCCGCCGCTATCCGTACATGCTGGCGCGCCTGCGTCCCGAGGCCGAAGAGCTGTCGCTCTGCTTCGACCCGACCTCGCCGACCATCGGGGCGTTCGACGACGGCGACGCGCTGTTCGACAACGGCCAGCCCAGCGAGCTGACCAAGAACATCCTGGCGTTCAACGAATCGTTCGAACAGGCCGGTGCCCGCACGCAGAATTTCATGGCCGAACTGGTCGAGATGGGCCTGCTGATGGACGGCGAAGTCTCGATCCAGCCCGACGGCGCGGAGCAGCCCTTCGTCTATCGCGGTTTCCAGATGGTCAATGAAGAGAAGCTGGTCGACCTGCGCGGCGACCAGCTGCGCAAGATGAGCCAGTCGGGGATGCTCCCGCTGCTCTATGCGCACCTCTTCTCGCTCTCGCTGATGCGCGACATCTTCTCGCGCCAGATGCAGCTGGGCAAGATGCCCCAGCCGCAGCTTCAGCCGATCGGCTAAGCCATGGGCGGGCCGGTCGCCGCGACGGCGCGGTACAGCCATGTCGCGATCGCCTTTCACTGGGCGATCGCGGTCCTGGTGGTCGCCAATCTGGCGATCGGCCTGCTCCACGAAAGCCTGTTGCCGGGGACCATCCCGCTGCACAAGGCGATCGGGTTGACCGTGCTGGCGCTGACCGTCGGCCGGATCCTCTGGCGGCTGGGCCATCGCCCGCCGCCGCTGCCCGCCGAGGTCCCGGCCTGGGCGCGCGGCAGCGCCCATGCGCTGCACATGACCCTCTATGCCCTGATGATCGTCATGCCGGTGAGCGGCTGGGCGATGGGATCGGGCCGCGACGTCCCGCGTCCCGTCAGCTGGTTCGGGCTGTTCAACGTGCCGCCCTTGCCCATCGGCAAGGCTGCCGCCGGGCTGGGGCATGAGGCGCATGAGATTCTGGGGTGGGCGATGCTGGCGCTGGTGGCGATCCATGTCGCGGCGGCGCTGCGCCATCACTATCTGCTGCGCGACGGCCTGCTCGCGCGCATGAGCTTCCGCACGCGCTGAGCTTTTCCTCCCCTGCAAGGGAAGGGAGACCATGCCAAGCATGGTGGAGGGGTGTGGCCGCCTGAGATCGGTCGGCGCCCTCGCAGAACGGGACACCCCTCCGTCAGGCCGGCGCATCCCACGACCCGTTACGAAAAAATGACGAATTGCGGGGGGCGGGGTTGAACCAAATAGGCCCCTTCTTATTTATACCCTGTACGGCATCGTGTCCCCCCTTTCGCGGTGTCGTATGACACGCTTTCAGCGTGTCTCCTCCCTGAACCTTGGCCACCTCGCGCTCTCCCCCTTGCGCGAGGTGGTTTTTTATTCGGCGGCGAGCGGCAGGACCTGCCCCAGCGCCTCGGCGCCAAGCGCGGCGATCACCCCCCGGACCAGCGCGACGGTGGTGTCGAAGCCTTCGCCCGGCGATTCCAGCGCGGCATCGAGATAGAGCGAACGGTCCAGCTCCAGCTGGATCGCATGGATGCCGCGGCGGGGATCGCCGTGTCGCTCGACGATATGGCCGCCCGCATAGGGCGCGTTGCGGGTGACGGCGACGCCCAGCCCGCGCACGGCGGCCTCGATCCGGCGGACGAAGCGGGGCTCGGCGGTCGTGCCGTGCCGGTCGCCGATCACCACCCGGGGGCTGACCGTCGCGCGGCCCAGCGGCGGCATCGAATGCAGGTCGAGCAGCACCGCCACCCCGAACCGCGCCCGGACCGCCGCCAGACAGGCCGCCAGCGCCTGGTGATAGGGCCGGTGCTCCGTCTCGATCCGGGCGCCGATCTCGGCATCGGTGAAGCGCCGCGCCCAGATGTCGCCATGCCCGGCGGTCCGGCGCGGCACCAGCCCCAGCCCGCTGCGCAGCTTGGCCGAACTGCGCCCGCCGATCCGCGCGCCCGCATCGATCAGCGGATCGCGCTCGCCCTCGTCGCGGTTCAGGTCGATCCAGGCGCGCGGAGTGCGTTGCATCAGCATCGGCTCGTCGCCGCGCGCCGCCATCGCCACCCGGTCGATCAGCCGGTCCTCCAGCGCCATCAGCGCGGACGGCGGCACGCGCAGCGCGGCGACCAGCGCCGGGGAATAGTCCCGCCCGCCATGCGGCACCGACAGCACGACCGGACCGGCGGGCAGGGCCAGCCCGTAACCGTCATAGCAGGGGCCGGGGTTCGCTTGGGCCATTGGCGGATGATCCTATGGTGGGGCGGCAAGGCAAGCAATGGTCTGGAAATCTTAACGGCCTGGCCGCTAGAACGGCCGCCACATGAATCGGGATCAAGAGATGCTTCACATCCTGCTGGCCGAAGACGATGAGGTCATGCGCGAATATCTGACGCGGGCGCTGACCCGCTCGGGCTATCGGGTGACGGCGGTGGATCGCGGCACGGCGGCCATCCCGCTGCTGGAGAGCGAACGGTTCGACCTGCTGCTGACCGATATCGTCATGCCCGAGATGGACGGCATCGAACTGGCCCAGCGCGCCGCCGTGATGGTGCCCGACCTGCGCGTGATGTTCATCACCGGCTTTGCGGCGGTGACGCTGAAGGCCGGGCAGGCGGTTCCCAACGCCCGCGTCCTGTCCAAACCCTTCCACCTGCGCGACCTGGTGATGGAGGTGGATCGCCTTTTTCAGACAAATTCGGTCGATGGTGCAATTTAGGGCTTGCCAGCCCCCCACACCCCGGCTAATTGGCCGGCCTCCGGCGGGCGTGTAGCTCAGTGGTAGAGCACTGTGTTGACATCGCAGGGGTCGCAAGTTCAATCCTTGCCACGCCCACCATCGAAAACCCCGCTAGGCCAACGGCTTAGCGGGGTTTTTGGTTTTCAGCCCCCCGAGTTGCGCGTCAAGGTTTTGCGTGCCTTTTGCGTGTCATGCCGAGTGGAACATCCGGGCTCACGAGGGCCTCGGAGGCGCTAGGGCGGCCTTGCCAGCGGATTGGGACCGGTAGCGATGGTGTGAAAACGACTGGCCATCATACCTGCCGCCGCCGTCCATCGGGACCGACTTGCGTGGGTTTTGCGTGAAGCGGCGTCGCCATCTTCCGCGCCAGCTCGGACGCAATGTCCTCCAGCCCCTGTCGGGTCTCGGAGAGATAAGCCGGGCTGAAGATCACGTAGCGTCGCGTCGACGGGGGCAGTACCACGTGCCCGAGCGCCAGCGGGATCTCCTGCTGCGAGACGCCGCGCTGTGCGATCAGGGTCGCCATGCTGTGGCGCATCAGCTTGGGGCCGAAGCCGATCGGCACCCCGAACCGCCTTGCCATGACGCTCCACGCCTTTTTGACGTCCGCCACGGGCCGCTGAACCACCCAACGGTCCTCATCCTCCTCTGCAACGCTCTCGTGACAGACCAGCCGGTCGTCCGTCGCCTCCAGCCAGTTCGCCAGAAGCGATGTGACGGGGAGCGCCGGTCGGTTTTTACGCGTCTGGATCCGCCCCGCTGGGTTGAGGTCGAGTACGCCGGCGTCGCGGTGCCATTGCTGCCGGTCAGGCCGCACCGAGATATCGTAGAGCGCGTCCGGCCGCGCTAGCGTGCAGATCGCACCGATCAGGTAGCGGCGCAGTGGCATCAGTCGTGCCGGATGCGCCGGGCTGAGCTCCGGGTCTCCTTCCGCCGTATAGTCGAGCATCTCGGCGATCTGGTCGAGCGAGAGGCGGAAGTTGCGCTCCGGCGTCACGGCAGCGCGGGGCAGGTGCTTCAGTTCGGGCACCGCCTCCATACGCTTCACGTTGAACCGCAAGGCTGCCTTCAGCTGGATGATGCTCTCCTCGACCGTCGACTTCGCCCGTTTGCGGGTCGACACGGTCCATTCGCCGGTCTCCGGGTTACGCCGCCGCTGGGTCACGGGATTGATCTCGGTCCCCCATTTTCGAAATCGCATCAGCCATTCGGCGTCCAGCACCGTCGGCAGCACGGGTTCACGCAGTACACCGATCGCGATCTCATGATCGATGAACCGGTTCACCAGTTTCAGCCGGGCGCGGATCGCGTCGGCGCTGGCCTGCTCGGCGCCGTGCAGCGTCCAATAGTCGGTCATGGCCTGATGGACCGTGTAGGCCACCTTGTCGTCGTCAGCAGGCTGGTGGAACGCCAGATAGTGACGGTCGAGCACCTCGACCGCTAGGCGAAGATCAGCCGTGCGCGTGCTGCGCCGCTGCATCCGGCCGGTGACCGGATCGTACCAGCAGATGTAGAGGTTCGGGCTGACAACCTCGCCGTCCTTGCCACGGACTCGATCGAGGTAGAATTCGCCGCGGCGATAGAGGTCTTCCGGTGACGGCACTGCGCTTTTTCCTTCAGGATTTCGCTTCGCGCCTCGCCGATCAGTTTTACTGCGCCTACCAGGGTGAGGAGGTCGAGATCCTCCGACTTTAGATTGATGCCCCGGTCCGTCTGGATCGCGCGGGCGATCTTGCGGTCGAGCTGCAGGATGGCGTCGGCGGTTGCCGCGTCGATCATATCCTGGGGGAGGACCGAGCCGGTCCCCGGGGTCATCGTGACGGTGCCGCCGGCGTCCGCGTCGATGCTCGTCATGTCTTTTCCTTCCTGGCGTGGGTTACCCCCACGTGCAGGGCCTTCTTCTCATCCGAAGCGGTCGTCGGTGGCCTTCAGACGATCCGCGATCTCCCTTTGCGAGACGGTGACGCCGACATCGGCGGCGATGACGGGCCATTCGGCCAGCGCGCCGCGCGTCTGGTCGATGATCTGGCCGATGACGCGATCCGACAAGCCATGGCGGCGGCCCAGCGTAAGGACGTGCGCACGGGTCGGCGTGCGGCCTTCGCCTTCGACCGCGAGATAGTGTTCGCCGCCCGGACCGACCGAGAAGGTCAGGTCATAGGCCGGGGCGAGGCGCCATTCGCCGTTCGGTCCCATGAGATAGCTGTGCTGCCGGGTGTGATCGTCGCGGTTGTGAGACAGGACGTTGAAGACCATGCGGCGGAAGGCCTGCTCGACGTCGCCAGCATGGCGGGTGATCGCCATGGTCGCGCGCAGGAATCCGTCATAGTCGATGCTCGGCATCTCCGAGGGCGCTTCGGCCGCCCCGGCGAGGGACACCATGTGCAGCCGGCGTCCGGGGGCGGGGCGGTCGAAGCGGCGCGTCGCGAAATAGCCCGGTCCATCGCGCTCGGGCAGGGCGCGGGACTCTGCGATCGTCAGACCGGCCGTGCGGGCCATGCGCGCATAGGCTTCCTCGACCGGGCCGATGTCGATCGGGTCGCCGGTCGCACGGAACTTGACGATCCAGGCGTCATGGCCGTCCGCGGCCTCGCCGACGCTGATCGCGCCATCGGGGGCGAAGCCGACATGGACCTTTGGGCGAGCGCCGCCCGACGCGCCGCCCAGCGCCGCCAGCGTATCGGCCAGCGCACCCTCGTCTCCGGCGAGGAGCAGTCGCGATTCCTCGGCCAAGGCATCGAGGTCGATCGTCCCGATCGCTTCGTCGGGTGTGGTGGCGGGCTGATAGACCAGCGCGCCACGGCCACCTGCGCCGATGATGGCCAGCTGATCGACCGGGTTCAGCGTGTCGAACTGGACGTCGATCCTGGCGAGGCGACGTCGCAGCAACAGCCGTCCCCAGGCATCGGGCAGGCTGTCCGCCAGGAAGCCGTGCAGGCCGCCGAACGACCGGCTCCGCGCGGCGTGCAGGCCCGGTTCCGGAGGATAGAGCAGCGGGGCGACGGGCAGGCCGCTGCGGATGACGTCGGGCGACCATTCGAGCTGGGCGACACCATTGGCCATCACGACCCGGCCAGCTGGCGCAACGGGCGCGGAGTCGTCGAACGCCAGCGCCAGCCCCAGCGGTGCCCCCGGCCTCAGCTTCACGATGGGATCCTCGACACTGCCCGGCGGCGACGCTTCGGCGCGGTGCGTTCGGTCATCCGGTTTTGCTCCAGCAGGGCATCCATCGAACTGGCCACCGGCTCCGGGAAGAGGGTGAACAGATCCTGCTCGCACCGTAGCGCCACGGCCGCGCGGACGAGGTCGTCGATCGACGCCTTGCCCTCGGTCTCCAGGCGTCGCCAAGTGCGATAGGAGACCCCGGCGCGGGCTGCCGCATCGACTTGTGTCAGGTTCATCGCCAGTCGGCGGCGCTGGACCTTCTGCCCGATTTCGACAGAGATTTCGCTCGGCGCATACATCATTGTCCGTATATGGCCCGTAATTGCCATTTCGGCAACTTTAGAGGCCATATACGGACGACCCGATGAGCCAGTATAGCGGTGCTATTCAGCAGCCTCTGCAATCGGCTCCGGTGGGTTGAAGCCGAGGTTGACGATCCGGATTTTGCCCCGGCGCGTATCGATCAGGCCGTCCTTGCTTATCAGCGCCAACTCCCTGGCCAGAGTGCCTGGCGTTTTCGCCTTCTCGCCGTCTACCTCGTCGGTGATCGTGGCCAGGACCATACAGGAGGCCTTCGTCGTGTTGAATGCGGCACGAAGCGCATCCCGTTCGATGACCGTGTTGGGTTTGCCGCCGTCGAACGATGCCAGAAGCGAGAGCACTGCTTTCCGGAGTTCCTCCGTATGCACGCCCTTCTTGCCACGTGGCTGGAGCAACGCCGTACCGAAGATGCCGGGGAAGTCGGCCGTGATGTGATCATAGGCGCCGTCCTTGCGCCTCAGCAGCGCGCGAGGTCGAAGATCCGCCCCGAGCGAGTTCGCCTTGGCCACCTCGACGATGACGACATCGCGGTCCGTCAGACCCGGATGAACGGCGCGGACTGTCTCGAGGTTTTCGGACGCTCCGGCGAGCCGCACTTCGACCACGGAGCGTGGCGTGGTAGACCACATGGCTGATCCACGAAGTCGTTCGATCGCGGCGTCCTCGGTCTTCCGAGCGGCATCCTTGGGCGTATGACCGATCACCGCCCAGAACATCTTCTGCCGGTACGACAGTCTGTTCAGATGGAAGAGGAAGTTCGTGGCCGCCTCCGAGTTGGCTAACTCGAAGCCTGCCATCGATACCGCAGAGTCGAGGATGACGCCCACGATGCGATCCTCCGGCCGTCCGTCCTCTTCGACTTGCTTGTTCCACTCGTCGAGAAAGGCCTCGATGCCGTTCAGAACGGGGCTTGGCTGCCAGCGGCCGCCAGGACCGTGCTCGAAAAGGCACGCGTTCGGCTCCGGGAACTCGGTTTGCGTCATGCTCAGGAACGCCATGACGTGGATGCGCTGGCATAGAGCGACGGCATCCTCCTCGGTACCGCCGTTCTCCCGCATCAGGCGGCGTGCGATCGAGCCGATGCGCAGCAGAAGATGCTCCCGCAAATCTTCTGCGGTCAGGACGAGGATGTTCCCGCGAACGCCAAGGTCAGCACCGAGCCACTGGCGTGGTGCGGCATCTCCGGTCGCGGCCATATGGGCGGCCATCCAGAGCAGTAGCTGCGTCTTCCCGGTCGATCCGGCTCCGAACCATATGGTCGCACCGGTCGCTGGCATCAGGCCATCCACGGCATAGTCCATCTGGCGGTTCTGCGACGCGGCATCGATCGCCCGATAGTCTCCCTTGCGCGCCCGAACCGTCCAGCTTTCATCGGTCATCTGTCATTCTCCCTTTGATGCGCGGTTCTAAGGGCACGGGCTTAAGGGGATATGACGATCGACGGCCGATGATAGGCCGCCACCGTTCGTCGCAAAACGGCGACGGCGTTAAGGAAAACGAAAGATTCGTTTCAGATATAGAGGGAGGTGGGGTGGAGGCGAAGGACTCGGGTCCAACGACTACACCCCACCTCCTCTCTAATCCGACCTGCGTCCGATGCGCGTCGCTGACGGATGGGGGCGTCACGCCCGTTCGGCATGATCCAACAGGTCAGCCCTGAGACCCTGCAAACCCCTTTGCGCTGGTGCACGATTTCGTTTGCCTCCTAGCTTCCCGAGCCTGGTTGCAGGACCGCCGTGCCCATTCAGCTGCCACCCGGTCCTCTACACCTTACCCAGAGAAGGTGACCCCTTCGTTCTGTGATGCACGTGTCGCGGTAACCACAGGAGGGGAGTGAAGGCTCTGCCTGCGGCGAGGATGGGATCTTCAAAGGAGCAACTATCCTTTGGAGGAAAAGATGAGACTGAATGCAAAGCAGGTCGACGCAGACCGCCGCCAAGCCCGTGCGTATGCCGACGACGCGCTTCGAGAGGCTGTTTGCCGCTGGATCGTCGACAACAAGGCCAGCCGCGCCCGAACCGCACGCGCGTTCGGTATCTCCGTTGAGCGCGTTGGTAACTTTCAGTTCCAGACGCTGATGAAGGAGCAGACGGCGAGATACTGGGCCAAGATGCGGGGCCAGCCCATGATCCAGGTGCCAAGGCGCTGAGGCTTGCTGCCCGCGCGACGCTGTTCAGAACTTGGAGCTTTTGCACCAGGACTTCGAACAGCGTCGACTTGGGCGCAGAAGGTAGGAAGAAGGCAATTGAGCTAGGTTTGGAAGTGCTGGGGTACCTTTCACCCCAGGATGAAAAAGAATGAGTGATATTGCCTACTACCGCGTGTCGACCGGAGGCCAGACGATCGCGGCGCAACGCGGAGCATTGGCCGGACCGATGGGCCGCCCCTTCGACAAGGAGTTCGAAGACCAAGGCGTCAGCGGCTCGGTCCTGGCCCGGAGCCGGCCGGGCTTCTCTGCGATGCTCGACTATGTCCGTGAGGGCGACAGGCTGCACGTGTCCGCCATCGATCGGCTGGGCCGTGATGCCCTGGACATCCAGGCGACGGTCCGCGCGCTCATGGACAAGGGCGTCGAGGTCGTGGTGTGCGGGCTCGGTTCGATCACGTCGGGCGCGGGGCTCCTGATCCTCGCGGTGCTGGCGCAGATCGCGGAAATGGAGCGCGAAGCCATCCGCGCCCGTACCCGGGCCGGGCTGGACGTCGCGAAACAGTCGCTCGCCGCCACCGGTCGTACGCACCGGGGCAAGACCAGCCTGGGGCGGCCGCTCAAGGCGGATCCCGTCAGCGTCGCCGCCTGGCGCGTTACCAACGCGGCGAGCCTGTCCGCCACCGCCAGCCATTTCGGCATCAGCGCGGCGACGGTGAAGCGCTATCTAGCGTCCGCAGTCACGTCCCCGCCAGTCAGTGATGACGGCGGCGAGATCGTCGCTCGGCATGCCGCTACGGCTGACGACGAGATCGGTGGCGCGGCTGACCACGTCATCGCCGACACCAGCGCGGGTGGGTTCCTCCACGAAATATCGGTCGGTCCCGGATCCGTGCCGCTGACGATCGACGTCGGCGAGCAGGTCCTCCAGGCGCCTGTACCCACGCCACGCGGTGACGAGGGTGGCGAGCCGTTCGTCGGCGAGGTCGACCTCCCACTCTTTCCCGACCTTCCGGAGTGGAGACCGGGCGGCGCTCATCAGGGCAGCGCGCAGATCGGCCAGCAGGCGGTTCCGCTCGACGACGCTGTTGTTAAGCCACGGCGACGCATGACGCCGCCGCATCGCATGGGCGACGGCAGGCTCGTCGGCGAAGGCGTTGGCGGCAAACCGCCAGTCGGGAGCGTGGGTAGCGTCGATGACGAGCCCATGCTCCCCTTCGACGACCCGCAGGGCGGGTTCGGAGAACAGCGCGGCGGCTAGCGCTGCCACGGCCTCGTCGCGCTGGGACAGCACCGCATCCTTCGCCGGTTCCGGCATCGGATGCGGCTGCGCCGGCTCGATCGGCGGACGCGATTGGATTGGCGGGCTCCGGCCCAGCAGCCCTCCGACCCAATCGCGCCATCCACGACCAGTTTCCGATGTACCGACGGCGATGACTCGCTCGACGGATCGCTTCTCGGCGAGGACGCGCCGATAGACGGGATGCTCGCCATAGGCGCGAACATGTTTCAGCGTTCGCGCCGCACTCGCGTCACCACCTGCGGCGGCGCGTTGCAGGCTGTCCAGGCCTACCGATGCCACGTCCGTTGCTGCGGCGATCATCCGTTTGGCCTGGAGGTCGGCGAAAGTGGCGAGACGCCTCTGCGCCATTTCTGCCAGTGCGGGTGTGGTAAGGGCGGTGAATTCGGCCCGAGTTACGCCGGGTACCCTATACTCGGTCACGGGCCCCTCCGGCAGGAGGACCGGGATGTCATCTTTCATGATCCTGTCGAACAGGGCATCGAGCGTCGACCGCGCGTCTAGGCGGGCGGGCTTGGACGCGCGCCGAGGCTTCGGGCGGTCTATCAGCGCCGTCGCCGCTGACGTGATCTCGTCGATCGCCGCCTGTGCCTTCGCGACGGCGGTTCGATGCTCGGTCAGGACCGGGGCATGGTCGTGCTCGATCGCAGTGATGCCGGCGAGAAACGCCTCTGCCTCGTCTGCGCGCGCGACGATCGCTCCTTTCGCTCGCTGCTCCGCCCGGTCCGCCGTCCCGCCCTCGATAGCCTCCAGCATCCGGCGGCATACGGCGATCGTCTTGTCCGGCCGAGCCCGCGCCATGGCGAGCGTGACGTCATACTCGGCGCATTCGGCATCGTGCTGTTGCAGGACCACGCTGGCCGCATCGAACCGGGCGATCAGATCGCGGATGGAGGCCGTCCGAGCCTGATCGATGACCGATCCCTCCACGCAGAGGCGCTCCGCCTCTAGCAGCCGACGCCGAAGGTCCGCCCGGGCTTTCGCCCGCTCCTCGGCTGCGGTCCACGCCTCGCGCAGCAACGCGGACCAGAGTATCTCGGCGTTCTCGATGCCGCGGCTGGTCAACACGCCGACTGCGTCGAGTGGAGCCGCGCGGGTGCCAAGCGGCTTCTGCGCCTGGCGCTCGCAACCCAGCGAGCGGAGATCACCCGGATGGAGCTGGCGGGTAACGCCCAACCGGTCGAGTTCTTCGTTGCACCGCTCGGCGAAGAAGCGGCGCATGTCGGCGATCGAAGCGGTGCCATAGGCGCGGTAATTTCCGCCATCGCTGTCTCGCGACCATTCCGCGATCTTCTTTTGCGCGTACGGATAACGCACCCGCTCATGCTGACCCTCAACCGGCTCGGCGATCTCGAAGTCCCATCGGTTCCCAATCCTCCTGGCCGGTCGGTCATGACAGGCGACGTGCAGATGATGATTGCGGCGGTCATTATGGTGATCGGGCGCATGGATCGCCGCGACGTACATCATGCCGATCTCTTCCAGTTCTGCGCACATCGCTTCGGTCACCGCCCGCCGACCAGCGGCATCAAGGCCATCTGGAAATTCTGCCGTCAGCCGATACTGCGACCGTCCACCGCGCGCCTCCGAGAGCCGAACCGGCAGCTTGCCCTTCGTGGTCCCGAGAATGCTGGCAAGTGTCTTCGCCAGCTTGCGTGCGGCAACACGGTCGACCGCCAGCTCATCGAGCGGGATCGTGCGGGTCCTGCGCTTGCCTCTGTCATTCGCAAATTTTGCTGCCACCTCACCCACGGCACCGGGAACGTCCTGTGCATCTGCCAGTGCACGCCACGCCGCACGTGACGCCCTCTCGGGCACCAGCGTCAGTCGGTCCGCGCCTGGTGTGCGTTCATGGCGATGCACGGCACGCCAATAGGCTTGCCGCTCCTGGGGATCCTGCGAGATATTTGTGAAGACCGCGCGCTCGCCATCGATCGCCTCGGTGGCGGATGGCCGCACGGCATAGCGGTCGAAGCCGTCCGGAGAGATCGTAACCTCCACCGCTTCCGGCCGATCGATATAGGCATCATGCGCCGCTGGTGCGCCGACCGCCAAGCGCTTGCTTCCCTCCGGCGTCGTGATGCGGCACCCGCCGTCGCTTGTCTTGCTGATCGCCTGGAATTCGAAATGGAAGGTGACCTTGCCCCCGGCGGAGACGAAGCGTTCATGAAACGCACCGGGCACCGCGAAGTTGGGGGAGCGCGACCAGCGATTGCCACGGACCTTCCGGTCCTTGACCTGGTCACGAACATCCTTACGGACGCGCACCGCACGACCGAGCGCTTCTTCCTCTTCGATCGCGAGCGCGCGTCGCAGCCGAGCGGAACAATGACCTATTGGACCGAGGGGACGCTGGATCGACATAGCCGGGCTCCTGTTGCCGGCATCATGGTACAGGACGCGAATCACGGGGTGAATCACCCCCTCTTATTTTTCCCGAGGGGGCTCAGCCGCCGACGGGCCGCGCCCCAGCGCGCCCTTGAGGACGCCGCCCCCGGCGTCCCGGAACCGCCTCGCCGCATGGCGGTGCACGCAAAGGTGAAGGGTTCACGTTTGCGGAATTGCGCCTCAACAAATCATCCTGCCACTACTCCGCCTCGACGGGTCAGTCGGGCCGACGCCAGCTACTGTTTGAAGCGGTGCTCTCGGTGCCAGCGCACGAATTCCGGGTGCGGCCGGCTTGCCAAATGTGCGGGCAGGATCGCGCCTCCAGACGGGTTGATGATCGAGCGGACACTGTCTGGATCGTTGACCTGGCGCGACACCAGAATCCGCATGTCGTCGTCGAAGCCAATCAGGCCCCGGTCGAACATCCAGTGAGCCGTGCCCGACAGTGCCATGCCGTTGCTGATGATGTCGGGACCGTTCGCCTCGACCGGCCGGATATGGGCGGCTTCGACTTCCGCGCGGCCGCCGCCGTTGATCAGCTTCAGCCCGGTGACGGCGCAGCGTTCGTCATACGCGCGCAGAATGATGCGGCGGAACACTCGGTCCCGCACGACTCGTGAAACTAGCGTCGCGACACGTTCGCGTGCTTCGTCGAAGATGAAGGGCGCGCGCTCCTCCTGCACGGCGGTTGGCAGGCCGACATCGCCGGTGCGTGGCAGGAGCGGGCTGATGTCGTCCAGTCCGGCGGATACGATCCGATTGAAGTCCGCTGGAGACAGTGATCGTACAGCGGCCTGGGCACGACCAGAAATCCTGCCGGCTTCGTTGAGAACGCCACGCTCGATGACTTGGCCATCGGCATCCGCGAAGGGGACCGGCATAGCGAAATCGAGATAGCTGCCTGGCTCTACCAGCGCGAGATACATACCGGGCACCGTCGGGTCCGGTATGATCTGCTCGATCTTGGCGACCGCGAAATAGCCGCGCGTGTCTCGAACCTTACGAGGCTCGTAATAGATTACCCAGTCACCGAGACAGGCCTGGGCGCGGCTCAGATACTGGGCCGGAAACTGGTAACGCTCCGCTGGCGTATCGTCGTAGATCGAGTCAAACCGATGGATGAAAACGCCGAACGCCATGAGCATGACTTAGCGGGGCCGCCGATCCATGCAAATCGGTATCAGCCTTTTGCTTCCGGGGTCAGTTGCGGGGGCTAACGATCGTGCGGTCACGGTTGCTGTCACCATGACCCAAAAGCCGTCACTCACCGCAGCCTCATCCACTACCGGAAGCTGCCGTTCGTTCATTAGGACGGAGCTGTTGCCCTTCAAAGACTTCCGCTTCGATGACTTATAGGCCGGGTTCAGGCTGGCACGGCAAAGCCCAGATATCTTAGCGCCTTCATCGTTCGCCCATTCACTGGAGGTCGGTTCGGGGCAAGCCAGCCGGAGAGCTCCATGACGCACGACTCGCCAAAGCGGGCAAGCTTCCACCGCTCGCTGTAAATCAAATCGTAGGCTCGCTCGAGGGTTGACCCCGGCCCGTGCAGAAGATGAGTCAGCGAGGTCTTGATTTGCGAAACGGCGTTGCGCTCGCCGAAGTCGCGCCTTAGCCCATCTAGGCCGCCGCTGACGAAGCGTTGCAGCTCGAGAAAGGCATGGCACGCGATGAGCGCATCGAACAGCTCGTCATAGCCCCGTGCCGCGATCGACGCGGAGGAACCGAACTCCCGCCGTAGGCGCGAGATGCGCTCGACCTCGTGGTGCTCGTCCAGCATGTCGCCCGTGACGTGACCCCCGTTTCTTCATCCAGGTGGAACTAGAGACCGGCCCCTCAAAGGGACGGACGGAATGAAGCGGAAGCAATTCTCGGAAGAGCAGATCATTGGCATCCTGAAGGAGGCCGAGGCGGGCGCAGTGGTGACGGAGTTGTGCCGCAAGCACGGGATGTCGAGCGCGACCTATTACGCGTGGAAGGCGAAGTTCGGCGGCCTGGAGGTGTCCGACGCGAAGCGCCTGCGGTCGCTCGAGGAGGAGAACGCCCGGCTCAAGCGGCTGCTCGCGGATACGATGCTCGACAACGCGGGGTTGAAAGACCTGCTGTCAAAAAAGTGGTGACGCCCGCCGCGAAGCGGCAAGCGGTCGCGCATCTCCAGGCGACCCTGGGGATGAGTGAGCGGCGGGCATGCGCGGTTGTCGGAGCGGATCGCACGAGCATGCGGTATCGCTCGTGCCGGGCAGATGATGGCGACCTGCGGTCGCGGCTGTGCGAGTTGGCACAGCAGCGTCGGCGGTTCGGCTATCGACGGTTGCACATCCTGCTGCGCCGGGACGGCATCACGATCAACCGCAAGAAGACCCAGCGGCTCTACCGGGAGGAAGGTCTGACGGTCAGGCGCCGGAAAGGACGAAGGCGCGCCGTGGGCGCGCGGGCACCTTCACCGGTGCTGGCGCTCCCCAACCAGCGCTGGAGCCTCGACTTCGTCCACGACCAGCTTGTCACCGGGCGGCGGTTCCGTGTGCTCAACATCGTCGACGACGTGACGCGCGAATGCCTCCGGGCGGTAGTCGACACGTCAATTTCGGGCCGGCGGGTCGTGCGCGAACTGGCCGATCTGATCGCCGAGCGTGGCAGGCCGAAGATGATCGTCAGCGACAACGGGACCGAACTGACCTCCAATGCGGTGCTCGCCTGGTCCGCCGATGCCAGCATCGAGTGGCATTACATCGCGCCAGGCAAACCGACGCAGAACGGGTTCGTCGAGAGCTTCAACGGTCGCATGCGCGACGAGCTGCTCAACGAGACGCTGTTCTTCACCATTGGCCAAGCCCGCTCGATCCTGGCCAGCTGGATCGACGACTACAACACCGAGCGGCCGCACTCGTCGCTCGGCTACGCTACCCCGGCCGCATTCGCTGCCGGGCTCGAACAGCAACGGGCGGGGTTAACCCCGCCCGTTGCTTCACCTGCGCTCATGCGCGACAACACCGGTCGGTCTCTGGTTGCCGCTGGTTGAAAGACTGGGGTCACGTCACCCGCCCCAACCTCGGCGGCGGCGTGCCAGGCGTCGAGGGTCGCCCCGATACGCAACGCCCCCCCGAACCTGTCCGCGATCGGCGTCCGCCTCCACTCGTCGCCCGGCGCGTGGCTCAGCCTCGCCCATCCGCGCGTTGCAGCAACAGGTACGGTGCAACCAGCGACCATTTCTCGTCGCTGACGTCAGACGGATACGGCTTGCGGAAAATGCTCATCCATCCTGGATGAGTCAGACGCCCCTACAAATCCATAATGAACCGCCCCGGGTTTGCCGGAGGCCGTGGGTTGTGAGTTACGCTGCCATATCCAGGTTCTCCGCGGCAGCATAATATTGCTTT
This sequence comes from Sphingomonas sp. SORGH_AS_0789, assembly GCF_031453055.1. NCBI lineage: Bacteria > Pseudomonadati > Pseudomonadota > Alphaproteobacteria > Sphingomonadales > Sphingomonadaceae > Sphingomonas > Sphingomonas sp. SORGH_AS_0789. The sequence goes on from NZ_JAVIYV010000001.1 coordinate 1,568,923, forward strand.
TCGGCTTCGGCAGGCGGGATGTTGCCGATGGGCTCCAGCAGCCGGCGATGGTTGAACCAGTCGACCCATTCGAGCGTGGCGTATTCGACGGCTTCAAAGCTGCGCCACGGCCCACGCCTGTGGATCACCTCGGCTTTGTAGAGGCCATTGATCGTCTCGGCCAAAGCGTTGTCGTAGCTGTCGCCGACGCTGCCAACCGATGGCTCGATCCCGGCTTCGGCGAGGCGCTCGGTGTATTTGATGGAGACGTATTGGGCGGATTCAACCGGTCGTCGCAACGCTTCGAAAATGGAGGCGGACGATGGATATAAAGAAGCGGCGTTCGGACCGGTGCACACGGTCACAGTTGCGGTCTCCGGGACGGCCGCCAGTCGCCAATCGGGAAGAGCGTGAACTGTTCTGGCGGTATGTAGCTGCCGGGATGAGCAGCGAGGCGGCAGCGGTGAAGGCAGGAGCGTCACAACCGGTTGGCAGCCGCTGGTTTCGGGAGGCAGGCGGGATGCCACCGGCAGCGTTCAGGCCATCGGCGAAGCCCTTATCGGGCAGATACCTGTCGCTGGCGGAACGCGAGGAGATCGCGCTGTTGCTGGTTCAAGGGCATGGCGTCTGTGAGATAGCCCGCCGGCTCGGCCGTGCTGCCTCGACCATCTCGCGCGAGATCCGGCGCAATGCCGCGACGCGCAGCGGCAATTTCGACTATCGTGCGACGACGGCCCAGTGGCATGCCGAGCGGGCGGCACGCCGTCCCAAGGTCGCCAAGCTTGCAGCCAATGAAGGGCTGAGGCGCTGGGTGGAAGATCGGTTGAGCGGCGTCGTTGCCAGACCCGGTGGCCCGTCTGTCATCGGCCCGACGGTGGCATCATGGAAAGGGCGGCGACATGGACGGCGCCAGAACCGGCGCTGGTCAACGGCATGGAGCCCGGAGCAGATTGCCGGTCGTCTGCCCATCGACTTTCCGGACGACGACAGCATGCGCATCAGCCACGAAGCCATCTACCAGGCGCTGTTCGTGCAAGCCCGCGGCGCCCTGCGCCGTGACCTCACCGCATGCCTGCGCAGCGGCCGGGCTCTCCGCGTGCCACGGGCGCGGGTTGGTCAGCGCGGCAAGGGCTTCGTGACGCCGGAGATCATGATCAGCGAACGGCCCGCCGAAGCCGATGACCGTGCGGTGCCGGGCCATTGGGAAGGCGACCTCATCCTCGGGGTCGGCAGCTCGGCGATCGGGACGCTGGTCGAACGGTCGACGCGTTTCACGATGCTGCTCCATCTGCCCCGTATGGATGGTCACGACGCCAAGCCGCGTATCAAAAACGGACCGGCGCTGGCTGGGCATGGCGCCGAGGCCGTGCGGGATGCCATTACCCGTACCATCACCACCTTGCCCAGGGAGTTGCGCCGCTCGCTCACCTGGGATCAGGGCGCGGAGATGGCGCAGCACGCCCGTCTCAAGATCGATGCAGGCGTGCAGGTCTATTTCTGTGACCCCCAAAGCCCCTGGCAACGCGGCACCAATGAGAACACCAACGGGTTACTGCGCCAGTACTTCCCCAAGGGCACCGACCTCAGTGCACATAGCGCCGATACGCTCGCGGCGGTTGCAGCGACCCTCAATGATCGACCACGCAAGACGCTTGGCTGGAGAACACCGGCCGAGGCGCTTGACCAATGCCTCGCAAAGATCAAACATTACGGCGTTGCGACGACCGGTTGAATCCGCCTTGCGACCCACGGTCGCTATGATGGACGAGACCGCTTCGATGGGCCGGCCGGCGGTCATGAAGCGCTTGTTCCAAAGCATCGAGGACGAAGCTGGCATGCGCTGTCCTGCTCGCCCGCCAGCCGACGATGCGTCTCGCGTAAGTGTCGATGACGAAGGCGACATAGACGAACCCCGCCCAGGTAGCGACGTAGGTGAAATCCGACACCCACAGCATGTTCGGCGCTGGCGCGTAGAACCTGCGGTTGACGTGATCCAGCGGGCACGGCGCTGCTTTGTCGCTCATCGTCGTGCGAACCGGCTTGCCCCGGATCACGCCCTGTAGACCCATATCGCGCATCAGCCGCTCGATAGTGCAGCGGGCGACCGGGAAGCCCTCGCGCATCATCTGCCGCCAGACCTTGCGGACGCCGTAGACCGCGAAGTTCTCGGCGAACACACGCGCCACCTCGGGCTTGAGAACCTGATCCCGCTGTGCCCGCGCCGACAGGCGCATTGGATCCTGCCGCTGCGCGACACGCTCGAAATACGTCGATGGGGCGATCGGCAAGACGCGGCAGATCGGCTCGACCCCATAGGATTTACGGTGATCGTCGATGAAGGCGATCATCGCCGGAATGGGCGGTCGAGCTCCGCCTGGGCAAAATATGCGGATGCCTTGCGCAGGATCTCGTTGGCCTGTCGAAGCTCGCGGACTTCGCGTTCTAGCGCCTTCATCTTGTCAGCGACCTCGGTCGGAACGCCAGCGCGCTTGCCGCTGTTCACCTCCGCCTTCTTTACCCACTCATGCAGCGTCTGCGGAACGCAGCCAATCTTCTCGGCAATGGAAACTACCGCTGCCCATCGCGATGGGTGATCGCGCTCGTGATCCAGCACCATCCTTACCGCTCGCTCGCGGACTTCAGGCGCAAACTTGTTCGTCGTCTTACTCATACAGGCTCCACCTTCTCAGGAGTTGGAGCCTCCGACAAACCCGGGGCGGTTCATAACAGCCTCTAGAGCGGCTTCCGTTCAGTCTGGGTCATAGCCGCAGGAGCTGAAGTAGTTGGCGCATTCCTGCGGCTGGAACAGGTCGACCAACTTGCCGATGAGGGACCACAGCCCGGAAACGGTCCGCTCGCCGGCCTTGCGGAGCATGGCCTTGAGGCGGGCAAACGCCTTTTCGATGGGGTTGAAGTCGGGGCTGTAGGGCGGAAGGAACATGAGCCGAGCACCGGCCGCCTCGATCAGGTCGCGGATGCTGGCGCGCTTGTGGCTGGACAGGTTGTCCATGATGACAATGTCGCCGCGCCTGAGGTCGGGCACGAGCACTTGGTCGACATAGGCTTCGAACCAGTCGCCGTTGATCGGGCCATCGAGCACCATGGGCGCGACCATGCCGGTCGTGCGCAGGCCTGCGACCAGCGTCGTCGTCTTGCGGTGGCCGTGCGGGTAGCCCATCCGGAGTCGCTCGCCCCGGCGACAACGGCCGTGGCTGCGGGTCATGTTGGTTGCCGTCCAGGTCTCGTCGATGAATACCAGACGCGCGGGGTCGAGATCGGGCTGGCCGTCGAACCATGCCTCCCGCTGGCTCAGGACGTCGGCGCGGTCCTGCTCGATCGCATGGCCGGTCTTTTTTTGCGCGTGACCCCGTGACGGGCGAAGAAGCGATGCAGCGTCGAGATTGCGACCGTCACCCCCGCCCGGCCCAGCTCGCTGCGCAGCTCGTCCAAGGTGATGTCGCGCCGGGCCTCGTGCAGCGACAGGATCGTGTGCGCGTACGCCTCGATCCGCCGCGACCGCGTATCGCCGCCCTGCGGCTTGGCGGCATAGCCACCGGTGCTGCGGCGCTGATCGTGCCAGCGGATCACCGTCGCGGCCGCCACCCCGAACCGCCGCGCCGCAGCCCGGCAGCTCATCCCCTCGTCAACCGCGGCTAGCGCTCGCGACCGCAGGTCCATCGACAACGGCTTGCCCATTCATGCCGGCCTCCATCCAGCCAGCATCTTGAATCAGATCACTGCACCAATGGGAATCCCGCATCGACTCAGATCGGCCGGAAACTGCTCTAGTGCGAAGACCGCGCCCTCGAGGGCGTCCGCCAGGAGGGTAGAGTGCCGCGCTAGGTAGCCATAGCCAGCGTCAAAGTATCGGGACCTCGGCCCGTCCTGACCAAGGCCGGATCAACGAGAATTAGGCACGACCCAACTCCGGTTGCATTGTTCTATGGTGCTCAACACAAACAAGACTTTCATTCGTGCGTACGATTTAACCATAGGGCCACTCGAAAGAATGCTGGTTATCCTTTTCTAGTGGCTACGTCACTAGCGGACCATAGACTAGCTCATCAAGACGGGAGGCCGCTCGACGCAGATGACTGAGAAATGCTCGATCTCCACTCCAGAGATTAAGCGCCTGCCGCAGAAGTTCGTTCGCCAACTCGTAGGTTTGCGCATCATCCCCGCGCAGTCCAGTTAATGCGCCAAGCATAGCTACAGCCTCAGCCGGTGTCGTCACCCCAGCGAGATTGCCAAGCCTTATGTCATTCAGGACAGCGAGGCGTTTGGCTCGCGCTTGGTCAAACAGCGTTCGCGTCCCCTGTAGCCGCTTGATGATTTCGTCACGGGTTTTTGGCTTTGCTTCCCTGTGCCTCCTCAGGCTCGCAATAGCGCCAGCGCGTGTTTCGCCAGCTAGGTGGAGGTAGTAAAAGATTGGCAGAAGGTACGAATTCTCGTGGCTTGCCTGCCGAACATAAGACAGCGGTTCTTCTACCGGTACCCGGGCGACGAAGTTGCGAATGATCGCCTCCTCCGTCACCTCTGTGCGGACAGTTTTCGTGGCGGTCACGCCCGAAAGATCGACCATTCCAACATCTCCGATGAGGCGCAGCGTTTCCGCACCGTCTCGCTCGTCGAATTGACCTTCGCGGATGAAGCGAATGCGATCGACCAACTGCTGGTCGATGAGGATCGGTCGGTCACCGCCTTCCAGCCTGCCGTCGGCGAGGTTCGCAACCAGCGCATTGTTCGGCCCGAGCTCCAGGAGACGCTGCACCATTGGCATGATAGCCTCTCGGCTGTGGCGATCCCGTTCATCGAGGATTGCGCGCAGGTCCGGATAGCAGATCGGCTTTGTCTCGCCCGGATACCGATAGTAAATTGCACCCTCGGCAACCTCACCCTCATTCCTGCTGACGATGACAGGCTTTGCTGGGTGGGGCTCGACATGGATGACCCCGACGGTGAGCCCATCCAAGTCGAGGGAAGCGATCCTGAAACGCGGTGTTGGCTCAAGTGTGGAGCGAATGGTCTGGCTAAACTTGTTCTGGTCAGTCTCGGTGAATCGGTCGTCCGCCAAGCCACATACCGAGAACCCGTCCGGCTTGTCCTTCACGCCGAAAAACAGATAGCCGCCGCGATTGTTTGCGAAGCCGGCAATAGTCTTCAAGGCCGGGGTAAACCGGCGTAGGTTGAAACTCTGTTTGCATTCATGCTCATCCGTCTCGCCGACGGCGCAGCGCCACCCGCCATCAGTCTTTCGCGCGAACAGCGACCGTAACCGAACGGGGTCTAGCGGGTCGCGCGACTCAGTAGAAGCCGCTTGGGTTTGAACTGTAGGCGCGATAATGCCGGGTGAGCTGAAATGGGCGAGGAAACGACTGAGTGCTTCGTCACTCGCAAGTGGTACCTCGGGCCCGTAGCTCCGGTTTCGTATCCCCGTGATTCGCCCGGAGTTGCAGGCGCGATCCTGACGATTGAAGTAAAACTGGATATCTTTGTTCGCCATACCGCGTTTCAGCATGGCCTTGATGAGGCCGATCTCGTCGTCGGTGATGCTGCGACTCGGCATGACTTGCTCCCTTTGACTAGGTGGAGCTTATGCCTTCGAGATGCGAGGCGTAAGATGAGCCAGACTCAGTCGCCTGCTTCGGCACGACGCCGCTTCATCTCCGCTGTTGGCAAGGTCGTGAGCGAGAATAACAGCTTATCGACTACCTCGATGGCGGCGAGCACCTCGTTCGGAGTGACCTCTGCTGTCCCGCCGTGTGATAAGGGGTTGAGCAGAATGGTCGTGTACATCCGAACGGAATCGATGATCGATTTGTAATGCTGACTGCCTTTATCGAAAATCTCGATGCACTCGAGAAACTTGGATGCAGGAAGGAAGCCTGGCGGTTGAACGTAGGGCACCGAGACATCCTTGACGGCGCAAAATTCCCTCAAAGCGAATTCGGTTGCCAGCCGCGCCGCATTTCCAGCGGCATGCACGTGCCCGTCCTTCACAAAGCGGCGTGCGACCGTCAATGCTTGCGCCGCAACGCTTGCACCGAGCTCGGTCGCAATAGGCACGTCCCTATGGTCGCCGTGTTGATGAAGTTGCCAAAAGGTCCAGTACTCGTCGGCACGGCCTCGCCAGTGCGGCGGACCACCTTTGCGCAGGTACTGCCTACCTATATCGAACCATGTCCGGTCGTGCGTCAGCAAGATCACCTGCCAATCTTGGAAGTGCTTGCACAGGACGTCGAGCAGCGGGAGGCGATTGGCTTGGTCGAGCCCGATAAGCACATCGTCGAGCACCATAATTCGGGGCATATCATTGCGAGCCTGCTGCTCGGCCAATTTGCGGCCAGCGAAATAAATGGCCAATGCCAAGGCTGACAGCCGAGCTTCGTTCAGGAAGAGCTGCGGGTGCTCAACCGCCCCGCCATGAAAGGTGATCGCGGGCGTGATCTCGCAATCGTTGAAGTCGCGCCACTCCTTCCTCCCGGAATTGTTGTATGCGATTCGCTTGGGCACCAGGGCCGCCACGCGGACATCCCCATGGCCAAGGTCATCGAGTAACGGATTGATCAACGGCGTGACCGCATCTAGGGCTTCTGCAAGTCCGTTGTTCAGACGCCGGCTGTCCTGATTGATCTCCCGGATCTGAGCTTCGCGCAGTTGCGGTCTTTCAAGCATGGCGAGCAGCCGCTGCCAGACCTCGCCGATCCGCTCGCCTTCAAAGACGTAATCGCGCAGCAGGCCTTCTACGCAGACCCAGAAAAGGTTGACCTCATCTTCATGGTCGTAGTTGGTCGCCAGCAGCGAACGATAATCCAATATAGCTTTGGCCCACGCGGTGTTAACGATTCGCTCGTTGGCTGGGCCCGGCGCGACGTCGATCGGATGGCCATCCTTTGACCACGTAGCGGAGAGCTCGCCGTCGTCATACGTCACGGCGACGCGGCTATCGCCGCGCTTATCTCCAGGCGTGAACCGATTAGCTTCCTTGATCAGAAGGGCTTTGAGCTCGTCCGCAGACGTGTTCACCGCAAACAGACCGTCCAACGCGTGAAAGATCGTCGACTTCCCGACGCCGTTCTCGCCGAAGAGAAAGAGGTTTTTGCCGGCGAGCTCGATTGTCACGGGGGCAGGACCAGGAAAAGCGCGAAAATCGCAGATTTCCAGCGTTTTAATGCGCGGTCGAGCCACTAAGCTTTTCCTTCGATGATACGCACAACGTCGAGCGTCTGGAGATCGGAGAGCATGATGCGCAGAGGTTCGCCTGGTGCCAGGCGTGCGCGGGAAAAAGCAGCGGCGGCGGTGGTGAGCGTGGACCCGTCCAGGCCTACGAGGCTATCGAGGCCGGCTTCCGCGGCGGCGGCGTGGAGGTGGAGGCCGCGTTCTTGCAGGTCGTCCGGGAAGTAGAGCTCGTAGACGAGCCCGTTGAGCAGCTGTTCGAGGGCGGAGCTCGGCTCGGCGGTGAGCGCGGTGGCGAGCGCTTCGAGCAGGCGTTGCTGTTCGGTGGTCGCGCTCGGAATGGGGAGGACCGAGACATACATCGGCTTAAACTCGTAAAAACCGCCAGTGCGGCTGGCGAACAGCGCCTGAGTGTACCACCAGGACACCGAAGAGTTCAGACAGGCCAGTAGGTAGCGCCAGCGGTCGTCAACGATGATACTGGTCTTGTCGTTGCTGTAGAAGCCCTCGCCATCGAAGGCGTAGGCGACCCGCTTCTCGATTGCGGGAACGACGATCTTAGGTTGCTCGAATTCGCGCCAATAAGCAACGTTGTCCTGTATCTCAAACCACTGGTATGAACCCGCCTTCCGCCCGGGCCAGCTCGTCTCCTCTCCTGTCGGCTCCCAATCCGACGGTTTCGGCTCCAGCGCGTCACGGTACTGCACAAGATGCGCTTTGACGCTAGGGTAGGCATCAATGTCGATCCCACGGCGGGTGAAGATCAGCCAGAGGTCCTCCGGCTCGACCCGCCAGCGTTTGACGTCGCGCCCACGCAAATACGGTTTGATGATTTCGTTCGCCGCTTCGTCCTCGGCGATGAGCCTAGCGCGCGTCGCGCCGTCGATCACGAAGGCATCATTGTAGCCGGTCAGGATGCCGCGGTAGAACCGCCCTTCGACATAGTCGCCGAGCGGGACGCCGGCGGCCCGGATGCGGGCAAGCACGTCGCGCTTGACGGTGGGCTCGACTTGCCACCCGGTTCGCTCCAGCGCCACCTGCGGCATGTCAAACCCGGCGCTCTCCAGGTAGAAGGGGAAGCGCTCCTCGTCGGCGTCCTCCCCCAACTCGCTCCAGTTAAGCGCGCGGAAGCGGTGACCAGCGCGCACCTCGCCATCTCGCCGTTCTGCGGTGACAATGGTGGGATACGCGATGGTGCCTTCGAACACGTCGGCATCGCCAAAGTCGATGATCGACAGAAGGTCGGTATGCCGGCTCATCCACCAGCGCAGGTTCTCGCCATATTTGGCACGAAACCACTTGTTCGAGGTGATGTAGCTGAACGCCCCGCCCGCCTTCAGCAGCGAGACGCCGCGCTCAATGAAATAGACCAGATAGTCCGCGGTCCCGGCATAGCTACCCTCAACCTGCCCATTGCGGTCGCGCCGCTCGTACAGGCGGCGGAGCAGCGGCTTCTGCTCGGTGAACCGCTCCTGCCGGATGTAGGGAGGGTTGCCGATCACGATGTCGAAGCCGTCGTGCAGCCCAAACATCCATAGGGGGTCAAAAAAGGGCGCAGTGGCGTTCTGGTCAAATGGGTCCCAAGCCGCGGCCTTGTTCGCGTCGTCGTGTGGTAGCGAATGCTCGGCCTCTAGAATGGCCGCCAGCTCGTCACGGTGCTGCTCGATCAATGCCCGGTACTTGCGCTTGGTGCGCATCGTACGAGCGCCGAAGTGGCGCTGCGTCGCATCCTCAATCAGCCGTTCCAGGTCGCGGATTCGCGGATTGGCGAACAGGTCGCCCTGCGGCGGCCGATCCAGCGGCACCAGACTGTTCGCCGCGACTAGCTTGGTTTCAAGGTTGGGCAGCGGCTTCACGCCCAGATTGTCGCGACCCAGGTGCGGCCGCTGCTCTACCGCCAGGCTGATGAAGAAACGCAGTTTGGCGATCTGGATGGCGATCGGCTGGATGTCGGAGCCGTATAGGCAGCGCTCGATCAGGTGGAGCTTGCGGACGTAATCGACCAAGTCGGGGTCGGCGAACTCCTCGTCGAACGCAGCGAGCGCGGCCTCCGCCTCCTCCAGCTCCACTTCGCGCCGCGTCACGTCATAATCGCGCGCGCGCGTGACGCGATCCTCTAGCGGACGGCGCAGGGTCGCGCGCCAGCGGGCATTGTCCGGGTCCAGCCGCTTTAGCACCGCCATCAGCGATTGGAGCATGCCCATTGGGAAGGCGCCGGAGCCGCAGGCGGGGTCGAGCACCTTCAGTTCCTCGATCGCGGCGACCAGCGCTTGCGTCTCCGCGCCCGAGAAGCGCGGCGTTTCCGCCGCGGGATCGAGCAGGGTGCGCACCCGTGCGTCGAACGCCTCGCGCACCGTCGCCGCCGTTGGCCGCGAGGGTGGCCGATCGATCGCCAGCTCGCCGGGCGCGGAACCGAAATCGAACGCTTCCGCGTCCGGCCGCAGCCCTGCCTCGGCGGGTCGCGCGGTTATCAGAGCCCGCGTAAATTGGTGCGCCAGCGTTTCGCGCACCATCCAATCGACCACGTAGCGCGGCGTGTAGAAGGAGCCGGACTTCTTACGCGCGGTGGTGCGCGTCTCCTCGTTGTAGGATGCCAACAGGTTCTCGAACACCTTGCCCAATAGCTCGGGATCGAGCGCGACTTCCTCTTCCGCGGCGGTGTTCTCCTCCACCGTGAAGACGTAATCCTCGAACAGCGTGAACAAGCCCTTGGCGCGATAGGTCTTGCCCTTGGTTTCGAAATCGGCGTTCAGGTCGACCTCGATTTCTTCCCCGAAGAAGACGCGGTTGGGGACGTGCAAGGGATTCTTGGGGTGATCCGAGAAGCCGTCGATACGAAGCCGCTTGCCGTCGCTGAGCTTCAGCAGGTCAGGATCCCGAGCTAGGTCGCGCTCGGTCAGCTCGCGATCAAGGCACTCGAACAGGCCGCCGTTCAGGAAGGGCACTTGGCGGAACAGCGCCAGCGCGGCGTCGGGATCGGCGAACAGGTCCTTGTAGCGGTACAAGCTGTGGACCAGGTGTTGCCCATTGATCCACGTCCGCACGCCCTCCTGGCCGGGCCGGGGCATCTCGGTATTGAGTGTTGCGAAGAACAGGTTCTGCAGGATTGCGCGGTAGTAGGTCCCCTCAGCGGGAGTCGCGGCCGGATCGGCACGAAGCAGCTCCGCGACATTTTCCGACCGGAAAAGCTCAGGCGGAATCAGTCGACGCTCCTTGATGAACCAGCAGAAGATGACGCGGGTAAGCAGCCGGATTAGCGGTACCTCGACGCGGCTGCCCGCGCCGGGTGGGAACACGACTTCGCGCTTCGCCCAGAAGAACCAGTGCGACAGGTCGCGGTAAAAGGTTTGGTTGAGCGTCTTGGTCGACAGTGCCTGGAGCCAGCCGCGGTAGAGCTCGTCAAAGTTCGCGGGGCGCCGCGGCATGGCGGTCAGGTCCAGCTTGCCGAGGATGCTCAAGTGCCCGCGATGGGGGCGGTCGATAACGATGTTGAGGATGATTGAGATACGTCCGGTCTGCACATCGCGACTGGCATCGCGCCTATTCGCCCGGCGCTCGCTGACCGCCAGTGAGACAAAGCCACCGTGGCGGAAGAGGATGATGACCGGCATTGGGAAGCACGCGTTTACCGCGCGCGTCACGCCGGCGAGCGAACTGCGGGTCCATTCTTCGCCTTCCAGCTCGATCGCGAGAAAGACGAAGCTGTCGACGATGCTACGCCCGAACCGCTCGGCCAAGTCGAAGTCCGCCTGGCCGCGGCCCAGCATCGGAATCTCGTCGTTGGTGAGCTGGAACAGAAAGCGCACCTCGCACCACCGGTCGAGCTGCGCTGCGCGAGCATTCAGACGGCCTTCCGGGTCAACGTCGCGAGCGAAGCTGGCAGGCGACCCGTCGAGAGGGATCGTCTTCGCGCTGCGATAGCCCAGGCTGTGGAGCAGTCCGCGGCCGGCCTCTTCCAGCGGACTCGTGGCGAAGGCGTGGATCGCCGCGGCGACGGAGGACAGGCGGCCGCTCACCGCTGCTCTCCGGCCGAACCGCGCCGCACGACCAGCCATGTGACGAGCTCGTAATCTCCCCCATCCTTGGGCTGAGCCGCCCGATCGGCCAGCCTGCCGCCGCGCAGACTCGTCAGCGCGCTCAGAGCTCGCGCGCCATAATCGCCGATAACCGATCGCACGGCCGCCGCGACCAGTTCAGAATATCGATCCATTCGTGCGCCCTGGTCCGTCTCGCGATCGAAGGCGTCGCACAGCGCTTCAACCGGCGCGCTCTGCCCGACGCACAGCGCCTGGAAGGCGCTCAGGACGGTCTTGGGTTGCGCGAACCCGTTTCGGACGGACCCGTCGTCGCGTACATAGACTAGGTAGAAAGGATCGAGCGGCGCAACCTGCGCCGATCCGGGGTCCGGCTCCCCCCGACGCCTCAGACAGAAGATCGCGCCAGGCTCCAGCCTGCCGCCTTCCACGTCAGCCGGCACGATCGCGTGGAGGCCGAACGGCGCCTCCGCCAGCACGTCGCGATGCTGTTTGACGTGATGCAGCAGGTCGGCGCGGAAATCATCCAGCGTGAACTCGGTCAGACCGACGCCTTCTCCGCTTTCCTCCAGGTCCAACACCTCGTCCTGCAAGCGGCGAAGCTGATCGTCGCGCCAGTGCAGGTCGACCTCGGCTGCGGTCCTCGCCTCCGCCAGAAGATTGTCCTCTCCCGTGGCGGACAGGTCGGCCAGTGCCATGCGCGCCTCCACCCGGTCCTTTAAGCTCAGGTAGCGATCTAAGTCCGCAGTAGGCCAGAAGTTGACCATTCGGATTGACTCCGCCACCGCGCCGATCCGGTCTATCCGACCGAATCGCTGGATTAGCCGGACCGGGTTCCAATGGATATCGACGTTCACCAGCCGGTCGCAGTCCTGCAGGTTCTGGCCCTCGCTGATGCAGTCCGTCGCGATCAACAGGTCAATCTCGCCCTCGCTATCCGCTCCTTTCAGAGCCGCCCGCCGCTTCGACCTCGGCGAGAAGTTCGTAAGCACCTCCTGGAAGCGGGGGCGCCCATAGGTCGCCTCGCACCGGTCGCCCGCGACCAGTCCTACGTCGACGCCCAATCCTTTCGCAAATGGGCAGAGTTGATCGTAGAGATATGCTGCGGTGTCGGTGTAGGCGGTAAACAGGATCAGCTTGCGGTTGGCGGACCCGTCGCGATTGCGCGTAGGGTTGGCGACCTTGTCGGCGACAAGCGCCTTTAGCTCGGCCAGCTTAGCGTCGCGGTCGGGCGATATCCGTCGCGCCTGCGCCGCCAGGTCGGCGATGAGTTCCCGATCATGTGCGAGGTCAGCCGCCCAGTCGTCGATACGCATGTGGCGCAGATCGTAGCGCAGGCCGCGCCCGACCTCGAACGCGCCAGCAAGCTCGTCGTCGCCCTCCAATTCCTCCGCATCCATCGTCTCGCTGCTGTCGATAAGCCCTTCACGTACCCGTGCGATGTCGGCAAGCCGCGCATCGATTCGAGCTTCCATCCGGTCCATGGTCCGTCCGAACGACGCGATCGAGCTCTCCAGGCGCTTCAGGAAGCCGATTTTCATCATCGCGATCAGATAGCGTTCGCGGTTCGCCTGGTTGAAACCCGAGGGTCTGCGCGCCGCCTCGTCATACCGCGCCTTGTGTTCGTCGCGGACGTAGGCGATCGGGCTATAGAGCGCGAGCTTGAGCCGGCTGATCGTTGCGTCCACGTCTGCAAACGACGGAAAGGCGCGTGCCCTGTCGATTTCTACGAAAATGGACTGGGGCCGCTCGCGGGTCGGGAAACGTCCGATCCTCTCGAGTGACGCCGCGTAATGGCGTTCGATGTGCCGGCGCGACCGCGCGATCGACACACCATCAAGAAGCGTGGTCAGGCTCGCCGGAAGTGCATTCATCAGCGCCGCCGCATCCCGCCCGCCCCTGCCGGCCCAGGCCGCGAACTTGCGGCGAGCGTCGCCGATAACGGCTGGCAGGTTAGACACGCCCAATAGTTGGAAAGCGTCCGGCCGGTCCTGCGCAATGAGGTCGAGCTGAGCCTTCAGGTCCGCCAGGTCGTTGTTGACGGGGGTCGCCGACAGCAACAGGACCTTAGTCTTAACGCCGGGCCGCAATGCCTTTTCGACCAGTCGACGATAGCGTGATCCCGCAGCGTTGCGGAAATTGTGTGACTCGTCAATGACGATCAAGTCGTAGTCGGACCAGTCATGCGTGGCGAGATCGATGTTCCCGACGTGGCCCGCATCCCGCGACAGGTCGGTATGTGACAGGACGTCGAAGCGGAAGGCGTCCTCTTTCAACGGGTTCAACGCCGCGTTGTTCGAGAGGTACGCGGTCCAGTTTTCCCTCAGCTTCTTGGGTGCGAGCACCAGGACGCGCTTCCTGGCGGCCTCAAAGTAGCGAATGACGGCCAGTGCCGACAGCGTCTTTCCCAGACCGACACTGTCCGCCAAGATGCAGCCGTCATGCTTGTCCAGCTTGCCCAAAACAGCGCGAACGCCGTCCTGCTGAAAGTCGAACAGCATCTTCCAAACTGCACTGCCCGTAAGTGCCGCAGAGCCAGGGCGATCTTCAAATTCCTGATCGTGTAGGTAGCTCTCGAACAGGTGAAACAGCGTCTTGTAGTAGATGAACTCAGGTGCGTTGTGGCTGTATAGACGTTCTAGGCGGGCAAGCACCTCCGCTTTGACGTCTGTCGTCAGCGTATCGTCGTTCCAGGCTTCGTCGAACCAAGCAAGCAGGTCGGCGCGGTCGCGGTCGCCGTCGACGATCAAGTTGAGCTCCAGATTCGGCGTATCGCTGAAGCCGAGGCCCCGAAGCGTGAAGTTGGAGCTGCCGATCAGCGCATGCTCGCGTGCGCCATCGTGAACATGAATCATTTTGCCGTGAAGCAGACCGCCCCGGCGCACCGAGCGGACCTGCACCCGTTCCCTTATCCAGTTAGCGCATTGAAGGGCATCCCTTCGCGTGCGAAGCTGGTCGGCTAGGGATAGACCCGTGTCTGTGATGGCAAAGGCCGGCGGACTGAGCGCATCAGCGTCGGCGATGGACAAGAAGCGAGGCTCGCCAAACAGGAAGCGCGCGGACCTTATCCCGTCCAGCGTCTCGCGTTGAACGCCGTAGGCCGCCGAGGTGAAATAGGCGGACACGATGGACAACTCGCTTCCCGGGCCGGCTGTCGATGTCAGAAACTCGTGAACCGGACCTCGTGATTGATTGTCGCGAATACCCGAAAGGTTCTTCGTTTGCTTCACTCCGGCCCCGCAATCTAAACAAGCGCCGGATCTCCTATCGGCGGAGGCCCGATCGCGTCACCAGTCTAGCGGCGTGAGCGCAATCGTCCACCTTACTGTTATCGCCGCGTTACACCTGGCGCATCAACCAGTATGGGTCCGGACCCGCCAGTGCCCGCAGTCGGTGCAAGCCTCGACGTGTCCGCCCATGACGGCGGTGCGGCAATGTTCGATGGCCGACATGACCTTGAGCTGGTCGAGGCTCAGATGGCCAGTGCGAGCGGCCCGGTACGCAGGACCGGCAGCGCGGAAGATGTCGGCAACCTCGATCGAGGTGCGCAACACCCGCTCAGCCGTTGGGTGCCCTCCCTTCCGCCGCGGTCGTCGCCAGCCGGTCGAATGGGCTGGTCACGTTGCGCAGCACCCGCGTGGCGACCTGGGTGTAATAAGCGGTGGTTTCCAGCTTGGCATGCCCCAGCAGCGTCTGGATGATGCGGACGTCGATCCCGTCCTCGAGGAGGTGGGTCGCGAAGCAGTGCCGCAACGTGTGCGGCCCGACGCGCTTGCCGATACCCGCCGCCACACTTGCCTCCACGACGATGCGGTGCAGCTGCCGGGTGCTGAGCGGCTTGAGGTAGTGCTGGCCGGGGAACAATCAGCCGTCGACGTGCAACACGCGCTCCCGCCGGCCGACCCGCCACCACTCTCGCAGCAACGCCAGCAATCCGGTCGGTAGCATGGCGTTGCGATACCGCCCGCCCCCTTCGACAAGCTCAGGACAGGCTTGCCGCGCTCGACCTGGAGCAGCATGCGCTCGCTGTCGATGTCACGGACCTTGAGGGCGGCGACCTCCGCCGCGCGCAGTCCCGCACCATAGGCGACGGACAGCGCCGCTTGATGCTTGAGGCACGTGGTCGCGTCGAGCAGCCGCGCTACCTCGTCCCGGCTCAGCACCACGGGTAGCTTGTGCTCATGCCGCATCCGGACCAGCTTGCACCCCAGGTCCGGCCGGTCGAGCGTCTGCGTGAAGAAGAACCGCAGTGCCGACACGATGGCGTTCATGGTCGGCGCCGGGACATCCAGTTCGCCCTGCTCGATCTGGAAGCGCCGGACGTCCTCCGCCGTCGCGGTGTCCGGCGAGCGCCCCAGGAACGTCGCGAACCGGCCGACATCGCGGATGTAGTTGCGTTGCGTCTCGCGGCCGAAGCGCTGTATCTCCATCTCGTCGATGAGACGCTGGCGTAGTGGGCTGACGGCAACAGGAACGAGGGTGGTCATGGCAGGCTCCTTCTGGTGGAGTCCCGATGCTCTGCCTGACTCCTGCCGCGCTCAATGCAAGCGCAACGCCCGTTCCATCACCTCAACCGCGCCGCACACCCCCCTCCCGCGCAGCGGGTTCGTGCATCCACCAGACGCGGACGTGCGATTGGGGAAGGCAAGGCAATCATGCCACTTCACGAAGGTTGATGAAGTTTGCGTTCACTGGTTCAGCAAACTTCGTACCCATTCGACGCGTCAGCCAAGCGTCAGCCCGCTGAATGCCATCGGCCGTATCGTCGGTCGGCTTGCCGTCGATGTGAATTAACTCGCGGGGAGACAAGCGGAAGTGGCCACGCAATTTTGGCTGCGGCAAGATTACAGCGCGGTTTCCCGCCTTGCTCAGCCAGAGGTTGCAGTTGGCGTAGACGCGGCAGAAGCCGTCGCGTGGCAGGTAGATCGTGATGCCCGTCCGGCCGAATTGACCGTTTGCCGTGGTGCCGAACTCCAGCGCGACCATATCCAGGTTCGATCGCAGCACCGCATGAGCCATCTCCGTCCGACCTTCGAAATCGAGTCCTTCGCCACCAGTGACGACGACGCCGTGTCGCATTTTGTGCTTGCCCAGCAGAAGTCGGGTCGCTGCGACGGTGTGAGCCTGGAGGATGGCGTCGTCGTCTTGAGTCATGGTCACTTGCTCCTATTTTCATCCCGCAATCCGGGATCGCGTTCACCTCCTTCCCATCAAGGCGGGCGGTCAGTGACCGACCCGCCACCATTTCATTGTGGGCGCGGCGACAGTGTCGATCGCGCTGCGCAGTTCGCGCAGGTCCTCCAGGCTGCCGCCAAGTCGGTCAGCGGGTGCTGCGCCGCCCAACGCATCGAGCGGTAGGTTCATGGCATGACGGATCGCGCGGCTGTCGTGATTGAGGCGCCATTCCAGGCGTATGAGAATGTTGATGAACAGCCGCAGTCGCTCTGCGCGAACAACACCTACGGGCGACCACAGTCGACCGAGATGAATCATATCCTCCGCCTCAGCCCTATCGATGCTGAGCAGGCGCATGGCGTGGTCCGGATCGATACCGTGGGTCAGCATGATCCGGCCGGCAAGATCGACCAGCGCGGCGTGGGCTTCGTCCTGCAAGCCGGTCACCTGAAGTTCGCCAGGTGTTCGGCCCACATCGCCTCGATGATCGCCTGTCCGCGATCATGGATCATATCCTCGTCATACAGGCCCTGCCGGATGCCGAGGCCTGTGACGCGCCGCGGAACGATCAGGGCGTGCGCATGCAGCGGGAAGGCCGCGTTGATCGTCCCGGGCGCATGCAGGATCAGGACCGATGCGAGATCGCGATCGCGAGCGAACCGTTCGCGCAGGAAGGCGCGTGCGCGTTCCCAGCCGATATGCACCCGGTCGACGTCGCCCAGCGGCAGCGTCAGGTAGGTGAGCAACGCCTTCTCGCGCTCGACGGCATGCGCGTCCATTTGACCCAGGAGGGTTGCCGGATCGGCAAGTCCATCGTCAGCTCCCGCGGGGAGAAGCACCTCGATCCGCTCGACATTCGGCGACCAGACAGTGGTGTCTGCACTCGCGTTGGCGGGACCGAGATGCGCCTTGCGATAGCCGAACTCCAGCGCACTATTGATCCGACCGGCATAGGCACGGCGCAGGACGGCGAAGACGGTGCCCGACGGAGAAGGCCCGGCCGGGTTGAGGTAGAGCCAGCTCTGCGGATCGACGTCGGTGGGCGTCGGCTTGCTTGGCAGCTTGCGGGGCTTGCGCGTAGCCATGTCAGCGGCCTCGCCGGCCGGTCACGATGCAGACGATCTCGCCCGCCGCGCGACAGACCCCGTCGCAACGCTCATCCCAAGTGACGAATGGCGGTGCCGTGTGTAGCGCCAGCCCTTTGCTACTGATCTCGACGAACGCACCAGCCTGTTCTGGCACCAGCCACAGGCCGCCGTTGCATTGCCGCATGAAGGTGAGGCCCTTCATCGTGAATGGCCCGTCGGGCCCGACCAGTGCGATGTCGACCGTGACGGGGTTCAGAGTCTCCGGAAATAGTCCGGTCCGTACCAGCATGACGTCGCGTTTGAAGCGGGTGCAGGCTGCCTCCACATTCGCGTCGAACAGCGGGGCGTCGCACGGTGTCGCTGCCATCAGGAGATTGGCCGAAGCGATGTCCAGCGCTCCGGCAGGCAGGCCGGCCAACGCGCCGATCGGCAGGGGTGCCTCGTTAAGGGCGGCGAGGGGCAACGACAGGACGCGCAACGAGGGATCGAGCGACGGCTCGATCGGGGACGTCAACATCTTTGGTACTTTCGGCGAGAGGATCACCGGCCCGTCGCGGGTCCGGATCAGGCCGCCTGACTTTTTCCTTTGCCCGGCAGCTTCGCTGCACCTCTCATTTGCCCTATGTCCTTAACCGCGCTGCTGGCAGCTCGGGCCACATCCACCAACGACGTCCAGCACCGGGCGAGTGAATAAGTTACTCATTTAGAAAGATACTGGCTCAGAATTTGACTTGCGTGTGTTTTGCGTGAAAAGGACCGCCATTCACGGCCTGTTCTCGTCTCGTTCTCTTGTATCTGCGCGCTCGGATGACGCAAAAACAATAGCTTAGGCCGTCCCATCTTCGTTGACATCGCAGGGGTCGCAAGTTCAATCCTTGCCACGCCCACCATCGAAAACCCCGCTAGGCCAAACGGCTTAGCGGGGTTTTTGTTATGCGGTGCAGATCGACTGCCCGATGGCCCTTTTCGGCGGATCTTATCCCCATGAGGGGTTTGGCGCTTTGTCGCGTATAGTCCCGTCATGACCGATCCCATCGACCACGATCTCGCCCGATTGTCGCGGGGCATGCCGCCCGCCGCGCTTGCGGATATGGAGCAGCGGGTCGCCGCGACGATCGCGGCGGCGCCCATCCCTGCCGGAACGCTCTCGGCGCGGGGCATGGCGTTGTCGGCCGCCGCCGCCATGGTGCTGGGCCTGGCGGGCGGGGGCGTTATGGCCGGGCGGAGCGAGGCGCGCGAGCGGCCCGGGGCGGCGGCCGTCGCGCTGAGCGGGGGTTTGGCGCCGTCCACGCTGTTGCTGGGCCGGTGAGGGGCGAGATGCGCCGGGCGGTGCTGACCATGGTGATCGCCTTCGTCGCCGCGCTGGCCGGGGTGGCGATCGGATGCCGGTTGCTGATGCCCACCGAGCCGCAGGCGAGCGACATCCATACGCTCGTCCACCAGACAATCGCGCTCGACCCGGCGCAGGCGGTGGCGCTCGACCGGCTGGAGACGCAGTTCGCCGCCACGCGCGCCGCGCTCGACGCCCGGCTGCGCGGCGACAATGCCCGGCTGGCGGCGGCGATCGAGGCCGAGCATCGCGACGGTCCCCGCGTGACCCAGGCGATCGACGCGGTGCATCACAGCATGGGCGACCTGCAAAAGGCGACGCTGGCGCATGTCTTTGCGATGCGCCGCGTGCTGCGGCCCGACCAGGCGGCGACCTTCGACCGGCTGGTGGTCTCCAAGCTGACCGATACGGGGCGGTGAGCCGGGACTATGCGGGCTTGTCCGACGGCGATCTGGTCGCGCTGGTGCGGGGCGGTCGGCCCGAGGCCTATGCCGCGATCGTCGCCCGGCACAAGGCGGCGCTGTATCGCCTGATCCTGGCGCATGTCCGCGACGCCGAGGAGGCGCTGGACCTGGTGCAGGAGAGTTTCGTCGCCGCGCACGGCGCGCTGGCGCGGTTCGATACGACGCGCAGCCTGCGCGCCTGGCTTAGCCGGATCGCGCTCAACAAATGCCGCGACTGGGCGCGGCGGCGGCGGGTGCGCGCGGTGATCGCGCGTTTCCTGCCGGTCGAGGCGGCCGAGGCGGTGGCCGACGACCGGATCGGGGGCGAAGCCGCGGCGATCGAGCGCGACTCGCTGGCGCGCACGCTGGCCGCGCTGGACACGTTGCCCGAGGCCTTGCGCGCGCCGCTGATCCTGTGCGCGATCGAGGGGCTGAGCCAGGCCGAGGCGGCCGAGACGCTGGGGCTGAGCGTGAAGGCGGTCGAACTGCGCATCCGCCGGGCCCGTGCCGAATTGCGCGACAGGACCGGGTGAGGGGCGCACGCCGGGCCTGCGTATAAGGGGGCATGATCGATCCGAAGACGATGATGCGCCGCCGCGATCTGCTGGCGGGAGGGGCTGGGCTGGGCGCGCTGGTCGCGGTGCCGGGCTGGGCGCAGAGCCATGCGCATGGCCTGGATATGGCGCGCCCCGAGCTGAGTGGCCCCGACATCACCCTGACCATCGCGCGCCAGCACATGATGATCGACGGCAAGCCTTATCACGCGATCGGGATCAACGGCTCGGCCCCGGCGCCGCTGATCCGGCTGCGCGAGGGGCAGCGGGCGCGGATCACCGTCGTCAACCAGCTGGACGAGGAAAGCTCGATCCACTGGCACGGGCTGCTCCTGCCCTTCCAGATGGACGGGGTGCCGGGGATCAGCTTTCCGGGCATTCCGGCGGGCGGGCGCTTCACCTATGAGTTTCCGGTCGTCCAGGCGGGGACCTATTGGTATCACAGCCATTCGGGGTTGCAGGAGCAGGAGGGGCTGTACGGCCCCATCGTCATCGATCCCGCCGAACCCGATCCGATCGTCGCCGAGCGCGAGCATGTCGTCCTGCTGTCCGATCACAGCGCGCTGCATCCGCATGCGATCTTTCGCCGCCTGAAATTGCAGGGCGGGTATTTCAACTATCAGAAACAGACCGTCGGCGGATTGCTGGCGGGGCGCGACCAGCCCCTGGCCGAGCGGCTGCGCTGGGGCGCGATGCGGATGGACCCCAGCGACGTGTCGGACGTGACCGGCTCGACCTATCGCTATCTGGTCAACGGCCATGGCCCGGCGGACAATTGGACCGGGCTGTTCGCGGTCGGCGAGCGGGTGCGGCTGCGGCTGGTCAATGCGTCAGCGATGACGATCTTCAACGTGCGGCTTCCGGGGCTGGCGATGACCGTCGTGCAGGCGGACGGGCAGGATGTGCGGCCGGTCGCGGTCGACGAGCTCCAGATCGCGGTCGCCGAGACCTATGACGTGATCGTCACCCCGGCGGAGGACCGCGCCTATACGCTGGTCGCCGAGACCTGGGACCGGTCGGGCATGGCGCGGGCCACGCTGGCGCCGCGGATCGGCATGGTCGCGCCGGTGCCGCCGCTGCGCCCCCGGCCGCTGGCGACGATGAAGGATATGGGGATGGGCGGGATGGACCAGGGCGCCGCCGCCTGCTCGCCCGAACATGCCGCGATGGGGCATTGCCAGCCCGGCGGGGGCGGCATGGATCATGGCGCGATGGACCTTGGAGCCATGGACCATGGGGCGATGAAGCACGGCATGCGCGACTTCGCCAATGCGCCCGGCCTGCCGCGCACGCCGGTCGTCCAGACGGTTTCGCCGATGCCGGTCGACCGCACCGGCGAGCCGCCACAAGGGCTGGCCGATGCCGGGCACCGGGTGCTGACCTATCGCGACCTGGCGAGCACCCGGCCCAATCCCGATCGCCGCACGCCCTCGCGCGCGCTGACCATCCATCTGACCGGCAATATGGAGCGCTATATGTGGGCGTTCGACGGGGTGAAGCTGAATGCCGTGACCGCGCCCATTCCCTTTCGTTTGAACGAGCGGGTGCGGGTCACGCTGGTCAACGACACGATGATGGCGCACCCGATCCATCTGCACGGTCATTTCTTCGAGCTGGTGACCGGGCATGGCGATCATGCGCCGCGCAAGCATACGGTCAATGTCGCGCCGGGGGGGACCGTCACCTTCGACCTGACCGCCGATGCCGAGGGGGACTGGGCGTTCCACTGTCACCTCCTCTATCACATGCATGCGGGCATGATGCAGGTGGTGACCGTTCGGCCCGATCCGGCGACGAAGGGAGATGCGGCATGATCCTGCTGTCGCTTCTGCTCGCCGATCCGATGATGCAGCATCAGGGCATGGCGATGCCCGGCATGACGATGCCGATGGCCGCTCCGAAGCCCGCCGAGCTCCGCAAGCCGGGCAAGGCCAGGCCCCGGAAAAAGACCACCCGCGCTCCGCACGCCGCGCCGGGCCAGGCCGGAATGGCGCATCATGCCATGGAGCATAAGGCGGCGGCGTCGGCCTGCTCCCCCGAACATGCGGTGATGGGCCATTGCCAGGCGACCCCGGCCCTGGAAGCAGGAGCGGCCGATCCCGCCGCGATGCCCGGCATGACGATGGGGGCGGTGGCCTGTCCGCCCGGGCACGCCGCGATGGGCCACTGCAAACCTGCACCGGCGGCCGAAACCCGCGCAGCCGATCCCGCCGCGATGCCCGGCATGGCGATGGGGGCGGTGGCCTGTTCGCCCGAGCACGCGGCGATGGGCCACTGCAAGCCCGCACCGGCGGCCGAAACCCGCGCAGCCGATCCCGCCGCGATGCCCGGCATGGCGATGGGGGCGGTGGCCTGTTCGCCCGAGCACGCCGCCATGGGCCACTGCAAACCTGCACCGGCGGCCGAAACCCGCGCAGCCGATCCCGTCGCGATGCCGGGCATGGCGATGGGGGCGGAGGCCTGTCCGCCGGAACATGCCGCGATGGGCCATTGCCAGCCCGCTGCCACCCCAGCGGCAATGGTGGGCCATGTCCCGCCGCCGCCCGCACCTACGACGCGCGCAGCGGATCGCTTCTACGACCCCGCCGTCATGGCCGCCGCCGACCGCCGGATGCGGGCGGAGCATGGCGGCATGGCCTTTCACCAGATCCTGTTCAACCTGGCCGAGATCCAGGTCCGCGACGGGCGCGACGGCTATCGCTGGGACGGGGAGGGCTGGTTCGGCGGCGACATCCACCGGCTGGTCGTCAAGAGCGAGGGCGAGGGGGATTTTGGCGACCGGATCGGCGCGGCGGAGGTGCAGGCGCTCTATGCCCGTGCGATCGATCCCTATTGGAACCTCCAGGCGGGCGTCCGGCAGGATGTCGGCAGCGGGGTAAGGCGCACCTATGCGGTCGTCGGGGTCGAGGGGCTCGCCCCCTATTGGTTCGATGTCGAGGGCGCCTTGTTCCTGTCGGACAGGGGCGATGTGCTGGCCCGCGCCGAGGCCTGGGTGGACCAGCGGATCACCCAGCGGGCGATCCTGCAACCGCGCATCGAGGTCAATCTCGCCGCGCAGGACGTGCCCGATCAGCGGATCGCGGCGGGCGTCTCCGATATCGAGCTGGGTTTGCGCCTGCGCTACGAGATCGCCCGCGAATTCGCTCCCTATGTCGGGGTGAATTGGGAACGTCGCTACGGCCCCGCCCGGGGCAGCGGCGCGGCGCTGGCGCTGGGCATCCGTGGCTGGTTTTAGGCCGGATGCCATTTAGTATTGCATCTTCTTCCCCTCTCCCCTGGACAGGGGAGAGGGTTAGCGGAGCTTGCCAGCGTGCTGGCTAGCGCAGCTTGGGTGAGGGGTTGAGCGAGCCTAAAGGCTCGCGCGCTCGCAAGGCGAGCGCCCACCCCTCACCCAGCTCCGACTAAGCCTTTGCTTTCGCAAAGACCAAGTCTGCGCAACCCTCTCCCCTCTGCGAGGGGAGAGGTAAGAAGAAGGCATCTTGGTCGCGGCAGACCGGCGTAGGTCAGCCACGGTCGGGCCATTCGGTATCGATGACCAGCAACAGCCGGTCCTCGCCACTGCCCGCGATCGGGGGAGAGCGGTGGATGATCGCCCGGTCGCCCGCGCGCTCGCGGCCTTTGAACAGGCCGACATCGCCCGGCGCCAGCGCGCGGGGCGGGGACTGTGGATCGGCGCCATGGGGCAGCCATTGGGTCGCCTGCCCGCAATAGGTGGTGATCATCCTCAGCGCGACATAGTCGGCATGGAATTTCCAGCAGCCATTGCCCGTCACCCGCTCGATACGGACCTCGACCCGGTCCTCGCCGGTCAGCGTGGCATAATGCCGGGCCAGCGTCTCGACATCGCGGGCAAGCCCGTCATGCCAGTCCTGTTGAACCGCATCCGCCAGCGTGGCCCGCACCTTCGCCGCGACCGATCCGGCATCGGCCGCGAAGCGCAGCGCCGGAAACCCCGCCAGATCGGGCCGGGGCAGCGGCGACGCGCGCTTCCATATCGCCAGCGTCACCGCCGGATCGTCGATCGCGCCCAGCACGCTGGAGTCGCGTCCCAGGCGGACATGATCGGGAAGGGCGAGGGGTGCGGCGTGGAGCAGGTCGAGGGAAGGGGACAAGGGCGGGATACTCGGCTAAATGGTATGATGTATCGTACTACGCCGTACCCATTGGCGAAAGATACCGCCGCTCCAAAGCAGAAGGGGGCGGCACCCTGCGGCACCGCCCCCCGTTTTCGAACGAGGATCGTCCGGTATCAGCCTGCGTCCTCGTCGGGGAAGGCGTTGGTCGGCTTCGAGCCCCAGACCGCGTAGAACAGGATGTAGAGTTCGCACACCGCGGTCAGCAGGAACGACTGCTGCAACCCGTAATGATCGGCCAGCCAGCCATGCACCGCGACCAGCGCGCCGCCCGCGATCGCCATGATCAGCAGGCCCGAGCCCTCCTCGGTCAGCGGGCCGAGACCACGAATGCCCAGCGTGAAGATGGTCGGGAACATGATCGAGTGGAACAGGCCGACCAGGATCAGCGACCACATGGCGATGTGACCATCGGCGAACACGGTGACCAGCATGGTCAGGAACGCGCCGATCGAGAAGACCGCGAGCACCGCGCCCGCCGGCACCTTCTGCATGATCGCCGAGCCGACGAAGCGGCCGACCATCATCCCGCCCCACAGCAGCGTCAGGTAACGGCCCGCCGCCTCGGTGGTCATGTTGCCGATGTCGGGGCGGCTGACGAAGTTGACGAACAGGTTGCCCACGCCGATCTCGGCGATCAGGTAGATGAAGATCGCGCCGATGCCGAACACCAGGTTGCGATGCTTCCACAGCGAATGGTTCTTACGCTCCTCCTTGGCGATCCGGCTGGTCGCCGAACCCATGGCGGGCAGCGGGAAGCGCGCGATGACGAGCGCCAGCACGACCAGAACGATCGCGACCAGGCCGTAAGGCAGGACCACCGCATGCGCATCGGCCAGGCGCTCGGCCTGGGTCAGCGCCTCACCGGCCTGCGCCGTGCCGCCCTTGGACCGGCCGAGGATCAGATAGGCGCCGAACAGCGGGGCCAGCATCGTGCCCATCGAGTTCATCGCCTGGACGAGGTTGAGGCGTGACGACGCCGTGTCCGCCGGGCCCAGCACCGCGACATAGGGGTTGGCCGCGACCTGGAGCAGGGTGATGCCGCTGGCGATCACGAACAGCATCAGCAGCGTGACGCCATAAGAGGGCAGCGACGCCGCCAGCATCATGCCGACCGCACCCGCCGCCATGATGAGCAGGCCCGTCACCAGCGACTTCTGGTATCCGATCCGCTCGATCAGCTTGGCCGAGGGGATGGAGGCGAAGAAATAGGCGATGAACCAGACGCTCTCGATCAGCGACGCCTGGAAATAGCTCAGCTCGAACACGCTGCGCAGGTGCGGCAGCAGCGTCCCGTTGATGACCGTGATGAAGCCCCACATGAAGAACAGGCTGGCCAGCAGCGCCAGTGCGGAGCCGTATCTGCCCCCTCCCGCGGCTGGCGACGCGCCGTTGGCGCGGGAAACGACGGGTGCGGCCATGCAATCCTCTCCTTCGGACCGGTAATCTCGCGAAAAACTGTTCGCAGACCGGCTTGCTCCTGATATTTTGTCTGACTATAGTGACGCAAAAGGCGCGTCAATGGCGTCTGGCGACGAAAGGGTGAGGCATGTCGAGGGCGTCAATCAAGACCTTTTTCACGTTGGTAGCGGTAACGTCCGTAATGAGTTCGACTGCGGCCCTGGCGGGCGAGGCGAAACGCGCCCCCGCCGGGCAACTGGCCGATGGTGCCGCGATCGAGGCGGTGACCCTGACCAACAAGGCCGGGCTGTCGGCGCGCGTCCTGACGTACGGCGCCACGTTGCAGTCGGTCATGGCGCCCGACCGCGACGGCAAGCTGGCCGATGTCCTGCTCGGCTATGACAAGGCCGACGATTATGTGAACCATCCCAACTTCTTCGGGGTGACGGTCGGCCGCTTCGCCAACCGGATCGGCAGCGGCCGCTTCACGCTCGACGGGCGTCCCTATCAGTTGACGCTGAACGACAAGGTCAATTCGCTGCACGGCGGGACCAAGGGCTTCGACAAGCATCTGTGGCGCATCGTCTCGATGAAGGACGGCCCGACCGCAAGCGTCGTCATGGCGCTGACCAGCCCCGATGGCGACCAGGGCTATCCGGGCAAGGTCGATGCGACCGTCACCTATTCGCTCGACGAGGCGGGGGCGCTGACCATCGCGTTCGAGGCGAAGACCGACAAGCCGACCATCGTCAACATGACGAACCACGCGATCTTCAACCTGAACGGCGAAGGCTCGCCTTTGGGCGCGACCTTCCACAAGCTGACCATCCCGGCGACGACCTATACCCCGGTCGATGCCAAGCTGATCCCGACCGGCGAGCGCCGTCCGGTCGCGGGCACCGTCTTCGACTTCCGCAGCCCGCGCGTGGTCGCCGACGGCATTCGCGACGGCAATGACCAGCAGATCCGCTATGGCCAGGGCTACGACCATAATTTCGCGCTCGACAAGGGGCTGACCGCGACGCCGCAGCTGGCGGCCCGGCTGGAGGACCCCGCCTCGGGCCGCGTGCTCGAGGTGCTGTCGACCGAACCGGGCGTGCAATTCTATACGGGCAATTTCCTCGACGGCACCTATGTCGGCAAGAAGGGCCATCTGTACCGCATGGGCGACGGCATCGCGCTCGAGCCGCAGAAATTCCCCGATTCGCCCAACAAGCCCGATTTCGTCTCGCCGCGCGTCGATCCCGGCAAGCCCTACCGGCATACCATGATCTACCGCTTCTCCACCGTTCGCTGACCGAAAGCCTGACATGACCGACACGCCCAAACTGCGCAGCCGCGCCTGGTTCGACAATCCCGAGAATATCGACATGACCGCGCTCTATCTGGAGCGGTATCTGAACTTCGGCCTGTCGCTGGAGGAGCTTCAGTCGGGCAAGCCGATCATCGGCATCGCGCAGACCGGCTCGGACCTCTCGCCCTGCAACCGCCATCATCTGGTGCTGGCCGAGCGGGTGCGCGAGGGCGTGCGCGAGGCGGGCGGCATCGTCCTGGAATTCCCGGTCCACCCGATCCAGGAAACCGGCAAGCGCCCGACCGCGGGCCTCGACCGCAACCTGGCCTATCTGGGGCTGGTCGAGGTGCTGTACGGCTATCCGCTCGACGCGGTCGTGCTGACCATCGGTTGCGACAAGACGACCCCGGCCGCGCTGATGGCCGCCGCCACCGTCAACATCCCCGCGATCGCGCTGTCGGTCGGGCCGATGCTCAACGGCTGGCACAAGGGCGAGCGGACCGGCTCGGGCACCATCGTCTGGAAGGCGCGCCAGATGCTGGCGGCGGGCGAGATCGACGATGCGGAATTCATCCGCCTGGTCGCCTCGTCGGCGCCGTCGACCGGCTATTGCAACACCATGGGCACCGCGACCACGATGAACTCGCTGGCCGAGGCGCTGGGCATGTCGCTGCCCGGCTCGGCCGCGATTCCCGCGCCGTATCGCGATCGCCAGGAAGTCGCGTATCTGACCGGCAAGCGCATCGTCGAGATGGTGAACGAGGACCTGAAGCCCTCCGACATCCTGACCAAGGAAGCGTTCCACAACGCGATCAAGGTGAACTCGGCGATCGGCGGCTCGACCAACGCGCCGATCCACCTCGCCGCCATCGCGCGCCATATCGGCGTCGACCTGCCCGTGCAGGACTGGGAGACCGAGGGGCACAAGATCCCGCTGCTCGTGAACCTGCAACCGGCGGGCGAATATCTGGGCGAGGATTATTACCGCGCGGGCGGCGTGCCCGCCGTGGTCAACCAGCTCATCGAGCAGGGGCTGATCCACGAGGACGCGATGACCGTCAATGGCAAGACCATGGGCGAGAATTGCCGGGGCGTCGCGATCGAGGACGAAAAGGTCATCCGCCCCTTCGCCCAGCCGCTGAAGGAAGAGGCGGGCTTCATCGTCCTGTCGGGCAATCTGTTCGACGCCGCCGTGATGAAGACCAGCGTGATCTCGGAGGAATTCCGCGAGCGTTATCTGTCCAACCCCGACGATCCCGATGCCTTTGAAGGTCCGGCGGTCGTGTTCGACGGGCCGGAGGATTATCACCACCGGATCGACGATCCCGCGACCGGCATCACGCCGCAGACGCTGCTGTTCATGCGCGGCGCGGGGCCGATCGGCTATCCGGGCGCGGCGGAAGTCGTCAACATGCGCCCGCCCGCCTATCTGATCACCGAGGGCGTGCACTCGCTGCCCTGCATCGGCGACGGGCGTCAGTCGGGCACCTCGGGTTCGCCCTCGATCCTGAACGCCAGCCCGGAAGCGGCGGCGATGGGTGGCCTGGCGCTGATCGAGACCGGCGACCGGGTGCGCATCGACCTGAACAAGGGCACCGCCAACATCCTCATCTCCGACGAGGAACTGGCCGAGCGTCGCAAGACCCTCGCGGCGGCGGGCGGGTATAAATATCCCGCGTCGCAGACCCCGTGGCAGGAAATCCAGCGTTCGGTGGTCGGCCAGATGTCGACCGGCGCGATCCTGGAGGGGGCCGAGAAGTATCAGCGTATCGCCCAGACCCAGGGGCTGCCGCGCGACAACCATTGATGGGGCGCAGGCACTGATCGGGTGCAGGAAAGTCGGGCGGGTCCATCCCGTCCGGCCGCCCGGCGGGGGATCGGCCGTTTCGTCTAGCTGTTCTCGAGCCAGGCCAGGGCGGCGTCGTAGGACAGAAAGGCGTCGATATTGGGCAGCTGGTAATTCTGCCGGACCTGCATCTTCAGGGGGCTGGAATCGACGACCAGCGCCAGCCGGTCGCCGGGCCGATAGAATGCCATGATGCCGTCGCGCATCACCTGGACCATCGTGATCGGCATGATGGGGGTGTCGCGTCGATCGACCAGCACCCTGGCATGGCCCCACTGCGCACGCGATGCGTCGAGGAAGGGCTGGAAGCAGGCCCAGTAGCGGTCGGCGATCTCGACGGTCCACGCGGTTCGCGTCCGGACCTGAATGATGAAGCCGTCGTCCAGCCAGACGGAGAATCCGGGGTCGTCGATTCGCATGGGCCTGTTTTCCCCCTCCGGCACCAGATGGCATGGCGTCGCTGTCCAAGTGGTTAAAACCAAAATGGACCCATTGGGAATGACCCAAATGTCGCTATGGCGGTGACGGCTGGACGACCGCGAGCGCCTCTTGACCTGAACCGGGCGGCACTCGATACCGCTAACAAAAATCGCGGAGAGTAAGACATGGCAAGCAATTCCACTCCTCTGATCGATGCCCTGCCCGAGGATTGGCGGACGGGCCGTTTCGTCGGCCGTATCGATCGCGGCGAGGGGCCATGTCCTATTTTGGTGCAGGGCGGGGAAGTTTTCGACATGAGCCGCGTCGCCCCGACCGTTTCGGCGCTGATCGCGGCCGGTACGATCGAGGCCGGGCAGGGTGAATCGCTGGGCGATCTGGGCGACCTGAACCTGTCCCCCGAGCAAGGCGCGGCCAACCGCCTGCTCTCGCCGATCGATCTGCAATGCGTGAAGGCGGCGGGCGTGACCTTCGCCGTGTCGGCGCTGGAGCGGGTGATCGAGGAGCGTGCGCGCGGCGACCATGCCAAGGCGGCGGGGCTGCGCGCCACGCTGGAACAGGCGCTGGGCGGCAATATCCGTTCGGTGGTGCCGGGCTCGCCCGAGGCCGCGCAGCTCAAGGACGTGCTGATCGCCGAGGGGCTGTGGTCGCAATATCTGGAGGTCGCGATCGGCCCCGATGCCGAGATCTTCACCAAGTCGCCGGTGCTGTCGACCGTGGGCTGGGGCATGCCGGTCGGGGTCCGCTCCGATTCGACCTGGAACAACCCGGAGCCCGAGGTGGTGCTGGTCGCCGACGCGCATGGCAAGGCGGTCGGCGCGACGCTGGGGAACGACGTCAATCTGCGCGATTTCGAGGGGCGCTCGGCGCTGCTGCTGGGCAAGGCGAAGGACAACAACGCCTCCTGCTCGCTCGGGCCGCTCGTCCGGCTGTTCGACGACGGCTTCACCATGGACGATGTCCGGTCGAGCGAGGTCAAGCTGACCATCACCGGCGCCGACGGCTATGTGCTGGAAGGCGCCAGCTCGATGGACCAGATCAGCCGCGATCCCGAGGACCTGCTGGGCCAGGCGCTCAGCGAGCATCATTATCCGGACGGCCTCGTCCTGTTCCTCGGCACGCTGTTCGCGCCGACCCAGGACCGTGACGAGCCCGGCCGCGGCTTTACCCACAAGGTCGGCGACACCGTCGTCATCGCCAACCCGCGTCTGGGCACGCTGGTCAATCCGGTGATGACCAGCGCCGACGCCCCGGCCTGGACCTTCGGTCTGGGCGACCTGATGCGCAACCTGGCCAAGCGTGGCCTGTTGTGACGGAGACTCAAGACATGTTGCAGAAGACCAGCGCCGCCGATCTGGTCGCGCGCTATCCCAGCCTGACCGACAAGCGGGTGATCGTGACCGGCGGCGGCTCGGGGATCGGCGAGGGGCTGGTCGAGGCGTTCGTCGCGCAGGGCGCCCGCGTCGCGTTCGTCGACATCGCCGAGGAAGCGAGCCGGGCGCTGGTCGAGCGGCTGTCGGGCGATGCCCGCCATGCGCCGATCCATCGCCGCTGCGACCTGACCGATCTCGACCATCTCAAGACGATCTTCGCCGAGCTGGAAGAGGCGCTGGGCGGGGTCGACATCCTGGTCAACAATGCGGGCAATGACGACCGCCACAGCATCGCGGACGTGACCCCGGCCTATTGGGACGAGCGGCTGAACGTCAATCTGCGGCACCAGTTCTTTGCCGCGCAGGCGGTGATCCCCGCGATGAAGCGCGCCGGTGGCGGCGCGATCCTGAACTTCGGGTCGATCAGCTGGCACCTGGGCCTCAACGACCTGGTCCTCTACCAGACGTGCAAGGCCGCGATCGAGGGCCTGACCCGCAGCCTGGCGCGCGATCTGGGGCGCGACAATATCCGCGTGAACACCATCGTGCCGGGCAACGTCCAGACGCCGCGCCAGGAAAAATGGTACACGCCCGAAGGCGAGGCGGAGATCGTCGCGGCCCAGTGCCTCGACGGCCGCATCCAACCCGCCGATGTCGCGGCGCTGGTGCTGTTCCTGGCCTCTGACGATGCCCGGATGTGCACCGGCCACGACTATTTCATCGACGCCGGTTGGCGCTGACAGACCGGGCGAGAGCATAGGAGAGAGTGATGCAGCAGGCCGAACATTGTCTGACCGTGGGTGCGACGCTGGGCGAGGGCCCGATCTGGGTCGACGGCCTGCTGTGGTTCGTCGATATCAAGCAGCAGCGCATCTATGCCCATGATCCGGTGGCGGGCACGCTCGATCACTGGGACTCGCCCGAAATGGTCGGCTGGGTGGTGCCGGCGCAGCGCGGCGGATTCGTCGCCGGGCTGAAGTCGGGCCCGCATCACTTCGATCCCGCCACCGGCGGGTTCGAGCGTATGGCCGAGGTCGATACGCATCTCCCCGCCAACCGCCTGAACGATGCGTGCGTCGACGGGCAGGGGCGGATCTGGTTCGGCACGATGGACAATGACGAAACCGCGCTGTCGGGCCGCCTGTTCAGCTGGGTCGCGGGACTGGTCTCGCCGTCCAGCGCCGATGCGGTGTGCATCACCAACGGTCCCGCCATCTCGCCCGACGATTCGACGCTCTATCATGTCGACACGCTGGGCAAGGTGATCCTGGCTCATGCGATCCTGGCGGACGGGACGCTCGGCCCCGCGACCGAGTTCGCGCGCTTCGGCGATGCGGACGGTCATCCCGACGGCGCGATCTGCGATGCCGAGGGCGGGGTGTGGGTCGGCTTTTACGGCGGCTGGGCGGCGCGGCGTTACGGCCCCGACGGCGTGATGACCGATGAGGTGCGCTTCCCCGTGTCCAACATCACCAAGATCGCGCTGGGCGGCCCCGACGGCCGCACCGCCTATGCCACCACCGCGCGGCAGGGCCTGTCGGACGAGCAACTCGCCGAGCAGGTCCAGGCGGGCGACATCTTCACCTTCCGGGTCGCAGTCCCGGCCAAGCCGCTCCACCGCGCGGCCTTCTGACCCCCATCTCCGAACCCGGCGTCTCGGGTGGCCCGCTCCTGAACGGGGGCGGGCCTTCTATCCTTCCATCGCGCTGCGGGTATCCTCCAGCGCCAGATCGACGAGCAGCCGCATGGCCTCTCCCGCGCCCTCGACATCGCCCGCGGCGATCGCGTCATAGACCTTCACATGGTCGGGCACCGGATTGCGGGGCAGCGCGCGCGACCGCTGCTTGAACTGGGTGGTCCAGGCGACCGCCGCGCCGATGCTGGCGGTCAGCACGACCAGCGCATCGTTGCGGGTCGCGGCCAGCACGGCGTTGTGAAATTCGCGATCCGCCGTACGCCCCGCCTCGGTCGCCAGCGTGTGGCGGCGCATCGCGGCCAGCGCGTCGCGCATCTCCTTCAGGTCGGCCTTGTCGCGTCGCTCGGCCGCCAGCCGCGCGGCGGCGGGCTCGACGATCGACCGCAGCTCGAACAGGCTGCGCACGAACTGGATGTCGGGCTCACCCGAAAAGGCCCAGGCCAGCACATCGGGATCGAGCAGATTCCAGCGGTTGCGCGGCAGGACGCGGGTGCCCGTCTTGGGTCGGCTCTCGACCAGCCCCTTGGCGCTCAGCACCTGCACCGCCTCGCGATAGGCGCTGCGCGACACGTCGAGCGCCTCGGAAAAGGCGACCTCGCCCGACAGCGTGTCGCCGGGGCGATATTCGCCCGACACGATCGCCGCGCCCAGCTTGTGCGCGATCGCGCCGTGCAGACGGCGGCCGGTGCCGCGCCGGGTCTTGGGTGCGGGAACCTCGGAATCGGCCGAGGACTCGACCGGGGAATCGACCAGGGGTTCGGGCGCGGCGTCCCCGTTCGTCATCATGTCATCCATCGATCGTACCTCTCCGCCCCTATCCTCGCGCATTACCTTTAACATTGCCATCGCTCCGTCAAACGAATATGTCGGAGTAATATAAAGGAGCTTCCCCTATGACCGATTTCCGCTCGATCGACGCCGCCACCGGACAGCCGGTGGGCGACGCCTTTGCGGTGCACGGACCGGCCGATGTCGATGCGGCCTGTGCCGCGGCAGAGGAGGCGTTCGACGTCTATCGCGCCACCAGCCGCGAGGAGCGCGCCGTGTTCCTCGACAGGATCGGTGCCGAGATCATGGCCATTGGCGACGATCTGATCCAGGCGGCGATGCGTGAAAGCGGTCTGCCGCGCGCGCGCCTGGAGGGCGAGCGCGGCCGCACGGTCGGCCAGCTCGGCCTGTTCGCCAAGGTGCTGCGCGCCGGGGCCTATCTCCAGGTCCGTATCGACCCCGCCATGCCCGACCGCCAGCCGCTGCCGCGCCCCGATCTGCGCCTGCGCATGGTGCCGCTGGGTCCGGTCGCGGTGTTCGGCGCGTCCAACTTCCCGCTCGCCTTCTCGACCGCCGGTGGCGACACCGCCTCGGCGCTGGCCGCCGGTTGTCCGGTGATCGTCAAGGGCCATCCCGCTCATCCGCAGACCGGCGCGCTGGTTGCCGCCGCGATCGAGCGCGCGGTCGAGGCCTGCGGCCTGCCCAAGGGCGTGTTCGGCCATCTGACCGGCCCCAGCAACGAACTGGGCGGCGCGCTGGTCCGTGATCCGCGCATCGCGGCGGTCGGCTTCACCGGCTCGCGCGCGGGCGGCCTGGCGCTGCTGAAGATCGCGCAGGAGCGGCCGATCCC
>NZ_JAVIYV010000001.1:1607500-1845000 GCF_031453055.1 Sphingomonas sp. SORGH_AS_0789
TAGCGGGTGACAGCCCCGTATGCGAAAGTGATGTGTCAGGACTCGAGTAGGGCGGGACACGTGTAATCCTGTCTGAACATGGGGGGACCACCCTCCAAGCCTAAATACTCGTACATGACCGATAGCGAACTAGTACCGTGAGGGAAAGGTGAAAAGCACCCCGATGAGGGGAGTGAAACAGTACCTGAAACGGATTGCCTACAAGCAGTAGGAGCCTCTTTATGGGGTGACTGCGTACCTCTTGCATAATGGGTCTGTGACTTAATGTTTCAAGCAAGCTTAAGCCGATAGGTGTAGGCGCAGCGAAAGCGAGTCTGAATAGGGCGCTTTAGTTTGAAGTATTAGACCCGAAACCCGGCGATCTATGCATGACCAGGATGAAGGTGCGGTAACACGCACTGGAGGTCCGAACCGATTAACGTTGAAAAGTTACCGGATGAGTTGTGCTTAGGGGTGAAAGGCCAATCAAGCCGGGAAATAGCTGGTTCTCCGCGAAAACTATTGAGGTAGTGCCTCGAGCGGACACCATAGGGGGTAGAGCACTGGATGGTTGCGGGGGTCGCGAGATCTACCAATACTAACCAAACTCCGAATACCTATGAGTGATACTCGGGAGACAGACGGCGGGTGCTAAGGTCCGTCGTCAAAAGGGAAACAGCCCTGACCTACAGCTAAGGTCCCCAAGTCGTGTCTAAGTGGGAAAGCATGTGGAAATCCCAAAACAACCAGGAGGTTGGCTTAGAAGCAGCCATCCTTTAAAGAAAGCGTAACAGCTCACTGGTCTAAACAAGGGTTTCTGCGGCGAAGATGTAACGGGGCTCAAGACACGCACCGAAGCTTAGGGTGTGTACTTTGTACACGCGGTAGCGGAGCGTTCCGTAAGCCTGCGAAGCGATCTGGTAATGGGTCGTGGAGGTATCGGAAGTGCGAATGCAGACATGAGTAGCGATAAAGAGGGTGAGATGCCCTCTCGCCGAAAGACCAAGGGTTCCTGCGCAAGGCTAATCCGCGCAGGGTGAGCCGGCCCCTAAGACGAGCCCGAAGGGGGTAGTCGATGGGAACCACGTTAATATTCGTGGGCCTGGTGGTGTGTGACGGATCTCGTGTGTTGTACGTCCTTATCGGATTGGACGTGCCTCGAAGAGGTCCCGGGAAATAGCCCCACCGTATAGACCGTACCCGAAACCGACACAGGTGGTCAGGTAGAGTATACCAAGGCGCTTGAGAGAAGTGTCCTGAAGGAACTCGGCAAATTGCCTCCGTACCTTCGGAAGAAGGAGGCCCCATGTAAGCGCAAGCTCTCATGGGGGGCACAGGCCAGGGGGTAGCGACTGTTTAGCAAAAACACAGGGCTCTGCTAAGTCGGCTTCAAGACGACGTATAGGGCCTGACGCCTGCCCGGTGCCTGAAGGTTAAGTGGAGGAGTGCAAGCTCTGAAATGAAGCCCAGGTAAACGGCGGCCGTAACTATAACGGTCCTAAGGTAGCGAAATTCCTTGTCGGGTAAGTTCCGACCTGCACGAATGGCGTAACGACTTCCCCACTGTCTCCAGGACATGCTCAGCGAAATTGAATTCTCCGTGAAGATGCGGAGTACCCGCGGTTAGACGGAAAGACCCCGTGCACCTTTACTGCAGCTTCAGAGTGGCATTGGACAAGAACTGTGTAGCATAGGTGGGAGGCTTTGAAGCATTGGCGCCAGCCGATGTGGAGCCATAGGTGAAATACCACCCTGTTGTTGTTTAATGTCTAACCTCGTACCGTGAAACCGGTACAGGGACCCTCTGTGGCGGGTAGTTTGACTGGGGCGGTCGCCTCCTAAAGAGTAACGGAGGCGCGCGAAGGTTGGCTCAGGCCGGTTGGAAACCGGCTGTTAGAGTGCAATGGCATAAGCCAGCCTGACTGCGAGACTGACAAGTCGAGCAGAGACGAAAGTCGGTCATAGTGATCCGGTGGTCCCTCGTGGAAGGGCCATCGCTCAACGGATAAAAGGTACGCCGGGGATAACAGGCTGATAACCCCCAAGAGCTCATATCGACGGGGTTGTTTGGCACCTCGATGTCGGCTCATCACATCCTGGGGCTGGAGCAGGTCCCAAGGGTTTGGCTGTTCGCCAATTAAAGTGGTACGTGAGCTGGGTTCAGAACGTCGCGAGACAGTTTGGTCCCTATCTGCCGTGGGCGTCGAAATTTGAGAGGAGTTGACCCTAGTACGAGAGGACCGGGTTGAACGTACCTCTGGTGTACCTGTCGTCGTGCCAACGGCGCAGCAGGGTAGCTATGTACGGACGGGATAACCGCTGAAAGCATCTAAGCGGGAAGCCTCCCTCAAGATAAGATTTCTCAGGACGGTCGAAGACCACGACCTCGATAGATCGGATGTGGAAGTGCGGTAACGCATGGAGCTAACCGATACTAATTGTCCTATTCGCGCTTGAGAGCTCCACACCCCCACCATCAGCCCTGGGCTGACGGCAAAAGGGTGCGGTCATTATCAAGCCAGGTGCATCGATTTTATACCCATCACCCCGCCCACAAAGCGGGGTCAGTATTCGCGGACTCTATTGCCTGGTGGCCATAGCGTCGGTGTCCCACCCGATCCCATCCCGAACTCGGCCGTGAAACCCGACTGCGCCAATGGTACTACTGCTCAAGCAGTGGAAGAGTAGGGCGTCGCCAGGCATTATAGTCCGCGTATACACAAAAACCCATTCACTTGTTTCCTCGGGCACTCAGCCCGGGGCGCTCAGCCCCACGACACCACGCATGAAGCGTGCCGCCGTGCGGCTCAGCTCAATCGCGGGGTGGAGCAGCCCGGTAGCTCGTCAGGCTCATAACCTGAAGGCCGCAGGTTCAAATCCTGCCCCCGCAACCATACACACCCAACATCATCCCATACGAAACCGCCACGGCATAGCCGGTGGCGGATTGGCGCGTTCACGCCTCAGCGACGACGCCCGCCACCCCTCGGCGGCAGGGCCGCTGGCGGATCCTGGCTCTCCGCCAATTCCGCCACCTCGAATCTGTGCCCCACCCAGCCGCGCTTGCGTGCCGCTTCGGCCAGCGACGCGTCGTGCGCCATGGCTTCTTTCCGCGATTTCGCGTGACCCCAGAACACCTCCGTCCGGCCCCCGCCCAGATCGGCGACGATCCGCCAGTAATGGGTGAACGGGGCTGAAGTCGGGCCGATGGTCTTCACATAGCCGTCGGGCATCGTTGCGGTCAGATAGCGGATCTTGCGGGTCATGGGCCCGGGATAGCGCAAAGCCGCTCCTGGGGGCAGATGCTTGACCCGCCCCGCCGATTGCCGCAATCAGTACGCGGCCGGAATATTCCGGTCGTGATCGCGCCGGTTTCCCCGAACAGGGGAATTAAAAGGGAACGCGGTGAGGGCGGGTGACCGCCCGAATCCGAGGCTGTCCCTGCAACTGTAAGCGGTGAGCGGACATGCAGGGACCGGTGGCGAGCCGGTCCAGCCACTGGGGCAACCTGGGAAGGCGCATGGTTCGCGATGACCCGTGAGCCAGGAGACCTGCCGGCGTCAGGTCGCTCATGCCGGGCCCAGGGGATGGCCGTGGCTAGGTCTTTTCCGACGAGCGACGCCAATGGTGGCGGAGGCGCATGGGTGGCCATGTCGAGTGCGGAAAGGCGTCCAGCGCGCATGGCATCCGGCCGTTCGAAACGAACGGAAGGCCTCGGCTTGTTCGCGACAAGACGCTATGAGCAAATAATGTTATATCATCACATATTATCGAACCGTGGTCTCATCTTTGCGGGTGGAGCCCTGTGGTCCTGCATGGCGATGCCCGCCTGGGCGCAGCAGGGGGGCATGCCGACCGGCACCGACGCCACGATATTGGTCGTCGGCACGCGCGACAAACCGGCGATGGACCGGCCCAATGCCACGGGCAGCCGATTGGGGCTGACCCCGCTCGAAACCCCCGCCAGCATCACCTCGCTCGACGGCGACCTGGTGCGTGCGCGGGGCGACCAGTCGATCGTCGAGGCCGAGACACGGGCCCCCGGACTGTCGAGCGTCGCCAATCCCGGCAATGGCGGCACCGCGCTGGCGGCGCGTGGCTTTTCCGGACAGGGCTCGGTCCTGCAATTGATCGACGGGGTCCGGCTGTTCCCGGCGGCGGGGACGATCACCTTTCCGACCGATCCCTGGATGGTCGAGCGGATCGACGTGCTGAGCGGCCCGGCGTCGGTGCTCTATGGCCAGGGCGCGCTGGGCGGCGCGGTCAATGTGGTGATGCGCAAGCCCACCGCCCGGACCGAGGGGCAGGCCGAGATCGGCTATGG
This sequence comes from Sphingomonas sp. SORGH_AS_0789, assembly GCF_031453055.1. NCBI lineage: Bacteria > Pseudomonadati > Pseudomonadota > Alphaproteobacteria > Sphingomonadales > Sphingomonadaceae > Sphingomonas > Sphingomonas sp. SORGH_AS_0789. Next base: position 1,611,804 of record NZ_JAVIYV010000001.1, read on the forward strand.
CGCGCAGGACAGTGTCCGGCTGGCGGCCGGGATCGGGGGGCCGGCGGGGGCCACGCTGGGCTATCGGCTGGATGCCAGCTATCGTCGGTCGGACGGCTATGTCGATCGGGGCGATTCGCACAGCTTCGCGCTGTCGGGCACGGTGAAGTGGACCCCCTCGCCACGGCTGGCGGTGACGATCCGCGGCGATCATGGCGACCAGCGGCCGATCGGCTATTTCGGGACGCCGCTGATCGGCGGGCGGCTCGACCCGGCGATCCGGACGCGCAACTATAATGTCGGGGACGGGCGGATGCGGTTTCGCGACGACCGTGCCTCGGTACAGGTCGACTGGACGCCGAGCGCGGCGGTCAGCGTCTCCAACATCGCCTATTATCTGACCAGCGATCGATTCTGGCGCAATCTGGAGAGCTATTGCTGGGTCGGTACCAACGGCACGTGCGCCAACGGGGCGAGCGGTACGCCCGGCACGATCCGGCGGAGCGACAATTACGGCATCCGTCACGACCAGACCCAATGGGGCGACCAGGCGAGCGTGACGCTGCGCACGCCGCTGGCGCCGGGCATCGCCAATGCGCTGGTCGTCGGGGTCGACGCCAATCTGGTGCGCTTCACCCATGAGAACGACTTCGGATCGGATGCGCAGGTCGATGCGGTCGATCCCTTCGCCTTCGATCCCGGCCGCTTCCTGGATACGCAGGGAATCGCGCCGCGATACCGCACCCGCACCGTCGCGCTGGCGGTGTTTGCCGAGGATCGGGTGACGCTGGGCCCGAAATGGTCGGTGGTCGGCGGTTTCCGTTACGAGGAGGATCAGGTCCGCCGCTGGGCGATCGCCTATCCGGGCGGCACGCGGACCGATCGCTTCGCCTTTGAAAAGACCTTCCGCAACGCGACCTGGCGGGCGGGCATCGTGTATCAGCCGAGGCCGACCCTGTCGCTCTATGGCCAATATGCCACCGGCGTCGATCCGCTGGCCACGCTGACCACCGTGTCGAGCGGGCAGGTGCAGTTCGGCAATGCGAAGGGCAACCAGGTCGAGCTGGGCGCCAAGTGGCTGTTCCTGGGCGGACGCGGCACCGCGACGCTGGCGGCCTATCGCATCGTCAAGACGGGGCTGCTGGCGCAGCGCACTATCTCCAGCCCGGTCGAGCAGGTCGGTCAGCGTTCGGCGCAAGGGGTGGAGGCGGCGGTCTCGGTCGATCTGCCCCAGGGGTTCGGGATCGATGCCAATGCGACGATGCTGGATGCGCGGTTCGACGATTTCCGCTCGGGCGGCGCGGACTATAGCGGCCGGACGCCGCCCAATGTGCCCGAGGCGCTGGGCAATCTCTGGCTGCGCTGGGATGCCACGGCCCGCATGCAGGCGCGGGCGGGGCTGCGCTATGTCGGGCGGCGCTTCTCCGACAATGCCGATGCGTTTCGCATCCCCGGCTATGCGACGGTAGACGCCACCCTGTCCTATGCGCTGAGCCCGCGCATGGCGGTCGACCTGCGCGTCTATAACCTGTTCGACAAGGCCTATGCGGTCACCGCCTATGGCGACCAGCAATGGATATTGGGGCGCCCGCGCTCGCTGGACCTGGGCCTTCGTGCGACGTTCTGACGCGTCATGGGGAAGGGCGGCCGTCCGGTTCGCCTTTCTCGTCCATCGCTGGGCCGGGATCGCCGCCTGCCTGTTCTTCGCGATGTGGTTCGCCTCCGGGTTGGTGATGATCTACGTCCCCTATCCCGCGCTGACCCCTGCCCAGATGGCGGCCGGGGCGGAGCCGATCGACTGGGGCCGGGTCGATCGGCCGCCGCCGGACGGCGCGACCGCACGGCGGATCACGCTGGAGATGCGCGACGGTGTGCCGGTCTGGCGGATCGAAGGGGCGGGGGGCGAGACGCACATCCGCTCCGCCCGGACGGGGGCTCGCGTCGCGCCGGTCGATGCCGCCTATGCCCGCCGGGTCGCGGCGCGGTTCGCGGGGGCGGCGGTCGTGGCGGTCGCGCCCATCGGGCATGACCAGTGGACCGTGGCGGGCGGCTTCGACCGGCACCGTCTGTTGTGGAAGGCGACGCTGGCCGATGCCGCCGGGACCGAGATCTATGTCTCCAGCCTGACCGGCCAGCCGGTGCAGCGGACGACGCGGACGCAGCGCATCTGGAACTGGCTGGGGTCGGTGCCGCACTGGCTCTATCCGACGATCCTGCGCCGCGACGGCGGGCTGTGGCGGCAGGTGGTGATGTGGGTGTCGGGGCCGTGCATCGCGGTCGCGCTGACCGGGATGTGGATCGGCATCCTGCGCATGCGGCTGGGGCGGCGTCGCTATCGCGGCGGGCGGGTGACGCCCTATCGCGGCTGGATGGTCTGGCATCATGTCAGCGGGCTGCTGGGCGGCGTGCTGCTGACCGGCTGGATCGTCAGCGGCTGGCTGTCGGTCGATCCGGGACGCGTCTTTGCCGGGGGCACCGCGCCGGTGGAGGCGATGCGCGCCTATGCCGGGCAGGCGGGCGAGCCGGTGGCGCTCGACCGGCTCGCCGCCATGGCGGGCCCTGCGCGCAGCGTCGTGTGGAGCGGCGATGGCGGATGGCGGCGCATCGCGATCGATCCGGCCGGACCGCATCCGCGCTGGCTGGAGCAGGCGACGCTGGCCCCGGCCGCGCCGATCGATCGACCGGACGCCGCCGCCATGCTGGTGCCCGGTGGGCATGTGACGGGGGTGGCGCGGCTGGAGCGGCCCGATTTCTACTGGACCAATACCGCCAGGCTGCCGGTGGTGCGGATGCGGTTCGACGATCGTGCGGCAACCTGGCTCTATCTCGACCCGATGAGCGGGGCGGTGGTCGAGCGGCAGGACCGCGTCCGGCGGGCCTATCGCTGGGCCTATACGCTGCTGCACACCTGGGACTGGCCGTGGCTGACCGCGTGGCGGCCCGGCTGGACGGCGTGGATGTGGCTCTGGTCGATCGCCGGGCTGATCCTGTCGGTCAGCGGCGTCGTGGTCGGGTGGCGGCGACTGTGCCGTCCTGCGTCGCGCGGGCGGGTGAAAACATCGCCATCGGGGTTGGCGTAACCATGCCCGGCCGCTTAGATGGGCGGCATGTGGCAACTCTATCAATTCCCGCTCTGTCCCTTTTCGCGCAAGGTCCGGCTGCTGCTGGGCGAGAAGGGCGTCGGATATGAGTTGGTCCGCGAGTCGCCGTGGCAGCGGCGCGACGAGTTCCTCGACATGAACCCCGCCGGGCAGACCCCGGTGATGGTCGACGAGGAGCGCGGCGTGCTGCTGGTCGATTCCATGGCGATCTCGGAATATTTCGAGGAGACGGTCGAGAAGTCGGCGATGATCAACGGCACCGCCGTCGGCCGGGCCGAGATTCGGCGGCTGGTGACGTGGTTCGACACGCATTTCTATCAGGACGTGACCGGCCCGCTGCTGCACGAGCGCATGGTCAAGCGCGTCGCGCGCACCGGCAGCCCCGATGCCAAGGGCCTGCGCGAAGCGATGAAGGCGGCGGTCGGGCATCTCGACTATACCGATTATCTGCTCGACCATCGCAACTGGCTGGGCGGCGCGACGATGAGCCTGGCCGACCTCGCCGCCGCCGCGCAGATCTCGGTCGCCGATTATCTGGGCGGCATCGACTGGAAGGGGCATGAGCAGACCGCGCGCTGGTATCGCGGGTTGAAGAGCCGCCCCTCCTTCCGCCCGCTGTTGTCCGAGCGGATGGAGATGGTCACGCCGCCGTCGCATTACGACAATGTCGACTTCTGACGCGCCCGCACCCCGGATCGGGATCGAGGATTTCCTGGCGGTCGACATCCGCGTCGGCACCGTCATCGCCGCCGAGCCCTTTCCGGAGGCGCGCAAGCCCGCGATCAAGCTGACCATCGACTTCGGTCCCGTCATCGGGGTCAAGCGATCCTCGGCGCAGATCACGCGGCATTACACGCCCGAGACACTGGTCGGGCGGCGGGTGGCGGCGGTGGTCAATTTCCCGCCGCGCCAGATCGGGCCGATGATGTCCGAGGTGCTGACCCTGGGCTTTCCCGATGTGGAGGGGCAGGTGGTGCTGATCGGGCCGGATCAGGCGGTGCCCGATGGGGGGCGGTTGTTCTGAGAGATTCCCTTGGCCTTCGACTACGTTCAGGCTGAACGGGCTGTGGGGGCCAAGGCTGAATACAACAGCCGTTCAGGCTGAGCGAAGTCGAAGCCCACGCCCCACCCCACTGTTAGCCTTAACATTACCCCTTGCACCCCACGCCCCGAAGCGTACCATCCCCGTCCGACCGTAGGGACATAACCCACGGAGGACAGGAGGGGATATGAAGTCCAAACGCTGGGCCCGCCATGCGCTGGCCGCTTTGCTAACGCTCTCGGTGGCGGCACCCGCCTTCGCGCAGAGCGACAAGATGGTGCCGATCGCCATCCCCGCTCAGCCGGGTGCCATTGCGCTGAACACCGGCCCCTTGCCCGGTGCGAAGAACAAGGAAAGCTGGCACAGCCAATATGACAGCGTCTTCGCGCGCAACGTGACGCAAGCGACGCTGACTTCCTTCCTGCCCGATCCCGCCAAGGCGACCGGCGCGGCGGTGATCGTCGCGCCCGGTGGCGGCTTCCGCACGCTGTCGATGCAGAATGAGGGCTGGGACGTTGCCAAGGCGCTGGCCGATCGCGGCATCGCCGCCTTCGTCCTGAAATACCGGCTGAACCAGACGCCCGCGGATATGGGCGAATTCGAAAAGTCGATGGCGGCGATGTTCTCCAGCGTGGCGCGCCCCGCCGCGCGGCCCAGCCCCGAAGAGGCGCTGAAGGGCCTGGCCCCCCAGATCGCCGACTCGCGCGCCGCCTTCGCCCTGGTCCGCCAGCGCGCGAACGAGTGGAAGGTCGACCCCAACCGGATCGGCATGGTCGGCTTTTCGGCGGGTGCGATGCTGACCGTGGCGACGGTGCTCGACGGTCGGGCCAGGCCCGCCTTTGTCGGCGACATCTATGGCCCGCTCCAGCCGATGACGGTCCCCGCTGACGCGCCGCCGATGTTCGCCGCGATCGCCGCCGACGATCCGCTGTTCGCGGGCAAGGGCTTCGGCCTGATCGACCAGTGGCTAGCGGCGAAGAAGCCCGTCGAGTTCCACCTCTATGGCCAGGGCGGGCACGGCTTCGGCATGTATCCGAAGAAGACGACCAGCACCGGCTGGTTCGACGCCTTCTACCAGTGGATCGTGATGGAAGGATTTTTGAAGGCAAAGACGCAATAAATTCCTCCCCTGCAAGGGGAGGTGGCAGTCCAAAGGACTGACGGAGGGGTGTCCCCGCCAGCGAGCATGCCCCTCCACCACCGCTTCGCGGCGGTCCCCCTCCCCAAGCACAGCTTGGGGAGGAATGGGATTATTCGATGCTCTTCGACGCCTGCTCGAACAGATCCTTCGACAGCCCCGGCGTGGCGATGATCCGCATCAGCTCGGCGCGCATCAGGGCGGAGCGTTTCGCGTCGAACCGCCGCCAGCGGCCCAGCGGCGGCAACAGCTTGGCCGCCGTTTGCGGGTTGAGCCGGTCGAGCGCGATCAGCTGGTCGGCCAGGAAGCGATAGCCCGAACCGTCCGCCGCGTTCAGCGCACGCTGGTTCATCCCGAACGCCCCGACCAGCGCGCGGGCGCGGTTGGGGTTGGCGAGCGTGAAGTCGGGATGCCCGGCCAGCCGCTCGACGATCGCGCCGGTGTCGCTGCGCGACGACAGCGCCTGGGTCTGGAACCATTTGTCCAGGACCAGCGGATTGTCGGCATAGCGCGCATGGAACTGCGCCAGCGCCGCCTCGCGCTCGGGCGCGTCGGAATTGACCAAAGTGGTCAGCGCCGCCTGCCGATCGGTCATGTTGTCGGCCCCCTCGAACTGCGCGAAGGCGAGCGCGGCGGCATCCTCCGCGCCGCTCGCCGCGATATAGCCGAGCGCGACGTTGCGCAGCCGACGCCGCCCCTTGGCCTCGGGCGAATAGACATAGGCATCCTGCGCCAGCTCGGCATGGAGCCGTCGCCATTCGGGCTCCAGCGCCTGCCCCAGGCGACGGCGAAGCGCCTCGCGCGCGGCATGGATCGCGTCGGGATCGACCGTCGCCAGCTGGTCGCCGATGAAATTCTCGGACGGCAGCAGCACGGCCTCGGCCAGAAAGGCGGGCTCCAGCCCCTCGGCCGCCAGCGTACGGGTCACCGCGTCGACCACGGCCTCGGCTCGCACCTCGCCATGGATCGTGCCCGCGACCAGCGTGTCGAGCATCAGCTGCTGCATCGCCTCATAGCGGGCGAAGGGATCGTCGTCATGCGCCGACAGGAAGGCGAGATCCTCCGCCGTCCGGTCGCTCTCGACCACCACGGGGGCGGAAAAGCCGCGATTGATCGACAGGACGGGCCGTTCGGTCACCGCCTCGAAGGTGATCGTCTCGGCCACCTGGTCGAGCAGGATCAGCCGCTCGTCGGTCAGCGGGCGGCCCGTCTCCGCACCGAACAGCCGGACCTTGAGCGGCAGGACCATCGGCTGCTTGACGGCCTGCCCCGGCGTGGCGGGGACATGCTGGGCCAGGCGCAGCGTCGCGCGACCGCCGCCGGGTTCGTGCGAGAGGCCCGCCGAGACGCGCGGGGTTCCCGCCTGGCTATACCAGAGGCGGAACTGCGACAGGTCGACGCCGCCCGCCTCCTCCATGCAGGCGACGAAATCCTCGCAGGTCGCCGCCGTCCCGTCGAAGCGGGTGAAGTACAGGTCGGTCGCGGCGCGGAACTTCACCGGGCCCAGCATCGTCGCCATCATGCGGATCAGCTCGGCACCCTTGTTATAGATGGTCGCCGTATAGAAGTTGCTGATCTCGATATAGCTTTCCGGGCGCACCGGATGGGCGAGCGGGCCCGAATCCTCCGGGAACTGGCTGGCGCGCAGGCCGCGCACATCCTCGATCCGCTTGACCGCCGCCGATCCCTGGTCGGCGGAGAAACATTGGTCGCGATAGACGGTAAAGCCTTCCTTGAGGCTCAGTTGGAACCAGTCGCGGCAGGTGATCCGGTTGCCCGACCAGTTGTGGAAATATTCATGCGCGACGACGGCGGCGATCGCGTCATAGTCGTAATCGGTCGCGGTGTCGGGATCGGCGAGGATGTAGCGGCTGTTGAAGATGTTCAGCCCCTTATTCTCCATCGCGCCGAAGTTGAAATCGTCGACCGCGACGATGTTGAACACGTCCAGGTCATATTCGCGGCCATAGACCCGCTCGTCCCAGGCCATGGACAGCTTCAGCGCATGGAGCGCATGGGTGGTCTTGGGCAGGTCGGCGGCGCGGACCCAGATGCCTAAGCGCACCTCGCGACCGCTCATGGTGGTGAAGGTCGCGGCGTTGACCGCCAGGTCGCCCGCCACCAGCGCGAAGAGATAGGAGGGCTTGGGGAAGGGATCGTGCCACTCCGCCCAATGGGTGCCGTCGTCATTCTCGCCGCTGGCCACCGGATCGCCATTGGCGAGCAGCACCGGATAGCGCCCCCGGTCGGCGGTCATCCGCACCCGATAGACGCTCAGGACATCGGGCCGGTCGGGGAAGAAGGTGATGCGGCGAAACCCCTCCGCCTCGCACTGGGTGCACAGATTCCCGCCCGAGGCATAAAGACCCATCAGCTGGGTATTGTGGTCGGGCGCGATCGCCACCTCGGTCTCGACTTCATGGGAATCGCCGGGCAGCGGGACGACCAGCTGTTCGCCCTCGATCCGCCAGTCGTTCACCGCCACGCCGTCGACCTTGACCGACAGCGGCACCTGCCCCGCGCCGTCCAGCCGCAGCGGTTCGTCATGCGCGCCGTCGCGCACCACCGACAGGGTCGCGCGGACCAGGGTTTCGGCGGGGTCGAGCGTGAAGTCGAGCCGCGTCTCGGGCACGCGCCAGGCGGGCGGCGCATAATCCTCGCGCCGGATGGCGGCCGGGGTCATGCTGGGCTGGGCGGCGCTACGCTGGATGTCCATGACGGGAATATAGCCACGGCCAGCGCATTGGACCACCATCGGCCGTACCCGAAAAAGCACAGGCCCGCGCCGTGGCCGGGGTTGATCGGGCGATATGGCCTGTTACGCCTGTGTCATACTTCTCTGGAAAGGTTCTGCATGTCGCGTTCGACGGCCCTTTTGCCGCTGCTTCTCCTGTCCACCGCCGCTGTCGCCCACGACCATGACCATCTGCACCTCCAGGCCGCCGCCCCGACCGCCTCGGCACCGGCGGCGCAGCGCAGCGCGGCCGAGCGCAATGCCGTCATCACCGCACCGCTGCCCGAGGATCAGGCCGCGATGAAGGCGCATGTCCTGTTCCTGGCCTCCGACGCGATGGCGGGGCGCGAGGCGGGGACGCGCGATTATGACATCGCCGCGCAATATGTGGCGGCGCAATTCTATGCGGCGGGGCTGCGGCCCGGCGGCGACCAGGGCGGCTATCTGCAAAAGGTGCCGCTGGTCGCGTACAATGTCGCCGACAAGGGCAGCGCGCTGTGGACGCCGGCGGACGGACAGCCGCAGGAGCTGGTCTTCGCCGAGGACTTCGTGCCCTCGCCCGTGCCCGACCGGCGCGAGACCAGCGTGTCGGCGCCGGTCGTCTTCGTCGGCTATGGCATCGACGCAGCGCAATATGGGCTGACCGATTACCGGAACGTCGATGTGCGCGGCAAGATCGTCGCCTTCGTCCCCGGCACGCCCGAGGGGCTGGACGGCGAAGCGCGCGCCTTTTTCGGATCGGCGGGCAACAAGGCCTCGCTGGCGGCGGCGAAGGGCGCGGTCGGCGCGATCCAGATCGACATGCCGCGCGCCGGGCCCCGCCAGCGGCCCTTCTCGACGCTGGCGCGCTATTATGACGCGCCGCGCGTGACCTGGGCCAACCCGGACGGCACCGCGCATGCCATGACCCCGTCGACCCCGGTGCTGGGCACCCTGTCGCAGGCGGGCGCGGCCAAGCTGTTCGGCAAGGGCTGGGACGCGGTGATGAAGGCCGCCGCCACGGCGAAGCCCGCCTATAAGCCGCTGACCGCCAGGGGGCAGCTGACGGTGGCGTCCAAGACCCGGTTCAAGCCGATGGACAGCAGCAACGTCATTGGCCTGATCCCCGGCAGCGACCCCAGGCTGAAGGACGAGGTGGTCGTCCTGTCGGCGCATCTCGACCATATCGGCACCAACGAAGGCGGCGATGGCGACCGGATCAACAATGGCGCGCTCGACAATGCGATCGGCATCGCCAGCCTGATCGAGGAGGCCAAGCGGTTCAAGACCGCCGCCACCCCGCCCAAGCGGACCGTGATGTTCCTGGCGGTGACGGCGGAGGAAAAGGGGCTGGTCGGCTCCGACTATTTCGCCAACCATCCGACCGTGCCGCTGAAGTCGATCGTCGCCGACGTCAATCTCGACATGCCGATCCTGACCTACAAGTTCGAGGACATGGTGGTGTTCGGCGCCGACCGATCGACGCTGGGCCCGATCGTGCGCAAGGCGGTTGGGGCGATGGGCCTGCCGGTCGCGCCCGATCCGATGCCCGAGGAGGGGATCTTCGTCCGCTCCGACCATTTCCGCTTCGTGCAGAAGGGCATCCCCTCGGTCTTCCTGTGGCCGGGGCAGGCGGGGCCGGGCAAGGCGGCGGTCGAGGATTTCATGAGCCACCGCTATCACCGCCCCGGCGACGAGGTGGACCAGGGCATCGACTGGAGCCAGGGGCCGCGCTTCGTCAGCGTGAACTATGCCATCGCCCGCGAGATCGCCGATGCGCCCGAGCGGCCGGTGTGGAACAAGGGCGATTATTTCGGCACGCTCTACAAGGGGCCGATGGCGGCGAAGTGATGCGTGCCACCGTCCTCCGCAGCCAAGCCGCCCCCCATCCGTTCAGCCTGAGCGAAGTCGAAGGCCAAGGGATGACCTTGGCCAGGTGGCCCGTCCGGGGCATGCACTTCGACTTCGCTCAGTGCGAACGGAGGTAGGGTGAGCAAGCTATTCGTCTTCGGCATGGGCTATGCCGCCGGTCATCTGGCCGCGCTGCTGGAAGGGCGCGGCTGGTCCGTTTCGGGCACCACCCGCGACGGACGCGGCGGCACGCTCCGCTTCGACGACCGGGAGTACGTGGAGGCGGAGATCGCCGCCGCCACGCATATCCTGTCCTCCGTCCCACCCGAGGGCGAGCATGATCCGGTGCTGGTCGCTTATGGCGCGCACCTCGTGAAATCGGACGCCTGGATCGGCTATCTGTCCTCGACCGGCGTGTATGGCGACACCGGCGGCGCGTGGGTGGACGAGACCGCACCGATCGGCTCGGGCCGCCGCGCGGCGCGGGCGGTGGCGGATGCGGACTGGCAGGCGCTGGGCGCGCGGGTGTTTCGCCTGCCCGGCATCTATGGCCCCGGCCGCTCGCCGATCGACCGGGTTCGCGGCGGTCGGGCGCACCGCGTCGGGCTGGCGGGACAGGTGTTCAGCCGGGTGCATATCGCCGATATCGTATCGGGCGTGATCGCCGGGTTCGACGGCCCGGCGGGGGCCTATAACCTGGCCGACGATTTCCCCTGCGACCAGGATGCCGTCGTCTCCTATGCCGCCACGCTTGCGGGGATGCCGCCGCCGCCGCTGGTCCCGCTGGAGAGCCTGTCGGCGGCGGCGCGGGGCTTCTATGCCGAGAACCGGCGGGTGGCCAATGGCAAGGCGAAGCGGGTGCTGGGCTGGCGGCCCCGCTATCCCGATTACCGGTTGGGCCTGCGGGCCTTGAGCGCCATGACCAGCCCGGCGGCCGTCACCGCCGCCCCCGCACCCGCCAGCAGCGACCAGCGATAGCCCTCGAACACCGTCGACAGGCTCATCGCGATCACCGGCACGATGACGCTGGAATAGGCCGCCTTGGCCGGGCCGATCGCGCGCAGCACGCGGTAATAGAGCGGAAAGGCCAGCGCCGAGGCGAACAGCCCCAGATAGAGGATGCCCAGCACATAGCCGGCGCGCATCTCGAACACCGGCGGGCCGTTCAGGCTATAGGCGATGATCGCATCCAGCGCCGCGCCCGTCAGCATCGCGATGCTGAGCGTCGCATGCATCGGGAAACGCTTGGCGGTGTTGGTCGCCTGCATGACATTGGCGGTCGACGCCGACAGGATCGCGATGATGGTCAGCGCGATGCCGGTCAGCGCGCGCGCGGGTCCCGCCGGATCGACCCGCGCCTCGTGCACGAACAGCAGCGCCGCCCCCGCCATCGCTATGCCGGAGCCGACCAGCAACTGCCGCCCCATGCGCTGCCCCAGGAAGAGGCGCGCAAAGCCCGCATTGGGGATCAGCAGCATCGCGAACACGACCGCGACCAGCCCGGAGGTGATATAGGCTTCCGCCCGGTAGACGAAGTTGAAGTTCAGGACGAACTGGAACACTCCGATCCCCGCGGCGAACAGCCAGCCGGTGGTGCCCAGCCGAAAACTCTCCCGCCGGGCGAGCGCGAAGGCGCCCATGGCGAGCCCGCCGACGAGGAAGCGATAGCTGACCGACCAGGTCGCGGGGACGACCGAAATCTGGTCGCGGATCACCAGCCAGGTCGATCCCCAGATCAGCGTGACGATGGCGAAGGGGATCAGGACGGCGGCGCGGGTCGAGCGGGGGGCCGTGTCGAACTCGCTCATAGCCGGGCGATCGCGTCGGCGAGGCGAACGGCCGCCTGCGCATCGGTGTCCCAGGCGGTGACGAGGCGAATCTCACCCTCCGCCCAGTCGTAAAAGTCGAACCCCTGCGCGCGCAGGCTCGCGGCCTCTTCGGGCGTGACGCGCAGGAAGACCTCGTTCGCCTCGACCGGGTGGACCAGCCGCTCGCCCGCCGCGCCGCCCAGCCGCTCGGCACAGGCATTGGCCAGCGCGCCATTGGCGATCCACAGGTCGTTCTCGACCATCGCCAGGACCTGCGCCGCCAGATAGCGGCCCTTGGACATCAACAGCCCGGCACGCTTGCGGCGGCGGCGGGTGGCATCGGCAAGGCCGGGCTTGAAGAAGACCAGCGCCTCGGCGCTCATCGCGCCGTTCTTGACGAAGCCGAAGGACAGGGCCTCCACCCCCGACTGCCAGGTCAGCGCGGCGGGCGTGCAGCCCAGCCGTGCGACCGCATTGGCGAAGCGCGCGCCGTCCATGTGGAAGCCGAGGCCTCGCTGCTGGGCCAGCGCACCGATCGCGGCGACCTCGTCGGGGTTGTAGACGCGGCCATATTCGGTCGCGTTGGTGATCGAGACGGCGTGCGGCTGGACCCGGTGGACGTCGTCGGCGATGGCATCGATCACGGTCCGGATCGTGTCGGGGGTCAGCTTGGCCCCCTCGCCATCGGCCAGCATCAGCTTGGCGCCGTGGGTGTAGAATTCGGGCGCGCCGCCCTCGTCATTCTGGATGTGCGAGTCGCGGTGGCAGACGACGCCGCCATGCGGCGGGCAGAGCGCGGCCAGCGCCAGGCAATTGGCAGCGGTGCCGGTGGGCACCCACAGGACCTCGACCTGCGTGCCGAACAGTTCGGACAATCGGCCGTCCAGCGCCTTCGACCAGCGGTCGCCGTCATAGGCGGTGTCCAACTGGTCGGCGCTGGCGATGGCCTCCATCACCTTGGGATGGATACGGGCGGCGTTGTCCGAGAAAAAGCGCATGGGACAGGCGTTTGGGGGAGGCGGACCCATGCGTCAACACCGCTCCCCCCGGCCGGGCGTCAGTGCGGCGCGATGCCCAGTTCGACGCCCGTCTTGTCGTGCAGCGCGAAGCGGTCGACCAGGTCGGCGCTCGCCTGGTTATAGCCGATCACCTCGACCCCGGCTCCGTCGCGCCGCAGCCGCGCGACGATCTTGTCGAGCGCGCCGACCCCCGAAATGTCCCAGAAATGCGCCGCCGACACGTCGATCACGACCGTCCGGCCCGGCTCTGCTCGAAAGGCGCGGGTGAAGCGGTCGACAGAGGCGAAGAAGATCTGCCCCGTCACCCGGTAGCGCACGGTGCCCGCATCCTCGATCCGCTCGACCGCGAACAGGCGGCGGACCTTGCCCGCGAAGAAGATGCCCGACAGCAGCACGCCCGCCAGCACCCCCTGCGCCAGATCGCGGGTCGCCACGACCACCGCCACCGTGACCAGCATGACGACCGAGGAGGTCGGCGGGTGGCGGCGCAGGTTGGGGATCGAGTTCCAGCTGAACGTGCCGATCGACACCATGATCATCACCGCGACCAGCGCGGGCATCGGAATCCGCCCCACGACCGGGCCGAGCCCGGCCAGCAGGACCAGCAGCACCACACCGGCGGTCAGCGTCGACAGCCGCTTGCGCCCGCCCGAGGTGACGTTGATGACCGACTGGCCGATCATCGCACAGCCGCCCATGCCGCCGACCAGCGCGGCGGCGATGTTCGCCCCGCCCTGGCCCATGCATTCGCGGCGCTTGTCGCTGTCGCTGTCGGTCATGTCGTCGACGATCTGCGCGGTCAGCAGCGATTCGAGCAGGCCGACCGCCGCCATGGTCAGCGAATAGGGCAGGATGATCCGCAACGTCTCGAAGGTCAGCGGCACGTTGGGGAGGGCGAGGCTGGGCAAGCCTTCGGGCAGGCGGCCCATGTCGCCGACGGTGCGCACCGGCAGGCCCATGGCGATGCTGATCCCGGCCAGCACCAGGATCGCGACCAGCGGCGAGGGCATCGCCTTGGTCACGCGCGGCAAGAGGTAGATAATGGCGAGCCCGCCCGCGACCATCGCATAGCTGTGCCAGGTCACCCCGGTCAGTTGCGGCAGCTGCGCCATGAAGATCAGGATGGCGAGCGCGTTGACGAAGCCGGTGATGACCGAGCGCGAGACGAACTGCATCACCAGGTCGAGGCGCAGGACACCGGCGGCAATCTGGATCAGCCCCATCAGGATGGTCGCGGCGAACAGGTAATCGACACCGTGGTCGCGGACCAGCGGCGTGACCACGACCGCGACGGCGGCGGTCGCGGCGGAGATCATCGCGGGCCGCCCGCCGAGGAAGGAGATGACGATCGCGATCGCGACCGAGGCATAGAGGCCGACGCGCGGATCGACGCCCGATATGATCGAAAAGCCGATCGCCTCGGGAATCAGCGCGAGCGCGACGACCAGCCCGGCAAGCACGTCGCGACGCGCCTCGCCGAGGCTCGAGAACCAGGGGGTTCGGTAGTTTGTAACAGTCATGGGAAAACCAGGATCAGGCGCATGGCAAGGCCGCTCGGCGGTTCGCGAGCGGGAAGGGAAAAGCCATGCTGTCTGTTGTCCGGCGGATCGGCGGCCGGAATAGCCACCCGGAATTTCACCGGGTCCTTGCGAATGACGCCGCGTTTAACGGGCAAGGGGCGGGCAGGGCAAGCCCTCATGTCCCTTTCCCTCGGTAACTCCCGTATCCGCCTGTCGGGATTAAACGCCTTGGGGCGGACCGACATTGCGCCTTCTTCCCCTCTCCCCTCTGCGAGGGGCGAGGGAAGGAGGCCCTGAATGTCGATCCGCCTCACATTCTATGAGCACCATCCCGGCGAAGGCCGGGATCCAGTCGGGGTGGCGTTGGTAGGCCGCGACGACTGCTCGGCAACTGGACCCCGGCCTTCGCCGGGGTGGTGGTTACCGGACGTCGCAAGCGAAGCGCTGCGATCAAACGCCGAGCCATTCCTCGTCGCGCCGTCGCGGCTTCGCGTGAACCATCTCCCGTTCGCGCGAAGCCCCTCCCGCCGGAAGAGCCCCCGTTACTCCTCGCCCTCGCCATCGCGCTCGTCGGGCGGGCGGCGGTCCTCGGGGGGCGGGCCGGCGCGGTCGGGGCGGCGGCGGCCGGGGCCGACGGTGATCGATCCGTCCTCACCGGTGCGCAGGTCCAGCCCCATGCCCTGGATGATGTCCCCGACCGGGTCGCCCTCGATCGGTAGGGTTTCCTCTTCCATGCCGTTGGCGATCGCGTCGGGATCGACCTCCTGCTCGACCACCGGGGCCGCGACCGGCGGAATGTCCAGCGCCGACTGCATGAAGGCGCGCCAGATCCGCGCGGGCACGCCGCCGCCCGACAGGCCGGGGTTGGGCGTGTTGTCGTCATTGCCGACCCACACGCCCACCACCAGGTCGCGCGCGAAGCCGATGAACAGCGCGTCGCGCGAATCCTGCGTCGTGCCGGTCTTGCCATAGGCATCGACGGTCAGCAGCGCCTGCCGCCCCGTCCCCGTCTTGATCGAGGAGGACAGCAGGTCGAGCATCCCGTCATGCACGGCGGACGAGAAGCCCGTCTTGCGGTTGGTCAGCGCCTGATACCAGCCCTTGTCCTTCACATCGCCCAGGCCGCGCGCGACGACCGGATAGCTTTCATTGGCGACGGCGGCATAGGCGGCGGTCAGCTCCAGCAGGCTGACGGTGGAGGTGCCCAGGCCGATCGTCGCCTCGTTGGCGATCGGCGTGGTGATGCCCAGGTCGCGCGCCGCCTTGATCACCGCCTTCACGCCCACCGCCTGGGTCAGCCGCGCGGCGGCGACGTTCGACGAGCGGGCAAAGGCCTGGCGCAGCGTGATCTTGCCCAGATAGCGCCCGTCGCTGTTGCGCGGCTTCCAGCCCGCAATGTCGACCGGCTCGTCCTCGATGGTCGAGTCCGGGGTCATGCCCGAACGCAGCGCCGCCAGATAGACGAACAGCTTGAACGCCGAGCCTGGCTGGCGCCGCGCCTGGGTGGCGCGGTTGAAGGGGCTCTTGGAATAGTCCTTGCCGCCGACCATCGCGACGACGCGGCCATCGGGGCGCATCGCGACCAGCGCGACCTGCGCCTGGTTGAGCCCGGCGCTGCGCACCGTCCGCTCGGCGATCCGCTGGAGCCGGGGGTTGAGCGTCGTCTGGACGGTCGCCTCGGTCTTGATTTCGCCCGCCTGGTCGCGCGCCTCGGGCAGCACCCAGTCGGCGAAATAGGTGCCCGAGGGCAGCGTCTCGGGCCGCGAGGCGAGCACGCGCTGCGGCTGGACCGCGTCGGCCTCGCGCTTGGTCAGGAAGCCCGCATCCTCCATCGCCGCGACGACCACCGCCTGGCGCGCGCGCGCGCCCTTCAGATTGGTGGTGGGGGCCAGGCGCGAGGGCGCCTTGACCAGCCCGGCCAGCATCGCCGCCTGGCCGATGTTCAGCCGGTCCGGCGTTCGCCCGAAATAATGTTTCGAGGCGGCGGTGATGCCGTACACATTGTCGCCGAAATAGACGTTGGACAGATAGCGCGACAGGATCTCGTCCTTGGTCAGCCACGCCTCCAGCCAGAAGGCGATCATCGCCTCGCGGATCTTGCGGCCCGCCGTCCGGTCGGAATCGAGAAAGGCGTTCTTGGCCAGCTGCTGCGTGATGGTCGATCCGCCCTCGCGCACGCCGCCCGATCCGACATTGTGCCACATCGCGCGCAGGATGCCGCGCGGATCGATGCCCCAGTGCGAGTAGAAGCGCCGGTCCTCGATCGCCATGAACGCCTCGCGCACATGGGCGGGCAGCTTGGCCGCGTCGACCGGCGCACCGATGATCGCGCCGCGCCGTGCGATCGGGGTGCCGTCATCGGCGGTCAGCGTGATCGACGGCGGCGTCGGCGGCTGGAGCGAGCGCGACAGCGGTGCGGTGACCGCCAGCCAGATGATCGCCAGCACCAGCAGGATGATGCCCACCCCCGTACCGCGCACGATCCACCGGCCCCAATGGATGCGGCGGCGCGGGCGTTCGGCGGGCGCCTCGTCCTCGTCGGTGCCGAAGGACCAGCTCTGGGTCTCGGCATCGTAGAGCGGATAGTTGGGCCCCACCGGCTCATAGGGGCGATTGATGGGCGTACGGTCGGGATTGAAAGGGTCGGGGCGCATCACAGGGTTCCGGCGGTCTGCCACTCGCGTGTATTACTTTGCCAGAACACCGCGCGCAAGCTCATGGCGCAGTTTACCCCGTTTGCGGCACCTCCGGCAAGCGGTCTGCGGGGGGCGTCTGTTCGATCAGGCCCGCACGGTGCGCGACGATCGTCGGGACCAGCGCCTGGCCCGCCACGTTGATCGCGGTCCGCCCCATGTCGAGGATCGGGTCGATCGCCAGCAGCAGCCCCGCACCCTCCAGCGGCAGGCCCAGGGTCGACAGGGTCAGGGTCAGCATCACGACCGCGCCGGTCAGCCCGGCGGTCGCCGCCGAACCCAGCACCGAGACGAGCACGATCAGCACATAATCGCCGACATGCAGCGGCAGGCCGTAATATTGCGCGACGAACAGCGCCGATATGGCGGGATAGATGGCCGCGCAGCCGTCCATCTTGGTCGTCGCGGCAAAGGGCACCGCAAAGGCCGAATAGGCGCGCGGCACGCCCAGCCGCCGCTCCACCGCATCCTCGGTCACGGGCAGGGTGGCGATCGACGAGCGCGAGACGAAGCCCAGCTGGATCGCGGGCCAGGCGGCGGCGAAGAATCGCTTCGGCGACAGCCCGTTGGCCAGCAGCAGCAGCGGATAGACGACGAACAGGACGAGGCCGAGCCCGATATAGACCGCCAGCGCGAAGCTGCCGAGCGCGGAGAGCGACTGCCAGCCATAGCGGACGATGGCATTGCCCAGCAGCGCGCCCGACCCGATCGGGGTCAGCCGGATCACCCAGGACAGGATGCGCCGGAAGATGGCGAGCGCCGAGGCGTTGAACGACAGGAAGCTCTCGCCCTTGTCGCCGACCCGCACCGCCGCGACGCCGATCGCGACCGCCATGACGATGATCTGGAGGATGTTGAACGACAGCCCGGTCTTGAGCGCGCCGCCATCGCCCGCGCTGGTCGAGGCGGACAGGCCCAGGATGTTGGACGGGATCAGCCCGCGCAGGAAGTCGAGCCACGAGCCCGCCGTGTCGGGCCGCACCGCGCTGCCCGCCGCGACTCCGGCATGCAGGCCGGGTTGCAGGACGGTGCCCAGCGTCAGCCCGATGGTGACCGCGATCAGCGCGGTGATCGCGAACCAGATGAAGGTGGCGGCGACCAGCCGCGCAGCATTGTTCAGGTCGCGCAAAGCGGCGATCGAGGCGACGATGGCGGTGAAGACCAGGGGGACGACCAGCACCTTGAGCAGCTGGACGAAGCTCTCGCCGATGATCCGCAACGCCTCGGCCAGTCCGGCGACATTCTGCGCGCGCGCGAACAGCCCGAGCAGCAGCCCGACGGCCATGCCGACGAAGACCTGGGCTCCAAAGGAAAAACGAAATTTCATTGGGTCATAGCTAGCGAAGCCGCGAAACGATCCCAACCAAGTTTTGCGATGGGTCCCAAAAGCTGGGGGATCGCCCCGGCCCGGTCACGGGCGGGGGAAAATGGTGCTGCCGGTGAGGATTGAACTCACGACCTCAGCCTTACCAAGGATGCGCTCTACCACTGAGCTACGGCAGCACTCGCGTTTCACCGCGGGAAGCGCGCCTAGAGACGATCCGGCGGGCGTTGTCAAGCGGCCGTTTGCCGGAATATGCATTTTGTCATGACAAAAGACGAACGCGCGGAACGGCTGGCGGCGCAGCTGCGGGAAAATCTGAAACGTCGCAAGGCCCAGGCCAGGGGGCTGGACGCCCCCGCCGCCGCGCCGCGCGAGACGCCGCCGGAGGAGCGGGGTGCCGACTGACGGGGCGCGGGCCCGCCATGCCAAAAAAAGGCGCCGTCCCGGCCAGAGCAGGGACGGCGCCTTCGCATTGGGTCGGCGTGCGATCAGAACTTCTGGCGCAGGCCGATCATGAGCGAGGTCGACGAGCTCTTCAGCTTATAGTCGGTGGTCGAGCGGCTGAGATCCTGATCGAGCGTCACGCCCTTCATCCGCAGGCCCGACGTCTTCGCATAGCGGCCGAGCACTTCGATCGACGTCATCGGCGCCACGTCATAGCTGACGCCCGCGTCCAGGTGCCAGCGGAAGCCCCAGTCGGTGCCGACGATGTCCGCGCTCGGCTTCAGCGTGCCGGGATTGGCGCTGCGCGCTTCGCGATAGGCCGAATATTTGACGCGCGAAGCGCCGATGCCGCCGCCGACGAACGGCTTGAGGGGGCCGTCCTGGATCAGGTCGACATAGGCCGAGACGCCGAGGTCGAACGACTTGGCACGGCCGCCTGCGACATAATTCTTGTCGCCCAGGGCCTTGGGATTGACGCTGGCGGTGTCGTAACCCGCCGTGCCTTCCAGGCGGAACCCGCCAAAGTCGTAACCCAGGCCCAGTTCGCCGGTGAAGCCGGAATTGTTGTCGATATTCTTGGGCAGCGTCGGCGCCGTCTTCGACACGGTCTGGCCCTTGGCCAGCACCCGGTTGGTCTTGACGTCCGAGTCGACCTGCACGCCGGCGCGGGCGACGGCATAGGGGCCGGGTTCGGACTGCTGCGCGGCCGCGGGGGCAACGGCGACGATGGTGGCAATCATGCTGACGGCCAGGGCCGTCGAATACCGGTACGCACCGAGACGAGCGGCCGCGAACGTGCTAACCAGGGTCATGGAAAATCGTCCTTCGAAATGAAACTTGTTTCGAGTGGGCTGCACCAGTCTGCGTCCCCCTACACTCGCAAGACGACACCATTTCCAATATGCCTTGGGTCCCCGGAAAAATTTTTTGGAAAAACTTGGGCGGGGGAATTTTGTGCTTGGTCGTTTCTGTCGTGATCCCGCCCATGACGCAACGAAAACGGCCGCGCGTCGAAACGCGCGGCCGCTATTCATAAAGGCTCCTGGCGAGCCTGACCGATTACTGCTCGCGATACAGGCGCCATTCCTCCACGACGCGTCCGTTCGGCAGATGGCAATAGCCCGTCGTGCCGCCCGGCCCCTCGCGCATTTCCAGGCGTCCCTTCTGCTTCAGGCAGTAACCCGATGCCGGATTGGCGAGACCGACGCGATCGCGGCGGGCCGGGGCGGGCTTGCCCTCGTCGCGCCGGTACAGCGCCCAGGCATCGACCGTCTTGCCATTGGGCAGGCGGCACAGCCCCACATCGCCCTGCGGCGTGTGGCGGTCGATGTTGGTGCCGCCGATCTTGTCGCAATAGACCGATGCGGGATTGGCCATGGACGCGTCGTTGCGCGGCTTCGGGGCGGGGGGACGCTTCTGGCTTTCGCGGAACAGCTTCCACTCTTCCACGGTCCGGCCGTTGGGCAACCGGCAATAGCCGATCTCGCCCGATGGCGTCTTGCGCGAGAATGAGGTTCCCTTGATCGAGACGCAATATTCCGAGGCAGGGTTGGCGATGCCTTGCCTATTGGCCTGCGCCTGGGCGGGAGTCGCAAGCATCGCCGCGCCCGCGGACACCAGGCTGGTCATCAGAAATACTTTGAGCTTCATATATTTGTCCTTCACAACGAAGCCGGGAATTTTCCCGTCATGGAGATTGTCATTCCGAAGACGGGTTATTCCTTACTCCGTATTGCCGGTAGCTGAATGAACCGCTCGCCGGTATTCGACGGTCGGCTTTCGAGGCCGGGCAATGGGATGACGGAGCGGTACGGCCGATACCGTAAAAACAATCGTCAGAAAGCGGCGTCCAGCCCGATGCGGAAGGTCCGGGGGCGCAGCGGCGTGACCTGTCCCTTGCCGGTAAAGAAGGGGGTTCCCAGCGCGAAGCGGTTGCCGCGCGTATCGGTCAGGTTCGTGACGCCCGCCGTCAGGCCGAAGCGATCCCATCCCAGCCGGGCGGTGAGGCCGCTGTCGAGGAAATTGCCCTGCTCCTCACCCAGCTCGGGTCCGACCCCGAGCCGCGAGGTGCCCACATAGCGGGCCCAGCCATCGACCTTCAGCCGCGTGCGATCGGATAGCGCGGCGTCATAGGACAGCCCGATGCGCGCGGTGACGTTGGCGATGTTCGGAATGGGCCCCAGCCGCGCCGTCACGCCCCCTCCAGCGCCAGCGCCTGCGCCTGTGCTCGCCACGTCGTCGGTCGTAGACGATTTCGGGGTGCGTTCGTTGATGCTGCTGTCGTTGAGCGAGAGCGCGGTGTCGACCCGCAGCCCCTTCGCCACCCGCGCGGAGGCGGTCGTCTCCACCGTCCAGATGTCGCCATTGCCCACATTGGCGGTGGACAAAAGGCCGCCCGCATCGACGAAGTCGGCCTGGATATTGCGCCAGTCGGTATGGGCGACCGTGAGGGAGAAGGCGAATGGGCTTCGCCCGGCGTGACCCAGGCGATAGCCCGCCTCGATCGTCGCGACATGGTCGCTGTTGAAGCGGCGGACATAGCCGTCGAAGATCGTCAACCCGCCGGGCCGAAACCCCTGCTGATAGCGCAGGAACATCGCGGCATCGGCCCCCACGTCCAGCAGGGCCGAGGCGGAAGGCAACAAGGAAAGCTTCCGTCGCGAGGCCAGCGTCGCCCCTACCTCGGGCCCGCTCTGCACCAGCGTGTCCTCGGCCGCCCCCGTCAGCACCGATCGGTTCACGCGCAGGCCGCCCGTCACCAAAAGGCTCTTCGTCCATCGCGCGCTCGCCTCGCCATAGGCGGTGGCATCCTGCGCCGCGTTCGACACGCCGGGAAGCTGCTGGCGGTCGCCGAGCGACAGGAAGGCGCGCGACAGCCGCGAGCGATTGTCGGTATAGCTCAGGCCCAGCAGCCATCCCGATCCGTCGGCATGCGTGACCCAGCCGCGCGTCTCGTTGGCGAACATGCGCGTCCGGTTGGTCTGGAGGAAGACCGTCGGGTCGTCGCCCGCCACCGTCGCGTCGTAACGTTCGGTCAGGTCATGCGCGGTGATGCCGGTCGAGGAACTGAACCGCACCTCTCCGATCCGGCCGTTCAGTACGAACTGGCCCTGGCGGAAGTCGCTTCCGAACCCCTCGACGACCTTGGTGTTGCGGGTCAGGGGGGCGCCGTTCCAATCCGCATATTGGCTGTCGGCCCCGCGGATACGCTGGCCGATCCCGATCAGTTCGGCGCTCCAATGGTCGGCGATCTTCAGGTGCACGGTGCCGCGCCCGCCCGCGATGCGCGTGGTGTTGACATTGTGGCGACCGAGCAGCGGCTTGTCGATGTAGCCGCCTTCCTCGACCGCCGTGGCGACCAGCCTGATGCCCAGCCGATCCGTCACGATCGGCAGATTGAGCACCCCCTGCGCGTCATATCCCGGCGCGCCATGCTTGGTGGCGGAGGCGCCCACCGCGACCGATCCGCCGGTGCGGTCCAGCTCGACGGGATTGGGAACCAGCCGGATCAGGCCGCCGAGCGAACCGGCGCCGTATAGCGTGCCCTGCGGCCCGGCCAGCACCTCGACCGCCGCCAGATCGGCCAGCCGGAGATCGGGGTCGGGGGAATTATAGCCCAGGCGCAGGTCGCCGAAATACTGGCCGACGGTCGCCTGGGTGGGGCCGGTGAAGCTGGAATCGGCGATGCCGCGTATGAACAGCTTGTTGCGCCCGGCCCCCAGATAGGTCGACGCCAGGGTCGACAGGCGAGAGGTCAGCCGCTCGGTCCCTCCGGCGCCGCCGAATTCCAGATCCCGCCCGGAAATCCGCATGATCTGGCCCGCGACATGATCGAGGGGCAGGTCGCGCTTGCTGGCCACCACGACGATATCGGGCGTGGGCGGGGCGGGAGGCGCGGGTGCCGGGGCGGGCGGGCGGGGGCTGGGCGGGGGCGTGCGGTGCCCCGCTGCGCGGCCCGGCACCAGCCGGAAGAGCGCGGCATCGATCGGCTCGACCGCGCCGCCGCAGCGCGCGGCGATCAGGCGCAGCGCGGCGAGCACGGTCATCCGTCCGCGCAGCGCGGGCACCGGCTTTCCCCATAGCCGCGCATCGGTCACCACGACGCTGACGCCGCCCAGCCGCCCCAGCGCCAGCACCTGGCTGCTGACGCTGCCGGCGGGCAGATCGATCGCCAGCGTCGGCGCGGCGGCGGCGGCAGACGTCGCGGTCGCGGTCGTCAACAGCCCGACCGCGACCCACCCGGCGGCCGGCCTCACCGATCGCCGCCCAGCACCCAGGTCTGGCCGTCCGTGCGGACATTCACCGCCAGCAGGCGACCCAGCAGCGCCGGATCGTCGTTCAGCGAGCGGAGATCGACCGTGCCGCTGAACAGCCGATCCGCGACGGAGGCGTCGGCGCGCACGGCATGGCCCATCTGACGGCTGAGATCGCGGGCGACGTCGGACAGGGATGCGCCGTCGAACGTCACCCGCCCTTCGCGCCAGCCCCCGACATCCTCGGCGCGCTCGCGACGGAAGGAGCGGCCGCCCGTCACCACCACCGCCTGACCGGGATCGAGCCGAAGCCCCGCGCCCTTCGGATCAATCATCACCGCGCCCTCCGCCACCGCGACGCGCGTCCGCTGCGGATCGCGCTTCACGTCGAAGACGGTGCCCAGATCGACCATCGTCGTCTCCCCGGCCGTCACCCGGAAGGGATGCGCCGCGTCATGCCGGACCCGGAACAGAATCTCGCCACGATCCGCGACCGCCACCCGTGCGTTCGCGCGGTCCAGCGTCACGCGCGAGCCGCCCGCCATGATGATCTGGCTGCCATCGGCCAGCGCGATCGCGCGCTGCTCGCCGGGGCGGGTTTCCACCGCATAGGGTTGCGACCGGCCGTTCCAGACCGAGGTGCCGACGACCACGGCCAGCATCGCGGCGACGGCCCCGCCGCCCCAGCGCCAATAGCCACGCCGCGCCGCGCCTGCATCATTGGCGGCGACCGGCACGGCCTGGACGGTGGCGGACTGGACGGGCAGGGCCGCGACGCGGTCGCGTGCCTCGGCAATGGCCACCGTCGCATCGTCATACCGGTCCGGGTTCAGCGGATCGGCCTCCAGCCACGCGGTCAGCCCGTCCCAATCGTCGAAATCGGGATCGGCGGCACGGATGGCCCAATCCAGTGCATGGTCCTCGACCTTCCTGCCGGTCATCGTGCCTTGTCCTCGATCGCGATGGCGTGGGTGATGCTCATCGCAGGTCTTCCTTCAATTCGATCAATGCGCGGGTGGCGATCCGCAGATCCGCCTCCACCGTGCTGAGGCTGACGCCGAGTTCGGTCGCGATCTGTCGTTGCGACACGCCGTCTATCCGGGCGCGGCGGAAGATCGTTTCCCGACGCGCGCCCAGCTTTGCGAGCACCGCCGCCACCCTGGTCACTTCCTGCTGCGCGCCGATCACCCGCTCGCCCGCCGGTTCGCCCGAGGTTTCGCCGTCGCTGCTCAGGTCGTACCAGTCCTGGTCGCGGCGCTCCGCCTGGCGGCGCGCCCGATAGCGGTCGATCATCAACGTATCGGCGGCGCGAAACAGATAGGACATGGGATTGGCGATCGGTCCCGGCGAAAGTGTTGAAATCTTTAGCCAAAGATCATTCACCAGGTCTTCGGCGGAATCGCCCGCACCGCGCGCGACCAGGAACCGGACAAGTTTGTCGCGGTTGGCCAGATAGACTGCTTCGAGCCCGCTTGATGACATCGGCACCGACATGATGGGAGTGAATCGTATCGAACTCCTTAGTGACGGATCGTTGAAAAAGGAATTCGCCGCCGTCACCCGCCGCGGAGGCATGCGGGCGGGCGGCGGGGCGTGATCCCCTGCACGGCAAAAGTCCTGCCGCAGCATCGCGGCCCCATGGCGGTTACCGGCCACGGTACAGCGCCCATTCCTCGACCACCGCGCCGTTCGGCAAATGGCAATAGCCCGTCTGGCCGTCCGGCGCGTCCACCGTCTCCAGCGTGCCGCCCAGTTCCTCGCAATAGGCGCTGGCGGGGTTGGACATGACCGCGATACCTGGCCGTGGCCGGGGGAAATGTTGCTCGTCGATGGCGGGGCGATTTGGCTGGCGGCAATAGGGCGTGCCGTCGACAAGGATGCTGACCCCGCCGGTACGGAGGCACGCCCCGGTCTCGGGCGCCTGCACGCTCACCTGCGGAAAGGCTTCCGCGCTGGTCAGGATCAGCGCCGGTACGCCCACGCATATCAGCAATCCCGTCGCGACATAGGCCAGTCGATCCATCACATACCCGTCCTTCATCCGCCTGCCCCTGATCCGCCTGCCCCTGATCCGCACGCGGGCTTTTCACGCTGCCTTCACTCAGCAGACGGAGCGAAAGGGGCATTGCCTTTGAATCGCGACGGCGAGGTCCGTCACCCGTTCCAGGTCCAACCCTGTCCATGCGCGGTGTTCGGGATCAGCGTCGCCGAGAGGAGGAGGGAGGTCAGGCAAAAAGCGAGCAGTCGCATCGGTCGTCCTATGATCCAGCCGCCCGGAACGGGGCGGCATGCCGGGTGGGACAGGGGCGGGGCGGGGGCTCCGCGATCCTGCGCTTCGAAGGCAGCGGGGCAGGGGCGATCATCCCGCATGGCTGGCCTTTCGGCGCGGGCAGGCAGGGAGGGGGGCGGATGGATCGACCTGGCCATAGGGCGTTTCCTCCACCACGGCATCCGGGTCGCCCAACCCCTTCAATCGCCGCACCCGCGCCTCGCGCTGGTCGAGATAGCGATCCCGTCGGGCGGCATAGGGATCGGGCTGTTCGCTGATCTCGCGCAACTCTTCATCCATCTCGACGCGGCGATCGAGCGTCCGCACGACGTTGCTGATGACGATATAGGCGCGGTTGCGGAACGGCCCCCCGATCGCGACCGGCGAGGCGATGCCATCGACCGCACCGCCGACGAGATCGCGCAAGGTGGTCGGCCCGAGCAGGGGCAGGAACAGGAATGGCCCCTGTTTGACGCCATAAAAGCCCAGCGTGTCCGAAAAGCCGTTGGGGCGGCGCGGAAGACGGAAGGGGCACCGGCGCGCCATGTCGACCACTCCTGCCAGCCCGATCGTCGAGTTGATCGCGAAGCGACCCACCGTCTCCGCCGCCTTGCCGAACTTGAACTGAAGGAGGAAGTTCACGAAGGCGACCGGCTCGCGCAGATTGGCGAAGAAGTTGCGCAGCCCGGTGCGGACCGGCCGTGGCGCCGCCTGCTCATAGACATGGGCGGCGGGCTCCAGGATGGCGTCGTCCACCTTCTCGGACAGCGCGAAGGCGGCGGCGTTCACCGCGCGCAGCGGATCGCTCGCGCGGTGTCGGCTTGCGGTCACCACGATCTCCTCCGCCTCGCCGGCGTCGCCGTCCGGGGCGGCAGCGGCAGCGGCGGCGGCTTCGGGCGGGGCGAAGGCATGGACATCCTCGATCGCGATCGAGGCCATCTCGAAATCCGGCGGCAGGGGCACCGATCGCTGCACGGGCAGCGACGGGGTCGCCAGTATCGCGACCAGCGACAATGCGATCAACGGCCCTCTCCCTGGCTGTGAACACCCGGACCGGCATGGGCGCCGCGCACCGGGATGGCGCTCGCGGACCCCGACACGCAAAGGGCGCCGGTCGCCAGCGTCAGGGCAGGAAGCGTCATGGGTCAGGTCCTTCGCATCGACGAAGCGCACGATCACCTCCGTCATCACAGGGACGGAGTCGGCGCCGGACCACCTTATATCCGAACGAGCGTATACGGCTGGTTTCGGTGAGCGGGCGAAAGGGGCATGGTCGCTTCGCGTTACGGGACGACGTGGCGCGAGTGGGCGGCCGCGATGACGGGGATGCTGCACAACGACGCCGATCCGCCATGCGCTGCTTGCCCGGGAGGGTAACATGGGGATCCCGAGGCGCAGACATGCCGAACTTGAATCGAAGACACCTCCTTGCTAATGCGAACCGGTATCAAGGGGTGATGAAATGGATTTTGCTGCGCACGCGCCGGTTATGTGGTGCCGGTTCATATTGGGCTCTCTGCTGGCGAGCGTGGCAATTCCTTCGATCGCGGTGGCACAATCAGCGCAGTCCCCACGCGCACAGCGGGGTGAGCAGGAAAGCCGTGCGACCAGCGACGATCAGTCGAAGGACCGCGACGATATCACCGTTATCGGCCGCTACACCACCAACGACCGGCTTGATTCTGCGACCGGGCTCGGCCTCACCATCCAGGAGACGCCGCAGTCCGTGACGGTGGTGACGTCCCAACGACTCGACGACCAGCAGCTCCGCAGCCTGACCGATGTCGCCAACAATGCCGCCGGCCTTTCCGCCAAGGCGTTCGACAGTTCGCGCAACGTCTTCGCGGCGCGCGGTTTCGACATCGAGAACTACCAGATCGACGGGATGCCGCTTCAATATATGGCGGCCTATAGCGCGGGCGAGTCCGAACTGGACCTGTCCATCTACGATCGTATCGAGATCGTGCGCGGCGCCACCGGGCTTTTGACCGGGGCCGGAAATCCGTCCGCCTCGATCAATCTCATTCGCAAGCACGCCACCAGCGACCATCTGACGGGTTCGTTCATGGCATCGGCCGGGCGCTGGAACGATTATCTCGTGCAAGCCGATGTCAGCAGTCCGGTAACCCGCGACGGCAGCGTTCGCGTTCGCGGCGTTGCCCGGTTTCAGGATTCCGACTCCTATGTCGATCTGCTCGGCAACCGGAAGATCGTGCTCTACGGGGTGGTGGACGCGGACCTTTCGCCATCGACGCGGCTCAGTGCGGGCGCCAGCTACCAAGCCAACAGCCCCCGCGCGACGCTGTGGGGCGGGCTCCCGACATGGTATGCGGACGGCAGCCGGACCGACTGGCCGCGGTCGAAGACCATCGGTGCCGACTGGACGCGTTGGGATTCGAAGCAGCGCACCGCCTTTGTGAACCTGGAGCAGGATTTCGGGCGCGACTGGACGCTCCGTCTCTATGGGAACTACAGCAAGAACAGCGGCGATATGCGGCTCCTCTACCTGTACGGCCAACCGGATCGCACCACCGGTCTTGGCCTCGTGCCGATCCCGGCACGATATGACAGCCGGTTGTCGCAGCTGGACCTGACGGCTCGCCTGACCGGTACGTTCGAACTGTTCGGGCGCCGCCATAACGTGATCGCCGGGGCGAGCTACGCCAGGCAGAAGCTGGGTTTCTTTGGATACGATAGCAGCAACGAAGCGCCGGCGGGCGACTTCAATATATGGGACGGCTCCTACCCCGAGCCGACATGGGGTGCGCGCTCGCAACTGGTCGATGTCAGCACCCGGCAATGGGGCTATTTCGCGGCGACCCGCTTGTCGCTCGCCGATCCGCTCAAGGTCATTCTGGGCGCGCGCCTCGCCTCATGGGAGCGGAAGGGCGTATCCTATGGCACGGTCGCCGACTATGGCAACCGGAACGAGTTCATTCCCTATGCCGGTATCCTCTATGACGTGACGCCCAATCACACCGTCTATGTCAGCTACACGAAGATATTCCAGCCGCAGGATGCCCAGGACCGCAAGGGCGGCTATCTTCCGGCGGTCACCGGGGTCAATTACGAAGTCGGCCTGAAGAGCAGCTTCTTCGGCGGACGGCTAAAGACCGCCTTGTCGGTATTCCGGGTGGAGCAGGACAATCTGGCGCAGATCGATCCCGGCCACTTGATACCCGGCACGATCAACCAGGCCTATTATGCCGCAAAGGGCGCGCGAAGCACCGGTTTCGAGGCCGAAGCCAATGGCGAGATCAGGCCGGGTTGGGCGGTCAGCGTGAACTATACCCAGTTCAAGGTGCGCGACCAAAACGATAATAGGGTCAACAGCAACTATCCCGATCGCTTGTTGCGCCTTTTCACCACTTATGAGCTGCGTGACGGCGGCTTGAAGGGCCTCACGATCGGCGGGGGTGTCAACTGGGAGGGGGCGAGTTACACCGATACGACCAATCCCGTCACCCGCAATGCCGAGCGATTGCGGATCGACAGCTATGCACTCGTCAATCTCATGGCGCGGTATCCGGTGACGGACAGGTTGTCCGTGCAGGTCAACGCCGACAATATCTTTGACAAGAAGTACTATTCGCAGATCGGCTTCTACAATCAATTGGCCTATGGCCGCCCGGCCGACGTGAAGGCCACGCTACGTTACGCTTTCTAGGTGTTCAGTCCCGGCATCTGGTGGATCGGATTGACGATGAACCGATCTGGCTCTGATATTCAGGCCTTGGCGGTGTATTGGTAAGGTGTGAGCCCGCTGAATGTCTTGAGCCGGCGGGCGAAATTACAGGCGGCTATGAAGCGGCAAGGCGTGTCCGCAGTTGGTCGTGGCTGTCGTAGTGGAAGCGTTGACGGTCGCCTCCTTGATGGTCCGGTTCATCCGCTCGACTTGTCCGCTGGTCGACGGATGGTCCGGTTTGTTGAGCCGGTGCTCGCAACCATCGCCTCTTCAGCCTCGGACAAGGTCGCAGAATGAGGGGCCTTCAGCCCGGTTTTTAGATACTCGACGTTTGCCCTCTTCCGCCACTTCGCGACCGTCTTCGGGCTGATCCCCAACTCACGGCTCGGCGTCGCGAGCGAAGCTTGGCGCGCTGTATTGCTGATCGGACGGCGCGCGTGGTCTTGGCGCTCCCGTGATGGACCTGTCCCATACGGCCTCCTTCCATGCCAAACGAAAGGATCGCACCAACAAACCATGGGATCAAACACCTAATAGAAACATTGTCGGGCGCTTCGGTAGCAGCTTGGTATCTATGGGGCTGGTCGATGCGACAGGAGCGCCAAAGGGCTTTGGTGGGTCCCGGGCGGATGCGTTCAAGATATCCACTTCCATCGCCTATCAAGGGCGATCAGACAGGCGGGTATGAGCCTCTTGGCCTCGTTACGGTCATTTGCGCCCGGCAACCGAACCCATTCGCGTTTTCCACCGAACCGCTGCCTTTGGGCTAGCGGGATCGAACGCCGGAAGTAATAGGTCCCGCCATCACGCTTGAGCAGGTACGCGCTCATCCTTGCCTCGCTACGATTGTAGCAGACAGCCGTTGCAAGCAATGATTTTTGTGAAACCATAAGCTTTTTCAAAAGCTTATGGGAGATGGTGCCGCTTACAGGACTCGAACCTGTGACCCCCGCATTACGAATGCGATGCTCTACCAGCTGAGCTAAAGCGGCCCTTCATCGGTCGAACCGGCTGGTGTCCGGTCGAGGTGGCGGCGCTTAACAGGTCTGTTGGGGGCTGGCAAGCGGCTTTGGCATCTTTACATGTCGTTAACGATAACGGCGCCATGACTGGACTGGATAGCGAGGATGACAGTCATGACCACCGGGCCGGATCTGAACGAGGCTCTCCCCGTCGACACGAGCGGGGTGGGAGAGGCTGACGACGTGCTGTTCGCGCTGGGCGGGGTGGAGCGGCGGTTGCATGCGCGCGCCTATCACCATTGGGCCTCGCTGCTGGGCGACGCGCCCTATCCGCCGATCGCCGCGCTCGATCCCGAGGCGATCGCCGATTTCGCGGGCAATTCGGTGCTGCTGGATTTTCGGGGGCGGTCGGGCGATCCGGCGATCGCCTATATCGGCCAGGCCTTGCGCGGGGAGGGCGATCTCGACGGGCGGCCCGGAACGCTTGCGGATCTGCCGCAGGGGTCGCTCCTGGCGCGGATGGTCGGGCATTATGGCCAGATCCTGAGCACCAAGGCGCCCGCCGGGTTCGAGGCGGAGTTCGTCAACGCGCGCGGCCGCACCACGCTGTACCGTGCGATCCTGCTGCCTTATTCGTCTGACGGCCGGACGATCGACTTCATCCACGGCGTCGTCAGCTGGAAGGAGCTGGCCGATCCGTTGTTGCAGGCGACGCTCGATTCCGCGCTGCTCGATTCGATGGCGCAGGCGGAGCCGCCCGCGACGGGTGGGGCATTGTGGGACGAGGCGCCCGAGCCGCCCGTGCGTCGCGCGCGCGCCGATTCCGCGCCGCTGGGCCATGTCGCGTTCGACACCGGCGCGGCGGTCGGAAGCCCGGTCGTCCTGGTCGGGCGGGTGACGCAGGGCGGCCGGATCGCCGTCCTGGGATCTGTCGTCGATGACGAGCGGCTGGCCGACAGGGTATTGCGCGCCTCGCAATGAAAATTGCGCTGCGGCGCAACATCTTTTCTCTGTCGGCAAAGGGTTGAGCGGCGCGAAGCCCAAGCCTAGGACTTGCACCCATGGCACCGAATATGTCGCATCCGATGGCCGACGCGATTGCCGCACGGCTGACCCAGGGCGCCCTTCCGGCGGAATTGCAGGGGTTCGGCCCCGCGGAGGTGGCTGCCGCGGCGGCCTTCGTCGCGGGGGTGGCCCAGCAGCGGTCGCCGGGAGAGCCGTCGATCGCGCTGGAGCCGATGTCGGGCGACGACACGCACCGCCGGATGCGGCTGGCCATCGTCAATGACGACATGCCCTTCCTGGTCGATTCGATCGCGGCGATGGTCGGCGCGGACGGAATCGCGATCGACCGGGTGATCCACCCCGTCCTGCCCGTGACCCGCGATGCCGAGGGCGAGCTTCAGGCGATCGGCACTGGCGGCCGGTCCGAATCCTTCATCTATCTGGAAATGGAACGCGCCGATGCGCGCGACCGGCGCGGGCTGGTCGACGATCTGCGCGCCGTGCTGGCCGATGTCCGTGCCGCCGTGGTGGACTGGTCGGGGTTGCAGGACGCGCTGGCCGCCGATGCGACCACGCTGGGCGAGAAGAATGGCGAGGGGGCCGCGCTGCTGCTGTGGTTCCTGGGCGGCAAGCTGACGCTGCTGGGCCATGAGAAATGGTTCGAGGACGGCCGCGACGCACCCGCGCTGGGCGTGGCGCGGACGCCGCACAAGGTGCCGCTGCTCGCCGACACCTCGCGTCAGCGGGCGCTGGACTATTTCGTCGAGGGCGGCGCGGCGCCGTTGCTGCTCAAGTCCAATGCGATCTCGACCGTGCATCGGTCGGTGCCGCTTGACCTGGTGCTGGTGCCGGTGATGGAGGAGGGCCGCGTCGTCGGCCTGTCGATCCATGCGGGTCTGTGGACCAGCGCCGCGCTCGCCAGCCCGCCGCATGAGGTGCCGGTGCTGCGCACGCGGCTCGCCGCGCTCCAGGCCAAGTTCGGCTTCGACCCGCGCGGCCATACCGGCAAGGCGCTGACCCATGCGCTGACCGCGTTGCCGCATGATCTGGTCACCGCCTTCCCGGCCGAGGCGCTGGAGCAGCTGGCGCTGACCGCCATGTCGCTGGCCGACCGGCCGCGGCCCGAGCTGGTGCTGATCCGGTCGGTGTTGCAGCGGCACCTGTTCGCCTTCGTCTGGTTGCCGCGCGACGAGCTGACCACCGCGCGGCGCGTCGCGATCGGCGACATGCTGGGCGAGGCGGCCAATGGCTCGCTGCTCAACTGGTCGATCGCGCTGGAGGACGGCGTCGTTGCGTTGATCCGCTATACGATCGACCTGCGCCAGGACGGTCGCCTGCCCGACACGGCGGCGCTGTCCGAGCGGCTGCGCAAGATGGTGCGCGGCTGGATGCCCGATGTCGAGGCGGCGCTGGCCGAGCAGGTGCCCGCCCCGCGCGCGGCGCGCCTCGCCCTGCGCTGGGCCAATGGCTTCCCGACCAATTACCGCAATGTCAGCGACGCGGCCGAAGCCGCCGCCGACATTCTGCGCCTGTCGTCGCTGGAGAATGAGGGGAGCCGCTCGGTGCGCCTGTTCCCGGTCCAGCCGGGGCAGGATCGCCAGCTGAAGATCTACAAGCTGAACGGCGCGCTGCCCTTGTCGGACGCGGTGCCGGTGCTGGAAAATTTCGGCTTCCGCGTGATCGGCGAGCTGCCGACCCGGCTGCGCGACGATGCCGATCCCTTCGTCCACGACTTCATCGTCGAGACCGAGGCGACCACCGAGCCCAAGGGCGCGGCGGTGCTGGAGGGGGCGATCGCCGCCGTGCTGGAGGGCAAGGCGGAGAATGACGCGTTCAACCGGCTGATCGTCGATGTCGGCCTCAGCCCGCAGGCGGTGGTGCTGTTCCGCGCCTGGTTCCGCTATCTGCGCCAGGCGGGGCTGCCTTATGGGCTGACCACCGTGGTCGACGCGCTGCGCCGGGCGCCGAAACTGGCGACCGCGCTGATCGAGCGGTTCACGGCGGCGCATGATCCGAAGGCGACCGGCGACCTCGCCGCCGCCGATGCCGCGATCGCGGCGGGGCTGGATGCCGTGTCGGCGATCGACGACGACCGTATCCTGCGCAGCTTCCGCGACATGATCGCGGCGACCCTGCGTACCAACGCCTTTGCCGAGGCGGGCAAGGAGGCGCTGGCGTTCAAGCTGGACAGCCACAGGATTCCGGGCCTGCCCGCGCCGCTGCCCTGGCGTGAGGTGTGGGTCTATAGCCCCCGCGTCGAGGGCATCCACCTGCGCGCCGGTCCGGTGGCGCGTGGCGGCTTGCGCTGGTCGGATCGCCGCGACGACTTCCGCACCGAGATTCTGGGGTTGATGAAGGCGCAGCGGGTGAAGAACGCGGTCATCGTGCCCACGGGTGCGAAGGGCGGTTTCTACCCGAAGCAGCTGCCGTCGCCCGTCACCGACCGTGACGGCTGGGCGGCCGAGGGCAAGGAAAGCTACCGCGTGTTCATCCGCGCGCTGCTGTCGATCACCGACAATATCGTCGAGGGCGCGGTGGTGCACCCGGCGGGCGTGCGCGTGCTGGACGGCGAGGACCCCTATTTCGTCGTCGCCGCCGACAAGGGCACCGCGACCTTCTCCGACGTGGCCAATGCGCTGGCGCTGGAGCGCGGCTTCTGGCTGGGCGACGCCTTCGCCTCCGGGGGCAGCCAGGGTTACGACCACAAGGCGATGGGCATCACCGCCAAGGGCGCCTGGGTCTCGGTCCAGCGCCACTTCGCCGAGCGGGGCGTGGACGTGCAGACCCAGCCCATCCGCGTCGTCGGCTGCGGCGACATGTCGGGGGACGTGTTCGGCAACGGGATGCTGTTGTCCAAGGCGATCAAGCTGGTCGCCGCGTTCGACCATCGCCACATCTTCCTCGACCCCAATCCCGATCCCGCGACCAGCTGGGACGAACGCGCACGCATGTTCGCGCTCCCCCGGTCGAGCTGGGCGGATTACGACACGGGCCTGATCTCGGCGGGCGGCGGCGTCTTCCCGCGTTCGGCCAAGACCATCCCGCTGTCGGACGAAGTGCGCGAGGCACTGGGCATCACCGCCACGTCGCTGGAACCGGCGGCGCTGATCTCGGCGATCCTGAAAGCCCCGGCCGACCTGCTCTGGTTCGGTGGCATCGGGACCTACATCAAGGCGGCGGCGGAGAATAACGTCCAGGTCGGCGACCCGGCCAACGACCGGCTGCGCGTCGATGCCGAGGATCTGCGCGTCACCGCGATCGGCGAGGGCGCCAATCTGGGCGTCACCCAAGCCGCGCGCATCGCCTTTGCTGAGCGGGGAGGGCGGATCAACACCGACTTCATCGACAATTCGGCGGGCGTCGATTGCTCGGATAACGAGGTCAACATCAAGATCGCGCTGAACCGCGAGATGATCGAGGGCCGTCTGGCGGAGGACGAGCGCAACAGGTTGCTCGCCGCGATGACCGATGACGTGGCGCATATCGTGCTGGAGGATAACCGGCTCCAGACGCTCGGCCTGTCGATCGCCGAGGCGGACGGTGCGGGCGCGATGCCCAGCTATGTCCGCGTCATCGAGATTTTCGAGAGCGCCGGACGGCTCGACCGCGCGGTCGAGGGGCTGGGCAGCAACGACGTGCTGCTGCGGCGCGGGCAGGACGGCATTCCGCTGACCCGGCCCGAACTGGCGGTGCTGCTGGCGACGGCGAAGCTGACCCTGCAGGACGCGATCGAGACCAGCCCGCTGGCGCTGGACGACGAACTGCGCCCCGATCTGCATGCGGCCTTCCCGCCCGCGATGCGCGAAGCGTTCGGCGAGGCGATCGACCAGCATCGCCTGCGCGGCGAGATCGTCGCGACCAAGCTCGCCAACCGCATCGTCAACCGGATGGGCATCCTCCACCCGTTCGAACTGGCGGAGGAGGAAGGCGCGGCGATGGCCGACATCGCGGCGATGTTCGTCGTGGTCGAGCGGCTGTTCGACTTGGACGGCCTGTGGACCGCGATCGAGACGGCGGCGATGCCCGAAGCCGCCCGCATCGCGCTGTTCGACGAGGTGGCGCGCGCCACGCGGTCGCAGATCGCCGACCTGCTGCGCGCGATGCCGGCGGGCACCGCGCCGGGTGCTGCGCTGGAGCGATTGCAGCCGGGGATCGAGCGGCTGGCGGCCGAAACGCCCGCGCTGCTGCGTGACGAGGCCAAGGCGCAGAGCGCGCGGGTCGTTGCCGTGCTCGAAGAGGCGGGGGCTCCGGCCGAACTCGCGGCGCGGGTGGTGCGGGTGTCCGAACTCGACGGTGCGGTGGGGCTGGCCGATCTGGGCCAGCGGCTGTCGCTGGACGAGACGCGGTTGACCCATGCCTTTACCCGTCTGGGCCAGGCGCTGGGGCTCGACTGGGCACAGGGGCAAGCGGCGCGGATCAACCCCAGCGATCCGTGGGAACGCCTGCTGATCGCAGGGCTGGCGCGCGATTTCCAGCAGCAGCGGCTCGACTTCCTCGGCCGGGCGGGCGCGACCGACCCCGAAGCGGCGGTCGAAGCCTGGCTGGAGCGCAATGCGGCGCGTGTGGGTCAGTTCAAGGCGGTGATCGACCGGGCCCGCCTGGCGGCCCAACCCAACGCCGCGATGCTGGCCCAGATCGCGGGCCAGGCGCGGGTCCTGCTGGGGCGGTAAGGGGAGGGGAATACCTGTTCACCGGCGGAGGCCGGGGCCCAGTTCCTTTGCCGCGTGAGGCGCGCAAAACGCCGCGTGGGAGGCCTCTCCCGCGCGGCGTTATTGTTCACGCGAAGCCGCGAAGGCGCGAAGAAGACTGGTTCGCGCGGAGACGCGGAGACGCGGAGAAGAAGTTTTATTCGCGCAGAGGCGCAGAGGACGCAGAGAGGTTTGGAACAGGATGACATTGACTTGAAACGGCGTAAGCTCCTCCCCTTCAGGGGAGGGGTTGGGGTGGGGCCTCGCCACAGGCCGCACGCTGGCGGAAGCCCCCCACCCCGTGCCCCTCCCCTGAAGGGGAGGAGTGGGTTCAACTCATGTCGTCCTGCTATAAAGCCGCGCGCAGCGCCCTCTATTCGTCAGCGTCAGAGATAAAAGGGCCGCTGGCGCGGCGGGCGAGACACCTCCGCGTCTCCGCGCCTCCGCGCGAACCAACCTTCTTCCGTCTTCTTCGCGCCTTCGCGGCTTCGCGTGAAAAATCAGATGGCCGCACACTTCTCCAGCAACCAGTCCCGATCCGCACCCTCCAGTTCGGCCGCCAAGACCTCCGCTACTCGCGCATGATATGCGTTGAGCCAGTCCCGCTCCCCGGCCGTCAGCAGGTCCGCCACGATCAGCGTCCGCTCGATCGGGCACAGGGTCAGCGTCTCGAACCCCAGCATGTCCCGGTCTGCGCCCGCAATCTCACGCGGTTCGACCAGCACGAGATTCTCGATGCGGATGCCATACTCGCCCGCCTTGTAATAACCCGGCTCGTTGGACAGCATCATGCCCGCGCGCAGCGGCTCCATCGCGGCACCGCCGGGATAGTTGGGCGCGGCGATACGCTGCGGCCCCTCATGCACTGACAGGTACGCGCCGACGCCGTGCCCGGTGCCGTGCGCATAATCCAGACCGACCTCCCAGAGCGGCCGCCGCGCCAGCGAGTCGAGGTGCCCGCCCAGCGTCCCGTCCGGAAACACCGCCGTCGCCAGCCCGATATGCCCCTTCAGCACGCGGGTGAAGCGGTCGCGCATTTCGTCCGTGGGCGCACCGATCGGCATGACGCGGGTGATGTCGGTGGTGCCGTCCTGATACTGCCCGCCGGAATCGATCAGGAACAGCTGCCCCAGCTCGATCGCCGCATTCGATTCCTCGGTGACGTGATAATGCGGGCTCGCGCCATGCGCCCCGGTCGCCGAGATGGTTGAGAAGCTGGTGTCCTTGAGCAGCCCCGTCGCCTCGCGGAATGCCAGCAGTTGCGCGGCGGCGGACAGTTCGGTCTGTCCGCCCTTGGGGCATTCGCTCTCGACCCAGCGCAGGAACTTCACCATCGCAGCGCCGTCCCGGACCGAGGCGGCACGGTGCCCGGCGACCTCGGCGGGGTTCTTGATCGCTTTGGTCAGCACGACGGGATCGCGAAGCGCCAGCACCTTGGCCCCGCCCGCCTCCAGCGCCTGCGCAATCGCCGCCACCGCGCGTTCGGGATCGGCGACCACGCGCTGGCCCGCAAAGCCGCCCAGATAGCCCTCGAACGCCGCGCGGTCGTGCAGCCGCACCGCATTGCCCAGATGCGCGCGGACCTCGGGCGTGATCTTGTCCGGCACGACGAACAGGTCGGTCTCGCCATCCGCATGGACGATCGCATAGGACAGGGCGACCGGCGTATGCGCGACGTCCGTGCCGCGCACGTTGAGCGTCCAGGCGATCGAATCCAGCGCCGACAGCACCACCGCATCGGCGCGCTGCTCGGCCAGCCATTCGCCGATCCGCGCACGCTTGGCCGCCGCGCTCTCGCCCGCCACCGCATCGTCCTGCACCGTCATCACGGCGGGCGAAGGGGCGGGGCGGTCGGTCCAGATCGCGTCGATCGGATTGGCGCCGACCGCGACCAGTTCCGCGTCGCGATCGGCCAGCGCGGCGGTCATGTCGGCGACCTGCTGGCGGGTGTGCAGCCACGGGTCGTAGCCGATCCGCTGCCCCGCCGCCGTCTCGCGGCCCAGCCAGCCCGCCACGCTGTCCTGCGGCACGGGGATATAGGCATAGTCGTCGCCCGACACCTGCTCGCGCACCTGGAGCGTATAGCGGCCGTCGGTGAAGATCGCCGCCTTGTCCGCCAGCACCACCGCGCTGCCCGCCGAACCGCCGAACCCGGTCAGCCAGCCCAGCCGCTGCGCATAGTCGCCGACATATTCACTCATATGCTCGTCGGTCAGCGGGACGACGAAACCGTCAAGGCCAAGGGATGCCAGTTCGGCACGAAGGGCGGCAAGACGGGCGGAGTGGGACATGGGAAGCGGCCTGACAGCAATGGGAAACGGGGCCGGTCTAGCCCTCCGCCCGTACAGCGTCGAGCCTCTCGGAGGGCTTGAGGAATTTGTCAGACGATATACGATCCGCCGCGAATGGCATTTGGAAGGATCGGATGATGATCGACCGGCGGGGCATCCTGGTGGGGGCGGGCGCGGCGGCGCTGATCGGGGGCGGTGGCGCGCGGGCGGCCGGGCTGGACGCCTTCCGGCCCGGAGAGGTGTGGAACGACACGAAGGGGGTGGCGATCAACGCCCATGGCGGCGGGCTGTTGCGGCACGGCGGACGCTGGTGGTGGCATGGCGAGCACAAAACCGAGGGCGAAGGCGGCAATACCGCGCTGGTCGGTGTCCATGCCTATAGCTCGACCGATCTGGTGAACTGGCGCGACGAAGGGGTCGCGCTGTCCGTGTCCGACGATCCCGCCAGCCCGATCGCGCGGGGCTGTATCCTGGAACGGCCCAAGGTGGTCTATAATCCGCGCACCCGCAAATTCGTGATGTGGTTCCATCTCGAGCTGAAGGGGCGCGGTTACGGTGCGGCGCAGGCGGGCGTCGCGGTTGCCGACCGGCCGCAGGGGCCGTTCCGCTTCCTGCGTGCGGGCCGGGTCAATCCCGGCATCTGGCCCGCCAACGCGACGGCCGAGGACAAGGCGCCCGGCACGATCCTGGCGCGCGACTTTCCCGGCGGGCAGATGGCGCGCGACATGACCGTCTTCGTCGATGGCGGCACCGCGTGGCACATCTATGCCTCGGAAGAGAATGCGACGCTGCAGATCGCCCGGCTGGCGCCCGACTGGACCCGGCATGACGGCTATTATGTCCGCGCGCTGCCCGATGGCGGCAACGAGGCGCCCGCGCTCTTCAAGGCGAAGGGGCGCTATTACATGTTCGCCTCGGGGCTGACCGGCTGGCGGCCCAATCCGGGGCGGGTCTATGTCGCGGACGCGGTCACGGGGCCGTGGCGCTCGCTGGGCAATCCGGTGCGCGGCAGCGAGGTGGACCGGAAGACGACCTTCCACTCGCAATCGACCTTCGTCCTGCCCCTGCCGCCCGAGCGGCCGGGGGGCGAGCCGCGCTTCATCTTCATGGCGGATCGCTGGCGGCCGGAAAATGCGATTGACGGGCGCTATATCTGGCTGCCGGTGGAATGGGAGGGCGAGACGCCGGTCCTGCACTGGCGCGATCGTTGGACGCTGGCGGATGGGTGGAAGGCCCGGTAACCCCGCCCACCGTTCAGCCTGAGCGAAGTCGAAGGCCACGGGATTCCCTTCGTGGCCAAGCGCGGAACATACGCTTCGACT
Organism: Sphingomonas sp. SORGH_AS_0789; assembly: GCF_031453055.1. Taxonomy (NCBI): domain Bacteria; kingdom Pseudomonadati; phylum Pseudomonadota; class Alphaproteobacteria; order Sphingomonadales; family Sphingomonadaceae; genus Sphingomonas; species Sphingomonas sp. SORGH_AS_0789. The sequence continues at coordinate 1,650,911 of NZ_JAVIYV010000001.1, forward strand.
TCGCTCAGCGTGAACGGGAGGGATGGCATGAGAAATAGCGGACCCGCCGCCTCTTCCGGCAGACCCCAACCCTAGCTACATCCGGGTGATGACCGAACCCGTTGCGCTGACTCCGCCCGTTGCCGAAACCCGTGCCCACAGCTTCACCGCGCATGGCATCACCATCGAAGATCCCTATGCCTGGCTGAAGGACCCCGCTTACCCGGAAGTCACCGACAAGGACGTCCTGTCCTATGTCGAGGCGGAGAACGCCTATTTCGAGGCGGTCATGGCCCCGCGCCAGCCGCTGATCGACCGGCTGTACGAAGAGATGAAGGGGCGGATCAAGGAGGACGAATCCTCTGTGCCGCAAAAGGATGGCGACTGGCTCTACTGGACCGCGTTCGAGACGGGCGGGCAATATCGCAAATGGTGGCGCAAGCCGGTCGCGGGCGGTCCCGACGAGCTGCTGCTCGACGAACCGGCGCTGGCCGAGGGCAAGGAATATTTCCGGCTGGGCGCCTTCTCGATCAGCAACAATGGCCGCTACCTCGCCTATGCGATCGACGACAATGGCTCCGAACGGTTCGAGGTGCGGATCAAGGACCTGACCACCGGCGAACACCTGGCGGAAGTCATTCCCGGCATGTTGTCGGAGATCGTCTGGGTCGCCGACGATAGCGGTTTCCTCTACGGCGTGGCCAATGCCCAGTGGCGGACCGACAATGCGCGCTTCCACCGGCTGGGCACGCCGGTCGCGGACGATGTCGAGCTGTTCCACGAGGATGACGAGGGCTACCGCGTCGCCGTTGCCGAGACCTCCGCGCGCAACTGGATCGTGATCGCCACCGGCGACCATGTCACCAGCGAGGTGCGGCTGGTCCCGTCCGATAACGTCCTTGCCGAACCGATCCTGGTCGCCCCCCGCAAGGAGGGCCGCGAATATGATGTGGACGAGCATGACGGCACGCTGTTCATCCACACCAACGATGTGGACCCGCAATTCCGCCTCTGCACCGCCTCGATCGAGGCGCCCGGCGACTGGCACGAGCTTATCGGGCCGAACCCGCATTTCTACATGACCGGGGTGGAATGCTATAAGGACTTCTTCGTGGTCGAGGGGCGCGAGGACGGTTTGGACCGGATCGCCATCCACCGCTACGACGCGCCGACCGTACCGCAGCGGATCGAATTCCCCGAGGCGAGCTACACGGCGGGCCTGGGCGACAATCCCGAGTACGACGTGTCGGTCCTGCGCCTGGGCTATGAGTCGATGGTCACGCCGGGCACCGTCTATGACTACGACGTGGCGACCGGCGGGCTGACCGTGCTGAAGGTGCAGGAGATTCCGTCGGGCTATGACGCGGACAAGTACCGGACCGAGCGGCTGAAGATTCCGGCGCGCGACGGGACGATGGTGCCGGTGTCGATCGTGTACCCGAAGGATTTCCCGCGCGACGGGTCGGGCAAGCTGTTCCTCTATGCGTACGGCGCCTACGGCTATGCCATTCCGCCGGGCTTCTCGACGGGCCGCATGAGCCTGCTCGATCGCGGCTTCGCCTATGCCATCGCGCATATTCGCGGCGGCGACGATCTGGGCCAGCAATGGTATCTGGACGGCAAGCTGGAGAAGCGCACCAACACCTTCCACGATTTCGTCGACGTGGCGAAGGGGCTGATCGCGGGCGGCTGGACCAGCCAGGGGCAGATCGCGATTGCGGGTCGCTCGGCGGGCGGCGAGTTGATGGGCGCGGTGGTCAATTCGGACCCGGACCTCTGGGGCGCGGTGATCGCCGACGTGCCCTTTGTCGACGTGCTCAACACGATGATGGACGCCGAATTGCCGCTGACGCCGGGCGAATGGCCCGAATGGGGCAATCCGATCGAGGACAAGGCGGCGTTCGAGCTGATCCGCAGCTACAGCCCCTATGACAATGTCCGGGCCCAGGCCTATCCGCCGATGTTCATCTCGGGCGGGCTGAACGATCCGCGCGTCACCTATTGGGAGCCCGCGAAGTGGGCCGCCCGGCTGCGCGCGACCAAGACCGACGACCATCTGCTGCTGCTCAAGACCAACATGGGCGCCGGGCATGGCGGCAAGTCGGGCCGGTTCGAGTCCCTGCGCGAAGGCGCGGAGGAACACGCCTTCGTCCTGTGGCAGATGGGAGTGGAATCCTGAGCATCGAGGCGATCGTCGCGCGCTACGGCGTGGCGGCGATCGCGCTGGGCGCGGGGCTGGAGGGGGAGACGGCGGTCGTCACCGGCGGCATCCTGGCGCATCAGGGGCTGGTCGGCTGGCCCGCCGCGCTGATCGCCGCGGCGATCGGATCGTTCGTCGCCGACCAGATCTTCTTCACCATCGGCCGCCGGTCGCGCGACGGGCGCTGGGTGGCCAAGCTGCGCAAGCGACGGGTCTATGCGCGCGTGACGCGGATGATGGAACGCTATCCGGTCGGCTTCATCTTCGCCTTCCGCTTCCTCTATGGCCTGCGCACGATCAGCCCGGTCGCGATCGGGACCAGCCAGGTGTCGACCCGGCTGTTCGTCGCGGTCAACGCCGCATCCGCCGCATGCTGGGCTTCGATCTTCGTCGGCATCGGTTATCTGTTCGGCGAGGCGTTCCAGGAACTGGCGGCGCGCTACCGGCCCAGCCTGCGCCATATCCTGATGGCGGCGGCGCTGGTCATGGTCGCCGCCGCGATCGGCTGGGGCGTCCGCGCGCTGTGGCAGAGATACAGGGAGCCGAACGAACAGGCATGAGCCGCTTTTCGATCCAGATCACCGCAGGCCCCGACCATATCGACGAGCTGGGCCATGTGAACAACGCCGTCTGGGTCCAGTGGATTCAGGCGATCGCCACCGCCCATTGGGAAGCGGTCGCGCCGCCCGAACATGTCGCGGCGCATGTCTGGGTCGTGACGCGGCACGAGATCGACTATCGCGGCAATGTCGTGGCGGGGGAGACGGTGACGGCGGAAACCTGGGTCCCCAACCCGCCCAAGGGCGCGCGGTTCGATCGGCATGTCCGCTTTCTGGATGCCGAGGGGCAGGTGAAGGTGGAGGCGGTGACGACCTGGGCGCTGCTCGACCGCGCCACCGGCCGGCTGTTGCGCGTCACGGCCGAGATCGCCGCGCCCTTCATGGTTTGACCGCAAGAAGCGGGACGCGCGGGGCGCGGGGATCGGCTAGGGTCGGCCCCATGTTGAGCGAATGCACCATGGCCTCGCCGGTCGGCGAACTGACCCTTGTCGCCAGCGAGCGCGGCCTGCGCGCCGTCCTGTGGGCCGAGGAGAGGGCAGGGCGGGTCCGGTTGCCCGAACGGCGCGACGATCCCGCCCATGCCGTGCTGGCCGAGGCGGTGCGCCAGTTGCGCGACTATTTCGAGGGACGGCGCCGCACCTTCGACCTGCCGCTCGATCCCGAGGGCACGGACTTTCAGAAAGCGGTGTGGACCGGCCTGAACGCCATCCCTTACGGCGAGACGCGCAGCTACGCCGCGCTGGCCGCCGCGATCGGGCGGCCGGGAGCCTCCCGCGCGGTGGGGGCGGCGAATGGCCGCAATCCGCTGTCGATCGTCACCCCCTGCCACCGGGTGATCGGCGCGAACGGCACGCTGACCGGCTTTGCGGGCGGGCTGGCGGTCAAGCAATGGCTGCTGGCGCATGAACGCGGCGAGCGGCAACGCGCGCTCGCCTGAGCGATCCACGACAGCCACACCCGCCCGCGCGGCCGATCGAAGGCTGCGGGCTTGGCCGGTCGAAGCCTGGGGGCGTATCCGTCCGTCCGCTTCCACCGGGAGAATCGGATATGCGATCGATGCTCTGGCCCGTAGCGGCCGCCCTGCTGACAGCCGCGAGCCCCACGCCGACGCCGTGTTGCCGCAATCTGGGCGAGGTGCGGACCAATATCGACCGGATCGACGACCAGATCCTGCGCCTGATGGCCGAGCGGTCGCGCTATGTCGCGCAGGCCGGGCGGTTCAAGACCTCCGCCGCGACGGTGCGCGATGAGGCGCGAATCCGCCAGATCCTGGCGCGCATCCGCGAAAAGGCCGCGCGGCAGGGGGTGAACCCCGATGTGGCGGAGGCGACCTTCCGCGCGATGGTCGAGGGCTTCACCGCCGAGGAAGCGCGGCAGGTCGGGCGCTGAATTCCTCCCCGGCGGATCGACATTCAGTATCGTGTCTTCTTCCCCTCTCCCCTGGACAGGGGAGAGGGTTAGCGAAGCTTGCCAGCCTGCTGGCTAGCGCAGCTTGGGTGAGGGGTGAGTGAGCCCAAGGGCTCGCGCGCTCGCGGAGCGAGCGCCCACCCCTCACCCAGCTCCGACTAGGCCTTTGCTTTTGCAAAGACCAAGTCTGCGCAACCCTCTCCCCTCTGCGAGGGGCGAGGGAAGGAAGGGCATCGCTGTGGCCTGCCATCTCCCCGCGCTGGGGAGGAATGAAAAAACAACGAGGCGTCAGTCCTCGTCCCACAGGATGGTGATCGGCGCGTCGATGCCCAGCACCGCATGGACCGGGCAGGCCGCCGCCGCCGCTTCCAGCCTTTTGCGCTGCGCCGGGTCATAGCGGCCCGGTACGCGCACCGTCACGGCCAGGGTCGTGATCCGGCGCGGGGCGTTGCCCATCTCCTTGGTGACGGTCGCCGTCGCGCCCGCCAGTTCCAGCCCGGCGACGCGCCCCGCCATCGCCATGATGCTCAGCACGCAACCGCCCAGCGACACCGACAAAAGGTCGCTCGGCGAAAAGCCTTCGCCGCTGCCCCCTAGCTCCCGCGAGGCGTTGGTGACCAGCACCGCGCCGGACTCGGGATGCTCCACCCGGCAGCGCAGGCCCCCTTCGTACCGGACCACGAAATCGGTCACGCTCTTACCCGCTGTTGCGCAGCGCGGTGGCGATGCCGTTGATCGACAGCAGGATGCCCTCGCCGATGCGCGGATCGTCCTCGCCCGCGCGGTGGCGCTTCATCAGTTCGATCTGGAGCAGGTTCAGCGGCTCGATATAGGGCAGGCGCAGGCGGATCGACGCCTCCAGCGCGGGGTTGTCCGACAGCAGCCGCGTCTGCCCCGTCACGGTCAGCAGCCCGTCGCGCGCGCGGTGCCAGCCGTCATGGATGCGCCCGAAGATCGAATCCCGCAAGGCTTCGTCCTCGACCAGCCCGGCATAGCGGCGCGCGATGCCGATGTCCGACTTGGCGAGCACCATCTCCATATTCGCCAGCGTCGCGGCGAAGAACGGCCAGTTCTTGGCCATGTCGGCCAGCAGCGCCTTGTCCTCGAAATTGGCGATGGCGGTGCCGACGCCGAACCAGCCGGGCAGCATGACGCGCGCCTGCGCCCAGCTGAACACCCAGGGAATGGCGCGCAGGTCCTCGATCGCGTCGGACTTCTTGCGGCTGGCCGGGCGGCTGCCGATCTTCAGGCCCGCAATCTCGGCGATCGGGGTCATCTGGCGGAAGAAGGTGCGGAACCCCTCCGTCCCATAGACGAGGCCGCGATAGGTGGTGAAGGCGGTCGCCGACAATTGCTCCATCGCGGCGGTGAAGCGCGCATTCTCGGCCGGGGAGAGATGTTCGGGTTCCAGGCTGGCGAGCAGGGTGGCCGAGGCCATGGCCTCGAGATTGGTCAGCGCGGAGTCGCGCGTGCCATATTTGCCCGCGATCACCTCTCCCTGTTCGGTGATGCGGATGCGGCCCTGCACCGTGCCGTGCGGTTGCGCGCGGATCGCGGCAAAGGCGCTGCCGCCGCCGCGCCCGACCGCGCCGCCGCGCCCGTGGAACAGCTGCATCTGCACCCCCGCCGCGTCGAACACCGGGCGGAACGCGCTCGACGCCTTGGACAGCGACCAGGTGGAGGTCAGGTAACCGCCATCCTTGTTCGAGTCCGAATAGCCGATCATCACCTCCTGATGCCCGCGCGCGCGGACGATGGCGGCGATCTCGGGCAGCGCGAAATAGGCGCGCATGATCTCGGGCCCCGCCTCCAGATCCTCGATCGTCTCGAACAGGGGCACCGCCATGATCGCGGCGGTGGCGGGCTCGCCGGGGCGGTAGAGGCCGAATTCCTTCAGCATCAGGTTGATCTCGAGCAGGTCGGACACCGACTTGCCCATCGAGACGATATAGTTGGTGATGCACTTGGGGCCGTACCGGGCATGCGCATCGGCGGCGGCCTGGACGATCGCCAGTTCGGAGCGCGTCTCGTCCGAATACTCGGCATAATGGCTGAACAGCGGCCGGGCATTGGCCAGTTCGCGGCGGAGCAGCGCGACGCGCGCTTCCTCGTCCAGCGAGAGATAATCCGCCTCGACGCCTGCGACCTTCAGCAGCTCGGCGACGACCCGTTCGTGCACCGCCGAATTCTGCCGCAGGTCGAGCGTGGCGAGGTGGAAGCCGAACGTCTCGACCGCGCGGATCAGCCGTCCGAGCGCGCCGCCGCTCGCCAGCGCGCCGTCGCCGCGCGCCGCCAGCCCGCGTGCGATCGCGACCAGATCGGTGCGCAGCGCCTTGGGATCGGGATAGGGTTCGCCGGTCAGGCGGCCGGGGCGCGGCGCGGGCTTGCCGGTCAGCGCCTGATGCGTCGCGGCGAGCCGCGCATAGATGCCCGACAGCGCGCGGCGATAGGGTTCGTCCGAGCGGCTGAGCGCCTCGTCGCCGCTCGCCTCGGCCAGCGCCAGCACCGCCTCGTCCACCTCGGCATGGCCGGTCGAGATCGACAGCTCGGCCCCCAGCGCATGGATCGCGTCGCAATAATGGCCCAGCACCGCCTCGGCCGCGCGCGCCAGCGCGGTGGTCAGCGATTCGGCGGTGACGAAGGGATTGCCGTCGCGGTCGCCGCCGATCCACGATCCGGTGCGAAGGAAAGCGGGAACGCGCGTGCCGAACGCCTTGTCCCAGCGCTGGTAGAGCGCGGGCAGCACCGGCAGGAAGACGTCGCGCAGATAGGACAGCGCGGTCTCCACCTCGTCGGTGACATAGAGCCGCTCGCGACGCAGCACGCGGGTCTGCCACAAAAGCGCGATCTGGCGGCCGATCGCGGCCTCGACATCGTCGCCGTCGGGGGTGACGTCGCGTCCGGCATCGCGCATCGCCAGCAGCTCGGCGATGCGGTTGCGGTGGTCGATCATGCTCTTGCGCCGCACCTCGGTCGGGTGCGCGGTCAGGACGGGGACGACCAGCGAACGGCCCAGCAGCTCCATCGCGGCGTCGCGGTCGATGCCCTTGTCGGCCAGCGTCGCCAGCACCTCGGCAATGTCGGTGCCGGGTTCGCGTGCGATGCCCTGCCGGTCCTCGGCCAGATTGGCGAGCATCGAGAACAGCATGAAGCCGCGCACGAAATCCAGCGTCTCGTCGAGCGCGAGGCGTTCCAGCTGGAGGTCGACCGAGCCGTCCTCCCCCAGTCCCCGGTATCGATCGACCGAGGCGCGGCGAATCGCCTCGGTCGCCTCGAACAGTGCATCGCCGCCATAGCGACGGATCACGTCGCCCAGTTGCGCGCCCAGGAAACGGATATCGGGATTGTTCGCGATGGGAGGCAGTTTCGTCATGCGCGCATTGCTGCAACGCAATAGGGCGGGCGTCAACCGATTGCGGACCGCAATTTTGGTATAATATCCTGTGTCATCGGACTGCAAAATTGCGTGCTGGCATGCGGTGTGGCGCGTCGCCTGTCGAAGTGTCCGCCGCAGCAAGATTTCCTTACAGACTAGTGATGATATGTAATATCATAAAGGGCAAAAGCGGGTCGGGATGCTGGCTGGTCGACGCGCTCCCGCGTGGTCGCGAACGGCATCCCGACCATTGGAGAAAGGCAGGAACGATGTTCACCGAAGAGCTGGTCCACACGGCGCTACAGACCTGGTGCGACAATGTGGTGGCGGTCGGCCGGGTTCATGCCGAGGGCGGCGATGTCGGGGCCTTCGCATCCCGGATCCTGAGCGACAATTACGATTACGACCATGGCAAGGTGCTGTTCAAGCCGACGCTGACCTTCGGCGCGAAGACCTATCGCCCGACCAAGGAGGGAGCGCTCTCCTATTTCGTCGGCGGCAATGCGGACTTTCCCGACGACAAGGGGTTCAAGCTGAAGCCCTGGGTGAAGGTCTGGTACAGCAAGCTCGACTATATCCTGCACGGCGACCTGGCAATCGTGCAGTGCAACGTGCATTTCATCGGCGAGGATGACAGCCATATCTTCGTGAACAAGAGCTTCGTGTTCAAGCAATGTGAGGATGGGAGGGTGCGGATCATCCTTCACCAGTCGTCGCTGCCCTATCAGCCGTAACGCCGGGACGATGACCGCGATCGGCATGGCGCGGCGGGTCGCCATTGGCGGCGATAGTGCGCTGCTCGATCATATCGCGCGGCCCGATACGGCTCTGGCCATCTGGTGGCGTCGCTTGCCCCCGCCGCTCCGGGCGGCGCTGGACGCGCTCGACCTGGACGGTGTCGACAGCCTGTCGGTCGAGACCGATCTCGGCGGGTCGGTGGAGGCCGCCTTGCGCGCGGCGGGATATGCGCGGGCGGTGCGCGAGATGCTGGGGGCGGACATCGACCGTCTCGTCCGGCGTCTCGCCGCGCTGACCGGCGAGGATTGCCTGCGCGTCCGGCTCGCGGTCAGCGAGGGCGGGATCGGCCACCAGTTCCACGCTGACCGCACCCCCATCGCGCTGCGATGCACCTATATCGGCCCCGGCCTCCAATGGTGCTGCGCCGAGGGGCCGGACGCGATCTGCGAGGTGCCGACCGGGGCGGTGGGCGTGTTCAAGGGGCGGATGCTGCTCGACCCGCCCAGGGTCCTCCACCGTGCGCCGCCCGGTGGCGGTCGCCGCCTCGTGCTGGCGATCGATCCGGTGCATGACGGCGAGCGGGACCAATCGGGGCCGTTCCTTCCCAGCGCCGATCCCTGTTGACGGGGAGCGGGCGGCGGCGCCCTTCAGCTCAGTTCATATTCCCCGGCGCGCCGCTGGTCGCGCCCGTCGCCACTGGGTTGGTCGGGGTGGCGGGGCGTTCGGTGCGCGACGCCTCGCGTTCCTCGGAGGTCACGGTGCCGTCGCGGTTCAGGTCCATCCGGTCGAAGCGCGCCAGCATCCCTTCGAAAAACTCGCTTTCGGTGATCTCGCCGTCCTTGTTGCGGTCCAGCTCCCACAAGCGCGAACGGCTCGCGGGCATTTCGTCGGCGGTGATGATGTCGTTGCCGTCGCGGTCGAGTTCGCGGAAGCGGCGCGCCATCATGCTGCCGAAATCGACGCGGGACGTGACCGAGGGGGGGACGAAGCCCGCCTTGGCGGCGGCGCGATCGGCTTCGGCGCGATTCTCTTCCTTCTTGCCGCACGCCGCCGTCGCCAGCATCGCCACCATCCCGAGGCCTATCGCCCATTCCCGCATCGCCGACTCCCAGGTTCGTTACGCTTCCAGCTCAACGTCCCAGTACAGCCAGTCGTGCCATGTTTCATGCAGATAATTGGGCGGGAAGCTGCGGCCATGTTCCTGTAAATGCCAGTTTGTCGGGCGGATCGGCTCGATATGCAGCGGCATTCCGGCCTGGCGCGGGGTGCGCCCGCCCTTCTTCAGATTGCACGGCGCGCAGGCGGTGACGACATTCTCCCACGTCGTCCGGCCCCCTTGCGCGCGCGGGATGACATGGTCGAAGGTCAGGTCGCGATGCGATCCGCAATATTGGCAGGAGAAGCGGTCGCGCAGGAACAGGTTGAAGCGGGTGAAGGCCGGAAATTGCGACGGCTTCACGAATTGCTTGAGCGCGATGACCGAGGGCAGCTTGACCTTGGCGGTCGGGCTGCGCACCTCGCGCTCATAATGGGCGACGATATCCACCCGGTCGAGGAACACGGCCTTCACCGCGGTCTGCCAGGGCCAGACCGACAGCGGATAATAGGACAGCGGCGTATAGTCCGCATTCAGCACGAGTGCCGGACAACTGTCCGGGTGTCGGATCAGGTCGGGATGAAACACAGCTCCTCCCTTCGTGGTACGCCGACGCTATTCGCGCAGGCGCGTGACATGGCTATGACACTGGACGCTATGAGAACATGGGATGGGAAACGCGGTCAAGGGGGCGGGCGATGAGCGGAGCCCACCCGCCCGCCACCCGCCCCGTCACGCGGTTCGCGCCCAGCCCGACCGGGCGGCTGCATCTGGGCCATGCGCTGTCGGCGGTGCGCGCGCACGATCTGGCGCGCGCGGGCGGCGGGTGCTTCCTGCTGCGCATCGAGGATATCGACGGCACGCGCAGCCGACCCGAACATGTAGACACGATCCTGCGCGACCTGGAATGGCTGGGGCTGGAATGGGACGACCTGTCCTTCCAGTCGGAGCGGCTGGACCTGTATGCGGCGGCGCAGGCGCGCCTGGCCGATCTGCTCTATCCCTGTTTCTGCACCCGTGCCGAGATCGCCGCCAGCCTGTCGGCGCCGCATGGGGCCGTGGCGGTCTATCCGGGGACGTGCCGCCATCTGTCCCCCGAGGTGCGCGCCGCGCGGATGGCGATGCCGCATGGCTGGCGTCTCGACATGGCGCGCGCCGCCGGGCGCACCGGGCCGCTGAGCTGGCAGGACGACCGCGCGGGCATCGTCGCCGCCGATCCGCTGGCGCATGGCGACGTCATCCTGGCGCGCAAGGATGCGCCCGCCAGCTATCATCTGGCGGTGACGGTCGACGATGCCGCGCAGGGCGTCACCCATGTGGTGCGCGGGGTCGACCTGTTCGACGCCACCCATGTCCACCGGCTGCTCCAGGCGCTGCTCGACCTGCCGACGCCGCTCTATCATCATCATCCGCTGATCCTGGGTGCCGATGGCCAGCGGCTCGCCAAGCGCCACGGCGCGCCCGCGCTGGCGGCGATGCGCGAGGGCGGCGAGGATGGTCGCGCGCTGGCGGACGCGCTGCGCCGCAATATGCTTCCCGCTGGATTTCGGCTGGGGGAGGCGTAAGCTCCGCGCCATGACCACATTTCTCGTGATCCTGCTGATCGCGGCGATGCTCGCCACCCTGGTCGCGCTGGTGCGCGGCATCATCACCTTCCTGCAGGAAGCCACGGCGGAGGCGAAGGGCGAGGGGCCGACCGCGTCGCAGCTGAAATCCAACCGGATGATGCAGCAGCGCATCTTCTTCCAGGCGCTGGCGATCACCATCGTCGTCCTGCTGCTGTTCCTGGCGGGGCGGACCTGATCCGATGGTCAAGCTGACGAAGATCTACACCCGCACCGGCGATGCGGGCACGACCGGGCTGGTCGACGGGTCGCGCCGCTCCAAGGCGGATGCGCGGCTGATCGCGATCGGCGAGGTGGACGAGGCGAACAGCGCGATCGGCGTCGCGTTGCTGAGCATGGAGGGGCCGCTCGCCGAGCAGCTGACGCGGATCCAGAACGACCTGTTCGACCTGGGTGCCGATCTCGCCACGCCCGACCATGTCGAGGGGGCGCTGCGCATCCTGCCCGAACAGGTCGCGCGGCTGGAGGACGAGATCGACGCGATGAACGCGCAGCTGGCGCCGCTGACCAGCTTCATCCTGCCCGGCGGCACGCCGGCGGCGGCGCATCTGCATCTGGCGCGCGCGATCACGCGGCGGGCCGAGCGCGCGGGCGTCGCGCTTGCGGAGCATGAGGCGACCAATCCGTCCGCGCTCGCCTATCTCAACCGCCTGTCGGACTGGCTGTTCGTCGCGGCACGGGTGGTGAACAAAAACGGCGCATCGGACGTTCTTTGGGTTCCAGGAGGGGTGCGGGCGAGACGGTAACGGGCCGGTCGCTGTTCCCCGCAATCCGGGGAGCAGCCGAATGCCGACCCTCGTACCGTCGCCCGCGACGGCGCCGACGCCTGCCGACGAACTGGCATCCCGCTATCGCGCCGTCCGCGCGCTGACCCTGTCGCTGGCCGAGCCGCTGTCCGACGCCGACGCCACCGTCCAGTCGATGCCCGACGCCTCGCCCGCCAAGTGGCACATGGCGCACACGACCTGGTTCTTCGAGACGTTCGTGCTGCGCGACCATGTGCCGGACTATCGGCTGCACGATCCGCGCTTTCCCTTCCTGTTCAACAGCTATTACGAGGCGGAAGGCAAACGCCACGCGCGCCATCGTCGCGGGATGATCACCCGCCCGACGCTGGACGAAGTGCGGGCGTACCGCGCGCATGTCGATGCCGCGCTGCTGGCGGCGCTGCCCGACCTGCCCGACGCGGCGCGCGAGCTGGTCGCGCTGGGATGCCATCACGAGGAACAGCATCAGGAGCTGTTCGTCACCGACATCCTCCACCTCTTCTCCGAAAACCCGCTGGAGCCCGCGCTCTATCCGCCCGAGCCCAAGGCCCCCGTCGCGATGCCCGGCCCGATCGGCTGGATCGAGGGGCAGGCGGGCGTGGTCCGGATCGGCCATGACGGACAGGGCTTCGCCTTCGACTGCGAAGGGCCGCGCCACGACGTTCTGCTCCATCCTCATGCCATCGCCGACCGCACGGTCACCAATGCCGAATGGACGCAGTTCATCGCCGATGGCGGCTACCGCGATCCCCGGCTCTGGCTGTCGGACGGCTGGGCCTGGGTGAAGGGGGAGGGGATCGCCGCGCCGCTCTATTGGGAAGAGCGCGACGGCGGCTGGACCCGTTTCGGGCTGGACGGCCGCCGCGCCGTCGATCCCGCCGCCCCGGTGACGCATGTCAGCTTCTACGAGGCGGATGCCTTTGCCAGCTGGGCGGGCGCGCGCCTGCCGACCGAGATGGAGTGGGAAGCCGCCGCCGCCGCGCGTGATCCGGCGGGGGGCAACCAGATGGAGGCGGGCGGCGTGGTCGAGCCGCGTCCCGCGACCCATGGCCCCGCCTTTTTCGGCGATGTCTGGGAATGGACCGGCAGCGCCTATCGTCCCTATCCCGGCTTTCGCGCCGTCGAAGGGGCGGTCGGCGAATATAATGGCAAGTTCATGAACGGGCAGTTCGTCCTGCGCGGCGGCAGCTGCGCGACGCCGCGCGGCCATGCCCGCGCCTCCTATCGCAACTTCTTCTACCCCCATCAGCGCTGGCAGTTCACCGGCGTCCGTCTGGCAAAGGACCTGTAATCATGCTGAAGCCCGAGATCGAGGATGGTCAGATGTCGCTGACCGATCCCGCCTTCCGCGCCGATGTCCTCGCCGGACTGGAGCGCCGCCCCCGCGCCATCCCCGCCCGCTGGTTCTACGACCGCAAGGGGTCCGAGCTGTTCGAGGCGATCACCGACCTGCCCGAATATTATCCCACCCGCGCCGAGACCGCGATCCTGAAGACCATCTGCCCCGACCTCGTCGCGCATGTCGGCAAGGGGCGCGCGGTGGTCGAGTTCGGATCGGGCTCCTCGACCAAGACGCCGGTGCTGCTGCGCTGCGTCGAGCCGTCGGCCTATGTGCCGATCGACATTTCGGGCGACTTCCTGCGCGAATCCGCGCGCAATCTGCAACAGGCCTTTCCCGATCTGCCCATCCATCCGCTGGAGGGGGATTTCATGCACCCGCTGGCGCTGCCCGCGATGGTAGCGGAGGCGCCCAAGCTGGGCTTCTTCCCCGGCTCGACCATCGGCAACATGACGCCTGCCATGGCGACCGACCTGCTGCGCGCGATGCGCGGTTCGCTGGGCGAGGGGGCGATGTTGCTGATCGGGATGGACCGCGCCAAGTCGAGCGAAATCCTGGTCCCCGCCTATGACGATGCGCAGGGCGTGACGGCAGCGTTCAACCGCAACCTGCTCGACCGGATCAACCGCGAGCTGGACGGCACCATCCCGGTCGAGGATTTCCGCCACCGCGCGGTCTGGAACGACGACCGCTCGCGGATCGAGATGCACCTGGCCGCAATCCGCGACGTCGCCTTCACCATCGAGGGCCGCCCCTTCGCCATGGCCGCGGGCGAGACGATCCACACCGAGAACAGCCACAAATACGGCCCCCGCGACGCCAAGATCCTGCTGCGCGCTGGTGGCTGGACCCCGGTCGCACAATGGAGCGATCCGGACGATATGTTCGCGGTCTATCTGGCCGAGGCGCAATCGGTTCGTCTTGCTCCTTGAACGTTTCGTCGTATCGAATCGCGGTCTAACCGGACAGGTGAAAAGAGTTGCGTCTTTTCCTGGGGACGTAACGTTTCGCTTTTCGGTCGGGCGTTGGGCTTTACCCTGAAAAGTCTTCCCGCTTGACCCTCTTGCAAGTCCATCTGTTGGCAAAGATCCGACAGATAGACTTGCGAGGGTTCCATACCGGGAGGAGCATGATGACCGAAAGCGCACACCTGCTCGATGCATTCGACGCACGGGCCCAGCGCCGCGATCAACGACGCGCGTTCTTCAAGACGGCGATGGGCGCCGCCGCCGCCGGCGTCGCGGCCTTTACCCTGACCAGCAAGGCGGGGGCCCAGTCGACGATCACCGACGCGGATATCCTGAACTTCGCGTTGAACCTCGAATATCTCGAAGCGCAATTCTATGCCTTTGCCGCCAACGGCACCGGCCTCGCCTCCAGCCAGTTGACCGGCACGGGCACGCAAGGCGCGGTCACCGGCGGCAAAAAGGTGACGTTCACCGACCCGATCGTCGAGCAATATGCCCGCGAGATCGCGGCCGACGAAGCCGCGCATGTCGCGTTCCTGCGCACCGCGCTCGGCAACTCGGCGGTGGCGCAGCCCGCGATCAACATCTCAGGCGACGCGAACGGCGCGTTCACCGCAGCCGCACGCGCGTCGGGCGTGATCGACTCCAACGCGACCTTCGATCCTTACGCCTCGGACGAGAATTTCCTGCTCGGCGCCTACATCTTCGAGGATGTCGGCGTGACCGCCTATAAGGGGGCCTCGCCGCTGATCAGCAACAAGACCTTCCTCCAGGCCGCCGCCGGCATCCTGGCGGTCGAAGCCTATCACGCCGCGATCGTCCGCACGACGCTCTATGCCAAGGGTATCCAGACCCCGGCACTGATCACCGCGGCGGGCAAGATCTCGGACGCGCGCGACAGCCTGGACGGGACCACCGACCTGGATCAGGGCATTGCCGCGACCACGGTCGGCGGACAGCTGGTGTCCAACATCGTGCCGCTCGACTCCAACGGGATCGCGTTCAGCCGCACGCCGCAGCAGGTGCTGAACATCGTCTATCTCAACAAGGCGTCGGCCACGCTGGGCGGATTCTTCCCCGCCGGCGTCAACGGCACGCTGCGCGCCAGCGCGGCCAACTGATCCCCCCCTTTTCCTCGTTCCGAGAGGATTTTTCATCATGAGCGAAGAACGCTTCATTCTCGATGTGATCGAAGAGGCTTCGGCCAAGCGCCGGTCCGATCGTCGCCGTTTCATGCGTATGGCCGCCGGGGCCGGTGCGGTGGGCGGGCTGGCCATGCTGGGCGCCTGCGGCAGCGACGATAACGACGTCATCGTCCTGCCGACGCCCACCCCGACCGCGACGGCGGGTTCGGTCACCGACGCCGATGTCCTGAACTTCGCGCTTCAGCTGGAATATCTGGAGGCGCAATTCTACAGCTATGCCGCGTTCGGCGCGGGCCTGTCCGCCTCGCTTCAGGCCGGGACGGGGACGCAAGGCTCGGTCGCGACCAGCACCAGCGGACAGCCGCGCCAGGTCGCGTTTCAGGACCCGTTGGTGGCGCAATATGCCCGCGAGATCGCCTATGACGAGATCGCGCACGTCACCTTCCTGCGCAACGCCCTGGGCTCCAGCGCGGTGGCGCAGCCCGCGATCAACCTGTCGGGCGATGCCAATGGCGCCTTCACGGCGGCGGCGCGCGCGGCCGGGGTGATCGGGTCGACCGGAACCTTCGACCCCTATGCCTCGGACGAGAATTTCCTGCTCGCCGCCTATATCTTCGAGGATGTCGGCGTCACCGCTTATATGGGCGGTGTCACGCTGCTCTCCAACAAGACCTTTGTCGAGGCGGCGGCGGGCATCCACGCGGCCGAGGCCTATCATGCGGGGCTGGTCCGCTCGGTCCTGTATCGCAAGGGGCTGAGCACCACCGCCCTGCGCACGGCGGCGCAGCAGATTTCGGACGCGCGCGACAGCCTGGACGGCTCGTCCGATCTCGACCAGGGGATCGGTCCGAACACCGTCAACGGCCAGACGGTGTCCAACATCGTGCCCGCCGATTCCAACGCCGTCGCCTTTGTCCGCACGCCGCAGCAGGTGCTGAACGTCGTCTATCTCAACAAGGCGGCGGTGACCGGCGGCGGCTTCTTCCCGAGCGGCCTGAACGGCAATGTACGGACCAGCGCGGCCAGCGGCTGACGCATTGCTGTCCCGCAAAGGGTGATCGCCCCGGTCGGCCGCCAGCCCCTGGCCGACCGGGGCTTTCATGCGTCCGCCCGGGCGCGCGGGGCATTTCGGCGGAAAGCCCTTCTGCTTGGCGCGATTTGCGCTTATGCAGGGTCCATCCCCGGGGGAGCGCTGACCTGCGCTTGAGAGGGGGGCAAGAGCCCCCGACCCGCTGAACCTGATCCGGCTGACACCGGCGTAGGGAGGGAGCGGCCCCGTCTCTCATGGTCCGTTTCCTCCGCATGGAGTGGACTATGGCAGATATCCCCGCAAAGGCTGAAATTGGCGTCACCACCGGCCCCATTCGTGGGTCGAAGAAGATTCATGTCGGGCCCCTGGGCGTCGCGATGCGCGAAATCCATCTCGACCCGTCTTCGGGCGAGCCGCCCTTGCGCGTCTATGACACCAGCGGCCCCTATACCGATCCCAATGCGCGCATCGACATCATGGCGGGCCTGCCGCAAATCCGCCGCGACTGGATCGAGGCGCGCGGCGATGTCGAAGCCTATGACGGTCGCGAGATCCGCCCCGAGGACAATGGCCAGCTCGGCCCCGACCGTTCGGGCGGCGTGCCGCAATTCCCGCGCACCGGGCTGAACCGCCCGTTACGCGCCCGTGCAGGCATGAACGTCAGCCAGATGCACTATGCCCGCAAAGGCATCATCACGCCCGAGATGGAATATGTCGCGACCCGCGAGAATCTGGGCCGCGAGATGCTGCGCGAATATGTCCGCGACGGCGAGAGCTTCGGCGCTGCCATCCCCGATTACGTGACCCCCGAATTCGTCCGCGACGAAGTGGCGCGCGGCCGGGCGATCATCCCCAACAATATCAACCACCCCGAATCCGAACCGATGGCGATCGGCCGTAACTTCCTGGTCAAGATCAACGCCAATATCGGCAATTCGGCGGTCGCCTCGAACGTCGCGTCCGAGGTCGACAAGCTGGTCTGGTCGATCCGCTGGGGCGCGGACACGGTCATGGACCTGTCGACGGGGCGCAACATCCACGACACGCGCGAATGGATCATCCGCAACTCGCCGGTGCCGATCGGCACCGTCCCCATCTATCAGGCGCTGGAGAAGGTCGGCGGCATCGCCGAGGAACTGACCTGGGAAATCTTCCGCGACACGCTGATCGAACAGGCCGAGCAGGGCGTCGACTATTTCACCATCCATGCGGGTGTGCGCCTGCCCTATATCCCGCTGACCGCCAAGCGCGTGACCGGCATCGTGTCGCGCGGCGGCTCGATCATGGCGAAGTGGTGCCTGGCGCATCACAAGGAGTCGTTCCTCTACGAACGCTTCGACGAGATCACCGAGATCATGAAGGCCTATGACATCGCCTATTCGCTGGGCGACGGCCTGCGCCCCGGCGCGATCGCCGACGCCAATGACGAGGCGCAGTTCGCCGAGCTCTACACGCTGGGCGAGCTGACCAAGCGCGCCTGGGAACAGGACGTGCAGGTCATGATCGAGGGGCCGGGCCATGTGCCGATGCACAAGATCAAGCAGAATATGGACAAGCAGCTGGAGGCGTGCGGAGAGGCGCCCTTCTACACGCTCGGGCCGCTGACGACCGACATCGCGCCGGGTTACGACCATATCACCAGCGGCATCGGCGCGGCGATGATCGGGTGGTACGGCACGGCGATGCTCTGCTACGTCACGCCCAAGGAGCATCTGGGCCTGCCCGACCGCGACGACGTGAAGGTCGGCGTCGTGACCTACAAGCTGGCCGCCCATGCCGCCGATCTGGCCAAGGGGCACCCGGCCGCCAAGATGCGCGACGACGCGCTGAGCCGCGCCCGCTTCGAGTTCCGCTGGCGCGACCAGTTCAATCTGTCGCTCGACCCCGACACGGCGGAATCCTACCACGACCAGACGCTCCCGGCGGAGGGTGCCAAGACCGCGCATTTCTGTTCGATGTGCGGCCCGAAATTCTGCTCGATGAAGATCACGCAGGAAGTGCGCGAGTTCGCCGCCAAGCAGAATGCCCCGGTCGAAACCTTCGTCGCGGCGGAGGACGCCGAGGCGGGGATGCAGCAAATGAGCGAGAAATTCCGCGAGAAGGGCGGGGAGGTTTACCTGCCGGCGGAGTAACGAAAAGGGGCCGCACCCGGTAAGGATGCGGCCCCAATTCCCAGCCTCCGTTCAGCCTGAGCGAAGTCGAAGGCCATGGGAATTTCAGCTTAGGGGCATTCGGGCAGGCTCAACAAATTGTTGGGCTGCTCGCCATCGTTTTGCGTCTTCAGATACTTATTGCCTGCGGCTGAGCGGGCGACGATGACCCACGCCGATTGACCGCCTACCGATACGTAAAATTGCCACTGACCGGACTCGATCGCCGCAATGGCCTCTTCCTGCGTCAGTTTCCATCGGCTGGGAAAAGCGCCGCCGACATGCGAAATGCGCTCGTACGCGCTATATCGGCTGGTCTTGTTGATGCACTGAATTTGCGCTGTATTGGCCATCTTACATAGCTCCGCACGACCACCCAGGCATCGTGGCGGTTGACCTTGAGCTAACGGCCCCATAGATTCCCGAGGCTGACCACAGCACCGGCGGGGATGCCTGCCGTTTGTCAGGGCGGTCGCTGGAACGACCGCCCTGACTTGATGAAGAAATCATGAAACCGAGTCTTCGTCAATGCCGCTTCTCGCTTCTAGCGCTGAGCAGTAGAGCCTGATAGACATGACATCAGCGGCCATAACGAAGCGAGAAGGTTGTCGCTGGACCGTGATCTTTGAGGTGATGGGCGTTGAGCGGCGTGGCAAGCGACGCCCATCACAATCGCATCCATTTCGGATCAATAATGATACCGGCACTGCGCTACTTGCAGCACCTGCTCGTCGCCGCTGCCCGCCACCCGGTACACCAGACGATGTTCATGGCTGATCCGGCGCGACCACCAGCCTGACAGGTTGCCGCCCAAAGGCTCGGGCTTGCCAGTCCCCTTGAACGGGTGACGGCGGCATTCCTCGATCAGCGCATTGAGTTTGGCGAACAGCTTCGCGTCATGAGCATGGAGGTCGAGATACTCGGCCCATGATCGTGACGAGAACGGGACCTTCACGGCTGGATAAGATCGTGCGTTTCGCCGCCGCCCGCTTCCAACTCGGCAATGCTTTCCAGCAGGCGCTGGGCGTTTTTGGGCGAGCGCAGCAGGTATAGCGTCTCTTCGATCGACGCCCATTCGCTGGCCGAAATCAGCACGGCGCCTTCGCCCCGCTGGCGAGTGATCGCCACGGGCGCGCGGTCGGCGACGACCTTGTCGATCATCGCCTTCAGATTCTCGCGCGCTTCGGAATAGGAGACAGCCTGCATACGTGTAGAATTGTACAATCACCTGTCCAATGTCAAGGTTCACCGCTTCCGCACAAACTCCGCACGCAGGACCAACCCCTTGATCCCGTCGAACTTGCAGTCGATTTCCTGCGCGTCGCCGGTCAGGCGGATCGACTTGATCAGCGTGCCGCGCTTCAGCGTCTGGCCTGCGCCCTTGACGGTCAGGTCCTTGATCAGCGTCACCTGATCCCCGTCGCTCAGCACATTGCCGACCGAGTCGCGCACGACGACCGCGTCGTCATCGGCCGTCCCGGCCCTGGCCGCCGCATCGGCCGCGCTGATCCATTCGCCGGTCGCTTCGTCATAGACATAGTCGTCGTCGGCCATCGCCCTTGTCCCTTATCTGATCGGTGGAATGGCGGGCCCTATGCGCGCTTGGCGGAAATGATGCCAGTGTGATTACAGATCAGTCCAGCGGCGGCAGCGCCCAGTCGATCGGCTCGCGGCCATGCTCGACCAGAAAGGCGTCGGCGCGCGAAAAGGGCTTCGATCCGAAGAAGCCGCCGCGTGCCGACAAGGGCGAAGGGTGGACCGAGGTCAGGACGCAATGCCGCCCCGCACCCATCTCGCGGACGAAGCCCGCCTTTTTCTGGGCATAGGCGCCCCACAGGATGAAGACGACCGGCTCGGGCTTGGCGGCGACGGCGCGGATGACCGCGTCGGTGAACCGCTCCCACCCGCGCCCCTGATGCGAGGCGGCCTGGCCCATCCGCACGGTCAGCACCGAGTTGAGCAGCAACACCCCCTGCCGCGCCCAATGGTCGAGCAGCCCGTGGGAGGGCGGCGCGATGCCCAGGTCGGTCGCCATCTCCTTGTAGATGTTGACCAGGCTGGGCGGCGGGCGAACGCCCGGCTGGACCGAGAAGGCCAGGCCATGCGCCTGTCCCTCGCCATGATAGGGGTCCTGCCCCAGGATCACGACGCGCACCTCGGGCAACGGGGTCAGGTCGAGCGCGCGGAACCAGTCCTTGGGCCGGGGGAAGACCCGCTGGCCGCTGGCGCGCTCGTCGGCGAGGAAGGTCTTGAGCGCCTTCATATAGGGTTCGTCGAACTCGCCGCGTAAGGGCAGCAACCAGCTCTCGTGCAGGTGAATGTCGCTCATGATCCCGTCATGCAGAAGCTGTCTTGGCCGCGCAACCGGGATCGCCGATAGTCGTTATGCAAGCGATACGGTCGCGCGCCCGCGGCCGCTGCGTTCGATTTGGAGGAGGAAGATCATGAAGCGTTCCACCATCGCCCTCGCCGTTGTGGCCGCCGCGCTCCCGCTGGCCGCCTGCGGGTCCTCGACCGAAGCCGGCAACACCAGCAGCGCGGCCGTGACCACCAATGGCAGCGAGATGAGTGCGGACGCGCTGGGCGCCAAGATCCGTGCGCTTCCCGAGGGGCAGCGGCGCGGCGTCCTGTTCCGGGCGATCCGCGATGCCGGGCCGTCGGGGGCGAGCTGTCAGTCGGTCACCGCGATGAAGGAGGCCGCCCCGGTCAATGGCAATCCGAGCTGGAACGCGGTGTGCGACGGCACTGCGCAATGGACGATCGTGATGACCGCCGACCAGTCGGCCAGCGTCACCGGCCCCGGCCCGGTCACGATCAAGAGCTGAGCCACACCAGGCGATCGCCCGGCGTCACCCCGCCGGGCGGTTCAGCCGTTCGAGCGTGGCGGGGTCCGGCCGTCCTCCGAAGAACCGCTCCAGCCCATGGCGGAACGGGGCCGGATCGTCCGCCACCGCCGCGAACAGGGTCAGCGAGGATCGCAGCTTGATGGCATCGATACCGCCGAATATCGCCTCCGCCGATCCGGGCGCGGCCACCGCCGCCGCCACGGCCTCGTACAGCCGGGCCCCGAGCAGCGGATGCGCCAGATAGGCCCGCGCCTCCACCGCGTCCGCGATGGCGTAGAAGCGCGCGGTCTCGCTGCGCCCCAGCCCGGCGATCTGGGGAAAGACGAACCACATCCAGTGGCTTCGCTTTCGCCCGGCGCGCAGTTCGGCCAGGGCGATGCCATGCTGGGTCCGCTGGGCCTCGACAAAGCGATCGAGCGCGGCATCATGGGGGGCAGGGGGCGTCATGTCCCGGCAACCGGTCGCGGCGTCGATGCGTTCCCGCGACTGCAAAAGAAGAATGTTTTCAGGAGAGTATGATGCGCCGTCTTGCCCTGATCGCCCCCCTCGCGCTGCTGGCGCTCGCGGCTTGCGGCAGCAAGGACGGGGATGCGGACTCCGACGTGGCGCCGGGCAATTTCACCCCGCCGGGCACCGCACGGCCGACGCCGATCCCCGGCGTGGCGCAGGTCAACCCGCTGACCGCCTATATCGGCCATTATCCGGGTGACGCGGTCGACGGGGTGAGCTTCTTCGACCGGACCGAGGTGGCGAGCGCGCTGCACGATGCGGTCGGCGACCAGTCGCTGGTCCGGCGGATCATGTCGCGCGGCGCGGTGACGGTGCCGATCTTTGCGCAGGGCAAGTCCGGGATCGCCGCGCATGGCTGCACCCCGCATGACTGCGCCGACAACAACTGGACAGTGGCGCTGGATACCAGGACGGGCAAGGCGCAGGTCTGCTACCATGACCGCGAGACGATGGGCGACCGCAGCCAATGGTATATGGGTGGGGCTCCGGTCACGCGCCCGGACGAATGCCCGCAGGAATGAGGGGAGGGGCGGGTCGGTCGCTCCCGACCCGCCTCGCTTTCGTCAGAAGGTGTAGGCCAGCCCCAGCGCGCCCAGCCACTGGCTGCGCGAACCGACCTGCGACACGATCGGGCTGTCGGCGAAATTGCCCAGTTCCCGGCCATAGGTCAGCCCGCCGACGACCTTCCAGCCCTTCAGCAGATTGCCGGTGATCGAATAGGTGGCGAGGCCGCCGATCGACCAGTCCTTCCACCCGCTGCGCGCGTTATAGACGGGCAGGCCGCTCGCCGCGCTCTGGTCGGGCGTGATCGAGAAATAGCGGCGGGCATAGCCGCGTCCGGCATGTTCGGCGGTGGCGAACAGCCCGACCGCCGCCTTGGTCGACAGCGGGGTGAAATAATTGACCGAAGGCTGCCAGATGCCGCTGTCATGCACGCCGGTTACGTCGTGGCGATAGCTGAGCGAGACGGACAGCCGGTCATAGGGGCTGGTGATGACGCCGATCTTGCCGATGCCGACATAGCCGCCCAGCTCGACCGCCGCGCCGATCTTGCCCAGCGCGCGGACGCGGGGATTGTCGATTCCCGAGCTGGTGGTCCGGTCCAGATTGACCACGCCGATCGGCCCGGCCTGAATGTCCCAGTCGCGATTCGCCTTGTCGCCGATCAGGTCGACCGACAGGCGGTTGCCGATATAGGTGATGGTATGCCCGTCGATATAGGCGAGCGCGGCGGGCGCGGGGCTGAAGGAATAATCCTTCGACCCTTCGTAATCGGGCAGATAGGCCGCGCCCAGGCCGATGGTGATCGTGTTCTTGCCGAGCTGCCCCGCCATTTCGGCTGCCGCCGGGTTGGTGGCCGGCGCATTGTCCTGGGCTTGGGCGGGCATCGAGAGGGAGGCGGCGCCCAGGGCGATCAGCGGGGCGGCACCCCGTAGGATGGAGCGCGAGAAAAGGCGCAAGACGGAAAACTCCCTGAATCGGTTATCCGAAATGCAACGCTACGGTAACGATTTCGCTCCGGCGCTATGTGTCAGAATATGTACCGCATCCTGATCTGTTGTGTTTCGGCAACAGAATCGAGCGCGAAACGGGCCGCGGTGAAACGCGGCGGGCCGAACCGGATCGCCGGATTGCGCGAAAAGCCGAAGCCTTCGCGCGGGATGCCCGCCAGCGTGTCCAGCTTGGCATTGTTGTTCTCGTCATGGATGACGGCGGCGGCATAATTGCCATAGGGCAGGCCATCGAGATGGATGGCGCGCTGGCCCGCGGGCACCGAGCGGGTCATCGCCCGCGCATCATCGACACAGGCGGGGAAATTGTCGGGGTCGGCGGTCAGGCACAGGCGGATCGAACCCTTGGCCGAGCGCAACTGGTCAATCGCGATGTCCAGCCGGCTGACCGGCGCGGCGCCGATCAGCGGCAGCGCGGCCAGCATCAGCGCCAGCGACACGGCGCGCGGCCTGCGCATGGGCGCGCTCGAAATCGCCAAGGCCGCGGTCGGTGCCGCAGAGCCGGTCCCAGAAACGGAAATAGAGTCCATAGTTGCACCCATATTGCTCATGATGCCGTTGATGGTGGCTTGCGGTAATGAGCCACCCCCCCAGGTGCCCCCGCCACATGAAGCGCGGGAAGATTTCCCAGCCCATATGGTTGGTGACGCCCATAACGGTCATGATCGTCAGCACCAAGCCGAGTGCGGCGACGTGAATCGGAATAAGAAAAACGAGTAGCGGAATTACCACAGCGCCGGTCACCGCCTCGATCGGGTGGAACGCCATCGCCGCCCATGCGGTGGGCGGGCGGCTGGCATGGTGGACGGCATGCGCGGCCTTGAAGACCGCCGGGCGGTGCATCCAGCGATGCGTCCAATAGAACCAGGTGTCGTGCGCGACCAGATAGAGCAGGATCGAGACCGGCCAGTACCAGAGCGGCCAGGCATGGATGTCGGCATAGATTTGCGTCCATCCGCGATTCTGCCATCCCCAGGCGACGACCCCGGCGGGAACGCCATAGATGGCGGCGGAGGCGAGGCTCCATCCGATCTCGCGCCGGATCTGCGGGTCGAGCCCGGTATAGAGGTTCGGATGCCGCGCCCGCGTCGCCAGCGCGAACGCGCCCGAGGCGAGCAGATAGCGGACGCCGACGATCAGCGTCATGGCGATGGCGGACAGGATCAGGGCAAGCGTCACGGTGGACAGTGTAACCCATTGGGGGCGGGGCTTGAACCGCGATCGTCCGGTCCTTGGCCTTTTGTTCGCGCGGAGGCGCGGAGGCGCAGAGAGGTTTGGGTGGGCACGGGCGTCAGGCGCCGGTTCGTCCGTCGCCCCTGCCGCACCGTCGGTGAAGAGAGGCGGCCTTCGGCCGGGCACTCCCTCTCCACGCCCCCGCGCAAATCCCAGCCCCATCCGCGAGCACATTCCCGTGCACTTCGACTTCGCTCAGTGCGAACGGAGGGCGGGTCTGCATCTCCGCGCCTTCGCACGAACCCCCGCGCCCGTTCAGGCTGAGCGAAGTCGAAGCCTACGCCCCACCCCATCCGCGAGCACATTCCCGTGCCCTTCGACTTCGCTCCTCGCGAACGGAGGGCGGGTCCGCGTCTCCACGCCTCGGCACGAACCCCCGCCCCGTTCAGGCTAAGCGAAGTCGAAGCCCACGCCCGACCCTATCCGCGAGCGTATTCCCGTGCCCTTCGACTTCGCTCAGTGCGAACGGAGGGCGGGTCCGCATCTCCGCGCTTTCGCGCGAACCCCCGCGCCCGTTCAGGCTGAGCGAAGTCGAAGCCCACGCCCGACCCTATCCGCGAGCGTATTCCCGTACCCTTCGACTCCGCTCCCCGCGAACGGAGGGCTGGGTTTGCCCCCGGTGGAAAATCCGGATCGGCCGGTCGTGATACACACCCTCGATCGGCGCGGCGTAACCCAGCTTCTCCGCGAGTCGGATCGACGCCGCATTGCCCGGATCGATGATGCAGCAGGTCTGCCCGATACCTTGCCCGTCCGCCCAGTCCAAGATCGCGCGCATCGCTTCACCGGCATAGCCCTTGCCATGCGCCGCCGTCGCCAGGGTCCAGCCCGCCTCGGGCACAAGCAGCGCCGGGGTGATCTCACGGCGCGATTCCAGCAGGCCCATATCGCCCAGCACATCGCCCGTCGCTCGGTCGCATACCACCCAGGCGCCATAGCCGAATGCTGTCCATTGCCCGATCGAGCGCAGCAGCCGTATCCACACATCCTCTGGATGACGGGGCTTGCCGCCGATCATCTCATACACCGCCGGTTCGGCCCACATCGCCGACAGCGCGCCGAGATCGTCGGGATGATGACCGCGCAAGGTCAGTCGCTCAGTGGTCAGGGTCGGGGCAGGGCTGGTGTAGGTCATAACGGGGGCGATACTAACCGGCGTCGCGGATCACCGCCAGAAAGGCTTCGCCATAGGCGTCCAGCTTGCGCGCACCGATGCCCGACAGCAGCGACAGCGCCGCGCGGCTGGTCGGGCGCTGCGCCGCCATGTCGCGCAGCACCGAATCATGGAAGATGACGTAGGGCGGCACCCCCGCCTCCTGCGCCAGCTCGCGCCGCTTGGCGCGCAGCGCTTCGAACAGCGGATTGTCCGCCGGGTTGGCGGCAACCGGCGCGGCACGACGGCCCTTGCGCTCGCGCTTGGGCGGCACGACCAGCGACAGCCGCGCCTCGCCCTTGATCAGCGCGCGCGCGGCGGGTCCGAACTCCAGCCCGCCATGATGATTGGTGCGCAGCGCATCGCGCAGCAGCAGCGCGCGGTGGACCGGCTTGAGCAGCGCCACCTCGTCGCCGTCGACGATATTCCACACCGACAGCGCCTCATGCCCGTTCATCAGGCTGCGCTCGGTCGACTGGCCGGTCAGCACCTGTTCGATATAGCCCGCGCCGAACATCTGGCCGGTGCGGAACACCGCGGACAGGAATTTCTGCGCGGTCGTCGTCGCATCGACCGCATCGGGCGAGCCCAGGCAATTGTCGCAATTGCCGCAATCCTCGGCCAAATCCTCACCGAAATGGCGCAGCAGGATGCGGCGGCGGCACCCGCCCGTCTCGACCAGCGCTCCCAGTGCCGCCAGCCGCGCGCGCTCGCCCGGCTGGCGTTCGGGCTCCACCTCGGCGATGCGCTGGCGCGCTCGGGCGAAGTCCTCCGCGCCCCAGAAGAGATGCGCGACCGACGGATCGCCGTCGCGGCCCGCGCGCCCGGTCTCCTGATAATAGGCCTCGATCGACTTGGGCAGCCCGGCATGCGCGACGAAGCGCACATCGGGCTTGTCGATCCCCATGCCGAAGGCGACGGTGGCGCAGATCACCATATCCTCGCTCGCCACGAAATCGGCCTGGTTCTTGGCGCGGATCGCGGGGTCCAGCCCGGCATGATAGGCGCGCACCGGCCGCCCGGTGCGGGCCAGCGCCTCGGCCAGCTTCTCGGTCGCGGCGCGCGTCTGGGCATAGACGATGCCGGGGCCGGGCGTGTCGGCGACCACCCGTGCGATCTGCAGGTTCACATTGGCCTTGGGACTGATCGCATAGCGGATATTGGGCCGGTCGAAGCCCGAGACGATCATCCCCTCGACCGGGATGCCCAGCTGCTTGGCGATATCGGCGCGGGTATGCGCGTCGGCGGTCGCGGTCAGCGCGAGCCGCGGCACGTCGGGGAACGCATCCATCAACGGCTCGAGCAGGCGATAGTCGGGGCGGAAGTCGTGCCCCCATTCGCTGACGCAATGCGCCTCGTCGATCGCGAACAGGCTGAGCGGCGCAGAGGCCAGCAGCTCGCGGAAATGCCCCGACGACGCGCGTTCGGGGGCGACATAGAGCAGGTCGAGCTGGCCGTCGCGGAATCGCGCGACCGTCTCGGCGCGATTCTGGTCGACGCTGGTCAGCGTGGCGGCGCGGATGCCGACCGCCTCGGCCGCGCGCAACTGGTCGTGCATCAGCGCGATCAGCGGGCTGACCACGACGCA
The DNA here is from genome assembly GCF_031453055.1 of Sphingomonas sp. SORGH_AS_0789. Taxonomy (NCBI): domain Bacteria; kingdom Pseudomonadati; phylum Pseudomonadota; class Alphaproteobacteria; order Sphingomonadales; family Sphingomonadaceae; genus Sphingomonas; species Sphingomonas sp. SORGH_AS_0789. The sequence continues at coordinate 1,678,132 of NZ_JAVIYV010000001.1, forward strand.
GCATCCGTCCATCATCACGGCGGGCAGCTGGTAGCAGAGCGACTTGCCCGCGCCGGTCGGCATCACCGCCAGCGTCCGCTGGCGATTCAGGACACGGTCGACCACCTGTTCCTGGACACCCCGGAACTGGCTGTACCCGAAAACTTCGTGGAGCTTGGCAAGGGGGTCGGCGACCATCGCCGTGCATGTAGCGACGCTAGGCGGATGGGGAAAGGGCGCGACGACGCGCGCCGGTCGATCCCGGCTCTCCATCGCGGCCGTTTCGGAAACATCGGCGGCCTCGCGGGTTTGATGCCCCAATCATTCCTGCCTCATGAAAGGAGATCTTTCGATGAACACCGACACGATCAACGGCACAGCCACCAATTTCGGCGGTCAGGTCAAGGAAGGCCTGGGCGGCGTGCTGGGCGACAAGACCATGCAGGCCGAAGGCAAGGGCGAACAGCTGGGCGGCAAGGCCCAGAAGGCTTTCGGCGACGCCAAGACCAGCGTCGACCAGGCGGTGCGTCCGCTGTTCGATCAGGTCCGCGACTTCGTCCGCGAGCGTCCGCTGGCCTCGGCCGCGCTGGGCGGGGTGGTCGGCATCGCGCTGCTCAACACGCTGCGCGGCAAGTAAGCGCCAAGGGCGGATCGACAGTGAGGATGGCTTCTTCTTCCCTCTCCCCTGGACAGGGGAGAGGGTTAGCGAAGCTTGCCAGCCTGCTGGCTAGCGCAGCTTGGGTGAGGGGTTGAGCGAGCCAAAGGCTCGCGCGCTCGCTTGGCGAGCGCCCACCCCTCACCCAGCTCCGACTAAGCCTTTGCTTTCGCAAAGACCAAGTCTGCGCAACCCTCTCCCCTCTACGAGGGGCGAGGGACGGAAAGGCGTCGCTGAATGTCGATCCGACTTGGTCCGATGGATGTGGCGGGCGATGCGGGCCGACCGCGTCGCCCGTTTTCCATGCGGTACGGGTGGTGGGCGGGCAGGAACAGGCGGTTCGCCGTAACCCGCTTGCCCCGTTCCGCCCCATCGCCTAGCGCTCGTCACCATGAAGCGATTGGCCATCTATTGCGGGTCGGCGACCCCCAGCGACCCCGTCTATATCGAAATGGCGCGGAGCGTCGGGCGCGGGTTGGCGGAGCGGGGGATCGGCGTCGTCTATGGCGGCGGACGGCTGGGCCTGATGGGCGCGGTCGCCGATGCGGCGCTGGCGGCCGGGGGCGAGGTGATCGGCATCATCCCGCAGGCGCTGGTGGATGCCGAGGTCGCGCATCGCGGCCTGACCGAGCTGCACGTCGTGCCCGGCATGCACGAGCGCAAAAAGGCGTTCACGGACCTGTCCGACGGCTTCATCACCATCGCAGGCGGCACCGGCACGATGGACGAGCTGTGGGAGGCGCTCAGCTGGGCGCAGCTGGGCTATCATGCCGATCCGGTCGGGCTGCTCAACACGGGCGGCTATTACGATCATCTCGTCGCCTTCTGGGACAAGATGGGCGAGGTCGGGTTCCTCCGGCCGCAGCACCGCGAGCTGCTGATCGTCGATACCACGCTCGACGGGTTGCTGGCCAAGATGACCGCGCATGTCCCGACCCAGCCGATCGTGCGCATGAACGCGGACGATCTGTGAACCACGCCGCCGACCCCGACGAGCGTGCAAGGCTGGTCGCGGCGGCGCGCGAATCGATCGCGAAGGGCTCGAAGAGTTTCGCGGCGGCCAGTCTGTTGTTCGATCCGGCGACGCGCGAGCGCGCCTGGCTGCTCTATGCCTGGTGCCGTCGCTGCGACGACATGGCCGACGGACAGGATCACGGCCATGGCATGACCCGCGTCGCCGATGCGCCCGCGCGGCTGGCCGAGCTGACCGACAAGACCGAGGCGGCGCTGGCGGGGCGGGTCGTGGGCGATCCGGCGTTCGACGCGTTGCGCGTCGTGGCGGCGGAGACGGGGATGCCGCATCGCTGGCCGCGCGACCTGATCGCGGGCTTCGCGCTGGATGCCGAGGACTGGCGGCCCGACAGCGACGAAGACCTCTATCGCTATTGCTATCATGTCGCGGGGGTCGTCGGCTGCATGATGGCGGTGACGATGGGCGTGGCACCCGATGACGAGGCGGTGCTCGACCGGGCCTGCGATCTGGGGATGGCGTTCCAGCTCGCCAATATCGCGCGCGACATCGCCGAGGATGCGGGCGCGGGGCGGCATTACCTGCCGCGCCAGTGGCTGGCCTATAAGAGCATCGCGCCCGACGCGATCATGGCGCCCTCGCACCGGCCGGGGCTGAGCGCGCTGGCCCGCCGCCTGACCGACCAGGCGGCGCGGTTCGAGGCGAGCGCTCGGATGGGGACGCCCGCGCTCTCCTATCGCTCGGCCTGGGCGGTGCTGTCGGCGGCGGCGATCTATGGCGCGATCGGGCGCAAGGTCGCCCGGCGCGGACGGCGGGCATGGGACACGCGGGTCGGGACCAGCAAGGCGGAGAAGCTGCGCTTCATGGCCGCCGCCAGCGTACAGGCGGCGCGCCGGGGCAGCATGACGATCGTCCCACGCGACCCGACTTTATGGACCCGGCCGCGCTGATCCGCTCCCTCCGCTGATCTCATATCCCGCTCAGGCTGAACGGCGTGGGAGCCTTCACCCCCGCGACGGCTTGCGCTCGGCCTTCGCCATTTGTGCGCCGACCCGGCGGCAGTCCGCGCCGATGACGGGGAAGGGGACGTCGGTGTTGGCGGCGATCCGGTTGGCCAGATCGGCGCGGCACTGGGCCATGGTTTCATAGCGCGCGGGGACCATTCGGGCCTCGGTGCAATCGGTGCTGCCGTCGCCGCAGCCCAGGATCGCCATCACATAGAAAATCGGCTGCATATCACCGCCTCCACTTGGTCCTGAAAACGCCGGGCGGCGGCCAGCGGTTCCAAAATCGCGCTTGTCGGATGGCGACCGCAGTGTCATGCTTCACCAACACAGTCATAGGGTGGGAGCATGATATGGTGTTCAAGGCTTTGCTGGCGGCCGGGGCCGCGATGATGGTGGCGCAATCGGCGATGGCTGCGGACGTGCCGCTGATCGAGCGTGCCAAGCTGTTCGGCAATCCGACCAAGGTCGGCGGCCAGCTGTCTCCCGACGGCAAGTGGATCAGCTTCATCGCGCCGCGCGACGGGGTGCTCAACGTCTGGGTCGCGCCGATCGCCACGCCCGACCAGGCCAGGCCGCTGACCGCCGAGAAGGGCCGGCCGATCCGCCAGGCCTTCTGGTCGCCCGATTCCAAGTCGATCCTGTTCGTCAACGACAAGGGCGGCGATGAGAATTTCCTGCTCTACGGCGTCAATGTCGCGACCGGCGAGCAAAAGGCGCTGACCCCGTTCGAGAAGACGCGCGTCCAGATCGTCGGCACCAGCGAGACGATCAGGGACCGTATCCTGGTCGGCGTCAACAATCGCGATCCGCGCTGGCATGACGTGTACGAGCTGAACCTGACCACCGGCGCGCTGACCAAGGTGATGCAGAATGACGGCTATGCCGGGTTCCTGGCCGACGACCAGTTGCACCTGCGCATGGCGGCCAAGGCGCGGCCCGATGGCGGTTCCGACTATTACCGGGTCAACGGCACCACCGTCGAGGCGACGCCGGTCGTGCAGTTCGGGCTGGACGATTCGCTGACCACCTCGCCGCTGGGCTTCACGGTGGACGGCAAGACGCTCTACTGGATGGACAGCCGGGGCCGGAACACCGCCGCGCTGATGGCGCAGGACATGGGCAGCGGCAAGATGGCCGTGATCGGCGAAAGCCCCAAGGCCGATGTCGGCGGCGGTCTGTTCAATCCCAGGACCGGCCGGGTCGAGGCTTATTCGGTCAATTACCTGAAGCGCGACTATGTCCCGGTCGGCGACGCGGTGAAGGCCGACCTCGCCTTTCTGAAGGCGCAGAACAAGGGTGAGTTCGCGATCGGGTCGCGCACCGATGCCGACGACAAATGGCTGGTGACCTTCGATCCCGTCACCGCCCCCGCCTCGACCTGGCTGTACGATCGCAAGGCGAAGAAGCTGACGCAACTCTATGTCAGCCGCCCCGAACTGGCCGATGCGCCGCTGGTGCCGATGGAGGCGGTGGAGATCCCGGCGCGCGACGGCATGACGCTGGTGTCGTACCTGACCAGGCCCAAGGGCGTGACCGGGCCGGTGCCGATGGTGCTGTTCGTCCATGGCGGACCTTGGGCGCGCGACGGCTATGGCTATAACGGCTATCACCAGTGGCTCGCCAATCGCGGCTATGCGGTGCTGTCGGTCAATTACCGCGGCTCGACCGGCTTCGGGAAGAACTTCATCTCGGCGGGCGACTTGCAATGGGGCCGCAAGATGCATGACGACCTGATCGACGCGGTCGACTGGGCGGTCAAGCAGGGCGTGGCCGTGCCCGACAAGGTGGCGATCATGGGCGGATCCTATGGCGGCTATGCGACGCTGGCGGGCCTGACCTTCACCCCGGACAAGTTCGCGTGCGGCGTCGACATCGTCGGCCCGTCGAACCTGTTCACGCTGCTGAAGACGATCCCGCCCTATTGGGAAGCGGGCAAGCAGCAATTCTACAAGCGGATGGGCGACCCCACGACCGAGGAAGGCCGCGCGCTGCTGAAGGAACGTTCGCCGCTGACCTTTGTCGACCGGATCAAGAAGCCGCTGCTGATCGGGCAAGGCGCCAACGATCCGCGCGTCAATGTGGCGGAGAGCGACCAGATCGTCTCGGCGATGGCGGCGAAGAACATCCCCGTCACCTATGTCCTCTTCCCGGACGAAGGGCATGGTTTTGCCCGGCCCGCCAACAACATCGCCTTCAACGCGGTGGCGGAGAATTTCCTGGGCCCGTGCCTGGGGGGCCGCGCCGAGCCGATCGGGGATACGCTGAAGGCCTCGACCGCTGAGGTGAAGCATGGCGCGGAGTTCGTGAAGGGATTGTAAGGGCGACCGGGGGCTCGGTGAGACCCCTTGCCCTCCCCCAACCCCTCCCGCCTGCGGGAGGGGAGTCTTACAGGACAGGCCGTTACTCGCAGACCTTGCTTCTCGGTAAAGTAGTGAACGGGCGCCCCTGGCCGCCCCCCTCCCGCAGGCGGGAGGGGATGGGGGAGGGAGCGCCGCTGGCTACACGTCCGCGATCTCCCAGCGACAGCCCCCATTGAACTTCGCCCTCGTTCCGCCGACATGGGGTCGACATGCCGCCACTCGACCTTACCGCCGGTGCGCCTGACCGGCCGCTGATCCCGACGCTTCGCCGTTTCCTCCCCTATCTCTGGCCTGCCGGAGCGCCCGCCCTGCGTGCGCGGATCGTCGGGGCGATGGCGCTGGTCGTGGTGTCCAAGCTGATCCAGGTGCTGGGTGCGGCCTATACGCTGAAATATGCGATCGACCGGATGGCGGGTGGGGACCGGAGCGCGACGATGCTCGTCGTCCTCCTCGTCGTCGGCTATGCGGCGGCGCGGTTCGGCACGACGCTGTTCGACAATCTGCGCAACGCGGTGTTCGAGACGGTGGGGCAGGACGCGACCCGGCGGCTGTCCGCCGACGTCTTCCGCCACCTCCACCGGCTGTCGCTGCGCTTCCATCTGGAGCGGCGGACGGGCGCGGTGACCAAGGTGGTCGAGCGCGGGACCAAGAGCATCGACACGATGCTCTATTTCCTGCTGTTCAACATCGCCCCGACGGTGCTGGAACTGGGGCTGGTGCTGACGATCTTCGGGCGCAGCTTCGGGCCGGTGCTGGTCGTCACCACGCTGGTGATGGTGGTCGGCTATATCGTCTTCACCCGCAAGGTGACCGACTGGCGCAATGCGCTGCGCACACGGATGAACGACCTCGACACCGGCGCGGTCGCGCATGCGGTCGACTCGCTGCTGAACTTCGAGACGGTCAAATATTTCAACGCCGAGGAGCGCGAGGCGCAGCGGTACGAGAATGGCGTCGCGGCCTATGCGCGCGCCGCGACCAAGTCGGAGAACTCGCTGGCCTGGCTGAACGTCGGGCAGGCCGCGATCACCAGCCTGATGCTGGGCTTCGCCATGGCCTGGGTCGTGCGCGAATGGAGCCGGGGTGCGGCCTCGCCGGGCGACGTGGTGTTCGTCTCGACCCTGTTGTCGCAGCTTTTCCGCCCGCTCGACCTGCTCGGCATGGTCTATCGCACCATCCGCCAGGGGGTGATCGACATGGGCGCGATGTTCGACCTGATCGACACGCCCGCCGAGGTGGTCGACGCCCCCGGCGCGGCGCCGCTGGCCGTCACGGGCGGGCATGTCCGCTTCGACCGGGTGGTCTTCGGCTATGAACCCGACCGGCCCATCCTGAAGGGGCTGACACTGGACATTCCGGCGGGGACCACTTGCGCGGTGGTGGGGCCGTCGGGGGCGGGCAAGTCGACGCTCGCGCGGCTGCTCTATCGCTTCTACGATGTGAACCAGGGCGCGATCACCATCGACGGGCAGGCGGTCGGCGCCGTCACGCAGGATAGCTTGCGCGCCGCGATCGGGATCGTCCCGCAGGACACGGTGCTGTTCAACGACACGATCGGCTATAATATCGGCTATGGCCGCGAGGGCGCGGACCAGGCCGAGGTGGAGCGCGCGGCGAAGGGCGCCGCCATCGCCGACTTCATCGAGCGCCAGCCCCAGGGCTATGCGACGCGGGTCGGCGAGCGCGGGTTGAAGCTGTCGGGCGGCGAGAAGCAGCGGGTGGCGATCGCGCGCACGCTGCTGAAGGATCCGCCCATCCTGATCCTGGACGAAGCGACCAGCGCGCTCGACAGCCGGACCGAGGCGGATATCCTGGCGACGCTCCAGGCGATCGAGCGCGGGCGCACCACCCTGGTCATCGCGCACCGGCTGTCGACCATTGTCCATGCCGACCAGATCGTCGTCCTCGACGGCGGTCGCGTGGCGGAGCGGGGCACGCATGGCGAATTGCTGGCCTGGGGCGGCCTCTATGCCGAGATGTGGGCCCGCCAGGCCGCCGAGGTCGAGCAGGCCGAAGAAGCCGACGCGCTGCTGGCGTGAACCGCCTCCCCGGTGCGGGGAGGGGGGATCAGAGACAGCTCAGCCGGACCTGCCGCGCGGGCTTGTCGAATATGATCGCGGAGCAGCGGTTCAGCTGGTCCGCACCGATCGACAGCCAGTCCCTTTTGGGGTCGTGCTTGCCCTTGCCGGTCACGACGACCTCGTCCGGATCGCCCGGCGCGTCGGCATCGGCGATGGTGGCGGTGCTGCCGAAATCGACGGTCCGCACGCCCAGCTGCGCCATCGCGAACGGACCGACCTGCACCGGCGTCCGCAACGTCATCGTCCGGATCGGGCGCGTCACGCCGAAGACGATCTCCTGCTCCGTCGGGGTGCCCGACAATTGCCCGCCATAGGCGCGGGCCAGCCGCACCGCACCGCCCGCATTGGTCGTGCTGCGCGGATTGCGCGGGTTGAGGATGACCCGCATCGGCTCGCCCTCGATCGTGATGACCACATAGCGCGACCCCCAGTTGCCGAACATGCCGCCGCCCCCGACCATCGGCAGGCTGACGACGCGCTCGCCCGGTTGCGGATCGCGCAGGCGGAAGCGGATGACCGGATCGGCCAGGCTGGCGGGGCCGAACACCCCGTCAAAGCCCTTGGCATAGGCCGGCTCGGCAAAGGCGATCCGCCGCTTGAAGGGCTCGCCGGAGCCCGACCGGATGCTGGCGACGGCGGAATGGCCATCGATCCTCACAGGCCCGACGCGAAAGCCGATCTCGATCATGCCGGGCTTCATCCCCGCCGCCTGGGCATAGCTTTGGGTGATGATCGGAATGCCGAGTGCGGCCGGATCGACCAGCACGGTGCGCGATATGCCGTTGACCGACAGCGTCTCGCGACCATCGGGGGCGATCACCCGTTCCGATGGCGACGGCGCGGCCGCCGTCAGGGTGGCCGATAGCAGGCAGGCAAGACGGCGCATCGTGATCTTTCCCGGTGTCGTTACTACATCGGTTCGATCCCGTGCAATCATGGCGGCCTTGTGACCGGATCGGCCTTTTTGGGTGTGCGTGGGTGTGCCGCTATGAGATGCGGCCGCCGGTCCCTCTCCCTCCGTCCGGGCGGAACGGAGGGGGAGGGGAGCCTTTACTTGCGCTCCAGCATCAGCGCCGCCGTCGCCTTGGCGCTTCCGACCACGCCGGGAATCCCCGCGCCCGGATGGGTGCCCGCACCGACGAAATACAGGTTCGGGATCGAATCGTCGCGATTATGGACCCGGAAATAGGCGCTCTGGGTCAGGATCGGCTCGAGCGAGAAGGCCGAGCCCATATGCGCGTTCAGGTCGGTGGCGAAGTCCGACGGCGCATAATGGAATTTGGTCACGATCCGTTCGTGGATGTCGGGGATCAGGCGGCGGCCCACCTCGTCCAGGATGCGCTTCTCCAGGATCGGCCCGACCTCGTCCCAGTTCATCGGGAACTTGCCCATGTGCGGCACCGGGGCCAGCGCATAGAAGGTCGAATGGCCCTCCGGCGCCAGGCTGGGATCGGTGACGGTCGGGTGGTGGAGATAGAGCGAAAAATCCTCCGACAGCACGCCGGTATCATAGATGTCGGTCAGCAGGCCCTTATAGCGCGGGCCGAACAGGATCATGTGGTGCGGAATGCCCGGCCATGCGCCCTTGATCCCGAAATGGACGACGAACAGCGACGGCGAGTAGCGCTTGCGCTCCAGCGCATTGACCGTCCGCCGCGCCGAGCGATTGTCGGACAGCAGGTCGCGATAGCTGTGCATGATGTCGGCATTGGTCGCGACCGCATCCGCCTGGATGGTCAGGCCGCTCTTCGTCACCACGCCGGTCGCGCGGTCGCCCAGCGTCTCGATCCGCGTGACCGGATCGCCGAGGCGGAGGACGCCGCCGATCCGCTCGAACTGCGCAACCATGCCCGCCACCAGCCGGTTGGTGCCGCCACGCGCGAACCAGACGCCGCCGTCGCGCTCCAGCTTGTGGATCAGCGCATAGATGGCGCTGGTCGTCATCGGATTGCCGCCGACCAGCAACGTGTGGAAGGACAGCGCCTGGCGCAGCTTTTCCGACTGCACGAACTTCGACACCATCGTGTAGACCGAATTCCACGCCTGATATTTCATCAGCGAGGGCGCGGCCTTGATCATCGATGCGAAGTCGAGGAACGCGACATGGCCGAGCTTCTCATAGCCTTCGCGATAGACGCCCGCCGCATAGTCGAGGAACCGGCCATAGCCCGCGATATCGTCGGGGTTCAGCTTGGCGATCTCGGAACGCAGCTGGGTGTCGTCGTTGCTATAGTCGAAATTGGTGCCGTCGACCCAGTTCAGCCGGTAGAAGGGGCTGACGGGATCGAGCTGCACGTCCTCGGACATGGTGCGCCCGGTCAGCGCCCATAATTCCTCCAGGCACGCCGGATCGGTGATGACCGTCGGCCCCGCGTCGAAGGTGAAGCCGTCGCGCTCCCAATAATAGGCGCGCCCGCCGGGCTTGTCCCGCGCCTCGACGATGGTGGTCTGCACGCCCGCCGATTGCAGGCGGATGGCCAGCGCCAGGCCGCCAAAGCCCGATCCGATGACGACCGCGGTCTTCATGCGCGGCCCCCCGAATGGCCGCGCAGCGCGGCGATGGCGCGCAGGATCGGCACCGGCGGCCGTCCGGTCAGAATTCGTGCCTTGTCGGCCATGGTCGATTGCCCCGCATAGAAGCGCCCGATCAGGTCGGGCGGGAGTCGATAGAAACGTTCGAGGACACGGTATCGCTCATCGGGCTCGGCGGCCTTGAACAACATCGTGTCGAGCATCCGGTAGAAGCCGCGCGCATCCCAGGCGGCGCGCGCCATGCGATAGGTCGCGTCGTGCAGATCGGCCCCGGCAAAATCGCGGCGTTCGGCCAGCATCGCGGCCATGCGGATCGCATCGGGCAGCGAATAGCCGGTGGTCGGGTGGAACAGCCCGGCGCGCATCCCGGCCTTGGGCGTCCGGGCCCCGCCGCTGCGCCAGTACCCGTCGAAATCGCCGCACATCGCGACCGGCAGCACCCCCGCCTCCTCGCGCACGACGGCCTGCGTGATCCAGCCGCGGCTGTCGGCATAACGCTCGATCCGCTGGACGATCGCGCGGCGGTTCAGCTCGGAGGAGGTGGAGTAATAGGTGTCCTCGACGAAGATCCGGTCCTCGGCGAAGGGCAGCGCATAGACGAAGCGATAGCCGTCGACCTGCTTGACGGTGGCGTCCATCACCACCGGCCGTTCGCAGCCATGCGGGCGCGCCAGTTGCAGTTCCTGCCCGACGAATTTCTGCCATCCGCACGACAGCGCCGACAGGTCGCCCGCGCCGCGCGCGTCGATGACGCCGGTCGCCTCCACCCGGTCGCCATCGGCGAAGACCGCCGCGGTGGCCGACACCGCCAGCACCTTGCGCCCCAGGATCAGCGCTTCCGGGGGGAGGACGCGGCGCACCTCGGCGTCGAGCCGGTGGCTCTCGATCGAATAATAGGTCTGGTCGAGGGTGCGGGCATGGGCCGGGAAGGCCACGTCATAGCTACGCCAGCCATGCGCCACGACCCGCTCGACGATCCAGCGGTCGCGCTTGGCGACGTCGCTGCCGAAGAAGGACCAGAGATGGTTGCCGCCGATCGTCTCGCCCGCATCGACCAGGCGCACGTCCATCGACGGGTGGCGCGCCTTCAGCGCCAGCGCGATCAGGCCGCCCGCCAGCCCCGCGCCAATGATCGCAACATCGCAGGAGATTTTGGCCGCCATCCCCGCACCGCTACCGCAAAGCGGCGGTCAGGCAAAGAGCCGGTGACGGGATCGCGCACGTCACAGCAGAACCGCCGTGTCGGGCGCATCGCCGGTCGCGAAGGTGCCGATGACCTGCCAGCGCGCCAGATCGATCATCGCGATCCGGTCGTCGTCCAGCGCGGCATAGAGGATCGACCCGCCATCGGGCAGGTTCAGCCCTGGCACGGCGGCGGGCAGGGGCAGGCGGGCTTCCTCGGCCAGGGTGGCGGGGTTGTGGCGGGTCAGGCTCTTGTCGGCCTGGTTCGAAACGATCAGGCGGCCGTCGCCCTGCACGATCACCCGCACCGCCTCGCCGCGCAGGGTCGTGCGGGCGCGGGGCTGGAGCGTGACCGCGTCGAGCGCATGGAGGATGCCCGCCGGGCGGTCGACGACATAGAGGGTGCGCGCGTCGGGGCTGAGCGCCAGTCCCTCGGGGGCGGCGCCGATATGCTGCTTGACCGGCGCGAAGCTGGCATCGTCGGGGTTCACCATGATGACCATGCCGCTCATCGTATCGGCGATATAGGCGCGGCTGCCATCGGGCTTCACCACGAAATAATGGCTGCGCGCGCCGCCGACCGGGATGATCCGGTCGGGCGTCTCGGCGGTGGCGGGGCGGTCGAACCGGGCCAGCATGCTGTCGGTTTCGGACAGCGCATAGAGCCTTCCGCTCGCATCCGTCCGCATGCCGTGCCAGCGGCGATAGGGTGCCATGTCGATCGTCCGCGCCAGTCGCCGCTGCTGGAGGTCGATCACCCAGAGCTGATGCCCGCCTTCGCCCGCCGCCTGCCAGCCCTTGACCCCGTAGCCGCCGACATAGGCGAAGCGGCCGGCGGGGTCGGCGACCATCTCGTGCGGCTGTACGCCCAGCGCGACGCTGCCCAGCAGGCGCCCGTCGGGCACGCCGTAGAAGGCGACGCGGCCTGCGCCCTTCTCGACCACCGCCAGCGTGCCCGGCCGGATGGGGGCGGCGGCCTGGGCGCGGCGCCAGGCCAGCGGCAAGGTGGTGGCGATGCCCAGCGCGGCCAGACCCCATAGCCCCTGGCGACGATCGATCAGCGACATGGACGGGCCTCCTGCAAACGATACATCATGGCCAGACGTGGCGCGGGCGCGGATGTTCCCCCCGCGACGGAGCCATGCGCACGGTGATGCGTCTTTTCGACAGGAATGGGGCGTGTCGCATGTTGCGGTGAAACGGCCCATTGAATAGGTGAGCCGCATGATCCGTCCTCTGAACGAAAGCGTCGCCGTCGCCCCCCAGATCCTTCCCGAGGATGTCGCGGCGATCAAGGCGGCAGGCTATACCGCCATCGTCAACAACCGTCCCGATGGCGAGGAGCCCGGCCAGCCGACCGGCGATGCGATCCGGGCCGCGGCGGAGGATCAGGGGCTGGCCTATACCGCCATCCCGGTGACGCCGGGCGGATTCAGCCACGAGATGGTCGACCAGATGACCCAGGCGCTAGTCGAGGCCAAGGGGCCGGTGCTGGCGTTTTGCCGCTCGGGCACGCGCAGCTGCAATCTGTGGGCGCTGGCGGCGGCCAAGGCGGGGCGCAATCCCACGCTGATCGTCATGCAGGCCGAGGGCGCGGGCTATGACCTGTCCGGCCTTCGCCCGACGCTGGAAGCCTTGTCGGGCGCGGCGGGATGATCCTGCCCGTCACCGGCACGCTGGCGGGCTGGGCGCTCGCCGGGGTGGGCGTGGGCATGGCCCTGGGCGGCGTCGGGATCGGCTGGCTGGTCCGCCGCCGCCGCGACCGGCGCGTCGGCTCGCCCGAAGAGGTCGCCGCGGCGGCCGAGGCGGCGCTGGCGGGCTTTGCGGTGTCGGGCGCGGTGGTCGGCGCCGACGGGCAGGGCGCGCTGGCGGTGGCGACCGACGGCCGGGTCGCGGCGATCAAGCTGCGCGGCCGTCGGCTGGTGGTGCAGGAAATCCCGTGGACGCGGGTCCGCTCCACCACACAGGGGATCATCGCCGAAGCGGGCGGCCGGTTCGGGCCGGTCACGCTGGCCGGGGTCGATGTGCTGGACATCCGGCGGCTGGCCCCGCGCTAGGGAAGATCGACGTTCAGCGATGCCTTTCCTTCCCTCGCCCCTCGCAGAGGGGAGAGGGTTGCGCAGACTTGGTCTTTGCGAAAGCAAAGGCTTAGTCGGAGCTGGGTGAGGGGTGGATGCGCGCAGCGCGCGAGCCCTTGGGCTCGCTCAACCCCTCACCCAAGCTGCGCTAGCCAGCAAGCTGGCAAGCTTCGCTAACCCTCTCCCCTGTCCAGGGGAGAGGGGAAGATGGGGGACTTCAGTCCCGCAGCGCGCGTTCGCCCTCGAACATGTAATCGCGCGTGACCGGCACCGACAGGCGGCCGCGCGTCAGCTGGACCTGATAGTTGCACAGGCCCCCATTGCGGAACGCCGCGCCCGCGCCCGCCAGGTAGAAGAGCCACATGCGGTAGAAACGCTCGTCATAGAGTTCGACGATCCGGTCCTTCGCCGCCACCGTCCGCTCGTACCAGATGTCGAGCGTCCAGCCATAATGACAGCGCAGCACCTCCACATCGGTCAGGAACATGCGCATCCCCTCCTGCGCGCGCACGATCTCGGACAGGGCCGGGTTATAGCCGCCGGGGAAGATATATTTGGTCGTCCAGTCGTCAGTGACGCCCGGTCCGCTCAAGCGCCCGATGGTGTGGAGCAGCATCACCCCATCCTCGGTCAGCAGGTCGCGGCACTTGCGGAAGAAGGTCCGGTATTGCGGCGGGCCGACATGCTCGAACATGCCGACCGAGACGATGCGGTCGAACCGCCCCTCCACCCGGCGATAGTCGATCAGCTCGAACTTCACCTTGTCCGACACGCCCAGCGCCTCGGCCCGCGCGCGCGCGACCTTCAGCTGTTCCTCGGACAAGGTGACGCCCAGCACCTCGGCGCCGCATTTCTGGTGCAGGTACAGCGCCATGCCGCCCCAGCCGCAGCCGATATCGAGGACCTTCATCCCCGGCTCGATCGCCAGCTTGGCGGCGATATGCGCCTTCTTGTCGCGCTGGGCCCGCTCCAGGTCGTTCTGCGGGTCGGTGAAATAGGCGCAGCTATATTGCTTGTCGGTGTCGAGGAAGAGCTCGTACAGCGTGCCCGACAGGTCGTAATGATGCGCGACGTTCTTCTTCGACCGCCGCTCCATATTGATCCGGTCGACCCGGTGCTTGACCGCGCCCGCCGCCCGCACCAGCCAGGACGGGTTGAGATTGGCCCGGCCCGCTTCCCATTTGTCGTTGGCGGTCAGCAGTTCGACTAGGTCGCGGACATCGCCCTTCTCGACCAGCAGGCGACCGTCCATGAAACATTCGCCCGCCGCCAGCGCGGGGTTGCGCACGATCTGCCCCGCCACCCGCGAGTCCGTGAAGCGGATCGCGACGTCGGGATAACCGGGATCGGGCGTACCGAATTCACGGACGGTGCCGTCATGATGGGTGAGGGACAGGCGGCCCTTGCGGACCGCGCGCGACAGAAAGAGATCGATCAGCGCCATATGGCACCGACTAGTGCCTTAAATTCCGGCGTACCAGTCATAATCGACATGGTCTTCCCAATAGCCGCCCTTGCCCAAACCTATGTTGGACAGGTTTTCGACCGCATCGATCGCCATGAGATATTTGGCGTGCTTGTAGCCCAGCTGCCGCTCGACCCGCAGGCGCAAGGGCGCGCCGTGGCCGACGTCCAGCATCCGCCCGTTCATGCCCCAGGCCAAAATGGTCTGCGGGTGGAAGGCGTCGATCAGGTCGAGCGATTCGTAATAGGGCTGGCCGCCATAGAGATCGGCGCAGGTGAAGACGACATAGCGCGCCCGGCTGCTGATATTCGCCGCCTTCAGCACATTGCCCAGCATCGGCCCCATCCACTCGCCGATCGCGCTCCAGCCCTCGACGCAATCGTGGCGGGTGATCTGGCGGCGGGCCGGAAACTCGCCGATCTGGCGCAGCGAGAGCGAGAGGGGGGTGCCGACCAGTCCGCCGACCTTCAGCCGCCAGTCCTGAAAGCGATTCGCCACCAGCGCGGCATATTCGGGCGTCCCCGGATCGCACGTGCCGTTGGTGCGGAAATAGGGCGACATCTGGTCGCGGCGATATTCCGGCGCCAGCGCGCCCCGGTCCATCAGCGCCCGCTGCAACCCCTTTTGCATATCCTCGCCCGCGAACAGGATCTTGCGCGCGGTGGGCTGCTCGATGATCCGGTCGCACCCGGCCAGCAACAGCCCGGCCCCGCCGGTCAGGATCGTGCGGCGACGAATCAGCGCGCTCATTCGGGGACCCTCCAGCGGCCGGTAATCATCGAACGCATCTCGTTGCCCGCACCCGCCAGGATGACCAGCACGAGATGGACGATGGTGAACAGCGTCAGCACGCTGGCGGTGATGAAATGGATCGAGCGCGCCGATTGCCGCCCGCCCAATATCTCCAGCACCCAGGGCCAGGCGGCGTTCATGCCCGGCGACAACGCG
The DNA here is from genome assembly GCF_031453055.1 of Sphingomonas sp. SORGH_AS_0789. Lineage (NCBI taxonomy): Bacteria > Pseudomonadati > Pseudomonadota > Alphaproteobacteria > Sphingomonadales > Sphingomonadaceae > Sphingomonas > Sphingomonas sp. SORGH_AS_0789. The sequence goes on from NZ_JAVIYV010000001.1 coordinate 1,693,389, forward strand.
ATCCCGGTCAGGATGGCGAGCGGCAATGCGACGAACAGGACCAGCACATAGCTGAGCTTCTGGAACAGGTTATAGGCACGGGGGTCCTTTTCGTCATGAAAGCGGAAGGCCAGATGCCGCCCCAGGTCCGCCCGGATCGCGGCGGCGCGCAGCTCGCGTGACCGGATGCGCAGGTCGCGCTGGAAATGCCGGGTCGCCAGCCCCCCGATCATATAGGCGAGCAGCCCGAACCCCAGCACCAGCGCGAAGAACAGGTGCCAGCGGCGCGAGATGGCCAGGTTGTAGCGCGCGGGAATCGTGATCCAGCCGGGGAAATGCGGCAGGCTGGCCCAGGCGTGATCGAAATTCGCGCCATAGCGTCCCCAATAGAGCCGGGGATGCGCGTTGGAGATGCCCAGCCCCGATCCCAGCAGGATCAGCACCGCGACCGCATTGACCCAGTGCCAGACCCGCGTCACCCATCCATGACGACGGATGACGGTTCCGGGCCCCTCCCGGGGTCTTTCCGGCTCGGTCGGCGTTCCGGCTTCCATTCGCACTCCCTTTCGGTGACCATCCATGATCGACAACTGGCATTTCTACGAACCCGTCAACGGCCATGGGCTGGCCCATGATCCCCTGAACGCGATCGTCGCCCCCCGGCCCATCGGCTGGATCGGCAGCCGGTCGTCGGCGGGGGTCAACAATCTGGCACCCTACAGCTTTTTCAACGTCTTCAACTACCGTCCGCCGCTGATCGGCTTTTCGTCGCAGGGGTGGAAGGATTCGGTCGCCAATATCGCGGAGACCAAGGTCTTCACCTGGAACCTGGCCACCATGACGCTGGCCGATGCGATGAATGCCAGTGCGTCGCATGTCCCGGCGGAGGTGGACGAATTCGCGCTGGCGGGCGTGGCGGCGGAGGACGGGCGGCTGGTCGCCGCACCGCGCGTCGCCCAGAGCCCGGTGTCGTTCGAATGCCGCCTGACCCAGCTCGTCCGGCTGGAGACCAAGGAGGGGCGCGCGCTCGACCAGTGGCTGGTCATCGGCGAGGCGGTGGGCATCCATATCGCCGCCGATCTGATCGAGAACGGAATCTACCAGACCGCCCGCGCCCGCCCGATCCTGCGCGGCGGCGGCCCGGTCGATTATTTCGAGGTGACCGAGGCGGCCCGATTCGAGATGCGGCGGCCCGATTAAGGCGGATCGATATTCGGCGATGCCAGTCCGTCCCTCTCCCCTCGCAGAGGGGAGAGGGTTGCGCAGACTTGGCCTTTGCAAAAGCAAAGGCTTAGTCGGAGCTGGGTGAGGGGTGGATGCGCGCAGCGCGCGAGCCTTTGGGCTCGCTCAACCCCTCACCCAAGCTGCGCTAGCCAGCAGGCTGGCAAGCTTCGCTAACCCTCTCCCCTGTCCAGGGGAGAGGGAAGAAGGCTGCTGCACCGCGACTGGCTTCACCATCGACCCGCGGGGGAGGCGGCCAGCGCGGCCATTAAACGTTGATTTAGATTATATAGCCAAAAATGCCTGCCCAATGGGAGGCATGTGATGATTCGATAATATGCTGGTGCGATGGCGCGGGATGGCCGGGGGTGGGTCGATCCTGGCGCAAACTCTATTTCTCACCGCATGTTCCTTGCGGCGGTCCGGGCCGGGGTGGGGCTCGACCAGGGCAGGGCGCCATGCGGTCCCGATTGTGTCGAGGCACCCCTTATGCTGTCCGAATGGCTGCACATGCGCGAAGAGTTGACGCGCGTCATGACCCAACATCGCGCCCTGTGCGGCGCGTCCGCGCCCGATCCCGTTGCGCTGAGTCGCAACCGCTGGTTGATCTCCAATGTCAGTCGCCAGCGCGCGACCTGGCTGACCGGTACGGCGCTGCCCGCCGCCGAGCGGCTGGCCCATACGCCCGGCGGCGCTGGCTGGCTGGCCTTGCAGGCGCATGTCCCCGCCTATCGCCAGCGTATCTCGGGCTTCGTATCGCGCTGGCCGATCGAGGCGATCGTCAAGGACTGGGTCGGCTATCGCCACGCCACCGCCGAGCTGCGCTTCGAGATCGCGCAGTGGCTCCGCAAGGAAGAGGTCGCGATGCGGGCGCTGGTGGCGGAGATCGAGTCGATGCCCGCCATGCCGCTGCTCAAAGCCAGTCAGGCATAGCCGCGCCAGAAGAACACCGCCGTCGTCACCGTCGTCAGGAGCAGCGTCCAGCCACGGATCAGGCCGGGGGGCAGCTTGCGCCCGATCAGCGCACCGCTCCACCCGCCCGCTATCCCGCCCGCCAGCATCGGCAGGCACTGGGCCCAGGCGACCATGCCGGTGACGACGAACACCAGCGTGGCGGCCGCGTTGGCGGTCGCCAGCATCAGCGTGCGCGGCGCGGCCAGCTGCGCCGGGTTGCGGCCCGACAGCAAGCCCCAGGCGGCGGTCAGCATCATGCCGATGCCGCCGCCGAAATAGCCGCCGTAAATGCCCAGCACCGCCTGGGCGCCGATCAGCGCGCGGGGGCCGGGCCGGGCGATCCGCGCCAGCCAGTCCGAGGCATGGCGCCCGGCGGCAATGGCGATCGTCGCGGTCAGCAACAGCCAGGGCACGATCAGGTCGAAGGCACGCGGCGGCGTCAGGAACAGCAGCACGCTGCCCAGCAGCGCGAAGCAGAAGGTGATCGCCGCCATCCGGCGCATCGACACGCCCATCACCGGCTCCAGCCCATGGCGATAGGCCCAGACGCTGGCCATCGCGGCGGGTTGCAGCGCGACGTTCGAGGTGGCGTTGGCGATGGTGGAGGGCAGGCCGAGTGCGATCAGCGTCGGCATGGTCGAGAAACTCCCCCCGCCCGCCAGCGCGTTCATCGCACCCCCGACAAAGCCCCCGGCGGCGGCAAGCGCGAGAAAGGTCCAGTCGATCATCGGGGCGGGTAACGCATGGTGCGGAGCTTCCGTGCCTCAACCGAGGGCGGGCGGCAAGCACTTGGGCATTCCTCCCCTGCAAGGGGAGGTGGCGCGCGAAGCGCGTCGGAGGGGAGTGGCAGGTCGAACCTACCCCGCAGGTTCGAGGATTGCCGGGGGCAATCCGACCTGCCGCTCCCTCTCGATAGCGCGACACCCCTCCGTCAGGCCTTCGGCCTGCCACCTCCCCTTGCAGGGGAGGAAAAGATCAGCCCAGCGCCGCGAACTTCTCTTCCGCCTCGCGGTCGAGCTGCGCGCGGCTCTTCTTCTCGGCGGCGGTCTTCAGCTGGCCGCAGGCCGCGTCGATGTCGCGCCCACGCGGGGTGCGCACCGGCGCCGAGATGCCGCCCTCGAACACGATGTCGGAGAAGCGGCGGATCCGCTCCGGGGTCGAGCATTCGTAATCGGCGCCCGGCCAGGGGTTGAACGGGATCAGGTTCACCTTGGCGGGCAAGTCGTAATGGCGCAGCAGCCGGACCAGCTCGTGCGCATCGGCGTCCGAGTCGTTCTTGTCCTTCAGCATCACATATTCGAAGGTGATGCGCCGGGCATTGTTGGCGCCGGGATAGTCGGCACAGGCCTGAAGCAGTTCCTCGATGCCGTATTTCTTGTTGAGCGGGACCAGCTCGTCGCGCACGTCCTTGGTCACCGCGTGGAGCGACACGGCCAGGTTGACGCCGATCTCCGCCCCCGCGCGCGCCATCATCGGGACGACGCCGCTGGTCGACAGGGTGATGCGACGCTTGGACAGCGCCAGGCCGTCGCCGTCCATCACCAGCTTCAGCGCGTCACGCACCGCGTCGAAATTATAGAGCGGCTCGCCCATGCCCATCATGACGATGTTGGTCAGCATCCGCCCCTCGGGCTGGCTGGGCCATTCGCCCAGCGAGTCGCGCGCCAGCATCACCTGCCCGACGATCTCGCCGGCGGTCAGGTTGCGCACCAGGCGCATCGTGCCGGTGTGGCAGAAACGGCAGTTGAGCGTGCAGCCGACCTGGCTCGACACGCACAGAGTGCCCCGATCCGCGTCGGGGATGAACACCATCTCGTAATCCTGCCCGTCGGGCGAGCGGAGCAGCCATTTGCGCGTGCCGTCGCTCGACACCTGCGCCTCGACCACGTCGGGGCGGCCGATGACGAAGCGTTCCTCCAGCCAGGGATGCTGTGCCTTGGCGATGTCGGTCATGTCGGTGAAACGCGTCGCGCCGCGATTGTAGAGCCAGTGCCAGATCTGCTTGGAGCGCAGCTTGGCCTGTTTCAGCTCCATGCCGCCGGACAGCAGCGCCTCGCGCAACTGGTCCTTGGTCAGCCCGATCAGGTCGACTCGGCCATCGGGGCGCGGTTGCACGCCGCGCGGCACGGGCACGGGATCGATGTGCCCGGGGATGGGCATGGGGGCGGCCGAAACTGTCTGCATCGCGTGGCCATAGCGCAAAATCGCATCCATTTCCACTGGTACGAGGAGGCACCCGATGGATGGCTAAGGACGCGTCACGCAGGACAGAGTCGCGGCATCGATCGCCGCCGCCGCGCCCGCCAGCGCATAGGTGTCGGCGAAGGGGCGGCGGCCGGGATCGACCGCCGAGACGCTCATGCTGCGCCCCGACCGCATCGCCATGACCAGCGCATGGTCGGTCGCGGCATCGGGCGCCCAGAGCAGTCGGTCGGTGCCGACCAGCGGAAAGCGCCGCTCGCCGATCGACAGCGTCACCGGCGTCTCGCGGTCGCGCGGCAGGCTGAGCCGTAGCGCGAAGGAGGCGCGGAGTCGCTTGGCGGGCCAGGTGCCGACGCTGGCGAAACCGCCGGTCCGCCCATTGGCCAGCACCGGTCGGGCGATGGCATAGCAGCGGCCCGGATCGCGAAACGCGCCCCAGCCCTTGTAGATGCCGATCGTCTCGCGCGCGGAGGCGGGCGCGGCGGCGAACAGCAGGATCAGCGCCAGCCGTCTCATGCCGAAGGCCGGTGGACCAGCGTCTCGTGCCCCCGCTCGATCATCACGATCGACCCCTGCGGCAGGCGCTCGGCGACCGGCACGCCGCAATGCACGTCGTCGGCCAGGCCCAGCAGCAGCCCGCGCAGCACCCGGCTGGACAGGCCGTGCATCAGGATCAGGCGATCGCCGTCATGGTCGTGCGTATCGGCCATCCATCGCCCCAGCCGTTGGGCCATCGCCACATAGGTCTCGCCATCGGGGGCGGCCACCGCCATGCCATGCGGATGGACGACGGAGCCATGGGTCGCGGTCAGCTCGGCCAGGGTGCGGCCGCCCCAGCTGCCGAACCCCAGTTCGATCAGCCGGACGTCCTGATGCGTCCGGTGCCAGTCCAGCTCCAGATGCTCGGCGATGACCGCCAGCGTCTGCAACGCGCGGCCGGCGGGCGAGGACCAGAGGGTCAGCGCGGGACCTTCACCCAGCCGTTCGCGCAGCATCGTGCCGATCGCATCGGCCTGGGCAAAGCCCTTGCGGGTCAGCGGGGTGTGCAGGTCGACCCGGTCGCCCTGGATGCGTCCGATCCGGTTGAAGACGGTTTCGCCATGCCGGGCGATATAGTCGCGGCCGCGTCGGGCAGGCTGGGCATCGGGGGTCGCCATGGCCGCATCCCTGTCGCGGCTGTTGCGCGTATGCAACGCTTTTTCCTGTTTAGCTGAGGTTCATGCAACGCAGGCGCTTTCCCGTCATTGAGCGTGCGACCGCCACCTGTAACGGCGGCCTGTACAGTAACGGAGTAAGTTATGCGTAAGCTCATGCTCGCCGCCCTGGCGACCTCGGCCGCCATCGCCGCTGCGGCCCCCGCCGCCGCCCAGACGACCACGGGCCAGCCCTTCACGGGTTTCCGCGTCGAAGGGCTGATCGGCTATGACAGCCTGAACGACCGCCAGGGACAGGACAAGAGTTCGAGCGACGGCGTGCTCTACGGCGCCGGCATCGGCTATGACATCCCGGCAGGCCCGGTGATCCTGGGCGCCGAGGGCGAGATTTCGGGCAGCAGCTCGGACACGCGCAGCAACGGCATCCGCGTCGCGGGCGACGAATTCCGCCTGGGCGCGGGACGCGATCTCTATGCCGGTGCGCGCGTCGGCTATGTGATCTCGCCGGTCGCGCTGGGCTATCTGAAGGCCGGTTACACCAACGCCAAGTTCGATGCGCGCTACACCACGGCGGGCGTCACCACCGTCAATTCGCAGGAAGTCGGCGGCTATCGCCTGGGCGCGGGCCTGGAATATGCGATCAGCCCGAACACCTTCGTGAAGGGCGAATATCGCTACTCGCATTATGACGAACTGGACGGCGTCGGCATCAACCCGAACCGCCACCAGTTGATGGCCGGCCTGGGCCTGCGTTTCTAAAGGATCGCGGGTTTTCCACATTAACGGTGGTTTTACCCCAATGTTGGAGGGGTCGGAGCCTTGCTCCGGCCCCTTCTTCGCGGGTAGGAACCAAGGCCATTTATCACTATCGGAATCGGACCATGCGGTCGTTCCGGCGGGGGATTTCGAGATGAAGGCGACGATCGAACGCGCAACGCTGCTCAAGGGATTGAGCCATGTCCAGTCGGTGGTGGAGCGGCGGAACACGATTCCGATCCTCTCCAACGTGCTGCTGGAGGCGACGGCCGAGGGTCAGTTGCGCATGATGGCGACCGACCTCGACCTCCAGATCAACGACAGCGTCGCCGCCGCCGTCGACCAGCCGGGTTCGACCACCGTGTCGGCGCACACGCTGTTCGACATCGCGCGCAAGCTGCCCGAGGGCGCGCAGGTCCAGCTGACCGCCGCCGAGGGGCGCATGACCATCGTCGCGGGCCGCGCGCGCTTCTCGCTGGGCACCCTGCCGCGCGACGACTTCCCGGTCATCGCGGAAGGGGAACTGCCCACCCAGTTCGAGCTGTCGGTCGAACTCCTCAAGCAGATCATCGACAAGACCCGCTTCGCCATCTCGACCGAAGAGACGCGCTATTATCTGAACGGCATCTTCCTGCACGTCGCCGAGGATAACGGCGCGCCCGTGCTGAAGGCCGCCGCCACCGACGGCCACCGCCTGGCGCGCGTCACCATCGAGCGTCCGCAGGGCGCCGAGGGGATGCCCGACGTGATCGTGCCCCGCAAATGCGTCGCCGAGCTGCGCAAGCTGCTCGATGAGGTGGACGGCTCGGTCGGCGTGTCGCTGTCGGGCACCAAGATCCGCTTCGACCTGGGCCAGGCGATCCTGACCTCCAAGCTGATCGACGGCACCTTCCCCGATTACAGCCGCGTCATCCCGACCGCCAACGACAAGATCCTGAAGCTGGACCCCAAGGCGTTCATGCAGGGCGTCGACCGCGTCTCGACCATCGCGACCGAAAAGACCCGCGCGGTGAAGATGGCGCTGGACCGCGACCGGATCACCCTGTCGGTGACCAGCCCCGAAAACGGCACCGCATCGGAAGAGGTGCCGGGCGAATATACCGCGCCGGGCTTCGAGATCGGCTTCAACAGCCGCTACCTCCTCGACATCCTGGCGCAGATCGACAGCGACCTGGTCGAAGTCCACCTGGCGGACGCCGCCGCGCCGACCCTGATCCGCGAGAATGACAAGGCGCCTGCGCTCTACGTGCTGATGCCGATGCGGGTGTAAGACCCAAATCCTCCCCGCTCGCGGGGAGGGGGACCACCCGCAGGGTGGTGGAGGGGGATCGCCGCGGGGGATGTCCCGTGTGGAAGCCCCCCTCCGTCAGGCCTTCGGCCTGCCACCTCCCCATGCTGGGGAGGATCGTTTAAGGCGGACCCGATGCTCACCCGCCTGATCCTCACCGATTTCCGCAATCATGCCGACCTCGCGCTGAACCCCAGTGCGGGGTTCGTCGTGCTGACCGGCGAGAATGGGGCGGGCAAGACCAATGTGCTGGAGGCGGTGTCGCTGCTCGCGCCGGGCCGTGGGCTGCGGCGCGCGGCGCTGTCGGCGATGGCGCGGCAGGGGGGCAAGGGCGGGTTCGGCGTCGCCGCGACCCTGAACGGCGATGTCGAGATCGCGACCGGCGCGCTCGCTTCCTCGCCCGAGCGGCGGGTGGTGCGGGTGCAGGGCGCGGGGACGAGCGCCAATGCGCTGGCCGACTGGCTGTCCGTCCTGTGGCTGACCCCGGCGATGGACCGGCTGTTCGTCGAGCCCGCGTCGGAGCGGCGGCGCTTCCTCGACCGGCTGGTGCTGGCGCTGGCCCCGGCGCATGGGATGCACGCGACCCGCTATGACGCGGCGATGCGCGAGCGCAACCGCTTGCTCGCCAGCGACGGCCCGGTCGATCCCGACTGGCTGAGCGCGCTGGAGGCGCGGATGGTCGAGCATGGCGCGGCGGTCGATGCCGCGCGCGTCGCGGCGGTCGCGGCGCTCGACCAGCGGCTGGAGGAGGTGCCCGACAGCGTGTTCGCGCGTGCCGCGCTGGCGTTGCAGGGGGAGGCGGTGGACCCGGCCGCCTTCGCCCATGCGCTGGCAATGGGGCGCAGGCGCGATGCGGCGGCGGGACGGACGCTGGTGGGACCCCACCGCGCCGACCTGGCGGTGACGCATGTGGCGAAGGGACAGGCGGCGGCGCTATGTTCGACCGGCGAGCAGAAGGCGCTGCTGCTGGGCATCGTGCTGGCGCATGCCGACCTCGTCACCGAGCGGCGCGGGGTGCCGCCGGTGCTGCTGCTCGACGAGGTGGCGGCGCATCTCGACCCGTCCCGCCGCGCCGCGTTGTTCGAGCGGTTGTCCGGGCGGGGGCAGGTGTGGATGACCGGGACCGAGCCTGCGCTGTTCGCCGATGTGCCGGGGGAGGCGACTCGGGTCGTTTTCTAGGGGGATCGGCATTCAGCAATGCCTTGCCTTCCCTCGCCCCTCGCAGAGGGGAGAGGGTTGCGCAGACTTGGTCTTTGCGAAAGCAAAGGCTTAGTCGGAGCTGGGTGAGGGGTGCATGCGCGCAGCGCGCGAGCCCTTGGGCTCGCTCAACCCCTCACCCAAGCTGCGCTAGCCAGCAGGCTGGCAAGCTTCGCTAACCCTCTCCCCTGTCCAGGGGAGAGGGGAAGAAGCAGACCTGAATGTCGATCCGCCCTAAATTTGCGGGAGGCTCGGTGAGACTCCCCTCCCGCTGGCGGGAGGGGCATGCTCCGGTTCAACGGCAGGGGCCGCTATCGGCGTGCACCGAACGTCGCCCCGCAACGCCCCCCCTCCCGCAAGCGGGAGGGGATGGGGGAGGGCAATGGTGCCTCGCAGAGCCCATCACCTCACCGGCACAGTCTCACCGCCACCCTGTCGAGCGCGCGGTCGTGACTCGCCGTCTCGCCTGCGCTCAGGAACCCCTGTCGGGCCACGAAGCGATCGGCGTCGCGGCGAACCTGCTCGACATCGTGCCACAGGGCCTGCGCCTCGGTCTGCGACAGACGGCGCGCCTTGCGGGCATTGCCGATGTCCGCCTCCAGGATATTGGCGCGCATCGCGACATGCGCCTGGCGCGGGTCGCGGACCTTGCCGCCGGTGGGCGCGCGCAGGCGGTGCTGCTGCGCCAGATCGCAGCCGGGATAGTCGCGGCCCATCGGTCGGGCCGAGACGGGCAGCGCGGCCATAACCGTCGCCAGGAGCAGGGTTCTGCCGGTCATCATATCTCTCCCATCGGATGATGCGGGGATTCTACGCGCGAGCGGCTTGCCCGCTCCCGACCGGGGCGTGACATTCCCGTCAGCCGGGCGGTTTCGACGCCCCCGGACCGGCGGCGTGCGGGGGTGCGCGAAAGGGTTCCGCCGCCTTCCATTTCGCTTCCCCTTGAGGGCCGGAATTCCTATATACTCGCTATGGCAGATACCCCCCAGACGAATGAGTACGGCGCCTCCTCGATCAAGGTGCTGAAGGGCCTCGACGCGGTGCGCAAGCGGCCGGGCATGTATATCGGCGACACCGACGACGGTTCGGGCCTGCACCATATGGTGTTCGAGGTCAGCGACAATGCGATCGACGAAGCGCTGGCGGGGCATTGCGACCGCATCGACATCCAGTTGAACGCCGACGGTTCGGTCAGCGTCACCGACAATGGCCGCGGCATCCCGACCGGCATCCACCCCGAAGAGGGCGTTTCGGCGGCCGAGGTCATCATGACCCAGCTCCATGCGGGCGGCAAGTTCGAGAACACGTCGGACGACAATGCCTATAAGGTGTCGGGCGGCCTGCACGGCGTCGGCGTGTCGGTGGTCAACGCGCTGTCCGAGTTCCTGGACCTGACCATCTGGCGCGACGGCGAAGAACATTACATGCGCTTCGCGCACGGCGATGCGGTCGCGCCGCTGAAGGTCGTCGGCAAGGCCGAGCCGGGGCAGAAGGGCACCCGCGTCACCTTCCTGCCTTCCCCTTCCACCTTCAAGATCACCGAGTTCGACTTCGACAAGCTGGAGCATCGCTATCGCGAGCTGGCGTTCCTGAACTCGGGCGTCCGCCTGTTCCTGACCGATGCGCGCCATGACGAGCCCAAGACCGTCGAGCTATACTATGAGGGTGGCATCGCCGCCTTCGTGAAGTGGCTGGACCGCTCCAAGTCGCCGCTCTTCCCCGAACCCATCGCCATCCATGGCCAGCGCGATGCGATCGGCATGGACGTCGCGCTGGAGTGGAATGACAGCTATTACGAGAACGTCCTGGCGTTCACCAACAACATCCCCCAGCGCGACGGCGGCACCCATATCGCGGCGTTCCGCGCGGCGCTGACCCGCACGCTCAACAATTATGCCGACAAGTCGGGCCTTCTGAAGAAGGAGAAGGTTACGCTGACCGGCGACGACATGCGCGAAGGCCTGACCGCGATCGTCTCGGTGAAGCTGCCCGATCCGAAGTTCAGCAGCCAGACCAAGGACAAGCTGGTCTCCTCCGAGGTGCGCCAGCCGCTGGAATCGCTGATCGCCGACAAGCTGGCCGACTGGCTGGAGGAAAATCCGCAGAACGCCCGCGCGATCGTCGCCAAGATCATCGACGCCGCCGCCGCGCGCGAGGCCGCCAAGCGCGCCCGCGAGCTGACCCGGCGCAAGGGCGTGATGGACATCGCCTCGCTGCCCGGCAAGCTGGCCGATTGCCAGGAGCGCGATCCCGCCAAGTCCGAACTCTTCCTGGTCGAGGGTGACTCGGCCGGTGGTTCGGCCAAGCAGGGGCGCAACCGCCATTTCCAGGCGATCCTCCCCTTGCGCGGCAAGATCCTGAACACCGAGCGCGCGCGGTTCGACCGCATGATCTCGTCCAAGGAAATCGGCACGCTCATTCAGGCGATGGGCACCGGCATCGGCCGCGACGATTTCAACGCGGACAAGCTGCGTTACCACAAGATCGTCATCATGACCGATGCAGACGTCGACGGCGCGCATATCCGTACGCTGCTGCTGACCTTCTTCTATCGCCAGATGCCCGAGCTGATCGAGCGCGGGCACCTCTATATCGCCCAGCCGCCGCTCTATAAGGCGACCAAGGGACGGTCGGAGGTGTACCTGAAGGACGACACCGCGCTCGACGAATATCTGGTCGAGGCGGGCGTCTCGACCATGGTGCTGGAGGGGCCGGGCGGCGCGCGGTCGGGCAACGACCTGAAGGCGCTGGTCGATCATGCGCGGCGGATGCGGACCCTGATGCGCTATGTGCCGCGCCGCTATGACGCGTCGATCATCGAGGTGCTGGCGCTGGCCGGTGCGCTCGACCCCGTGCTGACCCGCGAGCAGCGCATGGCGACCGTCACCGAGACGACGCGGCGGCTGGAATCGGGCGATCATGAGGCGCGCTGGTCGGCGCGGCTGACCGAGGATGGCGGCGTCCATTTCGAGCGGCTGTGGCGCGGCGTGACCGATCACCACATCGTCGAGGCCAGCTTCATCGCCTCGGCCGAGGCGCGCAAGCTGCACACGCTGGCCGCCGAACAGGCGGAGAGCTTCGCGCAGGCGGGCAAGCTGGTGCCGCTGCGCAGCGCCGCGACCGAGCCCTCGGCCGATGTCGTGCCGACCGACGAAGAGGGCCACAGCACCACGCTGGCGCGCGGCGAGACCCGCGTGGCGCGGCCCAGCCAGTTGCTCGACGCGATCCTGACCTCGGGCCGCAAGGGCCTGGCGATCCAGCGCTACAAGGGGTTGGGCGAGATGAATGCCGAGCAGCTGTGGGAAACCACGCTCGATCCCGCCGTCCGCTCGATGCTGCGCGTGACCTCGGACGATGTCGCGGCGGCGGACGAGGTGTTCAGCCGGTTGATGGGCGAAGTGGTCGAACCGCGCCGCGAGTTCATCCAGGACAACGCGCTGAACGTGGCGAATCTGGACGTGTAAGCGGGACTATCCATTCCCCCGCTCCGTTCAGTCTGAGCGAAGTCGAAGGCCACGCGTTTCCCTTGGGCTTCGACTACGCTCAGACTGAACGGCGGTGGGGGATGACGGCATCAGAACATAGGAGAGAGCAGGCATGAAGGCGATCGCACTGGGACTGATGCTGACGGCGGGAGCGACCGTCGCGGTCGCGCAGCAAAAGCCTGCCGCGTCCGCCAAGCCTGCCGCCGTCCCGGCCTACATCACCGCCGCGCTCGCCGATCCGGCGCGGGCCGAGCAGGCGGGCGACGACGCGCGGCGCCAGGCGGCCGCCGTCCTCGCTTTCTCGGGCGTGAAGCCGGGCGATACGGTGATCGATTACCTGCCGGGCAAGGGCTATTGGACCCGTATCCTGTCGGGCATCGTCGGGCCGAAGGGGCATGTCTATGCCTATTGGCCCGCCGCCGCGCAGCGTTATGCCGAAAAGTCGCTGGGCGCGATCCAGGCCCTGAACCTGCCCAACGCCACCGTGCAGGTGCAGGCGGTGAACATCCCCGCGGCGGACCAGCCGATCGACCTGTTCTGGACCGTCCAGAATTACCATGACGTCGCCAACAAGGATGCGGGCGAGCCCGCGCTGCGCGCCTTCGACCAGGCGGTGTTCAAGCTGCTCAAGTCGGGCGGGACCTATGTCATCATCGATCACGCCGATACGGTGGGCAAGGGGCTGGCCGACACCAATACGACGCACCGGATCGACCCCGACTATGTGAAGCGCCAAGTCCAGTCGGTCGGCTTCCGCTTCGTCGGCGAGAGCCGCGTCCTGCGCAACCCTGAGGACGACCACAGCAAGAACGTCTTCGACCCCGCCATTCGCGGGCGCACCGACCAGTTCGTCTACAAGTTCCGCAAGCCCTGAACCGGGCGGCGCGCCAGGGCTGGCGGCGGATTGGGGGAGGGGCGAGCGTGGCCTTCGACTTCGCTCAGGCTGAACGGGGCGAGGGAACAGGTGCGGTGAAATCCAACCTCCGTTCAGCCTGAGCGAAGTCGAAGGCCAAGGGCCGGACCCGCTAGACCGCCATCCGCAACACCGCCCGGACCCCGGCATGGTTCGGGTCGTAATCCAGCGTCGTCTGCAGGCTCTGCGCCATTGCGCGGATCAGCTTGGCGCCCAGCCCGGTGCCCTGCGGCTTCTGGTCCACCGCCATGCCGCAGCCGTCATCCTCGACCACCAGCTCGCAGCCCTGCTCGACGCGGCTCAGGAAGATGCGCACCTCGCCCGCGCGGTCGGGATAGGCATATTTGCAGGCATTGGTGACCAGCTCGGTCACGATCACCCCGATCGACACCGCGCGGTCGGTCTTCACCCGGATCGGCTCGGCGGACAGGGTCAAAGTGCGCGGACAGCTATGGTGCGACCAGCTCTCGCCCAGTTCCTCGACCAGCGCGCCCAGATAGTCGCGCAGGTCGACCTGATCGACATCGTTGGCGGTGTAGAGCCGACGATGCACCTGCGCGATCGCCCGGATGCGGCGCTGCGTATCCTCCAGCGCCTCGCGCGCCTGCGCATCCGTCAGGCTGCCCTTCTGCAACCCGATCATCGCGGACACCAGCTGCAACGAATTGGCGACGCGGTGATTGACCTCGCTCAGCATCGCCTCCAGCCGGGCATTGGAGGCGCGGAGTTCGGCCTCGGCCACGGCCTTGGCGCGTTCAAGCCGGGTGCGGTCGAGCACCTGCGCGAAGCTGGCGGCGAGCAGCGCGAAGAAATCCTCGCCGACCGACTTGACCACATAGTCCGCCGCCCCGGCCTTCAGCGCGGCGACCGCGATCCGCCCCTCGTCCGAGCCCGTCACATAGACGACCGGCGGCGGGTCGGGCAGCGCGGTGATCGCGGCCAGCGTTTCCAGCCCGTCCATGCCGGGCATATAATGGTCGACCGCGACCAGATCGAAATCGCCCGCCGCCGCCAGCGCGACGCCCTCGTCCCCCGATGCCGCGCACGACACCGCATAGCCGTGCCGCCCGAGCGCGCGCGACACCAGCCGACGCAGCGCATCGTCGTCGTCAATATAGAGGATGTGGGGCGCGACCGCGTCCGTCATCGGGGGGCGGGGCTCAGCCCTCGACCTCAGGCACCTGGATCACCGACAGGAACAGGCCCAGCTGGCGGATCGCCTGGGCGAAATTCTCGTAATTCACCGGCTTGGTGATATAGACGTTGCAGCCCAGGTCGTAGCAGCGCTGGATCTCGACCTTGTCGTCGGTCGTGGTCAGCACGACGACCGGGGTGCGCTTGAGCGGGCTGGCCTCCGCCTTGATCTTGGCCAGGATGTCGGTGCCGCTCATGTCGGGCAGGTTCAGGTCGAGCAGGACCAGCGCCGGGCCGTTCTTCGCCGGGCCGTCGGGCGCGTTGAACAGATAGTCGAGCGCGCTGGTGCCGTCGGTATAATGGCGGATGTCGTTCAGAATGCCCGCGCGGCGGATATTCTTCTCGATCAGGCGGGCATGGCCTTCGTCGTCCTCGATCATGACGATGCCGACAGAGCGATGGTCGTTCATTCAGGCGCTTTCGATGGAAAGGGTGGCTGGTAGCGACAGGAAGAAGGTCGCGCCTTCACCCAGTTGAGATTCGACGGAAATCGTACCGCCCAGGCGATAGGCGAGCGCGCGGACATGGGCCAGGCCTATGCCCTCGCCCGGCTGGTCCTGCTGGCCCGAGCGGCGGAACAGGTCGAAGATGCGCTGGTGATCGCGCGGGTCGATGCCGCGCCCATTGTCGCGCACCGCGACGATCACCCGGCCGCGCGTCTCCTCGGCGGAGACATGCACCTCGGCGGGGCGGGTCGGGTGGCGGTATTTGGTCGCATTCTCGATCAGGTTGGACAGGATCTGCTCCAGCGCGATCCGGTCGCTGACCACCACCGGCATCGGCCGCGCGATGGTGACGGTGACGCCGCGATCGTCGATCACATGGCGAATCGAGTCGGTGATCTGTTCGGCCAGCTGGTCGAGCGCGATCATCTCGGGCGCGAGCACCCGGCGTCCTTCGCGGCTGAGCTTCAGGATGGCGTTGATCAGCCGGTCCATCTTGGCGGTCGAGGTACGGATGAAGCCGATCGCCTCGGGCAGATCTTCGCGCGCGGCGAGGCGGGCTTCCTCGGTCACGATCTGCGGCGCCTCCGCCTCGGCGCGGTCGATCAGCGCGGCCAGCGGCTCGGTCGCGGCGGACAGCTCGGCGGTGAAGCCCATCACGTTGACCAGCGGCGAGCGCAGATCGTGGCTGACGATATAGGCGAAACGCTGGATCTCCTCGTTAGCCAGCGCCAGGTCGGCGGTGCGTTCCTTGACCTGTTCCTCCAGCGTGGCGTTGAGGTCGGCCAGCTCGGCGCGGGACCGGGTCAGGTCGCGGGTATAGCGGCGCACGGTCAGGAACGAGACGACCGCGACCAGCACCAGCAACAGCCCCGCGACACCGACCACCGCCGAGAACAGGCGGCGGCTGGCGGTCTGTTCGCCGTCGCGCAGGCGGAGCAGGCGCCGCTCCTCATGGCCCATCCGGTTGAACATCACGCGCAGCTTCTGCATCCGCTGCAACCCGCTGTCGGCGCGGAAATGGCGCAGCGCCTCGGCCCCCAGCCCGTCCTGGACCAGCGTGTTGGTCGCACGCTGGGCGGCGTCCAGCTCGGCCAGGCGGCGCTCGACCGCGCGCATCGGGATCGCCTGGGCGGGGTTGTCGGCGGTCAGGCGCTTGAGGTCGGCCAGGCGCGGAATCAGCTGGTCATGCGCCTGGTCGAAGCTGGCCAGAAAGGCGGGCGTTCCCGCCAGCATATAGCCGCGCCGCGCGGTTTCCTTCTGTTCGGCCAGGCGGCGCACTTCGGTGAGGACGCTTTCGACCTGATAGGTGTGGACCACCCAGTCGCCATGCCGATTGGTCTGGCGAATGGCATAGCCCGCCGCGATCGCGGCCATGATCAGCGCGATGAACCCCGTCACCATCGCGGCGATCAGGATGCGGCCGATCGGATTATCGGCGCTCGGCTTGGGAGATCCCTCCTGCATGACGCGACGCCTTATCGGAGGAATGTCGTGGATACCAGAGAAGTTGCGCTGCCGTTACAGCAGCATTTGCTGCGGGCTGGTGCGGCCGACATGACCGCCGCCCTGCCGCCGCGCCATCTCGGTTTCGGCGGTGAAGCGGACATCGGGATCGCGGTCGGTCAGGAACCCGATCAGCGAATCCTCGTCGATCTCGCGCCAGTCCTTGCCGCGATCGGGGCCATAGCGGACGCGCGGCAACAGGCCGGGGCTGCGCGACCATTCCAGCAGCTGCGCCAGGCCCGCCTCGTTCAGCTGGTCGCGCAGATGGTGCGCGGTGACATAGGCGTCGGGAAAGGCGCGGTGGATGGGCAGGCCGCGCTCATGCACCAGCCCGGCGGGCTTGCGCCAGTAGCGCAGGACCTGGTTGGAGAAGCTGGGGCTGTCGGGCCACAGGCGCAGCGCGCATTTCCAAGTGCAGATCCAGTCGGCGGACTGGGTCATGGCGGGGGTGCAATATTGCTGCTCGAAATCGGCGCGGTGCGCCGCCAGCGCCAGGCGACGCGGCCAGGGGTCGAGAACGCGCCGCGCGACATCATGCCACCAGGGGGCGTCGGCGACCTGCTCGTCCAGGATATGGTGGATCGCCTGGGTGATCGGCGGAATCGGGCGGCCGGGATTGACCAGGATATTGCCGCCCTCGCCCTCCAGCTCCCAACGGCCGTCCTTGCCCAGCGCGACATCTTGCCACCCGATTTCGCACACGCCGTGGGTGGGCGGGGCCTGTCCGGTCGTCTCCAGGTCGATGACACGGATAATCTGGGGCTGGGGACGCTGCATGGCCCCTATGTGGGCGTTCGGGGCGCGAAAAGCGAGGGGCTTGTCCCCCGTGCTATCCCATCAGGGCGCGGTCGCGCAGGCCGCGCCAGACATGCAGCGCCTGCACCGTCTCGGCCACGTCGTGCACGCGGATCAGCTGCACCCCCGCCTCCGCCCCCTTCAGCGCCAGCGCCAGCGAGCCGCCGAGCCGGGCATCCACCGGGGCTTCGTTCGACAGCGCACCGATCATCCGCTTGCGGCTGGCGCCCAGCATGATCGGACAACCCAGGCCGTGGAACAGGGCCAGCCCGTTGATCAGCGCGAGATTGTCGGCCAGCGACTTGCCGAAGCCGATGCCCGGATCGACCATGATCCGCGACCGATCGACCCCGGCGGCCACCACGGCCGCGACCCGCGCCTCCAGCCAGTCGAACACGTCCGTCAGCACATCGCCGTAACCGACCCGGCCGTGCCCGCCCTTGTCGGGGTCGGGGGAGTGCATCAGGATCACGGGGCAGCCCGCCTTCGCCACCACCTCCAGCGCGCGGTCGTCCCACAGGAGCGCGGCGACATCGTTGACGATGCCCGCCCCCGCCGCGAGCGCCGCCTCCATGACGGCGGCCTTGCGCGTGTCGATCGACACCAATGCGCCGCCGCGCGCCAGTCGCTCGATGACGGGGGCGGTGCGGGCGATCTCGTCGCCTTCCCACACGGTGGCCGCGCCGGGGCGGGTGGACTCGCCGCCCAGGTCAATCACGCTCGCGCCGATCGCCGCCATCGCCATGCCGCTGTCCGCCGCCGCGGCGGGGTCGCCGACATGCTTGCCGCCGTCGGAGAAGCTGTCGGGGGTGACGTTCAGGATGGCGGCGACCTGAGGCTGGTCGAAACGCAGCGTGCGCGGCCCCATCACCCAGGGCGCACGGGGAGCGGTGAAGGCGGCGTGCTGCGCGTCGGCACGGGGCGAGCCGCCCAGTTCCGCTGCGAAGCGCGCAACGGGGACGATGCGACGGCTGGTTCCTTCGCGGACCTCATAGGCCGAGAACCACTGCATCCCGCCCGCCAGACGCAGGGCGCTGCCGTCTTCCAGGCCCACAGGGGTATCGACGAACTGGATGGGGCGCAGGTGCATGATCTTGTCCTAAAATCCTCCCCGGCACGGGGAGGTGGCAGGGCGAAGCCCTGACGGAGGGGGCTGCCACATAGGTCGTCCCGTGCGGCGATCCCCCTCCACCACCGCTTTGCGGTGGTCCCCCTCCCCGTGCCGGGGAGGATCGTTTTACGGTTGCGTGGCCAGCAGCCAGGTCTGGCGCATCGCGTCGATCGGCTTCAGCGCGCCTTCCAGTTCGTAATGCCAGAAGGTCCAGCCATTGCAGGTCGGCCGGTTCTGAAGCAGCGAGCCCAGCCGGTGGATCGACCCCGCCTGCCCGCAATCGGACAGCAGCGAGCCGTCTGCGCGGACCGTCGCGCGCCATTTGCGCTTGGCATCCATCAGCGGCATGCCGGGCATCAGATAGCCATTTTCGACCAGCGTGCCGAACGCCACCTTGGGCTGGGCCTTGGGGCTCTGCATCGTCGCCAATGCGCTTTCGTCGAGCGGCAGCGCGGCCTCGATCCGCTCGATCGCGGCGGCGCAATAGGTCGGCTCGCGCTCGATCCCGATCCAGCGGCGGCCCAGCCGCTTGGCCACCGCGCCGGTCGTGCCGGTGCCGAAAAAGGGGTCCGCGATCACGTCGCCGGGCCGGGTGCAGGCCAGCAGGATGCGATAGAGCAAAGCCTCGGGCTTCTGGGTCGGGTGGACCTTGTGCCCGTCCTTCTTCAACCGCTCCTGACCGCCGCAGATCGGGAATTCCCAGTCCGACCGCATCTGGATCTCGTCGTTCAGCGTCTTCATCGAGCGATAGTTGAAGGTGTATTTCGCCTTCTCGCCCTTCGACGCCCAGATCAGCGTTTCGTGCGCGTTGGTGAAGCGGGTGCCCTTGAAATTGGGCATGGGGTTGGACTTGCGCCAGATGATGTCGTTGAGGATCCAGAAGCCCAGATCCTGCACCGCGGTCCCGACGCGGAAGATGTTGTGATAGCTGCCGATGACCCAGAGCGAGCCATTGTCCTTGAGGACGCGGTAGCATTCCGCCAGCCAGGCGCGGGTGAAGGCGTCATAGGCGGCGAAGGTGTCGAACTTGTCCCAGGCGTCGGTGACGGCGTCGACATGGCTGCCATCGGGGCGGAACAGCTCGCCGCCGAGCTGGAGGTTATAGGGGGGGTCGGCGAACACCATGTCGACCGACTTGTCGGGCAGCGAGCGGAGCGCCGCGATACAGTCGCCCATCAGGATCTGGTCGAGCGGCAGGTCGCTTTCGCGGTGCGCCGATACCGGCCGCGTCCCGATCGGCTTTGCCACCGTCTGGATCACCCCCATGCTACGTTCCTTCTACCCTCGAACCCTCGCATCCACCCGGAATGAGTCACACGTCAAGAGGCGATTCGCATGCACGACTCGCGTGATTCCGCCAGATTCGGCGACGTGTTGCGATTTCGTGGCAGATATTGGGGGTGTGGATAACTCTGCCCCCAAGGGACGGGGTGTGGCGATTGCGACTCGGGTCGCCCGTAAAATCCTCGCCCTGTCCGATCGCGGGATCAAAGGTCCAGATAACATTGCGCCACGGGGGCGAAGCTGCGGCGGTGGAGCGGCGAGGGGCCATGTTCGCGCAGCGCCGCCAGATGCGTCGCCGAGCCATACCCCTTGTTGCTGTGCCAGCCATAAGCGGGCCATTGCTCGGCCGCCGCGATCATCATCTCGTCGCGGACATGCTTGGCCACGATCGAGGCCGCGCCGATCGCCAGCGACTTGGCATCGCCCCCGACGATCGCGGTGGCGGCATAGCCCCATTTGGGCAGGCGGTTGCCGTCGACCAGCACATGCGCGGGGTGGCCGCCCAGCGTCTCGACCACCGCGTCGACCGCCAGCGTCATCGCCTTCATCGTCGCCCAATAGATGTTGAGCCGGTCGATCTCCTCGGGATGGACGATCCCCACGCCGACCACCGCGCAGGCGCGGATCTCGGCACAGAGGCGCGCGCGGGTCTTTTCGGTCAGCTTCTTGGAATCGTTGATGCCGCCGGGGCAGTCCCGCTCGGGAAGGATGACGGCGGCCGCGACCACCGGCCCCGCCAGCGGCCCGCGCCCCGCCTCGTCCACGCCGCACAGGGGCATGGGAAAGCTGTGATCGACCATGGCGGGGGCTTTATCGTTGTGCGAGCGGGATAGGAAGATGCCCATTCCTCCCCTCGCAGGGGAGGAATGGGGCTACCCCCAGCGCGCCGCAAAGGCGGCGGCGTCCCAGCCTTCGCGGCTGATCGCGGCGAGCAGGTGATAGAAGGGGACCATGCCCAGCCCATGCCCCATCGGGCCATGCCCCTGGCCCAGCCCCGGTGCGGCGGCGAGCGCGGCCTGGACGAAGGCGATGGCGCGGTCGACCGAATCCGCCAGCGCCATGCCCTGGCCCAGCCCGGTCGCAATCGCGCTGGCCAGGGTACAGCCGGTGCCATGGGTCGAGCGCGTGTCGAGCCGGGGATGCTGCCAGCGTTGCTCGCCGCCGGGCGCGACCAGCCGGTCCTCGATCACCGGGCCCTCGCCATGGCCGCCCTTGACCAGCAGCGCGCGCGTCTGGTGCCGGACCATCGCCTCGCCCCCCAGCGCGGCGAGTTCGGGCAGGTTGGGGGTGGTCAGCGCGGCCAGCCCCAAGAACCGGCGAAAGGCAGCGATGACATCGGCATCGGCCAGCACCGACCCGCTGGTCGCGATCATCACGGGATCGAACACGACCGGAAGGTCCAGCGTCTCCAGCCGGTCGGCCAGCGCATGCGCGGTTTCGGCCGATCCGATCATCCCGATCTTGACCGCGTCCGCGCCGATATCGGCCAGCACGCTGTCGATCTGCGCCATCACCATCGCGGTCGGCACCGGGTGCACCGCCTGCACGCCCAGCGTGTTCTGTGCGGTGATGGCGGTGATCGCGGTCATCGGATGGCCGCCCAGCATCGCCACCGTCTTGATATCCGCCTGTATCCCGGCGCCCCCGCCTGAATCGGAACCGGCGACGATCAGGATGCGGGGCGGGGGCGTGACGCTCATATTTTTTCGTCATGCCCGCCGGGCGTGCGGCGGGCAAGCGTCGGTGCGCCGCACGACGTTCCATTGCGCCTGGCACCGGGGAATAAACGAAGGCGCAAGAACGGCTTGGCGTCGTTTCGACGGCCTTCCGGACGGCGGCGACTCTGTGGCCGGTTCGTGACGTTTGGTTTCCGGCGGGCCGCGCCCCTTTCCCCGCCGCGGCGCTCGCTTATTTCGGACGCGCATCCATTCGGCGCATTATCGCGTTGCAGCGCATCGTGGATGACAAGGGAGACCTGATTTGATCGTTGACGCCGTACCACGCACCCGCATCATCATTTCCGAGGTATGGCGTCCCCTGCTGGCGCTGTTCATCTGGGACGTGATCGTCACGGTCGCCTATTATGTCCTGCCGTTCAAGGCGCCGTCGCTGCCGCTGACCCTGTTCGGCACCGCGCTCGCGCTGTTCCTGGGGTTTCGCACCAACTCGGCCTATCAGCGCTGGTGGGAGGGGCGGCAGCTCTGGGGCCTGATGATCAACGCCTCGCGCAACATCGCACGCAGCGCGCGCAACTTCCTGCCCGATCCCGAGGCGCACGACATGAAGCGATCGATCGTGCTGCGCCAGATCGCCTATGTGAACGCCCTGCGCTGCCAGTTGCGCAAGCAGCCTGTCGATACCGAGGTGCTGCGCTTCCTGTCGCGCGGCGAGGCGGAGCCCGCGCTGGCGCGGACCAACACCGCCAACGGGCTGCTCGACGGCACCGGCCGCCGGATCGACGATGCCCGCCGCAAGGGCTGGATCGACACCATCCAGCAGACCCAGATGGAATCAGTGCTGGTCGACATCGCCAATTCGCAGGGCGGCATGGAGCGGCTGAAGAACACCCCGCTGCCCAACCAGTATCGCTT
Source organism: Sphingomonas sp. SORGH_AS_0789 (assembly GCF_031453055.1). Taxonomy (NCBI): domain Bacteria; kingdom Pseudomonadati; phylum Pseudomonadota; class Alphaproteobacteria; order Sphingomonadales; family Sphingomonadaceae; genus Sphingomonas; species Sphingomonas sp. SORGH_AS_0789. The sequence continues at coordinate 1,715,462 of NZ_JAVIYV010000001.1, forward strand.
CATCCCGGCCTTCTTCACCCGGCTGTTCTGCGTGCTGCTGCCGATCGGGCTGGTCGAGACGCTGGGCTTCGCCACGCCGGTCGGCTCGTCGATCGCGGGGCTGATGTTCCTGGCCGCGTTGCAGATCGGCGACGATCTGGTTGATCCCTTTTCCGATACGGTCCACGACCTGCCGCTGAGCGCAATGTGCCGGACGATCGAGATCGACCTGCTCCAGGCGATCGGCGACCCCGCACCCGAACCGATGAAGCCGGTCGACGGCGTGCTCTGGTAAGATCCCTGCGCTCCTCCTCCGGCCGCGCCGCGGGAGGGGTCAGGCGGCGTTGTCGATGCCCAGCTCGCCCAGCTTGCGATAGAGTGTCGAGCGCCCGATCCCCAGCCGCCGCGCGACCTCGGTCATGCGGCCGCGATAATGGCCGATCGCCAGGCGGATGACATCGGCCTCGATATCCTCCAGCGGGCGCAGATTGCCGTCGGGGCGGAACAGGTTGATCCCGCCATTGTGCATCCCGTTCGCCGCGCCGGTCGTCGCCGAGGGCCGGTCGCCGAGCGAGGCGATCTGCGGGAAATCCGAGGCGTTGAGCACATCGCCCTCGCACAGCACGGCGGCGCGGAAGAGCGCGTTCTGCAACTGGCGGACATTGCCCGGCCAGTCATAGCGGCGCAGCAGGTCGAGCGCGTCCTCGGTGATGCCCAGCCAGCGCAGCCCCGGCTGCTGCGCGATCCGGTCGAGCAGATGCCTTGCTAGCGCGGGCACGTCGTCCGCGCGGTCGCGCAGCGGCGGGATCGCGACATGGACGGTGTTGAGCTTGTAATAAAGGTCCTCGCGGAAACGCCCCGCCTCGACCGCTTCCAGCAGGCGTCCGTCGGAGGCGGCGATGACGCGGACATCGACCTCGCGCGCGTGGCGGGCGCCCAGCGGCACGATCGCCCCGGTGTGGAGCATGTCGAGCAGCCGCGCCTGCGTGTCGAGCGGCATGCCCGAAATCTCGTCGAGGAACAGGGTCGATCCGTCCGCCTCGACCATCTTGCCGATCCGCCGCTCGAACGCGCCGGCAAAGGCGCCTTCCTCATGGCCGAAGATGATGCTGTCGAGCTGGTTGGCGGGGGTGGCGGCGCAGTTGACGCGCAGCATCGGCCGATCGGCGCGGGGGGAGGCGGCATGGATCGCCTCGGCCAGCGATTCCTTGCCGACGCCGCCTTCGCCCTCCAGCAGCACCGACACGCGGGCGCGCGCGGCCTTGGCGGCGACGGCCAGCGCGGCGCGGAATTCGGGCGCGTCGCCGACGATATCGTCAAAGGCGAGCAGCGCGGGGATCTTCTCGGTCAGCGGGCGAAGCTCGCCGCTGGTCTGCGCGGCGACCGCCGCCTCCAGCGCGCCGAGCAGGCGCTCGGGGGCCAGCGGCTTGACCAGGAAGTCGGTCGCACCCGCGCGCATCGCCGCCACCGCCTGTGCCACCGAGTCATTGGCGGTCAGCATCAGGATGGGCAGTTCGGGGCGAAGCGCATGGCAATCGGCGATCAGGGCGGTGGCATCCGCGCCGGGTGCCCAGTGATCGATCAGCACGGCGTCCAACTCGCGCCCCTGTACCGAACCCAGGACGGAGGCCGCCATATCGGCATCGGTCGCGAACAGCGTGCGCCAGCCGCCGCGCTGCGCCAAAGCGGCAATCAGTCGCCGTTGCGCAGGTTCGTCGTCGATCAGCAGCAGCAAACGTTGGCCGTTGCGCGTCATAAACCGTCCCGTAGTCCCCGTTGCCCCCTGGATGGCGCAACTTTGTTAAAATCTGCGTTAATTCGGGACAATGTCCGAAACACGACGCAAAGGCACGTCTTATATTGCGACCCAAGCGTTCGATTTTGCGCCGTTACGACCCATGGGCCATTTCGGGGTTGATCCGCCTGTGCCGGTGAATAAGCTCCTGATCCGGTGAATGCGGAAGGACCCACTTTCGCATGCCGACAGCAAGGGTGAGGATCATGGCGGCCAACGAGACCGGCACCGGCGACATGAAGGCGCATGTCGCGACCTATGATCGAATGATCGGAATGCTGAAATGGGGATCGATCGGCGTCGCCATTCTGGTGGCGATCGTCCTCTGGCTGATCGCGTGATGTGATGGGCGTGCATATCGCGGTGCTGCGGGAGACGGCCGGGGACGAGAGCCGCGTCGCCGCCACGCCGGAGACGGTGCGCAAGCTGACCGCGCTGGGCGCGACGCTGGCGGTCGAACGCGGCGCGGGGCAGGCGGCTGGGATCGCCGATAGTGATTACGAACAGGCGGGCGCGACCGTCGCCGAACGCGGCGAGGTGCTGGCGGGGGCGGGGATCGTCCTGGCCGTCCAGGCGCCCGAGGTCGAGGGGCTGCGCGGGGTGGGCCAGGGTGCCTGGGTGGTCGCGGCCTTCGATCCGTTCCGGCGGCACGAGACGGTCGCGGGCTATGCCGCTGCCGGGCTGGAGGCGCTGGCGATGGACCTGATGCCGCGCATCACCCGCGCCCAGTCGATGGACATATTGTCGTCCCAGTCCAATCTGGCCGGGTACAAGGCGGTGCTGGAGGCGGCGAACGCCTATGGCCGCGCTTTGCCGATGATGATGACGGCGGCGGGGACGATCCCGGCGGCGCGCGTCTTCGTGATGGGGGTGGGCGTCGCGGGGCTCCAGGCGATCGCGACCGCGCGGCGGCTGGGCGCGCAGGTGTCGGCCACCGATGTCCGCTCGGCCACCCGGGAACAGATCCAGTCGCTGGGCGCCAAGCCGATCTTCGTCGAGGGCGTGGCGGGGATCGAGGGCGAAGGCACCGGCGGCTATGCGGGCGAGACCAGCGAGGAATATCGCGCGGCGCAAGGCCAACTGGTCGCCGGGCATATCGCCAGGCAGGACATCGTCATCACCACCGCGCTGATCCCCGGCCGCCCCGCGCCGCGGCTGGTGACGGATGCGCAGGTCGCGACGATGCGGCCGGGCAGCGTCATCGTAGACCTGGCGGTCGAGGCGGGCGGCAATGTCGAGGGCGCGGTGGCGGGCGAGGTGGTGACGCGCCACGGCGTCACGATCATCGGCCACCGCAACATGCCCGGCCGCCTGGCCGCCGACGCCTCCGCGCTGTTCGCGCGCAACCTGCACAATTTCCTGGCCGCCTTCTGGGACAAGGATGCCGGGTGCCCGGTGCTCGACGCGGAGATCGGCGACGCGATCCGGCTGACCCGGGGCGGGCAGGTGGTGAACCCGAGGTTGCAGTCGTGACCCCCATTCCTCCCCTGCAAGGGGAGGTGGCAGGGCGAAGCCCTGACGGAGGGGTGTCGCGTTATCGAGAGGGGGACACCCCTCCGACGCGCTGCGCGCGCCACCTCCCCTCAAAGGGGAGGAATTAGGGTGTTACAGGGCGACGAAGGGATCGACGGTCGGGCGCGGGGGTTGCGGCGGGCGATGTCGGCACCCGAAGTCACGTTGTGGCAGGTGCTCCGCCGACGTCCCGGTGGCTTCAAATTCCGGCGTCAGCATCCGTCAGGCCCCTATGTCGCCGATTTCTACTGTCACGAGGCAAGACTGGTCGTTGAGGTGGATGGCGAAGCGCATGGTCGTGGCGATCGACCGGCACGCGACGAGGTCAGGGATCGCTGGTTCGCACATCGCGGCCTGATTACCCTTCGTATCGCAGCGATCGACATCCGGAAAAACATCGAGGGCGTGACCGGCCATATCCTCGCCACCGCCGCCAATCGCCACCTCGGGGAGGAATAAGATGGACTTCGTATCGATCCTGTCGATCTTCGTGCTGGCGTGTTTCGTCGGCTATTATGTCGTCTGGTCGGTGACGCCCGCGCTGCACACGCCGTTGATGGCGGTGACCAACGCGATTTCCTCGGTCATCATCGTCGGGGCGCTGATCGCGTCCGCCGCATCCTCTGGGGCGACGGGTTCGGGCGTGGCCAAGTGGCTGGGGCTGGGCGCCGTGGTGCTGGCCAGCATCAACATCTTCGGCGGCTTCGCGGTGACGCAGCGGATGCTCGCCATGTACCGCAAGAAGGAGAAGCGCTCGTGATCGCCCCCGTGCCGCCCGCGCCGCTCGCCCCTGCGGTCGAGGCCGTTGCCGCGAACCCCTGGGTTTCGCTCGCCTATCTGGTGGCGGGGGTGTGCTTCATCCTGGCGCTGCGCGGGCTGTCGAGCCCGACGACCAGCCAGCGGGGCAATCGCTTCGGCATGATCGGTATGGCGATTGCCGTCGTCACGACGCTGGTGACGCATGTGCCCATGATCGACATGGGTTCGGTCGTGATCGAGGGCTATCCTCAGCTCTCGGGTGAGCGGTTTCGTGTCGACACGCTGGCGGTCCTTGAAATCCTCGCCGCCATCGGCCTGGGCGCGGCGATCGGCATCGTCACGGCACGCCGCATCGCGATGACCGCGATGCCTCAGCTGGTCGCGGCCTTCCACTCGCTCGTCGGCCTCGCCGCCGTGGCGGTCGCCTGTGCCGCCTTCCTCAACCCGGTCGCCTTCGACATCGCCGACATGGTCGTCCCGATGATCGGACAGCCCTTCGCCAGCATCCATGTCGTCAGCCGGGTCGAGATGGCATTGGGCGTCGCGATCGGCGCGATCACCTTTTCCGGCTCGGTGATCGCCTTCCTCAAGCTCAACGGCAATATGGGCGGCAAGCCGATCCTGCTGCCGGGTCGTCATGCGCTGAATGCGGGGCTTCTGGGCGCGATCGTCCTCCTCGTGGCGATGTTCACGCGCGACCAGGCGCCGTGGATCTTCTGGACGATCACGCTCCTGTCCTTCGTCATCGGCTTCCTGCTGATCGTGCCCATCGGCGGCGCGGACATGCCGGTCGTGGTGTCGATGCTGAACAGCTATTCGGGCTGGGCCGCCGCCGCGATGGGCTTCACGCTGCACAATACGGCGATGATCGTGACCGGCGCGCTGGTCGGCAGTTCGGGCGCGATCCTGTCCTATATCATGTGCCGCGCGATGAACCGCAGCTTCGTCAGCGTGATCGCGGGCGGCTTCGGCGCGAGCGATGCGGGGGGTGCGGCTGCGGCGGCGACCGACCGGCCGTGGAAGCGCGGCAGCGCGGAGGACGCGGCCTTCCTGATGAGCCAGGCCGAACAGGTCGTCATCGTCCCCGGTTATGGCATGGCGGTGGCGCAGGCGCAGCATGTCCTGCGCGAGATGGGCGACCTGCTCAAGAAGGAGGGCGTGCGCGTCAAATATGCCATCCACCCGGTCGCGGGGCGGATGCCCGGCCATATGAACGTGCTGCTGGCCGAGGCGAACGTGCCCTATGACGAGGTGTTCGAGCTGGAGGACATCAATGCCGAATTCGCGCAGACCGACGTGGCCTTCGTCATCGGCGCGAACGACGTGACCAACCCGGCGGCCAAGACCGACACGTCCTCGCCCATTTACGGCATGCCGGTGCTCGACGTGGAAAAGGCCAAGACGGTGCTGTTCATCAAGCGGTCGATGGGCGGCGTCGGCTATGCCGGTGTCGATAACGAGCTATTTTATCGCGACAACACCATGATGCTGCTGGCGGACGCGAAGAAGATGGTCGAAGAGATCGTCAAGGCGCTCGGCTGAGCGTCCGATTCGGACTGACGTCGACTCCCGGACGTCATCCCGGTCGCAGCGACGATGGCGATGGCGGGGCGACGGCTCCGCCGGGCCGGTCATGCTGCGACCGTGATCGAAAGCCCGCCATGGCGGGCGGCGGGGAGCAGGTGTGGAACAGCTAGACCCTTATGGGGACGGATTTCCGGTCGTCGTCATCAGCGCGCCCGCGCTGAGCGGCGCGGCGGGGCAGGCGGTGCGCCAGGCCGGCGGGCGGGTGATGCGTGCGATCGACTGGCCCGCGGTCGCCGAGGAGATCGGGCGGCAGGCGGGGCGGCCGCTGCTGATGATCGACACGCACGGCGCGGAGGCGCTGGCGATGGAGGTGGCGCTGGCGCGGATCGACGCGGTGGCGACCGCGCTCGACCTGCCGGTGCTGGTCAGCCTGCCGACCGCCGATATCGATCTGGTCGCGGCCATGCTGCTCGGCCCGCGCGTCGTGATGCTGTGCGACGCGAGCGAGCTGGAGCTGGTCGCCGCGCTGGCGGTGGCGGGGGCGACCAATGGCGGCGCGTCGATGCTGCACGGCCATGTCCATGAGGGCGAATCCGAACGGCTGCGCCAGCTGAACGCCGAGGTCGCCCGGATCGCCGAGGTGCTGGCGCGGCTGTCGGTGCAGGGCGAGGAGGAGGGGCGCGGCGGGGTCGGCGACCGGCATCAGAGTTTCCACGCCGCCACCGCGCGCGCCCAGCCGGGCGATGCCGAGATCGTCCGCCGGATGATCCGCGCGCGGCGGCTGCGCGACGGGCTGTTCGGAGCGGGGCTGTTCGAGGAGCCCGCCTGGGACATGCTGCTCGATCTCTATGCCGCGCATCTGGAGGGGCACCGCGTATCGGTGTCCAGCCTGTGCATCGCCGCCGCCGTCGCGCCGACCACCGCATTGCGCTGGATCGGCAAGATGACCGAGGCGGGGCTGTTCGCGCGCCAGCCCGATCCCGCCGATCGCCGCCGCGCCTTCATGGTGCTGACCGACCGCGCGCTGGAGGGGATGCGCGCCTATCTGGCGGCGCTGCGGCGGCTGGGCTGAGTCTAGCCCGCCAGCGCCCAGCGGATCGCGCCGCCCAGCCGCCGCGTGCCCGCCCGGATGGCGGGACGCATCGCGACCGCGCCGTCCAGGCCATGCAGCCGCGCCGCCCAGTCGGGCAGCAGCGCGATTCCCGCCTGGGTCAGCCAGTTGCTGACGGGCGCGAGCGCAGGGCTGGGGGCGGGCTGGTTGAGCAGCACGCGGGCGACGCTGCGGGTCCGTGCATCGACCCGAAACTCGCCGCGCACCGAGGCGAGGAACCGGGCAAGCTGGTGCCGGTCCTCGGGCACGTCCACGGCCCCCAGGCGGCGCGCGATCTGCGCCATCTCGGCCAGATAGCGGTCGGCCTGTTCATCGGAGAAGTCGGGGTCGCGATAGGTGCGGTGCGCGCGCAGGAAGCTGTCGACCTCGGCGGCATGCACGAAGGTCAGCAGGTGCGGATCGTTGGCGGCATAGGGGGTGCCGTCGGGCAGCGTGCCCTTCACCCGGTCATGCACGTGGCGCACCCGCGCGATCATCTGCTCGGCCGCCTCGGTCGCGCCATAAGTGGTGACCGAGATGAACCCGGCGGTCCGCCGCAGCCGCCCGGCCATGTCACGGCGGAAATCGCTATGATCCCAGACCCCGGCCAGTGCGGCGGGATGGAGCATCTGGATCAGCAGCGAGGCGATGCCGCCCGCCATCATCGCGGTGAAATCGCCATGCACCGCCCAGGTCGCCGAGCCGGGGCCGAACAACCCGTCATCTCCCGGCGGCCGGGTCAGGTCGAGTTCGCGACTGCCGACGACGTCGCGGATCTGGTCGGCAATCTGGCGGCGGACGGGGAGCATGGCGGGATAACGCGTCGGCGGGACGTTGCGTTGCGTTGCGTGCGAGCGAGGGGCATCGGGACGGTCGATGCTTGCCGCGCGTGTTTTCCCGTGGCCTTCGACTTCGCTCAGGCTGAACGGAGTTTGGGGCAAGGGACGCACGGGCAAATCTTGTGGGGGGGCATGGACAGGCCAACATCACGCCAAGGACACATCCCCCCGCTCCGTTCAGCCTGAGCGAAGTCGAAGGCCACGCCCGACACCCGCGCCCCTCAACCCCGCCGGGCCGCCTCCCACGCCGCGCGCTCGTCGGGGAAATGCCGTTCCACCACCAGGTCGCTGGCGGTTTCGCTCGCCAGGTCGACCGTGACCGAGCCCGCCCATTCATAAGTCGCATTGCCCGACAGCGTGACCATGCCGTCCGCCTGCGCGAAGGCGCGGACCAGCCCGCCCCGGTTGAACACCACGGTCGGCACGTCCCAGCCGATCCGCCCGGTCAGGCAGGCGGCATAGGTGGATGCGGCCATCGCGCTGCCGCAACTGTCGGTCAGGCCCACCCCGCGCTCGAAGGTCCGGACGAACAGCGCGTCGCCGCGAACCTCCACGAAGGAGACATTGGCGCGGTTGGGCAGCCAGTCGGGTGCGGCCTCGCAAATGCCGCCCAGACGGACCAGCTCGGCCTCGTCCACCGCGTCGACGAAATGGACGAGATGCGGATTGGGCATGGTGACCGCGGTGAAGCGCCGCCCGGCATCGAGCATGGGCAGCGCCGCCTCGACCAGCCGGTCGGGCGCACCATGGATCGGCCAGGCGGCGGTCGACAGCCCGGCGGGCCCGGCGGTCTCGCGCACCGTATAGACGCCCGGCGCCAGATCGGCGTCATGGACCGCATCGGCGTGCGAGGTCTTGAGCCGGACCGTCGCGGCCTCGATCCCCAGCGCCTCGAACCCGGCGCGCGCGACGCAGCGGACGCCGTTCAGGCAAGTCTCGGCCTCGCTGCCGTCGCTGTTGCGCATCACCATGCCAAAGGCGGCGCGGTCGTCGCCGGGGACCAGCAGCAGCAAGCCATCGCCCCCAACCGGCCCCGCGCGGTTCGCCAGCGCGCGCGCGACCGCGGCCCATTCCGCTTCGCCGAGCGTCAGGGCGCGTGCGTCGATCATCGGGAAATCATTGCCCGAACCATGGCATTTGACGATCTCGAACCGCATGGGCGATAACTCCGACAGAATATGGCTCGGCGCTTAGCCCAGCCGGACGGGCTCCGCCAGCGGCGCGGGCGCCGGACCGGCTGACCGCCGGCAGGGATTGGAGGGGAACAGGGACATGATCACCGCGATCCGGGAAGTGCGGCGGGCCAAGGGCATGACGCTGGACGATGTCGCGCGCGCCTGTTGCCCGCCGACCACGCCGCAGACGATCGGGCGGCTGGAGATGGGGACGCGGACCGTGTCGCTGCCCTGGCTCAACCGCATTGCCGCCGCGCTGGGCTGCACCACCGCCGATCTGGTCACGCTGCCGGTGCGCGAGACGCTGCCGGTCGCGGCCCTGCTGGGGCCGCGCGGGGCGGTTGCACCGCGCAGCGCGCGCGCCGTCTCGCCGCCCTGTGCGACGCCGGGGATGATCGCCGTCACCGTCACCGGCGCGGTCGGCGATTATCGGGCGGGCGATGAGCTCTGGTGCGAACCGCTGGCGCCCGATAGGTTCGCCGATGCCATGAATCGTGATATCCTCGTGCCGCGCCCCGTCGGCGGCTATGTCTTTGCCCGGCTGGCGGCGGTGGGGGACGACACGCTCCGCCTGCTGCCGCTCGAACCCGGCGCCGCCGGCGTGACGGTGGCGGCCCCCGCCTGGATCGCGCGGGTGGCGCGGCTGGTGCGCACGCTGTAATGCGGCTCGCCCTGATCCTGGCGCTCGCCCTGGCGATTCCGGCGGCGGCGCAGCAGACGGCTCCCCCTGCACCGGCCCCGCCGGTGGTGGAGAAGCCCGAGCTGGTCCGCGCCTATCCGCACGACACGACCGCCTTTACCGAAGGGCTGCTGATCGCCGACGGCACGATGTACGAAAGCACGGGGCGCGAGGGGCAGAGCGTGATCCGCCAGGTCGACCTGACCACCGGCAAGACCCAGCGCCAGGCGACCGTCCCCGACGGCCTGTTCGGCGAGGGCATCGTAGCCTGGGGCCAGGAACTGCGCAGCGTCACCTGGCATGGCGGGCGGGGTTTCCGCTGGAGCCGTCCGGCGCTCAAGCGGGTCGGCGAATGGCGCTATGAGGGCGAGGGCTGGGCGATGACCGATGACGGGCATCGGATCATCCTGTCGGACGGCACGCCGCGCCTGCGCTTCCTCGACCCCGCAACGATGAAGGTCGCGCGCACGCTGGACGTGACGGTGAACGGACGGCCGCTCAAGAACCTGAACGAGCTGGAATTTATCGACGGGCAGATCTGGGCCAATGTCTGGATGACCCGCTATATCGTGCGGATCGATCCCGCCTCGGGGCAGGTGGTCGGGGTGATCGATCTGGGCGACCTGATCGCGCGGGTCGGGCTGACCGATCCCGACTCGGTTGCCAACGGCATCGCCTTCGACCGGGTGAAGCACCGCATCTTCGTCACCGGCAAGAACTGGCCCGAGCTGTTCGAGATCCGCCTGCCCGTGTCTGCACCCGCCCGCTGAGGCGGGCGACGTTCCGTCGCGCCTCGCATATCCTTGGCGCCATTATATTTTCCCGATGGTGGGGCCGGATACGGATGCGGACTTGCGCGTTTACGCAGCGGGAATATGCAAAAATAACATGAGTTATGAATTGCGTGTTCGGCCCGATCCGGCCATAAGAGGGTGAGCCCTGTGCCCGCGCGGACGGATCATGGGACGAAGGAATAAGGAGCAACGTTTCTTGCCGACCAGCACGCGTTTTGTCGTTTCGCTGCATATGCTTGCGCTCATGGCCGACCATGGCGATACGCCCCTGCGCTCGGAAGACATCGCGCTCAGCGTCAATTCCAACGCGGCGGTGGTCCGCGCGCTGCTGCTCCGACTGGCGAGCGCCGGGCTGACCCGGTCGCAACTGGGCAATCGCGGCGGCGCGATGCTGGCCCGGCGATCGGCGGAGATTCGGCTGGTCGATGTCTATCAGGCGGTGGAGGATCGCAATTTCTTCGCCTTTCACCGCCAGCCGCCCGAGGGTGACGGGCTGATCGACCGGCATATCACCGCCAGCCTGGAATCGATGCTGACCCCGGTGCGCGAGGCGCTGGAGGACAAGCTGGCCGAACTGACGCTCGACGATGTGCTGGACGACATCCGCGCCCGCGATCAGGCGGTGCCGTTGCGGCTGTCGGCCTGACGTAGAGCTCATCGACATTCAGCATTGCGTCTTTCCCTCTCCCCTGGACAGGGGAGAGGGTTAGCGAAGCTTGCCAGCCTGCTGGCTAGCGCAGCTTGGGTGAGGGGTTGAGCGAGCCCAAAGGCTCGCGTGCTCGCAAAGCGAGCGCCCACCCCTCACCCAGCTCCGACTAAACCTTTGCTTTGGCAAAGGCCAAGTCTGCGCAACCCTCTCCCCTCTACGAGGGGCGAGGGAAGGAAAGGCAATTCTGAATGGCGATCGGCGCTAGACCAGCTTCAGATCGCTCGCGCGGCTGCCGGGGAACAGGGTCGCCAGACGTTCGCCCGACAGGCCGAACTGGCGGCCGACCAGCCCGCCGATCAACGCGCGGTAATCGGTCAGCACCGGCAGGTCGCGATTCTGGTTGAGCGTGGCGGCGGACAGCGCCACCTGATCGCCCGCCATCCGGCCGCCGGACACGCCGCCGCCCAGCACCCAATAGATGCTGCCATGGCCATGATCGGTGCCCCGATCGCCATTCTCGCGGAAGGTGCGGCCGAATTCGGACACCACGACGACCGTCGTCGTGCGCCATGCCTCGGGCCCGATCGCCTGCACGAATCCCGCCAGCCCGCGGCCCAGTTCGCCGATCCGGTCGGCCAGATAGCCGGTCGCGCCGCCCTGGTTCACATGCGTGTCCCAGCCGCCGACATCGACAAAGGCCAGGTTGAACCGATCGCGCATCAGCGTCCCGATCCGCTGCGCCGACAGGGCAAAGCCCTTGGGCGACACCGCGCCGCGGCTGGCGGCCTTCATCTCCTGGTCGAGCGTCCGGTAGACCGTGTCGCGCACCGCAAAGCCTTCGCTGACCGAACGGGCGAGTTCGGGATGACCGGCATACATGCTCTGGATCAGCGCGGCCTGGCGCTGGTCGATCGGCTTGCCGACATTGGCGAGCGCGAGATTGGGGATCGGGTCCTCGCCGCCGCGAAAGCAGAGCGGCAGCTGGTCGGTGAAGGCGATCGGCCGCTCGCTTGTGCCGAGGATATCCGCCAGCCGCGCCATGAAGCCCGAGCCATAATCGCGATGCCCGCCGACCGGCTGGCCCAGCTCGATCGTGTCCTGGGTCTCGAAATGGCTGCGGCTCATATCGTCGGTGCCCGCGAACGGCACGAAGGCGATCTGCCGCGTCTGCCATAGCGGCAGGATCGTGTCCTTCAGCGCCGGGTGGAGCGCCCAGTCGGCGTCCAGCGGCAACGGCGCATGGGGATCGGCCGGATCGGGCCGGGCCAGCGCGATCGTCGGGCGCGACTGGCGATAGAAGTCGCTGCCGCTGGGGCTGACGATGTTCACCGCGTCATAGGCGCCGCGCAGGAACACGACCAGCAAGCGGCTGCCCGCCTGTGGTGCGGCGAAGGCGCGGCCGGCGACGACCATCGGCGCCATGGCGGCGGCGCCCTTCAACAGATCGCGACGATGCAGGGGCGGGATCGTCATGCCATCCTCCTATCGATGCATGAATTCGGGCGAGGAGAAATAGAGCGCGTTCCATTCGGCGGGCGAGCGTGCCTGCGCCAGCGCGGCCAGGGTCGGCTTGCCCAGCGTCGCCATCCGCGCGGTCAGGACGGGCGAATCCTTCAGTATGGGCGGCGGGGCCGGTGGCGGCGGGGTGCCGGGTGCGGCGTCGGGCGACTGGAACAGCCGCGCCGCGCCGCCGCCGATCTGGCGCGCGATATCGAACCGCGTCGCCATCTGCCCCGGCGCCGACCAGCCCGCGCTGGTCAGGTCATAGCCGTCCGGGGTCTCATGATCGTACAGCCCTTCGCCCATCTGTCGGATCCAGCCGACGACCGGCTGCGGATTGGCGATCACCCGGTCGCCATAGGCCAGCCGGACGGCCGACAGCGTATAGTCGACCGGATCCTTGAACCCCCGGCCCGCCGATGCCGCGAATTCGCGCGACCGGATCATCGTCTTCAGGACGGCGGCAATGTCGCCATGCGTCCGGCGAAAGGTCGCCGCCATCCGTTCGACCAAAGCGGGCGGAGGCGTGTCGCCGGTGAAATAGGCCGCCATCTTCTGCGCGATGTGATGCGCGGTCGCCGGGCTGTCGGCGATCAGGTCGAGCGCCTGCTCCACCTCGGCAAAGCCCGATCCTTTGATCTCATGGCCCAGGAAATGCTTGGTCCCGAAATCGTGGCGGGCCGGGTTGAACTCGAACAGCCCGGCCCGGAGATAGAGCGGCTGGAGCTCGGGCTTCAGCCTGGGGGCATCGGGTTTCTGGTCGACGCCGACCCCGGTCAGGATGCGCGCCAGTTCCTGCACATCGGCCTGGGTATAGCCCGAGCCGACGCCCATGGAGTGCAACTCCATGATCTCGCGCGCATAATTCTCGTTGATCTTGCCACGCGCATTCTGGTCATTGTCCAGATAGCGCAACATCGCCGGATGGCGCAGCGTCGCCTCCAGCAGGTCGCGGAACCGGCCCAGTGCATGGGTGCGAATCGTGTCCTCATAATCGCCGACCATCGCCCGAATGTCGCGCTTGCCCGCCTGGACGTTGAAATGGTTGAACCAGAACCAGGTCATCCGCTCTCGCAACGGATCGGGCGCATAGAGGGCGCGCAGCACGAAACGCTGCCGCGCCTCGTCGGCGAGCGCATTCATCGCCTTTTGATAGACCTCGCGCGCGGCCTTTTTGCGGTCGGGATCGGTCAGCAGATTGGCGTCGCGTTGCAGCGCGTCGGTCTCGACGACCAGCGCGGCGACAGGTTCCTTCGAGATGCGCATCGCATCGATCTGCGCCTGCACCGCCGGGGGGAGGGGGGCGGGCGTCGCATCCAGCTGTCCGCGCAGCCAGGCGTCGCTGCCGGGGGCGGGGCCGGTGGCGGGCGCGGCGGACGGTCCCCAGCCGAGCCGCTCGGCCCAAGCCGCGTCGCGCGCCGGATCGGCGGCATGGGCCGGGATCGCGGTCATCAGGACCGGGGCTATCATCAACAGGCTCGCGGTTCGCGTCATGCACCGCTTCTTCCGTTCCCGCCACACGCCGACGCGGCGCGGGCTTCATCGGAGGGTAAAGTGGCGGATGATGGCTTAACCCCGCCTTGCCCCGAGATGAAAAGGGCGTCAGCGGCCGGACACTTTTCCTCCCCTGTAAGGGGAGGAATGAGATGTTATTGCGGCAGCTTGCAGCCGACCGGCTGGGTCACCGGGTTACAGCGTTCCATCACCCCGCCGGGCAGGGTGACGGTGAAGCCCTGGCTCCAGGGGCGACGCGGCGCGCCGGGATAATAGTCGGTCGACACCGCCTGCGCACCGCTGTCGATCGCGGCCTGCTGGCGACCATGGTCGTTCGACCGGGCCTCGACCGTGTCGGCGTCGGTGCGGGTGCGGACGATGAAGCCCTGCTTCACCCAATCTTTGATCTTCGCGCCATCGGTGCGCGGATCGCCGACGATCTCGACCGAAGCCTCGGGCTGGTCGGTGTCGTACCAGCCGAAGATCGCCCGCCCCTTCAGCGAGGGATGCCCGGCGCGATAGCGGTCGGACACGTCGCTGGGAGTGTCGAGCACGAAATAGATCTTGCCGCGTGCCTGCTCCAGCATCGGCCAGCCTTTGGTGGTCACCGCCTCGCGCAGCGTGGCCGCGTTCCCGCGGACATCGTCCGGCGTGATGATCCGGTTCGGCTTGAGCACGTCGTGAATCTCGCCGTCCAGCGCATCGAGCAGCGGCGCGGTCAGCGGGAGGGGATCGGTGACGCCGGGCTTGTTGATCGGCCGGTCGGCGGCGTTGATCGTCACCATGATCGGCAGGTGGCGCGGATGCGCGCGCGACCAGGCGTCGATCTGGCCGATGCACTGCTTGAACGTGCCGCAGGAACGGTAATCGACTTCCGGAATATGGAAGACCTTGAAGCCCGGCTTCATCATCGTAGGCATATCGAAGCCGGTCCGCTCGCCCGCCGCACGCACTAGTTTCTCGCCCATCGGATGCGCGAAGCGGCCCCCTTCGGGGTCGGCGAAGATGTCGATCTCCAGCTGGCGCACCCCCCGGTCGAGCTGCTGCGCCAGCGTCAGATGGTCATAGTCGAGCGCGGCGGCGAGCTTGGGGTCGCGGCGTTCGAGTTCGGCGAAGACGGCGGGCGCGATCCGCTGCTTGTAGCTGTTGTGCGATCCGACGACCTGGATGTCGTTCATCCGAAGCGGCCGCTGCGGCGCCGGGGCGGCGGCGGTCGCGAGGACCGCCGCCAGGGTGAGGACGCGTTTCATCAGAATTCCGCCCGAATGCCGAACAGGATCGTCCGGCCATAATAGTTGATCTCGCCGAAGCGCAGGCTGTTGTCGTTATAGGTGTCCTGATGCGCGCCCGCGATATTGATGCCCTCCAGGCTGAGCGTCAGATTGTCGGCGGCGCGCACCGAGAGCTGGCCGTCGAGCGAACCAAAGGCCGCGACATAGGTCGGCGCCTGCACCGTGCTGCCCGTGCTCGACAGGTACTTGTCGCGCCAGACATAGGAGAGTCGCGCCGACAGCGGCCCCTTGTCGTAGAAACCGACCAGGTTGAAGCTGTTCTTCGACAGGCCGATCAGCTGGTCCTTGATGGTGCGCGAACCGGCGGTGTAGTCGGCCTTCACTTCCGTATGGGTGTAGGAGCCCTGCACGCCAAAGCCATCGAAGGGCTGGGGCAGGAAGGTGAAGACCTGGCTGTACGCGGCTTCCGCGCCGTACACCTTGGCATTGCCGCCATTGACCGAGCTGGACAGGCGGACGGTGCCGCGACCCGGAATGTTGATCTCGGTATTCGACTGGGTGATGTAATCGTCCATTGCCTTGTAGAAGACCGCGCCCGACAGCATCCCCGACGGCGCGAAATACCATTCCAGCGAGCCGTCGAACTGGGTCGCGAGGAAGGGCACCAGCTGCGGGTTGCCGCCGCTGGCGGTGGCGGCGTCGGTCGACACGGTGATGCGCGGCGCGGTGTCGGTGACGTTGGGGCGGGTCAGCACCCGGCTGGCGGCCAGGCGACCGACCAGCTTGGGCGTCAGGTCGGCGCGCAGGTTGAAGCTGGGCAGGACGTTGTTGAACGTCTTGGGATAGCTGACCGGCGTGGCGGTGTTGCCGCTGGTCAGCGTGCCGCTCGCCACCTGATCGGTGTGGACATAGCGAACGCCCAGATTGCCGGTGACGGGCACCGCGCCCGCATCGAACTGGTAATCGGCGCGGACATAGGCGGCGGCGATCTTTTCCGAGACGACGAAGGACGAGCGCAGGTCGCCATTGGTCAGCGGCTGGCCCTGGATGGCGGGGGTGAAGAAATTGCCGACATAGGCGTCGGTCACCGGCACCAGCCAGTTGCGGAAGGCATTGCCCGACACGCCCGACAGGAAATCGCCGTACGGCACCTGCTGATAGGCGCCCGCGCCCAGGCTGGTCAGCGGCTGGTTGGTCGCGGTGTCGATCAGGTAATCGCGGCGGAAATAGTCGCGCTTGCGCCAGTGATATTCGCCGCCCGCCTGCAGCTTGGACAGGAAGCCGTCGAAATCATGCCCGATGTCCAGGCGCGAATAGAAGTCCCAGTCCTTGCTGTCCTTTGGCGCGATGTTGAACTGGTAGAGCTTGTAATTGGCCGGGTTGGTGACGTCGACCGGCGTGGTGAAGGTCGGCATGTTCTGATAGCCGCCGCTGGCGTCATAGCTCAGCGGCGCGATGAAATAGGCGCGGCTGCGCACCGTGCCGGTCTTGTAGTCGGGGTGATAGCTGTGCGCGGCCGACCAGTTGACGTTGGCGGTGACGTGCCAGCGATCGGGGTTCCACGTCTGCTTCAGCCCGATGGTGATCAGGTCGTGGCGGTTCAGGCTGTATTCGCGCGACGCCATGAAGCGGGCATTGGCGATGGTCGCCTTGGTGATCGTGTCGCCGACGACGGTATAGCCGGGCTGGAGCACGGTCGAGGGCTGCTTGACGCCGCCGATCGTGACGTTGGCGTCGTCGGGATAGATGTCGAGGCCGAACTCGTCATAGGCGACGTCGAGCCGCGTCGCGACGACGTCGAGCGTCGTCTGAAGCTCGGGCGTCGGCTGCCACTGGGCCGAGACTAGCCCTGAGATGCGCTTGCGATCCTCGGTCTCGACGGTCGGGCGGGTGCGGGTCGGCGAATAGAGCCCCGCCGGGGCGCCGCCGCGCGCCGCATCGGTATAGCGGTTGAGCAGCCAGCCGAAATTCATGAAGCGGTCGTTGCGGACCGTCTTGGCCCAATATTGCGCGCCCGCCAGGATGCCGAAGGTGCCGTCGCTGTTCTTCGCGCTGGTCAGCACGGTGACGTTGGGGCGGACCTCCTTGGTCTGGCTGGTATAGGTGCCGCGCATGTTGATCGTCGTCTTGTTGCCGACCTCCAGCGGGCGGAAGGTCTTGACGTCGATATTGCCGCCCAGTGCACCCTCGCTCATGTCGGCGGTCGGGGTCTTGACCACGTCGATGCTGGAGGTGAACTCGGCGGGCAGCATCTCGAAACGGAACTGGCGCCCGGCCGCGCCGCCATTCTCGATCAGGTCGTTCAGCGCGACGGTGCGGCCGTTCATCAGCGTGTTCTGGAACTGCGGCCCCAGGCCACGGACGCTGACATACAGGCCCTCGCCGCGCGGGCGGGTGATGGCGACGCCGGGGACCAGCTGAAGCGCCTCTGCGACATTCTGGGTCGGGAACTTGCCGATATCGGTCGAGCTGATCGAGTCGACGCCGTAGGCGGCGCGGCGCTTGGTCTCGATCCCCGCCGCCAGGCTGCGCGCATAGGTGCCGTTGACGACGATCTCGTCATTCTGACCGGCGGCATCGCTGTCCTGCGCGGCCTGCGGCGCGGCGGCGGTGGTCGCGGCGGTTTCCTGTGCGGCGGCGGTCAGCGGGCCGGTCGCGAAGATGAGC
Source organism: Sphingomonas sp. SORGH_AS_0789 (assembly GCF_031453055.1). NCBI lineage: Bacteria > Pseudomonadati > Pseudomonadota > Alphaproteobacteria > Sphingomonadales > Sphingomonadaceae > Sphingomonas > Sphingomonas sp. SORGH_AS_0789. The sequence continues at coordinate 1,733,153 of NZ_JAVIYV010000001.1, forward strand.
GAGGCCGAAGCCTTCAGCAGGCTGCGCAACGTAAGCATGATATGATTCCCCCATCGGCCTTGCTGCCGGTTCGGCGGCGGCGTTAGGAGGCGTGCATGTCAGCTTGACGAAAGGTTGATGACATTCCGGTGAAACGCGGTGAGTGGATCACCAAGCGATCACTTCCCGGTCATTCCACCGCAGTCCGGCGCGGCGGCGATCCGCCCTATGGCGCCAGCTTCTGGGCGGGGTGGGGGGCTCCGCTGACCTGGGGCGAGATCCGGCCGATGGTGCGCGCGGTGCGGTCGGGGTCGCGCAGCAGGATGCGGCCCGATTTCCACATCAGCTCGCCGTCGCGCCGCGCCTGCTGGATCATGCGGTTGACATGGACCGGGGTCAGGCCGAGCGCATCGGCCAGCATCTCCTGGGTCAGCGGCATCTCGAAACTGCCGCCCACGGTCAGCCCCGCCAGCGACAGCCGTTCGTAGATTTCGAGGAGGAAGTCGCCGATCCGCTCCTGCGCGTTCAGGCGGCCGAGCTGGACGACATGGCCGAGCAGATAGGCCTCCTCCAGCGCCTCGCCGATGGCATAGGCCTGGGCCAGTCCCGATCCGGGCGGCGCGGCGGGGGCGGGGCAGACCACGCATTCGGTGATCGCGACGACGGTGGCCGAGGCGAGGGGCATCGGATGATGCGCGCGCCCGATCACGTCGCCGGGCAGATAGAAGCTCATGAACTGCCGCCGCCCGTCGGGAAGGATGCGAACCCGCGCCGCCCAGCCCTGGAGCAGCAGCATCGGCTCGGCGACCGGGCGTCCGATCGTCAGGAAGGTGTGGCGGACCGGATAGCTGGTCGGATCGGCGGCGGCGCGGCGGAGCAGCGCCAGATCGGCCTCATCCAGCGGGGTGAGCGCCGACAATCGGCGGAGCGCCGCCGTCGACAGCGTGTCTTCGGGGGGCGGGATCATCGCTTCGGCGCGAAGGGAGGTCGAAGTCATGCGCATCCTTTGTCGGGTATCAGCGCCCCGATCGCGCGGATGACGCGATCGGCGTGGAACGGCTTGGCGACGATCGACGCGGACCGATAGGGGGCGGGGAGCGCCCATTCGTCATAGCCGGTGAGAAAGGCCCAGGGCACGTCGCGCGCCGACAGCCGGTCGGCGATGGCGAAGGCGCGCGATCCGGCCAGGTTGACGTCGAGCACGGCGGCGTCGAGCGCCTCGTTCTCGGCGAGCGCCAGCCCCTGTTCGAGGGTCGCGACCGGGCCGATCACGATCGCATCCGCCGCACGCAACGCCCGCTCCAGGTCGCGGGCGATGAAATATTCGTCCTCGACCACGAGGATCCGTTTCTCGGCGAGTGGCGAATGGCTCATCCCTCGGCGCTCCGGTTCGATAGCCCGGCATCGTCGCCCGGCAAAGGCAGCGACATCACACACAGGACACCGCCGCCGCGAAATTCCAGACTGGTCCGCGCGCCCAGCCCATAGGGCAGCGCCTCGCGGATCAGCTCGGTCCCGAATCCCTGGCGTACAGGCGGGACCGGCATTGCTGGTACACCTGTTTCATCCCATTTTACAATCAGTTCGCATTTACAATCTGATTTGGGTTCGATTTTCCATGTAATCGACAACCGCCCGCCCGCATGGCGCAGCGCCCCGTATTTCAGCGCGTTGGTCGTCAACTCGTGGATCGCGAGCCCGACCGACTCGGCGGTATCGGCGGCCAGCGCCACGTCCGGCCCCCCGATCGAGAGCCGCTCGTCCTCGATCGCGCCGACGCCCAGCAGCTCGTCGCGGATCAGGTTTTCCAGGTCGACCCGGCCCGACCGCGTCTGCGTCGCCACCACCTGGGTGCGCGCCAGCGAGTCGAGGCGGCCGCGGAAATGGTCCGAAATCTCGTCGATCGGGCCGCCGCTCTCGACCGTGCGGGTGAAGATCGAACGGACGATGGTCAGGATGTTGCGCACCCGGTGCTGCAATTCGGCGACCAGCGTCTCCTGCCGTTCGCGCAGGCGGCGCAGGTCGTCGATATCGGTCGAGGTGCCGAACCATTCGACGACCGCACCATGATCGTCATGGACCGGGGTCGCGCGCGTCTTGAACCAGCGATAGCGCCCGATCTGTCCCTGACGCAGCCGTCCCTCCATCGCCAGGTCGCCGCGATCGCTGGCCTCGGCCCAGAAGCGCCGCGCCGCCTCGCGGTCGTCGGGATGAACCGCGACCAGCCAGCCATGGCCCAGGCTCTCCTCGACCGACAGGCCGGTCATCGCGACCCATTGCGGGCTGGCCCAGGTCCATTGCCCGTCGCGCGTCGCGGTCCAGACCAGCTGCGGAATCCCGCCGATCAGGGTCAGCAGCCGCCGCTGGCTGGCGCGCGAGGCGACCTCGGCCCGCTTGCGCAGCAGCGCCTGGACGATGGCGGGGGCCAGTTCCTCGGCGATGGCGCGCTCGCGCTCGGTAAAGCCGGTCGGGTGGTTGCCCAGCGCGAACATCGCGAAGGTCTCGCCGTCGCGGCGCAGCGGCACCCCCAGGAAATTGTGCAGCGCCGGATGCCCGTCGGGCAGGCCGACCCGCGACGGATGGCTGGTCGGGTCGTTCACGATCAGGCTGCGATCCTGAAGGATGACCTGTCCGAAAATGCCGTGGATCTTCATGCCGTTGGGCAATTGCCGCTGGCTGAAATCGGGATCGTCGCCGGTATAGGAGCGCCAGCCGCGTTCGCTGATCGCGATATGGTCCAGCCGGTCGTGCGAGGTGCGACGCTCGCCGAAGAAGCTGAACGCCGCGCCGGTCAGGTCCTCGGCCACCTCCAGGCACAGGCGGCCCAGTTCCTCCTCGGTCGAGGCGCGCAGCGCTTCCTGGAGGATGCGGTTGATCCCGGCCAGCACATGCGCGTCACGCGACATCGATCCCGGCGGCGAGGCCGGCGGCCATGCATGTCCGTCGAGAGGGGCCAGATCGGTCATCGTCCAAAAAATCCTGAATGTCCCGAACGATCCCGGCCGGGCTGGGCTCCCGGATACACACGATTTCGGAGCAAGTGGCAAATGCGGGGAGGGGGAGCTATGACCCGGCGCGTCTGCAACTGCTGGCCCTGTCCATGTCCCGTCCGATGCTGTCCCTTCGCCTCGTCATCCGGCCCGTCGCGATCCTCGCGGCGATGCTGACGATGATCGCCATGCCGGCGCTGGCGGCGCCGGTCGCCGCGCAGGGCGACCCGATGACGGTGGCGACGGCGCGCATCGTCCAGGCCGAACAGGATGTTCGCGCGGTCGACCAGGGGCTCGACACGCAGCTCGACGACGACGCCCGCCAGGACCTGCGCGACAAGGCGCAGGGCGCGCAGGACGCGACGACCCAGGCGGTGAACGCGCTGACCGAGCAGCTGGCGCTGGTCAATGCCCGGATCACCGGGCTGGGCGCGGTGACGCCGGGCGAGGTCGAGGCGCCCGAGCTGCGCGCGCAGCGCAAGAGCCTGAACGCGCTACGCTCGACCCTGGATGCCGCGATCAAGCGCGGACGGCTGGCCGGGGTCGAGGCGGGGCAGCTGATCGACGAGATCGACCGCAGCAAGGCTGAACAGTTCAGCCAGAAACTGTCCTCCAAGGTGCCGTCGCCGCTCAGCCCCAGCTTCTGGAAGGTCGTGCTGGACCAGACGCCGCGCGACCTGCGCCGGGTCGCGCTGTTCCTGCAACAAGGGCATGAACAGATTGCGCGCCAGTGGCGCGGCGGCATCCCCTGGCATGCGATGCTGGGCTTCGCGCTTGCCGTCATCCTGCTCGGCCCCGTCCGGCTGGGCGCGCACCGGCTGGCGCAGCGGCGGCTGATCGCGGAGGCCCCGCCCAGCCGGGTGCGGCGTTCGGCCAACACCTTCTGGCGGGTCGCGGTGGGGACGCTGTGCCCGCTGATGGCGGCGTTCGTGTTCGTGCAGGGGCTGCGCTGGTCGGGGCTGTTGCCGGAACGCTGGACCGGGCTGCTCGACGGGTTCGTCTTCGCCTCGGGCGTGGCGGGGTTCACCGCGGCGGTGACGGGGGCGATCCTGATGCGCAGCCAGCCGTCCTGGCGGATCGCGCCGATCGACGACGAGACCGCCACCCGCCTGCGTCCGCTGTCCTGGTTGCTGACGCTGATGACCTTCACCACCGCGATGGTCGCGTCGTTCGAGGGCGCGATCGGCAGCAGCCGCAGCGCGGTGATCGCGACCCAGGCGGTCGAGGCGCTGCTCCACCTGATGCTGATCGCGGCGACGCTGGTGGTGCTGGGACGGCTGCGCGCCGCGCGTGCCGAACGCGAGGACAGCACCAGCGCCGGGGTCAGCGCGGGGTTGAGCGTCGTCACGCTGCTCGCCTGGATCGCGGTGGCGGTCGCCGGGCTGGCGCTGGCCATCGGCTATATCTGGTTCAGCTGGTTCGTCGCGGTGATGATCGGCTGGACCGTGCTGCTCGGCTCGGCCTTGTACCTGATGCTGGTCGCCGCCGACGACATCGCCACCAGCGTGTTCGTGCGCGACAGCAAGGTCGGCGTCACCCTGACCCGCGCGCTGGGCGTGCGCGGCAGCATGGTCGACCAGTTCGGCCTGGCCCTGTCGGGAATCCTGCGGCTGGTGCTGGTGCTGGTCGCGCTGGGCGTGCTGCTGCGGCCGTTCGGGGCGAGCGGCGATCCGGGGGCGATCTTCGACCAGCTGGCGCTGTTCACCGACGGGATCAAGGTCGGCAATGTCTGGATCTCGCCGGGGGCGATCCTGCGCGGGCTGGCGGTGCTGTTCATCGGGCTGGGGCTGGTGCGCGTCTTCATGCGCTGGCTGGAGCATCGTTATCTCCCCGCGACCGACCTCGACGGATCGGGGCGCAATTCGGTCAGCCTGGTCGCGCGCTATATAGGCATCGCGCTGGCGGTGATCTGGGCGCTGGCGTCGCTGGGCATCGGGGTGGAGCGGATCGCGCTGCTCCTGTCGGCATTGTCGGTCGGCATCGGTTTCGGCCTTCAGGCGATCACCCAGAATTTCGTCTCGGGCCTGATCCTCCTCGCCGAGCGGCCGATCAAGATCGGCGACCTGATCCGCGTCGGCACCGACGAGGGCGACGTCAAGCGGATCAGCGTGCGGTCGACCGAGATCGAGCTGGCCGACCATTCCACCCTGATCGTCCCCAATTCCGAGCTGATCACCAAGTCGGTGCTCAACAAGACGCTGGCCGGGCCGCTGGGGCGGATCCAGATCCAGTTCTCGGTCCCGATCGAGGAGGATGCGGACGCGGTCCGCGCGATCGTGCTCGACTGTTTCGCGACAGAGGCGGCGGTGCTGGCCGACCCGGCGCCCAAGGCCTTTATCGATTCGATCGTCGATGGGCGCATCCATTTCAACTGCTTCGCCCATGTCGACAGCCCGCGTGCGGCCTATGGCACGCGTAGCGCGGTCCTGTTCGCGCTGCTGGCGGCGCTCCGGGCTCGGGGGATCGAGATCGGCACCCTGCCGCAGAAGATGGAACTGGTCCGCCATGGCGGAACGGCGGCCCCGCCCGCCCCGCCACGGCCCGGTCCAGATGAAACGAAAATGAATTGAGGAAGTATGGGCTGGTCATGAAAAGGTAACACCAGCTTCGCGGAGCATCCCTATCCGCGCGGCCAGCGACGACCGGAAGGTCGGTCGGGGGATAGGGATAAGATAGCATGAAGACCGATTTCATTCGCGCGACGCTGCTGGGCGGCACCGCGTTTCTGGCGATGGCGGCCGCACCCGCCTTTGCCGCCGACACCAAGCCCGCCGATCCCGCCCCCGTGGCGGCGGCCGATCCGGCGGACGAGCCGGGCCAGCTGAAGGAGATCGTGGTCACCGCCACCAAGCGCGAGACCAGCCTCCAGAAGACGCCGATCGCCATCTCGGTCCTCGACCCGACCGTGCTGAAGGACCGTCACGTCCAGAGCCTGCTCGACCTGGCCGACGGTACCGTGCCGTCGCTCCGCGTCGCCACCTTCGAGGCGCGCCAGTCGGCGCTGACCGTCGGCATCCGTGGCATCGTGCCCTTCGACCAGAACCAGACCGCGCGCGACACTGGCGTCGGCGTCTATATCGACGGCGTGTATCTGGGCCGTTCGCAGGGCCTGAACGCCGCGCTGTTCGACATCGAGCGCGTCGAGGTGCTGCGCGGGCCGCAGGGCACGCTGTTCGGCCGCAACACCGAGGGCGGCGCGCTGTCGATCGTCACCGCCAAGCCGACCGGCAAGTTCGGCGGCGCGGTGACCGCCGGCATCGGCAATTACGGCGCCTATAACAGCGCGGTGCACCTGAACCTGCCCGAGTGGCACAACATCTCGATCAAGCTGGACGGCGTGCTCCAGCACCAGAACGCGTTCGTGACCAACCCGCTGCCCGGCGCCGCCGGCTGGGGCTATTTCAACCGCGTCGGTGGCCATGCCGCCGCGCTGTGGAAGCCGGTCGACGGCTTCTCGGTCGAGCTGTCCTACGACCAGGCCAAGGACCAGAACACGCCCTTCTACAGCCAGCTGGTCAACTACAACCCCAAGGGCCTGCCGGTCGCGACGATCGCGCAGATCAACGCCAATGGCGGCAAGCTGCCCTCGGGCACCATCGCGCCGCTGTCGCCGCTGGTCGTCGTGTCGGGCGACAACCGCATGAAGGCCGCCGATATCGGCGTGCCGCAGGCGCTGAGCACCGACCGCACGCACGGCTTCTCGGCCAAGCTGAACTATGACGTCATGCCGGGGCTGGAGCTGCGCTCGATCACCGCATGGCGCGGCGTCGACACCGACCAGTGGGACAATTCGGGCGGCGCGCACCGCACCGTCTTCCTGCCGAACGGCAAGTTCAGCCGCTACAGCCTGTCGTTCATGCAGCAGCACCAGTTCAGCCAGGAATTCCAGGCGGTGGGCAGCCTGCCGCAGTTCGATTACGTCGCGGGCCTCTATTACTTCACCGAGAATGCGCGTGAAGTCGCCGCGACCCCGTCGACCAACCAGTGGAATGCCGACGGCTCGGGCTACACCATCCTGTCGCAGACCGCGCTGGGCACCATCACCTCGGGCAACCAGGGCTGGGCGCCGGGTTCGTTCTTCCTCCAGCGCGGCAGCTTCGCGCGCGCCTATAGCTATGCCGCCTTCGCGCAGGGCACCTATACCCCGGCGGGCTTCGATGCGTTCCACCTGACCGTCGGCGGTCGCTACACCCACGACAAGCGCAACGGCACGCTGTATCTGGTGCAGGGCAAGTCGACCAACTTCCCCTTCACCTTCGACAACAACCGGTTCGATCCGATGGTGACGGCGGCGTTCGACGCCAGCGACACGATCCATCTCTATGCCAAATACTCGACCGGCTACCGCGCGGGCGGCGCGAACGCGCGGTCGCAGACCTTCACCGCCTTCGGTCCCGAAGCCGTGAAGTCCTATGAGATCGGGTCGAAGATGGACCTGTTCCAGCACCGCGTCCGCCTGAACCTGGCCGGTTACATCATGGACCGCACGGGCACGCAGATCGACTTCGACAATGTCGACACCAACCCGTCGAGCCCGACCTACAACCTGCACACCGAGGAGACCCGCAACGCGCCGGGCAAGTCCAAGATTCGCGGGTTCGAGGCGGACGTGACCACCAACCCGGTCGAGGGCATGACGGTCGGTGCGTCCTATGCATACACCTACACCAACGTACCGGCGACGCCGAACCCGTTCCTGAACAACGCGCTGACCCAGGTCTTCGTGGTGTTCACGCCGCGCAACGCCGCCTCGGCCTATGTCGATTACGAGGTGCCGCTGGCGGGTTCGGAGGCCAAGATCCGCTTCCACCTGGACGGCAACTATGCCGACCCGGTCTACAGCTTCCAGAACGAGACGACGCGCACCGACAAGAGCTTCGTGATGAACGGCCGCATCGCGCTGGCCGATCTGCCGCTGACCGAGAACGGCACCAAGATGACCGTGTCGCTGTGGAGCCGCAACCTCCTCAACAACACCTATATCTACCGCCGTTCGGCCGCGAATGCGGCGACGCTGGGCGATTATGCGAACTTCAACCCGCCGCGCACCATCGGCCTGGAGGGCACGGTCCGCTTCTGATCCGTTCGATACCCTTACCCTCGACTATGGGGCCGTCCTTCGGGGCGGCCCTTTTTTTGGAAGTACGGCAAGGCCGATCGACATTCAGCGACACCTTTCCGTCCCTCGCCCCTCGCAGAGGGGAGAGGGTTGTGCAGACTTGGCCTTTGCGTAGCAAAGGCTTAGTCGGAGCTGGGTGAGGGGTGGGCGCTCGCCAAGCGAGCGCGCGAGCCTTTGAGCTCGCTCGACCCCTCACCCAAGCTGCGCTAGCCAGCAGGCTGGCAAGCTTCGCTAACCCTCTCCCCTGTCCAGGGGAGAGGGAAAGAAGAAGCCATCGTGAATGCCGATCCGCCCTAGCGGCGCCGGCCCACGAGTTTCCAGGCGCAATCTCAGGCGATGGGCAACCACATCGACACGACCAGCCCAGGCTCCGCATCGCCCAGTTCCAGCCGCCCGCGATGCAGCCGCGCGATGGCATCGACCAGCGGCAGCCCCAGTCCGTGCCCCGCCTGCGCCCGCGAACCGTCCAGCCGCCCGAAGCGCCGCAGCGCCAGCGCCCGGTCCTCGGGGCGGATGCCGGGGCCGTCATCGGCGATGCGCAGCACCGGGCCGGGGTCCAGCCGGACGCGGATCGTGCCATGGGGGGCGCCATATTTGATCGCATTGCCGATCAGGTTGACCATCGCCTGGATCAGCAGCTGCCGGTCGCCGACGAACCCCGCCGGGCGCGCGGCGATCTCGACCGTCAGCCTGTGCCCGGCTTCCTCGGCGACCGGGATCATCATCGTCGCGCTATCCTCGACCAGCGCGGCCAGGTCGATCGCGGCGAAGCCCGCCTGGCGGTGGCCCGCCTCGATCTCGGCGATGCGCAGCAGCGCGGCGAACATGGCGAGCAGCGCGTCGCATTGCGCCAGCGCGGCGGTCGCCCGCCCGGCCTGGACTGGGTCGGCGGCGTCCTCGACCATCTCCGCCAGTTGTGCGCGCAGCCGCGCCAACGGGGTGCGCAGGTCATGGGCGATGTCGTTGGACACGCCGCGCAACCCCTCCATCAACTCGCTGATCCGGTCGAGCATCCGGTTGAAGGCGTCGGCCTGACGGTCGAACTCGTCCGCCGATCCGGTCACTGGCACCCGGTGGCGGACATTCCCTGCGATGATCGCATCGACGGTGCGGCGCAGATCGCGGATCCGCCGCCCGACCAGCAGCGAAAAGGCCAGCCCCCCGCCCAGCACGACCAGCACGATCGACCCGAACCCGACCAGGTAGATGCGCGTCCGGGTCGCGCGATAGCTGTCGAACGGCTCGGTCTCGACCGCCACGACCAGGCGGCGTCCCTCGCCCGCATCGCGGACCAGCGCGCGGCCATGCGACAGCCCGGCGATGCCGTCATGCTGGCGCAGGTTGGAGCGCCCGATCGGCAGCGCGCGGCTGAGCGTGATGTTGCCGCCCAGCATATGGCCGTCGGGGGCGATCAGCGACAGGCCGATATCGCCCGTATCCCGCTGTCGCGACAGGGCGGCGATGCGCGCCAGCAATATGGGCGTGGGGATCACCCCTTCGCCCGGATCACGCTCCAGCACCAGATCGCCCGCGATGTCGATCCGGCGGTCGACCAGTTCCGCCACCGCGACCCGACTGGCCGCGAAGATCGATACGCCGGTGCCCAGCGTCGCCACCAGGAACAGCAGCAGGACGCCGATGGTCAGCCCGCGCAGCGACAGCCGCCGGATCGCGCGCGCGATCATGGCCGCATCGAATAGCCGATCCCGCGCACCGTCTCGATCGGGTCGCTGCCGCCCTGTTCGGTCAGCTTGATGCGCAGGCGGCGGATATAGACGTCGACGATGTTCGTCTCCGGCTCGAAATCATAGCCCCAGACCCGCTCGATCAGCATGGCGCGGGTCAGTACCTCGCCCGCATGGCGCGCCAGTTCGGCCAGCAGCTTCAGCTCCAGATTGGCCAGCGTCACCGGCTGTCCGCCGCGCCACGCGCGAAAGCTGGTCGGGCTGACCACGATGTCCCCGGCGCGGATCGTGTCGCTTTCGCTCGTGGTCCAGCGACGGCCGCGCAGCACTGCGCCCAGCCGCGCGTTCAACTCCTGCGCATCGACCGGCTTGACGACATAATCGTCCGCCCCGGCCTCCAGCCCCTCGACCTTGTCCGAGGCCATCGACAAGGCGGTCAGCATGATGACCGGCACGGTGATCCCGCGCGCGCGCATCGTCTCCACCACCGACAGCCCGTCGAGGCGGGGCATCATCCGGTCGAGGATCACCGCGTCATATTGTTCGCGGTCGAGCGCGGCGAGCGCCTGTCGTCCGTCGCCGACATGCTCGACCCGGTGATCCAGCGCATGCAGCGCCCGGACCAGATGGTCCGCATATTCGACATCGTCCTCGACGAGGAGCAGGTGCAGGCTCATTCGAGTCTTTCCAAAAACCAGACGGGCTTTTGCCCTATCGAGCAAAATTGTGCTGGCAAGATCGTCCCGTCCGTATCGCTGTGGAACAGGCGGGACAAAGGTGGCGCGGACTCCGTCATATCGCCGCGCGTCCTCCGCGCGTACGAGCCGGGCTAACACAGGTGAACCATGCCCGCCGGACGGGGCGTCATGGGGCCGCGGGGGGACAACGGGGAAATCATGGCGACGACACCGATCAACGTGGATGGCGACCTGTCCGACTGGAACGCGGCCGACCGCATCGATACCGGGCTGGGCGAGGGCTATTCCATCTATGCCAGGAGCGACGGCAGCGATTTCGTCTTCGCGATGACCGCGCCGATGGCGATCGGGGCCAACACCACCGCGTGGCTGAACACCGACCGCAACGCCGCGACCGGATATCAGGTGTTCGGCTTTGCGGGCGGCGCGGAATACAATATCAACTTCAACGCCGACGGCACCGTCTCGCTCTATCAGGGCGGCGCGGGCGAGACGCTGGTGATGGCGGGGTTGCAGGCGGCATGGTCGGCGGACCGCAAGACGGTCGAGTTCCGCGTGCCCAAGGCCGCGATCGGCAATCCGCAGGCGATCGACACGCTCTATGACGTGAACGACCAGGTCTTCCTGCCCGGCAATTATTCCGCCAAGCCCTTCACCGTCTTTAACGACACCGGCATCGTCGCCGCCCCCTCGCACCGCATCGCCATCGTCTGGTCCGAGACGACGGCCAACGCCTATTTCAGCAAGACCGCCTATTCGCAGCTGTTCATGGCCGCGCAGAGCCAGGCGATGCAGGCGGGCACCCCCTTCGACATCATCACCGAAGACGACCTGACCAACCTGTCGACGCTGGCCAAGTACGACTCGATCGTCTTCCCGTCCTTCCGCAACGTCCAGGCGGACAAGGTGGATGCCATCGCCCACACGCTGGAACAGGCGACCAAGCAGTTCGGCATCGGCCTGATCGCGGCGGGCGAGTTCATGACCAACGCGGCGGACGGCACGGCGCTGGCGGGTGACAGCTATGCGCGGATGAAGCTGCTGTTCGACGCGACCCGCGTGACCGGCGGCTGGCCCGCCGATGTGACGATCAAGGCGGCGGACGCCAATCACAGCGTGCTCGACGGCTATGCCACCGGCGAGACGATCCGCGACTATAAGGGCGTCGGCTGGAACGCCTTCACCAGCGTCAGCGGCACCGGCGAGACGATCGCGACCCAGACCGTGAACGGCCAGGACTATGCCGCCGCCATCGCGACCAAGACCGGCGGCCGCAACGTCATCTTCTCGACCGAAGCGGCGATGGCCGACGACAATCTGCTGCAAAAGGCGATCAGCTATTCGGTGAACGGCTCGGCCAGCACCGGCGGGCTGAAGGTCGGGCTCCAGATGACCCGCGACGCCGGGCTGTTCGCGGCCCGTGTCGACATGGACCAGAGCCAATATTCGGACGAGGTGAAGCCCGAGGACGGCTCGGCCGGCATCTATTCCAAGCTGCTGCCCATCCTCGACCAGTGGAAGTCACTCTATAATTTCGTCGGCAGCTATTACGTCAATATCGGCAACGACCCGGCGCAGCAGCGTTCGACCGACTGGTCGGTCTCCGCGCCGATCTATGCCAGGATGATGGCGGCGGGCAACGAGATCGGGCTGCACAGCTATACCCATCCCGAGGACACCAATGTCCTGACGCCTGAGCAGATCGCCTATGAGTTCGGGGCCGAGCGCGCCGAGCTGGAAAAGCAGATGAGCGCCTATCTGGGCCGTCAGGTGTCGCTGGGCGGCGCGGCGGTGCCCGGCGCGCCCGAGACGATCGCGACCAGCCAGGAGATCATGAAGCATGTCTCCTATCTGTCGGGCGGCTATACCGGCGTTGGCGCGGGCTATCCCAACGCTTTCGGCTATCAGACGCCGGGCAATGCGGCGGACGGCAAGGTCTATCTGGCGCCGAACACCATGTTCGACTTCTCGCTGATCGAATTCCAGAAGAAGACGGTCGCCGAAGCGGAGGCGGAGTGGGCCAGGGAGCTGGCCTCGCTGACCTCGAATGCCGATGCGCCGGTCATCGTGTGGCCGTGGCATGATTACGGCCCCGCCATGTGGACCGGCGATGCCGCGCAGACGAGCCCCTATGTCACGTCGATGTTCACCAACTTCGTCGCCAAGGCGGCCGCCGCCGGGGTCGAGTTCGTGACGCTGGCCGATCTGGCGAGCCGCATCTCGGCCTTCCACAAGGCGTCGATCACGACCAGCGTGTCGGGCGACACGATCACCGCCACCGTGTCCTCGACCGAGGGGCTGGGCACCTTCGCGCTCGACGTCGACGGGCAGAAGGCGGGGCAGGTCATCAAGGGCGTGGCAGGCTGGTACGCCTATGACGCGAACAAGGTGTTCCTGCCCAAGTCGGGCGGCACCTATACCATCACCATGGGCCAGGCGGCGGACGATGTGACCCACATCACCGACCTGCCGATGCGCGCCTCGCTGATCTCGCTGAGCGGCGACGGCCGCGACCTGAGCTTCTCGGTCGAGGGCGAGGGCAAGGTCGTGATCGACCTGAAGGCGCCGGGCACCGACTGGACCACGGTCAAGGGCGCGACCGTGACCAGCCTGGTCGGCGAGATCCTGACGCTCGACATCGGGTCGATCGGCCAGCACGACGTGACGATCGGCCATGTCGCCAATAGCGGCCCGACCATCACCGCGTTCGGCAGCGCCGATACGGCCAGGCTGTCGATCGCCGAGAACGGCACCGCGGTTGCGACGATCACCGCGACCGATGCCGACATCCCGCTGGGCGACAGCGTGCATTATGCCATCGCGCAGGGCGGCGACGGCGCGGCCTTCACCATCGACGCGACGACCGGCGTGCTGAAGTTCGTGAACGCGCCGGATTATGAGAATCCGACCGACGCGAACCACGACAATGTCTATGACGTCACCGTGCTGGCGATCGATTCGAAGGGCGCGGTCGACACCCAGACGCTGTCGGTCGGCGTTACCGACGTGGTGGGCATCACCAAGACGGGCACGATCTTCAACGACACGATCAACGGCACGGGCGAACAGGACGTGCTGGACGGCGGCTGGGGCAATGACGTGCTCAACGGGCTGGGCGGGAACGACAAGCTGGTCGGCGGGCTGGGCAATGACAGGCTCAATGGCGGCGACGGCGACGACCTGCTGATCGGCGGCTGGGGCAAGGACGTCCTGACCGGCGGCGCGGGCAAGGACGTGTTCCGCTTCGAATCCACGTTGGACAGTCTGGCCTTGTCACAGCGCGACGTCATCACCGATTTCCGTTCGGGCGAGGACAAGATCGACCTGTCGGCGATCGATGCCAACATCTCGCTGTTCGCCAGGGGGGATCAGGCCTTCACCCTGCTGACCACGCCGGGGGCCAGGTTCACCGGCGCGGCCCAGCTTCGCTTCAGCTACCAGATGATCGACGGCAAGGAATATACCATCGTCGAGGGCAATACCGACGCGCTCGCGCTGGCCGATTTCTCGATCGCGCTGCTCGGCCATCACAGCCTGACCGCGAACGACTTTTATTTATAATTGAAGACTAAAGCCGCCATCATGGCGGGCATAGGTTTCCAACTGGCCAGGATGGCACGCGAGGGCGGGGTCGGCGGTATCGCCGGCGCCGCGCTTCACGGTGCCGTCATCAGCGCGGGGCCATGGCTGATCACCGCGATCGCGGTGGCGCTGCTCCAGCATTGGGCGCCGCAGGCGATCGGGGCGGCCGATGCGCGCATGGTGCGCACCGTCCTGATCTATGGCTTCAGCCTGTCGGCGCTGACCGCCGGGCCGATCGCGATCCTGGCGACGCGGCTGGTCGCCGACCGGCTGTTCGCGCGCGATGCCGGGGGCGTGCCGGGCATCCTGCTGGTCGCGCTGGCCGCCGGGGGCGGGGCGGCGATGGTCATGGGCGCGGTGGTCTTTGGCGGGCTGGCCGGGCTGCCGCTCGGGCAGGCGGCGCTGGCCAGCCTGTTGCTTGCCTGGCTGACCCAGATCTGGATCGCCGCGCCGATGCTGACCGCGCTGCGCCATTATCGCGCGGTGCCGGTCGCCTATCTGATCGGGATCGGCGTCGTCGCGCTCCTGCTGGCCGCCTGGCCCGCGCCGAACGGGACGATCGTGCTGGCCGGAGTTACCGGGGGCACGGGGGTGACGCTGGGCGCGATTATGCTGCTGCTTCGTCGCTATTTCACCGCGCCGCCGGTCATGCCCTCGCGCGGGCTGATCGCGTGGCGGCTGGCGCTGATCGTGGCGGCGGCGGGGCTGGCGGGGGCGGTGGCGCTGTGGATCGACAAATGGCTGCTCTGGGGCGGACCGGCCAGCGTCGCGATGCTGGGGCGGTTGCGGCTGAACCCGATCAACGATGCGGGCAGCTTCCTGGGCCTGCTGACGCTGGTGCCCGGCCTGACCCTGTTGCTGATCGTCAGCGAGACGCGGTTCGACCAGGCGTTCGGCAATCTGATGGCGCGCTGCACCGGCACCTCGACGCTGGCGCGGATCGAGGAGGCGCGGGCCGAGCTGATCGAGACGCTGTTCGATGGCCTGCGCCTGCTGGTGCTGATCCAGGCGCTGGTCGCCGCGCTGGCCTGGGTGCTGGCGGTGCCGCTGTTCGAGCTAATCGGCGCGGACCCGCGCGGCATCTTCGCCTTTCGCCACAGCGCGGCGGGGGCGGTGTTCCATCTGGTCGCGATCGGCGCGACCATCGTCCTGTCCTATTACGACCTGTTCGCGCGGGTGGTGCTGATCTGGACCAGCTTCGCGCTGGCGAGCGCGCTGGCCGTCTGGCTGCATTGGGATGCGGGCTATGCCGCTTTCGGCTGGGGCTATATGGCCGGGGCGATCGTCGCGGCGTCGGTCGGGATCGCGCTGGTCGCCGATGCCACGATCCGCCTGGTGTATCTGCTGTTCGTCGGTAACAACCCCGCCGTGGTCGGGTGCGAGGGACGGTGGGCGTGATGAACGGAATGGCGGCGATGGTGGGTCGACGCGCGATGCTCGTGCTGGGGGCGGGCGCGCTGGGGCTGACGGTCGCCGGGCGGCAGGCCGGTCGGGGCGATGGCGGCGCGCCCTGGCGCTGGGGCGTCGATTACGGGCCCGCGACCGATCCGGTGCTGGCCCGGCAGCTCGACCTGCTGGTGCTCGAGCCGGATCACCCCCGCGCGATCGACCGGCTGCGCGGTCCCGTCGGCCTGTTGCTCGGCTATGTCAGTCTGGGCGAGGTGCAGAAGGCACGCCCCTATTTCGCCGCGCTCGACCGTGCCGGAGCGTTGCGCGCGCCCAACCCGCATTGGCCGGAGGCGCGGCATGCCGATCTGCGCCATCCCGCCTGGCGGGCCACGCTGCTCGATACCGTCGTCCCGGCGATTCTGGCGCGCGGCTATGACGGAATCTTCATGGATACGCTCGACAATGCCGAGGCGATGGAACGGGCGGACCCGATAGGCGGCAAGGGCATGGTGGCGGCGGGCGCGGCGCTGGTCGCGGCGCTGCGCGCGCGCTTTCCGGAGATCCGGCTGATGCTGAACCGGGGCTATGCCGCCTTGCCAGAGGTCGCGCCGCATATCGACTATCTGCTGGGCGAATCCATGGCCTCGCGCTGGAGCTTCGCGGACAAGCGGTACGAGATGCTGTCCGACAGCGACTGGGCCTGGCAGGCCGCGCGGCTGCGCGCCGCCAAGGCGCGCCATCCCGACCTGGTGCTGACCACGCTGGACTATTGGGACCCGGCGGACAGGCGCACCGTCGCGGCGCTCTATGCGCGTGAGCGGGCGGCGGGCTTCAGCCCCTATGTCGCGACGCTGGCGCTCGACCATCTGGTGGCGGAGCCGGCGGGATGAGGCGCCAGTCGTCGCAGCGCTGGATGGCGGTCGCGCTGCCCGTCGGGGCAGGTGTGTCGGTCCTGGCGCTCGGCCTTTTCCTGATGCCCAGCGCGCGCGAGGTGGAGCAGACCGCACGCCGCGCCGCACCGCCGCCCCCGCCGGTCGCATCGCCCGCGCCGCCCCCCGCACCCGCGCCGCCCTCGGCGCTGCCCCATCCCGAACTGGCCGCCATGCTGCCGACCGCCGATGCCCCGACGCTCGCGCGGCTGACCCGGACGTTGATCGATACGGGCGTGGCGACGAGCAGCCTGCAGGTCGCCTATGACCTGGTCGCCGCCGGGCGTCCGGCGGTCGCCATCGCCTATCTGGCGGCGCGCCCCGATGGCGCGACGCCCGGGACCTGGGCCTTCCGGGTCGAGACGCTGCGCCAGCTCGGCCGCCGCGCCGAGGCGGAGGCGCTGCTGGCGGAGGCGGTGCGCAGGCCCATCGGGGTCGCGCCGCCCGCGATCGTCGCGGCGGGCTATGCGCTCGACCGTCCCGACCTGCTGGTCGCCGCCGTCCGTTCGGGCGCGATCCCGCCGCCCGATGTCCGGCTGGCGCATGATCTCGCCCAGCGCGCCGAGGCGCAGGGGCATGGCGAGTGGATCGCGCAACTCGACCAGGCGGGGGCGGCCGACTGGCGCGCGGCCGATCCCTGGCTGGCGCTGCGGGTCGCCCAGCGCATCGGCGACCGCGCCGCCGCCGAGCGTGCCATCGCGGCCCTGCCTGCCGCCGAGCGGGAACGGGCGCATGCCGACTGGCTGACCCGCACCGGCGACCGGGCGGGGCTGCGCCGGATGCTGCTGGCGCGGGCGGCGCAGCCCGGTGCCGCCCTGCCCGACCTGGCCGAGCGGTTGCTGGCGCTGGGCGCGCGCGACGATGCGATCGCGCTGCTGCGCCGCGCCGTCGCCGGACAATCGCCTGTCTCGCCCGAGGGGCAGCGGCTGCTCTATCTCATGGGGCCGCGCCCCGCCCCGGCGGATCGCGAGTGGTTGCGCCAACAGGCGCAGTCCGGCCCGGCCGACGAGCAAGGCCGTTGGCTGGCCGCCTATGCCGAGCGCGACTCGCCCGCCGCCGCGCTGGCCTTTGTCCAGCGGCATCCGCTGGCGGGGCGGACCGATATCGCGCTGCTGCGGCTGGGTCTGGCGCAGGCGGCGGGGGAGCGTGGCGCGGCGCGCGCGGCGATGGCGACGCTGCTCGACGGACGGCCGCTCGACCCGGCCACGCTGCGGCGGGTTTCGGCATGGGCCGGGGGGCTGGAGCCGACCCAGGCACGGGCGCTTGCCGAGCGGCGGGTCGCGGCCGGGATGGCGGGGCCGCGCGACCGGCTCGATCTGGCCTGGGCGGCGTGGAATGCGGGGGATGCGGCGCGCACCCGCGACCTGCTGCGCGACCATCTGGCCGAGACGCCGGGCGATCTCTCGGCCCTGCGCCTGATGGCGGACGCGCAAGC
The DNA here is from genome assembly GCF_031453055.1 of Sphingomonas sp. SORGH_AS_0789. Lineage (NCBI taxonomy): Bacteria > Pseudomonadati > Pseudomonadota > Alphaproteobacteria > Sphingomonadales > Sphingomonadaceae > Sphingomonas > Sphingomonas sp. SORGH_AS_0789. The sequence goes on from NZ_JAVIYV010000001.1 coordinate 1,750,959, forward strand.
CCGGCTGGGCGGCGCGGCGGCGGCGCGGCCCTGGCTGGAACGGGCGCTGGCGCAGGCCCCGGCCGGGCGGGTGCGGGCCGAACTGCTCGACCGGCTGGGCCGTCGTGGCGAGGCGCTGGCGCTGGTGACGGACCTGCGCCGCGCCGCGCCGCGCGACACCGAACTGGCGGCGCTTCAGGCGCGGCTGCTGATCGCCTCGGGCCAGCCGGGGCGCGCGCGGGCGGTGCTGACGCCGTGACCCTGGACGACCTCGCGGCGAACGGCGGCGCGCCCGTGCCCCAGCTGGTGGTGCCCGACACGGTCTTTGTCGATCGCCGCATCGTCGCGCCGGGCGAACCGCATCTGGTCTGGCCCGCCGGGGTCGCGCTGTCGCTGGAGCGGAGCGGGGGCGAACTGGTCGTCCGCTATGACCGCCCACCGAGCGAACAGGCGATCCGGGACTTTCGCGAGGCGGCGGGCGAGATGATCGGCGATCTGCGCTGGAACGACGTCACGCTGGTGCTGCGCCCGGCGGCGGGATGGCGGATGGATGCGCGGGTCGTCGGCCCGGCGCTGATCGTCGGCTTCGCGCTGGTCGCCGCCGACACCGACGACGCCCAGGCCGCGCCCACCGACCCGGCGCGCGAGCTGGCTCATGCCGCGATCGAGGCCGATCTGGCGGCGGGCTATCCGGGGCGCGGGCGGCGTCAGGCCCGGGCGCTGCTCGCTCGCGATCCCGGCGATACCCGCGCCGCGCGCCTGTTGGCCGATGCGCGCGCGATCGATGGCGACGCGGCCGGCGCGGCGCGCGGCTATCGCGCCCTGGGTGCCGACGACAGGAGCGCACGGCGGACCATCGCGGCGGGGGGCGGCACCGCCGCCATGGGGATGGTCGCGCGCGAGGGCGGCGATCTGGGACAGGTCGAGGCCAGCCTGCGCGCCGATGTCCCCGTCACCGATGCGGTCGCGATGGGCGGCGGCCTGCGGCACCTGCAAAGCCGGGTCGATACGCCCGAGGGGCGGCGGGACCGGGCGGCGACGGTGGCGGATGCCAGCCTGGCGGTCGCGCTGGGCGATGCGGCGCGGTTGCAGCTTCTGGCCTCCGCCGCGCTCGACGACGGCGTGACCGGCGGCGGCGCGCGGATCACCTATGGCCCGGCCGAGGCGCAATGGCGGCTGACCCTGACCCGCCACATGCCCGACTATGCCACCCCCGCGCAGGTGCTCGCGGGCGGCTATCTCTCGCGCGCGGCGCTGGGCGCGACCTATCGCCTAAGCTCGGGACTGGTCGCGCAGGGTGAGGTGGGGCTCAACCGCTACGGCCTGGCCGGTGAACGGGCGTCGAGCGACACGGTGACGCTAGCCGCCGGGCTCGAATATCTGATCCGCCGCCGCTATCCGCTGCTCGGCCTCAGCTACCGGGTGGAGGCCGAATATGTCCGCCGCGCGCTGCTGGACGCGGACGGTGCGATGGCGATCCCGCTGGCGGATCGCGAGAATCACACGGTGCAGGCGATGCTGGGCGAGGCGCTGGGCGCGGTGCAACTGACCGGGCTGGCGGGCTGGACGGTCGACCGCTTCGGCGGCGATGGCCCCAATGCCAGCCTGGCGCTTGCCGCGCCGATCGGGCTGGTCTGGCGCGTCGAGGCCTCGGGCGGGCTGACCTCGATCAGCCGACCGGGCTTTTCGGGGCAGCAGCTGTTCGGCCGCGCCGTCCTGACGCGCAGCCTGGGACGGCCCCGGTGAGCGCGGCGGCGACCGAAGAGGCGCGCGATCCTGTCCGCCGACCCGGCTGGCGACGGGGGCTGCGCATCCTGGGCGAGATCGCACTGGCGTTCGGCGCGCTCGCGCTGCTCGACCATCTGCTGACCGGGGGGACGGGCTTTGCCGATGTGCGGCCCAGCCCTTATTGGATCCCGGTGCTGGTCATGGCGCTGGTCTATGGCACCGGGGCGGGGGTCGTCGCGGCGGCGACGGCCTCGGCGTTCTGGCTGGTTGCGGCGCATGGCGACGGGACCGAGCGCGACTATCTCGACATGCTGCTGCACCTGTCGCTGCCGCCCCTGCTCTGGGGGATCGTCGCGGTCGCGGTGGGCGAGGCGACGCTGGTCCGCAAGCGACGTTATAGCCGGGCGGAGCGGCGCGCGGCGCAGGCGACGCGCGATATCGGGCGGCTGACCGACGCGCATGAGCGGCTGACGCGCACCAATCGCGCGCTGCAACGCCGGGTCGCCTCCGACCCGCGCACCATGGGCCATGTCGTCGCGGTCGCCACCCGGCTGGCGGCGAAGGATGTGGCGGAGCGGTGCGCGGCGATCGCGCAGCTGATCGCGCTGGCGGCGCGCAGCGAGGATTTCACCGTCTATCGGATCGTCGGCGACGGGGCGCTGGTCTGGCTGCGCGGCGCGGCGGTGCAGGGGCACAGCCCGGGCCGCCCCGACAGCCTGTCCCCCGCCATGGTGGAGGCGCTGGCCGGGGAGGACCGCATCCGCCATGTCGCGCGCCGCGCCGATCGCACCCGGCTGGCCGGGCTGGGCGTTGCGGCGGTGCCGTTGGCGGGCGAACGCGGCGCCATCGGCGTGCTGCTGTTCCACACCATCCCGATCGAGGCGTTCAACGCGCATCGCATGGCCGAACTGACCGAGATCGGCAGCTGGCTGGCCCCGCTGATGGACGGATCGGCGTGACCCGGCGTTACGCCGCGCTCGCCATTCTGGATCTGGCGTGGGTCGTCCTCGTCATGGCCTTCGTCCCGGCGGGCGGGGCGGCGGTGGCGGTCGCGCTGCTCGGGCATGCCGCGCTGAGCCTGGTCACCTATGCCGTCTGGCTTCGGTCCGATCCGCATGGCGGCTATGCGGCGGCGATCTTGGGGCTGGGCGGGCCGGTCGGGCTGATGCTGGGGCAGGGGCTGGGCCGGATGGGCGAGCGATGGGCGACGGGCAGCGCGTGGCATGACCGGCTCGACCGCATGTTCGGCGCGCGTGCGGTGCCCGCGCGGCGGCGCGGCGCGGCGCTGGAGATGGCGCGGCTGCTCGACGGGCGGGTCTATCATCCCGCCCCCGAACGGCTCGATTCGCTGCACGGCGTCCTGCGCCATGGTCCGGTCGCCGCACGTCGCCGCGCGCTGGAGACGGTGGTCCGTGCCTTCGAGCCGGGTCTGTCGCCGCTGGTCGCGCAGATGCTTAACGATCCCGACCAGACCATCCGCGCGCTCGCCGCCGCCGCCTCGGCCCGGATCGTCCAGAATCTGATCGAGCAGCGCGCCGTGCTGGAGGCGCGGGTGGCGAGTGGCGATAGCCAGGCAGCGGTGACGCTCGCCCGGTTGCTGGCCGAGCATGGCCGCGCCAACCGCCTGTTGTCGGATACCCAGCGCCAGCATCTGTGCGAGGATGCGGCCACGCTGCTCCGCGCCCATGGCCTGGGTGCGGAGGCTGACGCGCTGGCGATCGAGGCGGCGTGGGCGGCTCAGGATTATGCTGCGATCGACCGGCTTCACGCGCTGGCATGCGAATCGGACGACGATGCCCTGTGGTGGCGGATGGAGGCGGCGCGATGACCCGCATGGGCGAGGCTGACGACCTAGACGCCGATGTCTGCCTGATCGTCGAGGGCGCCTACCCTTACGTCATCGGCGGCGTGTCGGGCTGGCTTCAGGACCTGATCGCCCATTTGCCCGAGATCCGCTTCGCCGTCGTCGCGATCAAGGCGGGGCCCGCCGCGCTGCCGTTCCGGATCGCCCCGCCGCCCAATGTCGCGATGGTCCGCGAGATCGGCCTCGCCCCCGCCGCCGCCGCGCCGCGCGCCATTCCCAACCGGGTCGCGACCCGGATCGCCGAGGCGCTGATGGCCTTTGTCGCGACCGGCGAGCGGGCGGCGATCGCGACCCTGCTCGACCTGTTCGCCGGGCTGGACCCGATGCCCGAGCCCGGCGACATATTGGCGCATCCCGCGACCTTCCAGCGGTTGCAGCGCCATTACCGCGCGATCCTGCCGCGCGCGTCCTTCCACCATTATTTCTGGGCGATGCGCACGTTGCTCGGCGGGCTGCTCGCGGTGCTGATCGCGCCCTTGCCGCGCGCGCGGGTCTATCACACCATCTCGACCGGCTTTGCGGGCCTGCTGGCGGCGCGTGCGGCGCAGGCGACGGGGCGGCCCGCCTTTATCACCGAACATGGCATCTATCTGCTCGAACGGCAGATCGAGGTGATGATGGCCGAGTGGATCGGCGACCAGATCGACACTGGGCTGGAGCTGGAGCGCAGCGTGCGTGACCTGCGCGACCTGTGGGTGCGCGCCTTCACCAGCTATGCCGAGGCTTGCTACGCCGCCTGCGACCCGATCGTGGCGCTCTATGGCGAGAATAACGCGGTACAGCGGCGGCTGGGAGCGGCGGCGGAGCGGGTGCGGGCGATCCCCAACGGCGTCGACGTGCGACGCTTCGCGCATCTGCCCGACCGGCGAGATCCCGCCCGGCCCGTCGTCGCGCTGCTCGGCCGGGTGGTGCCGATCAAGGACGTGAAGACCTATATCCGCGCCGCCGCCATCGTCCATGCCGCGCGCCCCGACATCCGCTTCGTCGTGCTGGGCCCGGAGGACGAGGACCCCGAATATGCCGCCGAATGCACCGCGCTGGTCGCCGAATTGGGGCTGGGCGAGGCGTTGAGCTTCGAGGGGCGGGTCCGTATCGAGGACTGGATGATGCGGATCGACCTGCTGGTCCTGACCAGCCTGTCCGAGGCGCAGCCGCTGGTCATCCTGGAGGGGGGCGCGTGCGGCATCCCGGTCGTCGCGCCCGATGTCGGCAGCTGTCGCGAGATGATCGAGGGGCGCGGCGGTGCCGATAGCGGCCATGGCGGCATCGTCACCCCGCTGGTCAACCCCGCCGCCACCGCGCAGGCGATCCGCCGGATCATGGACGATCCCGACCTGCGCACCCGGATGGGCGAGACGATGCGCGAGCGCGTGGTGCGCGATTACGACCATCCGGCGATCATCGGGGCCTATCGGCAGTTGTACGGGGAACTTGCGGCGCGCCTCTAAAGGGAGATGGGGACCAAGCGCAGCATGGTGCAGGGGTGTAATTCCATCGAGAGCGGGACACCCCTCCGTCAGGCCTTCGGCCTGCCACCTCCCCTTGCAGGGGAGGAATAGCGACATGGGCTCGGTCCTAGCGTGCCCCGCCGGTTACCACCGTGTCGCTGAGGTCGCCGAAGGAGGGCGCCGGAAGCACCGGCATCGGCGTAACCGGCAGCGACTGGCCCAGTCCCGCCGGGGGCATGGCCGTGGCGGGGTGGAGCACCGGATCGGTCGCGGCGGCCAGCACGGGTGCGGGCTTTGCCGCCGCCGAAGGGCGCGCGGCGCGGTCGATCGGGGCGAGGATCGGGTCGAAGGGGCCGAAGACCTGCTTTTTTACCTGCCGGATATGGGCCGAGGCGTCATAGCTCGGCACCCCGGCCTCGATCACCCCCGCCTGCAACCGGCCCAGCGTCGCCAACAGCCGCGCCTGCGCGACATAGCCCGAATAGCGCGCATTGGTCTCGACGATCTGGGCGTTGAGCAGCCGCTGTTCCGAATCGAGCACCTCGAAATTGGACCGGAAGCCTTCCTGGAACCCGCGCCGCACGCCGGTCAGCGCGGCCTCGGCCGCCTGGGTGGCCAGCTGGCCCGAATCCTGTTGGGTCTGCGCCGCGACCGACTGGTTCCAGCTGTCCTGGACATTGGCGAGCGCCTGTCGCCGGGTACTTTCCGCCTCGAAGCCCAGTTGCTGGCGCTCGGCGACGGCGGCGCGGATGCGCGATCCGATCAGCCCGCCCGCGAGCAGCGGCATGGTGACGCTGACGCCCCCGGTCGCCTGTCCGCCCAGGTCGCGGATCTGATAGGAATAGGGACTGGCATAGCCATAGCCGCCGGTCAGCGCGACGATCGGTGCGCGCTCGGCGCGCTGCGCGGCGATCCGGGCGTCGCCCGCGCGTGCGGCCATGATCGCCTGCCAGATGGCGGGGCTTTCCTTTTCGGCGATCTGGAACGCGGCGTCGAGCGAGGCGGGGCTGCCCGGCAGGCGCGGCGGCGGGGCGAGGCGGCCGGGATTGCGACCGACCAGCGCGGCGAAGCGCGCGCGGCTGGATTGCAGATTGGCCTCGGCCTGGGCCAGCTGCGCGCGGATGATCTCGCGCTGGGCGCGCGCCTGCGCGATGTCGGTGCGGGTCAGGTCGCCGCCGCGTTCGCGCGCGACCGCCTGGTCCACCTGTCGGCCATAGCTGTCGAGCGAGCGGGTCTGGATCGCCACCAGCGCCTGGTCGCGCAGGACCGAGGCATAGGCGTCGACCACCGCGAGCAATATCTCGTTCTCGGTCTCGCGCAGCCGCTCGCGCCCCGCCAGCACGGTCGCCTCGGCGGCGGACACCTGCGCAGCGGTCCGCCCGCCATTGAGCAGGATTTGCGAGGCGGAGATGGTCGCCCCCATGGTCCGCGACCGCACCGTCCCGAACTGGTCGAGCAGGTTGCGCTGGTCCTGCTGGCGATATTGGAAATTGACGTTCACCCCGACGCTCAACCGGTAAGGCGAGCTCGCCTGGATGATCTGTTCGTCGTGCGCGCGCAGCTGCGCCCGCCCCGCCTCCAGCGTGGGATTGGTGCGATAGGCATCGGCGATGGCACGGTCGAGCGTGTCGGGATCGTACAGCTCCTGCGCGGCGGCCGGGGCGGCGGCCAGCATAAGCGGCAGGCAGGCGAGGCGGCGCAGCGCGTCAGCGTTCATGGAAGGACTTCGCAAAGGCCTCGGTCAGCGGATCGAGGAGATATTGCAGCGCGGTCCGCTTGCGCAGCGGCACGGTGACCGCGACCGGCACGCCCGCCCGGATGCCGGTATCGCCGCCTCGCACCGCCGCGATGCGGGCGATCTGGTCGCGCGGCACCGCGACCTCGGCGGAGAAATAACTGCGGCCCGAGGCTTCGTCGCGCAGCGCGTCGGCCGACACCGAATGGACCGTGCCGGTCAGGATCGGCAGCCCCCGGTCGTGGAGCGACAGGAACTTCACCTCGGCGGGCCGCCCTGCGACGACGCCGTCGATGTCGCCGGGCGCGAAATTGGCGCGCACGATCAGCGGTGCGGCATCGGGTACGATGTCGAGGATCGGCTGCCCCGCCTGGATCACCCCGCCCACGGTAAAGACGCGCAGGCCGACGACCCGACCCGAGACCGGCGCGCGGATCTCGGTACGCGCCAGCTGCTCGCGGGCCGAGGCCCATTTGGGCTGCATCTCGTTCAGTTGGAACTGGGTGTCGCGAAGGGCGGCGGCGGCGTCCTCGACCTGGCGGCGGCGGGTCTGGACCATCTGCGCGCGGGTCTGGCCGATCTGTTCGCGCGCGGCGGCGGAGCGCGAGCTGTAATCGGCATCGGCCCCCTCCAGCTGCTGCATCGAGCGTTCGATCGAGCGGACCGTGTTGCGCGAGACATAGCCCTCATCGGCCAGCCGCCTCGTGCTCTCCAGCTGCTGGGCCAGGCTCTCGCGCTGGCGGGCGGTGGCCTGGGCCTGGGCGTTATAGCCCGATGTCTGGCGACCGACCTCGGCGGCCTGCTGGCGCAGCACCTGGTCGCTGGCAGCGAGCGCGGCGTTGCGGCTGCGCAGCTGCGCCAGTTGCAGCGCTTCGGCGCGCGCGATCAGCGGGCGGTCCTCGGCCGATGCCGTGGCGAAGTCGGTGGGCCAGACGACGGCGCGGCCCGCAATCTCCGCCTCGAGCCGCGCCTTTTGCGCCTGGAGATCGATGACGCTGGCGGCGAGCGCACGTTCGCTGGCGGCGACCTCTGCCCCCTCCAGCCGGAACAGGATCTGGCCCGCCGTCACATGCTGGCCGTCGCGGACTGCCATCGCCTTGACGATACCGCCGTCGCGGTGCTGGACGGTGCGGCGATTGCCCGACACCGTGACCTGGCCTTCGCCCGCCGCCGCCGCGTCGAGCCGCGCGACCGCCGCCCAGCCCAGGCCGACGACGAAGAACAGGAAGGCAATGATGCTGCCCAGCCGGATCGCGGCGCGCGGCGAATCGTCGAGGTGCAGCCGCTCGGCCAGCTGGGCGCGGGCGGGGGTCATCGGCCGCCCCCGGCATGGACGAAGCCTTCGTCGGGGCGGCCCGGCGCCTGCGACCGGATCACCTTGGCGCGGTCGTCGAACAGCTGCACCTTGCCGTCGCGCAGCAGCAGCACCTTGTCGACGATCTGGAGCAGGCCGGTGCGATGGGTCGAGACGATCACCGTCGCCTTGCGTTCGCGCAAGGACAGGATGCAGCGCGCCAGCCGCGCCTCGCCCTCGCTGTCGAGATGCGCATTGGGTTCGTCGAGGAACAACAGGGTCGGCCGCCCGAACAGCGCGCGGGCCAGCGCCACCGCCTGGCCCTGTCCGGCGGACAGCCCCGCCTCGCCGCGCTCCAGCATCGTGGCATAGCCGTGCGGCAGGCCCAGGATCACGTCATGCGCGCCCGCCTCCTGCGCGGCGGCGACGACCTCGGCGTCCAGCGCCTCGCTCTCGCCGTCGAGGACGCCGCGGAAGCGCGCGATATTGGTATGGACGGAGGCGGGGAACAGCGTCGGCGCCTGCGGCATGAAGCCGAGATGGCGGCCCAGCTGCTCGCGGTTCCAGTCGGCCAGCGACGCGCCGTCGATCCGCACCTCGCCGCCATCGGGCGCCTGCGCGCCCGCCAGCACGCGCAGCAGCGTCGACTTGCCCGCGCCGCTGGGGCCGACCAGTGCGACGACCTCGCCGGGATTCACCGCAAAGCTGATGTCCGACAGGATGGCGCGGTCGCCGCCGGGGGCCCGCACCTCCAGCCCGCGCACCTCGATCCGGCCGATGGGGGCGGGCAGGGTGGTGGTCGTGCGCTCGGGGCCGGGGCGGCGGCAGAAACCGTCGAGCGAGCGCCACGCCTCGCGCGCGGCGGTCAGCGGCTTGATCGCGCCGAGGATCTGCTCGACCGGCTGGAGCGCGCGGCCCAGCAGCAGCGAGGCGGCGAAGATCGCGCCGCCCGAAATCTCCTGCTTCACCGCCAGCCAGGCGCCCAGCGCCAGCGCCAGCGATTGCAGCAGCTGGCGCAGGAATTTGGTGACCGCCAGGAACTGCCCCGACCGGCGCGAAAGCGATGCCTGCCGCCGCGCCAGATCGGCGCGTTCCAGCAGGTGGCGGGTGACGAGCGCGTCTCGCATCCCCAGAGCCTGCGCCACGTCGGAGGCGAGGATCGAGGCGTCCTGCTCGCGCTGCGCCAGCGCGGTGCGGCCGCGCAGCGCGACGACGCTGGATTCGGTCATCCGCTCGCTGGCAATGGCGATCGCGCCCAGCAACAGCGCGCTGACCAGGGTCAGCACGCCGATCCATGGGTGCAGCAGAAAGGCGATCAGGATGTAGATCGGGGCCCAGGGTGCGTCGAACAGCGCGATGACGGGCGCGCCGGTCAGGGTGGAGCGAACCGTGTCGAAATCGCGCATCGCCTGCGCGCGCTCCATCACGGTGCCGCTTGGCGACCCCAGGATGCGCAGCAGGATGGCGGGCGCCAGCCGCCGCTCCAGCCGGATGCTGGCGCGCAGCAGCAGCCGCATCCGCACCGCGTCCAGAATCGCATAGACGCCCAGCGCGATCGTCAGGATCAGCGTCAGCAGCAGCAGCGTCGGCACGCCGCGCGTCGGCACCACCCGGTCATAGACCTGGAGCATGAAGATCGACGGCGCGAGGTTGAGGAGGTTGATCATCCCCGAAAACCCCGCCGCCGCGATCAGGTGCGGACGACAGCCGCGGACCACCGGCATCAGGCCGGGGCTCGGCGATCCGTGGGACGGGACGGAATCGGGGGGCGACATGATCGCCGCTATAGACCCCAAAGGGTAAGCGAAGCCTTTAATCCGCCATCCGTTTCGTCCCGGATTACGACACCCGGCCGGGCTTACCGGGCCAGCGGCGCCAGACGGCGGCCGAACAGCGCGACGAAGCGGTCGAGCGGGCAGGGCGCGGCGGCGGGACAGCCGGGCACGCGGATGGGCGTGACGGTCACGTCTGCCGACTGGCGGCGCAGGCGATCGGGCGACTGGGTGCGATAGGACAGGGTGACGAAGCGCCGACCCCGGCGATCATGCCAGCGCTCGATCATCACCGCCCCGCCCGGCGCGGCATCGTTGGTCGCATAGCCCGGCGCGACGAGGTCGAAGCCGAGCAGCCCGGCCAGCGCGGTGACGTTGGTGTCGTGCCCGACCAGCATGTCGACCTTGCGCCCGTCGCGGGCGGTCAGCGCGTCGATCATGTGGCGGCCGAACGCGGCCGACTGGTGCGCCGCCATATAGGGCGAGCGCGAATAGACGTCGAACAGCGCGGCATGGACCGCACCCAGCCGGGCCAGCACCGCGCCATCGACCGGCACGCCGCCGACCGAGGGCGACAGCCCCTCGGCATATTGCAGCAGCAGCACCTGCGCGGTGCCCGAGGCGGTGCGGATCGGACCCGACAGGTCGATGCCCTTGCCATCGGCCGAGGGCGTCAGGCGCGGCGCGCCCGCCGGATCGCATCCCTTGGGATCGCCGCAGCCCAGCACCGAATCGAGCAGGCGCAACGCGTCGCGATGCCGCGCGGCCAGCGCGTCCATGCCGCCGGTGAAGCGGCCGATGTCCGCCACCGCCGCCGTCGCGTCGAAGCGGGTGGCACGGGCGCGCAGCGGCTCGAACAGCGGATCGGCCTCGCCCACGGGGCGATGGCCGATGGTCAGCGTACAGCCGGGGGCGAGGCCCTGGGCATAGGCCCGTCCGCTGGCGATGGTGCGCGGCGAACTGTTGGTCCAGATGCGGATGCTGTCGGATGCCGGGCATCCTTTGGCGGGGAGCAGGCCGCGTGCCGCCCAGTCGGCGCGGTCGGCGCGCGCCTCGGTCGCCAGCGCCTCGGCCCCGCGCGGGGTCAGCTGGCTTTCGGGCGTCGTCCAATGTGGCCAGGGGCTGGCGGTGCGGGTGCCGTGCGGCACTTCCCCGTCCAGCGGCGCGCGGACGCCGTGGCGCATCAGCAGGACCACCCGGTCCAGGGTCAGGCCCCTGGTGCCCGGCGCCTGCGCCGCGACCGGCGCGGCCAGTGCGGAGGCGGTGATCAGGAAAAGCGCGGATCGCAGGTGGCGGCGAAGGGTGGCGGAGATAGGAGTCATGTTGGAGCTTTGAACCGTTTCCGGGTCAGGACTGTGACATTGACCGGGCGGATCGTGCCGAAGCGACTATCCCGCGGTCATTTTTTCAAATTCATCAAAATTCGGTCAATAAGTCATCGGACTGTCACAGCCCGTCTCTAGCGGGGCCGTCGAAGGCGCCCGGGGGGCGTCGCCATCACGATGTCCCAGGGGGAAAACCATGACCGCTTCGTTCAAGCGGGCGCATGTCGTGCGCCTATTGTGCGGCACCGCCGCCACGCTGATGCTGGCCACGCCGGCGCTGGCCGCCGATCCGACCGATCCGATCGCCACGGCCAATGCGCCGACCGTCACCGACACCGATCCGCAGGTCGGCGAGGATGTGGTCGTCAAGGGTCATCGCCAGGCGGTGGTCGACGCGCAGGACGAACAGCTGCGCAGCCAGTCGCTGGCCACCGTCGTCTCGGGCGAGGAACTGCGCCTTCAGCCGCAGCAGAATCTGGCCGACCTGCTGACCCGCCTGCCGGGGATCAGCTCGTCGGTGGACCAGTCGCGCAACGCGGCGGCGACCGGCGAGGCGCAATATGTCTCGATCCGCGGTCTCGACACCTCGTACAACGCCTATTCGCTCGACGGCGTGCGGCTGGCGCAGACCGATGCGCGCACCCGCGCCATCTCGATGAACCTGCTGTCGCCCTTCTCGCTCCAGACGGTGCGCGTCGACAAGGCGCCGACCGCCAAATATGATGGCGACGCGATCGCGGGCATCATCGACATGGTGCCGATCACCGCCTTCGACCTGCCCAACCATCGCAGCCAGATCCGCCTGCAGGGCCAGGTGGCGGGCCGTGCCGTCGCGCGCGGCGAGGACCCCTGGGGCGGCGTCGCGCAGGTCGAGACCGCGCAGCGCTTCGGCAATTTCGGCATCTATGCCTCGGCCTATTACGGGCTGAAGCATGTGCTGGGCGAGTCGACCGCGGTCCAACACGACTGGGAGAAGTATAACAACAACATCCCCGGCATGATCCGCGACAATCTGGACAATCTGTTCGCACGCGGTGTCCAGTGGCAGTCGTTCCGCAACCGCATCGAGCGGATGGGCGGGACGCTGAACCTCGACTGGAAGGGCGAGAGCACCGACTTGTACCTGCACTCGACCTATGGCCGGTACAATCTCAAGAGCTGGATGGACCAGACCGCGCTGCGCCAGACCAGCCTGGCCCCCGACCAGATCAACCCGAACCCCAACAAGGGCTCGTACGACGCCGCAGGCTATCGCGCCGATTACGGCCTGACCGCGACGCATTATTTCCGCACCGAGCACAGCAACCAGGAACTGGTGACGACCAAGCTGGGCGGCCAGACCCGCTCGGGCGACTTCACCTTCGACTATCACGGCGCCTATTCGCGCGGGTCGCAGGATTACCCGCTGCGCATCCAGTCGGGCTTTGCGGGCCGTCCCTATATCGGCACCGCCGACAATACGGGCGTCGCCAATTACCGCATGGTCACCTCGATCGGCCAGCGTAACTTTCCGCAGGTCGTGCTGACCGACGCGGCGCGCGCCTATCTGAGCGACCTGACCAAGCTGAAGCAATGGTATGTCACCCAGCAGTTCGAGAACACCTGGGAACGCCGCCTGGAGGGGCAGTTCGACACGACCTGGCATCATGCCGACCAGGGTCTGGTGTCCATCTCGGCGGGTGCCAAGGTCGAGGATGCCAAGCGTTACGCCAATGCGCTGGGCGATGACGGCGCGCTGCAATATACCTTCCCCAATGCGGACGGCAGCAATTCGCCGCGTTACGCCGCGACCGGCCCCGCGCTGACCTCGCTGCCCGGCCGGATGCTCGGCGGGTTCATGAACAATGCCGCGCAGGTGCCGATCTTCCTGATCGACACCGGCTATATCGAGGATCAGGTCCGCCAGCTCTCGACGCCCAAGCTCGCCAATCTCGATCCGGTCAAGCTGAAGGAAAACCGCCTCGACGGTCGCGAGAACCGGCTGAGCGGCTATGCCATGGCGACGATGCAGTTCGGCGACCTTCAGGTCGTGCCGGGCCTGCGCTACGAATATAACCGGTTCAAGGGCACCTATTGGCAGGACCAGGGCAACGACACCGGCAAGTTCGCGACCTCCAGCCGCAATTATGACATGTGGCTGCCCAGCGTCATCGCCAATTACCGGCCGAACGACGACATGGTCGTCCGCGCCTCGATCCGGAAGAGCTATTCGCGGCCTGCCTTCGACCTGCTGCTCGGGCCGACGCAGGTGACCCGCAACGATCTGGGCGAGGTGACGGGGGTGTTCATCCCCAACCCCAATCTGAATGCCCAGACCTCGTGGAACTACGACGCCTCGGTCGAATATAAGGGGCAGGGCACCGACTTCTTCTCGATCAGCCCCTTCTACAAGCAGCTCAACCACGTCCTGTTCGCGACCGGCACCACCAACGCGACCGGCGACTATAACATCTGGGGCAACCCGCAGTCGGAACAGCAGGGCGGGGTCGAGGTGTCGAGCCTGACCACCAACGCCACCGGCAAGATCTATGGTGTCGAACTGTTCGGCCGCTATGCGCTGAAGGGGCTGCCGGGGCTGCTCGACGGGCTGGGCCTCCAGGCCAATGTCACGGTGCAGCGCGCCAATGCGCGCGTCTTCGTCAACGGCCAGATGCGCGACCAGCGCATGACCCAGGCGCCCAAGATCATGTACAACGCCGCGCTGTTCTACAGCCATGGCGGCCTGTCGGCGGAGTGGAACTACAACTACACCGGCGACCGCCTGTACGATCTGCGCTCCAGCCGCCCGGACACCTATATCCAGCCGACGACGATCTCCAACCTGATCGTCAACTATGTCCTGCCCTCGGGCCTGACGGTCGGCATGTCGGTGCAGAACCTGTTCAACGAGCACAGCTACTGGGCGACGACCAGCGAGCGGAAGGCCTATCTCTCGAACGACCGCAAGGGCGGCTATGTCGAGACGGGGCGCATCTACATGCTGAACCTGACCTACGCCTTCTGACCCGATCCTTCTCCCCGATCCGATACGCGCCCCCCGCGGGTATCGGAGCGCACCTCACGCCGATGGCCCGCAAAGCCATCGGCGTCTTTGTGTGCGGCCTGTGGCGTTTCTGGCCGGATGCGACGGCCGATTGACCGAAACGCCCCGCCGTCTAGCATGACCCCGATAGCAGGAGCCCGAACAGCCATGATGAAACGCCAGCGCCGCCAGACCGAGATCGTGGCGCTACTCGGAGAGGGGAATTTCCGCGGCATCGGCGATCTGGCGGCGGCGCTGTCGGTGTCCGAGGAGACGATCCGGCGCGAACTGCGCGTGCTGGAGGCATCGGGCGCGGTCGTGCGCGCGCACGGCGCGGTGCGGCTGGCCAAGGTGGAGACGGAGGGCTCGTTCGCCACCCGCCTGCAACGCCATGCCGAGGCCAAGCAGCGGATCGCGGCCGCGGTGGCGCAGATCGTCGCGGACGGCCAGACCCTGTATATCGATGCCAGCACCACCGGCCATTATGTCGCCCGCGCGCTGCGCGATCACCAGCGGCTGACCGTCATCACCAATGCGGTGGGGGTCGCCGCCGAGCTGGGCGGGCGCAACGACAACCGGGTGCTGCTGGCCGGGGGTGAGCTGGATTATGAATATCGCGCCTGTTTCGACGCGACGGCGCGCGACTATCTGGCGATGTTCACGCCCTCGCTGGCGATCCTGTCGGTCGAATCGGTCAATCTCGACCATGGCTTTGCGGATTATCATGCGGGCGAGGCGGCGGTGTGCCGGATGATGATCGCCCGCGCGCGCCGCACGGTGATCGCGGCCGATGCCAGCAAGTTCGACCGCCACGGCACCGTCCAGGTCGCCGCGCTCGACGGCGTCGCCATGCTGGTGACCGACGTGCCGCTGTCGCCCGCTTATGCCGAGGCGCTGGCGGCGGTGGAGGTCGTCGTCGCCTGACCGCGCGGAATGGCGAGCGCGACGACCGCGCCCGCCAGCGCCAGCGCGACATGGATCATCCAGAAACGGGGCGCGCTCATCACCGGATAGAGCGTGCCCAGCTGCCCGACGACCAGATGCGCGACGAAGCCGTGGAGATAGAACAGCCCGGTCATCATCCCCCGCCGGCCGGGCGGCGCGGCGGCGGTGACGATCGCCAGCGCAGAGGGCCAGGACAGCACCACGCCGATGCCGAGCAGCAGGATCGCCGCCAGCGGCCACGCCAGCCCCACCGCGCCGACCCGCATCGACAACAGCGCGATCAGGCCATAGCCGAGTGCGATCGCCACGCCGCCCAGCGCCAGCTTGATCCCCGCAGCGGGCTCGCACCGCCGCCGCGCGAGCCAGGGCCAGAGCCGATACGCCCCCAGCGCCAGCGCGATGGTGAACAGTCCGTCCGCCGCCGCCAGCCAGCCGGGCGGCACGGCGAACCCGCCGACCGACAGCGCGACCCGCGCCTCGGCCCAGACCAGCACGATATTGGTCAGCTGCTCATAGGCGCAGAAGCACAAGGTGACCGCGACGATGGCGGGCACCACCTGCCGCCACGCGACGGCCGCTCCGTCGTCCCGCGCCGCCGCTGCGACCGTGACGCGGGGGGCGGCGCGCAGCAGTAGCACCGCCACCGCCATGCTCGCCGCCATCGCGGCGAAGGCGGTGCCGAACCCGTACCGCTCGGCCAGCCAGCCGCACAGCAGCGGCCCGAGCAGCGCGCCGCCGTTGAGGAACGCCAGATAGGCCGCGAACAGCCGCTCGCCTCCCGCCGACCCGCGCAGCGCGCCGACCTCCGCCGCCAGATTGCCCTTGAGCAGCCCGATCCCGCCGATCAGCAGGCCCAGCCCGACCAGCGCGAAGGGCCGCCCCGTCAGCGCGACCAGCCCCGCCGCCATCAGCCCCGCGCCGACGAACATCGCGACCCGCCGCCGCCCGCTGCGATCCGCCAGCCATCCGCCCAGCGGCAGGATCAGATAGGTCAGCGCGCCGTACAGCCCGTAAAGCTGCGAGGCGAAGGCGATGTCGCCTCGCGTCCCCGTCACCCCCTCGATCGCGGCGCGCAACCCGGCCAGGCCGAGGACCGGCGGCCCCCAGGGGCGCAGCAGGTCGGTCAGCAGGAACAGGGTAAGGAGCGACTTGGCACCCTGAATCGCGAATCGCTCCCAGGCCTCGACCCCGGCAAGGGTCCAGAATCCGGGGGCGGGCGGGGGCGTGTCCCTGTCGCGCATGGCGTTGCTGTCGGTCCGTCGTCGGGCTTGGGGAGGAAGCGACGGCTCCCTAGCGGCGGTTTATGACGGGTTCGCGGCGCTCGACAAAGTGTCGCGCGCACGGCACGACGGCGCCATGGACCTGTCCGCCATCGTCGCCGACATCGCCGCCGAGATGGCGGAGGCCCCCGACCGGGGCAAACCGGCCGATTACATCCCCGCGCTGGCGGGCATCGATCCGCGCCGTTTCGGCATCGCCATCGTCGAGGCGGACGGCCAATGCCATCTGGCGGGTGATGCCGAGGAGAGCTTCTCGATCCAGAGCATCTCCAAGGTCTTCGCGCTGACCCTGGCGCTGGGCGCGGTCGGCGACCAGCTGTGGCGGCGGGTGGGGCGTGAGCCGTCGGGCACCGCGTTCAACTCGATCGTGCAGCTGGAAACCGAACAGGGCATCCCGCGCAACCCGTTCATCAATGCGGGCGCGATCGTCGTCGCCGACGTGCTGCTGGGCGGTTACGAACCGCGCGAGGCGATCGGCGAGATGCTGCGCTTCGTCCGCGCGCTGACCGGAGAGGACGACATCGTCATCGACGCCGCCGTGGCGCAGGCCGAGATGGAGACGGGGCACCGCAACCAGGCGCTGGCGCATTACATGCGCGCCTTCGGCAACCTGCATCATCCGGTCGACCGGGTGCTGGGCGTCTATTTCCATTTCTGCGCGCTTGCCATGAGCTGTCGGCAGCTGGCGCTCGCCGGGCGCTATCTGATGGCGCGGGGCCTCCATCCGGGGACGGGGCGCTCGGTGGTGTCACCGCAACGGGCGCGGCGGATCAACGCGCTGATGATGAGCTGCGGCCATTATGACGGATCGGGCGAGTTCGCCTTTCGCGTCGGCCTGCCGGGCAAGTCGGGGGTGGGGGGCGGCATATTGGCGATCGTGCCCGGCCGGGCCTCGATCGCCGTATGGTCGCCGGGGCTCAACGCGCGCGGGAATTCGCAGCTTGGTACGCTGGCGCTCGAACGGCTGGTGCAGCGGACCGGCTGGTCGGTGTTCGACCCACAAGCCGGTTGACCGCGCGCAAGGGGGCGAAGGCCGCATGCGCGCGCACCGACAGGATCAGGTTGAGCGCGACGCCCGCGATCGAGGCCGCCCCCGCCAGCCGCACGATCCGCTCGCCCGTGATCGCCGTGCCGCTGCCCCACAAGGCGAGCAGCAGCACCGTCGCGCCCAGCAGCTTCAATCCGGTGCGAAGCCGGGCATCGTGCAGCGTCCCGGCGTCGCGCGCATGGCGATGGGAACCGGCGGCAAGCAACCAGAAGCCGACAAGGCACAGGGCGATCGTATCAAGCATGGGCAGGCTCCGAAAAGCGGCGGGTCCGTGTGGGAGTACGGGCGGCGGGGCGCGCGCTGACCCGCGCGGCGACGGCGAAGCCGGCGCCGATGGCGAGACAGGCGAGATCGAAGGCGAGGAAGACCTGATCCCCGTCGAGCAGCGAGGGGATCAGCCAGCGGGTGTCGGTCAGCGCGTTGACGACCGGGATCGCGGTCCAGAACAGACCCGCGACACCGAACAGGATCGTCCAGGCGCGCCGCGCGGGCAGGCCAAGCTGGGCGAGTGCGAGCAGGCCCCAGGTCCAGAACATCGCCGACACTTCCATATCGGCGCGGCCCGCCATCCCCGCCGGGATCAGCCGGTTGGCGAGGAGATAGGCCGCCATGCCGCACGGAAAGGCGGCAATGACCGCGATGTTCAGCCGCTCGGCCAGCCGGAGCCCGAAAAAGGGCGCCGCGCCCGGCTTGCGCCGCTTGGCGGTCCAGAGCAGCAGCCCGGTGCCGACCATCGCCGCGCCGGTCAGCCCCATCACGAAATAGGCCCAGCGCAGCGCGGGCCCGGCGAATTGCGCCAGGTGCAAGCCCAGCAGGACGCCCGCCGTCTGGATCGCCGAGGCGGGCGCGCCGCTCCGGCTGAGGAACCGGCCGGTCGCGCCCTCATAGACGACGATCGGGGTCTGCGCACTGATCGCGCCATGCTTGGCCTGTGCGATCGTCACGCGCGCGGCGGCGTCGCCCGGATTGGTCACGATGACGCGGGTGGCGGGGCCGCCCAGACGGCGCTCGGCATCCTGGATCAGCGGCGCGATCGCCACGAGCGGACGGCGCACGCCGCTGGCGGGCACGTCGTCGGGCTGGCCATAGGCGGTCTGGACGAACTGCGCGGGCTTGGCGTAATTCATCACGATCGGGTACGGCATGTACATGGTGATCAGGGTGATCAGCCCGGTATAGGCGATCATCGCGTGATAGGGCAGGCCGAGCACGGCAGTGACGTTGTGCGCGTCGAGCCAGCTGCGCTGTCCCTTGTTCCAGCGCAATGTGAAGAAGTCGGCGAAGATCCGCTTGTGGGTGATCACGCCCGAGATGATCGCGCCCAGCATCGCCATCGCGCACAGCCCCGCCAGCCAGCGGCCCCAGGGGTACGGCAATTGCAGCTGGAAGTGGAAGCGATAGAAATGCTCGCCCCCGCGCGTCTCGCGCGCGGTCAGGGGCGCGCCGCTGACCGGATCGAGGTCCAGCTCGGTCCCGCGCGCCTTGGGATCGGGCTTGGCGGGGATGCGGAAGACGCGGGTGGCGATCGTCCGCGCGTCGGGCAGATAGATATACCATTGCAGGTCGTCGCCGCCGACCCGCGCGAGATGGCGGACCGCCGAGGTCGCCGCCTGTGCCGGGGTCGCGACGGCGGGGCGGATCTCCGGCTGCATCCACTGGGTGATTTCGGGGCGGAAATAGGCCGAGGTCCCGGTCAGGAACATGGTGAACAGGATCCACCCGGCGATCAGGCCCAGCCAGCCATGCGCCCAGGCCATGGTCTGCCGCCAGCCGCGCTGCACCGGGGTCGTCGCCTCGCTCACGCGCGGACCCCCAGCCACCAGAGCAGTGCCGCCATGACCAGCGCGCCGCCCCAGACCACCGCGGCAACGCGCGCCAGCCTTATCTCGTGCAGCGCCCACAGCCCGATGCCCGCATAGACCAGGAAGGACAGGATCATCGGCCATCCGGTCGCCTCGACCCGCGACCGCGCGTCCGACACCGGCAGGATGCGCGCGGTCAGCATCGCGGCGGCCACCGCGAATCCATAGCCGCCGACCGCAGCGGTCAGCCAGCGACAGCCCATGGCGACGCCACCGCGCCACCCCGAAGGAGCCTGTCCGTCCATGGCCTGGCGTGACGCCACCCGCGCTTTCCCCTTGTCATCTCGATGTCATCGCTTTAGCAGCATTTGAGAGTCACTATCAATAGCGGTTAAGGAAAATATCATGCGGGGATTTCGTGCGGCATGGCTGGCGGCCTGCGCCACGGGCGCCCTTGTCGGCGTCGCCACGCCCGCCATGGCCACACCGGCCATCGCCGCGCCCACTCCTGGGGACGACGATCCCCAGCGGCTGCGCAACGAGGAGATCGTGGTCGAGGGACAGCGCGAGAAGAAGAGCGCGGCCTCGGGCACCAAGACCGACATTCCGCTGATCGCCACGGCGCAGAGCATCACGGTCATCGACCAGGGGGAACTGACCCGGCGCAACGCGCTGTCGATCAACCAGGCGCTGGGCTATGTCGCGGGGGTCGCGCCCAACCAGCGCGGCAATGTCGCGACCCGCTACGACCAGCTCTATCTGCGCGGCTTTTCGCCGGGCGTGTTCATGGACGGGATGCGCCTGCTGGGCGGCGTCTATGCCATTCCGCAGGTCGACTTCCATCTGGTCGAATCGGTCGATGTGGTGAAGGGCCCGGCGGGCGTCACCTATGGCTCGGGCACGCCGGGCGGGCTGATCAACCTGACCAGCAAGCTGCCCTATGCCGGGGCGGGCGGCCGGATCGAGCTGGCGGCGGGCAATTACGCGCTGCTGCGCTCCAGCATCGACGTGAACCAGCCGCTCGACGCCGACAATCGCTGGCTGTTCCGGATGATCGCGGGGGCCGAGGAATCGGACGGCTTCATCCGATCCACCGCCAATCGCCGTTACTATGCGCGGCCGATGCTGACCTTCGCGCCCGACAAGGCGACCAGCGTCACGCTGATCCTCAACTATCAGCGCGATCCCGAATCGGGGTCGTATAGCGGCGTGCCCGTCTATGGCTCTGCGCTGCCCAATCCGTTCGGGGTGCTGCCAGTCGATTTCAACACGTCGGAGCCCTCCTATGAGGCGTTCGACCGGACTCAGAAATCGGCGACGATCCTGTTCCGCCACGACCTGAACGACCGGCTGAGCTGGACGACGAACGCACGTTATCTGGCGATCGGGCTGCATTACCGGCAGATCTATGGATCGGGCTTCCTGACGCGCGGCACCGGCGCCAATGCGAACAGCGACCTCTCCACCCTGCAACGCGGCGGCGGCGGGTCGGACGAGGCGTTCCAGACCTTCACCGTCGACAATCACCTGGTCGGCAAGCTCGATACCGGGCCGGTTCGGCACACCATTCTGGGCGGCCTCGACTGGCAGCATAATCGCGGCGAGAATTATCAGGCCTTCTACACCGGCACGAACGCGAACCCGGTGTTCAACATCCCGAACCTCAGCCTGTTCGCCCCCGTCTACGGCGTGCCGCTGCCCAGCTTCCCGCTCACCCAGACGCACAATTACACCAAGCGCGATCAGGTCGGCCTCTATCTACAGGATCAGATCGCGATCGGCGGGCTGCAATTGATCGCCAGCGGGCGCTGGGACAGCTACAACCAGACGACGCAGAATCTGAACACCAACGCGGTCTCCCGCCTGAACCAGACCGCCTTCACCACCCGGCTGGGCGCGCTGTACGAGACCCGGTTCGGGCTGGCCCCCTTCGTCAGCTATTCGGAGAGTTTCGAGCCGCAGACGGGCAGCACCTGGGACGGGCGGAACTTCACCCCCGTCACGGGCCGCCAATATGAGGCGGGGCTGAAATACCAGCCACGCGGCACGACCGCGCTGTTCACCCTGTCGGCCTTCGACCTGCGTCGCCGCAACGTGCCGGTCGCCGATCCGAACGCGGGCACCGGCAATATCCCGACCAATTCGCAGGTGCAGATCGGCGAGGTCGCGATCCGCGGGATCGAGCTGGACGGGCGCGGCACGCTGGCCCCCGGTTTCGACGTGACGGTGGCGGCGACCTATACCGATCCGCGCGTGACGCAGGGGTCTCCCGTGGTCGGCACCGGCGACCAGCTGAGCGGCGTCACCGGCACCCGGCCGCTGGGCGTGCCGCAATGGAGCGCGTCGAGCTTCCTGTCCTATGATCTGGGCAAGGCGGGTATCGCGGGCGCGCCGGGCGGGCTGAGCATCGGGGCGGGCCTGCGCTATGTCGGGGAATCGGACGGGACGGCGACCACCGTCGCGGCCGGGAAGACCGTCGTCCGCCGTTTCCAGTCGCCCGATTACTGGCTGGCCGACCTGATGCTGGGCTATGACCTGGGCCGGGTCAGCCCGGCGATGGAGGGGCTGAGCCTGACCGCCAATGTCGCCAATCTGTTCGACAAGCGCCATATCACCAGCTGCTTCTTCAACAATGGCTGCTATTACGGGGCATCGCGGACCTTTGTAGGCAGCCTGCGCTATTCTTGGTAAGGGCGCATCCGATTCATCGAAACTGACTGTTCGCCCGCCCGCCGATCGACCGGCGGCGCGGGGCGGGCCCCAAGGAGTGCGTGGTTTGTCGACCGATACTGTTCTGCCCGAACTGACCCCGACCGCGGCGCTGAGCGTCGAGACGGTTCAGAGCGTCCATCACTGGAACGAGCATCTCTTCTCCTTCGCGATCTCGCGCCCCGACAGCTTCCGCTTCCGCTCGGGCGAATTCGTGATGATCGGGTTGCAGGGCGACAACGGCAAGCCGCTGCTCCGCGCCTATTCGGTCGCCAGCCCCTCCTATGACGAGAAGCTCGACTTCCTGTCGATCAAGGTCGAGGACGGCCCCCTGACCAGCAAGCTGCAGAAGGTGCAGCCGGGCGACCATATCTATCTGGGCCGCAAGCCCACCGGCACGCTGGTCGCCGATGCGCTGCTGCCCGGCAAGCGGCTGTTCATGCTGTCGACCGGCACGGGTCTGGCCCCCTTCCTGTCGGTCGCGCGCGATCCGGACATCTATGACATGTTCGACGAGGTGGTGATCGTCCACTCGGTCCGCCGGGTCAGCGACTTGGCCTTCCACGACGAGCTGGCGGGCAAGCTGGCCGAGGATCCCCTGGTGGGCGAAGTCGCGGCGGAGAAGTTCCATTACGTCCCGACCGTCACGCGCGAGCCGTTCCACACCACCGGCCGCATCGACGCGCTGATCGACGATGGCCGCTTGTTCGCCGGGCTGCCCAGCGCGCACGGCTTCAATCCCGAGACCGACCGGATCATGATGTGCGGCAGCATGGAGATGATCAAGTCGCTGGGCGCCAGGTTCGAGGCCATGGGTTTCCCCGAAGGCTCGAACGCGCAGCCGGGCGCCTATGTGATCGAAAAGGCATTTGCAGGCTGACCCGTTCCTCCCCGCAAGGGGAGGAATGACCATCGCTCCGCATCCCTGCGACATTTGTCGTCGCGGGCGGCACATTTGTGCGACATTTGCGTCCTAACGCCCAACGACAGGATTTGGGAAAAGGGCGAACGATGCGGCTTTGGGCGGGTTTGATGCTGGCGAGTGCCATGCCGGCGATCGCACAGGCGCAGGAGGCCCGCGACGCCGCAAGGCCCGACCGCCGCGACACCCGCCCCAGCCACTGGAAATGCGGCTACCGGAAATGCGGCCGCCGCCCCGGCCGCCACCGCTCCGCAGGCGGAGAAGCCTCAGGGCCGGACCTCGGGCGCCCAGGCCCCGCAGGCCGAGGCCGAAGAGGAGGAAGGCGGCGAGGGCGACGTCGTCGTCAACGGCCGCCGTCCACCGGGCACCGTGCCGGGCGACATCCCGCCCGACCAGCAGCTGAGCCCCGCCGACATCCGCAGCTATGGCGTGTCGAGCGTCGCCGACCTGCTGACCGAACTCGCGCCGCAGACGACCAGCGGGCGCGGCGGGTCGCCGGTGATCCTGCTCAACGGGCGGCGCATCGCGGGCTTTCAGGAGATTCGCGACCTGCCGACCGAGGCGATCCTGCGCGTCGACATCCTGCCCGAGGAAGTGTCGCTCAAATTCGGCTATCGCCCCGACCAGAAGGTCGTGAACTTCGTCCTGCGCCCGCGCTTCCGCTCGCTGGCGACCGAGGCGATCGCGCTGGCTCCGACCGAGGGCGGCTCGGCCCAGGGGCAGGGGCGGCTCGACTGGCTGGCCATCCGGCGCGACAAGCGGCTGAGCATCCATGCCGATTATCAGGAAACGTCGCGGCTGACCGAGGCCGAGCGCGATATCACCGCCCCGGCCAGCAACGCGGCGCTGGGCGGCAATCTGGTCAGCAGCGATCCGGCGCTGGTCGCGCTGACCGGCCGGACGCCCAGCGTGGTCGGCATCCCCACCGGGCTGAGTGCCGCGCCGACGCTGACGCAACTCGCGGCAAGCCCGACCAACAGCACCGACGTCACCCCCTATCGCACGCTGCAATCGGCGCAGCGCCAGTTCGGCGCGAACATCGTCTATGCGCGCAACATCTTCGACAAGGTCGCGGCCTCGTTCAACGCGCAGCTGGAGACGACGCAGAGCAACAGCTGGAACGGCCTGCCCTCGGCCAGCCTGACGCTGCCGGCGGGCAATCCCTACTCCCCGCTGTCGACCAATGCGACGATCAGCCGGTTGAGCGATGCCTATGGTCCGCTGGTCCAGGACAATACCGGCCTGACCGCGCATCTGGGCGCCGTGTTCAACGGCGATCTGGGCCGGTGGCGCTGGTCGCTGACCGGCGCCTATGACCGGACCGAAAGCCGTGTCGCCACCGACACCGGGCTGGACGTGACGGGGCTTCAGGCGCGGTTGAACGCGGGCGATCCGACCGCCAACCCCTTCGGGCCGCTCGACGGGCTGGGGCTGGCGGCGCGCAACTATGCGCGGTCGACCTCCTCGACCGGCGAGATCGACGCGCTGCTCAACGGCCGGGTCTTCGCACTGCCTGCGGGCGACGTGCAGGCCAGCGTCAAGCTGGGCGGCGAGACCAATGATTTCTCCAGCCGCTCGACCCGGTTCGGCACCGTCCAGACCGGCGAGGTGTCGCGAGACATCGTCAACGGGCAGGTCAATCTCGACTTCCCCATTGCCAATCGCGATCGCGGCATCCTGAGCGCGATCGGCGACTTGTCGCTGAACGTCAATGGCGGGGCGGATCATCTGTCGGACTTCGGCACGCTGACCACGGTCGGTTACGGCGCGAACTGGTCGCCGCTGGAGGGGGTGCGCTTCATCGCCTCCTGGACCGATCAGGAGGATGCGCCCACCCCGCAGCAGCTGGGCAATCCGACGATCACCACCCCCAATGTCCGGCTGTTCGACTATGTCAGCGGCACGACCGCGACGGTGACGTCGGTCAGCGGCGGCAACCCGGCGCTGGTCGCGGACAATCGCCATGTCATGAAGCTGGGCGCGACGGTGAAGCCGTGGAACGACCGCGACATCAACCTGACCGCCAATTATTTCCGCATTACGACCGACGATCCGATCGCGTCCTTCCCGACGCCCACCGCCGCGATCGAGGCGGCCTTTCCCGACCGGTTCACCCGCGATGCGGCGGGCAATCTGCTGCGCGTCGATTCGCGCCCGATCAACTTCGCGCGGACCGAGCGGTCGCAGCTGCGCTGGGGGATCAACTTCTCCAAGCCGATCAAGTCCAAGATCCAGAAGGAGCTGGAGGCGTTCCGCGCCGGGACCGGCCCCAATCCCTTTGCGGGGATGGCTTTCCCCGGCGCGCGCGGCGGCCCCGGCGGACCGGACGGTCCACGTGGTGAGGGGCCGGGCGGTGGACCGGGCGGCGGCCCCGGTGGTCCCGGAGGCCCCGGTGGTCCCGGTGGTGCCGGACCGGATCGCGGGCCGGGCGGCGGTGGCGGTTTTCGCGGAGGCGGCGGCGGCTTTGGCGGCGGTCGTGGCGGTGGCCGCGTGCAATTCGCGCTCTATCACACCTGGACCTTCGCCGACCGTGTCACCGTCGCCGATGGCGGCCCGGTCCTCGACCTGTTGCGCGGCGACGCGGTCGGGTCGAGCGGCGGCAGCTCGCGCCACCAGCTGGAGGCGCAGGCGGGCTATAACAACAACGGGCTGGGCCTGCGTTTCTCGGGCAACTGGCGCAGCGCGACGCGGGTCAATGGCGGCACGGCGGCCAATCCGCAGGCGCTCGACTTCGGCAGCCTGGCGACGGTCGATTTCCGCCTGTTCGCTGATCTGGGCCAGCGGCTCGATCTGGTCCGCGCGCATCCCTGGGTCCGGGGCATGCGGGTCAGCCTGTCGGTCGACAATCTGTTCAACCAGCGCCAGCGGGTGACCGATTCGACCGGCACGGTGCCGATCGGCTATCAGCCGGGCTATCTCGACCCGCTCGGGCGCACCGTCCGCCTGTCGGTGCGCAAGCTGTTCTTCTGACGTTTCAGCGGCACCGGCCCGCTCCCCCGTCCGGCCTCCCATCCAGGATATTCTGCGGGAGGCCGGGTGGGGGAGCGGGCCGGTGCCGCCCAAACCGCCTCCAACGCGTTTCCGACGGACTCCCCCGTGCCGATCGCTCCGAAGCGGGAGCAAATTGGCGCCTTTGCGGACAAGTTTCTGATTAACTTAGGACAGATTAGCTGACATCTTCCCGTTCATGAATTGCGGCACCGCGGCATAACCGGAATATATCGCGACGCGCCGCAAGGACGGTTTGGGGGATCGATGGAATGGGCTGGGGAATGCAGGTCATGAGCGACCGCTTCGATATCGGGGCGGAACCTGTGTCCGAGGGGATCGACGACAGGCTGCGGCGGATCCGTGCCGAGCTGGAGGCGGTGGAAACCCTGGTCCGCTCCGAGGCGGAGGCGCGCATCACGCCGGTCGAGATCGGGCGGGTGGTCCGCTCCGCGCGCGAGGGGATCGGGCGCTTCTTCGATTCGTCGCTGTTCGCCGATCCGGCGTTCGACATGCTGCTCTTCGTCTTTCTGGAGGAAGAGGAGGGGCGACAGGTGGAAACCAGCGCCTGTTATCGCGCCTCGGGCGTGCCGCGCACCACGGCGGTCCGCTGGATCAACATGCTGTTGTCGATGGGGATGTTCGAGAATGCGCCGCATCCGACCGATCGTCGGCTGACGCTGTTGAGCCTGAGCGAACAGGCCCGCACCGGGATGCAGCAATGGCTGGGCAGCATGCGCCCGCTGATCGAGCGTATGGCCGCGCGCTGATCGACCGGCGGATCGGGTAAGGGGTCAGGCGGCGCGCGCGGTCCGTTCGCGCAGGCGATCCGCCAGCGTTTCCAGCGTGACCCCCTCGATCCGCGCGGCGACCGGCGCGTCGGATCGCAGGATGTCGGCGATGGCGAGCTGGGTCTGGGTGATCCGGTCGACCGACTGGATGCTGACCATGTGGCGGCGCAGCGTGTCGCTGTCGCTGCCCAGGTCATAGGCCAGCTCGGCCAGGGAGCGGGTCAGGTCGACCAGCTCCTCGGCCAGCGCCAGCGCCAGCTCGCGCTCCATTCCCGGCATGGGATCGTGCGCGACCATGGTCACTTGCTACAGAGCTTGAGGATGTTGGCGGCGATCGCGTCGCCCGCGATCGGCTGCGACGCCATGCCCTTGGACAAGGTGAAGTCGGTGCCGTTGCGCCCGATGGCATAGGCCCCGCCCGCCATCATCGCGCGCAGGCCGGCCGCGCCGTCCTCGTCGTCCAGCGCGACCAGCACGCCCAGGCTGTTGCTCCCCGCCGCCTTGGCGACCGAGGCGAACAGCAGCGAGATCGAGGGGCGCTCGCCCGCCACCGGCTCGCGCGCGAGCAGGCGGATGTTGCCCTCGGGCCAGCTGTCCACGACCATGTGCGTCTCGCCCTGCGGCGCGAAATAGATGGTGCCCTGTTCCACCTTCATGCCGTCGGTCGCCTCGACGACCTTGGGCGCGATCTGTTCGCGCAGCTGCTCGATCATCGGACCGAGCAGGCCGGGGCTCATCTGCTGCACGACCAGGGTCGGCGGGCAGTTGGCGGGGAAGGTCTGGAACAGGTCGAACAGCGCCTGGGTGTTCGCCGCATCCGCGCCGATCGCCAGCAGGCGGCCGTTCCAGTGCATGTCGGCAGCGGGCGCCTTGCGCGCGGCGGCGAGCTTGCCCGCCTTGGCGCGCTTCAGATCGGCATTGCGCGCCGACTTGATCCGCTTGCCCAGCTTTCCGATGATGTCGTCCAGCTCGGCCTGCACCGCGACCTTGGGCTTGGGGAAACAGTCGATCGCGCCCAGCCGCAGCGCCTCGACCGATTCGGCGGCGCCCGCGGCGGTCCGGGTCGAGAACATGATGACCGGCATCGGCCGTTCCGTCATGATCTCGGCCAGATAGTCCAGCCCGCTCATGCCCGGCATCTCGACGTCGAGGGTCATCACCTCGGGTCGATACTGGTCGACCATCTTGCGCGCTTCCTGCGCACCGTCGGCCGCACCGACCACGGTCACGCCCTTGATCCGCTCCAGCGCGCCCGAGATCAGAACCCGCATCGTCAGCGAGTCGTCGACGACAAGAACCTTAACGTCCGCCATTACCCAATACCTTCCAACGGATCCGCCGCTATCATCCAGAAACCAGGGATTTATGCGGCTTCGGCGGTTAACGAAACGCTATCGGACAGGCGGTCGAGCGCCAGGATCAGGATCAGCCGCTGTTCGATCGTGGCCAGCCCTTCCAGATAATGCGCCGCCGTCGCCTCGCCCATGTCGGGCAGGGGCTGCATCGCCTCGGGCGGGATGGTCACGATGTCGTTGACCGCATCGACGATCAGGCCCTGAAGCTGCTCGCCGATCCGCACCACGATGATGACGTGCCGGGCGCTCGGATCGGTCACGCCCCAGCCCAGCCGGTGCCGCAGGTCGAGGACCGGCAGGACCACGCCGCGCAGGTTCACCACGCCGCGCACATGCGCGGGCACGTTGGGCAGCGGGGTCGCGGGCGACCAGGCGCGGATCTCGCGGATGGCCATGATGTCGACGCCCAGTATCTGGTCGCCGAGCTGGAAGGTGATGAGCTGACGCGACATGGTCGGGTTCCTCGGGATCAGGGGATCAGTGCAGCACGCGGCGGATGGCCGCGGCGAGCTTTTCGGGGTTGAAGGGCTTGACGATCCAGCCGGTCGCCCCCGCCTCGCGCGCGCGGGCCTTCTTCTCGTCGGAGCTTTCGGTGGTCAGCACCAGGATCGGCAGGTTGCGGTGGCCGGGCTGGCGGCGCAGCGCCTCGATCAGGCCGAAACCGTCCATGCGGGGCATGTTGATGTCGGTGATGACCAGATCGGGCGCGGTGTCGGCGGTGACTCCGTCCAGCGTGTCGAGCGCATGGACGCCGTCCTCGGCCTCGAGCACCCGATATCCCATATCGGTGAGCGCGGCGCGCAGAAGCATTCTCATGCTGGGCGAATCGTCCACGGTCATGATGAGTTGGGACACGAATGGGCCTTTCATGGAGGTATCGAGAGTCATCAGAAGAATTCCACGTCGCCGGTCGCGGCGGGTGGGGGTGGTGGAGCGGGGCGTGCGGCGCGCGGTGCCGGAACCGCCGTATCCGTCACATGGCGGCACCGGGCCAGGCCCAGCGCGGGGCGGAACTCGACGCGACGCGCGCTGATCCCGCCGACATCCTCGCCGACCAGCGCGATCCGCTCGTCCGCCAGGAAACGGCGGGCGAATTGCGCATTGGCGGTGCCGATGTCGCGGAACCCGTCGCGCATCATCGCCCCGCCGAACAGCCGGGCCTTCAGGCTGTGCCGCTGGGCGCCGAGCGCCATCATCGCGTTGATCAGAACTTCCATCGCATAGACGCCATAGCGCTGCATGGATTTAGGATCGGTTTCCGCGGCACCCGGTTCGGCGAGCAAAAAATGGTTCAGACCGCCGATCCCCGCGACCGGATCGTACAGGCAGGCCGAGATGCAGCTGCCCAGCACGGTGGTCAGCACGACCTCCTTGTCCTGGCTGACGCGGGTCTCTCCCTGGATCACGTTGATCCGGCGAAGACCGTCGCGATGCGCCAGCCGGGTGAACGGCGGCGGCGGCGGAAAGGACTGGGCCATGGCGACGATCACGCCCGGCACCGGTCGATCAGCGCGGGTGCGATACGCGTCAGCGTCAATTGCTTGGTCACCGCACCCACCTCCTGCGCGACGCCGGGCATGCCATAGACGACGCAGCTGTCACGGTCCTGGCCGACGGTGAAACAGCCCTTGCCGCGCATCGCGAGCAGGCCGTCGGCGCCGTCGCGGCCCATGCCGGTCAGGATCGCGCCGACCGCCTTGGTGCCGACATTCTTGGCGACGCTGTGGAACAGGCGGTCGACCGAGGGGCGGTGGCCGCTGGTCGGATCGTCGGGGATCAGGCGGGCGCGATACTGGCCCTCGGTGCCGCCGACCTCCATGTGATGGGTGCCGCCGGGCGCGAGATAGACATGGCCGGGCAGCAGCGGCTGGCCATGGCGCGCCTCGGCCACGGTCGGCTTGGACAGCCGGTCGAGCCGGGCGGCGAAGCTGGTCGTGAAGGTCGCGGGCATATGCTGCACGATGACGGTCGGCGGGCAGTTGGCGGGAAAGCCGCTCAGCACCTGGATCAGCGCCTCGACCCCGCCGGTCGACGCGCCGATCGCGATCAGCGAGCCGGGGATCGGCTTGAAATCGGCCATCGGCACCGGTGCGGCGGGCGTCATGTCGCGCACGCGGATGCGGCGGCTGCTCGCGGCGGCCTTGACGCTTTCGGCGATGCGCGGATCGACGCAGTTGGTCGCGGGCTTGGCGCAGCATTCGACCGCGCCCAGTTCCAGCGCGCGGATCGTGGTGTCCGCGCCCGCCTGGGTCAGCGTCGAGAGCATGACCACCGGCATCGGACGCAGCCGCATGACCCGCTCGAGGAAGTCGAGCCCGTTCATGTCGGGCATCTCGACGTCCAGCGTGATGACGTCCGGGTCCAGCGCCTTGATCATCTCGCGCGCCTGGTGCGGTCCGTTGGCCGCGCCGACCACTTCGATATCGGGGTCGCGGCTGAGCATCCCCGCGATCAAGGCGCGCATGGTGGGGGAGTCGTCGACAATCAATGTACGTACGGCCATCAGGATAC
This sequence comes from Sphingomonas sp. SORGH_AS_0789, assembly GCF_031453055.1. Classification (NCBI taxonomy): domain Bacteria; kingdom Pseudomonadati; phylum Pseudomonadota; class Alphaproteobacteria; order Sphingomonadales; family Sphingomonadaceae; genus Sphingomonas; species Sphingomonas sp. SORGH_AS_0789. Next base: position 1,781,477 of record NZ_JAVIYV010000001.1, read on the forward strand.
TTTCTGGAAAGCGGTGCGACCGATGCAGTGAAAGCGCGCCGCTACTTCCGGCGGGATGCGTTCGGCGTGACCAATGTAGAGGATGCCGCCGTCGACCAGCTGGTCGGCAAAGCGGGCAAGCAGTTGGGCCTTGGTCGGTTCGTCGAAATAAATCATGACGTTGCGGCAGAAGATCACATCGAATGGCCGCCGCATCGGCCATTTGCGGAGCAGGTTGAGCTCGCGGAACGCGATCGGTTCGCGCAGTGCGGGCGACAATTCGTCCATCTCGCCCACCCGGCGGCACCAGGCCGATCGCATAGCGGCGGGCATGGCGCGCGTCGTGTCGAGCGGATAGCGGCCCGCGCGCGCGGTCGCGATGACGCTGGGCGACAGGTCGGTCGCCAGCACCCGGAAATCCTGCCGCGCCAGCTTGTCGGCGGCGCGGGTGTCGGTGCCCAGGATCGTCATCATCAGCGAATAGGGTTCCTCGCCGCTGGAACAGGCCGCCGACCAGACGCGCACGCGCCCGCCCGAGGCCAGCCGGTCGGCAAAGCCCGGCCAGAGCGATTCCCGGAAATGCTCGAAATGATGATTTTCGCGGAAGAAGGAGGTGTGGTTGGTGGTCAGCGCATCGACCGCGCGGGCCCGTTCCCCGGCATCGCTGGCAACCAGCGCCAGATAATCGGGGAAGGTCGACAGCCCGCAGGCGCGCAACCGCCGCGCGAGCCGCCCATAGATCAGCTTGGCCTTGGTATCGGGCAGCAGGATGCCCGATTCGGCATAGATCAGGTCCGCGATCGCGCGATGGTCGGCCGCCGAGAAGGCGAACTCCATCTCGCGTTCGGGAAGGGCGGCGAAGGCGTTCACGCGGCCAGGTCTTCGATGAAGGCGCCCGAGCTGCGCCCGTCGCGCCGCCAGCGGCCGATCAGCGCATCGACGTCGAGGATCAGCGCGACCCGGCCGTCGCCCAGGATGGTGGCGCCCGCCAGGCCATGGATGGCGCGGTAATTGGCCTCCAGGCTCTTCACGACGACCTGGCGCTGGTCCTGGATCGAATCGACCATCAGCACGGCCTGGCCCTGGTCGCTTTCGACCACGATCAGCACCGCATCCTCGGGCTGCCGCGTCGCGCCGCCCACGCCCAGCTGTTCGCCGACGCGGTGGACCGGGACATAGGTGCCGCGCACGTCGAGCAGCGGCGACTGGCCGCCGACGAAATGCACCTCGTCCACACCGGGACGCAGGCTCTCGACGATATGGGTCAGCGGGATGACGAAGGTCTGGTCGCCGACGGTGACGATCATGCCGTCCAGCACCGCCAGCGTCAGCGGCAGGCTGAGCGAGAAGCTCGACCCCTTGCCCAGTTCGGACTGGATGCCGATGCGCCCGCCCAGCGCCTGGATGTTCTTGCGCACCACGTCCATGCCGACGCCGCGCCCGGAAATGTTGGAGACGACGGCGGCGGTCGAGAAGCCGGGGGCGAAGATCAGATTGTCGATCTCTTCCTCGGACAGCTGCGCGTCGGGGGCGATGATGCCGCGCTCGATCGCCTTGGCCTTGACCCGCGCGCGGTCGATGCCGCGCCCGTCATCGGCCACCGTGATGACGATCCGGCCCGACTGGTGCGCGGCCGACAGCGTGACCACGCCCTCGCTGTCCTTGCCCAGCGCCTTGCGGTCCGCCGGGGTTTCCAGGCCATGGTCGACGGCGTTGCGGATCAGATGGGTCAGCGGCTCGCCGATGCGCTCGACCACGGTCTTGTCGACCTCGGTCATCTCGCCCTCCACCTCCAGGCGGACGCGCTTGCCGGTTTCGACTTCGAGTTCGCGGATGATGCGCGGCACGCGGCTGAACACCGTCTTCATCGGCTGCGCGCGGATCGCCATGGTCGAGTCCTGAAGCTCGCGCGTCAGGTGGTCGAGGTCGGACAGCTCGGAGATCGAACCCATGTCGTTCTCGGACAGGCGCTGCGCCAGCATCGCCTGGGTAATGACCAGCTCGCCGACCAGATTGACCAGCCGGTCCAGCTTGTCGAGATCGACGCGGATCGTCTGTGCGGCGGCGGCGGCGACGCGCGGGCTGTTGGCGGCCTCGGTCACCGACACGACGGGGGCGGCCTCGGGCGGCGGCGGGGCGGCGGGGGCGGCGACCACCACCGGCGCGGCGGGTTCGATCACGACCGGCTTTGCGGGGGCGGCTGCCTCGACCGGGGCGATGGGGAGCGGTTCGGGCTCGGCCACGGGTTCGGCGACCGCTTCGGGTTCGGTGGATACGGCGTCGCTGCGGGTGACGGTCAGGCGGCATTGCGGATCGGCGAAGTCGAACACCGCGCGGATGTCGTCCTCGTCGATCGCGCCGGGCAGCGCCATGGTGACGCCGATATAGGCGCGCTCGGCATCCATTCCGTCGAGCAGCGGCAGCTCGGACAGGTCGGCGGACAGGGTGCGGCCGCCCATGCGCGCCAGTTCGCGCAGCGCGAGCATCGGCTCGGCCCCGTGATCGAAGGCGCGCGGGCCGGGATAGACGGTGACGATCCACTCGGGGGCGGCCGCCTCGACCGGGGCGACGGGCTCCTCCAGCATCGCGAACAGCGCGTCGAAATCGTCCAGCGCGGCGGCGGCGGCGGGCGACTCGGGGGCGGCGGCCGGCTCGATCACCGGCTCGGCCGCGCTGCTGGCGATCTCGCCCTTTGCGGCGGCGTCCAGCCGTTCCAGCATCGCCTCGTCGGCGGGGACGCCGCCCTCGCCGCGCGCGGCGGCGACATGGTCGGCCAGCGTGTCGAACGCGGCGACGATCAGGTCGATCAGCGACTCGCCCAGCGGCAGGGTGCCGTTGCGGATCAGGTCGAGCACCGTCTCGTAATGGTGCGAGAAATGCTGGAGGCGTTCATGCCCGAAGGCGCCCGCGCCGCCCTTGATCGAGTGGACCGCGCGAAAGACGGTGTTGATCGTCTCGTCGTCGTGACGGCCGCGCTTCAGATCGGCAAAGGCGGTTTCCAGCGCGCCGAGGCCTTCTTCGCATTCCTGGAAGAAGATCTGCTGGATCTCATCGAGATTCATCGAGTCGGGCCTTTCAGGCAGCGGCGACGAGGGTGTCGAGCCCCGCCAGTGCGATCATCGAAGCCAGCGCTTCGGAGGGGTTCTGGAGTTCGAAGTCGGTCCGGATCGAGGCCGCCATCGCCTGCGCGCTGGCCAGCACCTGGAGACAGGCCTGCCCCGCCTGGGTCACCTGCGCGCCGTCGAGCGCGATGGCATCGCCCGATGCGATCAGATCGAGCAGCGCCTGGCGCAACGGGGCGGCGGCGGTGGTGTCGAGCACGGGGGCGAGGGACAGAGCGGTCACGGGAAGACTCCAGACGCGGGGTTCGATGACAGAATGGATCAGAGGTCGTTAAAAAAGCGTGGGTTGCGCCATATTCAGGCGCGCGCCGGTCAGAACTCGGTCCAGTCGTCCTCGTTGACCGCCAGCGCGGCATTGCCGGTGGACGGGGCGGACGTGCGCGCCGTCTGGACGATGCGGCGTCCGGCGGCGGCGGCGCGTTCCTGCATCTGGTGGACCGGCTGGGGTTGCGGCTGCGGCCGGGGCGCGGGCGCCGGGGCGGCAAAGCCTTCGCCCGAATGGGCATTGACCCGGAAGCGCGCGATCTCGCGGGCCAGGCTGTCGGCCTCGACCGCCAGCGAGCGGGCGGCGGCGGTCGCCTGTTCGACCATCGCGGCATTCTGCTGGGTCACGCCGTCCATCGCGGACACGGCGATGTTGACCTCCTGCAGCCCGTTGGCCTGTTTTTCCGCCGACCCGGCGATATTCTCGACCAGCGTGCTGATCTCGGCGATCTGGCCGATGATCCGCTCCAGCGCCTTGCCGGTCTCGCTGACCAGGCTGACGCCCGCCTCGACCTGTTCGGAGCTGGCGAGGATGCGCGACTTCACGTCCTTGGCCGCGTCGGCCGAACGCTGCGCCAGCGCGCGGACTTCCGATGCGACGACCGCGAAGCCCTTGCCCGCGTCCCCGGCCCGCGCGGCCTCGACCCCGGCGTTCAGCGCCAGCAGGTTGGTCTGGAAGGCGATGCCGTCGATGACGCTGATGATTTCGGAGATTTCGCTCGACGCGCGTTCGATCCCGGCCATGGCCTCGACCGCGCGGCGGACGACGGCCCCCGATTGTTCGGCCTCGACGCGGGCATCGGCGACGGCGCGGTTGGCACGGGTGGCGCCCTCCGCGGTCTGGCGGACGGTCGAGTTGATCTCGTCCATCGCGGCGGCGGTTTCCTCCAGGCTTGCGGCCTGCTGCTCGGTGCGCTGCGACAGGTCGTCGGAGGCCTGGCGGATGTCGCTGGCGCCCGAATTGATGCCATGGGTGGCCACCGTCACCGCGCTCATCGCGCGCGACAGCGCCTCGACCGCGCGGTTGAAGTCGCTGCGCAGCCGTTCGTAATCGGCGGGGAAGGGCGCCTGGATCGCCACGGTCAGATTGCCCTCGGCCAGCTCGCCCAGCCCCTTGCCCAGCGCGCCGACGACGATCTGCTGCGCCTCGGCGGCCTGCTGGACATTGGCGGCATTGCGCTGGAAGACCTGCATGGCCTTGGCAATCCGCCCGATGCAGTCGCGGTAATCGGTGTACCGGATCTCGCGATGGACATCGCCCGCAGCCAGCGCCTCCATGGCGACGACCGAGCCGACATAGGGGTCGCAGATCAGCTTGCGGCTGATCCGCATCACCAGGATCGATGCGGCCAGCGCCAAAGTCGCGGCGATGACGGGCAGCGTGAGCGAAAAGCCGCCATTCGCCGCGATGGTCGCGCCCAGCCCGACGGCACCAAGCCCGCCATAGACAATGGTCAGCACGTCGAACTTCAGACGGATCGGCGCCGTCTTTTCAAACCAGGACAACATCGGGGTACACCCTCCAAAAACTCATGCGCAGGGAGCTGCGCCTGGGGTACGGAGGATAGGGGCCCTGTCCCGGCTCCTCCGGCCTATATGGCCATATTGGACAGGACCGGTAAAAATCCCGTTTCGATATGGTCAGTAAAGCCGGAGCAATCCGCGCTATTATTGATTAGGATCAAGAGTTCCCGTCATTCCGGATGCAGAAAGGATTTCGATCCAATAGCCATCGGGATCGGTGATGAAGGCGATATCCTTCATCTTGCCGTCCTGGGGACGCTTCTTGAACGTTACGCCCAGCGACTCGAATCGTGCACAGGCCTGGGCGACATCGGCAACGCTGATCCCGATATGGCCGAAGCCGCGCGGTTCGGCATTGCCGTCATGATAGCCCTGGAACGCCGCGTCCGACTCGGTTCCCCAATTATGCGTCAGCTCGAGCGTCGTCTCGCGGTTGAAGATGAAACGCGCGCGCTCGGCGGGGTCCTCGGGGACGGTTTCGCCATCGGCCAGATAGGCCAGGAAATAGAGCGAGAAGCGCATCTCCTCGAAATCGAGCTGCTGCAACAGGGTCATGCCCAGCACGTCCCGGTAGAAGGCGAGCGAGGGCTTGGGATCGCGGATGCGCAGCATCGTCTGGTTGAGCGTGAAGGATTCGGTGCCGGCGGGGCGTGGCATGGTTGGTCCTTGTCGAAAGGGGCCGAGAGGGAAGGGCGAAACGACCAAGGCCCCCGCCACCGGGGCGAAGGGCCTTGGGATAGAGATGGCGAACGGGCTCAGGCGAGGGTCAGGCCGACATCCACATTGCCGCGGGTCGCGTTGGAATAGGGGCAGACCTGATGCGCGGCGTGCATCAGCCGCTCGCCATCGGCGGGCTCGACGCCGGGCAGGTTGACGAGCAGGTCGACGGTGATGCCGTAGCCGCCTTCCTCGCGCGGGCCGAAGCCGACCTCGGCGGTGACGGTGGCATCCTGCGGCACCTTGACGCCTTCCTTGCCCGAAACCGCCTTCATCGCGCCCAGGAAACAGGCCGAGTATCCGGCGGCGAACAGCTTTTCCGGATTGGCGCCATCGCCGCCCGGACCGCCCATTTCCTTGGGGACCACCAGCTTGACGTCGACCGATCCGTCCTCCGACCGCGCCGCGCCGTCGCGGCCGCCGGTGGCCGTCGCCCTGGTCTTGTAGATCACATTCACGCCCATATCGGATCTCCCATTGGTCCATCGGTTCGCGGCATTAGCGCGCCACGCCGACCTGCGTTCCATGACCGATCATGACCCGCGAAACCGATGGCGGCAACCGCGCACAGGCCCCGGCCCCTATTGCCGGGTCGCACGGATCGCCGCGTCCGACCAGCCGCCGCCCATCGCCTGATACAACGTAATATAGGCGGTCAGCTGGCTGGCCTGCGCCTCGGCCAGCGCCAGTTCGGCGTTCAGCAGCCCGCGCTGTGCATCCAGCTGTTCCAGATAGGAGGAATAGCCCGCGCGGTAGCGGTTGGAGGCGATGCGAAGCGCGTCCGCCAGCGCGGCCCGCTGTCCGGCGAGCGCCGCCGCCTGCTCGCCGGATCGGCGGACCGAGGCGAGGCTGTCGTCCACCTCGCGAAACGCGGTCAGCGCGGTGCGGCGATAGGCGAAGGCGGCCTGGTCGCGCCGCGCGGCGCTGGCATCCGCCTGGGCGCGCAGTCGGCCTGCGTCGAAGATCGGGGCGAGCACGCTGCCCCCGATCGAGAAGATCGTCACCGGATCGGCCAGCGCGCTGGACAGCACCACCCCCGCCGTGCCCGTCAGCCCCAGGCTGGGCAGCATCGCCGCGCGCGCACTGTCGAGCGAGCGGTCGGCGGCGACCAGCGCCTGCTCGGCCTGGAACAGGTCGGGGCGGCGGCGCAGCAGGTCGGCGGGCAGCCCGTCGGGAATGGCGGGGCGGACCAGCCGGTCGATCGCCAGCCCGCGCGGGATCGGCCCCGGCGTACCGCCGACCAGCACGCTCAGCGCATTTTCCTGACGCGTGACGGCCAGCCGCGCGGCGGCGACCAACTGTTGGGTCGAGCGAAACTCGCCCTCGGCCTGCCGTAGTTCGAGGTTGGAGGTATAGCCGGTCGTCGCCCGCCGCCGCGCGATGCGCAGCGCCTCGGTCCGCGCGTCCAGCGTCTCCTCGGCGATGTGCAGCCGGTGGTCGAGCGCGCGTAAGGAGACATAGCCGCTGGCCACCCCGGCGGCGAGCGCCAGCCGCACCGTGTCGCGTGCCGCCTCGGTCGCCAGCAACTGCGCGCGTGCGGCGGCGCGGGCGCTCCGCAACCGGCCGAACAGGTCGAAGTCATAGCTGGCCTGGACCAGCGGCTGCGCGCCGAACTGGTCGAGCCCGGTGCCGAAGGCGGTGACGCTGCGTCCCTCGCTCAGCGGGAGGCCCGCCGTGACGTTGGGCGACAACTGCGCGCGCGCCAGTCGTTCCTGCGCGCGCGCCTCCTCGACCCGCGCGGCGGCGCTGCCCAGATCGGGGCTGTCGGCCAGCGCGCGGGCGACGAGCGCGGTCAGCTGCGGGTCGCCGAACGCCTGCCACCAGTCCGCCGCGATCGGGCTGCCGGGGCCGAGCGCGGTGCGCCAGGCGGGCGGCGGCACCACCGCGCTGGTCGCCGGGGCCTCGGGACGCGGGCCGATACAGGCGGTCAGCATCAACGTGGCGGCGAGGGGCAGCGCGGCCCTCATCGCACCACCGGCCCGCCCGACGTGTCGACCCGCGCCTGTACCGACATGCCGGGGCGGAGGCGCTGGCTGAGCGGCTGGCCCGGATCGACGCGGATGCGCACCGCGATACGCTGCGGCACCTTGGTGAAGTTGCCGGTGGCATTGTCCGACTTCAGGACCGCGAATTCGGAACCGGCGGCGGGCGAGATGCGCTCGACATGGCCGGTCAGCCGCGCATTGTTCAGCCCGTCCACGGTGAAGCTGGCGGGCTGTCCGACCGCCATGCGCGCGGTCTGGCCTTCCTTGAAGTTGGCGATGACCCAGGTTTCGGGGGGCACCAGGAACATCAGCTGCGACCCCGCCGTCACATATTGGCCCAGCCGGACGCCGACTTCGGACAGGCGGCCATTCTCGGGCGCGCGGATGACGGTGTTGGCAAGGTCGATCTGCGCCAGCCGGAGCGCGGCCTCGGCGCCCGAGACGCCTGCCTGCTGCCCGCCGCGCCCGACCACGACGGTGCGCACATCCTGTTGCGCGATGGCGCGCGCCGCCTGCGCCTGGCGCAACCCGGCCTGGGCCTGCCGCAGCGCCGCCAGCGTCTGGTCGCGTTCGCGCAAGGAGACCGATCCGTCGGTGACGAGATCGTTGACCCGCGCCATGTCCGCCTGCGCGCGCATCAGCTGCGCCTCGGCATTGGCGACGGCGGCGTCCTGCGCCGACAGGCTGGCGACCCGCGACGCCTGGGCCTGGCGGCTATTGGCCAGCGTCGCCGCCTGCGCCGCGACCTGCGCCCGCGCCTGGTCGACCCGCTGGCGATAGATGCGGTCGTCGATCCGCACCAGCGGCTGGCCCGCGCGCACCGTCTCGAAATCCTTGACCAGCACGGCGGTGACATAGCCACTGACCTGCGGCGCGATCACGGTGGTGCGGCCGCGGACATAGGCATTGTCGGTCGCCTGGGTGTCGGTCGCGAAGGGCGGCAGCCGCCACGCCGCCAGCACCGCCGCGACGCCGCCGATGACCAGCAGCGCGATCAGCGCGCGCGAACGCCATCCGCCCGAAGGCGGCCGCCAGGCGGACGAGGGGGGCGGAGCGGGCGGGGACACGGGCGCCGGGGCGGGGGGCGGCACCCCGGCCTCGGCAGCGGCCTGCTCGGTCATGGGGGTGGGCGATACGGGCGAGCGGGTGTCGGTCATGGCTGTCCCCTGGCCGCGACGCGGGCGCGGCGGGCGCGCCGCCAGGTCAGCAGCGCGAGGAAGAGGGTGACGGCGGCCGCCAGCGCGGCGACCAGCCGGAAGACGTCGTTATAGGCACGGATATTGGCCTCGCGCGTGGCCGCCTGCGACAGCAGCGCGGCGCCCTCGGCACGGGCGAGCGTCGGGTCGCCGACCACCCCCGACACACGCGCGCCGCCCGCCGCGATACGCTGCGTCACCTGCGGGTCGGTGGGGTCGATATTCTGGACGATGGCGGCGCTGTGCGCCTTTTCGCGGATGGTCTGATAGGTCCCGAGCAGCGCGGTGCCGCCCAGGCTGCCGACCGAATTGAGCATCCCGAACAGCGCGATGAAGCTGATGACATGGCCCGCCCCCTGTTGCAGCGCGCGGGTCATGCCGAAGAGCAGCGACGGGCCGAGGAAGAAGGTCGTCGAAAAGGCGATCAGCGCCTGCGTCGCGTAGAGCTCGGGCGCGCGGGTCAGATTGGTCGAGAAGCTGTCGGCAAAGGCGGCGATGGCGACCAGTCCGATCGCGAACATGATCGGATGGGTCAGCCGCGTCACGTCCAGCGTCACCGCGCTCGCCACCACGCCCGCGACCGAGGCGACAAAGACGATGGTGAACAGCGTCCGGAACTGGTCGTTATTCTGGCCCAGCGTGGTCAGCAGCCCGACCGCGCCGTAATTCTGTTCGGACAGGACGATCCGCGCCATCAGCGTGACGATGGCGAAGCGGATGATGTCCATCGATCCCAGCCAGCGCGTGTTGAGCAGCGGATTGGTGCGGTGATGCTCGATCCACAGCGCGGCGGCGAGCAGCGGGATGGCGAAGGCCAGCGCCCAGCCGATCCAGGCCGCCTGCGTCCACCAGACCAGCCGCCCCTGGCCCAGCACCGCGCAGAACAGCCCGATGGCGGGCGCATAGAGCGCGAAGGTCAGGAAATCGAGCGGCTCGAACGCCTTGACCCTTTGGGTGGGCGGCAGGCGCAAGCCGATGATCGCCGCCAGGCTGACCGCCGCCAGCCCGAACTCGAAGAGATAGAGCGTCCGCCACTGCGACATGGCGAGCAGCTCGGGCGAGAAGAGCCGCGCCAGCGGCGTCGCGCATTGCGGCACGCCGATGCCCAGCACAATCGCCTTCAACCGCCATTTCGCGGGCAGTGCCTGCATCATGTAATAGAGGCCCAGCGACGACAGCGCCGCCGCCGCCATGCCGCTGGCCGCGCGCACCGCGATCGCGGTCGAAAAGTCGCGCACGAACAGATGCCCGAAGGCCAGGATGGTATAGAGCCCCGCGAACAGCAGCGCGAAGGGACGCAGGCCGAATTGCTGGCGGAACTTGATGAGCAAAAGGTTGATCGACGCGTTGGTCATCACATAGACGATGGGCAGCCACGCGATCTCGGTCGGGTCCAGCCCCAATGCGCCCTGCAATTGCAGGGTGTTGACCGACACAAGCGCATTGCCCAGCCCGCCGGTCAGTCCGATCAGCACCGCGATCAGGCCATAGGCGATGCGGCGCCGGTTGGGGTGGCTGAAATTGCCGGGCGATCCGGGAATGGTCGGCCGTTCATGGGGCGCGAAGGACCATTCCTCCTCGCTCCAGAATTGCCGAAACCGTGATGCCATCCCCGTCCTTTCGCGCCCCCGATCTTTCGGACCCGGCCCCCCAACGCGCAACGTATCGAATCGGGTGCAGAACGAAAACCGCGCCCGGCCAAGCGTCCATGCCGGGGCGGACCCGCACCCGGATTTACGAACAGCCTGTGTTCCATGGGAAATGCTTGCCAAGCCGCACGCTTGACATCAGTATTGATGTATATATATTAGGATGTGTTCATATGTTGATGTTTGCATGACACCGGATGAAGGCGTTTTGCTCGCCGACGTGTTCCGCCTGCTGGGCGAACCCAACCGGCTTCGGCTGGTGGTGGGATGCCTGGACGGTCCGCGTACGGTCGGCGATCTGACCGAGGAAGTGGGGATCAGCCAGAGCCTGGTCTCGCAGCATCTGCGGCTGCTGCGGGCCGGACGGTTGCTCAAGCAGAGCCGTCAGGGCCGGAACGTGTTCTACGAACTGCCCGACTGCCATATCCGCACCATGCTGACCAACATGATGGACCATGTACTCGAACCCGATCACGCCCTTGAGGAGTAAGTCGAAATGACCGTTACCGTCGAACAAGTGAAGTGCGCCTGCACCGACTGCGTCTGCATCGTCAGCGTCGGCAAGGCCGTCGAGGCCGAAGGCCGCACCTTCTGCAGCGATGCCTGCGCGCAGCATCATTCGGGCGGTACCGGCTGCGACCATGCCGGTTGCGCCTGCCACGGCTGACCGGATCGGAGCCGGGTGATCGTGCATCCGGCTCCATCTCCCCCCTCGCGGCCTTCGCCTACCCGTCCAGCATCGCCCGGATGCGCGCCGCCAGATCGGCGAAGTCGAACGGCTTGGTGATCAGCGCGACACCCGCGTCCAGCCGCCCGCCATGGACGATCACGTCGCGGGCATAGCCGGTGGTGAACAGCACCTTCAGATCGGGGTGGAGCGAGCGCGCCGCCGACGCCAGGTCGGCGCCCGTCATCCCGCCGGGCAGCACCACATCGGAAAACAGCAGCGCGATCCGCGACGCCTCCGGCGCGTCGAGCAGCGCCAGCGCGGAGCCGCCATCCTCCGCCTCCAACACGTCATAGCCCAGTTCGCGCAACGCCTCGGTCGAATAGGCGCGGACATCGGGATCGTCCTCGACCACCAGGATCGTCTCGGACCCCCGGTCGGGGCGGATGGCGGGGGCGGGCGGCGCATCGACCGACGCCACATCGCCACAGAAACGCGGCAGGAACAGCGAGACGCAGGTGCCCTGGCCGGGTCGTGATTCGATCTGCACCTGACCGCCCGACTGTTTGGCGAAGCCATAGACCATCGACAGGCCCAGCCCGGTGCCCTTGCCCACCTCCTTGGTGGTGAAGAACGGCTCGAACACGCGGCCCAGCGTCGCGCGGTCCATGCCGATGCCGGTGTCGCTGACGTCGATCGCGACATAATCGCCCGGATCGGTGGGATAGGGGACCGGCCCCGCGACCATCGACGTCATCCCGTCCAGCGTGGCGTTGCGCAGCGTGATCGACAGGGTGCCGCCATGCGGCATCGCGTCGCGCGCATTGACCGCCAGGTTCAGGATCGCGCTTTCCAGCTGGTTGGTGTCGGCCTCGGCGGGCCAGAGGTCGGGCGCGGCCTCGATCACCAGCGACACCTGTTCGCCCAGCGTCCGGGTCAGCAGGTCGGACAGCCCGTCGACCAGCCGGACCGCGTCGACCGATTGCGGCGCCAGCGGTTGCCGCCGCGAAAAGGCAAGCAACCGCTGGGTCAGCGTCGCGGCCCGCTTCGCGCCGGTCATCGCATTGGTTGCCGCCCGCCTGGCGCGGGGATGCTCGTCGATCGGCAGGAAGCGGTCGAGCATCTCCAGATTGCCGACCACCACCTGCAGCAGGTTGTTGAAGTCGTGCGCGATGCCGCCGGTCAGCTGGCCGACCGCCTCCATCTTCTGGCTCTGGCGCAGCTGCGCCTCCATATCGGCCAGCCTTTCCTGCGCGGCCAGCCGCTCGGATACGTCGGTGGCGAACTGATAGGCTCCGATCGGCGTGCCGTCGGCCGCGATCAGCGGGCTGAAGCGCAGCTCGTAATGCCGCCGCTCGCCGGCCATGTCCTCCAGCGCCTGGATGACCGAGAAATCCTCGCCCGCCAGCGCGCGGGTCCAATAGTCGCGCATGATCGACAGGATTTCGGGACGCGCGGCCATCGCATCGCTCTTGTTCTGGCCGATCTGCGGGCGGGTGCCGAAGATGCGCTCCAGATCCTCGGCGGCGGCGCGGTTGATCGCCAGATAGCGGTGGTCGAACCCCAGCACCTGGACCATCGTGCCAGTCGAATCGATGATGTCGGCGAACAGCTTGCGCTCGGCCAGCGCCTCGACCACGCGGCGTTCCAGCACGGCGTTGACGTCGCGCAGCGTCGCCTCCGCGCGGCGGCGTTCGTCGGTGTCGAACACCGATCCGACCATGCCCATATAGGTGCCGTCGTCGTCGATCCGGGGAATGGCGGTGACCATCGCCCAGCGATGTTCGCCATCGGCGCGGAGCAGGCGGAATTCCAGGCTGAACGCGGTCCGATCCCGCGTCGCGTTGCGGAACGCCCCCTCCACCGCCGCGCGGTCGTCGGGATGCAGCGCCTTCAGCCACTGAAAGTCCAGGCCCTGCTCGACCGCCAGACCCGTCTGGGCGGTCCAGGCACGGTTGACATAGATGCAATGACCCTCGGCATCGGTCAGCCACATGATGATCGGGGCATGATCCGCCACGTTGCGGAACCGCCCCTCGCTCTCGCGCGCGGCGGCGCTGGCGGCCTCGCGCTCCTGGCGGTCGCGCATCCGCGTGCTGCTGTCGATCAGGGTCGCCATGATGCCCGCAGGGGCCCCGTCCTCGTCGGGGATCGGGATATAGTCGAGGTCCAGCCAATGCTGTTCGGGCGCGTCCCGATGACCCAGCAGCATCGCCTGGTCGCGAAAGGCCAGCGCCCGGCCGCTCAGGCCCGCCGCGACGACCTCCGCATGGAAGGACGACGACTCGGGCCAGGCCTGGATCAGCGGGCTGCCCAGGATCGCCGGATGCCGGTCGCCCGCCATTTCGGCATAGCCGGCATTGTAGAGCAGGATCGCCTCCGGCCCCCAGATCGTCGCCATCGGGATGGTGGAGGCCAGCATGATGCCGATCGCGGTCCGGCGGCTTTGCGGCCATGCGGCGATCGGCCCCAACGGGGTGGCGGCCCAGTCGAATGTCGCGATCAGCCGCCCCATCTCGCCATTCCGCGCCAGAACAGCGGCGAATCCAGCGGGAATGTCGATGGGGTGATAGGCAGTCGCGACCATGCTCTGTCCACCTCCCTCCATAGACAATGCAATAGCCGCTGTAGCGTTGCTTTTGCACGAGGAACAGAGGGATTGCCGATATCTTGCCCTGTGTGGATGTAATTTATCCGGGGACTTCGCAAAGCATTTTCCGACCCCCTTGTTTTTCGGTCGCGGCGCCGATTACGCTTGGCCGCGAAAGCCGGGGGCGCTCCGGGGTCGCGTCGCCCCCGTGCCACACTTTGTCATGGACCCGATAGGCATCTGCCATGTTCGACTGCTAAAGGTCGGTCAAAATAGGAGAGACAGGCATGACCGCACATCTTCATCCGGTGCCGGAATGGGCCGACAGCGCGTCGATGGATGCCGACGCCTATCGCGCCGCCTATGACGCGGCGCGGCGCGATCCCGACGGCTATTGGGGCGAACAGGCCAGGCGGCTCGACTGGATCGTGCCGTTCGCGACGGTGAAGGACACCAGTTTCGACGAGGCCGATTTCCGCATCAACTGGTTCGCCGACGGCCAGCTGAACGTCGCGGCCAATTGCATCGACCGCCACCTCGCCACCCGCGCCGATCAGGTCGCGATCCTATGGGAAGGCGACACGCCCGGCACCGATCGCCGCATCACCTATCGCGAACTCCATGAACAGGTCTGCCGCCTCGCCAATGCGCTGAAGGATCTGGGCGTGGCCAGGGGCGACCGGGTCACCATCTATCTGCCGATGATTCCCGAGGCGGCGTTCGCCATGCTCGCCTGTGCGCGGATCGGGGCGATCCACTCGATCGTGTTCGGCGGTTTCTCGCCCGAAAGCCTCGCCAACCGGATCGTCGATTGCGACTCGCGCATCGTCATCACCGCGGACGGCGGCTGTCGCGGGGGCAAGTCGGTGCCGCTCAAGGCCAATGTCGACGCCGCGCTCGATCATGACGGCGTCGCGGTCGACCATGTCGTCATCGTCCGCCACAGCGGTACCGATGTGACGATGAAGGACGGCCGCGACCTCTGGTACGGCGATCTGGTCGAGGCCGCCGCGACCGACTGCCCGCCCGAGGCGATGGGAGCCGAGGACCCGTTGTTCATCCTCTACACCAGCGGTTCGACCGGCAAGCCCAAGGGCGTGCTGCACAGCAGCGGCGGCTATCTGCTCTGGGCCTCCTATACCCATCAGCATGTGTTCGATTATCGCGAGGGCGAGGTCTTCTGGTGCGCGGCCGATGTCGGCTGGGTCACCGGGCACAGCTATGTCGTCTATGGCGCGCTCGCCAACGGTGCGACGACCCTGATGTATGAGGGCGTGCCCAATTACCCCGATTTCAGCCGCTTCTGGCAGATCGTCGACAAATACCAGGTCGCGACCTTCTATGCCGCGCCGACCGCGCTGCGCGCGCTGATGCGCGAGGGCGATGGCTGGGTGAAGAAGACCGACCGCTCGTCCTTGCGCGTGCTGGGCTCGGTCGGCGAGCCGATCAATCCGGAAGCCTGGGAATGGTATTATCATGTCGTGGGCGAAGGGCGCTGCCCGATCGTCGACACCTGGTGGCAGACCGAGACCGGCGGCCATATGATCGCGCCGATCCCCGGGGCCGTGGCGCTCAAGCCCGGCTCGGCCACCCTGCCGCTGCCCGGTATCCTGCCGCAGATCGTCGATGCCGAGGGCAAGGTGCTGGACGGCGCGGTCGAGGGCAATCTGGTCATCGCCGACAGCTGGCCCGGCCAGATGCGCACCGTCTGGGGCGATCACGATCGTTTCTTCCAGACCTATTTCACCACCTATCCCGGCAAATATTTCACCGGCGACGGATGCCGCCGCGACGAGGACGGCTATTACTGGATCACCGGCCGGGTCGATGACGTCATCAACGTCTCGGGCCACCGCATGGGCACGGCCGAGGTCGAGTCCGCGCTGGTCGCGCACGCCAAGGTCGCCGAGGCGGCGGTGGTGGGCATGCCGCACGACGTGAAGGGGCAGGGCATCTACGCCTTCGTCACGCTGAACGCGGGCGTCGAGGAGGACGAGGCGCTGCGTGCCGAGCTGGTCCAGTGGGTCCGCCGCGAGATCGGCCCGATCGCCACCCCCGACGCGCTGCAATTCGCGCCCGCTCTGCCCAAGACCCGTTCGGGCAAGATCATGCGCCGCATCCTGCGCAAGATCGCCGAGAACCAGGTCGATGCGCTTGGCGACACTTCTACGCTGGCCGATCCCGCGGTGGTGGACCACCTCGTCGCCCACCGGATCGAGCCGGGGAAGAAGGCGGCGTGATGCCGGATGGGGCCGCTTCCCGGTAAGCGGCCCAGTTTTGCCCGTGGCGCTTTGCAGCGTGGCCTTCGACGGCGCTCAGGCTGAACGGCTGTCGGGGACGATCCAAATTCCCTTCCCCCGTTCAGCCTGAGCGAAGTCGAAGGCCACGCCCAACCCTCAACCCTCAACCCTCAACCCTCAACCCTCAACCGAAACCGAAACCGAAACCGAAACCGATCAAGGCGCCTTCCGAACCGGCGGCAAGGCCGCGCAGATATCCACGCCCCCCGCGGGCACGGTGAAGAAGTCGTTCTTCCGATTCTCCCGCCCCTTGATCCAGGCGGCAAAGCGAGGCGAAGCCGTCTCGCGATACTGGTAATGCGGCCGCTGGGCGGCGGGCAGTTCGCTCGCCAGCCGGGCCGACAGGATCGGCAGGCGCTGGGCCTCGTCCTTGTAGAAGCCCAGATCGCCCGTCCCGCGCGGTAGGGTGGACAGCGCCTCCATCCCGTCGATCACCCGCCCGGCCATCGCGATATTGCGGTCCAGCCCGCGCGGCGAGTGGCCGATGATCGTGTAGAGCTCGGCCCCGGTCCCGGTGCTGGGCGCCAGATCGCGCGCGACGCCGACCATGCCATAGCAATGCGGGATCCACTCCGACGCCGCATCCCCCGCCAGCGGCCAGCCGTCGCGGCTATAGCCCGCCCAGGCGGCATAGGGATCGGGCCGGCTCAGCCGCGCGACCGCGCTGTTGCCCGCGCGGACATATTCGGCCGGGGGATTGGCGACGATGCCGGGGGGCAGCGGCTTCTTCTCGGTCGCATCGCCCCACTGCGCGACATAGTTTTCCTGCACGCGATAGACGCTGGTCCCCGCATCCCACCAATGCGCCCGCGCCAGCGCGCGGATATTGGCGACATGCACCGGCGCCTGCCCGGCGGCCAGCCGCACCGTCACCGTCCGCCCGTTCGACAGGGTGAAGATCAGCAGCTCGTCATCGGGCACGGCGATCCAGTCACCGGGCAGCGGATCGCTGGCCTGCGTCGCGGGGGGAGCGGGAGAGGGCGAAGCCTGCGCCAGCAGCGCGGCCAGAAAGAGTACGATCGTCATCGCCGCAAAGACTGCACGAGCCCGCCGCCCCACGCAATCGCTTGCGCGCCGCCGCGAAGCGCATTAGGGGCGCGTGTTCCAGGCATGAACTCATGCGGAGCGGTGGCCGAGTGGTCGAAGGCGCTCGCCTGGAAAGTGAGTATACGGCAAAACCGTATCGAGGGTTCGAATCCCTCCCGCTCCGCCATTACCTTCCAGCAAAGCTCCGAAAATCCGAGACAGTTTGTGTCGCCGGGTCATTCGGGGCATGGCCGTGCCTAGCGGCAGGTTAGTGATCGCAGTCAGGCGATCATGCCGCCTCTTGTGCGAGCTGCTCGATCTTCCCCCGCCAATCGCCTCGCTGGTTTCCGCACCGGACGACCGATCCATCCATTGGTCCTGACCATGAACCGGCAGCACGGTAGCTTTGTTTTGAAGGTCACTCGCAAATATCGGCCAGGTGCGGTGGAAAGACGCCGCAAGACGGATCAAGTTATTGATACCGTGAGCTAATATTCGACCTTTCGGACGAGAGCATATCCCAGCCTGCAGCCCATGTTTTGCGTTGACAGACATAACCAATATGGGTCAGCATTGGAACTATAAGATAACAACATCCCTCCGCAGGAAGACATATTCGATTGATCGTTCATGCCGAACAGACCGGGCAAATCCGGCTGGGGGCGTGTCGATCGTCGATACAGGGGCTTCGCAATTCAGCGCAGCATAGGATCGGGTGAAGATGCTCGTGCGCGGCATGGCCGTCACGGCCGATGCTGGTCCTTGGCTGCGGACGACGAAGACCCTGCCGTTTTTTGGGCAAAGCCGGCTGCATCTTGTCGCAGCCGGGCGGCGAGGGGGAAGATCATGACTCGGTTTCGGCGTATCGACGAACGACGTTTGCGACGGGTGGCATTGTTTCATACGGCAACCTGGCTGGTGATGGGTGCCGGGGCCATGCCTGTCATGGCGCAGACCATGGCGTCTGCCGGTCCGGCCCAGGCGGGGTCGGAAGGCGCGGCCGATGCGGCGCAAGGCGATGTCGTCGTCACGGGCTATCGCCGGAGCATCGCATCCGCCCTTGCCACCAAGCGCAAGGATATCCGGGTCAGCGACGGCATCTCCGCGGAGGATATCGGCAAATTCCCCGCGCAGAACATCACCGAGTCGATCCAGCGCATCTCGGGCGTGCAGATGCAGAATATCAACGGGCGGGGCGCCACGATCAGCATCCGGGGGCTGGGCCCGCAATATGCGCTGACGACGATCAACGGCCAGACCTTCAAAAGCGCCGATTTCACCGACGGCTTTCGCTACGACATCATCCAGACCGAACTCGCCAACGCGGTGCAGGTCATCAAGTCGCCGACCGCCGACATGGATAGCGGAGGACTGTCGGGCACCGTCAACATCAATACGGTCAGGCCGCTCGACTATGCGACCCGCAAGATCGTGGTGTCGGCCAAGGCGCAGAATTCGGGCTATGCGGGCCGTGCCGTCACCCCGAAATTCGGGGTCAGCTATGTCGACCAGTTTCTCGGCGGGACGCTGGGCGTCTATCTGAACCTTGGCTATCAGAAGCTGAAGGATCGCGCCGACTATCTCTTTCAGGACCGCTGGGCGACGCAGAACGTGGGCGGCGTGACGATCGCCGTGCCGCGTCGTCCGCGCTATCGCCGGATCGACCGTTCGATCGACCAGATCATGGGCAGCGGCGGCGTGCAATGGCGGCCGAACGACCAGTGGCAGGTCGACGCCACCGCTATCTATGCGCGCGACGACACGCGTTACGACGTCAACCAGCAGGTGTTCCTGTTCAACACCGCGCGGCTGACCCCGGTCAGCGTCGCCAACACCGCGTCCATGGTGACCACCGCGACCAATTTCACCATGGAGAACAACCGGCAGGAGGAAACGCGCAAACTGTCGAGCCAGGGCTATACGCTCAGCGCCCGGTGGAAGGGCGAGGATGGCTGGACCGCGCGTGCCGTCGGCAACTATACGCGGGGGCATGCCTATTCGCGCGAGGATGCCGCGATCCTGGGCATCACCATCCCGTCGGCGACGCTCGACATCAGCGACCCGTACAACGTCAAGTTCAACGTCGCGGCCAATCTGGACGATCCGTCGCTCTACACCCGGTCGAGCCTGGTCCGGAACGAGTTTCCGGTCGGGGCGACGCGCAACACCACGGGCAAGGAAATATCGGGTCAGGGCGACATCACCAAGGATGTCTCGCTGGGGCCGATTTCGCAATTCGCGGTCGGCGCGAAATATCGGCATGAGAGCTTCGTGCGCGATGTCGGTCGCCACGATCTGGCCTCGCTCGCCAACCGTCCCTCGGCGACCGCGACCGTCTTTCCCGCCCTGTCGACCAGCAGCTATGTGGTGGGCGGCTTCCTGAAAGGCGTAAGCGGTATTCCGACCGCCTGGATCGCGCCTGACATCGGTGCCTATCGACAGGCCCTGGCCGGTGCCGGGATCAGCGTCCCCGACCTGCCCGCGCCGGAATCCAGCTATACCGTCGACCGCTATATCCCGGCGGCCTATGCGATGGCGAATATCGACACCATGGTCTTCGCCATGCCGCTGCGCGGTAATCTGGGGGTGCGCTACGAGCATACGTTGCAGGTGGTGAAGGGCAATGTCACCGCACCGCGCACCGGCTCCTACACCAATGTCACCACCAAGATCGGCGACTATGCGGCGCGCCAGGACTATCAGAATGTCCTGCCCAGCCTGAACCTCGTGCTGGAGCCGACCGCCAAGCTGCAACTCCGCTTCGCCGCCGCCAAGGTCTTGGTCCGTCCGATCCTGGACGCCAACACCTCGATGGCGCAGACGACGTCATCGGTGGCCAACACCTTCCCGGCGGGCACCAACACCGTCACCGTCGATCTGGGCCAGGCGGGGCTGAAGCCGCTGACCGCCGATCAGATCGATCTGGGCGCCGAATGGTATTACGGCGCGGCCAGTGCGCTGTCGGTCAACGGCTTCTACAAATGGGTGAAGAACGGCACCTTCTCGTCGCTGGTCTGCCCCGCATCATTCCGCGGCACGGCGCTCAACCGGGCGAGCAGCGGCGATTGCGTCGACGGCTCGGGCAATATCTACAACGTCACCCAGACGTCGAACGACCCGCGCATCATCCGCATTCGCGGCGTGGAGGTCAGCTGGAATCAGTCGCTCGATCCCATCCTGCCGGTCGACGGGTTCGGCTTCATGGCCAATTATACCCGCGTGATCCCGACCCGCGTCGCGATCGGAACGGGCTTCACCGTGCGGAACCTGTCCAAGGATACGGTCAACGTCACGCCCTATTGGGAAAACCGGCATTTCAGCCTGCGCCTATCGGCCAATTATCGCAGTTCCTATGTCCAGAACGGCGCCGACAGCTTCTTCGCGACCGAGGGGCATACGGTGCGCGGGCGAGCCCAGTTCGACTTGAGCGCAGGCTATACGCCGAATGAGACGCTCAGCTTCGCGGCGGGCATCATCAACCTGAACAACAGCCGCGAACAGGCCTATTACAACAACAATCCGGCGATCTGGCAGGAAACGAGCTTCTACGGTCGTTCCTTTTACTTGTCCGTTTCGTCGAGGTTCTGAGCGTATCCAGGGAAGGCGGGCCGTCTGCGGCGCGGCTCGCCTTAATATCGGTCGCGACGTCCTTGCGTCATGCAAAGCATAGCATCCGCGATACTGTCTAAAACAGCGCAAATGTTGAATGGAGGTCGCGGGAAATGCTTAAAATCGAAATTGGTTCCCGGAAAATCGAGAATCAATTCAAAAAATATGGGCGGCTTTTTCTCTCCGCACCTGCGGGAGGAGTTATGATTTGTTAAGGGGCCGGATTTATTGGCGCTCGGGTGTGAGGGCTGGATGGCTATAGGCGCGGATATCGGGCGATATTCGCAATGCCTGTGGCCGGAACAGGCCAAGTCCCAGTGAGATTATCGCCGATTGCCAGGCCTGTGCATGAGGCGACCCATTACCGGAACTGAGTATATGCGCTTTTTTGATAACCTTTCGATGGTAAGAAAACTTACCTTGTGTCTGGGCATTATTCTGGCGCTGACGGTAACGACGAACCTCGTCATCTACGCCAAGAAAAACCAAGTGCGCGAGACGACGAGCATCAACGAGCATACGTATAAGGTCATCATCGCCTCGAACAAACTTGTCGAGGCGATGGTCAATCAGGAGACGGGGCTTCGCGGCTATCTGCTGACGGCGGATCGACATTTCCTGGCCCCCTATGTCCATGGGGCGGCCGACTTCGCTCGGGCGATGGCCGAGGCGCGGCGACTGACCGCCGACAATCCCGAACAGCAGGGCCGCCTGACCAAGATCGGCGCGCTGGCGCAGCGTTGGCGCGGTTCGGTGGCCGAACCCAATATCGCGCTGATGAACGCCGCCGCAACGCAGGCCGAGGCCCGCGCGAGCGCGGCGGGGGGCAAGGGCAAGGCGCTGATGGATCAGCTGCGGGCCCAGGCCGGCGCGGTGATAGGCGCGGAAAACCTGCTGCTGGCCCAGCGACAGGCGTCGCAGGAGGCGGCGTTCGGCACGATTTCCAAGGCCATCTTCGGCGGGATGCTGCTCAGCCTCATGCTGGCGATCGCCATCCTGGTCCTGCTGGTCCGGCAGATCGCCCGTCCGGTGAACGCGGTCACCACCGGCCTGACTGCGCTGGCGAGCGGGGATATGGCGGTGACGACGATCGCCGAGGATCGCCGCGACGAAGTCGGGCGGCTGGCGGAGGCGCTCAACAATCTGCGCGGGCAACTGCTGGCCGCTGACGAGGCCAAGACGGCGCAGACCATCCTGATCGTCGACAGCGTGGGCGCCGCTTTGTCCCGACTGGCGGAAGGCGATCTGCTGTCCCGCCTGGACAGCGATCTCCAGGGGCCGTTCGCCACGATCAAGCGCGACTTCAATCGCGCCGCGGATGCGCTTCAGAGTGCGATGGCGCAGGTTTCGGTCTCGACCGGCGGCATCATCAACGGCGCATCGGACATTCGCCAGGCCTCGGACGATCTGTCGCAGCGCACCGAACAACAGGCCGCCAGCCTGGAGGAAACCGCCGCCGCGATGGACGAGATCACCGTGACCGTCCGCAAGACCGCCGAACAGGCGGGACTGGCCCGGCAGATGGTGGGCCAGGCCAAGGACGAGGTGCAGCATTCGGGCCGGATCATGGAGGATGCGGTGACCGCCATGAACGGGATCGAGCGGGCCTCGACCGAAATCTCCGACATCATCTCGGTGATCGACGGCATCGCCTTCCAGACCAATTTGCTGGCGCTGAACGCCGGGGTCGAGGCCGCGCGCGCCGGGGATGCGGGCAAGGGCTTTGCCGTCGTCGCGTCCGAGGTCCGCGCGCTGGCCCAGCGGTCCGCCGATGCCGCCAAGGACGTGAAGGCCCGCATCTCGGTCTCCGCCGAGCAGGTCGAGGCGGGCGTGGCGCTGGTCAACGAGACCGGCAAGGCGCTCGGCCGGATCGTGACGCGCATCGCGGAGATCAATCAGCTGATCAACGATATCGCCGTTTCAGCGGAAAATCAGAGCACCGGGCTGCAGCAGGTCAATCTGGCGGTCGGCCAGATGGACATGGTGACGCAGCAGAACGCCGCCATGGTCGAAGAGGCGACGGCGGCGGCGCGGAGCCTGGCGGGCGAGGCCGACGAGCTGTCCCGCCAGATGGCGCGCTTTTCGATCGCGCGGACGATGGGGCGCAGCCCCAACCCGGTCGCCAGCCTCGACGATCATCGCTATCGGCGCGCGGCTGTCGGATAGGAGCGGATCGCCCTGGGGGCGGTCCTCTACCGGGCGTCCTTCCGGCCCTTCATCGCCTCGGCGGCGGCATCCAGCTTGGCGCGGTCATTGCCGATGCGGGCGATCAGGTCGCGGGCCTGTTCCTGCGTCAGACCGTGCTTCGAGGCGAAATAGGCGACTTCATAGGTCTCGCCGCCGGCAACGCGGCTGCGATCCTGTTGACCTTGCTTGGTTTTATCGTCGGGCATGATGCTCTCCTATGGTCAGGAGCGCAACGTATCGGCGCCGCGATCGCTCCCGGGGATCAGCCGATGGCGGGGCTGCGACCGGCCCGGCGCAGGATCGCATAACCCAACATCCCGGCCGCCAGCGATCCCGCCAGCACGCCGATCTTCGCCTCCGCCTGGAGCAAAGGGCTGTCCGGGAAGGCGAGCAGCGTGATGAAGATGCTCATCGTGAACCCGATCCCGCACAGACAGGCCATGCCCACCATCTGGAGCCTGCCCGCACCCGCGGGCATGGCCGCCAGCCCGAGCCGGACCGCGATGGTCGCAAAGCCGAAGACGCCCATGATCTTGCCGATCAACAGCCCCGCCGCGACGCCGAGCGTGACCGGCGCGGCCAGCGCGCCGGGCGGCAAGCCCAGCACCTGGACCGCCGCATTCGCCAGCGCGAAGATCGGCACGATGAGAAAGGCGACCGGCCGATCCAGCCGGTGTTCGAGCGTGCGGAGCGGACTGGTGCCGTCCCCGTTCCCATGCCCGTCGGATCGGTCGGGCGTACGGTCCATCGGAATGGTGAAGGCCAGCATCACCCCGGCCAGCGTCGCATGGATGCCCGAACGCAGCATCAGCCCCCAAAGGACCAGCCCGACCAGCATATAGGGCGAAAGGCGCCGGACGCCGAGCCGGTTGAGGCCGATCAACACGACCAGCGCGACGCCCGCTCCGGCGATGTCGGGCAGGGACAGGTGGGTCGTGTAGAACAGGGCGATGATCAGCACCGCGCCCAGATCGTCGATGATCGCCAGCGCCGCCAGGAAGATGCGCAGCGAGGCGGGCACCCGCCGACCCAGCAAAGCGGTGACGCCCAGCGCAAAGGCGATGTCGGTCGCCATGGGTATCGCCCATCCGGCGGCGGTCGGGCCGCGATTGAAGGCAAGATAGATCAGCGCGGGAACGATCATCCCGCCCGCCGCCGCAATTCCGGGCAGGATGCGCCGCGGCCATGTCGAAAGCTCGCCCTCCAGCATCTCGCCCTTGATCTCCAGCCCGACGAGCAGGAAGAACAGGGTCATCAGGCCATCGTTGATCCATTGCTCCAGCGAGAGCGGGCCAAGCCGGGCATGCAGCATCGTCGCATAGCCCGGTCCGATCGGCGAATTGGCGAGGGCAAGCGCCCCGATGGCCGCCGCGATCAGGACGAGGCCGGCGGAGGATGGGGAGCCCAGGAAGCGCCGGATGATGTTCGGGCGGAGGCGGTCGGGGTTCGTCATGTCGTGTTCCTGACGCGGGTTGGCCTCGCTGGCGGCCCGACCAACGCGACACCCTGTCCGGGACGGCGCACCGACCGCAGACACCCGAGGTCCCTATTGCATTGGCGGACGGGCGGGGCAACGCATGTGTGTATGGGCTTGTCGCCGGGAGGCTTCGGGCCGGTTGACACGGCATGCGACTGTCCGGTTCCGGTCATAATGTTCAAGGCCGGTTCGCCATGGCGTGGCCGCCGCCCCGAAAAACGCCCCATCACAAGGCATTGGCCTTTTCCGCCTTGGACAGCGACGCTCGGTCCATGACGATGAACCGCCCACCCGCGTGAAGCACCGCACACCGCCAGCGCGCGCATCGTCACCAGCCCGCCGTCGCTTGCGAGCGGCGACATCCTCAACATCCGGTGACAGGGACACTATCCGTGATCCGTCTTCAGAACATCCAGCGCCGCTACGTCTCCGACGAGGTGGAGACGACCGCGTTGCACGATATCGACCTGCATGTGGCGGCGGGCGAGTTCCTGGCCATCATGGGGCCCTCGGGCTGCGGCAAGTCGACCTTGCTCAACACGTTGGGCACGGTCGACCGGCCGACGGGCGGGCGATATCTGTTCGGCGACCGCGACCTGGCGGCGATGGACGAAAAGGAACTGGCGAAGTTCCGCGCCGAGACGCTGGGCTTCGTCTTCCAGAGCTTCAACCTGATCGACGAACTGACCATCGAGGAGAATGTCGCGCTGGGCCTCGCCTATCGCAGCGATGCGGGGGATCGTCGCGGCCGGGTGGCGGCGGCGATGGACAAGGTCGGCATCGCCCACCGTGCGCGCCACTTCCCCCACCAGTTGTCGGGCGGCCAGCAGCAGCGCGCCGCCATCGCCCGCGCCATCGTGGGCGATCCCAAGCTGATCCTGGCGGACGAGCCGACCGGCAATCTCGACACCGCCAATGGCGAGCAGGTGATGAGCATCCTGACCGGCCTCAATGATGCGGGCGCGACCATCGTGATGGTCACCCACTCGCCCAGCCATGCCGACCTCGCCAAGCGCCGCATCGACATGCTCGACGGCCGTATCGTCGCCAGCGCCATGCGCGCGATCTGAAAAGGAGCAGACCCGATGAACGGCCTTGCGCTCACCTCGCTCTACCGCTCGCTCACGCGCCACCCGCTCTATGCCGCGCTCAATATCGGTGGGCTGGCGGTCGGGATCGCGGTCTTTTTCGTCCTGGCGCTCTATGTGCGGTTCGAGACCAGCTTCGAGCGGTGGCTGCCGCACCATGACCAGGTCTATCTCGTCCAGACCGAGTGGAAACGCGCGGACGGTCCGTTCACCGGCACCTATCCGTACACCATGGGTGGCCTGCTCGACGCGCTGCGCCAGGATCTGCCCGGCATCGTCGGCACGCGGTTCATGGGCGGCGCCGACATGGACGGCAAGGACGGCGGAAGCGTCGTGCGCAACGGTGTCGCGACCTTCGACGATATCGGCCAGGTGGATGCGAGCTTCCTGCACGTGTTCGACCTGCCATGGGTGGCGGGTGACAAGGCGTCGGCGCTGGCCGATCCGACCAGCGTCATCCTCAGTCGATCGGCGGCCAGGAAATATTTCGGCGATGCCGATCCGATCGGGCAGACGATGACGCTCTCCCTCGACAAAGTGGCCCCTTACCGTGTGACGGGCGTGTTCGAGGATCTGCCGAGGACCAGCGACTTCAAATTCTCCATCCTCGCCCGCCTGCCCACCACCGATCTGGGCGACTGGTGGGACCATTGGGGCAGCACCTCGCTCAAGACCTATCTGCGTTTCCCCGACGAGGATGCGGCAAGGGCCTTCGAGCGGAAGATGCCGGGGTTCGTGGCCCGCCGCGGTGCCCGCGATCTGGGGAAGGATGCGGCGACGCGGATGGCGCTGCCGCTTCTCCCGTTGGTCAAGGCGCATCTGCAACCCGCCGGCCAGGCGAGCGCGACCCGGAAGATGACCATCGCCACGCTGGGGCTGGTCGGGGTGCTGACCCTCTTCATCGCGATCGTCAACTACGTGAATCTGGCAAGCGCACGGGCGGGCCTGCGCGCCCGCGAAGTGGCGATGCGCAAGGTGCTGGGCGCGAGCCGTGGCATGCTGATCCGCCAGTTCATGGGCGAGGCGGTGCTTGCCGCCGCGCTGGCGGCGCTGTTGGGGCTGATGCTGGCGGAGATCGGCCTGCCGATGATCAATGCCGCCGGTGGACTGTCGCTGACCATGCCCTATGCCGTGATCGTCCCGGTGCTGCTGGTGCTGGCGATCGGCATCGGGGTTCTGGCCGGCTGCTACCCGGCGATGTTGCTATCGCGCTTTCCCGCGGCGGCGGTGCTGGCCTCGGCGCGTACGCCGGGCGGCGGGCGTGCGGGGGCGAGGGTGCGCGAGGCGCTGGTGATGGCGCAGTTCGCGGTGGTGATCGCCTTCCTGATCGGCACGGCGGTCCTCGTGGCGCAGACCCGCCATGTCCGTAACGCCGATCTGGGCTTTCGGCGCGAGGGGCTGCTCGTCGCGCCCTGGCTCGGCTATGTGGACCAGGCCAAACAGCCGGCGTTGATCGCGGCGTTCCGGACCGTGCCGGGGGTGTCGATGGTGACGACGTCGGACACCGGGGTCGGCAATGTCGGCAACAACAATGGCGACAATCTCCTGCTGCCCGGTCGCCCCGCTCCGGGACCGGCGGTCCGCCACATCCATGTCGGGTCCGACTTCTTCCGGCTGTTCGGGGGCCGGCCGATCGCCGGACGATTGCTGGACGACGCGCACCGGATGGACGACCGGCAGAACAGCGAAAAAGGCGTGCCCGGCAACATCGTGATCTCGCGCACGGCCGCCGCCGCGCTGGGGTTCCGCACGCCCGCCGAGGCGATCGGCAAGAGGGTGGTGGAGCTCCGGCCGATGACCATCGTCGGTGTCGTCGAGGATTTGCGCTTCTTCCCGCCGCGCCTGCCCGCAACGCCGGTCTATTACACCTATGCCCAGGGTATCGTGCCCTATCCCGTCGCGACGATGCGTTTCACAGGCGACCCGCGCGCGGTGAAGGAGGCCGTCCGTGCGGCCTGGATCCGGATCGCCCCCGAAGCGCCCTTCCGCGCGGATACCGGCGACCGGCTGCTCCAGAATTTCTATGACGACGACGATCGCGCCACGCGTCTGTTCGGCATCGGCGCGGGCCTGGCGGTCCTGATCGGCTGCGTCGGCCTGTGGGGACTCGCCTCGTTCAACACGCAGCGCCGGGTGAAGGAGATCGGCATCAGGAAGACGCTGGGCGCATCCTCGGTCGACATCATGCGGCTGCTGGTCGGGCAGTTCCTGCGGCCGGTGCTGCTGGCCAATCTGGTCGCATGGCCGCTGGCGTTCGTGGCGATGCGGACATGGCTGGCGGGATTTGACGACCGGATCGCGCTGTCACCGCTTCATTTCCTCGGCGCGACCGCGCTGGCGCTCGGCATCGCGGTGTTGACCGTGGCGGGGCAGGCCGTTCGCGCCAGCCGAATGGAACCGGCCTGGGCGCTTCGTCATGACTAGGCGTCCGACCCTGGCGGGGGCGGGATCGGCCTGCGGGTCGCATGGCCCTCGCCGGGCGGAGCGACCCCCGCCGCCAGCGCGATCTGGATGAGTTCGGCCAGATTGCCTGCGTCCAGCCGGTTCATGACCTGGGCGCGGTGCAGCTCGACGGTGCGCGGGCTGATGCCCAGTTTCTTGCCGAGCAGCTTGTTGGTATTGCCCCCGACCAGCCCCAGCAGCACCTCGCGCTCGCGCGGGGTCAGCCGGGCGATGCGCGCGCTGGCGGTCTCGTCGCGGGAGACGGGGCGGACCGCCGCCAGGCAGTCGGCGATCGCGTTCGACAGGCCGGGGTGCAGCGCCGCGTCGTCCTGCGCGACGATATAGTCGGTCGCCCCCGCCTTCATCGCGGCGACGGCGGACATCAGGTTCGTGCCCGCCCCGTCCAACACGATGCTCGGCAAGGCGATCGACCGGGCCTTGAGCTCGCGGGCGACCGACAACCCTTCGGGCTTGGCATGGCGCAGGTCGACCAGCACGCAGCCGGGCGCCAGGACGGCGGCGATGTCGAGGAACGCCGTCGCGCTCTCGAACAGGCGCGCGCGATACCCCATCGCCCGCACCAGCGCCGCGAGGCGCCGGGCCTCGGTCGTCCTGGGGCTGACGATATAGACCTGGCCGCTATCCTCCTGAGTCAGATCCTCCGCGATGCCGCCGATGCGGGTGATCGCGCCCTGCGCATCGGGAATGGGAAAGCTGGTGTCGCGCAGGCGGCGGACGGCCCCGTCGCCGGGGCGGACGATGCGATACGCATATTGGGTGACGTCCCCGGCCATGACGCTGGCCAGGGCATGTTCGACCTGGCGCCGGTCGTCGGGATGGACATCGTCCAGCCAGCACGCGATCGAAGGCGAGGCGCCGTCGCGTGGGATGCCCCAGATGCGGTCGAAGGCGGCGCTTCGATAGAGTATGTCCCCGGTCCGCGGATCGGCGATCCAGAGGAGGTTGCTGCTATGCGCGGCAAAGCTGCTGAACTGCGCCTCGCTGGCGCGGATCGCGGCTTCGGCATGGCGCTGCTCGGTCATGTCGATCGCCGCGCCGATGAAGGCGATCGGATGGCCATGGGCGAATGTCGTCCGGCCCGATGTCGCGATGTGGCGGACGATGCCGTCGTCGCGGCCGATGACGCGATATTCGATCCGGTAGCGTCCATCGCCTGACGGATCGACACAGGCCGCGATCGCCGCGCGGACCCGTTCCCGGTCGTCGGGATGGATGCCCGCTTCGAACAGTTCCTCGTCGATCGCGGTGCCCGGCGGGATGCCCCACATCGCGCAGAGCCGTGCGTCCCATTCGAGCGCGCCGGTGCGCGGGTCCCAGGCATAGATGCCGATGCCGACCAGCTCGGTCGCGGCGCGCAGGCGCGCCTCGCCCCTGCGCCACGCCGCCTCGGACCCCCGGCGGAACACTGCGTTCCGGATGGACGTGTCGTGCGAAACTTCGTCCATCGGGCCGGCTCTCCTCAGGCTTTGCCGGTCCCACCGGCAAGCGTCCGCGACCGGGTAAGGTTCCCTAGGGATCGCCCGGATGGGCCTGGCGCCTTGCCGTCCATAACTCTGCCCCACGCAATCGAGGAGAGCGGCATGAAGGCCCTGGTCTGGCACGGCAAGGAGGACATCCGGTACGACACGGTGTCCGACCCTGCGATCGAACATCCGCGCGACGCCATAATCAAGGTTACGAGTTGTGCGATCTGCGGGTCGGACCTGCATCTCTTTCACAATCTGGTGCCCGCGATGCTGCCCGGCGACATCATGGGGCACGAGACGATGGGCGAAGTCGTCGAAGTCGGCAGCGCCGCCGGGGGGACGTTGAAGAAGGGCGACCGCGTCGTCATCCCCTTCACCATCCAGTGCGGCGAGTGCGACCAGTGCCGTCGCGGCAACTTCTCGGTGTGCGAGCGGACCAACCGCAAGAAGGAACTGGGCGACAAGGCGTTCGGCCATGCGACGGCGGGTCTGTTCGGCTATACCCACCTGACCGGCGGCTATCCCGGCGGGCAGGCCGAATATCTGCGCGTGCCCTTTGCCGACACCACGCACATCAAGGTGCCGGACGGCATCGACGACGAGAAGCTGCTGTTCCTGTCCGATATCCTGCCGACCGGCTGGCAGGCGGCGGTCCAGGCGGACATCCAGCCCGGCGACACGGTCGCCATCTGGGGCTGTGGCCCGGTCGGCCAGATGGCGATCCGCGCGGCGATCCTGCTGGGCGCCGAACAGGTGGTCGCGATCGACCGGCTGCCCGAACGCCTGTCGATGGCGGCGGCGGCGGGCGCGATCACGATCGACTTCGAGCAGGAAAGCGTCGTCGAGCGGCTGAACGAACTCACCGACGGCAAGGGGCCCGAAAAGTGCATCGACGCGGTCGGCACCGAGAGCCATGTCCATTTCGCCCAGCCCGACACCGTGCTCGACCGCGCCAAGCAGATGCTGATGGCGGAGAATGACCGCCCGCATGTGCTGCGCGAGATGATCTATGTCTGTCGCCCCGGCGGCGTCATCTCGATCATCGGTGTCTATCTGGGGCTGGTCGACAAGATCCCGATGGGTCAGGCGATGAACAAGGGGCTGACCTTTCGCATGGCGCAGGCGCATGTCCCGCGCTGGACGGGCGATCTGCTCCGCCGGATCGAGGACGGGCAGATCGACCCCTCCTTCGTCATCACCCACAAGGTCGATCTGTCCAAGGGACCCGAAATGTACGCCACCTTCCGCGACAAGGCGGACGGGTGCGTCAAGGTCATGCTCCAACCCTGAAGGAGGGCGTCATGCCACTCACCAACATCACCGGCATCGCCCGTTCGGAGGGCGACCCGCGCGTCGAGCATAAAGGGCCGAGTTCGCTGTCGGGTGCCGACCGGCTGGCGCGCGCGCTTGGCTGGTTCTCGGTCGGGCTGGGCATCGCCGAACTGGTCGCCCCCGGCCGCCTGGCCCGCACGCTGGGGCTCGAGGACAAGGAAGGGCTGATCCGTGCCTATGGTGCCCGCGAACTGGCCAGCGCCGTCCCGACGCTGTCGATCGACAAGCCGGTCGGGCTGGCCGCGCGGATCGCGGGCGACGCGCTCGATCTGGGCACGCTGGCGACCGGGCTGCACCGCGACAACCCCAAATGGCGCAACGCCGCGATCGCGACCGCGCTGGTCGCGGGGATCACGCTGCTCGACATCGCGGCGTTGAAGGGCGTGAAGGCCGCCCATCGGCGCGAACCCGGCGCCGGTCGGGACTATTCCGACCGGTCGGGACTGCCCAAGGGGCGGGAAGCCTCGCGCGGGCTGGCCCGCAAGGACTTCGACATTCCCCCCGACTATCGCGCCGAAGGCAGCGTGGCCGATGCGGTGCCGTTGCTGCCGTCCCGGGCCTGACCCCTAAAACCAAAGCGGCACCATGGCGGTGCTGAATTGGTCAGACAAATCGTCTTTACAGCCCGCTTCATCGGGGTAGACTGATCCCTCGACATGGGGTGCGGGGGATGAAGCGGGCTGGGATCGGCGTCATGGGTGCGGGCCTTGCCTCGACCGCGGGCATGGCCTCACCGACCCGCGCCTCGACCATGCGCGACGCCTTCGCCCTCTGGCTTTTCGCGATCCTCAACGACATGGCGGCGTGCCTGCGGGGCGCCGCCTTTTTTGATTCGCCCGTCCGACAGGACGCACGCCGTGCCGCTGGATGATGCCGCGCCCGGCATGGCCCGCGCCACCTTCCCGCCCAAGACCTTCCTTGCCGGAGACCGCCCGATGACCGTGACCCGCCGCACTCTCCTGGCCAGCGGACTGACAACGGGGCTCACCGCCCCGGCGCTCGGTGCCCCTGGCCTTGCGGCGGGCCGTCCGCTCGAACTCGACAGCGGCGATGCGCCCGCGCCGTTCGATGCGATGCCCGAGCCGCCCTTCGTCGCCGATCCCAGCCTCCTCCGCCTCGATGATGGCTGGCTGTTCCACAAGGGCGACATCGTCGTGCCGCCGATCCTGGGGCATGAGGAAAGCTATCAGAATGCCAAGGCCGGAATCGCGCAGGGCGCGGCGGCGGTTGGCTATGACGATAGCGACTGGCGTACGGTCGAACTGCCGCATGACTGGGCGATGGAGGAGGTGGTCGACCCGAACGCCAATGTCGCGCAGGGCTATCGGCGGCGCGGCATCGGATGGTATCGGCGCACGCTCAAGCTGCCCGTCGAATGGCGCGGCCGCTATCTGGAGGTGCAGCTCGGCGCGGCGGCGACCCATGCCAAGGTCTGGTTCAACGGCGTCCTCGTCGCGCACAGCTTCAGCGGCTACACCGCGATCCTGATCGACATCACCCCCTATGCCCGGTTCGGCGAGGAACTGAACACGCTGGCCGTCCGCGTCGATGCCGAGACGATGGAGGGATGGTGGTATGAGGGCGCCGGGCTCTATCGCCACAACTGGCTGGCGGTGCGCGACGGGGTCAGCATCGTCACCGATGGGCTTCATGCCGATCCGCGCAAGGGGGATGGCGGCTGGACGGTGCCGGTCGCGCTGACCGTCTCCAATATCCAGAAGACGGCGGCAACCGTCCGGGCGGAGGCGGTGCTGATCGATCCGGCAGGCCGGACCATCGGCCGTGCCGAGACGGACGTAAGCGTCGATCCCCTGAAGGCCGCCGAAGCGAGCATGACCATCCCGGTCGCCGATCCACAGCGTTGGTCGGTGGACCATCCGACGCTCTATCGGGTGGAGACACGGCTGCTGCGCGACGGCACGGCCATCGACGCCCGCGCCACCCGGATCGGCTTTCGCGAGATCCGCTTCGACGCCGCCACCGGCTTTTATCTCAACGGCGTGGCGACCAAGATCAAGGGCGTGTGCGTCCATCAGGATCATGCCGGGGTCGGCGTCGCCATGCCCGATGCGATGTGGGAATGGCGTATCCGGCGGCTGAAGGCGATGGGGTGCAACGCGCTGCGCTGTTCGCATCATGCGCCCGCACCCGAATTGCTCGATGCGTGCGACCGGCTGGGGATGCTGGTCATGGACGAGAACCGCAACTTCAACCCCAGTCCGGACTATCTGCGCCAGTTGCAATGGCTGGTCCGCCGCGACCGCAACCGGCCGAGCGTCTTCCTGTGGTCCGTCTTCAACGAAGAACCGATGCAGGGCACCGAACAGGGTTACGAGATGGTCCGCCGCATGGCCGAGGCGGTGAAGGAACTCGACACCGCGCGCCCCGTCACGGCGGCGATGAACGACGGGATGTTCTCCCCGCTCAACGTCTCCGACGCGGTCGACGTCATGGGCTTCAACTACCAGCATCGCCGCTACGACAAATTCCACGCCGCGCATCCGGCCAAGCCGATGACCAGTTCGGAGGATACCAGCGCCTTCATGACGCGGGGCGTGTGGAAGACCGACATGGCGCGGCATGAGGTCAGTTCCTATGACACCGACGCCGCCGAATGGGGCCTGACCCATCATGAAAGCTGGCGGATGATCGACACGCGGCCGTTCGTTGCGGGGACGTTCGTCTGGACCGGCTTCGACTATCATGGCGAGCCGACGCCGTTCGAATGGCCGACGACCAGCAGCGTGTTCGGTATCATGGACCTGTGCGGTTTCGCCAAGATGGCCTTTCACCTGCGCCGGGCGCAATGGGTGGACGATGCCCCGGCCCTCGCCATCGCGCCGCACTGGACCTGGCCGGGGCGCGAGGGGGAGGCGATCCGGGTGATCGCGCTGACCAATGCCGAGACGGTGGAACTGCGCCTGAACGGCCGGAGCCTGGGGACGAAGACGGTCGACCGGCTGGCGATGCCCGAATGGCAGGTGCCCTATCGCCCCGGACGGCTGGAGGCGATCGGCTATCGCGCCGGACGGACGGTGTCGCGGACCTTTGTCGAGACGGCGGGGGCGCCGGTCGCGCTGCGGCTGGTCGCCGATCGAAGCGGGATGCTGGGGACGGGTAGCGACCTGCAGCCCTTCACCGTGATGGCGGTCGATGCGCAGGGGCGGGTCGTGCCGGATGCGGCGGCGCAGGTCGCCTTCCGCGTGACGAAGGGCGCGGTGATCGGGGTGGGCAATGGCGACCCCAACGACCATGACTCGGAGGTTCTGCCCGCGCGCCGCCTGTTCCATGGCCTCGCCCAGGCGCTGGTCCGGGCCGAGGCGGGGGCGGGCACGCTGACCTTGGAGGCGCGCGCACCGGGCCTGAAGCCGGCGCGGGCATCGGTGCGGGTGATCGCGGCCCGGCCTCTGCCCGCGCTGCCCGCGACGCGGCCGGTCGCGATGCTGACCGACTGGAAGCGGAGCGATTTCACCGCGACCCGGCCCGATCCGCTGCGCCGCTATGCGGGCAACGACATGAACAGCCTGGTCTATGCGCGTCCCGGACGGCTGGAGGGACCGGGCGAGGGGGTCTGGTCGACCTATCGCACGAGCTTCACGCCGCGCCACCGGGTGGCAGAGCAGGGCGGGGCGGTGGTCTTCGCCGAGGTCGTCGGGCGGGCCGAGGCCTGGGTGGACGGCGTGAAGCGGGCCGGGAAGACGGACTTTGCGGGCGCCCCGCTGGTGGTGCCGTTCCCGGCCGGGCCGGGGGAGCGGCAGGTGGTGCTGGTCGTCGAGGCGGAGCCCGGCAAGGCTTCGGGCCTGGGGCGGACGATTTCGGTGCGGGAGAGGTGATTCCCTTGGCCTTCGACTTCGCTCAGGCTGAACGGGTGGGGGATATTGGTCCCGACCTCCGTTCACGCTGAGCGAAGTCGAAGCGTATGGGTCAGACCTTCAGGATGATCCCCTTGCGATCCAGCATCCAACCGAAGCCGCAGCACACCAGCGTATAGGCCAGCGCGCAGAGCAGCGAGCCGACCGGTCCCGGCGCGATCGGCTGGAACCCGTTCAGCCCGATCCAGGTATAGAGCCCGACGCCGTCGACATGGACCAGCTCCAGCACGACGACCAACAGTTCGGAAAACAGATAGATGGCCAGCGGATTGCGCCCCAGCATCTGGAGGAAGGACCGCCCGAGCGTCACCCCGCGAACCTCGACCAGCCAGAGGACCGCGCCCAGCAGGATCAGGTCGAGCCCGACGGTCAGCGCGAAGAACGATCCGGTCCACAGCTTCTTGCCGATCGGCAGGATGGGCGACAGCAATAGCGCAACGACGACCAGCCCCGCCCCGATCGCCGCCAGCCGTCCGACCGTGGCGGCATGCTTGCCCCAGCGCCGGATGGCCAGGCCGGTCAGATAGCCCGCGATCACATTGGCGGTCGCGGGCAGCGTGCCGAGCAGCCCCTCGGGATCGAAGCCATGGTCCTTCTTGTACAGATGCTCCGGCCCGATCAGCCACAGGTCGAACGACGTCCCCGCATTCTTGTACCGCCCGAACGCCTCGCCCGCCGGGCTCAGGCCCGTCAGGATCGCCCAGTGCGCGACGACCAGCCCGACCGCGACCATCGCCAGATGGCTGGGCCGCAGATAGCGCGCGAGGAGCGCCCCCAGCAGATAGCAGAGCGCGATGCGTTGCAGCACGCCGGTCAGCCGCGTGTCGGCGAAGGGCTTGGCGACCCAGCGGCCGTCCGCCTGGTGCGTGACGAAGGGGAACCAGTACATCAGCACGCCGAGCAGGAAGATCAGCGCGGCCCGCTTGAATATGCGGCGCAGGAAGACGGGCTCGGGCATCGGCCGGGTCAGCGCGAAGCTCATCGCATTGCCGACCGCGAACAGGAAGCTGGGATAGATCAGGTCGGCCAGCGTGAAGCCGAACCACGGCGCATGCTGCAACTGGGTGAAGGCCCCGCCCGCGCCCGCCGTGTTGACCACGATCATCAGGAAGATGGTCGCGCCCCGGAACATGTCGAGCGAGGCGAAGCGCTCGGGCTTGGGCATCGTCGTCACCGGGCCGTCTCCGTCATCAGCGCGCGGGCCTCGGCCACCGGGTCGGCGGGGGCGCTGGCCTTATAGGGGCGGGGATCGGCGACCCAGGCCCTTTCCCAGTCGAGCAGCTTCGCGGTGAAGGCCGCATCGTCGACCGGCCGCCTGGCTAGCGCGGCGGCCCGCGCTTCGGTCAGGTAGGCGGTCCAGCGCGGCAGGTAATAATCGGCATACATGCCCGCCCAGGCCTTGGACGCATAGTCGCCCAGATGCCCGCGCCCGCCCCAGATCGTTACCTGCGCCTTGGCATTCTGCGCATAGGCGGTCTTCTCGGCGGGCGTGTCGCCATAGCCGCGCGCATCGGCGATCCAGCTGGCCAGGCTTTCCTGCTGCCCGCCGATCAGGTGATTGATGGCGAGCGCCAGCGCCTTCATCCGCGCCGTTTCCCGGTCTCCGGCGGCGACATCGCCCCGCTGATAGGCGGCGACGGCGGCCTTCACCGTGTCGTCCAGCGACAGGCTGGCGGCATGGCGGGTCAGATCGACCAGATCGTAGCGATAGAGCGGGCTCTTGCCATAAGCGGGGGCGAGCTTGAGCATCGCCGCGATCCCGGCGCGCAGCTTCGCGCGGTCGCCGGGCTCGGCGGGATAGGTCGGCGCATCGGCCGCCGGGCGCTTGAAGAACAGATAGGCGCCCGCGCGCTCGTTCCACCAGCGCGGGGTCCAGTAGCGCACGTCATAGGCGCCCGCGACCACCTCCTGCCACGCCGCGACCATTGCCGGGTCGCTCCGGCCGTAACGCGCGGCGGTATAGCGGCTCAGCCACGGCGCCATCGCCATGTCGCCGCCGCCCGGCCAAGCCACGTCATAGGCATAGTCATAGACCAGGCTGTTGCTGTGCAGCCCCTCCGGAAACAGGCCGAACCCGCGGACATTCCCGCGCGCGCCGTCGGCGAACAGCGCGGCCACGTCGCGGCGGTAGAAATCGGGCGCGCCATAGACCGGGTTGCTGCCGCCATAATTATGGACATAGCCATAGACCCAGCTCTTGCCGTCGAACCCGCCCGTCGTCTTCCAGATACCGGGATAGCGGTCATTGCCGATGTCGAGGATCAGCATCTTCCGGTCCGGCACGTCGCGGAGGAAGGCGGCGATGGCATCGGGCGTCCAGAATTTCTTGTCCGCGCCGAACAGCCAGCCCTGCATCACCCAGGTCGCATCGGGCCGCGCCGCCGCGATCGCGGCGTAGAGCCGCTGGCCATAGGCGGCCAGCCGCGCGTCGCGGACCTCGCGGGGCAGCGCCGCCGCGCGGGTCGCGGCGTCGAGCGCGGGCGTGTTGGCGGTCGCATCGCCATAAGAGGCGTGGGCGGTGTCGCTGCCGTCCTCGGCGATCGGCGGCACCATCTCGTTAAAGGCATCGGCGAGGTAATATTGCCCCGGCCCATATTCGGCGGTGTAGAGGTCCAGGAACCGCTTGGCGAGCGGCGCGAACAGCGGGTCGGACGGGTCGAGCCAATAGGTGCCCTCGAATCCTTCCCAGGACCGCATCTTGTAGATACGCGCCTTGGGATGCGCCTCGGCAAAGGCCTTGGGCACGTAACCGGCGAAGGCGGGCAGGATCGGCGTCATGCCCAGTTCGCGCATCCGCGCCAGGATGCGCTTTTGCAGATCGCGCTGCTTGTCGATCCACCCGGTCGGCAGCGGCGCGCGATAGCCCTCGATATTGCCCATGCGCTGCCACGGCAGGAAGGCCGGGCCGGAGAAATGCTGCGCCAGTTGCGCCTCGCTCAGCCCCTGTTCGCGCCAGAGCTGGCGCCAGACATAATCCTGCCCCTCCATGGCGAGCGGCATGTCGACGCCGTGGACCGCCATCGCGTCGATCTCGCGCTCCCATCGCGGCCAGCCCCACCAGGGGGTGGTGTAGCCATAGGTGCAGGTGTTCAGATAGGCGCGAAAGCCGAAGGGAGAGGCGACCCAGCCGCTGTCACCGGGGGTCAGGCGGGTCATCGGGCCGACGCGATTGCCCTCCCAACTGACCGACAGCCGTCCTTGTGCGGTCAGGGCCGCCGCCGCGCCGCGCACCGCCGCGACCGGCGAGGACGCCTCGACCCGCAGCCGGTCGTGATCGATCCGGACGCGGTAGCGGGGATCGGGCGAAGGCTGGATCGCCACCGAAAGCTGACGCTCGGGCACGCCGAGCCGCCGGAGCGCGTCGCGCGCGGCCTGCCCGCCATCGTCCTGCGCATGGGCCATCGAGGCGGTGAGCAACAGGGTGCCGATCAGGCCGAGCGTCTTGGGGAAAGTCATCACGAAGGTCTTGTTCCCGGCAAAGGGCGGAAAGGGAAGGGCGGATCGACCCGTGCGGCCGTCCGCCCTTCAGGGGGGAGATCAGAACCTCGTCGATGCCGACAGATAGAAGGTGCGCCCCGTCCGGCTCGCGAGCTGGAAGGTGTTCGCATTCGTCTGATAGGCGTCTTCATGGGTGTTGTTCAGATTGATGATGCCGCCCGTGAAGCTGAGATAGCTGGTCGGATTGAAGCCCAGCGCCAGGTCCATCTGGGTGCGCGGGCGCACGACATGGGTCAGGCCGCTATTGACGAAGAAGCTCGACGCCGCATCCTGCACATAGGAGCTGCGGTGGTTGACCGACAGCCGCACGCTGAACATCTCGTCCTCCCAATAGGGCGTCAGGTTCCAGGTCAGCTTCGACAGGTCGCGCAGGTTGAACCCGGTGCCGATCGCGCTGGCATCGGTGTCGACCACCGTCACGTTGCCGACCGCGCCGAATCCCTTCACGGGAAGGATCGCATCGAAATTCTGCGACGCGCCCAGTTCCAGGCCCTTGATATGGATGACCCGGTCGTCGTTCAGCACCCGGCTGAAGCTATAGTCGGTCTTGAGGTCGGCCGACTGGCAATCGCTGACCACGCCGTTCAGCGCCACGCCGTCATAGGAGGACGGGCAGTAGAATTGGGTGAAGGTGCCGTTCTTCACCGCCTTGTAGAAGCCGGCGAGCGTGATCGAATTGCCCTTGCCGTGATAATATTCCAGGCTGAGGTCCAGCTGGTTGGCGGTCAGCGGTTTCAACCGGCTCTCGCCCTGCGCCACCGATACGCTGGGGCGCAGGCTGGTGGTCACGCGGGTGATGGTGTCGGCCATCTGCGTCTGGCTGTTGAGCAGCGGGCGGACCAGCACCTTGGCCGCCGCGATGCGCGCGACCAGGTGCGGCGTCACGTCCAGCGCGAAGCTGGCGCTGGGCAGGACATTGCCATAATCCTGCACGACATGCTGCTGGCCGAGCAGCGTGGCGTCGCTGCCGGTGCCGTTGGTCAGGCTGCTGGTGACGTTCTGGTGGGTATGTTCGTACCGCACGCCGACATTGCCGCGCACCGGCAGGTCGAACAGCGTGCCGTCGATATTGGCCATGGCATAGAGTGCCGGGATATAGCGGTCGACCTTGTAGGTGTTGGGCCAGTCGGGCGTGTCGGGCACGGTGATGCCCTTGTCGCGCAGGATTTGCTGCCACAGCGGCGCATTGACCGACAGGAAGCTGTGCGGGATCGCCATCGACCCGCCCAGGAAGTCGTTCACCAGCACGCCCGTCTTCGACAGGTCGGGAATCCAGGCATATTCGGGATAGGTCACCGGATCGCTGACATCGGCGTCGCGGTCGTGGCGATAGGCCTTGGTGTTGAAGCTCTCGTGATGATATTTCGCACCGACGACCAGCGCCTTGATCCCGTGCCAGTCGAGATCCTGGGTCAGGTCGGTCTGCACCGCGCGGTCGCGCGCCGACTGGATATGCGTCGCGCCGTCGACAAAGGCGTACCAGGTGCGGTTGCCCATGTTGTAGATCGAGCCGTCGGTCAGGCTGGCGGTGTTCCACTTGACGTTGAACGGATCGGAGATGTCGAGCGTGCCGCCATTCGCGAAGCGCACCTCGTCGATGGTCGCCCATTCGTACAGCTTGGCATCGCCCTGGGTATAATGGCCGATCGCGCGGATATGGGTGGTGTCGGTCGGGCTCCAACTGACCGTGCCGGTATAGGCCTGGGTCTGGAGCTTGCGC
The DNA here is from genome assembly GCF_031453055.1 of Sphingomonas sp. SORGH_AS_0789. NCBI lineage: Bacteria > Pseudomonadati > Pseudomonadota > Alphaproteobacteria > Sphingomonadales > Sphingomonadaceae > Sphingomonas > Sphingomonas sp. SORGH_AS_0789. The sequence goes on from NZ_JAVIYV010000001.1 coordinate 1,821,208, forward strand.
AGTTCGGGCTGGTCGTTGTTGTCGACGTTGAAACTGCCGATCGAGATGTTGTTCGCGACGCCGTTGGCCGAGCTGTTGACCGTCACCGCCGAGGCGGCCCAGCGGCCGAAGACCATCTGGCGGGTGTCGTAACGGGTATGGTCGCGCGAATATTCGCCCTGGAGCAGCACCTCGAAATTGTCCTGCGGCTTCCACTGGATCGCGCCGCTGCCCATCAACTGCTCGGTGTCGCGCTCGATCCGGCGATAGCGCAGATTGCCCGGCACCTGCACGTCCGACGCGCCCGCCACGGCGCCGGGCTGATACCAGTTCTTGATGAACAGATAGTCGCCGCGATCCTTCAGCTTCTGATAGCCGACGTCCAGCATGACGCCGATCGTGTCATTGGCGAACCGCTTGATATAGGCGGCGTTGACCTTGGGCGTGACGTCGCCGCGATAGTCGGAATAATAGCCCTTCACGCCTGCGATGAAGCTGGGGCCCTTATAGGCGAGCGGCTTGACCGTATCGATGTTGACCGTGCCCGCCAGGCCGCCCGTGTCCATGTCGGCGGTCGGCGACTTGATGACCTGGATCGCGCTGGCCAGGTCGGTCTGGATGATGTCGTAGCGGAAGCCGTCCTTGAAGTCGGCGCTGGCGAAGGTCTGGCCGTTGATCGTGGTGCGCGCATATTGCGGACCCAGGCCACGGATGCTGATCGTCGAGCCACGACCGTTGATGTTGGACATCTGGACGCCCGCGATACGCTGGATCGCCTCGGTGATGTTCTGGGCGGGGAACTTGCCGATATCCTCCGACGAGATGCCGTCGGTGATGCGGATGTCGTTGCGCTTGGCGGCCAGCGCGGAGGCGATGCTCTGGCGATAGCCGGTGACGGTGATCTCGTCCTGCCCGCCATCCCCGGCGGTATCGGCCTGGGCGGCGGTCTGTCCTGCCCCGGCGGCGGTCGAGATGCTGGCATTGGCGGCGGCGGGGCCGCTCGTCTGCGCCAGGGCGGGCGCGGCGATCATCGCCGAGGCCAGCCCGGCGGCGGTGAACGCCGTCGTCTGGAGCAGGCGTTTGCGGCCCGGACGCGACACGCCGTTACGCGGTGACGTAATCATGCATTTTCCCTCCTCTGATCCCGACGCGCGCTCGTCGTGCCGGGCTTCCCCGAGACTGTGCCGGAAAGGGCATCGGCAATCGGCGGGAGGCAGGAGGCGTCATCGACCGGAACGCGAGAAGCGTTCACGAACCGGGATCGACGGTCTCATCTGCTGCGCTGGGACGCGAAGCCTGTCCGGTGTCCATCGTCGCGTCCGTCGTCCGGCCTATGGGCCGTGTACGGCGAATCGCGGCATTGGACCGAAAATGTCTTCCTGCATCACGTTCTTGTAATCTTATGGTCTTATCGGTGACATGGAATGGTCATGCCTGTCAACATGGTGACAACAGGTTTCGCCCCAAAATCGGCATGAGGCATGGCCGACCGGGGATTGGGGCTATATTACAGAGGGATGGGGTCATGAATTTTTCGTCATGATCCCTGGGTGGACGGCGTCGCCGTCGTTCGTCGCCTGTCCCGAAAAGCACGCGGGGTGTCGGAGCGAGCCTGGCGGCCTATCGAGTCTAGATTGGTACTGCCATTGCTGGCTTGGCCAATTGGCCTGTCCGACCATGGGGAAGGGAAGGCGACCGGATCAGTCGCCTTCCCCACGCCATCGCTTCGCGCCCCAGCGCATCAGATCGCGCCCCGTCGAGACGAGGCAGAGGTCGGCGACCCCAAAGCCTAGGCCCAGGCGCGGCCAGCCATGCGCCAGCAGGACCAGCGGCCATGCGATCGCCGCGAGGATCAGCAGCATGCCGAGCGGCCGCGTCACCCGGTTCCACCATCGGCGCGGTTCGACCTCCTGCTCCCAGATGATGACGCTGCCATCGGGCTGGCGCCAGATACCGCGTACTTCCCGCCCGGGATCGCTGCTGACGAAATTACCGGGCGGGTCCCAGGTCACTTCAGGCTGGCCCCGACCAGGACGAGGAGGATGCCGGGATCGATCTTTGCGGGATCGATATAAAAGCTGGTCGACATGGGGTCGTTCGCAAGGACCGCGACGTCTTCGAAGCCCAGCTTCCGGCATTTTTCGGGATCGACGCGGGTATAGCAGCGCAGACGCTCACCTGCGGTCGTCAGGCGGACCGCGATGGTCCGTTGCCCCTTGATGCGCATGCGCAGATCCGGAATCTCGGTGAAATAGAGTTCCAGACCGGCCGGGGAGGCATCGATCAACGTATTGATGAATTGGCTCCCCGCCGGGCTCAACCCGTTGCGGAATGTAAGCTCGCTCAAACTCAGTCCTTCCTCTTCTGCGATTTCAAGCGTCTCGGCATCGGACGTATCGAGATAGGCTTCGACGACGCCGGCGGGGGCAGGGGCATGCTGTGCGTTGCGCGGTTCGGATTCGACGCGCTGGAAGGCGGCAAGCTCCTGCGGCAACGCCGCCGCCATCGCCGCTTCGACCTCGGCCTCGCCGATAGGGTCGCGCTGTGTGCCGAGCGCGATGGCCGCATTGCAGATCGGCTGGAAGCTGTTCACCAACAGCGTCTCGGCGGGGCGCAGCCATTGTTCGCGCGCCCATGCACCCCGCTCGCGTCCCTCCGCGCCAGCCAGCCGCTCGGGCCATCCTGCTGCGACGGGCTGGAACAGACAGGTGATGCGGTCGAGCATGTCGTCCTCATGGCCCGGCCCGAACACGTCCCAGTGGCGCGCGGCGAAGACGGCCTTTTGCGCGGTGCAATGGGCTCCGCTGAGCAAAGGATGCGCGGGCAGCGCGGCAAGGTCGGTCGCGCGCCCGTCTGGCAGACAGGCGGCCAGCGCCTCGGTGACCGGATCGCCCGCCTGCGCGTCGAGCAGGCGGCGCAGCGAGGCGCGGCTGAAGCTGATGCGCGGCGATCGCATCGTCTGCCCGACGACGTGCAGCACCCAGCGATGAAGGACGGAATAGTCCGCGCCCGCCTGTTCGCCGACGTGCAGCCCGATGTAGAAGAGCGCCCCGTCGAGGAACAGGGCATAGAGCCCCGGCCCGCACAGATCGTCCGGGATGCGATCGACCGCCACGTCGGCGATCTGGTTCGCCCAGTCCGGCTTGCCGTCCGGCGGCGTGACGGTTCGCAATTTCATGAGCTGTGATGCGCGATAGATGGGCATTGCGGTTCCTTGCCAGTGACCGCGCGGTCATCGGCGCAAGTGGCGGGCACGGCCTATCCGGGAAATACCCCGATAGCCGCTGGCGAACCGATCCGGCTAAGGAGTCGGCGATGATTCCGGTCCGCGCTTTCCTGTCGTCCCTGCTCCGTTCGGTGCGCCCCCGCCGCGCCGACCTGCCCTGGATCGCGGGCTATGCGGTCGCGTTCCTGGTGTCGCACCATGTCGCCGCGATGTGGGGTGGGCAGGGCTTTTACTCGCTGCTCTATCCGGCCGCGGGCCTTCGGATCGCGTTGCTATGGAGCCGGGGGCCGCGCCTGACCCCCGCGATCGCCATGGCCGAGCTGGTCGTTCAGACGGCCAACGGCGTGATCGTGCCGGGCGCGCCGGGCTGGATCATGGCGATGATCGGCGTCGCGCGACCGCCGCTGACCTATGGCGCGGTGGTGTGGGCGGTCCGGCGACTGGCGCCGCATCTGCGATCGACCCTCGGCGTCGCGCCGATGCCGCTCGCCATCGGATCGGTCGCGGCCCCGGTCGCGGTGTCGCTCGCGTCGTTGCCCTGGGCTTTGTGGCATCCCGAACTGACCGGGGCGGAGGGCGCGTCGCGCCTCGTCGCGTCGCTGACCAATTTCATGGTTGGCGACCTGCTGGGCGTCATGCTGGTGGCGCCGCCGCTGCTCTGGGCGGTGCAGGGCGCGCCCGGATGGCGAGGGGTGGCGCGGATCGATCGGGGGCGGATGCTGGCGCTGGGCGAGGCGGCGCTGGTGCTCGGCACCGCCATGGCGCTGGCGGTGCTGCTGGCGGCGGTCGGGCTGGGCACGCCGGTGACGCCGGGGCTGCTGGCGGTGGCCTGGATCGGGCTGCGCTTCGGCCGGACGGCGGGCTGGTGCGCGGTGCTCGTCGTCGCGGCGATCACCCTGCCGTTCACCACCGGCCCGCTGCCGCTGGCCGAGCGGCTCGCGCTGCACATGAGCTTGGCGTCGGTGGTCGTGGTCGGCTATCTCGCGGGCAGCTTTTCCGACGCACAGGCCAAGGCGCAGGTCGATCTGGCCCGGCGCGACCGGATGCTGTTCCAGGCCGAGCGGCTGAAGACGTTGCGCGCCATGTCGGTCGCGGTCATCCACGAGATCAGCCAGCCCCTGTCCACGATCGCCATCGAGGCGAGCCATTTGCGGGTGATCGCGGCAGATGCCGATCCCGAAATCGCCGAGGCCGCCGCGCTGATCGACCGCAAGGCGGCGACCCTGTCGCAGCTGGTGCGCCGCCTGCGCCGCTTTGGCGGGCGCGCGGTCGACGAACCCAGCGCGCTGCCGGTCGCGGCACTGATCGATATGGTCGCCGCGCTGGTCGGGCCGGAGGCGAAGGCGGCGCGGACCGTGCTGACCATCGATCCGATCGATTCGAACCTGTTCGTGCTGGGGCAGGAGATCGAATTGTCGCAGGCCATGGTAAACCTCGTTCGCAACGCCTTGCAGGCCTGCGATGGTTCGGTCGGGATCGCGGCGGCTCGAGAGGGGGACATGGTCCAGATCGGCATCCGCAACCGCTGCGCACCGGACCAGGCGATGCGGCCGGGCATGGGGGTCGGCGGGCTGGTGGCGCGCGCCATCGTCGAGGCGCATGGCGGGACGCTGACCCGGCAAGCCAATGCGGCAGGGGATGTCTGCGCCACGCTCACCCTGCCGCTCGCGGGGGCGGGGCAATGAGCGAGGGGGGCCCGGACACCGCGCGCTCGATCGTCTATATCGTCGATGACGACCGCGATCTGGGGGCGGCGGTTGCGCGGCTGCTGGTCCGCCATGGCCATGCCGCCGAACCGTTTCTCGACCCCGCCATCCTCTTGTCGGCCTATGCCGATGCGCCCGCGCACTGTGTCGTGACCGACATCATGATGGGCGATCTCGACGGTTTCGGTTTCGCCGACCGGGTGCGCGAGATCGATCCGGCGGTCGCCATCGTGTTCATGACGGCATGGCCGACCACCGCCAATGCGGTCGACTCGGTGCGGCGCTATGGCGGGCTCGACTATCTCGAAAAGCCGTTCGACGAACGTCGCCTGATCGCGGCGGTGGCCGAGGGGGTCGCCTGGTCGCGGCATCAGCGCGCCGTTCGCGCGCGCACCGCCGCGCTGACCGCGCGCGAACGGCAGGTCTTCGACCTGGTGGTGCTGGGCCATAGCAGCAAGGTGGTGGCGCACCTCCTGGGGCTCAGCATCAAGACGGTCGAGGATCACCGCGCCGCGATCATGGCCAAGACGGGAGCCAACGGCCTGGCCCAGCTGATCGCGCTCGCCCGCTAATGCCTGTCCCGCAAGATCCAGGAGGAACGATGCCGACCCTGCCCAGTCCCGAGGAGGCGCGGATGGATGCCGTGATCCTGGCGATGCTCGACCGAGAGCGCGAACTCTATCCCTCGCAGATGTTCGCCGTCCTGCGGCGCGATCATGGCGACCTTCCGCTGCTGCGGACCCGCGCGGTGCTGGCGCGTCTGTTCGCCGAGCGGCGCGTGGCCCGGTTGTGGCAACGTTATCTTCTGCCCCGCGACATAAAGGCCGTCCGCGCCGACTGGCTGGCCAGGATCGATCGCCATGCCGCGCTGCTCGATGCCATGGAGGATGACGAGGCGTCGGATGACGCCCGCGACATGCTCCGCCGCTGGACCGGATGGGGCGTGGAGGGCTGCGACTTTGCCTCGTGATCGCATGGCGATGACGCCCGCCCGGCTGGCCGCCTTCGAACGTTGCCCGCGCCTGTTGTGGCTGATGCGGTTCCGCCCCGATGCGGCGTCGGTCGAGGAGAATGCCGAGGCCGATGCCCGCCGCGCCGCCGCGCAGGTGGTCAAGGCCGAGGCGCAGCGGCAATGTCCCGGCGCGACGGCGATCGACCATGGTCGGGGCTGGCCCGCCGCGGTCGCCGCGACACGCGCCGCCCTGGCCGCGCGGCGCCCCGTCCTGAACGCCGCGTTCGAGCGCGATGGGCTTTGCGCGACGATCGCCATCGCCATGCCCGCGAGCGACGACCGCTGGCGCCTGATCGACGTGCGCAGCGCGACCAAGGCCAAGCCCGAGCATCTGGGCACCGTCGCGACCCAGTGCTGGGCGGCCGAGGGGAGCGGGCTGACGATCGCCTCGGCGGCGGTCCGTCACCTCGACCGGGAATTCGACCTGCCGCCGGGCGGCGACCTTTCGGGCGTCTTCGCGGAAGCCGATGTGACCGATCGGATCGCCGGGGTCGTCGCCGAGCGATCCGCGACCCTAAGCGGCGCGCGGGACGTACTGGCGGGCGACGAACCGCAGACATTGCCGGGTGACCAATGTCGGGCGCCGCATCCGTGCGGCTTCCACGCGCATTGCGGTGCCGGCCTGCCGCCCGGTCCCGAATGGCCGGTGTCGATCCTGCCGCGTGGCGCGGGAAAGCGGTTCGCGGCACGCGGCGTCGACGATCTGACCCGCGTGCCGGTGGACGAACTCCGATCCGATACCGACCGCCGGATTCAGCGGGCGACGATGACGGGCGCCGTCGAGCATGATCCGGCGGGCGCGGCGGCGGCGACCCGCGACTGGGCCTATCCCCGCATCTGGCTTGATTTCGAAACCGTGTCGCGCGCGCTGCCGGTCTGGCCGGGCAGCCGCCCCTATGAACAGGTGCCGTTCCAGTTCGTCGCCGATATCGAGGAGGCCGATGGCCGCATCGCCCGCCGCGAATTCCTGTCGCTCGACGGCCTTGATCCTCGTCGTGCCTGTGCCGAGGCGCTGGCCGCGCTGCCCGCCACCGGCGCGGTGATCGCGTGGCATGCCAGTTTCGAGCGTGGGGTGATCGAACGGCTCGCGCTGTGCTTTACCGATCTGGCGGCGCCGCTGACCAGCCTGGCGGACCGGATCGTCGACCTGCTGCCCGTCGCGCGCGATCACTGGTATCACCGCGACCAGCGCGGCAGCTGGTCGATCAAGGCGGTGCTGCCGACGATCGCGCCGCATCTCGACTATGCCGGGCTGGCGGTGAAGCAGGGCGGCGATGCGGTCGAAGCCTATCTGGAGGCCAGCGCGCCCGACTGCTCGCCGGGTCGCCGCATGGCGCTCGACCAGGCCCTGCGGCTCTATTGCGGGCGGGATGTGGAGGCGATGCGGGTGATCCATCGCCGCCTGATCGACCCCGCGATCCCGACCGGCGGGGCGGCGGTCTGGGCGAAGCCCGGGTCGGCATGCTAGGGCGCGCGCCATGTCGAAATCCCGAAACAATGCCGGTACGGTCGAAGTCGATGGCGCCCGATATGACTGGCACCTGCACAGCGAACCCCATCAGTCGGATGACGAGGGGTGGAAGGGCATGACGATCGGGCTTCTCCAGCACGACGCCAAGCGCGAAGCCCTGGTCGAATTCCCGCCGCCCAAGCGGCTGTTGAAGGGGTTGCCGCGCGGCCGCCTTCAACTCGACGATGCGACAATCACGCGCTGCGTCCGCGCGGCCCTGTCCGCGGGCTGGGAACCGACGTCGCGCGGTCGGCCGGTGGTGGTCGTCGTCGACTCCGACGGCAATTGATCCGGCGGCGGGGCGAGCCCGTCACGGGCTGGGCGGGGCGCTCTGCATCTCGAAGGTGAACCACGCCCCGTCGGCGTGATCGTATAGCTGCACCATCTGGTCGGCCACCTTGGCGGTGAAGTGGCTGGAGCTGCTCCTGTCATAGCCCCGCGCCGCGTCGTCCTCGACCTCCATATGGATCGCGGCGTCGGCGCCGGTGTCGAGCAGTTCGGGCAGGGTGCCGCCGAACTTCGCGTTGCGCTCTCCGTCATAGCCCTGGAGATGCGGCCCCCGCGCCTCCGCCGCGATCCGAAGATGCCGGGCCGTGGACTGGTCGTAGAGCCCGGCCACCTTGCGGCCGGTGACGAAGGCATGGACCGAGGCGGCGACGATCGCGCGGATATGGGGTTGCATGGCTTTGCCTGACACAAGCCATGGGCGGGATCAACATGGCTCGGCCCCTGGGCGGTCCGCCGCTATCCGGGCGGCGCGAAAATATGCTGTGTTAAGTCTTTGCCGTCGCGGCATTTTGCCAAGGGTAGCGGCTGGCCCGCCGGGCTTATCTCCGTCGTGCAGCAATGGGCTGCACGACAGAGAGTATGATCCATGACCGCTTACGACATCAAACTGGCCGCCGACCGCCGCGATCGGCCAACCGCCACGGCCGCGGTGCCGACGGCCAGCGCCATGCTTCGCTTCGAGCAACTCGACACCGACTATGACCCGGACACACAGACCCTGTGGACCGATATGCGGGCGCGGACCCGGCCCAGCTTCAACCCCGATCTGCTGCAGGATTTCGTCCGGTGGCAGGACGACATCACCCAACTCGTCGATACGGGGGCGATGCCGATCCGCTATCTGGTGCTCGGTTCGCGCTTCCCCGGCGTCTTCTCGCTGGGCGGCGACCTGCACCTGTTCGCGCACGCCATCCGCACCCGCGACCATGCCGCGCTGGTCCGCTACGGCCATCGCTGCGTGCAGATCCTCTACCGCAACATGCGCGGGCTGGACCGCCCGATCGTCACCATCGCGCTGGCCGAGGGCGATGCGCTGGGCGGCGGGTTCGAGGCGCTCCTGTCCTTCCACGTCGTCATCGCCGAGCGCGGCGCGAGTTTCGGATTGCCCGAGACCATGTTCGGCCTGTTCCCCGGCATGGGGGCGCATTGCTTCCTGTCGCGGCGGCTGGGCGCAGCACGGGCGGAGCAGATGATCCTCAGCGGCCGGACCTATAGCGCCGAGGAGCTGTACGAGATGGGGCTGGTCCATGGCCTGGCGGCGCCGGGCGAGGGGCGGCGGATGGTCGCCGACTATATCCGCCAGAACCAGAGGCGGCACAGCGCGCATTGCGCCATCTATGAGGCGTCGCGCGCGGTCAATCCGTTGCCGCTCGAAGAGCTGGAGGCGGTGGTCGACCTGTGGGCGGATGCCGCACTCCGGCTGACCGAGGGCGATTTGAAACGGATGGAGCGGCTGGTCGCCGCGCAGACCCGCCTGCGGGACAAGGCGGCGCGCTGATCAACCGGCCTCGGGCAGGGGATGCTCCTGCCCGGGGTCTGGCGCGGCGACCGCGTGGTCGGTGAACAGCCCGGCCATCTGCTCGGCGGTCATCGGCCGGGCCAGCAGGAAACCTTGCACCGCATCGCACCGCGTCCGGCGCAACTGGTCGAGCTGGGCAGGCGTCTCCACCCCCTCGACCACGGTCCGCATCCCCAGCTTGGCGGCGAGATCGACGATCGTCTGGATGATCGCGATCGAGGCGGGATTATGCTCCAGGTCGACGACGAAGGACCGGTCGATCTTCAGCGTCTGGAACGGAAACTGGGTGAGGTAGCTGAGCGAGGAATAGCCCGTCCCGAAATCGTCCAGTGTGGTGCACACGTCGATCCGGTTGAGTTCGGTCAGCGCCGCAAGCGAGCGTTCGACATCGTCGAGCAGGACCGTCTCGGTCACCTCCAGCGTCAATCGCTTCGGGGGCAGGCCGCTGGTGCGGAGCGCGCTCAGGACCGTGGCGGTCAGGTCGGGCGTGCGCAGCTGCACGGGCGACAGGTTGACCGCGACCGTGACCTCGGGGGGCCATGCGCTGGCGGTGCGACAGGCCTGGTGCAGGACCCGGTCGCCGATCGCGACGATCAGGCCGTTCTCCTCGGCGATCGGGATGAACTCGCCCGGCGAGATCGGGCCGAATTCCGGGCTGTTCCACCGCAACAGCGCCTCGCAGGAGGTGATGCCGCCCTGCGCCAGCCCGTAGATCGGCTGGAAGAGCAGGTGGAACTCGCCCCGCTCCAGCGCGCCCTCCATCGCCGCGTCGAGCTGGCGACGGCGTTCGATCTTCTCGTCCATCAGCGGCTCATAGAGGTGGAAGCGCCCGCGCCCGCTTTCCTTGGCGCGGTACAGCGCCAGATCGGCATTCTTCAGCAGGGTGTCCGCGTCGCAGCCATCGTCGGGCGCGACGGCCGCGCCGATCGAGGCGGAACTGCGCAGCCTGTGCCCGCCGAACGGCACCGGCTGTCGCACCAGATCGAGAATCGTCGTGCCGATGCTCTCGGCCGTCTCGGTCTGGGCGATATGGCACAGCACCGCGAATTCGTCGCCGCCCAGCCGCGCGACGATGCCGCTGTCGCCGAACCGCGCATCCAGCCGCCGCGCGACCGCGACCAGCAACTCGTTGCCCGCCAGATGGCCGAAGGAATCATTCACCTCCTTGAACCGGTCGAGGTCGAGCCAGAGCAGCGCCAGCTTGCCGCCCGATGCGGACAGCCCGCCGAGCCGCTCCTCGAAATGCTCGCGAAAGGCGGTGCGGTTGGCCACGCCGGTCAGATCGTCGCGCCGCGCCATGCGCGCATGATGTTCGGCCAGCGCGGCCTTTTCCTCGGAGGCGACGGTGGCGCGCAGGATCACGGCATAGGTCTGCTGGGTGATGTCCAGCATCGCGATGACGAAGAGCAGGATGACCGCCGCCATCAGCGCCTTGAGCGGATGCAGCGGGATCAGCAGCCCCAGCGCCAGCGGCAGCGAGGCGCAGCAGAGTTGTGATAGCGCGATCAGCGGCCGCCCGGCATTGCGCCCCGCAATCCCCGCCGCATAGCCGATCGCGGTCGTGACGGACAGGAGATGGAGGACGCCGTCCTCGGTCCGGGTCAGCGTCAGCAGCCCGAACAGACCCAGCAGCGCGGAATAGCTCAGGGCCCCCAGGCGATAGCCGCGTTCCTGCTCGCGCACCGTGATCGATCCGCGCATCGACAGCGTGTCGATGATCCGGCCCAGCCCGACCAGGCCGATGCCGATCGCACAGGCGATCAGCCAATGATCGTCGCTATACCAGGCGACCACCGCCGCGATCGCGCTGCTGGTCAGCGCCCCGATGACCAAGGAGCGGGGAGACGCATAGAGCGAGTCCACCAACACGGCGCGAACCTGCGACGAGATTTGGTGATCGGCCTGCCGCAATCGCTTCATCCGGAGGATTATGCGTTTCATATCAATCTCCTGACCGGTGACTAACGCATCTTTTCCGGGTGTCGATAGGGCTTGCTCCTCCCCTGTATCTGCGGATGCGGGCGACGGGGCGCCCGGTTCGCCGGAACGCCGTGGTCCCTATCGCTTCAGCCGGGCGGCCAGGGCCAGACCCGCCGCGATCTGGAGCAGGCCATAGGCGCGTCGCCGCATCGGGTGCCCGGCGAAGGGGCGGACCATCCCGTCCACCGCGCAGACCCGCGACCGCCACAGCGCGACATGCCGTGTCGGCTGCAACAGGCCCAGCATTCCGTCGCCGATCATGAAGACCGCCGCCATCTCGCCTGTGCGGCGGATGCCGATCCGGCTTGTGCTGGGGTCGATCATGCTGGCTCTCCGAAAAGGCCCCAATGCGGCAGATTGGGATCGGTACCATGATCGGTCGGCCATCGGACATTTCGTGACGCGTATCGCATCGACGCCGCCGCGCCTTTGATGAAAATCAATTTATCTTGGGACTTCAAGACCCTTGGCGCGTTGAGGCGCTTACAGAAACAAGGGGCAAGACGATGGCGCGGATATACCGGCTGGTCCTCGCATGGTGCGTGGCGATCCTGGGCGGCTTCTTTGCGGTGGCCGGGGGCGTGCTCGCATCGCTGGGCGGATCGCCCTATTATCTGGTCGTCGGTGTCGCGATGGTCGCGAGCGGGGCGCTGCTCGGACGGGGGAGCCCGCTGGGGCGCTGGCTGTTCGTCGCCATCTGGGTCGGGACGCTGATCTGGTCGCTCTGGGAGGTGGGGCTGGACGGGCTCCAGCTCGTCCCGCGGCTGGTCGCGCCGACCGTGCTGCTCGGCCTCGTGTTGCTGACGGGGCTGCATGGCCGATCCTGGCGGTCGCGCGCGCGGGCGGTGCCCGCGCTGGCGGCGGGGCTGGTCGCGCTGGGGATCGGCGCCTGGGGGCTGCGAGGGCAGGGCGTCGAGGCGCAGCAGGCCCCGACCGGCGTCGCGCTGCCCGCCGCGCCGACCGGGGAAGCGGATGGCGACTGGCGCGATTATGGCGGCACCCTGTCGGGGCGGCGTTACTCGGCGCTGGCGGACATCACGCCGCAGAATGTCGGGCGGCTCGAACTCGCCTGGACCCAGCGGACCGGCGACCTGCCGATGGCGGCGGAGAGCCAGACGCACAAGCGCGAATATCATTCGGAAGCGACGCCGATCCATATCGGCGACACGCTCTATACCTGTACGCCGCATTCCTTCGTCCAGGCGATCGACGCGACGACCGGCAAGACGAAATGGAGCTGGCACGAGGACGCGCCGATCCAGGGCAACAACTATCTGGTGTGCCGCGGCGTCACCTATTTCGAGGCGCCTGCGGGGACGCCGTGCCCGCATCGCATCTTCGCGCCGACCTTCAACGCGCGGCTCGTCGCGCTCGATGCGGATACGGGGCGGCCCTGCACCGGCTTTGCCAACAACGGCGCGATCGACCTGCGCACCAATATGGGCACGTCGCGACCGTCCGACCAGATCGGCACGACGCCGCCGGTCGTGGTCAATGGCCGGCTGATCATCGGCGAGCGGATCATCGACAACGTCAATCGCGACATCCCCTCGGGCGTGGTGCGCGCCTATGATCCGGTATCGGGCGCGCCGGTCTGGGCCTGGGACGTGGGCCGGTCGCAGGATGCGATCGCGCCGCTGCCCGAAGGCCAGACCTATACGCGCGGCACCCCCAATGTGTGGGGGGCGATCACCGCCGATGCGGCGAACGGCATCGTCTATCTGGGGACGGGCAATGCTTCGCCCGATTACTGGATCGGCTATCGCCGTCCGTTCGACGACCGATTCGGCTCGTCGATCGTCGCGCTCGACATCGCCACCGGCAAGCTGCGCTGGACGCGGCAGCTGGTCCACCGCGACATGTGGGACATGGACCTGCCGATCGGTCCCTCGCTGTTCGACTATCGCGCGCCCGACGGCCGGGTGATCCCGGCGCTGATCCAGACGACCAAGATGGGGCAGGTCTATTTCCTCAACCGGCTGACCGGCGCCCCGATCGCGGCGATCACCGAAAAGCCGGTGCGCACCGACGGCGCGACGCCAGGCGTGCGCGTGTCGCCGACCCAGCCCTTCTCGACCGGGATGCCCAGCTTCACCCCGCCCGCGCCGACCGAGGTCGCGACCTGGGGCGCGACGCCGATCGACCAGCTCTTCTGCCGCATCGACATCCGCCGCGCGCAGGGCACGGGCATCTATCAGCCGATGGGCCTGCGGCCGATCATCGGCCATCCCGCCTTTGACGGCGTCACCGACTGGGGCGGGGCCGCCGTCGATCCGGTGCGGGGCATCATGACGGTCAACACGATGGAGATGCCGTTCAAGCTGTGGCTGATGCGCCGCGACGACCCGCGCGTCGCATCGCTGATGAAGCAGAAACAGGGCGGCGAGAACGCCAAGCAGGCGCAGCTCCAGACCCAGTACAACACCCCCTATGTCGCGGTGGTGAAGGCGTGGGTGGGAATCTTCGGCGCGCCCTGCGTCGCGCCGCCCTGGGGTCATCTGACTGCGGTCGATCTCGGCACCCGGCGCATCCTGTGGAAGAAGGTGCTGGGCACCGCACAGGATACCGGGCTGTTCGGATCGCATCTGGGCGTGCCGTTGAAGACCGGGGTGCCCAATCTGGGCGGCTCGATCATCACCGCGGGCGGGCTGGCGTTCATCGGCGCGACGACCGACCAGTATCTGCGCGCCTATGACCTGAACACCGGCAAGGTGGTGTGGCGGGCGCGGCTGCCCGCCGGGGCGCAGGCGACGCCGATGACCTATCGCGGGCGCGACGGCCGCCAGTACGTCGTCATCACCGCCGGTGGCCATGGCGCGCTGGGGACGCGCTATGGCGACTATACGCTGGCCTATGCGCTGCCCAAGGCGAGTTGAGGAAGCGAGGCGGCGGCAGGATCGCCTGCCGCCGCCGGGCGGGCCGCTCTATCCGACCGCGCCCGTCAGCCTTTCCCAATTGCCATGCGCCAGTCCCCGCCGTGCCGCCTCGTCGAGCGGGACGGTATCGAGGAACCGGCGCGGGGCTCCGCCGGGCCGGTATTGATAGGGGAAGTCGGTCGAGAAGAGCAGCCGCTCCGGCCCGACGATCTCGAGGCAGCGTTGCAGATAGGCCTCGCTCCACATGCCGCTGCCGGTGACGTAGAGATTGCGCCGGGCATAGTCCGCCAACGGGCGTTGCAGGGTCAGCGCGCGTTCGAAGACGGCGGCGGTCCGCTCCAGATAGAACAGCACCACCTCGCCCCAATGGCCCAGGATGATCTGGAGGTCGGGCAGCGCATCGAAGACGCCGGCCGCCGCCAGCCTGATCCATTGCAGCCCGGCCTCGTAATGCCAGCCCAGCCCGAAGGCGGCGAGCGCGAGGTCCGCCGTCTCGCCGATCCCCGAATAATTGGCCCGGCGCACCTCGGCCAGCGGCGTCTGCGGATGGATGAACAGCGGCACGCCGAGCGCCGCCGCGCGGGCCAGCAGCGGGCGGAAGTCGGGATGATCCAGATGGCGCTCGCGCGTCCGCCCGCACAACAGCGCGCCCTTCAGCCCCAGCTCGCGCACCGCGCGCTCCAGCTCGCGCGGCGCGGCCTCCGCGTCGGGCGTCGGTAGCGCGGCCAGCCCCTGGAAGCGGTCGGGATGCCGCGTGCACGCCTCGGCGATCCGGTCGTTGACCCGCCGCGCCATGTCGACCGCAACGCCGGGCGCCAGATTGTGGAGCCCCGGCGTGGTGAGCGACAGGACCTGCACGTCGACGCCCTGCTCGTCCATCAGCGCGATCCGGGCTTCGCCCAGATCGGCCAGCCGCCGCCCATTCTCGCCGCCATCGGCAAAGGCTGAGACGGGGTCGTGCGGCGGCGGGGCCGCCTGCCACGCGTCGCGCACCTCCTGCGGCAGGATATGTTCCTCGATCGCAATCAGACGCATCGGCAGGTCCTTACGAAGAAGGCATTTATAGCCCTGCGCCCGGCGCACGGGAAGCGCGGCGGCACGGGTCAGGCATCGCCCGCCTTGCGCTGGGCGGCGGCGCGTTCGGTCAGCGTCTTGAGCGTTTCGTCGAACCGACCTTCGCGTTCCGCCTGACGCAGGAACTGCACCTCGTCGACCAGGATCTCGGACGGGGTCGGGGCTTGGGCGAACTGCGCGGCGACGGCATCGGCAAAGGCTTCCAACGGCATATAGCCCGGACGCCTGGCCTGGCCCGGCGTCAGGTCGGTCTGGACGCCCGGTGGGGCCAGCTCGATGACCTCGACCTTGCCCGCCAGCTGGGTGCGCAGCGAGACGGTGTAGGAATGGATCGCCGCCTTGGTCGCCGAATAGGTCGGCGTGGCCACCAGCGGCACGAAGGCCAGGCCCGAGGTGACGTTGACGATCGCCGCATCGGGCTGGGCGACCAGATGGTCGATCAACGCGTTGGTCAGCCGGATCGGGCCGAGCAGATTGGTCGTCACCGTCGCCTCGGCATCGGGCAGATCGCGTCGGCCGGTCAGGTCCTCGAACCGCATGATCCCGGCATTGTTGAACAGGATGTTCAGCGCGGGGAAGTCGGCGACGATCTGCCGCGCAAAGGTCTGGACGGCGGCATCGTCCTCGACGTCGAGCACGGCGGTATGGATACGCTCCCGCCCCGCCGCCGCGCGGTCCAGCGCATCCTGCCGCCGCCCGGCGATGATGACGGTATCGCCGCGATCGTGGAACCGGTGCGCCAGCGCTTCGCCGATGCCGCTGCCGCCGCCGGTCATCAGGATCGTATTGCCATTGGTCTTCATGGGGTTGCTCCTTCCCGCCGGGGCGGGATCATGGTCGGGGGAATCCTCGGCAGGGGAACTCGATACGATCCCTGCCTGTTCCGGGGCCGAAGCGGGCGGCCATGCGTCCGATCGCGGCCGAAGGCGGGGGCGACCAGCAGATGCGGCATGGCCAGCGCCGCGATCGCGGCGAACAGGCCGCGAATGCCGCTCGCCTCGACATGCAGGAACAGCGTCACGACCAACCCGGCGAGCAGCACCGCCGCGATCAGGATCGGGCCCGTCCGGCGCAGATAGGCGCGGTGGCTCGCACAGCCCATCCGCCGTCGTCGCTCGTCGGTCTGCGGCAGCGCGTGGAGAAGGAGGAAGCCGACCGAAAACCCGACCAGCGGCGGTAGGAGAAACAGCGCGGCGGTGGTGATCGCCAGCAACGGATCGCGTCGCCGACCCGCGCGGAGGAACAGCAACGCGCCGGCGACGCCCCCTGCGGCGATCAGGGCGGCCAGGACGGGGGAGGGGATCGGCATGCCGCCCGCCAGCGTCAGCAGCGCTTCATAGCCCTGGGGATGGAGCACCGCCGGTATCGCGATCAGCCCGATCCCGAGCGCCCCGCGCTGGAGCCGCGAAATGGCGGCGTCCTCTTCCGCCGCGAAATGTAGCGCGGAGGCGATCAGGAACAGCGGCAGCGCGATGGCGGGAAAGGCGCTCCACCAGGCCAGGCAGATCAGCGACACGCCGCCGTAGAGCGCGAGGAAGGATCGTCGCTTTGGGGGAGGCACGACCGCCAGGTCGCTCGCTCCATGCGCCATGCCGACGACGCCGATCGCCAGGATCGCAAAGCCGAGCTGCACGCCCAGCGAACCGAAGGAGGCGGCCAGGGCCGCCCCCGCCAGCACACCCCGGCCAAGCGCCAGGGCAGGGCGCGTCACGTGCGCGCGTCGCGGTGGTCGGTCGCGGACCGCAGCGCGTCGTCCAGATTGCGCGCCGCGTAGAAGGCGTAGACGACCTTCGCGACGACATCCATGATCAGGATCGCCCAGACCGAGGTCGGGTCGGAAATGATCTTCAACCCCTCCGGCCCGATCAGGAAGACGATCGGATAGAGGAACCAGATCACCGTCAGGAACGCGACATTCTTGCGATAGGCGGCTCCCATCGCCGCGCCGCGTTCGACCGCCATGGTGCGCAGCGGCCCCCAGAGCAGATAGAGGACACCCGCAAAGGCGGCGCAGGACCAGAGATACCAGACCCATTTCAGCACCGGCACCATCGCCAGCGACGAGATCAGCCCGGTCGCGATCATCAGCACGTCGAGGACGATGATCGCGGTCAGATAGCCGCCGACTTCCCCCGTCCGCCCGCGATCATGAAAGGCCAGCAGCACCAGCCCCGCCAGCAGGATCGGCGTCGTCACCGACCAGTCGGCATAGCGCGCCAGATAGACCACCGATCCGTCGATATGGACCAGCGTACCGATCCCGAACGTCATGGCGAGATAGGCGGTGGCGGCGATGAAGGGCACCGTCGCGTGCAACATGGTGTGGTGCAGGGCGGGGGGCGTTTTGCTGCCCTTGGCATAGATGGCGAGCGAGCCAAGCGACATGATCGTAAAGCCGACCAGAAATGCGATCCATTCCATCGACCACTCTCCCGTTACGGGACGACGGCAGGCCGACCCTGTCGACTTAACCGGGGTTTGGCGGTGTCGATCCGGCATGACGAAAATGTTAATCGGCGGCGGCCCCGCACTGGCTTGCGCGAGGATCGCGTCATGGGCCCGAACCGGCGGTCGCCCCGGTCAGCTCCAGTGGCGCAAGGGGCCGGTGTCGACATGGACGAAGCCGTCATGCGGATAATAGCCGACCCCGCCGCCACGCAGCGACAGCGCCGCGTCGCGCAGCCGGTTGAGCGGCACGCCCGGAATGGCGATGTCGGTCGCCTTGCCCAGCATATGCTGGCTCTTGCTGGCGACGCCGTGCGAACGGGCATGCATCGCGCCGTTGGTCTTGGGGCTGCGATAGCCCGACACCAGCCGCAACGGCTTGTTCGGCGCGATGTCGAGCCGGTCGCGCAGATGGACCAGCAGGTCGAGCAGCCGGGGATCCATCGTCCGCGTCGCGCCGGTCCGCCAGTCGCGCATGGCATGGTTCAGCTCGGCCAGCCCGTCGGCGCGGTAGCGGCCATTGGCGAAGAAACACACGTCGCAGCGTTCGCGGGTATTGGCGTTGACCAGCGCCAGCCGACGCTCCGGCGTGCGCGCCGACACGCGTTCCGACAGGGCCGCCATCACCAGCGCGGCGGTGCCGCCGCTCATCAGGTCTCGGCGTGAAAACAAGGAGTTGGGCAAGGTTCGATTCCGTCGAAGAGGGATGGCCGCTTCTACCGCACAGGGCTTAACACCGTCGCCCGGCCGCCTGCCCCTTGTCGCACCAACGCCACCATTCGCCCGATCCGCAGGCTCGGGAGCCGCTTCGCTCCCCGTGCGTTTCAGGAGCGGAATGAGGGAGTTGCACGTGCATAAACGGATGGGGACGTCACTGGCATTGGGCCTGATACTGTCGGCATGCGGTGGCCAGGTCGCTTCGGATCAGAATGCCTCCGCGCAGGCGGACCAGCCGGCGGGCCCCGCGACCTGGAGCGACCGGACCCGGTCGCAGCTTCGTCAGGCGATCGAGGGACGCGTGGCGCATGGGCTCGACCACATGGCGTTCGATGCGACGGCCAGCGACGACGCCGCGCTCAACGAACAGGCGCTGCGCTATGCCGCGGCGCTGGCGCGCGGCGCGACCGATCCGACCAAGCTGTACGAGGTCTATACCGTGCCCCGGCCCTCGCCCGATCTGAAAGCCGGGCTGGCCGCCGCGCTGCGTGCCGGTAACCTGACCCAGTGGCTCGACGGCCTTGCGCCGCAGGACGCCAATTACAAGCGTCTGTCCGACGCCTATGGGAAGCTGGTCCGCCAGCCGCAAAATCCCGACACCCGGATCGAGGGCAATGGCGAGGCGATCAAGCCCGGTGCGACCGATCCCCGCCTTCCGGCGATCGCGCGCGAGCTGGTCGTGCTCGACTATCTGACGCCCGACGCCGCGCGGGGCGACAGCTATGCGCCCGCCATGGTCGATGCGGTACGCCGGATGCAGGCCGATTACGGGATGAAGCCCGACGGCATCATCGGCAGCGAGGCGCTCGCCATCCTCAACATGTCCGATGCGGACCGCGCGCGCGCGGTGGCGGTCGCGATGGAGCGGCTCCGCTGGCTGGAGCGCCGCCCGCCCGCGACCCGGATCGACGTCAACATCGCCGCCGCGCGCCTGACCTATTGGCGCGACGGCAAGATCGTCGATGCCCGCAAGGTGGTGGTCGGCGAGCCGGATACCGAGACGCCGCAGCTGGGATCGCCGATCTTCCGGCTGGTCGCCAACCCGACCTGGACGGTGCCCCGCTCGATCCAAAAGAAGGAGCTGGCGAAGAAGGGCCCCGGCTATCTCCGCGCGAACAACATGGTGTGGAAGGACGGCTGGATCGTCCAGCAGCCCGGACCCAAGAACTCGCTGGGGCTGGTCAAGTTCGACATGCAGAACGACCATGCCATCTATCTGCACGACACCCCCGCCAAGGCGCTGTTCGGCATGGTCCAGCGACAGCGCAGCCATGGCTGCGTCCGCGTCGAGGACGCGCTGGGCTTTGCCGAGATGCTGGCCAAGGACGAGGGCGTGCTCGACGAATGGCACAAGGCGCGCGAGACCGGCAAGGAGACCTTCGTCAAGCTGCCGCACCAGATTCCCGTCCGGCTGCTCTATCAGACGGTCTTGTTCGACGATGACGGCGAACCGATCGTGCGCAACGATCCCTATGGCTGGGACGACCGGGTCGGTGCCGCGCTGGGCTTCAAGGCGGGCAAGGCCCTGCGGGTCCAGAGCGGCGCGGCCGATGTCGGTCCCTGATCGGGCCGACCGCGTCGCTGGGAGTGTGATCCGCCGCCGCGAAATCGGGCTCGCCTGTTAGCGATAACGCGCTATGATCGCTCGACAATCACCGAATGGGTGGGAGAGGGGAGCGATGATGCGGTTCGATCGAGCATGGATGGCGCTGGCCGTCATGGCCACACCGGCGCTGGCGCAGGATTCCAGGGAACAGGCGCGCGCCATCGCGGGCGAGCCGGTGACCGCGCCGCAAAGGCTGCGGCTGGTCGATCTGCCCAAGGCGACGGGCAGACGGGTCGCGCTGTTCGACGGACGCAGCCTGACGGGCTGGGCCCCCTGGCTGGGCTATGCCGATCCGGCGATCACCTATCGCGCCGACCCTGGTGTGCGCCCGATCGGCACCGGCCGCGATACCGGCGACGACTTCTCGGTCCGGCAGGTGGACGGCGCACCGGCCATCTGGGTGAAGGGGCAGACCTGGGGCAGCCTGGTCCACCGCGCCGATCTGCGCGACTATCATCTGCGGTTGCAGTTCAAATGGGGCGCCAGGACCTGGGCCCCGCGCGCGGATCAGCCGCGCAACAACGGCCTTCTCTATCACAGCCATGGCGTGCCCGGCGAGGTGTTCGGCACCTGGCGACCCTCGGCCGAATTCGAGATCATGACCGGATCGACCGGGATGATCGTCGCGGTCGGGGGCAAGGTGCGCGGGCATACCGATGTCGCCTTCGACCCCAGGCTGATCGCACCGCATCTGCGCTATCGCCTGGGCGGGCGGCAGGTCGATATCGTCAACGGGACGCCGACCTGGAATGTCGAGGCGGCGACTGATGCCGAGCGCCCGATCGGTGCCTGGAACACGCTCGACCTCTATGTCGTGGGCGATCATGCGGTGCATGTGGTCAACGGCGTGCCGGTCGCCGAGGTGCGCGACCTGGCGACGATCGCCCCGGACGGCTCCCGCCAGCCGCTGACCCATGGCCACATCCAGCTTCAGTCCGAGGGCGCCGAAACCTGGTTCCGGGCGATCACGGTCGAGCCGATCAGGACGCTGCCCCGGATCGTCGCGGCAAAGCCATAGGCAACAGCGGGGGCTAACCCCGCAAGCCGGGCAGATTGTCGAGGAAATTGGCGATTTCCCGGCGGCGCAGCCCTTCCTCGGCAAATTCCCCGTCGACCCCCAGCCGCCAGCGCAGGGCGCGGCTGTCGGGTGCGTCGTGCAACGCATCGATCTCGGCGGCGCGGGCCCGGACCTGGTCTTCCTGCTCGGCCAGCCCCACCGCGACCAAGTCGGCCGCCTGCGCCGCGATCGCGATGGCGATCTCGCGCAGGGCGAGTTCGGGATGATATTGCACGCCCCAGAAGACGCCCCGGTCGAAGCGTATCTCGGCGGCCTGGACCTGGGTCACCGCATTGCTCGCCAGCAGCGTGGCGCCGGGCGGCAGTTCCAGCACCTCGTCGCCATGGACCGCCGGGGCGTCCCAGCTGGCCGGGCGGCCCGCGAGCAGCGGATGCGCCCGCCCGGCCTGGGTGGCGCTGATCCGGCGGGCGATCCCCGCCTCCATCCGCTCGGGCATCTTGCGCACCCGCCCGCCCGCGGCGGCGACGGCGATCTGCAACCCCGCACACGACCCGAAGGAGGGCACGCCCGCGGCAAAGACCCGCGTCATGAAGTCGAGCTGGCGGCGCACCTCGGGCCCGTCGTCATAGACGTGCATCGGCGACCCGGTCAGGAATATGGCATCGAACGCCGCCAGCCGCTCGACCGAGGGCATCGCCCCGTCGTCATCGGCGGGCGAGACGATGCTGGTCTCGACCCCCGGCTGCATCTGCTTCAGGGTCGCGGCATAGGTTTCGCCCGAACTCTTGCCGGCCCGCTGCCGCCGTGCCTGGCGTTCGTCGGGCAATTCGCTCTGGGCAATCAGATAATGGGGCACATGCGGCTTTCGATGGTGAGCAGGGGTAACGCCCGGCCCACCGGGTGGCTGCGCAAATGGCTCATCCGGCACGAAAATTCCGGTGGACCATCGGAAGGCCCGGATCGTTGAGCGGGGGATGGCCCCTGCCGCAGACTTCCAGACAGCCCGACCGGCACCATGGCGACCGCGCCGGTTGCTGGTCACCCGCTCCGCAATGACCTTCCCCCATGGCCGCGCCATCGCCGAGCGCGCCGCCGCGCTGGGGGTGGCGGTCGAGGCCCTGTCGGGCGATCGCCTGTCGCTCGACCTGCCCGACGATCCGCGCCGCGCCTATGCCGCCGCCAAGACGACGCTGGCCGTCGTCGTCGCCCCGCCGTCCAAGCGCCGGCTCCAGCCGATCGCCCCCAGCGCGGACTGGCGGATCGATCTGGCCGAAGGATGCCCGGCACATTGCAGCTATTGCTATCTCGCCGGGTCGCTGAAGGGCCCGCCGATCACCCGCGTCTATGCCAATCTGGACGAGATCCTCGACGGCCTTCCGCCCTATCTGGGGCAGGGGCAGATCACCTCGCGCAACCGCGACCGGATGGACGAGGGGACGACGTTCGAGGCGTCCTGCTATACCGACCCCCTGGCGCTGGAGCCGATCACCGGCTCGCTGTCGACGGCGATCGGCTGGTTCGGGCGCTGGGACGCGCCGGTGCAATTGCGCTTTACCAGCAAGTTCGCCGATGTGGGGCCGCTGTTGGACATCGATCACCGGCGACGCACCCGGATGCGCGCCTCGATCAATCCCCGGATGTTCGCCCGGTTCGAGGGCGGCACCTCGCCGGTGGCCGACCGGCTGGCGGCGCTGCGGCGGATGGCGATGGCGGGCTATCCGGTCGGGTTGACCATCGCGCCGATCATCGCGGCGGCGGGCTGGCAACGGGCCTATGCCGAGCTGCTGGCCGATGCCGGGGAGGCGCTCCGGGATGTGGCCGATCTCGACCTGACCGCCGAGTTGATCACCCACCGCTTCACTGCCGGGGCCAAGGCGGTGCTGGACAGCTGGTATCCGGGATCGTCGCTCGACATGGGGGCCGCCAACCGCGTGACCAAGCGGACGAAGTTCGGGACGGAGAAACAGGTCTATGATAGCGCGACGATGCGGGCGCTGCGGACCTTTTTCGAAGCGGAGATCGCATCGGCGCTTCCTTCGGCCCGGATACTCTACTGGACATGACGATCTTCTTCACTGCCGATACGCATTTCGGCGATCACCGCACAATCAACATCTGGAAGCGCCCCTTTGCCAGCGTCGCGGAGATGGATGCACTCCTGATCGATTGCTGGAATGCGGTCGTCGGGCCGGAGGATAGCGTCTGGCATCTGGGCGACGTCGCCAGGCGGCCCGCCGACGTGCCGGGGCTTCTTGCCCGGCTTCACGGCACCAAGCACCTGCTGCGCGGCAATAACGATCCCGACGCCACCCTCACGGCCCGGGGCTGGGCCAGCGTGGGGGATTATGCCGAGATGGAGGTCGACGGCCATCGGCTCGTCCTCTGCCACTATCCCTTTCGCAGCTGGAACGGCCAGCACCAGCGGGCGCTCAATCTCCACGGCCACAGCCATGGGCGGTTGAAGCCGCTGCTGCGCCAATATGATGTCGGCGTCGACGTGCACGACTTCACGCCAGTCACCCTGGAACGCTTGCTCGCGACGCGTGGGGAGCAGGGACGGACTGTCCGAGTGGGATGAATCGCGAGTGATTCTGGTTGGTGATTCGGCGTTGTGACGTATGGGACGGGATAAAGTTCCGGCTGGTATGGGGCAGGCGGTTACCGGCAAAGCATTGTTTTTCGGTATTTTTTCGGAATTTTTCAGAAAAGTGAAAATCTGTTGTTGACGGTTCGGGGCAACCCCGCCTAGAGGGGTTTCACCGCAGCGGTGGCCGACCTGGTCGACCGATGCAGTCACGACAGATCGGCGCACTTGGGGCCCTGGGAACGGGGTTGAA